>CAYRNY010000001.1:0-493424 GCA_964425755.1 uncultured Anaerolineaceae bacterium
CCTCACTTGAGGCTTTTTGTCTACTTTTTCATTGTCAGGTTTTGCTCACACCCGGCCCACCCGCGACTCCGAGCCGCCCTTCCCTTCGCAAGCCGTGCGCGCACAGCGCCCTATTCCAAAGGATAGACTGATGATCAAAAGATTAGCTCCCGGCCTGGTGCTGGCGCTGCTGGTCACCACCCCTATGCTCGCGTGCGGATTCCCGCTCCCGGCAGGCACAACCGTCCCGGCGACGGCCAAAGCCGTCTGCGCGGCAGATGAAGCCATCGAAAGCTGCAACCTGCGGCGCGACGCCTACCAGTTGATGAACGCGCTCAACAGCGCCAGCGTGACTGACCTGGTCGTGGACCTGTACATCGACGACGGCGTGGAAGTGACGGAAGCCGCGATCACCGGCAGCTATGATTACATCGTATCGGAGACGGCGGATTATCTCGGTGCGGACCTGCACGCGTGGCTGGACCAGGCCGCGTTCGCCACGCAGACCGGTGCCGATGACCTCTCAAATACCCAGGTCATCATCGTGGACGACATCGGCTACACGCTCAACGCGGATGGCTCCTGGCTCAAGGAAGAACTCAACGCGTCGGCCCTGCTCGGCCTGAGCTTCCTGTTCGGCGTGACCGGGACCGAAGCCGCCAGCCTGGACGTGTTCCGCGCGCCGGAAACGTTCACCGTCACGACCGGCGAGCCGGTGCAGCACATGGGCCAGGAGATGGTCGTGCAGACGCTGGCCGTTGACCTGCAGGCGCTGTTGAACGACCCGGACGCGCTGCTCGCGCTGTTCGATGACCTGGCGGCGATGGGCCTGGAAAACATGGGGATTGACCCGGCCAGCATCGGCGACCCGAACCAGCTCGCGGCAATGGCCCCGATACTGCTGCCGTTCTTTGAAGGCACGGCGATCACGGCGACGTTGTGGATCGGCGCGGATGACGGTTACATCCACTACGTCGACGAGTCCTACGTGCTGGAACTGGACCTCAGCGCGCTGGACCCGGACACGGTGCCGATGGCGATGCGCTACAACCTGCAGGGCTATCTCAGCAACCACAACGCCGCGCTGACGATCACCGCGCCGGAGAACGTGGTCGAGTCCGAGGGGTCGTTCGATCTCGGTGGCAACCTGTTCGGGAACTGAGAAGCCAGTTGAGCGGTAGGGGTGAGTCCCCACGTCCACCCCGGGAGCACCCGGCGAGTGCTCCCACACCGGGGCCGCCCCTACATCGCGAACAGCTCTTGAGGGCGTCCGTAGTGTAATCGCCCGGAATATTTTGCAGGTTTTTATCAAATACAGGTTGCAATTGTCACAAACGCACTAGTATACTAGGGCGACAGTATCGGGTTGGAATACGCAGCCATCCGGACCTGATCTGAAGAGAAACACCTTACATTGACGATTCCATATCAAGGAGGACACTCCACATGAAGCGCTTTACGCGTTTATTCACTATGCTCGTGCTGCTGGCTATGCTCGCGGTCCCCACAGTTTCGACGTTTGCGCAGGACGGCGCGAACCCGCTCTGCCAGGGCTTGAGCCAGGAAGACTGCGATCTGCTGACCGCGCCCACCATGACGATGGCCGGTGTGACATCGTTCACCACGCCGAATTGGGCCGTTAGTTTCACGCTCACCGTACCTGAAGACGTCGGCATGATGGAAGGTGAGGCCACCGCCGAACCCGCCACGCAGACGGTCACGTTTAACGCCCAGGGCAGCACCGGCGGTTTCGCGATGACCCCCGATGCGGAAATCCTGATGCACCTGATTATTGACGAAGCCTCGGGCACCGATGGCGAGGAGACCATGTCGCTCAGCGGCGCCGAAGTCGTGATCACGCGTGAGATGGCGTTCGTCAAGTACAACGACCAGTGGTACGGCGACACGCTGGAAAACGCCGAGATCGACCCGGACGACTTCAGCGTGATCGAAGACCTGTCCGGCGGGCTGGACCTGGCCGATATCGGGGTTGACCTGACCGGTGTCGTGACCACCACGCGCGGCGCAGATGCCGAGGTTATGGGCCAGCAGGTCGCGACGTTCGTCACCGAAATGAACGTGGCGCAGCTTCTGGTTGCGGTGCTCTCGTCGCCGATGTTGGGCGAACTGCTCGGCGAGGAGATGGGCGGCGAAGCGATGTCGCCGGAAGACGTGCAGATGATCGGCATGTTCCTGCAGCCGATGCTGGCCGGTACCACGGTGAGCGTTGAGCAGTGGGTCGGCCTGGACGACAATTACCTGCACAAGCTGGCGCTGGACGTGACGCTGGCACTGGACCTGTCGCTGTTTGCGCCGGAAGTCGGCAAGATCGACGGTGAGCTTCACTTCGTCACCGAGCTTGCGGACTTCAACGCGCCGCTGACGGCCCCGGTCCCCGACGAGTACCTGCCACTTGAGCAACTGGAAGAGGACGCCGGTTTCGACCTGGGCGAACTGGAACAGGAACTCGGCGGGCTGGGCATGTAATTGTCGCTACCGCTTTCATCAGCCGGGGTGCGCGTTGGCGTGCCCCGGTTTTTTTCTTTGTCCCGCCCCCGCGCGAAACGTCTGGGCGCAAAAAACGTAGAAACTGGTACCGGCCCTCACCTTTGAGTGCCACTCGATTCTTGCCAGGACAGGACATAAGCATTTAAGGAGAACCCCACCAATGAAAGGCAGTAAACTGATGTCGTCGTTTGTCATGATCGTGTTGCTCTTGTGCGGGCTGGTGCTGCCGGTCGCAGCACAGGATGGCGACACACCGGGCGTGAACTGCAACGGGCTGGACGAGGCCGACTGCGAGCTACTCACTGACGCATCAACCGCGCTGCAAGAGGGTGAAATCCGCTCGTTCACCATGCCCGACTGGGCGATTGAGCTGAACCTGAAGGCAGGGGACGAGACGATCGTATTCCGCACCGCCGGATCGGGGCGCGTGGTGCTGCCAGCAGCGGCGCTGGCGCTGCTCAGCGATATGCCGCAGAGCTTCACCGCAGGCGGGCAATACAACCTTGAGGGCGTGATCGCGTTCTACGAAAGCCTGGACGCCGAGTCGCTGCTGGAAATGCTGCAAGAGCTGGGCCTGGAACTGGCGATCACCGAGGCGCGGCTCCAGACGCCGGACCAGACCCTGTCCGGCAGCGCCGAGGTAGTCTTCAAGGACGGGACGCTCTACGTGCGGCTGGAGTCGCCCGCCGGTGAGAGTGTGTGGTTCGGCGAAACCCTGGACATCACCGACGCGATGGTGCAGGAGCTGCAAGCCACGTTCGACGAGATGGCAGCCGCGCTCCAGTCGCCGGAAATGGAAGACCTGCTCGACCAGGCCAGCAGCCTGTCCGCCGCGATGATGCCGCTGGCCGAGCTGGCTAACGCACACGTCACGACCGTGCGCGAGGCCGACGCCGAACTGTCCGGGCAGCCGGTAGCGGTCTTCACCTCAACCTTCGATCTCAGCGGCTTCCTGACCGATCCCGAACTGCCGGGCGCGATCGTCACGCTGCTCAACGACCCGGCGCTGGCGGCGCTCAGCGAGCAAGAAATGGGCATAGCGATCAACGAAGCGCAGGTCCAGTTTATGCTGATGGCGGCGGGCATGATCGCCGGGGACACGACGTTCAGTTCGACGGTCTGGGTCGGCCTGGACGACCGGCTGCCGCGCCGGCTGGCGCTGGACGTGACGCTGGACTTCGATCTCTCGCTGCTGGGCGATCCCGAGATTCCAGGGCTGACCGGCGGGCTGTCCTTTGCGGTGGACATGAACCAAATCAACAGCACCACGATGGATGATGTCAGCGTGCCCAGCACCTACGAACCGCTGGAGCGCACGTCGGAGTTTCTGGCCGGTGGGCCGGACATGGTCGAGGGTGAACTGACGTTGGGTCAAACGTTCAGCGGCGGGTTTACAGGCGATGACGAGCAGGATATCTACACGATCACGCTCGACGCCGGGCAGAACGTGCAGATCGAACTGGCGTCCGACGACTACCCTTACCTGACCGTGTACGGCCCGGACGGGTTCGAAGTCGCGGCGTTCGACCCCTATTTCGATGACGTGCTCGCGCTCACCGCCCCCACCAGCGGGACGTATTTCATCGAGGTCAAAGCCTACTGGGAACTAGACTACGACCTGACCATCCGCGCGCAGTAAGCGCCCGCGTGTGTTCGCAGGGGCACGCTACGCAGCCCCATGTTACCCGGCCCGTCGTGTGGTAGTCGCGTCACGCGGCGGGCCGGTGTGGTTCGGGAGTTCGCAAATCCCCGGTACACTCACGTCATCGTGAGCCAGCTCAGGAGGCCCCCATGACCGATACGTTCACCACCGAATCGCTGCGTGCCGTATTGGGCGCGCGCCCGTTCAGGTTCTTCACGCAGGTCGGCAGCACGCAGGATATCGCGCGCGACTGGGCGCTGGACGTCGGCGATCCCGCCCCCGAAGGGGCCGCCGTGATCGCCGAGGAGCAAACCGCCGGGCGCGGGCGGCAGGGCCGGGCGTGGTTTTCGCCCCCCGGCAGCAGCGTGATGGTCAGCGTCGTGTTGCGCCCCGACCTGCCTCCGGAACGCGTGCCGCGCTGCACGATGGTCGCGGGGCTGGCCGTGTACGGGGCGCTCGCGCCGCTGCTGGGCGATGCCGTCGCGCTGAAATGGCCGAACGATGTCGTTGTGGGGAGCAAAAAACTATGCGGCGTGCTGGCAGAAGCGATCTGGTCGGGCGGCGATCTTGCCGCTGTGGTCGCCGGGATCGGGCTGAACGTGCGCACAGACTTCAGCACGACCGCGCTCGCAGACAGCGCGACCAGCGTCGAGGCGGAACTGGGGCGCGCGGTGGGCCGCCACGCGCTGCTGCGCGATATCCTGGCCGGGGTCGATCACTGGGCCGCACGCGTCGACGAACCCGCGCTGCTGGATGCGTGGCGCGACGCGCTCGGCACGCTCGGCAAACGCGTCACCGTCTACACCGATCCACGCGCCGAGTCCGGCCCGCATTTTACCGGCATCGCGGAAGCGGTGGACGAGGTCGGGGCGCTGTTCGTGCGCCTGGATTCCGGCACGGTGCGGCGCGTCGTCGCGGCGGATGTCGGCCTTGCCGAAGCGTAACCCGGGCAGCACGTGCCCCAAACACGCAAAAGCCCACCACCAGGGCGTGCAGTGACGCACGCGGCAGCAGGCTGGCAGCAGCGGTCACGGCGTGAACGCTGCCGCTGTCGTCCCGCAAGAGGCCAGGGATTACCGGCGTTCCTTCAGGCGTGCAGCCTTGCCGGTACGCCCGCGCATGTAGTACAGCTTGGCGCGGCGCACCTTTGCACGGCGCACAATCTCGATCTTCTCGACGCGCGGGCTGTACAGCAGGAACGTGCGCTCGACGCCGATGCCATGCGACGCGATACGGCGCACGGTGAAGGTCTGCTCTTTGCCCGTGCCGCTGATGCGCAGCACAAGGCCGTTAAAGATCTGCACACGCTCGCGCGCGCCCTCAACAATGCGCACGTGCACGCGCACGGTGTCGCCGGGGCGAATCTCGGGATGCTTGTATTCCGGGATGTACTTGTCTTGTAACGCTTTGATCAGGTCAGCCATCAGATTGTCGTCCTCTACCCATCTCTCACGGCGCGCACCGGCCACCGCCCACCACTCGCGCCCGCACACGCCGTTAGTGTGTCGCATAATGAAGCGGCCCGGAACAATAACGAAGGGCCGCCGAGTGGGGGCATTGTAGCATAGACGGCAGGCGTTTTCAATGCTCGATCGGGCGCGCGGGCTTCAATCGCCGGACGAACGCAATAGCCTACCCGTGACACCCGCGCTGAACGTGTTATGATCGCCGGTGGAACATCCGATCCGCCTACGAGAGGAATAACGGTTCGATGCACGCAGCACGCATACGCCTTACGATCCTGGCGCTGGCAGCGGCGGCACTGGCCGGGGCGCTGATCCTGCCCGCGCGCCCGCACCCTGGCCCTGTCGCCGCGCAGAACCCCTGCGACGGACTCGTGACCCCGCGCCTGGAGACGGGCAGCCAGGCCCGCGTCACCACCACCTACGGCCTGAGCCTGAAAAACGAGCCGCGCACCGGTGCGGCAGGCGCGCGCGAGATCCGCTTGCTGGCGTTTGACACCGTCGCCACCGTGATCGACGGCTACACCTGCAACCTGGGCTACGTGTGGTGGCAGCTCCAACTGCCGGACGGCACGACCGGATGGGCAGCCGAAGGCGGCAGAGCGGACGATTATTACCTGGAACCGGTGACGGTCGGGCTGCACGTTTTCCACCCTGCTGAGGACGACACGGCGATCGCGCATCACTTCGTGGCGCCGGACGGGCGCGCCGAACCACGCGCCGCGTTCAGCGTGCCCGCGCAACAAACGACGCCCGCCGAAGCCTGGCAGACCGTCGAGATCGAGCGGTTGCGCGAGTTGCTCGACGCGGCGAACGCCGAATGTCCCACACGCCTGGTCGGGACGCCGTTCGACGGGCTGGACGCCGACGCCGCGCTGCAACTCCCGCTGCCCGGCTCCGAATACGACCTTTATCCCGCCCCAAACGGCGCGCAGATCGTGGTCGTGCGGCACCTGCACCTGCGCGTCCCGCGCTGCGACACGGTGATCCCGGAACGCGTCGGCATCAGCCGCGTGAGCGTGCTCGACAGCACCGGCGGCGTGCGCGAGTTGTTCCCGTTCCCGCAGCACGGCACGATCCCCGAGTCGCTGGATGTGTACGACGAGTCCGAACCCGGTGAATGGACCGTGTACCTGGACGAGGTCGTCTGGTCGCCGCACGCCAAATACGTCGCGTTTGTCGCGGCGTACCGCGACGAATGCGGCGCGTACGGGCCGTGTTTCCGCTTTCACACCTATGTCGCCAACCTGCAGACCGGCGAACTCTACCCGCTGGGCGAAGGGCGTCACGTCGGGTGGACCGCCGGCGGCGAAGGCATCAACCTGTTCCGGCTGGTGTTCGACGAGGCCGGGCGGCGCACCGCGCGGCTGTTCACCATGCGCCCGAACGGGTTTGACCGCCAGCAGGTCTGGCTGCCGGGGGGCGCGGTGTACGTCTCCCGCGAGCAAACCGGGCTGGGCTTCCCCTGGAACGCCAGCGGCACGCGCGTGATGGTCGCCAACGCGGGCGAAGGCGAGGTGATGCTGTTCGACCTGGCGACGCGCGACTTTACTTCGCGCGTGGTCGTGCCGGACAGGATGCCGCAGCCCAACCGCCTCGCGGTGCACCTGGTGCAGGGCGAAACGGCGTACCTGTGGACCACGATTCGCGGCGATTTCGCCGTGCAGAACGTCGACTCCGGGCGCTGGCACGCGCTGGAAAGCACCCTCGCCACGACGGGAATCGCGCCTGCACAGGTGCGCCCGTTCGCCAACGGCACGCACGCGCTGATCGAGATGGCGGACAGGTCAGCCTACGTGCTGGACATCGCCGCCGACCGCCTGGCCCCGGTGTCGTTCGGATCGCCGTGACGCGCGCAACCGGAACCGGCCATCGCGCGTAGATAGTAATAGACGCTTCGCAGGAATCCGTGATCACCGGCAACGTACTATCTGTGAGGGAAAACACCATGCCAAAGCAAAAGCGCAGCGCCGGCAAAAGCGCCCTCGAAGGCATGAGCGGAGGGATTCTGCTGATCGGCATCGGCGTGCTGTTCCTGTGGGACGCGATCCCCTTCTGGCCCTGGATTCTGGTCGTGATCGGCCTGTCCGGGCTGCCGGGCAGCATCGCCAATGAGGGGCTGTGGGCGGGGATGCAAGGCTTCGTCTGGATGGCGGGGATCGCGCTCCTGTTCGCCGGGCCGATTCCGTTCTGGCCGGGCATCCTGATCGTGATCGGAATCAGCACGATGGCGGGCGCGCTGTTCCAGCCCCCGGCGCTGAAGAAACGCAAGCGTGCCTCAACCATTCGCGCCGGGATGGGCAGGCTGCCAGACGACGAGTACGATGACTACGCGTGATCGCCGCCGGCACGATATCCACGCGACCGGCTAGGGAAAGAAAATACCTGATGGAACAGCTTAAAAAGATATCGGCCCTGCTGCTGGCGACGGGTGTGGTTTGGCTCAGCGTCGCGCTGGTGGTACTGATCGATCTCGGCGAGTTCGTGAACGGTGCCGCCGCCGTTATGGCGCTGGTCGCGACGATGACGATCTGGTCGCTGTGGGCGCTTGACGCCTACGGGATCAGCATCGATGGCACGTCACACGCGCGAGAGAAAGCCAAACGCGAGGCCAGCACCGACGAGGATGCACGGCTGGCGCTGTTGCTCGCGCTGCTCACGCCGGACGAGCGCGACGCGGTCCGCGCGCGGCTGGCCGCCGATCTGGATGCAGATGGCGAACTGCCACTGGCCGACCTGCTCGCCGGGCAGGATCAGGCAGCCGCTTCTGCACAGCACGATCGCTGACCACACGCCGCCAACCAACACCTGAAAACTGAGAACTGAAGACTAACCACTATGCAACCCAACCAAACCGCAAACCGCATTTCCGGCGCGATCATCCTGCTCGGCATCGCCGCGATCGCCGTGCTTGGAGAGGCATTCTGGCCCTGGATCCTGGTGGTGCTGGCGCTCTCGGTGCTGCCGGTGGGCTACGCGCGGGGCGGCGTGCCCGGCGCGATCATCCCCGCGCTGTGGCTGGCCGGCCTGGTGATCGCGATCCTGGCGGACCTGTTCTGGCCGGGATTCATCGTGTTGGTGCTGCTGACGGTGATCCTGCGCCGTATCGTGATCGCCGCACAACGGCGTTAAATGCATTGAGGAGAAACAATATGGTTATGCCAGTGAGAGACGCGCCCAAGGCGTCACGTGTATCAGGTGCGATCTTCCTGATAGGTCTCGGAATCATCTTATTGTTGGAGATCCCGCTTATGCCCTGGGGACTGCTGCTACTCTTATTCTCAAACTTTTTGTCAGCCAGTCTGACAAAGGGCAATCTTCACGGCACGCGCTTGTTATTTGTCTGGGCGGGTGCGATTTTGCTTCTTGCTGTAACGGACAAAACATTACCGGTCTTGTTGATCGCCGCAGGTTTGACTCTGTACTTGCAAAAATAGGAAGGTGCTTCAGGTGCTCTGCCGACTACAACACAGTACTCGCACCTAAATGTCTGGCGCTGGTTATCGCGGCCTGCACTCCTCGATCCGGCACCTGTCATCGCGTTACCTGTGAAACATCCAGCCCTCATTTTTAACCTGAATCTAACGCCTTCCGCCGCCATCCCCCCGCGCTCGCGCTATCCGCCCCGTAACGGAATATGTTATAATTTCGACCAAGTTTCCAGCCAACCGCTACCGAAACGAATTGTGTGTAGGACCAACCGAGTGAATCCGGCGGGACACCGGACCCTTAAGACAGCCGTCCCGCCACTGTGAGGAACGATGCTAAAGTCAATCGTCAAAACGGTCTTTGGCGACCCCAACGAGCGCGAGTTGAAGCGCCACCAGGAAGTGGTCGACGTGATCAACGCCCTGGAGCCGGAAATGCAGCAGCTTTCCGACGAGCAGTTGCGTGCCAAAACCGACGAGTTCAAACAGCGTCTCAGCGATGGCGAAACGCTGGACGATATCCTGCCCGAAGCGTTCGCCGTCGTGCGCGAAACCGCCGTCCGCACGATCGGCCTGCGGCATTACGACGTGCAGTTGATCGGCGGGATCGTGCTGCACCAGGGCAAGATCGCGGAGATGAAAACCGGCGAGGGTAAGACGCTGGTCGCCACCCTGCCGCTGTACCTCAACGCCCTGACCGGCAAAGGGGCGCACCTGGTCACGCCGAACGACTACCTGTCGAAATATGGCCTGCAGCAGATGGGGCCGGTCTACCATTTCCTGGGCCTGGCCTCCGCCGTGATCCAGAGCCGCGGCGAGAACGAAACCATGCACTCGTTCCGCTTCAACCCGGACTGGTCCAGCGACGATGCGCGTTTCCATAACCTGGAGCCGATCAGCCGCCAGGACGCCTACAGAGCCGACATCACCTACGGCACGAACAACGAGTTCGGCTTCGACTACCTGCGCGATAACATGGTGCGCAGCCTGGACCAGATGGCCCAGCGCGGGCACCACTACGCGATCGTCGACGAGGTGGACAACATCCTGATCGACGAGGCGCGCACGCCGCTGATCATCAGCGGGCAGGCCGACCAGCCCAGCGACTATTACCGCCTGTTCGCCAAGCTGGTCAAGAACCTCGTGCCCAGCAGCGAAGCGAGCATCGAACGCGAGGACCCGGACGGCGATTACGTCGAAGAGCTCAAAACCCGCAGCGTCTACCTGACCGAACGCGGCGTCGAGAAGATGGAACACCTGCTGCAACGCGAAGGCGAGCTGGACGGGGATAACCTCTACAGCCCGGAAAACTCCGACAAACTGCCCTACCTCGATAACGCGCTGCGCGCGCACGTGGTCTACCACAAAGACAAAGATTACGTCGAGATGCAGGGCCAGATCATCATCGTGGACGAGTTCACCGGGCGCTTGATGCACGGGCGGCGCTTCAGCGAAGGGCTGCACCAGGCGATCGAAGCCAAAGAAGGCGTCGAAATCCGGCGCGAAAACCTGACCCTGGCGACGATCACCTTCCAGAACTACTTCCGAATGTACGACAAGCTCGCCGGCATGACCGGCACCGCAGCGACCGAGGCGGACGAGTTCGAGGAAATCTACAACCTCGAAGTGACCGTAATCCCGACCAACCTGCCGGTGATCCGCGAGGACAAGCAAGACCTCGTCTTCATGACGGAAAAAGGCAAGTGGATCGCCGTGGTGCGTGACATCAACGCGCGCCAGGAACGCGGCCAGCCGGTGCTGGTCGGCACGGCGGCCATCGAGACCAGCGAGCACCTCTCGCGCGAGCTTGGCAAAGCCAACATCCCGCACGAGGTGCTGAACGCCAAACAGCACGAGCGCGAAGCCGTGATCATCGCGCAGGCCGGGCGGCCCGGCGCGGTGACCATCGCGACCAACATGGCCGGGCGTGGCGTCGATATCATCCTGGGCGGCAACCCGGAAGGTCTCGCGCGCGATATCCTGCGCAAGCGCTACGGCGTGGACATCACCGAAGCCACCAAAGAACAATGGGCCGAGGTGCTGGCCGAAGCCAAAGCCGAAGTCGCCAAGAACCGCACGATCGTGCTCGAGCAGGGCGGGCTGTACGTGCTGGGCACGGAACGCCACGAAGCACGGCGCATCGACAACCAGCTTCGCGGGCGCGCTGGACGCCAGGGCGACCCCGGCGAGACCCGCTTCTACCTCTCGCTGGAAGATGACCTGATGCGGCGCTTCGGCGGCGACCGCGTGCGCAACTTCATGAAATGGGCCGACATGCCCGAAGACATGCCGATCGAGCACGGCATGATCAGCAAGTCGATCCAGCAGGCCCAGGTGCGCGTCGAAGCGCATAACTTCGACATCCGCAAGCGCGTGCTGGAATACGACGACGTGGTGAACAAACAGCGCGAGACGATCTACGCCCAGCGGTACAAGATTCTGACCGCCGAAAAAGGTGTGCTGCGCGACCAGATCCAGTTGATGATCACCGAGGGGATTCAGAACGTGGTCGCGGAGCAGCTCAGCGGCGACGAACTCAACTGGGACCTCGAAGAGCTGCACCGCGCGGCGCTGACGATCTACCCCGTGCCGGAAGACATCACGCCGGACACGCTGCGCGCGCTCAACGACCCCGACGACATCGAGACACGGCTGGTGCAGGGCGCGCTGGAAGTCTACCAGCAGCGCATCGAGCAGTTCGGCGATGACTGGTTCACCGAAGCCGAAAAGCACGTCATGTTGAACGCGGTCGACCAGCTCTGGCAGCGCCACCTGACCGATCTCGACGTGCTGCGCGAGGGCATCGGCCTGGTCGGCTTCGGCGGACGCGACCCGCTGGTCGAGTACCAGCGCCAGAGTTACGAAATGTGGCAGGCGTTGCAGGCCGAGATCAAGGCCAAGGTCGTGCAGGATATCTTCCGCGTCGCGCCGGCCACCCAACAGACACGCCCGCGCCTGATGCTGCAACGCAACCTGACCAACGTGCAGGCCGGGCGCGGCACCATGCCCACCGTGGACGCCCAGGCCGCCGCGCAGCGTGCCGGGGACGGACGCCCGCAGCCACAACGCGGCAAAGGACGCCCGACCACGGACTCGATCCCCGGCCTGCCGCTGCACATCAGCCAGTACGACGGAGTCGGGCGCAACGACCCCTGCCCCTGTGGCAGCGGGAAGAAGTTCAAGCAGTGCTGCTACCGGACGATCCGGCGCGCGCGCCACACGGTCGACCCGGACGCCGTCAAGCGCACGGTCAAGCGTCGCCGTTAGGCGCACCCACCGCGCGCGATCGGGGGGCCGCATGCGCCGGGCACAACCTGTCTGGCCGCAGCACGCAGGCCGGACCACCAACCGGAGAGGCGCAGCGTGCCCCTCAAGTGTTATGAGGATTAGACAGTATGTCTGAACCCGACGACTACGCGGCCAGCCTGATGAACGCGATTGACCCGGAACTGCTGGAGCTGATCCAGACCCGCATCAACTCGTTCATCAAATGGGACCTGGTGCGCTTCTTTCACGAAAACTCGCACACGACCGATACGGCTGACAACATCGCGCGCTATACCGGGCGTGATGTGCGCATCGTCGAACCGGAGCTGCTTCAACTGGCCCACGACGGCGTGCTGGAAATCGACCAACTGCCCGACATGCGCGTGTATACCTATGCTGCCGACGACGACCTGCGCAAGCTGATCGGGGAGTTTTTGAAGCGCTGCGAGGATCGCCAGTTCCGCGTGAAGGCGATCTATCACGTGATCCGTAGCCTGCGCTGACGCGCATCCCTGCGGCCTGCAGATGCCAGTCGATGGCACGCTGCACCCTGCCGCCGCTGCTGAAAGGCTGAGAGGACGTACCCGCATGAACAGCGACCGCATCCCTACCGGAATCACCGGCCTGGACGAGATGTTACACGGCGGATTTCTGCCCCAGACCGCCAACCTGGTCGAAGGGGCACCGGGCACCGGCAAGAGCACGATCGGGATGCAGTTCATCCAGCACGGCATCGTCGAGCATGGCGAGCCGGGCATCATCCTCACCTTCGAAGAATTTCCCGACCAGTATTACCGCGACGCTGCCAACTTCGGCTGGGACTTCAACGCGCACGAAGCCGCCGGGAAACTGCGCGTGATCATGTCCAGCCCGGAAGTGAGCGCCGCCGACCTGCGCGCGATCAACGGGCGGCTGGAGCGCATGGTCGAGCAGACCGGCGCGCGGCGGATCCTGGTCGACAGCCTGAGCCACTTCGAAACGCTCGCGCCCGACCCGGTCGCGCTGCGCCGCACGATCTACAGCTTCGTGAACGGCCTCAAGCGCATGACGCTGACCGCGATCCTGACGCGCGAAAACGCCGCGCTGCTCGGCGAAACGCCCGACAGCGAAGAGGACCTGGCCTTCATCATGGACTCCTACACCATGCTGCGTTACGTCGAGCTGGCGGGCGCGGTCGAGAAGGCGCTGCTCGTGCTCAAGCTGCGCGGCAGCGATCACGCCAAGGACATCCGGCGCTACGCGATCACGCCGCGCGGGCTGGAGGTGCACGCCCGCTTTGAAGGCACCAGCGGCATCATGAGCGGCACGCCCAGCATGACGCACGCCGAAGCGTTTGCCGCCGCGTTTCTTCCCGGCGGGCGCAGCGACGACTGACACACAGAACCGGCAACCGGGGGGGATCACGCGCTGCACATGGACAATCCGAGCATTCACCAGTTCTTGACGATCGTCACGTGGCTTGCATTGAGCATGCTGCTCGTGCTGCTGGCGCTGATCGCGCGCAAGTACGAAACGCTGTCCGGCGAGCGCACGTATTACCGGCTGTTCGCCGTGCCGGTGCTGGCCTTCGCCGGGGCCGCATTGCGCCAGGTGCAGACCGACCAGATCACAGGCGACCCTGCCGCCGACCTGCTTCTACTGTCCGGCGGGCTGGTGCTGGCGGGGTTGTGCCTGAACGTCTACCGGCGGATGACCAGCGGGCGCTAGCGCAACACAGAGCCGGGAACGGTGTCGCGGCTGCCGGTTTGCAGTCACGTCCAGACGCGCGTATAGTGTGACCGGGACCGGTTCATAATTGGATGGCGACAACAACAATTTGTTGAGCGTTGCTTGTTTTGGGGCACCGGGGCTATGGTACAGAACTTATTAACGTTATTGGGCGCCATCGCGCCGCTGGCACTGATCGTCACGCTGTGGGTGCTGGCGCAGATCAGCCGCCGTTTTGGCGAGGTCACGCGCCGCCCGCCGCATTACCGCGCCTTCTACGTCGCGATGGCGTTGATGGTGCCGCCGCTGCTGACGCGGCTGCTGGCGATCGGCTTGAGCGCCGACCAGCACGCCGAACTCGGCGCAAACGCGTTCGAGGCGGTGCTGCACGACCTGCCGCTGGCGTTGGGCATCCTGCTGGCGCTGGTCACCGCGTGGTGGTATTGGGGCTGGCTCATCTACGCGGATGAAGCCGGGACGTCCCGCCAGGTGCCGCGCCGCGTCGCGCAGTCCACCGGCCAGACCGAGGAGAACGCACTATGAGCGAAGACACCCCTGAAGTGACGTTATCCGGTCACTCGGTCTGGTCGCATTCGTCCGAAGCGGTGCTGGTGGTGGACGCGGGTGGCACGATCCGTTTTGCGACGCCGTCCACAGCCCAATATTACGGCTACACGCGCGACGCAATCGTCGGGCAGCCGGCTCGACACTTCATCGCGCCGGAGGACATCGCGCCGGTGCGCGCGGGCTGGCAGCGGCTGCAAGATGATCCCACCCTGGAAACGCACGAAGTGCGCGTGAACATGCTCACCGCTACGGGGCGGCGCGTCCCGATCCGCGCGACGATGTGGCGGCTGCCCGGTGCGGCGGGCTTCCTGGTCGTGCTGCACATCTTCGACCACCTGCGCGACCGGCTGGAAACGCTGTATTCGACCATCAACGCCATGTCCAGCACGCTCGATCTGAACACGCTGATCGACACGGTGCTGCACGAAGTGCACCGCCTGGTCCCCAGCGACACCTGCACGATCGCCATGCTGGAACCTGACCAGACCGTGCACGTCCGGCGCTGGAACGCGGGACAGATCGAGAGCGAGCGCGCGCTGCCTGCCGATAACCTGCCGGAGTTCGCCACCAGCCGCATCATGCGTGAAACCGGCAGACCGCTGCTGATCGACGATACGTTGAACGACCCGCGCTGGACCCAACCCGCCGGCAACCGCCCGATCCGCAGCTGGCTTGGCACGCCGCTGATCCATCGCGGCACCTACCTGGGTGAGCTCACGCTCGACAGCCCGGAAACGCACGCCTTCAGCCCGGACGACGCCGAACTCGCCGCCGCGCTCGCCAACCAGGTAGCCGCCGCGCTGCATAACGCGCGCCAGTTCGACGCCGAACAGCGCCGCGCGAAACGCTTCCAGGCGGTCAGCGACGTGAGCAAAGCGATCAACCGCCTGGAACTCGATGAAGTGCTCGACCTGGTGTACGAGAAAGTGCGCGCGCTGATGGCGGCGGATGCCTTTTTCATCGGGCTGTTCGACCCCGAAGCCGATACGGTGCGCATCGCGGGTTTTTACGACCATGACGAGCGCCGCCCGGACACGGTGATCCCGTCCAGCGGCGGCCTGACCGGGATCGTGCTGCAGGAACGCGAGCCGGTGATCATCCAGAACGCCGCCGCCAACCCGCTGATCCAGCAGGCGATCCAGTTGGGCGACGGCCCGCAAAGCGTGATGATCATGCCGCTGATCACCCAGGACGAGATCATCGGCGTGATCTCGGTGCAGAGTTACGAGGCTTACGCCTACGCGCCGGACGATATCGCGCTGCTGGAAGTGATCGCGGACGCGGTGGCGACCGCCGTACGTAACGCGCAGCTCTACGACCAGACCACCGCCCAGCTACGCGCCCAGCAAGCCCTGCACCAGCTCAGCCTGGACCTGGCCGCGTCCCAGACCCCCGCCCGAATCGCCGAGCTGGTGGTACAGGCGGCGCTGGACCTGCTCAAGCCTGCTGAAGTGCGGCTGTACATGGTCCGCCGGCCCACCGGGGGACCGGACGCGTGGACCGGGCTGCCCGCCGGTGACGACACGCCCGCGCAGGTCACGCCCGGTGCGGCCCCCGCCCCGCGCGCGCTGATCGACCAGGCGCATGCCGCGCGCGAGATCGTGCTGCTGCACAACGGGCACCAGGACCCGCGCGCCGAGGTGTTCGGCACGGCATGGCCCGTGCACACCGCGGCGCTCTACCCGATCCGGCGCGGCGACCGGGCGATCGCCACGCTGGTGCTGCTTTACGACCAGCCGCAGACGTTAAAGCCGAACACCCTGCGCGTGATCGAAATGCTGGGCCTGCAGGCCGCGGGCGCGTTTGAAACCGCGCGCTATACAATCAACCTCACGCGCCGCCTGCACGAAGTCACCGCGCTGCACGAACTGGCGCGGCGGGTGGGCGAGCTGGACTCGCTGGACGACATTCTGAACACGGTGGTCGTGTCCGTGCGCGACGCCTTGCGCTGCCGTTCCGCGAGCGTGGCACTGCTGGAACCGGACGGCGAGACGGTCACGCTGTGCGCTGGGGCCGGGCTGGACGACCAGTACCTGATCGGGCACACGTTCGCGCGGGGCGAGTACGTCGCGGGGGCGGTGGTCGAACAGGGGCGTGTGATCTACGTGCGCGACACGCTACAAGACCCGGAGTTCCGCGTGATCGACCCCGACATCCGCGCGCTGATGTCCGTCCCGCTGACGGTGCGGCGGCGCACGATCGGCGCGCTGAACATCGACTCCGGCGAGCCGGACACCTTCACCGCGCACCACGAGCGCATCCTGACCATCGCGGGCGGGCAGATCGCCGCCGCGATCGAAAACCTGCGCCTGCTGGACGAAACGCGCCAGCGCGCCGCCGAACTCGCGGAGGCCAACCGCTCGCTGGCCGCACAGGACGAACTGCGCCGCGAACTCGTGTTCCAGGTCAGCCACGACCTGCGCGGCCCGCTGCAGATCATCTACGGGTACACCGACATGCTGCACGACGAGATGCTCGGCCCGGTCACGCCGACGCAGAAAGACATCCTGGCGCTGATGCTCAAGCGCTGCCAATCGATCGAGCGCATGACGCAGGATATCCTCGTCGCGCGCCCGATCAGCGCCGACATGCTGGAAATGACCACGCTCGACCTGACCGAACTATGCCGGCAGACGGTCGCCGACGCGCAGATCGTCCACCAGGACCAGCCGCACACGTTCGACGTCGACCTGCTGCCGCGCCCGCTGCTGGTGGAGGCCGACTACCACCGCCTGAGCCGCGTATTTGACAACCTGATCGGGAATGCGGTTAAATTCTCGCCGGACGGCGGCACGATCCGCATCAGCACCGCCATTGACGCGGAGCGCCACATGGCCCACGTCGCGATCAGTGACCAGGGCATCGGGATCGCCGACGAAAAACTGCCGTACATCTTCGAACGCTTCTACCGGGGCGACCGCGCGTTCCGCAAGCAGTTCGAAGGCGCGGGACTGGGGCTGTACATCGTCCAACAGATCGTTGAAGCGCATCAAGGGCGTATTTGGGTCGAAAGCCAGGAAGGGATCGGAAGCACGTTCATCGTTGCTTTGCCACTCGCAGAAAGGGCGTGATTGTGGCTTTCAATGTGCATACCGTGATCGACCGCGACAGCGCGATCTGGCGCACGCTCGCGACGTGGCCCAAAATCGAGTTACACCGTCACCTGGAAGGTTCGATCCGCCTGGAAACACTGATCGATGTCTCCCGCCAACACGACATCCCCCTTCCCGCCTACGACGCAGAGGCCCTGCGCCCGCACGTGCAGATCACGGAAGACGACGCGCCCAACGCGCAGGTCTTCTTGAGCAAGTTCGACGTGCTGCGGCGCTTTTACTGCTCGCTGGATATCATCCACCGCATCACGCGCGAGGCGATTGAAGACGCCGCCGCCGATAACGTGCGCTACATGGAGCTGCGCTTCACGCCGCACGCCCTCGCCCGGCAGAACAACTACAGCTACCGCGACGTGATCCGGACCGTGTGCGACGCGCTGGCTGAGGCCGAGGCGGCCTTCGACGTGCAGGCGCGCCTGATCATCTCGGTCAATCGCCACGAAAGTGTGACCATCGCGCACCGCGTGCTGGATGCGGCGTTGGCGCTCAACCGTGACGAGATCGTCGCGCTGGACCTGGCCGGGCGGGAGATCGGGCACGCCGCGCGCCCGTTCCGCGCGCTGTTCCTGCGCGCCCAGGAAGCCGGGCTGCATACCACCGTCCACGCGGGGGAATGGGACGGGGCGAACAACGTGCGCGAAGCGATCGAGGTGTTCAACGCGGAGCGCATCGGGCACGGCGTCCGCGCGATCGAGGATTCGCGCGTGGTGCAGTTGCTGCGCGAGCGCGAGGTCACGCTGGAGGTCTGCCCAACCAGCAACATCCAGAGTGGCGTCGTGGCCCGGATGCGCAACCACCCGCTGCGCGACCTGTCGTCCCTGGACGTGCGCACGACGATCAACACCGACGACCCCGCGCTGAGCAACATCTGCCTGACCGACGAATTAGCACTGGCGCATGTGGGGCTTGGCATGTCGTTGAGCCAGATCAAAACCTGCGTGATGAATGCTGCGTTCGCCACGTTCCTGCCCGACGCCGCACGTAACCGCCTGATCGCGCAGTTCCGGCACGCGCTGGGCCTGGACGACACCTTGCTCAGACGCCCCTGCTAAGCGCCATCCCCACAGCCACACCCATACCCCGCGCACAACACGAAATTCCATCAATTTAAATCGATTATTTTTAACTATGTTAGTACAATGTTCACTGATTTGTTGACAGTGAAATATAACTAATGGTTAAATAGAAATAGGAGGGATAGGATAGCTCGCCGGTGCCTGCCAGGCTG
This sequence comes from uncultured Anaerolineaceae bacterium, assembly GCA_964425755.1. Classification (GTDB taxonomy): domain Bacteria; phylum Chloroflexota; class Anaerolineae; order Aggregatilineales; family Aggregatilineaceae; genus CAYRNY01. The sequence continues at coordinate 18,903 of CAYRNY010000001.1, forward strand.
GCGGTGCCGCCGCGACGAGCCGCTTAAAGGAGTAAAAAACCATGCCTGATGACATGTTCATGTTCTGGTTCATTCACCTTGCGTTGGGCTTGCTGGTGCCGATTCTGGCCCTGACCGGCTGCTGCCGCCGTGAGGAAGAACAGCAGATGAAGGAGAAAAATTCTGTTGCTAACCAGAAGTAACGCCAGACAAACGGCGAAACGCCACACAGCATCCTGAAGATCAGCCCGGTGTGACGGCTCCTCCAGCCGCACGATAATTACCCCACGACAAGAGGCGAATATCTTCGGGATGTCTGTTTGTCTGCGCGACGCGCGCCCGAAGTTCCCCGCGCTTACACAAACTGAGCTTCCACCGCCTGCACGCGGCGCTTGCCACGCGCGTCTTCGACGAGATGCCCGGCCAGTGTCTGCGTGTCGTGCTGGAAGATCAACAGCCCGCCCGTCTCCAGCGCCCAGCGCTGCCACGTGCGCTTGGTTTCCAGCGTGACCAGCGGCTTGATGTCATACGCCGTCATCCACGCCAGCTTTTCGAAATGCACGGCATAGCTCGCCAGGTCCGCCACGAACAGCGCCTGCTCGCCCCCTGACTCGAACAGGATCGCCATGTGGTGATCCGTGTGCCCCGGCGTGATCACCCCCGTGACGCCCGGCGCGAGCGTGGTGTCGCCGTCTAGCAGCGTGAGCTGCCCGGACGCGCGCAGCGGTTCGAAGTTGTCCGCGTGGTAGGTGCCGCGCGTGCGCTCGTTGGGATGGCGGGCGGCCTCGTATTCGCCGCGCTGCACCACGTATTCCGCCTCAGGGAACGTCGCGATCACGCTCTGCCCATCGCCCGCGAGGGTCGTGTTGCCCGCGCAGTGATCGGCGTGCAGGTGCGTGTCGATCACCAGGTCCACGTCACCCGGACGCACGCCCAGCCGCGCCAGCCCCTCGATCAGCGTGCCACGCGGGTGCTCCAACCCCCAGATCGCGCGTTCCTTCTCGCCGAGCCTGTCGCCCAGGCCGGTATCGATCACGATCGTCCGGCCCCCCGTGCGCACCAGCAGCGACGTGAGTACCATCGGCACGCGGTGCTGCTCGTCCGGCTGCAAATAGCGGCTCCACAGCGCGCGCGGCACCAGCCCCCAGGGGCCGCCGCTGTCCACCCACACCACGCCGGTGTTGATCATGTGAATCTCGATGTCGCCAATTCGAAACATGCGTCAGGTTGTCTCCTTGTGTGGTATCCGGCCCAGGCCCGCCCCACTTGTCGCGATCCGACCATATGTGCGAAAATGGACGTATCCTGACCACGCAAGAGGTTAAACGACAATGTGCGGACGCTTTACGCTGACCGAACTCGAACCGGATATGCTCGTTGAAATCTTTAACCTGAGCGGCGACGTGCCGCCGCTTGCGCCCCGCTATAATATCGCGCCCACGCAGCCGGTCGCAACCGTCATCCGCGATTCCGGCGCGAACCGGCTCGCGATCATGCGCTGGGGCCTGATCCCGTCCTGGGCCAAAGACCCGGCGATCGGCAGCCGCATGATCAACGCGCGCGGCGAGACAGTACACGAGAAACCGAGCTTCCGCGCGGCGTTCAAGCGGCGGCGCTGCCTCGTGCTCGCCGATGGGTTCTACGAGTGGCAGAAACAGGACTCCGGCCCCAAGCAGCCGGTCTTCATCACGCTCAACGATCGCCAGCCGTTCGGGTTCGCGGGGCTGTGGGAGCAGTGGACCGACGGCGCGACCGGTGACGAGGTCGTCACGTGCACGATCATCACCACCACGCCCAACGACCTGCTGCGCCCGATCCACAACCGCATGCCCGTGATCCTGCCGCGCGCGCATTACGCGCCCTGGCTTGCCACGGACGAGCGCGACGCCGAAGCGCTGCTGCCGCTGCTGCGCCCTTACCCCGCCGAGGAGATGACCGCGTGGCCCGTCTCGACCCGCGTCAACAGCCCGGCCAACGACGACCCGTCGCTGATCGAAGCGGCGTCCTGATGCGCCCTGTGCTGCGGGGCGACCCTGGCCGCACTTCCGTAGGCCAGGCGTGGGTTTGCCACGCGGCCCGCGTCGGACGCGCGTGTCCCGGCGCGGCGGTGGCTGGCGTATAATGGATATGAAGCGAGCCACATAGGAGGGCACACCATGCATACGACATTTCGCCGCCTGGGCGCGTTGATCCTGGTCGTCGCGCTGGCGCTGGGCGTGGGGGGCGTGCAGCCGGCGGCAGCCGGCGGCAACGTCGGGCCGCGCGCGATGCTGCAAGCGTACTATTACAACTACATCAACCCGCGCGACTTCGGGGCGGCGTACCAGCAGTGGATCAACCCGCCGCAGACATACGCCAGCTTCGTCGCGGGCTACAACGACACGTCCTTCGTGACGGCGTACTTCGGCGGCTACCAGGCCGGACCCACCGGGACGCAGGAAGGCGCGGTCCCCGGCATCCTGATCGGCCACCACTACGACGGGGGCCAGGTCGCCTACCAGGGCTGTTATACCGTGCGCTTTAACCCCGCCGAGTCCGGGCTGCGCCAGTGGCTGATCGTGGATGGCGACTTCTCGGCGCTGACCTACGTCCCAACCGAGCAGGCGATCTATGGCGGCCTGCTGGATATCGAGTGCTACCCCTACCGCAAGCTGAGCAGCGGCCAGGGCTACTATAACGTGCAGGGCCTGCTCAGCGACTACTTCGAGGCGATCAATAACCTCGATTTCGCCTACGCTTACGGGCTGTGGGCCAACCCGCAGCAGACCTACGACCAGTTCGTCACCGGGTGGCAGGACACCTCAGAAACCGTCGCGTTCTACGGCACGTACCAGTTCAGCGGCACCTACGGCGCGGCGGAAGCCGGGCGCGTCCCGGTGGTGCTGCTCGGCTACCACACCGACGGCAGCCTGGTCGGCTACAACGGCTGCATCGGCCTGAGTTTCGACGCCGGTATCCCGCGCCACTGGAGCATCTATAACGCGTACCTGCAGCCGTATCCAGCCGGGACCGTGCCCTCGACCGCGATGATCAACGCCGCGCTGAACACGTCGTGTTACTGAGCGCGATCACCTGCTGAATGTGCCGGGGCGTGTGGGGGGATTCCGCACGTCCCGTTGTTTTACGCCCCATCCTGCCGCCGGACACAAAAACCCGGCGGCGGGTTCATCTTCCGCCACCGGATGCCGTTGCCGTGCCGCGCCGGGTTTCCCCCGGCCCGGACCGCCAGCATATCCTAGCTGCGCTGCTCCCACTCGCGCACCACAGCCTGCAGCAACGCGCGCACGTCCGGGTCCTCGATCTCGCCAACACCCTCGTAGAACGTATCGTCCACGCGGATACGCACGCCGCCCAGCGGGGATGGTTCGACCTTGATCGTGCGGCCCCGGTATTCCGGCAGCTTCGCCAGCCGCGCCTGCAGAAGCTGATCGATCTGTTCGGCGATCGACAGCGATGTCTGAGGTTCCTCAACCGGCGGCGTTTCCGGTTTGTTTCCGAACGCCGCGCGCGTCATGCCGCGCAGCATCGCGCCGGGGGCCATCGACGGCATGTCGTCATCCGGTTGTTCGCCGAGGGCCTGTGGCGGGCTGTCGCCCGGCGACGCAGCGGGCTTGTCCGGCGGGGTTTCCGCTTGCGGCGTGCTTTCCGCTACGGATGGCGGCGGCGGGACCTGTGGCGTCGGGCGCGGCGGCGCAGCGGATTCGTCGGTTTCCTCCGCGCGCGGGGACTTCTGCAGTTGCGGCGTGCGGCGCGAGCGCGGCGGGCGCTTGGTCGCCTGTTGCGCGTCGCGCACCAGGATCGCCAGCTCGCGCACGATCTTCGTGAAGCGGCGCTCCAGGTCCGCCGAGCGCATTTCGTCCACCGTCGAGAACTGCTGCTCGCCCATCGTCACGATCAGCGTGCCGTCCGACAGGTCACGGTACACGCGCAGCACCTCGACCGAATCGGGCGGCGCGCCGGGGACGTTCCGTTCCGTCGCGTAAGGTTCGTCGTCAAACATGAAGTCTTGCTCCAAAGCCGCTGCATCGGGTTCTGGGGCGGGGCCGCGACGCGACGCGGCGGGAAACTCAGCGGGTGCGCTGCGGGCCGGTTCGGGCTGGGCGCTGCCCGCGTCGCCGTCTTCGTCAAGCTGCCCGGTCAGCATGTCGAGATCGGGCGTGGGGAGTGCGGCACTGTCTGCGGCCTGCGCTGGTGCTACGCCACGCGCAGCACGCGCCGGTGGCTCAGCCTGCCCGGTCACCTGGCGATACAGCGAAACCCACATATTCGGCAGCGGGTCCATGCCGAGTTTCTTGCGGCGCTTATCTTCGGCCCGCCGCTGGATCGTCAGCACCAGCAGCGCCACCCACAACAATCCCAACGCGCACACAAACGCGATCAGGCCGCGCACCTGCCACAGAAAATCGCTCAAGGTGTCGCCGGTCGACTGCGCCAGTACCAGCAGCCGCAGCATAGAAAGGGGAGTCATACGGCATTATCTCCCGTTTGATTCGCATTCACACACAGTAACTATCACCCTCAGTATCATCCGACTCAACGCGTTTGGCAAGCGGGGCAAACATGCGTGCCGCGCTGCCCGACGACCAGCCGCTCGACCGGGTGCCCGCAGCGGGGGCACGCTTCACCGGCCCGCCCGTAGACGCTCAGGCCATCCTGCGCGGAGCCTTTGGTCCCGTCCGGCTTGCGGTACCAGTTCACCGACGCGCCCTCGCGCGCGATCCCATCGCGCAGCACGTAACGGATCGCCTCGTACAGCCGCGCGCGGTCGCCGGCATCCAGCGTGTCGGCAGTGCGCAGCGGGTGCAGCCGCGCCCGGAACAGCGCTTCGTCGGCGTAAATATTGCCGATCCCGGCGATCACGGTCTGGTCGAGCAGCAGCGGCTTGAGCCGCCCGCGCCGCCCCGCCAGCAGTTCGTGGAACGCATCGAGCGTAAAATCGTCGTCCAGCGGCTCCGGCCCCAACGTGCCCACCACGCGCGCCGGATCATCGACCAGGTAACAGCGCCCGAACTTGCGCGAGTCCGAAAAGCGCAGTTGGTGCCCGTTGTCAAGCTGGAAGGTCGCGCGCACCCACCGGTCGGCGTAGTCTTCGGCGTCGTCCGGCACCACGTACAGCCGCCCGGTCATGCGCAGGTGCACGATCAACGTGTCCGGCTGCAACGTGATCAATACGTACTTGCCGCGCCGCCCGACTCCCCGGATGCGCTGGCCCCGGATGCGGTCGGCGAACTGCGGCGCGTCGGGCGTCTCGAAGGTGCGCCCCCAGTCGTAGCGCAGATCGATGATCGTGCGCCCGGTCAGCGGCCCGCGCAGCCCACGCACGACGGTTTCAACTTCGGGCAGTTCCGGCATGGGTGTGTCGCCCCCGGTGTTGGTGAATAGTTGGTGGTTGTTCGTGCGCCTAGTGTACCGGGTCCGCGTGTGCGGCGCACAAAGAACCGCGCAGCGTCCCTCGCCACGCCACCCTGCTATAATCTGGGCAGCGACCACCACCCACACAGGGACCAAGCACACATGACGAACGACCTGATGCTGCCGCGCAAGTGGACGCTGCGCGCGCACGGCGAGCAAGTCGTGTTTGTCAAAAAGGCCAACGAACGCAGCGCGCACGTGATCATGAAGGCACTGCTGTGGGCGCTCTACCTGCCGCAGTACCCCGATCTCGCCATCGAGATTCGCATCGGCGACAAGTACAAGCCCGACGTGGTCCAGCTTGCCGACTCCACGCCCGGCGCGGTCGCCAGGCCGGAGTTCTGGGGCGAGGCGGGCGCGGTCAGCGCGGCAAAGATCGCCTCACTCGTGCGGCGCTTCCGCGACACGCATTTCGCGCTCGCCAAGTGGGACACGCGCCTGGACCCGTTCGAGGCGCTGGTGCGTAAGGCGCTGGACGGCGTCAAACGCGGCGCGCCGTTCGACCTGATCCGCGTGCCGCCGGATGCCGCCGAGCGGTTCTTCGACGGGCGCGGCAACATCGACGTGACGTTTGACGACCTCGACTGGCGGCGGCTGGCGTAGCAGCCTACCCCGCGCCGCGCCCGTCCTTGCGGATCGCGTCCGCGATGATGCGCTCCATGCGCGCGTAGTGCGACCCCTTCCAGTAGATGCGCCCGCAGTCCGGGCAGATGCGAAAGCTGTCGTAGTAGCGCAGCGTGTCGGGGTGCAGGCGGTGCATGACTGCGGTCTTGTCCACCGGCTGCAGCACGCCGTTGCAGTTGGCGCAGCGCTTGAACGGCTCGACGCGATCGGCCAGCTCGAAGCGCCGCACCACCTCGCGCAGTTGGCGGCGCGGATACGTCGCGCGCACCCAGTAGCCAAAGACCACGATCTTACGCTTGAGCAGGCCCTGGTCGCGCGTGAGCAGGACGCGCTGCTCGTCGTGCGCGATCCGGGCGAGGTGTTCGTCGTCATAGTTTTCAGGGAACAGCGTATCAAACCCCAGCATGCGCAAATACGCCGCCAGCCGCCCCAGGTGGATATCGAGCACGAAACACGGTGGGTCGGGCAGCGGCGGGATCAGCAGCAGCTCACGCGGTACAACATCTCGCGCGCGGAACAGCGGATAAACCGCCAGCCGCACCCCGTCCGGCACGAGGTAATCGAACGTGACCGGCGCGCCATGCGCGAGGATCAGCGCCACCTCTGGGTGCGGCACGCCAAGCGACTCGATCATGTCCTTGACGGAGACGCGCCCCTCAAAGCAGTGCGTAAAACTGCGCTGGCGCTGCGCGTAGGGCAGAAAATCGTTTAGATCGCCGTAAAAGCGGAATACGGCCTGCGGCATGGTGCGTCCTTTGGGCACGCGGATCGCGGTCACCGCCAGTATAGCACACGGGTCCGCCTCGTGCTCAAGCACAAGGCTATGCACCGCCCGGTCCATGCTGAGCCGGGCGAGTCCCCTGGTTCCAGGCACCCGCGCCCCGGCATCCGCGCCGCATTTGCGGTATGATCCCCTTAACCACAGCGCCACAAAATAAACCCCTATGAGGAGTGTTCAGGCGTGCAGCAGCTACAGAACAACGTCTTCACCGAGTCGGGCTGGGACATCGCGGAAACCACGTTCGACCCCGAACAGCTTATCACCACCGGCAGCAACACCATGATCGGCAACGGCTACCTGGGCTATCGCGGCACGTTCGCCGAGTGGGCAGCCGACCGTTACGTCGCGTGCATCGTCACCGATACGTGGGACACCGCGCCCGATGGCCGCTGGACCGAGCTCTGCAACGTGCCCAACGGCCTGTACACCGTCGTGCGCGTGGACGGCGCGCCGCTGAGCCTGTTCGACGGCGTGACCAGCAACTACCGGCGCGCGCTCGACCTGCGGCACGGCATCTTCACGCGACGGCAGACGTGGCGCGGCGCGCACGGCAAAGCGATCACGCTGGCGGTGGAACGTTTCGCCAGCATGCACGACGTGCGCCTGCTGGCGATGCGGTACACGGTCACCGCCGAGGACGACGCGCAGATTACGCTGACCACCGGCATCGACGGGCGCGTCTGGTCGCTGAACGGCGAGCACTTCCGCAGCTACGACCTGCACCAGGAACCCGATCTCGACCTGGTCGAAAGCGTCACGCACGAACACGCGATCCGGATCGCGGTCGCAGCGGGCGCGGTCCTGTCCGGCGCGCGCGACGCGGCCATGACGCAACGCCAGGAAGACCGGCGCGTGCTGCGCGAGTGGACGTTTGACCTGGCCGCCGGGGAAAGCGTCACGCTCACCAAGATGGTGCAGATCGTGCACAGCAACGACTCCGCCGACCCGCGCGGGCAGGCGGTGGCCGCCGTGCGCGCCGCGTCCAGCGAAGGGTACACCGCCGCGAAGGAGCGTCACGCCGCGCGCTGGGATGCGCTGTGGTCCACGATGGACATTGCGATCGACGGCGACATCGAAGCGCAAACGCTGGCCCGTTTTAACCTGTACCAGAACGCAATCGCCACGCCGCGCCATGCCCGCCTGCCGATCGGCGCGCGCGGCCTGTCGTGCCAGGTCTACCAGGGCGCGGCGTTCTGGGACCAGGAGATCTTTAACCTGCCCGTGTTCATCTACACCCAGCCACAGATCGCGCGTAACATCCTGGAGTACCGCTACATCACGCTGGACGGCGCGCGCCGCAAAGCGCAGAACCTGGGCTACTACGGCGCGTTTTACGCCTGGACCAGCGGCAAGACCGGCGATGAACTGTTCCCGGACTACTTCTTCACCGACGTGCTCACCGGTCGCCCGATCCACAATCACTTCAACTCATGGCAAATTCACATCTCGCCGGATATCGTCTACGCGATCTGGCAGTACCTTGAGGCGACCGGCGACTGGGATTTCATCGTGCGGTACGGCGCGGAGATCGCCTTTGAGGTCGCGCAGTTCATCGTCGCGCGCGTCCACTTCAAGAAGGACAAGAACCGCTACGAACTGATCCGCCTGCTGGGGCCGGACGAGTACCACGAGAACGTGGACAACAACGCCTTCACGATGTACCAGTCACAGTTCGCCATCACGCGCGCGGTGATGATCGCCGAGCAGATGCAGCGCACCCACCCCGACCAGCTCGCCGCGCTGATGGACCGGCTCGCGCTGACCTGGACGCACGTCGATGCATGGCGCGAGATCGCAGACCTGATCCTGCTGCCCCAGCCTGACCCCCACACGGGCGTGATCGAGCAGTTCGACGGCTATTTTGACCTGGAAGACATCACGCCGGAGAAACTGCGCGAGCGCCTGATCCACCCGGACGAATACTGGGGCTGGCCCGCCGGGATCGCGGTCGAAACACAGGTGCTCAAACAGGCGGACGTGCTGCAACTGCTGGCGCTACACGACATCTTCCCGCGCGACGTGCTGCGCGCCAACTTCGACTATTACGCGCCGCGCACCGAGCACGGGTCGTCGCTCAGCCCGTCGGTGCACGCGCTGATCGCGGCAAAAGCGGACTACCCGCAGCAGGCGTACGCCTACTTCCACGAGGGCGCGACGATCGACCTGTACGACAACAGCAAGAAGGTCATGAGCGGCGGCACGTTCCTGGGCGGGATCCACACCGCGGCGGCGGGCGCGGTGTGGCAGATGGTCGTGCAGGGTTTCGCCGGTTTCGCGCTGCGTGCGGATGGGGTCGTGCACTTCACGCCCCGGCTGCCGGGGACATGGGACCGGCTCGCGTTCACGCTGGTGCTGCGTGGTAACGTCCTGCGCGTGGAACTGACTCCCGGCGCGCTCACCGTGCGCGCGGAAGACGCCAACCCCGACGCGCTGACCGTGACCGCCGGCAAGCACGCCCAGACGCTCCAACCAGGCCATACGATCACCTTCGCGCTCGCCGGGTGACAGGCTGCTGCCGGTGATGTTGTTGGCCCGGTTGCGCGTGGCGCGTGACCGGCATATAAACAGGGTATATGCTGCGAGTGACCGGAGAGTCCCGACGATGTACAACGCGCCGCCCCCCAACCTGATGCACGGCATCCACCTGGTACAGGCCGGGCGCAGGGCCGAAGCGCTGTCCTATCTGCGCCGCGCCGCACAGACCGAAACGCTCACAGCGGAGGGCTGGCTGTGGCTGGCCGCCGCGACGGACGACCTGAACGAGTACCGCTACTGCGTCGAGCAGGCGCTGCAACTGGACGCGCACCACCCGGTCGCGCTGCGGATGTTGCAGGCGCTCACCACGCAGGACGTCGCCTGGGGGCACACGCCGTCCCCGCCCGAACCCGGCTACGGCCCCCCGCCTTCGCCTGGTGCGCCCGACCGACCGCTGCCCGCGCCGCGCCGTCTCGCGTGGGGCTGGCGGCTCCTGCGTGCGCTGGTGGTGGCGCTGGTGTTCGGCGGCTGCATCGGGGTCAGCGCGTGGTTGATCGCGTCCGGCGCGATCACCGAACTGGTGCGCGACTGGATCAGCGGCGAACCGCTGCACACGCTCGATTTCGCCATCGGCGACAGGTCGGATTATCATTTTCGCGTCGATGTGCCGGAAACCTGGCGGCCTGCCAACATCGATAACGCCGCGTGGATGGCAACGCGTGCCGATCTCGAAAACCACTTCCCGGCAAGCGCTGGCCTGTGGGACGTGCTGGACGAATCGTTCGGCACCGTCGTGCGCGACCCCACCTACGGCACGATCCTGCCGCCGGTGCGCATCGTGGAGACCGGTCCGGACCGCCTGCGCGACGCCGGGATGGTGCCCACGTTGACGCTGTACGAGATCGTGCCGCTGCCCGACCCGGCCCCCGGCTCCGGCGAGACGGACGACGTCTGCACGCGAATGCGCGCGCTCGAAACGCGGCTTGCCGCCAGCAACGATTACGCGATCGTCCCCGGCGGGGCCGTGGTAGATACGGCACTCGACGTGCGGTCTGACCGCAACGACTGCGTGGTCAGCGTCCACCGTCGCTACGGCGACCTCCAACCGGACCAGGTCCCGGCGGCGCTGTCCGCAGAGGCCGCGCCGGACGCCATGCGCGAGGTCGTGATCGCGGTGCCGGTGGGCACGGTGCGTTACGCCGTGTGGCAGATCGTCTACCCCGACCGCATGCACGACGATTACGACTACGCGGTCAGGCGCGTGCTCGAATCGCTGCACTACGTGCCGTAGCGGACGCGTACGGCCTGTCAGAATGCGCCGTCCCGGTCTATAATCGTCGCGGTTTTGACCGATTGGCGACTTGCACACACGAGGATGGACATTCACCGTGAGCGATAACTACCTGTGGTGGCGCGACGGCGTGATCTACCAGGTCTACCCGCGCAGTTTTCAGGACACAAACAGCGATGGCGTGGGCGATCTGCAGGGCATCATCAACCGCCTGGACTACCTGGAATCCCTCGGCATCGACGCGCTCTGGATCTCCCCGATCTATCCCTCGCCGATGGCCGACTTCGGCTACGACGTATCCGACTACCGCGACATTCACCCGCTGTTCGGCGATATGGCGACCTTCGAGCGCCTGTTGGACGCGGCGCACGCGCGCGGGCTGCGCGTCGTGCTGGACTTCGTGCCGAACCACACGTCTGACCAGCACCCCTGGTTCATCGAGTCGCGTTCGTCGCGCAATAACCCGAAACGCGACTGGTACATCTGGCGCGACCCGGCCCCGGATGGCGGCCCACCGAACAACTGGGAGTCGTTTTTCGGCGGCCCGGCCTGGACCTATGACGCGGCCACCGGCCAGTATTACCTGCACCTGTTCCTCAAAGAACAGCCGGACCTGAACTGGCGCAATCCCGATGTGGTCGCGGCGATACACGCTCACTTGCGCTTCTGGCTGGATAAAGGCGTGGACGGCTTCCGGATCGATGTCGTCACGTTCATCATGAAACACCCGGACTTCCCCGACAATCCCCCCGCCACGCCGGAACAGCGCGCGCTCGACCCATTGACGAAACTCCAGCACAAATATGACGTCAGCCACCCGGACGTGCACCGCGAGCTGAAGGCCATGCGCCGCATCTTCGACAGCTACGACGGCGACCGCGTGATGATCGGCGAGACCGTCGACACCGACCCGCGCAAGCTGGCGCAGTACTACGGCGATAACCTGGACGAGCTGCACCTGCCGTTTAACTTCAAGCTGCACTGGGAAGCCGCATGGGACCCGCGCGAGATGCGCGACGTGATCGCGAGCTATTACGCCGCGCTGCCCGCAGGCGCAACGCCGAATTTCGTGATCGGCAGCCACGACCGCAAGCGCCCCGCGACCCGCTTCGGGCGCGAGAACATGCGCGCCGCGATGATGCTGCTGCTCACGCTGTGGGGCGCGCCGACGATTTACTACGGCGACGAGATCGGCATGCTGGATGTGCCGGTCCCGCGCGAGCAGTGGCAGGACCCCTGGGGCGTCAACAACCCGGGCGCCAACGTCACGCGTGACACGCAGCGCACGCCGATGCAGTGGGACGACACCGCCAACGCCGGATTCTGCGCCCCCGGCATCGACCCCTGGCTGCCGCTGGCGGCGGATTACGCGACGGTCAACGTGGCGGCGCAGGAACGCAACCCGCGCTCGCTGCTAAACATCGTGCGGCGCTTGATCGCGCTGCGGCGCGCGCTGCCCGTGCTGCACGGGGCGGGCGCGTTCGCGTTCGTGGACGCGGTGCCGGCGGACGTGCTGGCCTACACGCGCGAGCGCGACGGTGTCCGCGTGTTGGTGGTGCTGAACTTCGGCGGCGCGGCGCACACGCTGGACCTGTCCGCGCTCGGTGACACGGCGCAGGTGCTGCTCAGCACGCACATGGACCGCCCCGGCCCGGTGTTACTCCGCGAACTCGACCTGCGCGGGCGCGAGGGGTTGCTGCTGCGTTTGGCCTGACACGCGCCCCATGATCGTCACGGCCCCGGCGCGGCGAGGTTCACCGTACCGGGGCCGTCAGCGTCACGCAGGCGGCGCGGAAAACGCGCGCCTCACTTGACCTCGTGCACCGATTCGCGAGCGGCGGGCAGCGTGAAGTAAAACTCCGCGCCGTCACCTTCCGCGCTGTGCACGCCCACATCTCCGCCGAGCTTCTTCACGATGCGCTGCACGATCGACAGGCCCAGGCCGTGCCCTTCGATCTTCTTCTGCGTGCCCACGCGGGTGAAGCGGGTAAACAGCCGCTGCTGGTCCTCCGGCGAGATGCCCGCGCCGTGATCGCGCACCCAATAACGCACCGTCCCGTTGTCCAGCGTCTCCGCGCCGACCTCGATCTGCGGGGGATCGCCGCCGTATTTCAGCGCGTTGCTGAGGTAGTTCACCCACACCTGCTCGATCCAGGGCGCGTAACCGTAGGCACGCGGCCAGGGCCGGTCTTGCAACGTGATCGTCGCCTCGCGCTCGCGCACGATGTAATCCAGCCGGTTGAGCGCGGACTCGACGATCTCGTCCATCGCCAGCGCGTTGACCTCGACCTCTTCCAGCGAGCGCACGCTGGAGAGCAGCATCACGTCCTCGATAATGCCGTTCATCTTGAAGCCATATTTCTCGATCACGCGCAGGTACTGCTTCAGTTCTTCCTGGCTGAAGTCTTCCAGCCCATCCGCCAGCAGTGACGCATACCCGATCAGGCCGTGCAGCGGGCTTTTCAGGTCGTGCGCGACGGTGTGCGCGAAGGCGTTCAGCTCGTTGATCAGGCGCTCGCGCTCGGCTTCGGCGCGTTTGCGCTCGGTCACGTCGCGGATGAACGCCAGCACCGCCGGGCGGCCACTATAGTCCATGCGCCCGCTGTTGATCTCGACATCCACGATATGCCCATCTTTGTGCAACAGTTGGGTTTCGTAGCGGGCCGGCACGTCTTCCCCGGCGATCCGGCTTTCGTACTTGGAACGCACATCCTCCCGCGCTTCCGGCGCGATAAACGGCTCAAACGGCTGGTTGACGATATCGTCGGACGACCAGCCGATCATCCGCTCCAACTGCGGGTTACAGTAGCGGATCGCGCCGTCCTGCACGATCACGATCGCGTCGTTGGCGCGTTCGGCCACGTTGCGGTACTTAAGCTCGCTGTCATTCAGCGCGATCTCAAGCTTGCGGCGCATGGTGATATCCCGCGCGACCGAGACGACTTCGTCCGGCCCGTTGGACACAATCCGCGCCTCAAAGTCACGCTGCCCGGAAACGGTCGGCAGCGTGTATTCGATGATCTGCATCGCGCCGGTATCCAGCGCGCGCCGGATCGCGTCGTGGATCAAACGCGCTTCCGGTTCCGGCAGCAGATCGTATAACGTCTTGCCGATCGTATACGAGGGGCCTTCCGTCGTCACGCGCAGCCCCAGGTCAAGATTGCCGCGCACGTCGAGATACGTGCCGTCGCGGTCAAAGCGCAGCACCAGATCGGGGATCGCGGCCAGGATCGCCTCGTGCTTGGCTTCGCTGGCCTGCAGCGCGGCCTCGGCTTCTTTGCGCGCGGTGATGTCTTCTTTCACCGCGACATAATGCGTGAGCTGGCCGTCATCGCCGGTCACGCCGCAAATCGAGGCGAACTCCCAATACAGCTCACCGTTTTTCTTGCGGTTGAGAAACTCGCCGCGCCATTCGCGCCCTGCGGTGATCGTCTGCCACAACGACTCGTAGACCTCCGGCGGCGTGTGGCCGGAGTTCAGAATGCGGGGGGTCTGGCCGTAGACTTCCTCCGGTGTATAGCCCGTCAGTTCGGTGAATTTGGGGTTGACGTATTCGATACGCCCCTGCAGGTCGGTGATCATCACCGTGCTGGGACTCTGTGTCACCGCCGTCGTCAGCTTGCGCAATTGGGCCTGCGCCCGGTGGTATTCTTCAAGCGTCAGCCGCGCACGTCGTGCGCTGTAGGCATAGCCCAAGCAATAGGCCCCCACTGCGGCGGCACCTATCAAGCCGATAGCAAGTAAAAGAGGCATGAACGATTGTCACCCTGAATATTTTGGAGCCGACGATAGACTCTGCCGGAATTGGGAGCAACGGGATAGGTCAGCCCGGCATACAACGCTTGCTAAATTGATTCTCGAACTCGGTTGTCGAATCTCCGCACACCATAACTTTGGTCGGCAACCCAAAACGTTTAGGGTCACACGGGTCCGCCAAAGGCATGACTAATACCTATTGTAGCGTGAATTTGCGTCAAGTGAAATTTTAGGATTGTGTATCGAATTCGGTTGAATCGTAGCAGCACAGGGATCGATCCCTGCCCCGCACTGCAAGTACGGGGCTATTTACCGGTCACACCCTGAAAGGGCGCTCAACAAACGATCCCGTTCCTGCAAATCAGGGCCGTTTTTACGGTCTGACCGGTGCATAGCCTTGTGCTTACAGCGCAAGGCGAGCGGCGAGGTCGCATATTCACGCTGGCAGCATGCCACATGTCAACCGCGAAGGATACACTGCCAAATTTTAGGTTCACGCCGGACTACGCGACGATCCGCACGGTGTGTCACAGCATGGCCGCACAGCTACAGGTCCTCGACCGCGATATTCTCCGCGCCGACGAAACGCTCAGCGGACGCCAACATCTCGTCGTTGATCCCGATCGTGTGGTTCGGGAAGTCCAGCCGCGCGGTGCGGTGATCGCTGACCAGGATGAAGCAGAAGCGGTCGTTACCGGGATACTGCGTCAGCAGCCCGTGCAGGCGACGCATCCGGCGGCGGTCCTGCGCGGCGTCCCTTGTGCGATACAGCCGCAGCACGAGCATCCGCGGCGCGGGCGGCGGTTGTTGCGGCACATCATCGCGGCGGCGCGGGCGGCGCGGCAGGTCGCGATCGCGTTCGCTTTCGCGAGCGGCCCGCTCTGAGCGCGTGTCCTCACGCGGGCGCGCCGAGTCCGCATCCCGCGTGCGGGCGCCGGGCGCAGGGGGCGGCACCAGACGGCCAGCAGCATCAAACGCGGGCCGCTCGCGGTCGTCGTGGCGAGGGGCAGGCACGGCCTCGCGCGGCGGGACCTCGCGCACCGGCTCCCAGTCCGGCGCCGGGATTTGCGCGTCGAAGTCATCGCCCAACCAGCCCGGCATCTCCGCACCGGTTGGTGCCGGCGGTTCGGCAGGCGCATGTGCGGCAGGCGTGGCCGGCGGCTCGATTGGCGGCGCGGTGCGTGCCCCCGCCCCCATCGAGGCCGGCACGACCGGCTCCGTGTTTTGCGTCGGCGCGTCAGGATCGTCGTCACCGTGCGCGCGGACCGGCGCGGTCTTCAGTTCGCCGGTTTCCTCGTCATAGGGGCTGTCGTCATCCGGCGCGAAGAGTTCATCGTCCATCACCGCGCCGTTGGCCTCATCCTGCGCGGCGCGATCGTGCGTCTCGCCGGGCGGCTCGGCGTCCGCTTCGTCCTCGACCCATGAGAAGCCGGTCGTTTGCGGCAACGGCAATTCGTCCGCCGGGGCAACCATCTCGAAATTCTGCGTCACGTCGTCGGCGATGACCTGCATCTCGCCGCGCGAGGCGTCGGCTTTGCCGCGCACGATCAGCACGATATCCTCGTCCAGCCACTCCTGGAAGCGCTGCCAGGTGCGCGGGAACAGCACCACGCTCAGCGGCGCGGTGACATCTTCGAGCGTCAGCACGGCCATCGCGTCGCCGCGCCTGGTCGTGATGCGGCGCAGCCCGGTGACAAGCCCCGCGACCGTGACCGGGCTATCCTGCGCGGCTTCACCGGCCTCGATCAGTTCGGCGTTGGTATGCGTGATCGCGTGTTCAAGCTGGCCCCACGCGTCGCGCAGCGGGTGGTCGGTCACGTACAGGCCAACGAGTTCCTTCTCCCAGTTGAGCATCTCGCGCTTGGGCACCGGGTCGACGGCGTGAAGCTGGCCCAGGATGCTCTCCTGCGCGTCGAAGGTTACGCCGGTGGCCTCGCCGAACAGGCTGAGCTGGCCGACCTCCTCTGCCTTGTGATGGTCTACCGAAAAGCTGATGATCCGGTCCAGCGCGGCGAGCAGCGAGGGGCGCTCGGCGAAACCATCCAGCGCGCCGACCTTGATCAGCGCCTCCAGCGCGCGCTTGTTGACGACGCGTGCATCCACGCGCCGGCAGAAATCGTCCAGGTCGGTAAACGGGCCGCCTTTCTCGCGCTCGGCGATGATGTGTTCCAGCGGGGCCGTGCCGACGTTTTTGATCGCGCCCAACCCGAAGCGGATCGCGCTCTCGCCGTTGGGCTGCTGCTCGATGCTGAAGTCCAGTTGCGAGTGGTTCACGGTCGGCGGCAGGATGTCGATGCCCATACGGTGGCAGTCCGCCGCGAACAGGCCGACCTTGGCCGAATCGTCGCGGTGCACACTCATCAGCGCGGCCATGAACTCGTGCGGATAGTGGCACTTCAAGAAGGCCGTTTGACAAGTTAACACAGCATAGTCAGCGGCATGTGAATTATGGACAACGATGTCATTGGCAACGAAGTTATGCGTCCCGGGTACGGTGAGATCATAGGTCATCTCTTCGCCGATGTACTCGATCGATACGACTTTATCCCAGTAGATGTCACCGTTGGCATACGCGCGCAGGTCGTCAGAGTCGAAGAATTCCGCCAGGCGATTGATCGTGGCACGCGTGAACCCAGACTTTGTCGCGGTTGAGGTGGCGTAGAACTCGCGCGGCGCGACACCGGTTTGCGCGTGTATCTGGTCCCAGGTAAGGCCCATGCGGTCTTTGTGCTGGCGCACGATCTGCTTGACGCCAACCGGCACAACGTCTTTCGTCCCGAACAGTTTTCCCGCACCAATTAACAAGATACGCTCCAGCAGAGCGCGTTTTTCCGCGCTCACGAAGCGTGCGCCCACCGTGTCCGCAAACCGTTTGATGCTTTCATATCCGGTCACGAAAACCTGATAACCGGTGCGCCCGTCCTTATATGGAAATTCGACTTCGCGCACGCGGCTGATAATGCCAAGCCGCAAGAACAGGTGCTGGAGTTGCCGTGCCAGCCGCCGGGACGCCGTCGCGTAGTACAGGCTGCGCCCTTTCTCGTTGAGATGCCCGTCACCTTCCCACATCCGCGCGATCAACAGCGCAAGCTGGCGATTGGTCAGTTCGAAGACCTCGCCGGGAAGTTCCTTTTCGCGCGCGTTTTTGCCCCACACGCCAAGTATTTGCAGCCACTCGACCACCCCGTTCGGTTGGTAACGGTCTACGCGCTTGCTATAAACCGAATACGCTCCTTTATGGCGGCTGATGGATGCCTGCGTATTGGGGAATTGTTCCAGGTTACGCACATAGTCGCGCAGTTGGTCGGCATCCTGCGTGTAGTAGTATGCGCCGTGCGGGTGGCACAGGTTGCCTTCCGCGATCAGGTGTCCCAACACGATCAGTTTGTGTTCCGGCCACTCGCGCTTACCGGCCACCGGAATCCGGCGCGGGACGGCGATCTGATCGCCAGGAGCCAGTTCACCCAACAGCCGCCAGCCATTGAAGGTGAAGAATGGGTGGTTGCCGGTCGCGGTGATAGTACGCCCCAGTTGTGTCGTCAGGCGGTAAACCGGCTTCACGCCGTTTTCCATTACCTGCGTCACCGGGCCGGACTGCAACACCAGCGCGCGGGTGTCCAACGTGACGGTATGTTCAACCGTGGCCGTGCCATCGGACAGGTCCCCGACGCGGATCACCCGTCCGGTAGCAGCATCAACGATTTCAGTATCGCGCACGACACATTTGTTAAATCCGTAACGCGCAAAGAATTCGATATCACCAAAGATAACATTCGCCGTTTCCGGATCGACGCCGTGCTCCGGCCCGCGTTCCTGGAAGATCTGGCGGTGCTCTTCGAGCGCTTTCTTCTTCTTTTTGGAGACCGCGCGGCGCATCAGGTCCGCCTCACCAAGCGAATACCCGAACAGTTCCGCACCGATCTGCATGATCTGTTCCTGGTAGACGATGATCCCGTAGGTCTCTTCGAGGATGCTTTGCAGCTTGGGATGCTTGTAATTCACCGCTTCCTGGCCGTGCAAGCGGCGGTTGAAGGTCGGGATGTACTCCATCGGGCCGGGGCGGTAAAGCGAGATGCCCGCGACGATGTGCTCAAAGCGCTTCGGGCGCATATCGGTGAGCATGCGGCGCATGCCCTGCGACTCGAGCTGGAACACGCCGACCGTCTCGCCGCGCCCCAGCATCTCGAACATCTCCTCGACCATGCGCGTCTTCTCCGGGTCGTCCGGGTCGGGCCGGTAGGGGATGTTCGACAGGTCGTAACGGATGCCGTGATTCGCCTCGATCATCTCGCAGGCACGGCGCATGATCGTGAGCGTGGACAGGCCGAGGAAGTCGACCTTCAACAAACCAAGCGACTCGCAGGTTTCCATCGGGAACTGCGTCACGCGCTTGACCGGTGCGTCGTCGCCGGAGCCTTTGGTCGGGCGGTGCAGCGGGATGTATTCGTCGAGTGGCTTATCTCCCACGATCACGCCTGCCGCGTGCGTCGACGCGTGCCGCGTGATGCCTTCCAGCGCCCACGCGGTATCGATCAGCTGGCGCGCGTTGCTGTCCTGCTCGTAGATCGCCTTCAGGTCGGGGATCGCTTTCTGGGGATCGTCGCCCAGCGCGTCCTTGAACTTGACCGGCTTGCCACCGGACGGGATCAGGCGCGCGATGCGGTCAACCTCGGTCGGCGGCATGTCGTACACGCGCCCCACGTCGCGGATCGCGGCCTTGCTGCCCATCGTCCCGAAGGTGATGATCGCGGCGACTTTGTCCTCGCCGTATTTTTCCGCACAATACTGGATCATCTCGGCGCGGCGATCTTCGGGATAGTCCAGGTCGATGTCAGGCATCGAAACGCGGCCCGGGTTCAGGAACCGCTCAAAGATCAGGTTGTTGCTCAGCGGGTCGATGTTGGTGATGCCGAGCGCGTAGGCCGCCACGCTCCCCGCGCCGGACCCGCGCACGTTCCACCAGATATCGCGGTGCCGCGCGAACTCGCACAGGTCCCACACGATCAGGAAATACGTGTCAAACCCCATGTTGTGGATGATCCGCAGCTCGTGGTTGAGCCGATCCACCACCTCGGGATCGGTCGCACGTGAGCCGTAGCGCCACTCCAGCCCGCGCTCGCACAGGTAGCGCAGGTACGTTTCGGCGTTGAAGCCTTCCGGCACCGGGAACACGGGCAGGTGGTAGCCGTCCGACTCCAGGTTCACGTCGCACATCTCGGCGATCAGCAGCGTATTCTCCAGCGCTTCCGGCACCTCGCTGAAGAGACTCCACATCTCCTGCTGCGTGCGCAGGTGGAAGGTCGGCGAGTCGAAACGCAGCCGGTTGCGTTCGGCTTTGACGTTGCCGGTCTGCACGCACAGCAGCGTATCGTGCGTGTCGTAGTCGTCTTCCAGAATGTAATGCACGTCGTTGGTCGCCACCAGCGGCACGTTCGCGTAACCCTGGTTTTCGCGCAGCCAGCGGTTAAGCCGGTGCAGCTCCGGGATGTCGTGGTGCTGCAGCTCCAGGAAGAAGTTATCCGCGCCGAACACCTCGCGGTACCAGCCGATCAGGCGCCTGGCTTCGTCGTCGCGCCCCTGCTCGACCATGCGCGGAATCTCCGCCGCCAGGCAGCCGGACGTGGCGATCAACCCCTCGCTGTGCTGCTCCAGGAACGCGTGGTCGATGCGCGGGCGGTAGTAGTACCCTTCCAACTGCGACGCCGACGCGATCTTGAGCAGGTTCTGGTAGCCGGTCTGGTTCTGCGCCAGCAGCAGCAGGTGATAGGGCTGCGTGTCGACCCCGGCTTCCTTGTCGAACCGCGTCCGGCCCCACTTGGTCAGGTAGGCTTCCATGCCGATGATCGGCTTGACCCCGGCGGCCTTCGCCGCACGATAAAAATCGATCACGCCGTACATCGTGCCGTGATCGGTGATCGCGATCGACGGCATGCCCAGCGCTTTGACGCGCTCGACCAGCTTCGGGATGCGGCTGAACCCGTCCAGCAGGCTGAATTCGGTGTGCACGTGCAGGTGAACAAAATCTTTGCTGACTGACATACGCCTTGTTTCGTCGCAGATACGTGCCAACAGGTGACGGTAGCGATTCGCGATCGCCGGTGGGCAGCAGCGTGTGCGAACCGCTGATGGCGGACCTAGAGAATGACGCCCTGATCAGAACAAACAATCGCCCTGAGGCCATTATAACACCCCGGCAGCACGCCAACCTTAAAATTCGTGTTGGGATTCGGTAGGTTCTGCGCGTCGTTGCTTTGGCGTAACACCGCCGCCGGGCGTACAATCGGGGACAACGCCCGATAACAAGACAGGGGGAAGCGCCCATGCCATCAGTGAACGTGCGCCTGACCGACGTTTTCACCCGTGCCGAAGTGATCCCGTTCGATGATGCGTCGCGTTTCGTCTTGTTCAGCGACACGCATCGCGGCGACAACAGTTGGGCCGACGACTTCGGCCCGAACCAGCAACTGTTCTTCTTCGCGCTGCAGCATTACTTCGACAACGGGTTCACGTACATCGAGGTGGGCGACGGCGATGAACTGTGGGAAAACGCCGACTTCGCCGAGATTCGCTACCAACACAGCCACGTGTTCTGGCTGATGCAGCAGTTCTACCGCGTGGGCCGGTTGTACATGATCTACGGCAACCACGATATCGAGCGCCAGAACCCCGACACCGTGCGCAAGACGCTGTATACCTATTACGACGAGCGCAGCGGCACGGTCAAACCGCTGTTCGATGGCATCACCGTGCATGAAGGGCTGGTGCTGCACCACGCGGCGGCAGGCAGGCGGATTTTCCTGGTGCACGGGCACCAGGCCGACCCGATCAGCGATCGCTGGTGGCGTTTAAGCCGCTTTATGGTGCGGCATTTCTGGCGGCACATGCAACTGCTCGGGTTCCGCGACCCGACCAGCCCGGCCAAGAATCACCGCAAGCGCGGCGTGGTCGAGCAACGCCTGATCACCTGGGTGCAGGCCAACGCGCAGATGATGATCGCGGGGCACACCCACCGCTCGGTGTTCCCCGACCCGGACGCGCCCCTGTATTTCAACATCGGCAGCGGCGTGCACCCGCGCTGCATCACCGGGATCGAGATCGCCGAAGGCGCGATCACGCTCATCAAGTGGTCCATCAGGCCGGACCGCGACGGCGCGCTGTTTGTGGCGCGGGATGTGCTGGTCGGGCCGCGCCCGCTGCGCGAGCTGTGGGGCGAATAGCGACCCGGACGCTGTCAGCTTGCCGGGCGTCCCCTGTCAGGCAAGCGTGGCGCAGGTAGGATATCATCAAGTCGTGCAGCGTATCACCCGCAGGCGGATGAAGGAAGACGACAATGTCCGAACAACAAGCTGAACGCTACTGGCGGTTCGTGCTGCGGCGGCTGGCGCAGTACGAAGCCGCGATTCTGATCGTGACGCTGATCCTGTGTGTGCTGGCAGGCTGGACCGCGCCGGACGAGATCGCGATGGGGTTGCTCATCGCCGGTGTGCTCGTGTTCTCGGTCGGGCCGTTCAGTATGATGGGCGGCTGGAGCAGCACGCGCCGCTGGGATTACCAGTACGTGCAGTCGATGACCGGCGACCGCGCCGACAAACGCATCGAGCGCCAGCAGGCCGACATCAACCGCAATATGGGCTTGCTGCTGCCCTCGGTGGTGCTGGGCAGCCTGACGATCAGCATTTCGCTGCTGGTGCAGATGGTATTCGGCGGCTGACCTGGCGCTTGAGGGGCGCGGCGCTGTCGCTTGTACGGTCCGCCCGCGCCCCTGCCCTGCCACCAGGATCACCTCACGCCTGCGCGTGACCTATTGCGGCGCGCGATGCCGCATCTCCAGCCCTACCGCCGTGCGCGGCAGGAAGCCCGCCCAGTGCGTGTGGTCCTCGTTAGGCGTGCCATCTTCCGCGACCGAATACACGCCCGCGTTGGCTTCAACGATCAGGTCGAAGTACTGCGCGTAATCCGCAATGCCCTTCAGGTGCAACCCCAGGAAGCCGGTCACGAAATGCTGGTTGATGTTGTTGATCCGGCGCTCGTCCCATACCGAGTCGGCATAGCGCAGGTACTCGTCGATGTGCAGCCCCGGTTCGAGCACATCGGGCGGCGGCGGATTCGGGGCGACGTTGTGCCGCGCGTTGAGATACGTCAGCAGGTAGCTGTCGGCGTTCACCGTGCCGTCGTAGATCGCTCTGACGCCGTTTTCGTACCCCGCGACATCGTCTTCGCTGCCGGACATGAACAACGCCGGGACGGTCAGCCCGGCCAGCCCTTCGGCGTCCCACAGGCCGCGCTCCATGCCCCAGGGCGCGAACGCGACCACGGCCTTGATACGCTCGTCCTGCGAGGCGATGTAGTCTTCATTGCCGGCGCTGCGCAGTTCCAGCGCGGTGCTGCCGCCGGATATCGCCGCGAAGAGCTGCACTGCCTGCGCGCTGTAGCCCGCACCCGCCGCGTTCAACGCGCCGTAGCCGCCCATCGAGTACCCGACCAGGCCGGTGTTTTCCGCGTCCACCAGCCCCGCCAGGAAGCTGTCACCATCAGCGCCCAGTTGTGCGAACTCGTCCAGCACGAACAGGATATCCAGCGGGCGATGCAGCAGCGTGCTCGTGAACGCGTCGGCATCGCTGAAGGTCGACTCGGTGTGCGCGATCGCGACAACGATGTACCCCTTCGACGCGAGGTTTTCGGTGAGGTAGGTCATCATCAGCCGCGAGCCGGGGTACCCGTGCGACACGATCACCAGCGGGTACGGACCACCGCCGGGGTCCGGTTCGGCATCACGCAGCGCGCGCCCCAGGAACGTGAACGGGATGTTCGGGCGTTCTGGGTTGTTGGCGACGCCCATCACGTCCTGGTACTCGGTGATCGCGCGTTCGCCCTCAGGGATGATCGCGGGGTACCATACCTCGACCGTCAGCGGGCGGTCGTACAGCGGCGCTTCGCCGTCAGCGAAGTTCAAGATGTCGATCTGGTCCGGGTTGACCAGTTCCAGCGTGCGCACGCCAACGCCGTAATCACCGCGCGGCGCAAGCGCCGGGGCGTCCGGCAACAGATCGCCGTAGATGAACGGTTCGTCACCGCCCTGCGCAAAAGTCGTGCTCGCCATGCCAAGCAGCAGCATGGCAATGATCATCAACGCTACAATTGCTTGCTTCATGGATTCAAAAACTCCTTTTTCTGACGTAAATCTAGTTGCGGTGATGTATAGTTGCAGTCATGTCATGGGACGAGGGTAAAACTGGATCAGGACCGACCGATCGCCACTCCTTTCGCCCGGAACCGCCGGGACACACCACGTCCAGAGCACGCGGCGGGAGACGCTGCGGGGATCGGCTGCCGGTGTCTGTATGCGCGGCCTGACATGGCACCTTACGCATAACATTAGATCACGCGCGCCGGCATGTCAACTTTTCCTGTAATCGATTTCACCCCGCGTCACCACGCCCCAGGACCCCCGCCGGTGCAGGCTGCGCTCAGCGGCCACCCGGCGGCTTGACGCGCGGCCAGATATACAGCGCGAACGCGCCGACGGCGGCCAGTTCCAGCGCGCGCCCGGCCAGCGTGACGCCAGCGGGCCACGAAAACCACGCCGCGCCCGCTACCAGCAGCACCCCCGCGTTGACCAGCCCGAACGCGACCCACGCCAGGGCCGGATTCCCGTAGGGGTGCGGGCGCTGCCAGCGCGGCAGAATCCAGAACGCGACGCCCATCACGAGCTGCACCGTCCAGCCGATCAGCGTGAACTCAACGTGCAGCGGCCACAGCCGCCAGACCGCAAACCCGACATCCAGCGCGATCCCCTTGTGGAAGAGCAGCACGCCGCCAAACGTAAACCCGATCCCCAGGTACAGCAGCGCCGCGCGTACCATCCAGACACTTAAGCGCGGCATCTCAGCGCCCCTTGATCCGCGCCCAGGTGTTGACCACGAACAGCCACCCCGCGACCGTCTGCAGCACCGCCGAGAGCGCCAGCATCCAGCCCAGGTCAACCTCGAACGCCTGCGGTTCGGCTATCAGGCGCAGCAGCAGCCCGACGTTGAGCAGAATCCACGTGATCCAGGCCAGCGCCTCGCTGCCGCGCGGGTTTTCCTTGGAGAACTTGGGGAACATCCAGTAGCCCACGCCGATGATGATCTGCGTGATCCAGCCCACGACCAGCAGGTGAACATACACCGGGCGCAGCATGACCGCCCAGCGCGGCAACTCGATCACCGTTCGCGCCTCCAGCAGCACGCCCGCGACCAGCGCCAGCACGAAATAGACCAGGCCCGCCTTGATGTACCACCGCGCTACACGAGGCATACGCCCCCTCGTGTTTTGTTCATACGACGCTCCTTATTGTTGGCTGCAATGTCCGTGCCGGGGGAAACAGTGCCGCGACGTTACTCCACCTGCACGGTGATGAACTCCCAACTCAGCGTGTGCGACCACGCGCCATCGTCTGCTTCGACCGCGATCTGCACCTTGAGCGGGTGCGTGCCGGGGTCGCGCAGGCCGAACACGGCATAAGGCAGGAACAGGTCAAGCGCGGCATCCCCGGTATAGCTGGTCTGCGGGCAGCACGGCGTGATCGGTTCGGCCACGCGCAACACGCCCGACGCGTCGCGGTACTGCGTGGGTGCGCCGGGGTTGCGCAGCGGCACGGACGCGAGATCGTCGCGGTACACGCGTGCGACAAGGTGCGCCGCCCGTCCCTGCCAGCCGCTGACCACAAACGACACGCGGAACGCGATCCCGGGGTTGCCGTCGACCACCACGCCGTGCTGCGACGCGACCGACTTCAGGTCGACACGCGTCACGCCCGCAGCGGCACTGTCCGGCGCGGCGTCCGGGGGGGACGCCTGCGCCGTGGGACCGTCGTCCAGCGCCATCAGCGCGACCTGTGCCGGGCGAATTCCCCCCAGCCGCCCGCCGGTGAGAGTCTCCGCTTCGACGAACGTCGGAATCCCGACGAACTGCCCGTTGCCGTCAACGGCCAACCCGCCGCTGTTCCCCGGCGCGATCTCGGCGTCGGTCAGGTACCACACCGGGAGCCGCTGCCCTGCGAGAATGCCGTTTTCCACCGACACGATGCTGCCCGTTGTCACGACCAGATGGTCGTTGCCGATGCCCGGGTAGCCAAAGATATACACCGGGTCGCCACGAAACACGTCGTCCGCGTCCAGCACCGCCGGGATGTACGGCAGATCGAGCGCGGTGGCGTCGACCGGCCTGCCGTCAATGGTCGTGCGAATCGCGATCATCGCCACGTCGATCCGGTCGTCACGCTGCACGATCTCGCCCAGGTAGCGGTACTCCGGCGGGTCGTTGAGATCGTCCAACAGCCCCACCGCGACGGTCCGCGCGCCTTCGATGACGTGCGCGTTCGTGATGATCAACCCGTCCGGGGTGACAATCGTGCCGGTCCCGGTCGCCGCCACGCGGCTGCCGCGCACGTTACCCAGCAGCACGACGCTGCGCGCAAGCGCCGCGATCTCGTAGCGATCGAGCGTCCCGTCCTGGTCGATCACGTCCAGGCCGGGCGGGGCATCCGGCGCGGCCTGCGGGGCCATCGTCGGCGCGGCGGCGGTGGGCGGCGCAGCAGGGCACGGCTCAAGCCCAAACATGACCGTCCAGCCCGGCATGCCGGCCTTCAAACGCACCGGCACCCAGGTGTACCCGTCGGCGTGTACGCCGCGCGAAAGATCGGCGACGAACCGCTGGCCGGGTTGTTGCGTGGTAAGCACCGCGTATGCCAAGCCGGGGCCGCTGCGGACGTTCTGCGCTGGTCCAGGGCCGACCTGCACGCACGTCCATTCCGCTGCATTGCCTTGCGCGGCGACCTGCGACACCGGCAGCGCGACCAGCGCCCCAACGATTCCCGCCACCACACTGATAACTACGATCCACCGCTTCATCTGCCACACCATCCCGTGCTTCACCGTTCCGCAACGCGAGCCGTTAACCTAACACTACAGCAAAATGCAGACGGGTGGCAACTGGCACCCGGATCGCCGCGCTCCCGGTGGCGAAGGGCGATTGCATCAAAATCCTAACGTTATCCAACGCGGCCTACCCAGGCGCGGATGGTTCCCAAAGCTTGCTTGCCAGTGCGCTTTTTCGCTCAGAGCCTCACCCCCTAAATAGTTGAGCGAAGCGAAACGGGGGTGAGGTGCCGCCGTCCACCGGCTGGGACGCTGTCCCGCGTCCCAGCACACGCCCCGGTTTGGTGCGATTGCCCTACCCGGTGGCGCGGTTGAATTTCATTTGTGCAAAGGTTGGATTATACTAACCATTGGAAGCTTCACCAGGGATATAAGGAGTGATGGCGATGCGCACTGGAAACCGGATCACGCTGCGACGTGTGCTACTGTTTGCGTGGATCGTGCTGGCGCTGCTGATCGTCGCGCCTGTGCTGGCCCAGGATGGCGGCGAGGGGACGCCCTTAGGAGAGGGCGGCACACAGAACGAAGACCCGACCCCCGCAGCGGACAACCCCGAAAACCTGACCGAAGTGGCGGTCGAACTCGCGCCGCTGCTGCTGGGCGCGGCCCTGATCGAGCGCATGCTGGAATACATCTTCACGCTGGCCGAGGTTTCGCTGTTGCGTGCTCGCCGCGTCATGCGCACATTCTTCGAGTGGGTCAACGGCACGGTGATGGTGGACGCCCGCGAGATCTACGCACAGTACGAACGGCTGCGCGAGGCGCTGCTCAAACACCACACCGGCCTCATCAACAAGGCCGCGCCCAAGAATCCCGATTCCGCCGACCCGGATGACTGGCCCTTCGAGCAGGTGATGGAGCAGTTCGAGCTGTACAGCACGAAGGTCGCGCAGCTTGAAGAGTGGCTTGACACGACCACCAGCTCCCAGGCCTACATCAACCGGCGTAAGAACGTGGCCTCGGTGCTGGGAATCATCTTCGGGCTGGCGCTGGCGGCGATCACCAGCATCCGGCTGTTCCAGCCGCTGGGGTTCGGGTTTGAGGGCATGCCGGGAGACGCGTTCGATATCGTCGACCTGTTCGCGGCGGGCGTGCTGATGGGCCTGGGCACGGATTACGTGCACCAGATCATCAGCGTGGTGACCAAAGGCCAGCGCTACCTGAGCGCGGCATCCGGGCGACAGGCCCCGCGCACTGTGCAGATCGATATGGGCCAGGCGAAGCGTGATTTCGGGGCGCAGTTGAGCCAGACCGACACGGCACTGGACCAGCGCTTCCAGGCGCTGGAGAACGCGCTCGGCAAGCTCGGTGTCGAAGTCGAGGAACCGCCGTCCACTTGAAGAGCGACGCAGCGGGCGATGCCGATCCCGCTCAATGATGTAAGCGTGACCGTGCGCCCTGAAGGAGCGGAGGTGTACGCGATGCCGGAGGCTGACGCGGCCCGGCTGGGCGCGCTCGCCCCA
This sequence comes from uncultured Anaerolineaceae bacterium, assembly GCA_964425755.1. Taxonomy (GTDB): domain Bacteria; phylum Chloroflexota; class Anaerolineae; order Aggregatilineales; family Aggregatilineaceae; genus CAYRNY01. The sequence continues at coordinate 46,602 of CAYRNY010000001.1, forward strand.
GCGGCGCGCGTCACGGTGCAGGGAGTGCTGTTTGGGGATCGCGCCTGGCTGCGCGTGCCCTGGCCGCCCGCCACCGGCGAGGACAGCGCCTGGATCGCGAGTGACGACACGGACTTTGCACGCTCGCGGGCGTATGAGGCCGTGGTCGATGCGTGGTTCGAGGCTGGCGACGTGCTGCAGGTGCGGCGCAAGCTGGCGCAGGACTTGCTGCGGCTGCGCAAGGCACCCGCCGGGCAGATCGCGCACGCCGCAACCCTGGAAGGCGACGAACTCCACGCGCTGGAAGACACGCTCACGCGCAGCACGGTGATCGCGGGCTACCGCGATTTCTGGCGGCTGAGCGAGCAGCTTGGCCTGCCGGAGCCCTTCGAGCGGCTGCCGGTACAGATCGTGCCCCCGGCGGCGATCGCGCAGATGGTGGTGGACGGCTTCGGGCCGACGACGCGCGCGGCCCAAAGCGGCGATGTGCACTACGCCGAGACGCGCGGCATGTCCCCCGGCCTGGAGTACACCGTGCCGGAAGGCTCGCCGCTGATCGCGGTGGCGGACGGCGTGATCGTGGACTTCCCGTTCCTGGAGCACCCGGCGGCGCGCTCGCTGGCGCTGCGCCCGTACCTGCCGCCCCGCTTTGTGGATGCGCGCGGCAGGCGCATGCTCTCGAACGTGCTGGTTGCTTACGGGCACCTGATGGGCGACCCACCCGGCGACCTAGTACAGGTGGGCGACGAAGTCCGCGCCGGGCAGGTGATCGGGACGTCCGGCTGGCCGATCTACGAGCGCAGCGACGGCAGCGTCGGCGTGCAGGGCAATAACGCGCATTTGCAGCTTGAAGTACACCTGATCACAGACGGCGCGGAGCCCTTCGGGGACGAGATGCCGCTTAACCCGCTGCTGTTCTGGTCACCCCGGCTGGTGGCGCTCCAGGCGCGGCTGGCCGCACAGATCGAGCGCCCGCCTTACCCGCGCGATCACCCGCTTTACGGGCGATTGGGCTTCTTCACGCTGGGCGGCTTCCGCACCGATCTACCCGGCAGCGTGTGGGACCACACCCCCACGCCGGAGCAGCCCTGGCCGGAAGGCGTCTACACGCTCGATGCGCTGGTGGCGTGGTTGCGGACGCTGCCGCCGTACCCGCTGGACGGCACGAGCGACGTCTGAGCGATGCAGGGGCGGACACACAGAAGGTCCGCCCGAACGTTTCGAACGGTCGCTCAGGGCTGTTGCATCAAGCGCCTGACGTTACCCGGCGCGGCCTATCCAGGCGCGGATGGTTCCAGTACCTTGCTTGCTAGTGCGCTTTTCGCTCAGAACCTCACCCCCTGACCAGTTGAGCGATGCGAAACGGGGGTGAGGTGCCACCGCCACCGGCTGGGATGCTCCCCGCGTGCTGGCATCATTTCCCCTCGTTTGTTGCGTTTGCCCTAGCCTCCGGCGCGGCTGCTATTGACGCCCTGCTTGAATTGAAGTATATTGAATTCAATAATATCGAACACAACAACAGGAGACCCCATGCGCAGACGAAGACGCGGTCCCGGACCCAGGCACCGGCGACACGGCCCACCCTGGCACGATTTCTGGCATCACGGCCCGCCGGGGCGCGACCCGCGCGCGTGGCGCGACGCGTTCGAAGAGTTCCTGGGCAAAGCGCCGGAAGATCACTGGATGTTCGGCGGGCGGCGCTTCCACCCCTGGCAGATGGGCGAAGCGATCTTCAACCCGTTCGTGGCGATGGCGCTCAGCAAGGGCGGCGGCCTGCTGCCGCTGTACGTGCTGCACCTGATCGCGGAGCAACCGCGTTACGGCAACGCGCTGATGAGCGCCATCGAAGCGCGCACGGGCGGCGCGTGGGGCACCAATCCCGGCGCGATCTACCCCCTGCTCAACGACATGGAAGCGCAGGGCCTGATCACGGGCGAATGGGACGATCCCGCACGGCGCACCGTGCGCCACTACGCGATCACCGAGCGCGGGCTGGACGAACTCGACCGGCTCAAAGCGGTGATGCGCCCCAAGCTCGAAGAAGCGATCAACGTGCTCAGCGACATCCTATCCGACCTGGATAGCGACGACGGCGAGGACACCGGCACGCAAACGACCGCGCCGGAGTCCACAACACATGACGACCTGACAGATTGACTCAAGCATCACAAGTGAGGTAACGATGGAAAAGGTACTGCAGGAATTTCGCATCATCGAAACCGACGACGGCTTTCGCATCGAGATCAAGGGTGACAAAGAGGAACTGCGCGAGTTCGTGATGACGCTCGACCCGCGCCGTTGGATGCGTCACGAACCGGGACCCGGCCCGTTTGGTCCAGCGTGGGCATGGCGCGGTCTGCGCGGGCGCCGCTGGGGTCCCTGGGCGGTCTGGGACGAAGACGATCTGGACGATGACGTCCCGCGCGGGCGAGGTCGGGGGCGCGGTCGCGGGCGTGGACACGGTCATCACCGCCACGAACACGGGCACCACCATCACGATCTGGACGACCTGGAACCGGATGCAGACTGACGAGAGCTGTACCACAACCGGACCGGCGGGCGATCAGCGCTTTGTGATCGCCCGCCGCGCGTCGTGCCGCGCTCACCCGTAAACGCGCGCCAGGATGCGATCGGTGAGCGCGGGGAACCAGCGACCGCCCCACAACACCAGCCGGTCGATCCAGCGCAGCGTCATCGTGCGCGGTTTGCGCTCCAGGGCCAGCGCGATCCCGCCCGCGACCTGCTGCGGCGTCATGGTCGGCCAGCGCGACGCCACGCGCCCCGCCGTGCCGCGCCGCTTTTCCGCGAACTCGGTCTCCGTCTGCCCGACCCACAGCACCGACACGCGAATCCCGTCCGGCCTGAGTTCGCCGCGCAACGCGCGCCCCAATGCATCAACCGCCGCTTTGCTCGCGCTGTACAGGCTGGCGTAGGGCGCGGGCACCGGCCCCAGGATTGACGAGATCAGCACGATCTGGCCCCCGCCCGACGCCCGCAGCGCCGGGACCGCCGCGCGCACGCTGTGGATCACGCCGTCGATGTTCGTGCGCAGCACTGCCTCGATATCCGACGCCGCCGCATCGACCAACGCCCCGCGATGCCCGACTCCCGCGTTGGCGACCAGCACATCCAGCCGGTTGAACGTCGCCAGCGCGAGCGCCACCGCGCGCCGCATCGCCGCCGCGTCGGTAACGTCCGCTGCCAGCGGCAGGATCGTGCCGGAAAACCCGGCTTCTTCGCACTCCTGCTTGAGCGCCTCCAGCAGTTCGACGCGGCGCGCCGTCACCGCGACGTCATGCCCCAGCGCCGCGAACAGCTTCGCTGCCGCGCGCCCGATCCCCGACGACCCGCCGGTGATCATGATCGCCTTTGGATCGTCTGAGGGCGGTATAAAATGCTTGCGGTACCATTCCATATAACGCGACCCTTCGTAGAAGACCATCACAGCATTCACCAACGCCTGGCCCAGCATGGACCAGGCTGCTCACCTGCCGGACCGTCACAACGGCCCTTCAACGCCGGCACGCAGTCGCCCCCGCCAACATCAGCGGTCATGCTGTGCCAGCGGTGCCACGACCGCCTGCGCGAGCAACGCATCCCCGCCCGCCCGCGTGACCACATACCACCGCCGCGCGGACGTCGCGCCCGCGCCCGTGACCCACGTCCGCACGGCGAGCGTGTCCCCCAGCAGCGCCGGTTCGCGGTACTGGATGCGATAGCGGCGTGGTGCGGGCGCAGCATCGGAGTCCGGGTCAGGGGCCAGCACGCCGGAACCGGGCGCGAGCGCGGCGCAGTCCTCCATCGCCGCGAGGTAGATCGCGTTGTTGACGTGCGCGGCCTGGTCGAGATCGCTCCACAGCACCAGGCGCTGCATCCCGAATGCATCGTCTGGCACGTCCCCCACCGCCGGAAACGGCTCGCGCGGGGGCGTATCAGCGGGCGGGCCGTCCGGCCAGAACGCCGCTACCATCACCTCCGGCGCGGTGGTGGGGCGCATCGTCGCCGTGTCCAGGTACACCCAGTCGGTGAACGCGCGCGCCACGAGCGCACCCTCGCAGCGCAGTTCGTAAGCCCGCCGCGAGCGCACGCGCCGGAAGTCCGCGACCCACGTCGTCACCGTGACCGTCGCGTCCATGCCCGGCCAGCGCGCGATCGCCAGGTCGGTCTCGCGGATGAGCCACATCCGCGCGTGGTCGTTGTACCACGCCACGCTGTACCCGGCGGCGGTCGAGGCGTCCATCGCGGCCTCTTGCATATAACGCAGCATGTTCGCGGGTGTCAAAACGCCGTGCGCGTCACATTCGACGTTGCGCACGCGGAACGCGCGCTCGTGGATCAATGGCATCGTGATGCTGCTCCCCTGGTCAAACTTGGCGCTATCCTTGCGCGGCGAGCGGTCGCGCGGCCCCATTATAACCACGCGATCCGCCGGGGCACAGCCAACACAACAATCCGCGATCCATCCCCTGGATATCGCCCCGCAAAATTCGTACAATCGACCTGCAACGGAAACCAAACCAGAAAGCATGCCCATGTCCGCAACCGATTCCCGCACCCCGATCAGCCTGCTCTGGCCGCAGGGGACCGATCCCCGCGCGGTCGCGCGCCCGCCCCGGCTCAAGGGGCAGGCCGCCGCCGACCTCAACCTGCGCCGCCTCGCGGACGCGATCGGCGCCGCGCACGGCCACACCTCGGCGATCCTTGATATCCTGTGCTACCTGTGTGATGACCCGGCGGTGATCCGCTACCGGCAGGACGTGCTGGCGGACCTGCTCGACCACCCGGCGTTGGCCGAGGGACTCGCCGCGCTGCTGCCACAGATTCAGACGCTGGAGAGTTACGCGTTCTCCGCGCGACCGGGCCAGTCGCCGCTGTACGAGGTGGTGTGGCGCGTGGGCCAGCTAGAAGCGTACGTCGAGGTGATCGGCGGGCTGAACGCGGTCTTTGAAGAGCACGGGCAGCACATCCGCGCCGCCGGCCTGATCGCGCTGCGCGAGCGCGCGGCGGCGATCGCAGCAGAGGACACGTTCCAAACGCTGGCCGCCGAGCTGCCGGAGCTGGTGCAGAACGTGCGCGGCATCGCCAGTATCACGATCGGCATCAACCTGGACGACCAGCTTCGCCCCGCCGAAGCCACGCTGCTGGCGGTCAACAGCAAGAAATTCCAGGGCGCGGGATCGTCGCTGCTGGGCATGTTGTTCGGGCGGCACGCGGACGCGGAGGGGTGGGCGGGCATCGCGCCGCTGCACACCGCCCGGCCTGATGGCCCGCTGCCCGCCGGCACGCGCGGGGTCAAGTTCGACAACCCGATGATGTACCCCCTGTTTCGCGACCTGGCGGACGTGACGAAAAAGGCGCTGCGCCCGGTCGCGTCCGTGCTGGGCCGTTACGTGCGCGTGAACATTCACTTCCTGGACGACATCGGCGCGGAACTGGCGTTTTACCTGGGCGCGGCGCGGCTGGTGCGCGCGCTGCAGGAGGCGGGCCTGCCGACCTGCCGCCCGGCGCTGGCCTCGATGAAGGCGCGCGTCTGCACGGTGGAAGACGCGTATAACATCAACCTGGCGCTGCGCCTGCTCGCGGAGCGCCGCAGCACGTCCGACCCGCCGCCCGACCTGCGCGCCGCGATCGTGCTCAACGATATCCGCTTTGACGATGACGGGCGCATCTTCGTGCTGACCGGCCCGAACCAGGGCGGCAAAACCACCTACACGCAGGCGATCGGGCTGATCCACGTCCTGGCAGGCGCGGGATTGTTCGTCCCTGGGCGGCGCGCGACGCTCAGCCCGGTGGATAACATCTTCACGCATTTCCCGGTCGAAGAACGCCCCGACGCGGGCATCGGGCGGCTGGGCGAGGAAGCGCAGCGGCTCAGCACGATCTTCAGCCGCGCGACCCGCCACAGCCTCGTGCTGCTCAACGAGTCGCTCTCCAGCACCAGCCCCGGCGAGAGTCTCTACCTGGCGCGGGACGTGGTACGGGCGCTGCGCATGTTGGGCGCGCGCGCGACCTTCGCCACGCACCTGCACGATCTTGCCGCCGACTGCGACGAACTGAACACGGAAACGCCCGGTGATAGCGTGATCATCAGCCTGGTGTCGCTGGCCGTCGAAGGCGATGCGCGTGACGGGGACGACGTGCAGCAGACGTACCGTATCGTCGCCGGGCCACCGCGCGGGCGCAGCTACGCCCGCGAGATCGCCGCGCGCTACGGCATCAGCTACGAGCAGCTCGCCGACCTGCTTAACCGGCGCGGCGTAGTGGACGACGAACAACAGGCCGACACCTCACATCCGGCCTAAGCGCTGCTCGTCCGGTCTCAACCCCGCCCCCGGCGCACGCGCACGCCGCCTCAAACTGCGCCGCCTCAAAAATCCCGCGCACTTCACCAGGCGGCGCGATGCTTGATCCCCTGTGCCCGAAACGCACCGGTTTTGACAAACACTTACATTTTTTAAAGATGTTTATATCATTTTGTCCTATACTGAATAACATATGCCTGCATACGACAGGCAAGGGCAACGACTTGATCTAAGTCAAGGAGAAATAACATGCGTCTGATTAAAGGGGTTATCGTCATTGTTATGGTCGCCGCATTGGGGCTGGCGGTGGCCGATCAATCTGCAAGCCCGGCATTCGCGGCGACGCCGGGCACCTGGACGGTGGATTCACTGGCTACCAGCGGCTGCGACGCGTTTGATACCGTCTTCAACGTCAGCTACAGCGACATCGATCCTGCAGAAGACTACTACCAGGAGACGATCGTCAGCGATGGTACGGATGTCTACATGGACGAATTGGTTGGCCCGACCACGCCATTCGATACGACATGGGCGCTGTACGACTCTGATGATCGCGGGCTGCAAACCGCCAGCTTCCCGATCCCGTCGCCGGTGACGGTCGTCTTCACGCTTCACGATTCGACCATGACACCGATTTACCGCACGACATTGTCGTATGATTGCAGCGGCGGAAGCTACGTGATCCTCTCGTCAGGACCGGTTGGGACCAGCACGACTGCTGAGCCCGTGCCCGGGCCGGACATGGTCCCGATCCCCGATCACGCCGTTGTGGGCGCGGTGCTGACCGACACCGTTGTTTACTTCGCGCCCCAGGCGGACGCTGCGACAGATATTGTGATCGAAGCCGGTAAGACGTACTGGGTCTACGGCATGGACGAAAGCCGCGCCTACTACAAGGTGATGATGTCCGGCAGGTTCTTCTGGCTGCCCGCCGCGACGATGGGGCCGAACTACGACGAGGTCTGGAACGGCACGCCGCTGCCGACCGTCGTCGTCGACTGAGCCACCAACCAACCCCGCACAAATACACAAGCCCCGGCACATGACCGGGGCTTTTTGCTTCGCCGCGCGCCCTATACCGCCGCCGGTTTGCGCGCCTCGATCGCCACCCAGTCGCCCTGGGTGCGACGCTTGACCGGCTCGAACCCCGCCTCGCGCAGCGCCGCCTCGACCTCGTCCGCCTGCTCGTCGATGATGCCGCTGAAGATCGCGTAGCCCCCCGCCCGCACGACATCACCCAGCCCCTCACCGGCGAGCCGGATAATCGTCTTGGCGAGGATGTTGCACAGCAGCAGGTCGAAATGGCGCGGCGATGCATGGAGCGTCGCCAGGCTGCCGCGCTGCGCCGTGATCCGGCCCGCGACATCGTTCAGCGTCGCGTTGTGCTGCGTGGACTTGACCGCCAGCGAGTCGATATCCAGCGCCAGCACGTGCTGCGCGCCGAGCTTGAGCGCCGCGATGCCGAGAATCCCCGACCCGCAGCCCAGGTCGAGCACATGCACGGCAGGCCAGCCCGGCAGCAATTCCTCAAGCGCCAGCAGGCAAAGCTGCGTCGTGGGGTGCGTGCCGGTCCCGAACGCGGTGCCAGGGTCCATCACCAGCATGATATCGTCGTCGCGCGCATCGGTGACCGTGCTCCACTCCGGGCGGATATACAGCCGCCGCCCCAGGCGCAGCGGGTGATAATGGCGCTTCCACGCCTCGGCCCAATCCTCGTCACGCACCACTGCGAAGGTCGGCTCCGGCATCGGGTGCAGGCGGCTCAGGTAGTAGATCGCCTCGCGCAGGCGCTGTTTTTTGCCTTCCGCCTGGTCATCGTCGGGGAAATACGCGCGCACGATCAGCGTGTCCGGTTCCGGGGCCGCGTCGTTCTCCCAGACCTCAGTCGGGAACGTGGAATGTTCGATCAGCACGCCCTGGTGCCCGTAGCGGTGCAGCACATCGGCGACGGCTTCCGCCGCTTCGCCGTCCACCTCTATCGACACTTCGATCCAATCCATGCCTCACCCCTTAATTCAACGTTTATTGTTATAATATTGGCACCCGGCCCACTGCGAACGATTCTCAAGATTGTTAAAAATCCATATAGATTTACATATTTTGATGATTTTAATGTTGATTGTTATGCAAAATATGGTATTATCTTGATTGACGGGGTCTCCATTGACGCGTGCTGAACCAGTTATCGTAGCCCCATCGTGACCAAAGGCCCCGTCCTCCTCCTCAAAGTGATACGCGCAAGGGAAACGGGCACCACCGGTGCTCGTTTCTCGTGTTTAGGGGCCGGTGCCCGGCGAGGGCATGCGCTAAGCTACCTACCAGTGTACACCAAGCGGGGCGGGCCTGTGCCCGCCCCGTCGTCGTCATATCCCTGCCGCCCCATCAGCCGCCGAACATCTCCGCGATGCGGTCCATGAAACCGCGCCCGGCCTTCTGCGGCGTGACCTCGCTGCCCAGCGTCTGGGCGAGCTGCTCGAACAGCTCGCGCTGCTCGCGCGTCAGCTTGGTGGGGATATCCACGCTCAGCACGACGAGCTGGTCGCCGCGCCCGCTGGTCGAGCCGTCGCGCCGCAGCCGGGGCACGCCCTTGCCGCGCAGCCGGACCACCTTCCCCGACTGCGTACCGGCGGGGATCGCCAGTTCGGCAGGCCCGTCCACCGTCGGCACCTCGATCTGATCGCCCAACGCCGCCTGGGCCACGTTGACCGACAGCTCCAGCACGATATCGTTGCCGCGACGTTTGAAAAATTCGTGCGGGCGCACGCTCAATACCACGTATAGATCGCCGTTAGGTCCCCGGTCGGTGCTCGGCTCGCCTTCGCCGCTGAGCCGGATCTGCATCCCGTCGTCCACACCGGGCGGGACCTTCACCGTCAGCTTGCGCACCTTGCGCACCGTGCCACTGCCCCGGCACTCGTGGCACGGATCGTCGATGACCTCGCCGCGCCCGTGACAGCGCGGGCACTCGGTCACGTTCACCATGCTGAAGCCGAACGCCTGCTGGGTCCGGCGCACCTGGCCCTGGCCGTTGCACTCCGGGCACGTGCGCGGCGATGTGCCGGGCCTGGCCCCGCTGCCACCGCAGACATCGCAGGTCTCGCTGCGCGGCACCTCGATATCGATCTCCGCGCCAAACACCGCCTGCTCGAAGTCGATCGTCAGGTCATAACGCACGTCGCGCCCACGCGTCGGCCCGCGCCGGCGGCGGCTGCCGAACCCGCCAAAGCCACCAAACGCGCTGCCGAACAGTTCCTCGAACAGGTCCTCCATGCTGGGGATGCCGCCGCTGAAGCCCCCGCCGGGCATCCCGTTCACACCGGCATGACCGAACCGGTCATACGCGGCGCGGCGCTGGTCGTCGGACAGCACCTGATACGCTTCGTTGAGTTCCTTGAACTGTTCCTCGGCGTCCGGGGCGTTGTTTACGTCCGGATGCAGTTTGCGCGCCTTCTGGCGAAACGCCTGTCTGATCTCGTCCTTCGAGGCGCTGCGCGAGATGCCCAGCACGTCGTAATAGTCTCGTGGCATTGTGCGTTCCATCTTTTCTACGTCCGATCACTGCGCCAGATTCTAACCCAGTGCGGTATAAGCCCACAAGGGTATTTGCGAAATCGCGCCCGTCCAGCGCGCCAACATTGTCCTCGACCTGCCGGACCGAACTCGTACCGCCCCACGCCCACACGCAAAAACAGCGCGCAGGGATCGCGCCCCTGCACGCTGTTGCCGTGATGGGATCGTGCTTACGACTCGGTGAAGTCGCCTTCGATCACGTCTTCTTCGTCGGTCGGTTCGCCCTGGCCGCCGGTCGCGCCATCGCCGCCGTAACCGGCCTGGTCGCCCGCCGACTGCGCCTGCTGGTACATGGTTTCGCCGATCTGCTGGATGGCGGTGCCGAGCGCCTCGGTCGCGTGCTTGATCGCGCTGGCATCGTCGCCTTCGAGCGCCTTACGCACGTCCTCGATCTTGCCCTCGATGTCCGTGCGCGTGGCTTCCGGCACCTGCTCGCCGTAGTCGCGCAGCGCCTTCTCGGCGGCGAAGATCGTCGCGTCCGCCTGGTTGCGCGTCTCGACCTGCTCGCGGCGCTTGGCGTCTTCAGCGGCGTGCTGCTCGGCCTCGTTGACCATGCGCTGGATTTCATCTTCCGACAGGCCGCTGCTCGCGGTGATCGTGATCTTCTGCTCGCGCCCGGTCGACTTATCGCGCGCGCTCACGTTCAGGATGCCGTTCGCGTCGATGTCGAACGTCACCTCGATCTGCGGCACGCCGCGCGGCGCGGGCGGGATGCCGTCCAGGATGAACTTGCCGAGCGTCTTGTTGTCGGCGGCCATCGGGCGCTCACCCTGCACGACGTGGATCTCGACCTGCGTCTGGTTGTCCGACGCCGTGCTGAAGATCTGGCTCTTCTTGGTCGGGATGGTCGTGTTGCGCTCGATGATCGGCGTCGCCACGCCGCCCAACGTCTCGATCGACAGCGTCAGCGGGGTCACGTCCAGCAGCAAGACCTCTTTCACCTCGCCGCCCAGGACGCCACCCTGGATCGCCGCACCGATCGCGACCACCTCGTCCGGGTTAACGGTCTTGTTCGGTTCTTTGTTGAAGAACTTCTTGACCGCTTCCTGGATCGCGGGCATACGCGTCATGCCGCCGACCAGCAGAACTTCCTGGATGTCGCCGGTCTTCATCCCGGCGTCCTCAAGCGCGCGCTTGCACGGCTCAATCGAGCGATCGATCAGGTCGCTGACCAGGCTCTCCAGCTTGGCGCGGCTAAGCGTCATGTTCAGGTGCTTCGGCCCGCTGGCATCCGCCGTGATGAACGGCAGGTTGATCTCGGCCTGCATCACGGTGGAGAGTTCTTTCTTGGCGTTCTCGGCGGCTTCCTTCAGGCGCTGCAATGCCTGGCGATCCTGGCGCAGGTCGATCCCCTGCTCTTTCTTGAACTCGGTCGCCAGCCAGTCGATGATGCGCTCGTCGAAGTCGTCGCCGCCCAGGAACGTGTCGCCGTTGGTCGCCTTCACCTCGATCAACCCCTCGGACACGTCGAGGATCGAGATGTCGAACGTACCACCGCCCAGGTCATAAACGGCGATCGTCTCGTCCTCTTTCTTGTCCATGCCGTAGGCCAGCGACGCCGCCGTCGGCTCGTTGATGATGCGCTTCACGTCCAGCCCCGCGATGCGCCCGGCGTCTTTCGTCGCCTGGCGCTGGCTGTCGCTGAAGTACGCCGGAACCGTGATCACGGCTTCGGTCACTTCCTCGTCCAGGTGCGCTTCGGCGTCCTGCTTCATCTTCTGCAGGATCATCGCGGAGATCTCCGGCGGGCTGTATTCCTTACCGCCCATATGCACGCGGATATCACCGTTCGGCGCGGCGCTCACCTTGTAGGGCACCACTTCCAGCGCCTTCTGCACCACGGGATCGTCGAATTTCCGCCCCATGAACCGCTTGACCGAGAAGATCGTGTTCTCAGGGTTCATGACGGCCTGGCGGCGCGCCAACTGGCCGACCAGCCGCTCATCCTGCTTGTTCACCGCGACGACGGACGGAACCAGCCGCCCACCCTCTGACGACTGGATGACGGTCGGCTCGCCACCTTCGATCACTGCCATGACCGAGTTTGTCGTCCCCAGGTCAATCCCGATAATCTTTCCCATTGTTGCTCTCACCTCGTGTTATAGTCAGCATACGTGTCGATAATGACGGCCGTTCCCAACAGCAGCACTACTCCGCGACGTGCACCAGGGCCGGTCGCAACACGCGGTCGCCGTGCATGTAGCCGCGCTGCAGCACCTTCGTGATCGTGCCGCTCTCGGCCTCGCTTTCCGTATCGACGCCCACCGCTTCGTGGTAGGTCGGGTCGAACGGCTGGCCCAGCGCCTCGATCTCGGTAATGCCCTGCTCTTCAAGATAGCGCTCCAGCTTGTGCAGGATCATCGCGACACCATCGAACCACTGGTTCTTTTCATTCTCCGGCACAGCGTCCATGGCGCGGTAGAAATCATCCAGCACGGGCAGCAGTTTCAGCAGCACGTCCCCCGCGATCGCCTGCGCCTGTTCGGTACGCTCGCGGGCGATGCGCTTCTTGTAGTTCTGGAACGTCGCGCGCTCGCGCTGCAGGCTGTCGAGATACTCCGCTGCTTTGGCTTCGGCCTGCTCAAGCTGCGCGGTCAACTCGTCCGCCAGCGCTTCCGCTGCTGTTTCGGTGGTATCATCCGTATCTTCAGCCGCGGCTTCGGCACTGCTGTCCGCCGCTTCGGCTGCTGCTTCATCATACACCTCTTGGTCAAGGTGGGTGTTTTTGCGACTCACGTGCACACTCCCTCTGGAATCACTCATCTGCGCTGTCCGTCAGTTACAGCGTCTGTAGTGTACAGAGCGCATAATAGAATCTCGTTAGCAAAGCGCCAGAATCGTATAGAAAGCGAGCCAATACGGCGCGATTTTACAGAAATCAGATGCATCCGCGCGCCAATGCCGACCGGCACACATCCGGCCCGCAAGAAAACTTGCACGATCGCGCGATATCCGACACAGTCAGATGGGTTATACCGTCTCACATGCCCGGCAGCACGTGCCGGGGATACGCTCGCTAACCTGACCCGCCCCGAAGCAAAAAACGTTCGTTCAGGTAACGCAATGCAACCAGGAGCAAAAAACCATGCCTGCCAACCCATCCGGCCCCACCCCGAACGACTGGTGGGACAAACTCGTCGTCTCGCTCGAACTGGCCGACCTGAATGACCCTGCCACGCGCGAGCGCCTCGATTCCGCCGCCGCGAAAGCCAACAACCAGGGCATCCATCTGGCGGCGGGATGGCAGTACGGGCGCGCGCTGCCGATGCTCACCGCCGCGATCGACGTGTGGCACAAGCTGGGACAGATCGGCGGCGCGATCAACGCGTACAACGTGCGCGGCGCGGTCTACCGCAAGATCGGGGATTACCCCGCCGCGCAGGCCGATCACCGGGAAGCGCTTGTCCTGGCGACCTCGCACGCGACCAGCGCCAGCGCAGCCGGCGCGATCAACGCGCGAATCGGGCTGGCGCTTGCCGTGTTGGAACAGGGCGAGCTTGACCAGGCCGAGCGGCTGGCCCATGAGGCCGTGCAGCAGAGCCAGAGCGCCGACGACAGCGGCGGCGCGGCCCGCGCGCAGTACGCCGCAGGCCGGGTATACGAAACGCGCAAAGAGTGGGACACAGCCCGGGGCGCGTTTGAAGAGGCGCGGCTGCGCTGGCAAGCGCTCCAGGCCCCTGCCGAACAGATCGAAGCCGCCGCCGGACTCGCGCGCGCCGCGTTAGGGCGCGGCTACATGGTCGACGCGCTCGCGCTGGCCGAGCAGATCTTCCAACACCTGGCCGAACACGGCCCGGCACGGCTCGATGAACCCCTGCGCGTCTACTGGACGCTGTACCGGGTCCTGCACACCGTGCGCGACACGGAAAACGCGCGCGAGATATTGCGCGCCGCGAATATGCTCATGCTGCGCCAGATGGAGGGCCTGTCCCCGGAACAACGCGAGCGATTCCGCACCGCCGTGCCGCTGCATCGCCAGATCGCGGAGACGTGGACCGCCGTGCTCACCGCGCAAGCGGAAGACGAAGAGGACGACGCCACCCGCTGAGCCGTCTACGCGGCCTGTTCCGGTTCGGCGTCGGGCTGGGCGCTCAACGCGTCGATTGCCGCATCGTAGCGCGCTTGCACGGCTTCACGATCCCACTGCTCCGGGATCGCTTCCTCGGCCCCGCGCAGGATCATCTCCGCCTGCCGCGAGAGCGTATCGCGCTGCTCGCGCGTGCGCGTGTGCGGGGCGATCGTCGCGATCGCTTCCAGCAGCCGTATCGTCACCGCGACACTCCCGCGCGCGTGCTGCCGGATCTGGTTGAACGCCGCTTCGATCACGCCGGTGAAGGTCAACGCATCCGTCAGCACGCGTAACTGGCCGTCTTCGCCGTAATGGTATCCCGCCGGGATGCTGCGCTCGACCAGCAGCGACAACCCCGACGCCAACTGATCGACACACGCGAGCGCGGTGAACGGATCGTTGATCCCCGGCGACAACGCGCGCAGCGCGATCTCGACCAGTTGGTGCACCGGGAACTCGACATCCTGGATCCGCAGCCGGTGTTTGCCCAGCACGAACGCATCCTCAATCTGCTCGGCGAGCGCGTCATCCTGCGCGGCGGCGGGCCACACGGCGACGATGTCACTGTCCTGTGCCACAAAATCGCCCGGACGATAGACCAGGCGCATGATCCAGTCGTGCTCGTCCGCAAGCTGGACCAGGCGATCGATATCGATCACCTGCACGTAGCCCCGGCGGGACGACGGCACCTTCCACGCATCATCCAGATCAAGCTGTTCTGGGAGGTCCGTCTCCTGCTTCAAGCGGCCATAGCGTGGATGAACCAACTGCTCCGGGAAGAGATCCCCGACGGCGATTTCCAACTGCCGCCCTACCACTTCGATGATGTATTCCGCCTGCAACTGTACCGAGCCATGGTGAAAGAAATAGACCAGCACGCCGACGCTGGTAAGCGACAACGCCATGCCAATCAGCAGCGCGAACTGCGGCACAACCGTGTCGTCCGCCGTGCTTTTGACGCTGCGCATCACCAGCAGGCAGTAGACAAAGGTCGCGATGAACGTGCCCAACACGATCTGGTTACCCCGATCGCGCATGAAGTTTGTCAGCAGGCGCGGCCCAAGTTGCATGGATGCCTGCGACAGCGCGACCATCGTGATCGAAAACGTGACGCCTGCGATCGTGATCATCGAGCCGGCGATGGTGGATAGAAAGGTGCGCGCCCCGTCCGGGTCGCCGCTGCCGAACCAACCCATCCGGGCCGACCAGTCTTCGAACACGGCGTGGTCGACGCTCACGGCGACAAATGACAACACGATCGCCGCGACGACCATCAGCGCAGGCACAAACCAATAACTGCTGCGGACTTTCTCCAGGGTGGTGAGAATGCGAATATTCAAGCGAGGCTGCCTCCCCCCATAGATGACGCTTCCATTAGAACGGATTATAGTGGTAGCGCGAGCGCCGCGAAACTGCGCCCCGGCGCTGCGCTGCTATAATGTAGCGAAAGTCACACACCAAATGCTTTTATCTTGTAGCTTATGGAGAAACACTACTCATGACGCTTAACACCACCACACTGCCTTTCGAACTGACCGAAGAGCACGTCATGCTACGCGACGCCGTGCGCGACTTCGCCCAGAAGGAAATCGTCCCGATCGCCGCCGAGTTCGACGCCAGCGGCGAGTTTCCCCTCGAGACGGTGCGCAAGATGGGCGCGATGGGCTTGATGGGCATCGAGACGCCCGAAGCATATGGCGGCGCAGGCATGGATACCGTCGCGTATGTGCTGGCGATGATCGAGATCGCCAAAGCCGACGCCAGCCACAGCACCGTGGTCAGCGTGAATAACAGCCTGGTCAACCAAGGCCTGCTGACCTTCGGCACCGAAGAGCAAAAGCAGAAGTATCTCGTACCGATCGCGTCCGGCGAGAAGATCGGCGCGTACTCGCTCACCGAGCCGGACAGCGGCAGCGACGCCGCGACGATGCGCTCGCGCGCGGTGCTCAACGACGCGGGCACGCATTACATCATCAACGGGCGCAAAAGCTGGGTCACGTCCGGGCCGGTCGCGGATACCGTGATCCTCTTCACGATGACCGAACCGGAAAAAGGGCACCACGGCATCACCGCGTTTATCATCGACGCGGACGCACCCGGCTTTGAGCGCGGCAAAGTCGAGCCGAAGCTCGGCATCCGCGCCAGCGCGACCAGCGAGCTGCTGTTTCACGATTACGCCTGCCCGGTCGAGAACGTGCTGGGCGAGCCGGGCCAGGGCTTTAAGATCGCCATGACGCTGCTCGACGCGGGGCGCATCGGGATCGCAGCGCAGGCGGTCGGGATCGCAGAAGCGGCGTACGAAGCGGCGGTGCGCTACGCGCGCGAGCGCGAGGCGTTCGGCCAGCCGCTCGGCGCGTTCCAGATGATCCAGCAAAAGATCGCGGACATGAAAACGCGCCTCGAAGCCGCGCGCCTGCTGACGTTTAACGCGGCGTTGGCGAAGATGCGCACCAAAGAGACCGGCGCGCGTTACACCACCGAAGCGAGTATCGCCAAGCTCTTTGCCAGCGAAGCCGCGATGTACATCGCGCACCAGTCTGTACAAATTCACGGTGGGATGGGGTATAGTAAGGAACTGCCCGTCGAACGGTATTTTCGTGACGCCAAGATCACCGAGATTTACGAGGGCACGAGCGAGATTCAACGCATCGTGATCGCGCGGAACGAACTAGGCGTGCGCTGATGCGCGGGACGTGCTGCGGTCCGCCAAAGACGGGGCCGGACGTCCGCGCGCCACAAATGGTAACAGCAAGGAGCAGATGTGATGAGTGATGAGGATATCCGGCGCGCGAAAGACGCGTCCGGTAAAGACAAAACGACGGTAACGGGCGTGGAAAGACCCGGCACGGACTCCGAGCAGCCCGCCACGCCCCTGGATAGCGTCGTGTCGGCGCTGCGCGACATCCCCCGCCTGCGCTCGATCGAAGAGGAAGCGCCGGGCAAAGCGAGCTTCCGCCCGCCGCCCCCCACCGTCAGCCGGATCAGCGGGCTGACGCAGGGCTGCGGCAGCTTGATGCTGACGGTCATGGCCGTGATCATGCTGCTGTCGGCCTTTAGCTACGGGTTTTACCTGTGGGGACCGGCGCTGTTGCTGGTTGGGGGTCTTGTGCTGGTTGTCGGCACGATCGGCGTGTGGCGCGGCAACCGCGTGCCGGTGCTCGTCTCGATCGCGATCCTGGTCCCCGTGCTGGTGATCGGCTACTACTGGGAGTCGTTTATCGGCATAGCGGGCCGCCTGACACCGCTGGGCGGCGTGGGCATGCTGGTCGGCCCGGCGGCGGGGCTGGTCACGATGGTGCTGATCGGGGCGCTGGTCGCCCACCTGATCAGCCTGGTGTACTGGCGGCGGTTGTTCCCCTCGACCACGCGCGGGATCATGCTCTGGACGTTCGGCACGCTGGGCCTGGTCGCCGTCGCCGTGGTGCTGCACTTCACGCAGCAAGACCAACGCGACGCCTGGATCAGCGAGAACCTCGACGCGTGGCGCGCGGAAGCCGCGACCGACACGCTCGACCTCGGCTCCAGCCTGAACATCACGCTGGGCTACACGTTTTCCACCGTCGAAGAGGATGACAAAGACTATCTCGACGTGCACCTGGCCGAGCTGAACGCAGCGATCGAAGCGAATGCTGACATCGTGCGGCTGAACGCCAACGGCGACATCCTGCTCGAAGCACGCGAACCGCGCCTGTTCAACGATGAGGACAGCGAAGCAGGGCTGCAAACCGCGCTCGCACGTGTCGAACGCCAGCAGGCCGTCGAAACGTCGTTCATGGAAGCCGTGCTCCAATCCGGGCTGGACCTGATGCTTGTGGACTACCAGTACTCGCCGTACCTGCTGGTCACGTCGTATCAGAATGACAACGAAAGGCTGCCCTGGACCGAGTTCACCGCGATCCAGGAGCACCGCGTGCGGCACTACGCGTCGCTCTACCAACCCGCCTATTACGAAATCCTCAACGAGCCGAGCCAGTACGCCGAGTTCAGCGCCGTGGCCGAGCCGGAAGGTGAGACCCTGGTCGACGCGTGGATCGCGCAAGCGGTGCGGCTGAGCGAGGCCGTGCAGGAAGAAAGCCCCGGCACCCGCGTGGGCGTATCGCTGGGGCTGCAGCAGGAGCTTGACGAACAGCTCTACGTGCGCCTGCTGGAGCTGGACGCGATCGACTTCATCGGGTTCCGGCTGTTCCAACCGGCGGCGTTCGAGGTGTTGGAAGACATGTTCGCGGAGTTCGGGCATCCCGCCGACTACGGCAAGGACATCTTGATCATGGAGACGTGGTTCGGGGCGTGTCTCGCGCCGCAGCGCAGCCAGGAACTCGATGCCAAGTGGCTCGAGATGACGGCGGCCTTCGCCGCGAAGGAACGCATGCAGGCCGTGCTCGCCAGCGATTTCGGCTGCTTCGTCACCGAAGGCGGCACGCGCACGGCGACCGACCCCGAACTCGACGAGCGCACCCAGGTATGGCAGGCGTGGGCCGACCTGATCGCCGCGTGGAACGGCAGCGGCAACGCGGAGCAAGACTGAGGACGTTATGATCAAACGCATCGACCATGTGGCGATTGTGGTGGAAGACTTAGAGGCGGCGCTCGGCTTCTGGCGCGACGCGCTGGGCCTGCCGCTGGAGAAGACCGAAGCCAACCCCGGCGAGAACGTCAACATCGGGTTCCTGCCGCTGGGCGACAGCGAGATCGAACTGCTGGAGCCGACCGACCCCGACAGCGGGATCGGCAAGTACCTCGCCAAGCGCGGGGCGGGGATGCACCACGTCTGCGTGGAAGTGGACGACATCACCGCGACGATCCGGCGGCTGACCGCGCACGGCGCGGAGATGATCAACGCCGCGCCGCGCACGCGCGAGGACGGCACGCGCTACGCCTTCGTGCACCCCAAGAGCGCGTCCGGCGTGCTGGTGGAGCTGTACGAAAAGCCATCCGGCTAGCGGCGGCACGTCCAAACGCAGCGATATCACACAGCGCCCCAGGTTCGGGGCGCTTGTTGATCGCCGTTCACGTCCCTCACCGCGTGCCGCGCACGGGCCGCGCCGCGAGGCCCCACACGTCATCGAGGATATCGGACGGCTCGCCCTCGCCCGTCGCGTCGATGCGCCACAGGTGCGTGGCGGGCCACAGCGGTGCCAGCGCCGGGTCGGTCGGGCTGGAGCCGGGCGGCACCTGCCGCGCGTTGAGCCGCTCCACCAGCACCGCGTTCGGATCGACCACCGTCGCGAAGACGTAACGGTCGGTGGCCGCCAACGACGACACGCCGAACACGTCGCGCCGGTAGGCCAGCTCGCGGATCACGCTGGTGACGAGGTTCAGCCGGTAGACGATCACGTCGGCGCTGCGCAGGTCGGCGGGGAACGCGGTGTCGGTCGTCAGTTCCAGCGGGTTGCTGGCGGGCTGCCGCGCGACGATGTACAGGTACGTGTCGTCCGGCGACCACGCCAGGCGCTCGATCGTGCCGAGGCCACCCGCGATCTCAATCACGTAATCGCGCGTGCCCCCCGTGAGCAGGTCGTACACGCGGATCGTGCCGCCCGTCGTGGGGCCGGCAAGGTGCGTGCGCGTCAGGTTCAGCGCCGCCGCGCCGGGGACAAACTCCGGGTCGTAGACCGCGAAGTCACCCGTATTCACGTCGAAGATGCCCAGTCCCGGCGCGGGGAAACAGCACGTGCCGAAGATGTTCGCGCCGTAGGTCGGCCAGAGATGTGGGCGTCCGGGGCCGAGCAGACCGCCATCCCGCGCATACCGCGCCGCCGCAAATGTGACCTCCGCCACCGCCGACGCCGGGTCGTAGCGCCCGAAATACCCCGCCAGCCGCCCGGTCCCGCCGACCTCGTCGACGGCGATCGCGCGGAACGGGAACGACACGCGCTCGCCTTCGCTCTCGTCGACGTCTTCGACCGGCTGCGGCGACACGGTCTCCAGGTAATACAGCGTGTTCTCGTCCTGGCTGATCGCCAGCGTGCGCCCGTAGCCCGTCGCGATGCGCACGGACGCGCCCCCCGCCGCCCCGGTCGCGAACAGCCCATCAGCCCGCGCGGTATACAGCTTCTTGGCGTCCGGGGACCAGAACAGCCGCGCGCCCTGCCCCTCGCCAAAGCTGGGGCCCGGCTGGACCAGCGGGTTACCTTCCGCATCCGCCAGCGCGACCGTGCCCCGCCACACATACGCCAGCGCGACCTGCGCCGGGTCGCTCTGCGCGTGCGACATCACGGGGGCCGCCCCCATTACAGCCAGGACGATCACCACCAGCAACAATATGACGGCAAGCTTCGTTTTCATACGTAATCCTTTGCTGCAGAGAATCTTAATCGCCAGCATAGGTCTTGCACCCTGAGTCTACCGCGCCCCGCACGCGCGGCAAGGGTACCGCGATAACGGGCATCCCCGTACATCGAGTTGCCTGACACGGCCTGGAATCGCGCTATAATTACAGGCGCGACTTAGCGTACATAATTGGAGGAGTGTCTCCCATGCTCAAAAAACTTGGTTTGCTGGTGCTCGTGCTCAGCCTGATGCCGCTCGCGCTGCCGGTCGCCGCGCAGGATGGCGAAGGCGCGGCCTGCCTGTCCGAGACGGACATGGCGTTCTTGCAGGATTACGGTTACGTTTTCGCGGACGGCGTGACGCAGGATGATTTCGTCACCACGCTGAGCGGCATCACCGGCAGCGTGGAGGTCCCCGCCGGGGTTGACGCGGAAGGCTTCCCGGCGCTCGAAGCCGTGCTCGTGACCGCGTACTACGTCAACGTCGATGAACTCGGCTACACCTACCCTGAGGACAAGCTCGCCGCCACGCTCGAAGGCTGGGACGCGGGCGACCTGGCAACGGAACGGCAGTACGAACTCGCCGCCGCGATCGACACCGGCCTGCTCGACGCGACCTGCCAGGGCCTCGACCTGCAGGCGGAAGCCAGCGCGGAGCTTGCGAACTACCTCGTCTACAAGGCGCTGATCTTCACCGGGCAGTACAAACACTATCTGGGCTACGCCAGCGACGCGGACATCTACAACAGGATTCACTTTACCTGGAACTCGTTCGACCAGGTCTTGATGCCCGAATTCCAGGTGCCCGCGAACGAACTGGTCAAACAGGGCGTGATCACCGGCTACAACGTCAAGCGGATCGACCTCAACGCGCGCTTTGACCCGGACCTGACGATCATTTACGGGCACAGCGATATCGCGCACGCGATCCAGTTGATCGGCCTGCTGCGCAGCGAGGATATGGACGCCAAAATCCTGCTTGAGCCGAAGACCTCGGCCTTCCTCTACCTCGCGGAATGGGGCGAGCCGACGCCGAGCCCTGAGTTCCAGGTCGAGCCGCTGGAAGATGGCAACTACATCGTCTACGCCAAAGAGTACGACCTGGCGTTCGAGTTCGAAGACACGGACGACATGCTGCGCTTCGACGCGGTGATCAAAGCCTATGCCAAGAAGAACGAGCAGGACCAGCCGGGCCTGATCATCGGGTCATGGTGGCAGCCGCTCTACAGCGCCCGCGTGCCCGTCGAGGACTACGTCGCGGTGAAGAACAACATCGCCTACGGGGACGACGTGTACATCCAGTCGTTCTCGCTGATCGAGAACTCCGAGCAGATCGCGGCAGAGTTCGCCGCCGCGTACCCCGAAGCCGACGTGCAGGTCGTGGACCTGTGGGTGAACGAGGCGTTCCACAACTACCTGCTGGGCGAAGCGCAATAAGCGCCGTTCCGGGAACGCAAGACCCCGCAGCACAAAAATCAGGCGCTCCACGTGGAGCGCCTGGTCCGTTTTCTTCATGGGTTGCGCGGGGGTTAGTTGCGGTTGCGACCGCCGCGACCACCGCTGCCCCGGCGGCTGCCGCCGCGACCCCGGCTGCCACGCCGCCCACCGCCGCCGCTGCCGATGCGCGAGTCCTTCGAGCGCGCTTCTTCCAGCGTCCAGCCTTCCAGCACGGCCTGCCGGCTCAGGCGGACTTTGCCCTCGCGGTCGATATCCGTGATCATGACCATGATCTCGTCACCGACGGACACTTCGTCCGACGTATGGTTGACGTAGTGGTCGGTGAGCTGGCTCAGCGGCACCAGGCCATCCTTGCCGGGCAGGATTTCCACGAACGCGCCGTAATTCTCCACGCGCGTGACCCTGCCGGTGTAGATGCGGCCCAACTCCGGCTCTTCGACCAGCGCCAGGATCATGTCGCGGGCGCGATCCGCGCTCGGACCGTCCACGCTGGCGATGAAGACCGTCCCGTCCTCGTTGATGTCGATCTTGGTGTCGGTTTTTTCCTGGATCGAGCGGATGGTCTTGCCGCCCGGCCCGATCACCGCGCCGATCTTCTCCGGGTTGATGCGCACCGTCTCGATGCGCGGCGCGTACGGGCTGAGCTGCTCGCGCGGCTCGGCGATCGTCTCGCGCATCGCGTCCAGGATCTTCAAGCGAGCGTCGCGCGCCTGGGCCAGCGCCTGGCGCATGACATCATCGCTGACGCCCTTGATCTTGATGTCCATCTGCAGCGCGGTGATGCCTTCCGCCGTTCCCGCGACCTTAAAGTCCATGTCGCCCAGGTGATCTTCCATGCCCTGGATGTCGGTCAAGACGGCGGTCTTGTCGCCCTCTTTGATCAACCCCATCGCGATGCCCGCCACCGGGCGCTTGAGCGGCACGCCGGACGCCATCAGCGCCAGCGTCGAACCGCACACGCTCGCCATGCTGGTCGAGCCGTTGGACGACATGACCTCGCTCACCACGCGCAGCGTGTACGGGAACTCGTCTTCCGGCGGGATCATCGGCAACAGCGCCGTTTCCGCCAGCGCGCCATGCCCGATCTCGCGGCGCTTTGGCCCGCGCAGGAACCAGGTCTCGCCCGTGCTGTAGGGCGGGAAGTTGTAGTGATGCAGGTAACGCTTGGTGTCCTCAGGATACAGCCCATCCAGCGGCTGGCTGTCGCGCGGGGTGCCGAGCGTCGCGATGCTGAGCACCTGCGTCTCGCCGCGCCGGAACAGCCCCGAGCCGTGCACGCGCGGCACGACATCCACTTCTGCCACCAGCGGGCGAATCGTCGTGTAGTCGCGCCCATCGGGGCGCACGCCCTCGTGCAGAATCCGGTGCCGGATCACCCGCTTGAGCACGTCGTTGATCGTGTCGCGAATGTCTTTCAGGCTGACCGGCACGCCGCCTTCCGGCACGACCTGCGCTTCGTACTCGGCCAGCACGCGCTCGCGCAGTTCGTCCACGGCCTCGCGCATCGCGTGGCGGTCGGTATGCGTCGCGACGATCTGCTCGATCTCGTCCTTGATCTTGGCTTCGACCTCGGCCACGAGCGATGCGTCGGGCGGGGTCGTGTCGTATTCGCGCTTCGGCTTGCCGATGTCGGCGCGCATCTGCTCCTGCAGGTCGATCAACGGCTGCATCGCCTCGTGGGCGTAGCGCAGCGCCTTAACCATCGTCTCTTCGTCGACCTCGTTGGCCCCGGCCTCGACCATGATGACCGCGTCGCTGGTCCCGGCAACGCGCAGGTCGAGCAGGCTGTCTTCCATCTGCGAGATCGTCGGGTTGGCGATGAACTCACCGTCGATCATCCCCACCCGCACGGCACCAATCGGACCCCCCCAGGGGATATCCGAGATGTGCAGCGCGGCGCTGGCCGCGACGATCGACAGGATATCGGCGTGATGTTCCTGGTCGTGCGACAGCGGCATGACGATCACCTGCACCTCGTTGCGCATGTCCTTCGGGAACAACGGGCGCAGCGGGCGATCCGTGACGCGGGCGATCAAAATGCTCGCGGCAGAGGGCCGCCCCTCGCGGCGCATGAAACTGCCGGGGATACGCCCGGCGGCGTACAGGCGCTCTTCGTAGTCCACGCTCAGCGGGAAAAAGTCGATCCCTTCGCGGGGATGCGCGCTCATCGTCGCGGATGCGAAGACCAGCGTATCGCTGAGGCGCACAGTCACGGCACCGCCGGCCTGTTCGGCCAGCTTGCCGCTTTCAATGATGAATTCGTCCTGGCCGACCGTCGCGCTGTAGTGGCGATTGGCCAGCATGTGATTGGTATTGTTATTCACGGTTCCTCCGTATAAACATACACGCGCCCGGAGGTCAGGGACTGGAACGTGGTGTCAAAGTCGGCGGTAACACGCTGCCCACCTTGCACTTGACCTCATGTTCCAATTCCTGCCGCTCCGGGCGTCCGAACGTTCTAAATGCAGGGGCGTGCCATGCGTCCCCGCTACGTATAGATAATAAAGCACATCCGGCTTTTGCGCAAAGGCGCGAACCGGCAGGCCGAGTCCGCGTCCAGATCGAGACGCGCCGTAAAGGTGCGGCGAACCCGCGCGCTTGACGGCAAAACAGCCCACCCGGAACGCAAAACACGCCAACCGGCTCGCACCCGGCCTGCCGGCTCAGCGGCGCAGTCCCAGTTCCTGGATGATCTCGCGGTAACGATTCACATCCTTACGGCTGAGGTATTTCAGGTGGCGGCGACGCTGGCCGACCAGCTTCAGCAAACCGCGCCGGCTGTGCTCGTCGTGGCTGTGTACTTTCAGGTGCTCGGTCAACTGCAGGATCCGTTCGGTCAGCAGCGCGATCTGCACCTCCGGCGACCCGGTGTCGTCTTCATGACGCCCGAAGGTCTGGATGATTTCGTCTTTTTTCTCTCTGGGGATACCCATAGCTGCGTCCTTTTCCTTCCCTGTCGCCAGGCGGCCCGGACGTAGGGGCCACCGGCCAGTAAACGGACAATACGGTTTCAGAACAACCCGAAACCACCCGCATTATACCAGCCCGCGCAAGACTTGAGAAGGCACAGTCGCCACGCACGCCTGGCGCGGGGACTCAAACCGGGGCGCGTGATCGCCTGCGATCCACTGCGCCCCGGCACAGGTTACGGTATGCGATTGTCGGCGCATCGCGGCGCGCGCCTATTGTTCCGGCGGCGGATCGCCGGCGACCATGCTCACGGTGTGATGCGTGCGGAACAGGCTGTACAGGTCGCGCTGGCCCGGCACGGCCTTGAGCACGTTCTCCGACTGCATGATCGAGATCCACAAGTCCAGCTCGCTGTCCGACATGTTCGTCGCCTGCTGTATCGCGTCGCGGCTGATCGGGATGCGCTGTTCGTAGAGCTTGAGCAGCATCTCCACGAACGCGTTGCGCTCTTCCAGCGTCTTCCGCACGCGCGGGGCCTGCTCGACCAGCGAGATGCCCTTGGTCTTGTAGTCGCTCTGCGGGTTGTCGTATTCGTCGATCACGACCGCGCCGTCTTCCTCAAGCTCTTCGACCGCCTGCTGGAAGGTCGTGCTGGGGTCGAACGGGCGCAGGCGGCGGTGCAGGCTGCCCAGCGGGCACCACGCAAAGCCCCGGAACGACGTGAACTGTTCTACGCTGACGATCACGCGGCGGATCATCTGCTCCACCTGCTGGCGATTCACACCCGGTAGCTGCGTTGTGCTCAGCGGCGCGTCAAGATCGGGCAGCCTGATCACCGGCACCAGGTCTTCCGGGTTGTGGCGGTGCGGGACCAGCTCGCGCACGAGAATTCCCTCGCGCACCAGCGTATCCACCCACTCCGAGCGCCACGTGTCGCTGGCGTTCAGGCCCGGCCCGCTCAGGCCGTGATCCATCCCGATGCCCTTGAGCAAGAAACCGTAGTTGACGTAATCCCAGCCACGCACCTGGAGCGTGTTCGCCACGCGGTGCACGATCCGGTCACGGACGAGGCGGGTTCTCATCACTTCGTTGTTGTTCGGGTTGAGCGTGACGGTGCCTTCGTCCCCGTCGATCAACAGGATGCCACGCGCCGCCGCCTGCCCGATCAGATCGTCGGCGCGGTCGGCGTTCGGCACGGCGCGCACCTCGATCAGGCGCTCAACCAGCTCATCGGTCGCGACCGCGTCCACTTCGTCGCCCATCAACAGCAGGTCAAGCTGCAAGATCACGCTCGACCACTGCGACGGGCGGAACTCCGGTTCCTCGGCCCCCGCCAGCTCCGGCTGGACCATGTCGGCGTGGCGCTGCAGGTCGCAGAAGTCCTCGATGTACTCAACCTCTAGCGCGGGGTTGGATTCGACCAGCCGGCTTGTGCTGCCGCGCACGCCCCACACCACGACTTGCTTGTTGCGCGTGCGCACCGCGCTGAAGACCTCGTTGAAGTCGCGGTCGCCGCTGGCGATGATGAACACGTCCGCGCTGTCAACGCGCGCGCTGTCGTCGAGCACCTCTTTGGCGATGCGCATATCGGCGCTGTTCTTGCCCGGCAGGCTGTACACCGGGTCGATGTTGGACCGCGCCAGGCGGCTCGGCACCTCGTCGGACACCTCGCGCCCGGTCTGGTCGATCATCGGTGCCAGGCTCCCGCGTTGGCCCCAGGGGGCATACGCCGCCATGTGCACTACCTGCCCGTGCGTCTGCGCCTGGCGGATCATGCCGTCGAGCAGGTCATCGATATCGATGACGTACCCCTGCTCGCTCAGGCTGATCGAAATGTTCTCGAAGTCGATGTACAGCGCGACCGTCTTGCTGGGGATGCCGAGGATCACTTCCAGCGGCTGGAAGATCACGTCCGCCAGGCCCTCGGGCGGTTCGTCGCCCCACACGCGCATCCGCGTGCGCCCGGTGGTCGGCACACGCTCGATTAGCTGGAGCATATCCTCGCGCGAGGTCGCGATGATCAACTCTTCCACCGGTGGCGTGTCCGGCCCGAAGTAGTGCCGTTGCAGCGCCTCGGCCACCCCGCTACGTTCCGGAATGTTGAACAGGTCGTACCCTTCACCTGCGAACACCTGCTGCACGCTGACCCCGGCGCTGCCGCTGGGCCGGCGGTACCGGTTCCAGTCGGCAACAGCAATCGCCATCAGGTCAGAGGTACGCAGCCCGGCAGCGAGCGCCGCGCTGTTGAGCAGGTTCTGCGCAACGGTCTGAATATCCAGCACGACACCGCGTGCTTCCAGCCGTTGCAGCAAGTCATCTACATCTACGATCAGGTAAGCTGTCATGTCCCTACAACCACAAAATTCCTCAGACTACACGCCTGCGGACGTTGTAGTTCTCAGGTTATACGCATACGTTGCAAGAGAATAGCAGGTCAGTTGCAGAGTCGCAGGGAGGCACGATCAGACAGCGGTGGGAGAACCTCAACGTAAGCTTTCTTGGCTAAAACTCTCACCCAAGCCCAATAATCGCGATATGACGTTTTCGACACAAAATCTTTTGATTCGCCGCCCGTCGCTAATGGGAACGATTACATCCGGTTTCCCACGCGTAACCGCATCCCGTTACCGCAAGCAGTTCGAATCGGCCTCTCCTGGGACGCCAAGCGATAACACCCACCGGCGTCCACGCGCCAGGCAAGCCAGGACAAATGTGCGGCCCGCAGTCTCGTGCAGTGTCCTGACCCAACCGACGTGTTCTGATATTCTTCAGCGGTAAAACGAACTCCGACCAACGCTGCTACCGCATATTGATAACATTGTAGCAGGCGAATGCCTGATCGCCAAGAGGCTTTTAGATAATTTTTATGATAATGCCTAAACAAATGCTGCGCTTTGCCGGACCTGCCGTGCACGCAACATCCCCGCGCGCCCTGCGTATTATCCCATAGCTCTGCACGCCATTATCAGACCGGGAGGTCCTCACGATGACCCGCACACCACAACCCAACACACCGAAACGTTCCCTGGCCCGGCGCGTGCTGCGCTGGGCGCTCGTCGTCGTCGCCCTGCTGTTGCTTGTTGATTTTGTCGGGCTGCCGATGCTGACCGGTATCGTCGCCGCGTGGCCCGCCGGCGTGTGGCCCGCGGATGCCAGCGTAGGCGACTCACCACCAGGCTTCAGCGCGCGCGACCTGACCACCGAAGACGGCGTCCGGCTCGCCGCGTGGTACGCACCGCCGCAGAACGGCGCGGCGATCATCCTGCTGGCCGGTGCGGGCGGCGACCGCGACGACGTGCGCGACAAGGCGATCATGCTGGCGGCGCACGGCTACGGCGTGCTTGCGCCCGATCTGCGCGGGGCCGGCGAAAGCGGCGGCAACACGAACCGTTTCGGGTGGAACGGCACGCGTGATGTCGGCGCGGCGGTCGCGTTCCTGGCCGCGCAGGATGACGTGGGAGCGATCGGCGGTTGGGGTTTCTCGCTGGGCGGCGAGGTGTTGCTCGGCGCAGCATCCACCTATCCCGCACTCGGCGCGATCGTCAGCGATGGGGCAACCTGCCGCAGTCATGACGAAAAGATCGTGGTAGACTCCTATGCCAGTGGGCTGCCCCGGTTTCACTCATGGCTGACCTATACATTTGTGGGCCTGTTCACGGGGGACGATCCGCCCGACCCGCCGCTGCTGGACTCGCTGCGTGACGCCGGCGGCACGCAGATCCTGCTGATCGCGGCGGGCAAGGATGATGACGAGATCGCGTTCAACGCGCTGTTCCGCGATACGCTAGGCGACCGGGGCGAGCTGTGGATCGTGCCTGGCGTGGGGCACACCGGCGGTTACGCACGCTATACGGACGAGTACACTCGGCGCGTGCTGGATTTCTTTGCGGAAACGCTGCTGGCTTCCGACACGCAAGGATGATGCCCACCCCGTGACACACGCCCACCGCGTATTTCACCTCGAGGGGGAATCATGCAACAACCAACGATGCAAGTTTCCCGGACGGTTATCGTCCTGTCGGCGCTGATCGCGCTGCTGGCGTTGATCGCGGCGGGGACCGGCCTGTTCTGGCAGGGGGACGGCAGCACGTTCACCGTCACGTCGGTTCGCGGGGAAGAAGTCGAACTCTACGGCTGGGGGCTGTATTACTACGACACGGTGTTCAAAGCCGCGGGCAACCGGGGCACAGACGCCGTCACACTCGTGCTGGCCGTCCCGCTGCTGATCTTGTCGTTGCGTCTTTACTGGCGCGGATCGCTGAAAGGTGGCTTGCTGCTGCTGGGCGCGCTCGCCTATTTTCTGTACGTCTACACGTCGGTGGCGCTCGGCACGACCTACAACGACCTGTTTCTGGTCTATATTGCGTTGTTCTCGGCCAGCCTCTTCGCGTTTGTGCTGATGTTCAGCGCGTTTGACCGAGAGGCCCTCGCCGCGCACTTTTCGCCGCGCATCCCGCGCGTGGGCCTGGCGCTGTTCATGTTCGCCAGCGGGCTGGTGACCGCCGTTGTGTGGCTCGGCCCGCTGCTCGGCGCGCAGCTTGAGGGCCGGCCACCGGAGCTACTGGACACTTATTCCACGTCCGTCACCGACGTGCTCGACCTGGGGGTCATCACCCCCGCCACGCTCGTGGCGGGCCTGCTGATCCTGCGCCGCGACTCGCTGGGTTACCTGGTCGCGTTCGCGTTGCTCGTCGTCGAGGTATCGCTCGCCCCGATGATCGCCGCGCAGACGATCAGTCAGATATCGGCAGATGTCTCGTTCACCACCGGGGAGATCGTGGGGCCGATGGCCGGGTTTGTCGTGCTGGCGCTGCTGGCGACCGGATTCATTGTCGCGCTGCTGCGCAACATCGCGGAGGAAACCCCCGTCAGTACGCCCTGAGGCACACCACGACCTGCGCCGCAGAATCAACCGGCCCCGGAGCGTGAAACGTTCCGCGCTCCGGGGCCGGGACGCCTGGCATACCTGCGCCCGCTTCGAGGTTATGGAATCGCCGGGAAGCGCGTCCCAGGATCGCCGGTAAACTGCGGCACCGTCCACACCAGCGACCAGTTCGGGTTGTCGCCGGTCCAGATCACGGATATTTCCGCGTTGGCGGGATCGGCGTCCCAGCGATAACGCGTGAGCGTCGCGGTCTGCGTCTCGAAATTGCTCTCCCACGCGGCGAAACCGTCGTGCAACCCGGCGATCGTGTAAACGAACGGCCCCAGGTCCAGCGACGTCAACGTGCCCGCGCGGTCCAGCAACTGCCAGCGCGGCGGTTCCATGACGTCGGGCATCGTGTCAGGATCAAAACCCGGCGCGGTCTGGATCGCCAGCACTTCGCCACCCTTCACAAAGCGAAGCTGCGAGGGCAGCACCGCCGGATCGTGGAAAATCGCGAAAGGCTGCACGTCCGGCGCGGGCTGGTACAGCACGACGTTATAGGGCGGCATCGGCCCCATCGGTTGCGCGGCAGGGCGGTTTGCATCTTCCGCCAGCCACACGCGCTCGCCGGTCACGGGATGTGCGGCCAGCCCGACCCGGCCCATCGGCTCCTCAACCGGCGTCACGCTCTGCGACCCGACTTCCCAGGCGACCACGTTCTGCCCCGGCAGGAACTCCGTGCCCCAGGGGGCAAGCTCAAAATACACGGTGTTGCCCTCGTAGCGATGCACGACCGGCATGAAGAAGCCGCGCCCCTCATACGGCAGCAGGTCCTGCGCGCCGGGCGTGTGTGCGTCGTAGCGCCCCACGATCGCGCCTTGCGCGGCGTCGAAGATCAGCAGTTCCCAATCCGGCAGGCTGGTGTCGGCGTCCGGATCGCCGGGGAAGTAGTTGATCACGCCGAACGCGACCCGGTTGGGATCGCTGACGTTAAACGTGTCCTGCCCCACGCTGCACTCGGCCCGGTTGCCTAACGGGTAGCGCACCGGGTAGCTCAGCCCTGCCTTTGCCGCCGCGTCCGGGTTGAAGCTGTGGACCACCAGGTCGCGCGTGTTGTTCGCCTCGTTGTACAGGCACGCGGCGATCAACTCGCCACCGGGCGCGAACGCATACGGCGACGAGATCAGCCGTTCGCCGGGCGACAGCGGGAGCGTGTGTGATTCCGTTGTGCCATCCTCGTACACCCGCAGGAAACCATCATCACGCGGGTTGTGCAGCCACGCGAACCACATCCCGCCCGCCTCGGCGACCGGGGGCTGCCCGGTCTGTTCGCCGGGAAGCAGGACGTACCACGCCAGCCCGACCATCGCCACAATGACGATCGCGCTCATGCCGGCCAGCGCAGCAGCCAGGATCAGTTTTAGCAAGCGTGTTGTGCTCATCTTGTCCTCCTTAGTGACGCCTGCGGCGTCATGGGTGCAGTGTTAGCTCACACGGCCCAGTATCAGACAATCTCATCAGCGGCGCTTGATGTGAACTATACGCTCTTGCTACGCCAGGCGTCGCCTGCCCTACGCTGGCCGCACTGGTTTACCGAGTTCTCGCGCGGGCACCGGCTGGTACGCCGACCTGATCCGCGCGGAGCAGGCATGCGCCCCGCGCTCAGATCACCTGCCGTTCCTGGTACACGCCGAAGACCTCGCGCAGCACGTCCGTGATCTCGCCCAGGGTGGCGAAGGCTTTCGCCGCGTCAATGAGGTACGGCATCATGTTGGCGTCGCCCTCGGCGGCGGATCGCAGCGCGTCCAGCGCGCGCCGGACCGCGTCGTTATCACGCGTGGCGCGCAGTTTTTCCAGCCGCGCGACCTGCCGTTCGTAGCCCTGCGGGTCCATCTCCAGCAGCGGGATGCGCAGCGGTTCGTCGCTCGCGTAAGCGTTCACGCCCACGATCGTACGCTCGCCGGCGTCCACCTCCTGCTGGAAGCGGTGCGCCGCGTCCGCGATCTCCTGCTGGAAGAAGCCCGCCTCGATCGCCGGGATCACGCCGCCGAAATCCTCGATGCGGCGGAAATACGCGTGGGCCTCTTCCTCGATATCGTTGGTCAGCCGTTCGAGGTAGTAACTGCCGCCCAGCGGATCGACCGTGTTCGCCACGCCGGACTCGTGCGCGATCACCTGCTGCGTGCGCAGCGCGATCGTGACCGCGTGCTCCGAGGGCAGCGCGAGCGCCTCGTCCATGCTGTTGGTGTGCAGCGACTGCGCCCCGCCCAGCACCGCCGCCAGCGCCTGGATCGCCACGCGCACGATGTTCACTTCTGGCTGCTGCGCGGCCAGGCTGACCCCGGCAGTCTGCGTGTGGAAACGCATGTACCACGCGCGCGGATTGCGCGCCCCGAACGTCTGCTTCATCTCGCGCGCCCAGATGCGCCGCGCCGCGCGCAACTTGGCGATCTCCTCGAGGAAGTCATTGTGCACGTTGAAGAAAAAGCTCAGCCGGGGCGCGAAGTCGTCCACGTCCAGCCCGCGCCGCTGCGCCCAGCGCACGTACTCAAACCCGTTGGCGAGCGTGAACGCGAGTTCCTGCGCGGCGGTGCTGCCCGCCTCGCGGATGTGGTAGCCGCTGATGCTGATCGTGTTCCACTGCGGCAGGTGCTGCGTGCCGTAGGCGATCGTATCCGTGACCAGCCGCATCGACGGTTCCGGCGGGAAGATGTACTCTTTCTGCGCCTGGTACTCCTTGAGGATGTCGTTTTGGATCGTGCCGCGCAAACGCGCCGCCGGGACGCCTTGCTTTCCGGCGGCCACGATGTAGAACGCCCACAGCATCGCCGCCGGGCTGTTGATCGTCATCGACGTGCTGACCTCGCCCAGCGGAATCCCGTCAAACAGGAGTTCCATATCCTGCAGGCTGGAGACGGCCACGCCGCACTTACCGAACTCGCCCAACGCTTGCGGCGCGTCGGTGTCATAGCCCATTAGCGTCGGCAGGTCGAACGCCACCGACAGCCCGGTCTGGCCCTGCTCCAGCAGGTAACGGTAGCGCGCGTTCGTCTCTTCCGCCGTGCCGAACCCCGCGAACATGCGCATGGTCCACAGCCTGCCGCGATGCCCGGTCGCGTGGATGCCGCGCGTGAAGGGATACTGCCCCGGCAGGCCGAGATCGCGCAGGTAGTCCAACTCGCGCACGTCCAGCGGGGTGTAGACACGCTGCACGGGCCGCCCGCTGATCGTGGTGAACGTGTCGCGGCGTTCCGGGCGGCGTGCCAGCGTCTGCTTGAGCGTCGTATCGCGCCACGTCGTGTAAGCGGCTTCCAACTCTTCTAACTGTCTCAGGTCAAAAACCATCGCTGCATAACCTCTCTTCTGCTGTTGCATCACGCTGAATTCTCTTTGGGAGTCGTGATGCGAAACTTTAAGGCAGATTGTAGCGGTTTTTTGGCCCGGACGGAATCTGTGGGCTTCCTTCCAGCACCCGGCGGAATCAAAACAGGGCGCACAGTCGCCTGTACCCCCTGCCGGACGATCGCGCCGCGTGGTGAAGCCACGCCCCGGGCATTAACGCGCCGGGACAGCGATCCCTTCCTTGAGGCGCGTCTCGATCAACATCCCATCGCGCATCTCGTGCA
Organism: uncultured Anaerolineaceae bacterium; assembly: GCA_964425755.1. Lineage (GTDB taxonomy): Bacteria > Chloroflexota > Anaerolineae > Aggregatilineales > Aggregatilineaceae > CAYRNY01. The sequence continues at coordinate 79,652 of CAYRNY010000001.1, forward strand.
CGATGTCGGCTTCCGCCATCACCTGCGGGTCGTGCGTCACGACCAGCAGCGTGACGCCGCGCTCGACCACGAGCCGCCGCAGCAGGTCGAGAATCCGGCGCCCGGTGCGCGTGTCGAGCTGCCCGGTCGGCTCGTCCGCCAGCACGAGACTCGGCCCTTCGGCCAGCGCCCGCGCGATCGCCACGCGCTGCTGCTCGCCACCGGAAAGCTCATACGGGCGGTGGTGCGCCCGGTCCGAAAGGCCGACCCACGCCAGCGCCTCGTCAATGCGTGCCTCGCGTTCTTTGGGGCTCATGCCGCGCATGCGCAGCGGCACGCCCACGTTCTCGCGCGCGGTGAGCAGCGGCATCAGCCCGAAGCTCTGGAACACGAACCCAAGCTGGTTCAGCCGCAGGTCAAGCCGCTCGCGCTCGTCCATGTGCGCCAGGCTGCGCCCCAATACCCAGATTTCGCCGCCGGTCGGCTCGTCCAGCCCGGCGATCAGGTTTAGCAGCGTGGTCTTGCCGGACCCCGACCGCCCGACGATCGCAGTCATGTGTCGCGGCCACACGTCGAGCGTGACGTTGTTCACCGCGTGGATGTCCTCGCCCGCCAGGTGGTAAATGCGGTGCACGCCCTTCAGGGTGATCACCGGCTCGATGCTGCTTGAGTACGTATCGTATCCGTTGTCGTTAGCCATCAGTCCTCCTCGCCCGCGCCGTTGTCGCTGGTTTCATCCTGTACGCTGTGCTCCGGCCACACACCAACATGATCCTCTTCCAGCCGCAGCAGGACACGGTCTTCCATCTCCAGCGTTTCGATGTACGCTTCAGGTAGCTGCAAGCGCCCGGCGCGGTCCAGGATCGCGTATTCCGCCTCGTGCACCGCCACGTCCCCATCACGGCGGCGCAGGATCTCGGTGCTGGTGCGCCCGTCGCGCATGCCGACCACGCGATCCACGCGCGTGGCGACGTTGACATCGTGCGTCACGATGATGACCGTCACGCCGAAATCCTCGTTCAGGCTGCGCAGGCTCTGGAAAATCTGCTCCGCGCTGGCACTATCCACCTCGCCGGTCGGCTCGTCGGCCAGCAGCATCTGCGGGCGGTTCGCCATCGCCACCGCGATCGCGACGCGCTGCTGTTCGCCGCCGGAGAGCCGGTCCGGGCGGTGTTTCATGCGCTCGGCCAACCCCACGCGCTCCAGCAGATCGGCGGCGCGTTCGTGGCGCTCGCGTGCGGGGAAGCCTGCCAGCGCCATCGGCAGCTCGACGTTTTCCTGCGCGGTGAGATACGGCAGCAGGTTGCGCGCGGTCTGTTGCCACACGAAACCGACCATGTGCCGCCGGTAACGCACCTGGTCGCGGCGCGTCATCTCCAGCAAGTTGTGCTCCCCGACCCGCACGCGCCCGGCGGTTGGGAAGTCCAGCCCGCCGAGAATGTTCATCAGCGTCGATTTGCCCGACCCCGACGGGCCAACCAGCGCCATCATCTCGCCCGCGCGAACCAGCAAATCCAGCCCTTGCAGCGCGACGACTTCGAGGTCCGCGACCTTGTAAATCTTCACGAGATTGTCGCACTCGATGAAGATCGGGCGGTGGTTGTCGTCCTGGGGGCGTGCTTGCCCGGCGGTTTGGGGCGTTACGTCCGTCGCTTGTGCCATAGTCCTATCCCTCGCCATTCACGGATCGCTGGTGCGATCCGGCTGTGTCATTCGTGGTGTGTTCACTGCACGCGATGCCCCGCGTCCCTGCTCCAACTGCACCGCGCGGGTTACTGCCTGCGGTCAGAGCCTTGCCATCCCTCGCCATGCCCGCTACTCCTCACCCAGCCGCAAAACCTGGTTCACGCTCATGCGGCGCAGGAAGATCGCCGCGATGCCCATCAGCGCCGTGAACGACAGCGCCAGGATCGCCAGCATCGCCGCCAGTTGCAGCCAGGGGATGCGCAGCGGCTCCTGCCCGACCAGCGCCAGGAACGGCAGCAGCAAATACGCCAGCGCAGCCCCGATCATGCTGCCGATGATCAGCGCGGGCGTGATCAGCGCGACCTGCTCGATGAACAGCAAGCGCCAGATGTGGCCGGAATTCCAGCCCAGCGAGCGCAGCACGCCGAACGTAAACAGGCGCTGGCGGGCGGTCACGACCAGGTAAAACGCGAAGTCGAGCAGGCTCAGCAGCAAGCTGATCCAGAACCCCGCAAACAGCATCCCGGCGACGGCGCTGGGCAGCGGCTCGCGCTGAATCTCGCCGTAGCGGTCCCAGGCCCAGACGACGTTCTCCACGCCCCCAATGTCAGCCACCGCGCGCTCCAACGCGGCGCTCGGCTCGCGGTCCGGCAGGGCAAGCCAGATCTCGTTCTGGTCGAAGAAGTCCGTCGCGGTGGCGGCCTGGTTGATCACCGGGCGCACCAGGTCAAGCTGCGTGATCATCACCGGCGCTTTCGCGTCCACCGACGGGATGTCGTCGATCACGCCGACGACACGGTAGCCCAATTCGACCGAACCGGTCCCCACGTTCAGAACCAGGTTGCGCTCGTCGCCCACCTCGAGCGGGTCATTGCTGATGCTGCGGCCCTTGAAATCCTCGGCGAAAGTCCGGTTAATCACCACCGGCAGCCGGTCCAGGTGCGGCTCGTTGACCACCACCGACGGCTCGCGCCGCCGCCCGCCGGTCTTGCCCATCAGGTAGTGCAGCTTGAGCGCGGTCGCCCCGTCGATCTCCGGCGTCTCACCGGTCACGGCGACCGGTTCGATGCCCCCGACGCGGCTCACGCCGGATGTCGAAGCGACCCACGACGCCGCATACGGGTTCGACACCGTCGCCCCGGCCCAGGCGTTCGCGCCGTCCTCGAAGCTCTCGATCGCGGTCGTCGTGCCGAAAACGTCCTGCGTGGCGATGCGATCAAGATAGAGCGTGTGCTCGAAGGCGTCCAGGTTGCCCGCCGTGCTGTTGACGCCGATCCGCATCAGGCGGTAAGGCATGTTTCCACCGTCCGGCAGCGTGCCCTCAAAGGTCAACCACTCCTCGACCGGCGTCGGGATATCGCCCCTCTCGCCCGGCGCGGCGGGGACATCGGAACGCATCTCGACCGACGGCGGGCTGAGCTGCACGCGGAACGGCACGCCGAGCGCGTCCTGCAGGTATGCCGTCAGCTTGACCGTGACCGGCGGGTCGTCAGGGTTGGCCTGCGGCAGCGCGTAGACCTGCGCCTGCAGTTTCACCGCATTGCCCGGCAGCGCCAACCCGGGCGGCGGGGGCACCGGCACCCCGGCCAGCGGCTGCACGGCGCTCCCCAGCGTGCCGAACGAGCCGGGGACCTGCTCGGGCCGCACGCCGAACAGGTGCACGTTGCGCTGTATCGAACTGCCCGGATCGCCCACCACGTGCAGCAGCCCCACCGCTTCCGACACGCCGGGCAGGTCGCCCCAGCGCACGGCGGACGGATCGACCTGCTCCGGTGCGATCTCGATGCGTGCCGCGTCGCCGGTCTCCTCGCGCGCGGCGCGCCACGCGCCCTTATCACGCGTCTCGCTCAGCCCCAGCGACGCCGTGCCGAGCGCCAGCGTGCCGATCAACAACAGCACCAGCTGCGCGTAATGCCCCGGGTCGCGCGCCACGTTCCACACGGCCAGCGGTGTCGTCAGGTGGCGCGAGTTGGTGAACAGGCCCGAGATCGCGTCCATCAGCAGCGGGAACAGCCGCAGCCACACCAGCGCCAGCCCCGTCAGCACCAGCGCCGGGCCGAGCAGGTTAAACGGGTCGTTCAGGCCGCCGGTCTGGTTCAGGTTATCCGCGATCAGCTTGACCACGTCGCGCGGGGCGGCCAGGACGTTGTTCAGCAGATTCCCGAAATCGCCGCCGACCAGGTAATACAACCGCAGCATGAAGCCCAACCCGACCAGCGTGATCACCGCGTCCAGCGAATAGCGGGCCCAGACCGGGCGCGTCGGGGGGCGCGATGTGCGCTGCTTGAGCCGCAGCAGGCTGCGCCGCGCCGCGGGCAGCGCGGGGAGCGTCAGCACCAGCACCGACGCCACCGCCGCGCCGACAGCCAGGTACACCGATATCGCCGGGATGCGCGTCGCGCCCAGCGACTCCCCCCCCAGCGCAACCGCCAGCGGGCCGAAGTGCTCCATCACGCGCATGAAGACGACGCTCAACAGCGGCCCGGCGAGCGCCCCTACCACGCCCAGCACGCCCACCGTAGCGAGCTGCATGATCACCAGTTGCGGCACGCTCCCGCCCCGGCTGACGATGCTGCTCCACTCGGTGCCCTGCTGTTCCAGCACCAGCGCGACGGTGTTAACCAGGTGGTACAGCAGCATGACCAGGATCGCGCCGGAAAGCAGGATGATCGGCCCTTCCGTATCGGACACGTCGCCCGAATACCCCTCCAGGATCGACGCCAGCCCGCTCAGCACGCTCAGGCCGGGATGATAGGCGTTGAGCCGGTTCTGTAGCACCGCCAGCCGGTCCTTGTACGCCTGGATGTTGCCGGCGGTGATCACGTCCGGGTCGGTCTTGATCGTGTAGACGTAGGCATTGCCGGGGGTCACGTCGCGCAGCCAGTCGGTATACGCTTCCGGGAGCGTCGCAAAGCCGAAGTCATAGCGGAACAAGCCAAGCCCGTATTCCACGTGCGCGCCCTCGATAAAGTTGCGGTTGCCGCGCCAGAACGGATCATCGGAATTCTTCGGTTCCACGATGCCGACCACGACGACGGTCGCGGCGCTGAGGGTGCCATCACGCTTCACGTTCCCCACCACGAAACGGCTGCCCAGCTCGAGATTCGCTTCTTCGGCCACAATCGAACTGATCACGATCTCGACTTCCCCGCGCGTATACGGGCCGATCTGCCGCGCCTGTTGTTCGGCGTCGCTTAAGCCGGTCGGGTCGACCACGTCCGGCGGGGGCAGCCGCCGGGGCCAGCGCCCCTCGACCAGCTCCAGCAGCTGCGGCATGTTGTCAAACGCGAACGGCTGGAAGGTGCGGATCAACCGGGGCGTCGCCCAACCCACCGGCTCGCCGTAGCTGTAGATGAAACCGCCCGTCGCCAGGCCGGGATTGTCGATCCCGCCCTCGGTCGTGGGCGGGTTGTAGTCGGCGCGGATGTAATGCTCGTAGTCCACCGCCAGCGCGCCGAGTTCCTCGCGCACCACGTCCAGCGCATCCTGTGAGAGCGGCTCGTCGTCGAGAATTAGGTTGACCTGCAGGCTTTCAGGCGGGGCGCTGTCGAGTTCAAAGCGCAGCCCGACTTCCGTCACCGCGCGGATGTAAAACGGTCCCAGCGCGAAGAACCCGGTCAGCAGGCACACCGCCAGCAGCAGGATCGCCAGCGAGCGCCACTCGCGCCGCATACGTTTCAGGATCAGTCCGATGGTCATGCGTAAAAAGTCTCCTGCGAGCAAACCACCGGCCCGGCGTTGCCCGCCCGCACGCCTAACGCGCGCTGCGAGCGACGCTCACGAGCCAGCAGCCCATAATCTACTCGTCGCCCAGGCGCAGCGTCCGCGCCAGCGACAGTTGCCGCACCAGCAGCAGGCTGGAGCTCAGCACCGCGCCCAGCACAACCACCATCATCAGCGCATACTCGATCACGCGCCGCGTTTCGACGCGCATCACAAACGGCGGCGTGACCCCCTCGCCTGCCGCGCCGAGCGCCAGCGTCGGCACAATCTGCGAGGCGAGCACCCAACCCAGCACCGCGCCCAATATCGCGCCAATGCCCATCACGAAAGCCTGCTCCAGCGCCAGCCCGCCGACCACGCGCAGCGACGACAGGCCAAGCGCGCGCAATACCCCGAACTCGGTCCGGCGTGACTGCGCGGTCAGCCCCGCGTAGGTCAGCAAGCCGACCACGCTCAACGCCAGCGCCATGATGAACGCCAGGTACATCAGCCCCAACAAGCCCAGCGCCAGCGGGTCCGTGCGCAGGCGGTTAAGCTCGCCCGCCAGCGAGATATGGTCCAGGATCACGACGGGGGCATCACCGGCGCGGTCCAGCGACTGCACAAACGCGGCGATCGTGTCCTCATCGCGCACGTCAACATCCCGCGCCATGCGAAGCCAGACTTCGTCGGCGTAGTATGCCGCGCTGGGCCGCCGGTTGAGCCGGTACAGCAGCTCGCGCACGTCGACGACCATGAACGAGTCGCCTTTCGAGTCGGCGTCGTTCGGCGCGGTGTCATACAGCGACGGGTAATAATCCGTCACCTGCACAGCCCGGAACTGCGGGTTCGTGCGGCCAATGTTCAGCAGCGTGAACGGCGCGGCATCCAGCCCCCAGGTGAGGCCGTTCTCCGCTTGCACGCGGCGGCTCACGACCGCGTCGATCGGCCCCATGTCAGGGTAATTGAGCAGCACGCCAACCGTCGAACGCTGCGCGTCTTGCTCCCAACGGATGTACATCGCGTCGTCGCGCTCGCCGGGCAGGTTCCAGCCCGGTTCGGCGCTGCCGGTGGCGGTCGCGCCCCGGTCATAAGCGAACTCCCACGCGTTTTCGGCGAAGATCGCGTACGGTTCGGCGCGGCCCGCGCTGTCGATCAGCGTCATGTCGGCCAGCGTGAGCCGCATCCCGCTTTCCCCGCGCGAGCTGCTGCTGCGATACGTCCAGTACAGCGACACAAAATTGAGCGGCGCGACAGGGTCGTACTCCAGCCCGCCGAGATCGGCTTCCAGATACACCCAGCCGGTGGGATTAAAGGCACGCGTGGCGAACCCGGGGGCGTCCGTCCCGCTGCGCTGGTATTCCACCTCGACCGGCTCGACCGGGACCGTCAGCCAGGCCCCGTCCGCGTCCAGCAGGCGCAGCCCCATCTCGGTTCGCTGGACGAGCCGCGCCACGTCCGCCTGGAAGGTCGAGCCGCCGGAACGGGCAAAGCGGCTGACCTCGAAGCGCGCCCACATGCCGATCGTGTCCGGCAGGCCGGGCAGCGTGTGCCCGCGTTCCGGCAGCGGCGGCGGGTTACCCGGCGCGCGCGGCGTGTAGATCGCGCCCAGGTCGGAGCGCCAGTACAGCGTATCGCCGAAGGTGTCTGGGTTGATCGCCAGGATCGTGCCACGCAGATCGCCCGCCACGCTCGTGCTGAGATTCGCGTTCACCACGCGAAAAGCGGTACTGGCGGCGGCGACATCGTCATACGCCAGGTAATCCGCGACCGGGCGCGCGCGGTTCGCGTTGAGCGCGGTATCCCGCTCGATCGCGCGCACGTCCGTGCCGACGCGATATTTCGCCTGGTCCTCGTGGCTGTTGGTCACGGTGGCGCGGAAACTGGTCGCAAACCAGCCAATGCCGATCGCCAGCGCCAGCAAAAACGTGATGCGCCCGTAGTGGATCGGCTCGCGGCTGAGCTGCCACGTCGCCAGCGCGTTGAGCAGGCCGCGTCCTGCCGCCGCCACACGCGCCAGCATCCCCGCCAAGATCGGGAAGAAGCGCAGCGCGAGGCTGCCCAGCGCCAGGAACAACAGCGCCGGTGCCATCAGCATCAACGGGTCGGCCTGTTTGCCGCCCAGGTTGACATCGCTCAGCGGCGATCCGCGCCGCACCAGCAACCACAGCGCGCCCAATCCGACCAGCGCCAGCATCACGTCAACATAATACTTCTGCCACCAAAGCTGTTTGCCGCTGCGCGAGGCCGCGCCCCCCGCCAGCACCAGCGGCAGTTTCAGCACCGGGGTGAGCGTGCTCATCAGCGCGACGAACGTCACGCCGGCAGCCAGCCCCGCGAACAGGAACACGTCCGCCGTCAGCGGCAGCGGGAAGTCGTCCGTGTTGGCGATCGTCGGGCCGAGCGCAGTGAGCAGCATCTGCGAGAGGAACGGCGCGATCACCACCGCCAGCACGCAGATCAGCAACGCCTCGATGCCGCGCAGCAGCAAAATCTGGCTGTCCCACGCGCCGCGCGACTGCAACATCGCGATCTCGCGCCGCTCGCTGCGCCGCACCAGCGCCGCCGTCACGACCAGGAAAAACAACACCAGCGCCCCGACCTGTAGCAGCAGCAGGCCGAACGGGGCGTTGAGCAATTCCTGCTCCTGGGCGTAATCCAGCAGGATGCCTTCGTCCAGGTCGCGGCGGATCACATCGTAATCGATCAGGCGCGTGTGGTAGTTGAACCCCAGCGTTCGCCGCCCGGTTGACCGGCTCGCCACGTCACTCGCCGGTTCATCGAGCGTGAAAGTCTCCTGCATGTTGCGGCCAAACACGCGCAGCGCCTCGCGCGCGGTGTCGATGCGCGAGAACGGCAGGTTGTCGTGCGCGAACAGAACGCGCCACCCGATCCGCGTCGGCGTGTCCGGCAGAAAGTCCGTCGCCACCCGGAAGACGCTTTCCTCGGTCGTCAGAAACGCGAACTCGTAATTCCACAGCCCCGCGCCGCTTTGCCGGTCCAGCAGGCGCAAGGGCGCGGGCGCCATCCAGTACGGCGCTGCCGGATCGGCGGGAGACACGATCCCCACGATCCGTGCCCGGATCGGCTGGCTGGAAGGGTGCCCGCCGCCGCTAACGCCGCGCTCGTTCATGCCCTGGTCGAGGATCACGACCGTGCCAGCGGCGAGATTCAGCTCGTTGGCGACGTTCAGCCCGATCGCCAGCTCGACATCGACATCAGCCGGGTTGGCTACGGGCAGCCGCCCGTCGACCACGCGCACATGGTCCGGCCAGTCGTTGTAGGTCCCCAGCCGCGTCCGCACGCCGACCAGCGGCAGGACGTCCCCCGTATCATCGATCACCTGCGAGATGCCCATCGCCTCGGTCTCGGCATACCCGACGATGGTATCCACCCAGTTCTCGATCGCGCCGAGATCGCGCTCGACAAGCTGCTCGACCAGCACCGTCGACTGGGACGCCATCTGTTCCAGCCCGCCGGAGTCAAGCCATTCGTTGGCGCGCAGGCTGATGTTGGCCTGGACGTGCACGTCACGCGCGGGTTCTTCGTCCAGGCGTTGGGTCATGCCGACCTGTGACACGGCGGTGGTGTAGAGGGGAACGAGCGCGCCGATCGACGCGCTGAGGATCGTACCGGCGATGATGGTCAACAAGGATCGCCACTGCGTCAGCAGCCGCGCGACAGCCAGGTGAACGGCGAAACGTACCGGCGTGCGGACCAGCTCGCGCGCGCCTTCGACCAGGCGTGTCGTCCAGCGCGTGTTCGTTCGACGACCTTTCATAAAGTCCAAGTCCCTTGTGGTATGCTCCAAAAGCCTCATCACCGGCTGTGTGATGAGGGTACAGCGCCCTAATAGCTGTTATGAATCCCGGGATCTTCACATTACTTATACGCGGTCAGCCTGTTACGCTGTCACTGCCAGGGCCGGGATTCACGGGCCGTTTGAGAGGTAGGGGCGGGACACTGTGTCCGCCCAGGGACCACGTGCAGGCGGCCCCTTCCACCAAACCTTTCAAACGGTCTCGCAGTCGCTCGCCTGGCACAACAGCGCGCAATTGTACCACAACCTGCGCGCCAGTCAGGGGGTGAATCAGGCGCGCCCCGGACTCATCCCGCAAACACACGCCATCACACGCGAACGGCCTGCACCAACCGCCGCAGACATCTTGACCTCGCAAAACAAACCGACGTATTATGTAATCAGGAGATTACAGGGCGCACGGCGCACGTCGCTTCCCCAAGCGACGGGGCCGGGTCAGTCCCCCGGTACAGGAGTGGAAATCCGTAGGTCGTGATCTGTAGTGGGGCACGGAAGGGAGGCATTCTGATCAGTAAGCTCGATGCCGACCACAGTTTACTATATGACTAGTACCCAACCAGTTGTATCGCCAGAAGCGATACCCGTGCCGAAACAACGCCGTGTGATAGACTCTCAGTTAGTCTTGGGCGTGCACGAAAAGATCCTCTTGTCGGACGACGCATGATAATGTTCATGCCAGATCAACACCTGAATCCCCTACTGCGCCGCCTGTAATCTCCACCTGTTCCCGCCTGTCTTCCTAGTACCTTGCTCCCAGGTTTTTCCGCGTCCCATGCCGGGTGTTCCCTTGCGTTTTCGCGTTTCGGGCCGCTTGCTCGATTCTGCACAAGAGGTTTGGCAAAAGTGTGTAAATCACCGCTTGTTGAGAAGCTATCGTCAGGCTATACTTATACTTAATGGTGTTCACAGTCAGGCTCAAACCGAAAACGCGACCCGCACATAACAAACATGCTATGATAAGGGTACAGGTGGGGACGCGAAGCCGGCCTTTTTAGGGGAGCGCACACTGCTTGTTCGCGCTTCCCGATACGTTAACCCGCCTGTGAGCCGAGCCGACTCCCAAACAAGGTGGTGTACATTTATGGACTTCGAGGAAAACAAGCAGCAACAGCCGAACCAGCAGCCCGACGATGAGTTGTCGCCGGGAAACGCGGACAACGGCGACGAGATGGGCGCAAGCTTCGCCGAAATGCTGGAGGCGTCATTTGATTACACGCCGCCGCACCGGGGCGAGATTCGGCATGCAACCATCTTGCAGATCGAACCCAACGAGATCATTGTCGATATGGGAGCCAAGCAAGACGGAATCGTGACCTCGCAGGACCTGGAGCGCCTGGAAGATGACTACCGCGAGTCGCTGCAGGTCGGGCAGAAGGTGCCGGTCTACGTGTTGAACCCGCGCGACAGTGACGGCAATTTGATCGTGTCGATCAACATGGGTCTGCAGCAGCACGACTGGGATGCCGCCCGCGAACTGCTGAACCAGGACGAAGTGGTCGAAGTGACCGTCACCGGGCACAACCGGGGCGGCGTGCTGGTGAACTGGCGCCGGCTGGAAGGGTTCATCCCCTCTTCGCACATGGTCACGGTCAGCGCCGGGCTGCAAGGCAACGATCGCCGCGAGGCGCTCAACGCGCTCAACGGGCAGCAGGTCGGGGTCAAGGTGATCGAGGTCGACCAGGATCGCCGCCGCCTGATCTTCTCCGAACGCGAAGCACAGCGCGAATGGCGCGCCCAACAGAAAGCGCGCCTGCTGGCCGAACTGAAAGAGGGCGACGTCGTGCGCGGGACCGTCACCGGCCTGCGCGACTTCGGCGCGTTCGTCAACCTCGGCGGCGCGGACGGCCTGATCCACGTCAGCGAGCTGGCCTGGCACCGCGTCGATCACCCGCGTGACGTGCTCAAGATCGGCGAGGAGATCGACGTTTACGTGCTGAACCTGGACCGCGAGAAGAACCGTATCGCGCTCAGCCGCAAGCGGCTGCTGCCCGACCCCTGGGACGATGCGCTTGACCGCTACTTCGAGGGAATGCTGGTCGAGGGGACGGTCACGAACGTGGTCGACTTCGGCGCGTTCATCGCCCTGGATGACGGGCTTGAGGGCCTGCTGCATCTGAGCGAGATGGGCGACGGATCGCTCAAAGAGCCGTACAGCTACGTCAAGAAGGGCGACCGCCTGCAACTGCGCATCAGCCGCCTGGAACCGGACCAGCGCCGCGTGGGCTTCACGCAGCGGTGGGGCGTGGAACAGGAAGAGCCGCTCAACGCCGACGAGCCGGAGCCGATCCCCGAAGAACCGGTCACGGAGACCGCCGAAGACTACGCGGAAACCGTGCGCGAACGGGCGGAGACATCGGCCCAGTTGGCGGCGGCAGCCAGCGAAGAACCGGAGATCGAGCCGGAGATCGTCTTGCGCGCTGATGAAGAAGCGGCGGAAGCATCTGTCGCGGAAGCAGTCGGTGAGGACGTCGAAGAAACCGGCGAAGCGGTCGAAGAAGCCGAAGAAGAAGTCGTTGACGAAGCCGAAGCCGAAGAAGCCGTTGGCGAAGCCGAGGCCGAAGAAGCCGAAGCGGTCGAAGAAGCCGAAGAAGCCGTTGACGAAGTCGAGGCCGAAGAAGCTGAAGAAGCCGAAGCGGTCGAAGAAACCGGCGAAGCGGTCGAAGAAACCGGCGAAGCGGTCGAAGAAGCCGAAGAGGTCGAGGACGCCGGCGAAGCGGTCGAAGAGGCCGAAGAAACCGTTGACGAAGCCGAGGCCGAAGAAGCTGAAGAAGCCGAAGAGGTCGAGGACGCCGGCGAAGTGGTCGAAGAGGCCGAAGAAGACGACACCGAGGACGATGAAGACGACGACGAAGGCGACGCCGGTGATGATGATGACGGCGACGCTGACGAAGACGAAGAAGACTGACACCGCGCCGCACGGTTCCCGGCTGTAGCGGCAACCAGGCTTGTTCACCCCGGCTGCACCTGGGCGGGGTGGTTTGATTCGGCCCGCCCGCACGTGGCAGGCCGGGCGTGACTGCTTGCCATCCCCCTATCCCCGGCCATCCATGCCGCGCCTGCACCGGTGCGGCAGCCATTGCCCGAAGCGAAGCGGCGAGGAAGCGATAGCGTGCACGCCCAACGACGGTTTCCAGTGCTGGTAGCGCTGGCCCTGCTGCTGGCGGGGATCGGCTTCATCGCTGCGCGCCGCGATGCCGGCAGCCCGCGCACCGAGCTGCTCCCGGCGGGGGAACAGGAACACCCGCGCGCGGTAGCAGAAGCGATCCGCCTGGCGCCCACACCCGCCGGCCCCAGCGGCTCCCTGGTGTTGATCCAGGGCCTGAAAGCGCAGCGGCTGGTCGTCTGGCCGCTGGATGGCAGCACGCCGCCGCAGGAAGTCGACCGCAGCGTCAACATCTGGCCGCTGTTGCCCAGCCCGGACGGGACGCGCGTGCTCTACGGCACGCAGCACACCGTGATGGTGCTGGATGTGGCGGCGCGCCGCGCGAACATCGTCGGGACGCTGCCGCCGTATGGGCGCCTGATCCACGCGCAGTGGTCGCCGGATAACCGCGCGCTCGCCTACATCGTGCAGACCCCGCTCTACCTCTCGTCGTATTACACGCTGCCGGACGGTTCGGTAGATGCCCGGCTGATGCTCGAAGTGCCGCAAGGTCTCGACCTGGACGTGGGCTGGCTCCCGGCAGGCGACCCGGTGTCGATCACGGTCGGGCTGGCGGAACGCGGCGGCCTGCAGCCGGTGTATCACCACTTCAACCCGGCTACCGGCATAACGACGGTCCTGCCGGTGGACACACCCATCATCCAGCCCTGGTCGCCGCTGCGCTCCCCGGACGGCACACAGCAGATTTACGCGACGAAAACCTGGGACGAAGCGCGCTATCAAGGGACGTGCCGCACGGGGCCGCTGGCGCTGGCGGGCGCGGAATGGCTATCGTTCAGCGTGCGCTCGACGGCCAGCCACGCAACGGTATTCGAGATCGCAGGGCTGTTCATGGACCGCCCCACCTGGCTCGATGACGGGCGGATCGTGTTCCGCGCGGTGGCCGACCCCGTCTGCACGACGCTGGAGTCGGGGTTCTATGTCGGCAGGGTCGGTGAAGCGCCGCTGCGCATCATCAACGCCGAGCCGCAGTATGTCGCCGACGACGCGGACAAGCTGTTGTGGTCGGCCTCGTACGCGCTCAGCCCGGACCAGACGCGCATCGCGTGGAATGAAAACGACATGCTCGCGCAGCGCAGCCGGATTTACGTCAAGCCGCTGCCACCGCCGACCGGCGATCTGAGCGCGTCCCAGGCAGGCAACGACGCGCGAACGCTGCTGTTCGAGACCGCGCCGCCAGCGTCGGATGCGCCGTTTGCCTTTCAAGATGAGCAGATGGTGCTGTATTTCGTCTGGCTGCCGTGATCCTTGCAGCGCCGCACGCCCACCGCCAGCGGCATTAAAACTGCGTCGCGGGCCACTTGAACACCAGCAGCGCGAACAGCAGCAGGACGTTGATCAGCAAGCCGAGCAACCCCTTTTCCACCAGGAGTTGCGTGCCACCATCCCAAAACAGGATGATGATCACTGCGGAGAACGCGGACGCGACAACGGCCAGGGGCCGCCACCAGTCCTGTTGGGCGTAGACCCCCACCCCGCCCGCAACGAACAAGAGCGTTGCCACCAGGTAACACACGCTCGCCAGCGCGCGCGTGGCCGAATCGCTGAGCAGCGATGAGAAAAGCCACGATTCGCCCGTCCAGCCCATCTCCGGCTGGAACGCCACCCACTCGCGACTTAACGTGACGTACCACAAATGTACCAGGCCGTGCAGCAGCATAAAGGTGCCGAATAGAAAGCGGAGCATGGCGGGTCCTTTCTGAACCTCGCTAAAAGGCGGGCGAGCTGGTGAATGGTCTCCGAATATTAACTTGTGCTGGCAGGGAATGCTTTCAGTCGTCCTCGCCGGTTTCGCCGGAGACCTGCCCCAGCATCCCCGACATCAGGTTTGCCACGTAGCGCACCGCGCTTACCGCGCGTCCGTAGCGCATCCGCGTAGGGCCGAGCACGCCCAGCGCGCCGCGCGCCTGCGGCGTCCCGTAGCGGCCCATCACCATGCTGAGATGGCTCAGGTTTTCCCAGCGCCCCTCGCCCGCCACCAGGATCTGCAGCTCCGGCTGGTCCGGGGCGAGCATCTCGCGCAGGATGTCATCGAGCAACGCCTCCTCTTCGAGCAAGTGTACGATCTGCTGCACTTCGTCCTCGCTGAACGCGGTCAGGCTCTCGCTCAGCCCGTAGCGCACCACGTCGCGCGCGGTCTGCTGGTTGGCGTGGCGCATGGCCTCGGCGACCAGTTCGGCGATGTCGCGCGTCAGTTCGTCGGGCTGGCTGCGCGCCTTGTCGTGAATCTGGTCGGCGGTCATGCCGCTGCAGTTCGCGTTGATGATCTCGGCGGTGCGGCTGAGCACATCCTGGGCGACGGGTTCCGCCAGCGTGAGGATCTGCTGGTGCACGCTACCGCCCTGCAAGACCAGCACCATCAGCACCATACGTCCCTGGGTGTTGATCAACTCCAGGTGTTTGAAGTGATTCTCCACCGCGCGCGGCGGCGTGACCAGGGCGGCGGTCTGCGCCACGCGGGAGAGCGTGATCGCGGCGATGCGCGGCCACGCGTCGACACTGTTGGCGGCGGTTTTGAACTCGTTGGCGATGCGCGCGCGTTCCGCTGCCGACAGGCCCGCCGACTTCAGCAGGCGCTGCACAAAATAGCGATAGCCCTGTTTGGTGGGCACGCGGCCCGCCGAGGTATGCGGCGCGTAAATCAGGCCGTGTTCCTCCAGCGCGACCATGTCATTCCGCACAGTGGCGCTGCTCACGCCAACGTCGAAACGCTCGACCAGCGTCTTGGAGCCGACAGGCTGCGCGTCGCGGATGTATTCGCGCACGATCAACGACAGGATGTATTCCTGCCGCTCCGAGAGGTCCGGCAGTGCGGATTCCCCCGGCGGTGTGACTGGGATCTCGTTCGATGGCAGCGCGGATGTCATGGGTTCGTGTCGCCTCGCAGATGCTGATTTCGTGCGTTTTCTTGAGCATAACACGCGCCCCCGGCAGCGTCAACGGACCCTGAGCAGCGATCTTGCACCAGGTTTGACAAACGCCCCGCCCGCCTGCTATAATGCTCCCCACTTCGGAAAGGAGGGCGCGCTTGCGCTACGAGTAATCACATTGGGTTCTGGAACAGTTTTCGCACGGATCATTTGGACACGGCATCATTCCACTCTGCGGCAACAATCCCATAACCCTATTCCCAGCGCTGCGCGTTGAGAGCACAGGCAACCAAACCGGGTACCGATCACGATCGTGGTCGTGCGCCGGTTTTTTGTGCGCCCGGACCGGAGCACCAAAAAAATCCACCTCAGGGGGGACAAATCGTAAGGGAAAGATGGTAGAGACTACAGACACAACACAGGTACACGAAGAGATGGATTTCTTGACCCTGCTCGAGGAATCCTACGCAGTCGAAACACCCGTGCGCGGCGATATCGTCACGGGCACTGTCCTGTCGATCGATAGCATGGGGCTGCTGGTCGATATTGGCATGAAACGCGATGGCGTCGTCACGCGCAGCGATCTTGAGCGCCTGGGTGATGACGCCAACTTCAACATCGGCGACGAGATCTCGGTCATGATCGTGCGCCCGGAAGACGCCGACGGCAACATGATCGTCTCGGTGGCGCAGGCCAAACAAGCCGAGGATTGGATCGACGCCGAGAACCTGATGAAGGCCGACGAGATTTACGACGGTACCGTCGCGGACGCCAACCGGGGCGGCCTGATCGTGCCCTACGGCAATCTGCGCGGCTTCGTCCCGGCCAGTCACGTGGTCAACCTGCCGCGCGGCCTGAACGAACAGGAACGCATCGAGCACCTCAGCCGGTTGGTCGGCACCAACATTCAGGTCAAGGTGATCGAGGTCAACCGCCGCCGCCGCCGCCTGGTCCTGAGCCAGCGCGAAGCGCAGCGCGAAATGCGCGACGCCCACAAGGACGAACTGCTCGACGACCTGGCCGAGGGCGAAGTCCGGCGCGGTGTCGTCAGCGGCCTGCGCGACTTTGGCGCGTTCGTTGACCTCGGCGGCGCGGACGGGCTGATCCACATCAGCGAGCTGGCATGGCACCGCGTCAAGCACCCGCGCGACATCCTGAACGTGGGCGACGAGATCGACGTGTACATCCTGCGGCTGGACCACGAAGGCCGCCGCATCGGGCTGTCGCTCAAGCGCCTGCAGCCGAACCCCTGGACCCAGGTGGACGACATGTACCACGTCGGGCAGGTCATCTCCGGCACGGTCAGCCGCGTGACCAGCTTCGGCGCGTTCGTGAGCATGGAGCCGGGCATCGAAGCCCTGCTGCACGTCAGCCAGATCTCCGACCCGCCCCCGGCGGACCCGAACATCGTGCTGAACGAAGGCGACGCGATCAACGCGCGCATCATCAGCATCGAGCCGCACCGCCAGCGCCTGGGGCTGAGCATCCGCGACGTTGAGGACGCCTTGCCGGAGCCGGAACTCGAAGCCGAAGCTGAGGCCGAAACGCCGGATGGCGATCCTGAGGCGGAAAGCGAAATTGAGGCTGGCGTAAGCGACGCAGACACGGTAGAATCATAGGCAATGAGATCGGTTGCCTTAGGGGACGGCGTGTTTGCATGATCGCAATGAGCTGATATTGTGCAACAAAGACGATGCGGGGCAGGTCTCATGACCTGCCTTTCTTTTCGTTCCCAGGCCCGATCGCACCAAGACACGCAACCGTTAGCTTAGTAGAGAACAGAAGGGTGGTGAACTGAGTGGCACACGTTGAATTGCAGCCAGGCGAATCGCAGGAACAACTGCTCAAGCGTTTCCGTAAGTCCGTCGCCAAAAGCGGCGTGTTGAGCACGGTACGGCGCAAGCGTTGGCACGTTTCCAAGAGCGAGCTGCGCCGCATCCAGAAGAAAAAGGCTATTCGCCGCGCGCGTCGCAAGATGCGCAAGCAGCGCAACCGCTAATCCCGCGCACTACCGGCGGTCATTCACCGCTTATGTTCTCGGCCTGGCAAGGGGCGGCATCTGCCCCTTGTCGCACGGCCATACACATCGTATCACTATGCCAGGGGGAACCAATGGCAAAATCCGAAGAGAAGATCGAGATGGAAGGGACGGTTGTTGAGGCCCTGCCGAACACCCAGTTCAAGGTCGAGCTGGACAACGGGCACGAGGTCCTGGCCTACCTTTCCGGCAAGATGCGCAAGTACTACATCCGCATCCTGCTTGGCGATCGCGTGCGCGTCGAGATGACACCCTACGACCTCACGCGCGGGCGCATCACCTACCGCTACAAGAAGCGCAGCGGCTCATCCGAGAGCAGCTAACGCCTGCACAACCATATAGCACCTGGCGCACAAGCCCCAGCCTCGCCCGACACTACGAGGCTTTTTCACATTTAAGGCCGTCAGACGTTAGTGGTCGGTTCGGTGCCGGCAGCCGGTAACCACCGACCGCAATCGAAGCCTATGCCGAACCCACACCCACCCTACCCCCGCGATCCGGCCACCGGCCCGCAATGGCAGATCGACGCGCGCAAGTACGACGGCGTGCTGCATTACACGCTGCCCGCGCAGCTTGTCGAGGACAACGGCCAGCGCATCTGGCTGCACACCCCGACCGGCGCGCCGCTGCGCCACATCACGCGCGGCATTGAGCGCCCGATGCCCCACGCCGCCGAGATGCTGTTCTGGCGCGATACGGGCTACAACATCTACGTGAACTACACGCCCGACGGCGCGCTGAATTACTTCTACTGCAACGTGAGCCTGCCGCCCCGCGTCACCGGGACGACGCTCAGCTTTGTGGATATCGACCTCGATGTGGCGATTCGACCGGATGGCACGGTATCGCTGCTGGATGCCGACGAGTTCGCGGCACACCGCACGCGTTACGGCTACCCGCGCGACGTGCAGCGCGACGCGTGGCGTGCCGTGCTGGCGATCTTCGCGCACTGGCACGCGCGCCGGCCACCGTTTAACTGGTTTGAGGATCAGTTAGACAATGCACGATCCGGGCGCACCTAGCGCCCGCCGGGCCTGTGCGGCAGGGACCGGATGCCATCGGTGCCCCGGTCAACTTCCCAGGGATAGACGATATAAGCATCCGTTATCGCGCCGTAAAAATCCGGCTCGACCCGGCTGAACAGCGACCGGTAGGGGTTGAAGTGAAACACGCAGGTAAACGGCGTCGCCCCGGCGGACTGGCACCGGCTGCGCACGGCGGTGCTGGTGCGCCCGCTGCCCCACACGTCATCCACAATCAACACGCGCTTGCCTTCCAGCAGCCCATCATCCGGAAACTGCAAGAACGAGGGAAACGCCAGCATCCGGGCCGGGTCGTCAGGGCTGATCTGGCTGGGGAAATCGACCGCCGCGGTCAGCACATTGGTGATGTTCAACGCCTCAGACAGCAACCCCCCTGGGACGATCCCGCCACGCGTCACCAGGATCATGGCGTCAAATCTACCGGCAGCCCGCAGTTGGGGTAACAACACATCCACCAGTTTGTCAATGTCGTCCCACGTCAACCATTCCTGGCGCAACGGGTTACGCGACGATTCGGTCATGGGCGCGTCCTTTGCTGTCTGCAACCAATCCTAAAAGGTCATATAAGATGTTAGGGGGCGACCCTCCGTGCCCGTCCTGGCAACACACGGAGGTACGCCGCCACAAAAACTTCTCGACGGTTTCTAAGTATCAAAGCGTTACGTCGCCATGCGGTTCAAGCGCGCCGCGCCGCCGCGTGGCGTTATACACATCCGGCCTGCTGCCGGGCACGAAACAGCGCGCGTCTTCGAGCCTGTGTAGGGTTTCCTGTTCAACAACTGTTAATGAGCCATTATGAACGCAGATGCCGTTTAAGTCAACGGCAACGTGCACGGGGAAAAGCGCAAGCGAACGCCGCCGCACAACGTGTGACGTTGCGCGCAGCGTATGCCACCCGTCTCTTAATGAGCGCTTGCCACACCCGGCGAAGTACCGGATAATGGAAATGAACAGGTTGGCATAAAACAGACTACTGGAACACCGAACCGACGCGGATGGGCTGGCAAGGAGTGATGTTATCGTGACGACAAAAAAATCCCCCGCCGAACGCAGCATTGAGGCGCTCACCTGGGCTTCGGTTGTGATCTGGCTGGGCTTCATGTTAGTGGCGCGCGCGCTGGATCAGACGTGGCTGATCATGATGGTGTTGGGCATCATCCTGCTCAGTTCCGCGATCTACCAGCGCAGCCGCCAGTGGGATACCTCGCTGTCGATCTGGATTTTCGGCATCTGGATGGCCGTGTTCAGCGTGATCGAAACCGTCAACATGCTGATCGAGTCGATGAACGAAGGGGCCGGGCTGGACATTGACCTGAGCGTGTACCTGGGGATCGCGCTGGTTTCGATGGGCGTCGCGGCGATTCTGCGCAACGTGCAGGGGCCATCAACGTCCGCGCGCCGGGCGGACGCTTATCACACCGGCGGAGCGGCTGTCGGCGATCCGCGCCCGCAGATGGTCACGGATCACTACGGGTCGGGCGACTATGGCGTAGGGCCGCGCGAATACCGCCCGGGCCGCGAGTGGCAACAGGATGCAGGCTACCTGGAGGGGTCGCGCTACGGGACCGGTTCCGGCACGCGCCAGCAAACTCCCGCCCGCCAGAATGAGCCGGATTGGTACATCGGGCCGGAAGATCAACGCGTGCGCGGCGAATACGACCAGTACGACGCCCCGCCAGCGCAGCGTTACGACCAGGGCTATGAAGGGCCGACACAGCACGCCGGGTACGACGACCGCGCTTACGAATCGCGCCCGCAACCCCCGGAAGGCTACGACTACGCCCAGGCGCAGTACAACCCGGACCACGCGCAGCAGTACGGGCAATACGACCCCTACGATGATTATTACGACGATCCGCAGTGGGACGAGCCGCCGCAGGTCGAGCGCCCGCCGCAGCCGCGCCGCCGGCCCCCGCAGCCTCCCCAGGACCGGTCACGGCGCGAAACGCCCAACGACCTCGATGCTCGCGTCCAGGATATCATCCGCCGCAGCCGCGAGCGCCGCAACCTCGCGCCGGACGACGAGGACCTGCCGTACTGAGCGCGCAGCGCCAACCCCATACATCAAACAACAGGGCGGCCCGTGCTGGACCGCCCTGCTGCGTGAGATGACCGGCAAGACCACATGCCTTACCCGGCGCAGATTTCAAACGCAGGGAGGTGTTGGAATTCTGACGCATCGCGCAGAGCCTGAAAGACCTGCACAAGGTCCGGATAAGCCTGTACCGTCGCCAGCCACTGGTCGTAAAGCCCAAAGTTCGCGACCTCGGCTGCCACCGCCGCCGCGCACGCGTCCTGCACGCTGGCGAACTGCGGTGTGTCTACCACAGGGGCCTGCGGCACATCCAGGCCGTAGCGTTCGAACAGGAACGCCAGCGCGTCGATGTGCATCCGCTCTGAATTGATGATGTTGGTGAAGGGGCGCACCGCGCCGAACTGCTCGATCACGGCGGCATACGTGGCGTAAGCGTGGTACTCGTCCATGATGCCCGCCTCCAGCGCGGCGATCACGTCAGCAGGCAGTTCGCCCGGTGTCGCGGGGGGCAGGTCCACCAGGATGCCGCCACCCATACGCGCCTGGTTGTTCGCGCCGCGCCAACCTGCTCCGTACCCGTAACCCAGTTGGTCGGCCAGGCACTCGCCGGTCCCGTCGCACGACCCATCGGCGAGACGGTCCTGCTGCCGCAGATTGTCGCCCAGCACGGAACCCTGATCCACACCGGGGCCGAAACCAGCGCTGCCGCCACTATTACCACGGCCCCGACCGGGACCTTGCGCCTCACTCGTGCCGGTCACCAGCCCCAGCGACAGCGTCACCATCGCGATTAGCACGATCCCGAACACAGCAAGTTTGATCGTCCGTTGATGCATCTGTTTGTTCGACAACATTTTCGCCACTCCTTCTATGGTATGCTCGTTAGCATTCTGCACGGATGCGGCTGGCGCATCTGCGTGCCGCCGTTTTAGGGTCACTATGGCCCGATCATAAGGGCGCAATGTGTAGAACTTGTGAAGGAAAAGCGGAGAACTTATGTGGATCACGAAACACACGGGTGATGTGCAACGCGCCAGGATTGGGTAAAATCGGCGTGGAACAGAATGCCGCAGATTGCCCGCGCCACCGTCCCCAACGCACAATTAGAATCGGGCAAGAACCCGCGCCGCAGACGGGCCAACCCTGGTCACGCCGCGCGTGGCTGTGGTATAGTTTGGAGACAAAGTAATTCGACATGATCCGGGCCGTGCGGCAGCGCGCCGCCTGGAAGTTGAGCACCCTGCCGGTAGTACCGCAATCGCGTAAGGAGCAAATTTCAATGGGTGAGAAAACGTTCGTTGTGACCGAAGCCACGTTCGAAGAAGAAGTGCTGAATTCCGATCTGCCGGTCCTGATTGATTTCTGGGCCGAGTGGTGCGCGCCCTGCAAGATGATCGCCCCGCTGGTCGATCAGCTCGCGGAGAAATACGAGGGCAAGCTGCGCGTGGCGAAGGTCGACGCCGACGAAAACCAGAACCTCTTGATGAGGTACGGCATCATGGGGATCCCGACGTTGATGGTGTTCAAGGGTGGCGAAGTGGCCGAGCGGATTGTCGGCTTCATGCCGCTGCCCGCGCTGGAGCCGAAGATCACCCAGCACCTCGACTGACGCCCCCGGCGCTGTCACTGGCAAACGGAACGCCTCCCGTTGGTGGGAGGCGTTTTGATTTTCCGCGCGTAGCAGCGCGGCGACCTGCCGGCAACCCTACCCCACATACGGCCCGATCACGAAGCGCACGAACGGGCCGCGCGGCTGCTCAAAAGTGACACCGTCCGCGAACTGCGCGTTCATCACGTCGTGCCGGTAACCAACCCGCATCCCGACCAGCACGCCAAAGCGCCACACCCGTAACCGCACATCCAGCCCGATCCCGGTGGTAAAAAACGCCGCGAACCAGCCCCCTGCCGGCTTCTCGGCAGCGGGGTTATCCACGCCGCCGCCCATCCCGCCGAAGCCCAGCAGCGGGTAGATGCGCAGGGTGCGGCTCTGGATCAGCGCGACGCCCACGCCCATGTTGCCATGCCCGCCGCCAAACGTGAGCGCCGAATCCGTGTCCCGCCGCCGGTCGCCGAACCCGCCGCCGCCCGCATCGAACACCAGCCGCCCGCGCGAGAACGTCGCGCCGCCGCCGCCGCTGGCAAGTTCCGCGCGGTACACGATATCGTAGCGTTCAAGCCACTCCGTGACCGCGAGCCGCAACGGGGCCAGGTCTTCGACGGCGTAATAACCGGTCATGCTCCAATCGTCGCCGCGCGATGTGTCGTCATCGCCCGCATCGTCTGTATCGTCGCCAGCAGCCGCGTCAGAATTCCACCGCCACACCGCCGCGCCGAGTAGCAGCACCATCGCCAGCACTGCCAGGCCGCGTCTCAATTGATCGAACATAGCACCCTCACAAAAAATCTAGTAAGCCCTTTACCTAGAGTCTAGCACGGATCGCGCCGGGGCGTGAAGCATCCCTGCGCGGGGGACCATAGTCGCGCTAGACTCTCGCGCACCATCACGCTAGAATGAGAAATGAAGGGAGCGCCTATGTCACGTAACGCACCGACCGTCACCAGTCCCCCCTGGGACACGACCACCAAGCGCATTGTCGCGCTGCTCACGCTGGTGGCGTTGTTTTTCATTACGCGCCAGATTCAAGGCAGCGCGTGGACCGTGCTGATCCTTTCGGTGGTGCTGGCCTACCTGCTCTCGCCGGTCGTGACGCTCTTCGAGCAGCGCCTGAAGATCATCGGCAGCTACGAGATCCGGCGCTCGATCGCGGTGGTCCTGTCGTGGCTGGTCGTGCTTGGGGTGTTTGGGCTGGGCATCGGCCTGATCATCCCCGCGACGGTGGCGCAACTGCGCGAGTTCGCCGACGACCTGCCCGGCATCATCGAGGATACGGAGGGCGACCTGCGCGGCATACTGGACCGCCCGATCACGATCGGGCGCTACGAGGTCGTGCCGTGGCAAGAGATTCAAAACGCGTTCAGCCCGCCTGAGGACAGCGAAGACGGCCCTTCAACCATCGCGGACACGCTGCAAAACGCCGTGCTCTCGCTGGCAGACCCGGCGTTGGGGGTCGTGGGGGGCATCGTCACGGCGCTGGTGAACACGTTCTTCGTGCTGGTGCTGCTCTTTTACATGATGCGCGACGGACCGCTGTTCGTGAGCTACCTGGTCGGCACGCTGCCGGAAAGCTACCAGGGCGACGCGCGGCTCTTGCTGCACGAACTGGGCCGCGTGTGGAACGCGTACCTGCGCGGGCAGTTGCTGCTGTGCACCGCGATCGGCGTGGCGACGTATTTCGCCGCGCTGATCCTGGGGCTGCCGCAGCCGCTGCTGCTGGGCATCTTCGCCGGGTTCCTGGAGTTCATCCCCAACATCGGCCCGGCGCTCTCACAGATCCCCGCGCTGCTGTTCGCGCTGACGACCGACAGCGCCACGATCCCTGGGCTGGATGCCGGGTTGCTCTACGCGGTGATCGTGTCCCTGACGTATATTGTGATCCAGAACCTTGAGGCGGTGTTCCTGGTCCCGCGCATCCTGGGCAGCAGCCTGGACCTGCACCCGTCGGTGGTGCTGATCGGCGTGCTGGTGGGTGCGGGCAGCGCCGGGTTGTTGGGCGTGGTGCTCGCGGCCCCGACGATCGCCACGCTGCGGGTGTTGCTGCGTTACGTGCGCGGCAAGCTGCTGGACGAAGACGCCTTCGCTGTGGGTCCGGGCAGCAGCACGGCCCAGCGCGGGCTGATTTACGCGCTGCTGCGCTACCTCCTGAGCAAGCGTTTCCCGACCCTACCGGCTGAGTCTGGCGTGCAGATCACGCACGACGCCGGCGGCGATACCCCGCGCGAACAGCCGCAGGAACCGCCGCGACAGCACCCGGATATGTCCGGCTGGATGGGCGGATGAGCGCCGCGCTGGTGCGGGGCGAGCGTGGCAACGGCCACACGCGTTCGTGAGCGAGCGCGTGCTGGGATTGGGCATCTACGGCGTAACGTGTCAAGATCAATGGAGACACAGCAGGAACTCGATTAGGGGGCTAACCCGTGCAACCGACACACACATCTACCGTTTCCCGTTCTGACCTGCGCATCCGCGCCGCATCCGAGGCCGACCGCGCGCAACTGGAAGCGATCGCCGCCCAGACATGGGACGGTGACGATTACCTGCCGCGCGTGATTGACGACTGGCTCAAGGACCCGCACGATGGCTTCTACGTCGCCACGCTGCGCGATCGCGTGGTCGGTGTGATCAAGCTCACCCGCTTTGCGCCGGGTGAGTGGTGGATGGAAGGGCTGCGCGTCGATCCGGCCTACCAGGGGCACGGCTTTGCACGTATCCTGCACCATTTCGTGATCAACCAGGTGCGGCAGCGCGGTGAGGGCACCGTGCGCTTCGCCACCGCCGCGCATAACGAGGCCGTGCGCCAACTGGCCCGCGAAACCGGTTTCGAGCGCGTGGCGTGTTACCTGCCCTACGGCGCGGATATCCTCGATGAGCCGGTGCAAGGCTGGCAGCAGCTTACTGCCGCCGACCTGGGACGTGTGCGGGCCTGGCTGGACCAGTCCGCCCACTACGCGCGCGCCCAGCAGAGCATGGAATGGGACTGGACGTACTACCGCATCACCGATGCGCGCCTGCGCGAACGGCTCGACGCGGGACTGGTTTACGGCTGGCCCGGCAGCGCCAACGGCAACATGACGCCCGGCGGCGTGCTGATCGTCAACCCGACCGGGAACGACCGCTGGCCCGGCGACCCCACATTGAAAGTCGCGTATTTCGACGTGCCGGACGCCGACCTGGCACCCGCCGCGCACGATATGCGGCGGCTGGCTGCCACGTGCAACCGGTCACGCGTGCGGATCAAGCTCTACAATGCCCCTGAGCGCATCACCGCGCTGGAAGCCGCCGGATTCGAACACGAATGGGACGGCGAAGTGTGGCTTTACAGCCGCGACGTGCACCTGACGCAGCATGCCGACGTGCGCGTCGAAGACCCGTCCGCGCTAAACTGAGCACAGGCGGGCCGCTTCCGGTGGCGCACTGCACCGGCGCCACGCGGCCCGCACACACCGACACCTCACCAAGCCAACACCGGAGAACACGTCATGGTTGACTTCTGGAAACGCATGCTTAACCGCCCCGTGCCCGAACCCAAACCGCCCGAACCATTGAGCGCGGATAAGATCGACGCGGGCTACCGCCTGTTCTGGACCAAGACCGCGCTAACCTGGGACGCCGCCCGCCGTGCCGCGGTCGCGCAGCAGGTCGCCGCCGTCATCGCCAGGCCGGACTTTGAAAACAACGCGCTCGAACGCCGCTATACCGTCGCGGGGCTGGACGACGACGCGCCCGCAGGCGCGGACGCCCACAGTGGCGCGAGCCTGCTGGCGCTGGCCGAGGTCCTGCGCGCGCTGGATACGTACGACACAAACGCGACGGATTGATCGCATATACCGAGCACACGTCACGCATTCTTATTCTTTCCAATCACGCCTGCCGCGACCGGCAGAAAGGCGATATCGAATGGGCGTTTCCCAGCACGGCGACTACCTGATCAAACTCACCCAGTGGGGTAGCATGAACTGCTACTTCGTGCGCGAAGATGACGGCCTGACACTGGTCGACACGCTGATGCCCAACAGCGAAGACACCATCTTGAAGGCCGCCGAACAGATCGGCGCGCCGATCGTGCGCATCCTGCTTACTCACGCGCACGTGGATCACGCGGGATCGGTGGACGCGCTGCACCGGGCGCTGCCGGATGCCGAGGTGATCTACCCCGCGCGTTCGGCGCGCTTCCTGGCGGGCGACATGTCCCTGGACCCCGACGAGCCGCAGAGCAAGCTACGCGGCGGTTACGTGCAGGCCGAAACCAGGCCGGACCGCACGCTCCAGGAAGGCGACCGCGTCGGGTCGCTGGAAGCCTTCGCCGCGCCGGGCCACACACCGGACCAGATGGCGTTTCTCGACACGCGCGACCGCACGCTGATCGCGGCGGACGCGTGGCAGACGCTGGGCGGCGTGGCGATCGCCGGCCAGTGGACGCTGTTCCCGCTGCCCAAGTTCGCGACGTGGCACGTCCCCACCGCGGTCGCCACCGCGCAAGCACTGCGGGCGCTGGAACCGTCACGCCTGGCGGTCGGGCACGGCAAGGTATTGGAAGCGCCCGCCGCCGCGATGGACCGTGCAATCAAAAAGGCGCGATAGCCGCGCGCAGCGATCCCACCCTGGACAATTCGGGCACAGCCAGCGACAATGAGCGCATATCCGAGCCCGTTTGAAAGCGTGCCGGGCATCGCGCTTCCGGCATAAACCGCCGGCGTGACCTGCCGGAACACGCCTTGCAAACGGTGCTCCTAAACGCATGGAAGGAGTCCACAACACACATGTACGACGACGATATGCCCGATATTGACATCGAGACGCTCTCAGAGACTGAGAATTACACGATCTGGCGCGCCGACGAACCCGACGATGAAAGCACCTATCACATTGAGATCGGCCCCATCACCGCGCATTTCTTCGCTGAAGAGTGGGACGATTTCGTGCAGTTGATCCGCAAGTCGGCTGCTGAACTTGGGCAGTCCGGCGGCGATAAGGAAGACGTCGAAGTCGAGCTTGATTGGGGTTCGCTCGTCTTCAGCCCCGACGAATGGCAGGAATTCGTCAAACTGATCAACCAGGTCTGATCCCTGCGTCTATGCGGCGGGGCGCAGCACCATACGTCCCGCCGCACGCCAGCCCCACCCCACCCGATGACCGCTTCACCACTCACCCTGGATACCTTCGCCGCGCTCATGCGCCCGGCAGGACGCGCCGCGTTGGACCGGCTTGCCAGCGCCGACCTCAGCGACGCCAACACGCTCGCGCTGCTCACCGATCTGCGGCGCGACCTGCCGCCGGACGTGGCAGGCGCGGCGCTGACGCTGGCGCGGCTGCGCGAGCGAGCGGCGGCCAAGTTCGCGCGTGCCGATCACATGGTCTTCACACCGGACGCGCTGGAGCAGGCCAGCAGCGAGTCCGTCAGCGCGTGGCGTGCGTCGTGCTTTGGCCGGGCCGGATACACGCGCATCGCAGACCTGGGGTGCAGCATCGGCGGGGATACGCTGGCGCTGGCCGCGCTGCCCGGTACGTATGTCGTCGGGCTGGACCGCGACCCGCTGCGGCTGCGCATGGCGCGCGTGAATCTCGCGGCTTACGAGCGCGGCGCGGGCCTGGTGCAGGCCGACCTGCGCGACCCGCTGCCACTGCAAGGCGTCCCGGCGGCGTTCTTCGACCCGGCGCGGCGATCCGGCGGGCGGCGCGTGTACGCCGTGCGCGACGTGATCCCGCCACTGGACACGCTCACCCGCTGGTCGTTCGCCGCGTGGGCGGCCAAGCTCGCGCCGGGCGTGGACCTGGACGAACTCGCGCCGTATACGGATGCGGGCGCGGGGGTCGCGTTTGTCAGCCTGGATGGAGCGCTAAAGGAAGCCGTGCTGTGGGGCGGTGAACTGGGCTTCGCGGGGCGCATGGCGGTGCGCGTCGCGCCGGGCGCTGCCCCGCTGGAACTGGCCTCACGCGGGGACCCTGCGCCGCCGCTCAGCCAACCGCGTGCTTACCTCTACGAACCCGACCCCGCCGTGATCCGCGCGGGCGTGTTCGGCGAGCTTGCCGCGCAGGTCGAGCAGCCGCTGGCCCGGCTGGACGAGCAGATCGCCTACCTGACCGGTGACGCACGCGTCGAAACGCCCTGGCTGCGGGCGTGGCCGGTGCTGGACTGGCTGCCGTTCAACCTCAAGCGGCTGCGTGCGGCGCTGCGTGCGCGCGGCGTCGGGCGGGTGACGGTCAAGAAACGCGGCAGCCCGATCGCGCCCGAAACGTTGATCCGCAAGCTGAAGCTGGGCGGCGACGGCGACGCGGCGGTCGTGGTCCTGACGCAGATCGCGGGGCAGCACAGCGCGATCATCTGCGGGGAGATGCTGTAGCCACACGCACAACGCCCCGCGCCGGGCTTCCGGTACGGGGCGTTAGGGTCTTGCGAACCGCTGCACGACGGGCGGCGTTCAGACACGTTCAGATCGTGTAGTCCATATCGTAGAAGTCGGCGTAGTCGTCCTCAAGCACGACGGAAGCGCCATCATCGTCGTCGCGCCCGTCGTCGACATGCCCGTCGCCGTTGTGGTGATCGTCGTTGTGCAGGTGGATCGCGTGCTCGACCTCGTCCAGCCGGTGCAGGATGCGGTCCAGCCGTTCGGCGACCAGGTCCGGCAGGATGTCGTGCGCCAGGTCGCGCCCGGCTTCCGGCGCGGGACCTTCGCGTTTGATCGGTCTGCCGGGGATGCCGACCACGACCATATCCGGCTCCACGTCCTTCACAACGACGGCGTTGGCTCCAATGCGTGAGTTCTTACCCACCGTAATCGCTCCCAGTACTTTTGCTCCTGCGCCGATAACGACGCCATCTTCGACCGTCGGGTGACGCTTGCCGGGCTTCAAACTTACGCCGCCCAGCGTCACACCGTGATATAACGTCACGTCCGCGCCGATCTCCGCCGTCTCGCCGATCACGACCCCCATGCCGTGATCGATGAAGAAACGCGGCCCGACCTGCGCGCCGGGATGGATCTCGATCCCGGTCAGAAAGCGGTTGACCTGCGACAGCCAGCGCGCCACCAGGCGCAGCCGGTGCGTCCAGAGCCAGTGGGCGACGCGGTGCGCCCAGATGGCATGCAGCCCCGCGTACGACGTGATCACCTCCAGCTTGTTTTTCGCTGCCGGATCACGCTGTAGCACGCAATTCACATCCTCGCGGATGGTGTTGATGATGCCTAGCATACGTTCCTCCTCGCGGCGCGCGGTGCTGCCCGCCCCCCGCGATTCACGACTCTACCAGGTCGGCGAACAGCGGTGTGCTCAGGTAGCGCTCGCCCCAGGACGGGACGATCACGACGATCAGCTTGCCGGCGCTCTCCGGGCGCTGCGCGACCTGCACCGCCGCCCAGATCGCCGCGCCGGACGAAATGCCGACCAGCAATCCCTCTTCGCGGGCCGTACGCCGCGCCATCTCAAACGCGTCGTCGCCGCTCACCTGGATGATCTCGTCGTAGATCTGCGTGTTCAGCACCTCCGGCACGAACCCCGCGCCGATGCCCTGGATCGGGTGCTGGCCCTTCTCGCCACCGCTGAGCACCGGCGATTCCGCCGGCTCGACGGCGACGATGCTCAGCTCCGGCTTGCGAGCTTTCAAAAACTCGCCCGCGCCGGTGATCGTGCCACCGGTCCCGATCCCCGCCACCAGCACGTCGACCGCGCCGTCGGTGTCGCGCCAGATCTCCGGGCCGGTCGTGCGGCGGTGGATGCCCGGGTTGGCGGCGTTCTGGAACTGCTGCGGGATGAACACCTTCTCGTGCGTTTCGGCGATGCGCTGCGCTTCGTCAATCGCGCCCTGCATGCCCTTGTCGCCGGGCGTCAGGACCACCTCCGCGCCGAACGCGCGCAGGATCATGACGCGTTCCTTGCTGACCTTGTCCGGCATGGTCACGATCAGGCGGTAGCCACGCTGCGCGGCGACCATCGCCAGCCCGATCCCGGTGTTGCCGCTCGTCGGCTCGATGATCACGGTGTCCGCGTCGAGCCTGCCGTCGCGTTCCGCCGCCTCGATCATGCTCAGCGCGATGCGATCCTTCACGCTCTTGGCGGGGTTGGCATATTCCAGCTTGGCGACGACGGTACCCGGCCCGTCGCCAATCACGCGGTTTAGCCGCACCAGCGGCGTATTGCCGACCAGTTCGGTCACGTCGTTCGCGATGCCCGTTCGCTGCTGTTGTTCAATCGTCATAACGTCCACGTCCTCGTTGTGCATAGTTGTGCATAGCTGTTGTGTATGGTTGTGGTCGGTGCTCTTGCGCGCACCGGAAAAAGCGATAGTCACGCATGTGTTGCCCGTTTGCGTGTGTTCGAGCGCTGTACGTCACAGGGCCACTATAAAACAAAACCGGCCACGCTTGTGTTGCGTGGCCGATACAGCTCGCCTTCCTACCAGGCGGGAGACGCCATCAATCGACAGCACACCACCACAAGCGGTGCGTACAACGCTCGTACAGACAGGAGCAAACGCAGATCGCCCGGGTGATGTCGTACATTCGAAGGACCTTTCCGTTACGCGTCGCCTTGTGCGTAACCTGTATCACTGCCGATTGACGCTTGTGGCGCGTCAGTGCTCATAGTATACGCGACTCATTCGCATTTGCCAACCCCTCTTTCGCGTGGATGGCGCGGCTCAGGGCGCGCGGTCCAGGCTCAGGCGGCTGATGAAGTCGTTGATCGATATCGTCGGCAGCGTCAGCGGTTTGAGGTTACCCCTGGCGATCAGCTCCATGCTGACGCGCGCGATCGATTCGTTATCCGGCGCTTCGATCACGTGCACGAAGTCGTATTCGCCCAGCGTGGCGTACTGTTCGAGCACCTTCACGCCGAAGTTTTCGATCTCCATGCTGATGTTGCGCAGGCAAGGCGGGTCGTCCATCACGCGGGATACGCCGTGCTCGGTGAGTTTGCTCATCAGGATGTAAACGGGCATCGGTTGGGTTTGCTCCTGCAAAACATGGCAATAGTCGAAGTATTCAGAATTCCAGCTAGCAGGCGGCGCGCGCTTGTATCCCCGCCGCCCCTGCATGCGCCTAATACGCTTTGGCGAAGTACGCCATCTCCTCGGCGTCCGCGCCGCAGATGATGCACTTGCCGTGCTCGCCGGGATGCGGCTGTGCCAGCGGGAAATTGCGGCTCACAGCGGAAGCGTCGTCCTTGACCTTCTCCTCGCACTGCGCGCCGCCGCAGAACCACGCCAGCGCCCACTCGCCGCCCCGCACCACGTCGATGAAGTCGGCGTAGCCGGTGGTGACTTCGTGCAGCCGCCCGTCGCGGAACTCGGTCGCTTGCTGGAGCAAGCTCGCCTGGATCGTGTCGAGCACCTCGCGCACCGTCGCGACGATGCCATCCTGCGGCACGAACGACTTGCCCGCCTTGCCGGGGACATCGCGCCGCGCCAGCGCCACGCTGCCCTTTTCCACGTCCTTCGGGCCGATCTCCATGCGCAGCGGGACCCCGCGCATCTCCCAGTCGTTGAACTTGAACCCCGGCGAGAGGTTCTCGCGGTCGTCCACGTGCACGCGGATACCGGCGTCCTTCAACTGCGGCGCGATGCGCTGCACCGTCTCCATGACCAGGCCCTGCTGCGCCGCGTCGCGGAAGATCGGCACCACCACCACCTGGATCGGGGCCATCTTCGGCGGCAGCCGCAGCCCCTGGTCGTCGCCGTGCGTCATGATGATCGCGCCGACCATGCGCGTGCTGACGCCCCAGGACGTGGTCCAGGCGTATTGCAACTCGTTGTTTTCGTCGGTGTACTGGATGTCAAACGCCTTGGCGAAGTTCTGCCCCAGGTCGTGGCTCGTCCCGGCCTGTAACGCGCGCCCGTCGCGCATCATCGCCTCGATGCTGTAGCTGTTCACCGCGCCCGCGAAACGCTCCTGCTTGCTCTTGCGCCCCGGAATGACCGGGATCGCGGCGTCGTTCACGGCGAAATCGGTGTACACGTCCAGCATGCGCATCGTCTCTTCAAGGGCGTCCGCGTGCGTGGCGTGCGCGGTGTGGCCTTCCTGCCACAGAAACTCCATCGTGCGCAGGAACAGGCGCGTGCGCAGTTCCCAGCGCACCACGTTCGCCCACTGGTTGATCAACAGCGGCAGGTCGCGGTGCGACTGGATCCACTTCTGGAACGCCCACCCGATGATCGTCTCCGAGGTGGGCCGCACGACCAGCGGCTCCTCAAGCTCTTTGCCGCCGCCGATCGTCACGACGGCGAGTTCGGGCGAAAAGCCCTCGACGTGTTCGGCCTCGCGCTTGAGGAAGCTCTCCGGGATAAACAGCGGGAAATACGCGTTCTGGTGCCCGGTTTCCTTGAAGCGCCGGTCAAGCCCCCCTTTGACCGCTTCCCACAGTTCGTAGCCGTAGGGTTTGATGATCATGCAGCCGCGCACGGGGGAATAGTCCGCGAGATCGGCCTTCTGCACGACATCGGTATACCAGCGCGAAAAGTCTTCGGTTTGCGGTGTGACGCCCTGCTCAGACACGGTGTCTTGCTCCTTCGTTAGTCGCTCGTCATCAGTGGTCGGTATTCAGCCGTCTGCCGCGCACGATTGTACCGCATTTGGCGCAAACGTCAGGGGGGAAGTGGCCCAACATAGCGCCGTTCGGCCTGCCGTAATGACAATCGAGGGCGCTAATCCGCCGCGGGCAGACGCCCCAACAAGCGTAACAACGCGTCCGGGCGGTCGGTGATGATGCCGTCCACGCCCAGATCGACCAGGCGCTGCATCTCATCCGGCGTGTTGACGGTCCACACATAAAGCCGCACGCCTGCGCTGTGGGCCAGGCTGACGACGCGCGACGTCACAAGCGGCACGCCGTAATAGGTCTGCGCGACGTGAAACACAGATACCGGCAGCCTGTCCGGGGTGAGCAGATCGTTCAGCGCCGCCAGCAAGAGCGCGCGTAGTTCGCTCGCCGTGCCTGCAGTGTACGCATCCGGGCACACACGGCGGAAGTCGGCCAGCGTCCTGCCATGCGACGCACCGACCACCACCCGGTCGAGCATCGCGCGGCGGCGCAGCAGATCGCACAACGGACGCGCGATCGAAGGCGCGACCTGCTTGATTTCAATGCTCAGCACCATCTGCGGGAACGCCGTCAGCACGTCTTCCAGCGTGGGGATCGTGACGTCCTGATCGCGATAGGGATAGTCCATCGCCGCGCCGCCGTCATCGGCAACAGGCACCCAATGGTACGCGGCATCAAGCCGCTGGAGTTCGGCGAAGGTGTAGTCGCGCACGTCGCCTGTGCCGTTCGTGGTGCGATCGACGGTCTCATCATGGATCACGACAAGCACGTTATCCGCGGTGCTGCGCACGTCCATCTCCAGCACGTCAACGCCCAGCCGTGCCGCGTGCTGGAACGCCAGCAACGTATTTTCGGGGCGCAGGTAACCCCCGCCCCGGTGCGCGATCACCAACACGCGATCATCAGGGGTGTGATAGGGATGTTGCGGGTTGAGACTCTGGGCCGACGCCACCCCGGCCAGCACCGCGATCAGCGCCACAGCGAACACGCATTGTGCCACCGTGCCCTTACCCGCTTGCGAGAACAAACGTCGTGTTGCCTGTCGCACTGTTCAATACGCGTTCTTATTGCGCGCAAACAGCGTCTGGATGATCGTGCGCAGGATGATCTTGATATCCAGCCACAGCGACCAGTTCTCGACGTACCAAAGATCGTACTTGGTACGCTCCAGGATCGAGGTATCGCCGCGCAGCCCGTTGACCTGTGCCCACCCGGTCATGCCGGCCTTCTCGCGGTGGCGTTCCATGTAACGCGGGATGTATTCGCGGAATTTCTGCACGTAGTACGGCTGCTCCGGGCGCGGCCCGACCAGGCTCATCTGGCCCCAGAAGACGTTGATCAACTGCGGGATCTCGTCCCAGTTGGTCCGGCGCATTAGCGCGCCGACGCGCGTCACGCGCGGGTCGCCCTCGACCGTCCAGCCGGGCCCCTCGGCTTCGGCATCCTGGCGCATCGAGCGGAACTTGATCATCGGGAAGGGCCGCCCGTCCAGGCCCATTCGCTGCTGGCAGAAGAACACCGGTCCCGGCGACTCGAGCTTGATCAGGATCGCCGTGAGCGTCATCAGCGGGCTGAGGAAGATCAAACCGAGCAGCGCGCCGATCATGTCCATGCCGCGCTTGAGGCTCAGCTTCCAGCCGCGCAGCGCCACATCGCGCACGCTGAGCATGGGCATGCCGTTCAGGTCATCGACCGTCAGGCCGCCCGCCATGTACGCGAAGATGTCTGGGTAGACCTTGATGCTGACCTTCCCGCGCTGGCACTTGCTGATCAACTGCACCAACTCGCGGTGGCTGGCATCCGGCAGCGCGATGATCACCTCGTCCACGCCGTAATCGTCGATGATCTCCGTGAGCTGCCCCGTCGTGCCGATGATCGGCACGTCGCCCATCGCCTGGCCGGGCCGCCCGTTGACCGCGCCGATGATGTTGTAACCCAGGTGCGGCGACCAGCGGATCTTCTCGGCGATCGTGCGCGCCACCTCGCCCGTGCCGATGATCAGCACGTTGTCACGCGCAAAGCCGATATCGCGCAGCCGTACCGTGATCTGGCGATGCAGCTCGCGCCCCAGCACGGCCAGCACGATCCCCAGCAGCCACGCATAGACCACCACCCCGCGCGGGTAGTCCAGCTCCAGCGCCGAGTTCTTGAACGCCAGTGTCGAGAGCGCGACCGACATCAGCGTGCCGATCGAGACGTTCTGCGCGATCGCGTAAGCTTCATCAAAGCGGCTCACCGCGCGGCGCTGGTGGTACATGCGCGCGAAATAAAACACCAGCACGATCGCCAGCACGTGCACCATCATCATCGGCACGTAGTTTGACAGCGGCGGCGGGTTGACCGGGATGGCAGGCAGCGGCAGCCGCGCGCGCATCATGTAACCCAGCATGAACGCGAGCGTGAGCATCACGATGTCGCTGATCAGCAGGGCAGACTGCAAAAAGCCCCGGATGCGCCGGTCCAGCGCCGGGTTTACGCGGATGGTGCGGGGTTCGGCTGCCGTCCGAGCAGGTCCGGCCACAGGGCGCGCCCGCCCTTCAGCGCCAGCCCCAGCATGATCAGGACGTGTAACCACCAGGCGGTCTGCGTCCGGTAATGCTTCCGGTAAAAGATCAGCATCGCCCGGTAGAACTCGCGTTGCGCGCGGGGGGACTGGCGACTGGCCGCGCGCTTGACGTGCGTCACCGTCACCTTCGGGTTGTACATCACGATCCACCCGGCCTGCTTGATTCGATACGCCCAATCCAGATCTTCTCCATACATCCAAAACGTTTCGTCGAACAGCCCGACGCGCTCGATCGCCGCGCGCCGGACCATCATGAAAGCCCCGACCACCGAGTCAACCTCGGTCTCCACGTCGGGATCGAGGTAAGTCATATTATACCGCCCAAACCGGCGGCTGCGCGGGAACAGCTTCGCCAGTCCCGTCATGCGGTAGAAACTCACCTCCGGCGACGGGAAGCTGCGCCGGCATGCCAGGTCAAGCTCGCCGTTCGGCAGCACCAGCTTCGGCCCGGCCACGCCGATCCGTTCGTCGGCGTCCATGTAGGCGACCATCTGCGCCAGCGCGTCCGGCGGTAGCACGGTGTCGGGGTTCAACGCCAGCGCGTAACGCGGCGCGCCTGGGGCCTCACCCTGCGCAAACCCAAGCCCGCGAAAGCCTTGGTTATTCGCCCGCGGATAGCCCGGGTTGTCGTCATTGGCGATCAGGTGCACGTCCGGGAACTCGTCGCGCACCATCTGCGCGCTGCCATCGGACGAATTGTTGTCCACCACCACGACGTTGAAGGCGATATCGCCCTCGGAAGCAAACACGGATCGCAGGCAGTCACGCAGCAGGTCGCGCGTGTTCCAGTTCACAATGACGATCCCCAGGTCCAGCATGGCCCCTTACCTGATATTATACGCGATCGTAACCGCGTCTACGCCACATCCCACGATATCGCGCTGTGTCTCCGCCGCCGGTCACTGGCCGCGTGTCACCCGGCATACGTGCCCGTCATTCTACCATAGCATACAGGGGGGTGTGGAACCCGGTCTGCAACGCACGATCACCTGACGCGGTATCGACTCGCACATCAGCCTAAGAGCTTGCGCGCCTCAGGGAACGCGTCGGCCCAGGTCATGAGCAAGCGATCGTGCGGGCTGTTCGTCTGGGGATCGACAATGCGCACGCGCTCGTAGCCGCTCGCGTCCGCACGCTCGACGGTGTAAGTCACGCCGTCGTGCACGTTGGGCGGGATCAGGTCACCAGCCCAGGCCATCTCCGCATCTTCAAGCCCGGTCAAGAACTCGCGCAAGGTCTCAGGCGCGATCTCGCGTAACGTGCCCTGCCCCAACGCGGTACGCGGCGTGCAGCCGTTGCAGGTGATGAGTTGCGCGCCGCTGTCGTTGCGCTCCACGATCACCACGCGATCCTGACTGACGCTGAACGGGATCACGGCGCTGAGTATCCAGACCCGCCTAGCGCCCTGTTCTTCACGGAAGCGCTGCACGTTCGCGGCTCGTTGATCGGTCATATTTGGTTCACCTCTTGTGTGTGATTTGATTGTACATAGCACACGCTGAAATTGTCCCAATCATAACCGATCGCAAGCGGGTAAGCGAACCGTGTGTGTGTTGGTGACCGGCGTCGAACCGGGTGCCGCGCCGCCCCCCACACAACAGCGACGGGCGACTCCGGTCATTGCCGGATCGCCCGCTGTCGATCGTCCGGGGTGATGTATTCCGCGCCGCGTGCCGTGTCAGGCCGTGCGGCGGGTGCGCGGATTGTAGGTCGCCTGTGTCACCAGGTGATCGAACCCCGGCAGCACAAACTGATATCGCCCTTCGAAGCCCTTCACGGGGCGTCGCGCAGGGAGCCTGGCAACGTCCCGTTTTGGAGACTGGCGGCGCGGGGATTGCGGTTCTGCCAGCGGCTCGCGGTTGTCGGGGTCGCTCAGGTAAAGCCATGACATGGCACGTCCCTCCCTGCCGAAGCAGTCCAGGTTCCGTTACATCATTATACATCGATCCAATGCGCGCCTGGGTTAAGCGCACGTTAGGATTTGTTTACGCCGTGTCGATCCTGCACGCGGCACGGATTGGGCTATAATACGGGCAGGAGAGGAAACCGTATGGATATCGCTGAACTCACGCAACACATGCACGATTTTGTCCGCGCGAAAGGCTGGTACGACGCCGGTACGCCGCGCCCGCAAACCCCGCGCAACATCGCGACCTCGCTCAGCATCGAGGCGGCGGAAATCCTGGAACACTTCCAATGGAACGACGACCTGGACGACCGCGACGCGCTGGCGGGGGAACTGGCGGACGTGGCGCTGTACCTGCTGCAGCTCGCCAGCGTGACCGGCATCGACCTGGAACGCGCGATCCTGGACAAGCTGGCGCTCAACCACTCGCGCCAGTGGGACCAGGATTGACCGGGCGCGCGCCTGCATCACGTGGCTTTAAATTGGTTTCACCGTTAGAAGGGGGATATCACCATGCTCGGATCAGATTGGCTCCAACGCGACGCGCTCACCGCGCACAGCCTGGAGCTACGCCAGTTCATCGACTGCCGCGAGTCCACGCTGCCGGACGGGGGCCGCATCATCCACGCGCACAACAGCAGCGGCCTGACGTTCACCGTGCTGCCGGATCGCGGGCTTGACCTGTGGAGCGCGCACTACAACGGCGTGCCGCTGACGTGGCTCAGCCCCGGCTCGCCGCACCCGCCCGACTGGGGCCAATCGTGGCTGCGTGCGTTCAACGGCGGCCTGCTGACCACCTGCGGCCTGACGCACGTCGGCCCGCCGGAACGGAACCCGCTCACCGACGGCGGGCGCGACCTGCACGGCCTGTACACCAAGCTGCGCGCCACCGGCGTCGCGATCGGCGGCGCGTGGGACGCCGACGACCGCTACAGCATGACGATCACGGGCACGGCCAGCGAGAGCAAGCTCTCCGGCGAGCAGGTACAGCTTGCGCGCACGTACACGCTGCGGCTGGGCGAGCCTGCGCTCACGTGGCGCGACACGATCACCAATGCCGGCGTCTTCCGCACCCCGCTGATGCTGCTGTACCACGTCAACCTGGGCTACCCGCTGGTGCGCGCCGGGACGCGGCTCGACGTGGCCTCACGCGTGCACCCGCGCGATGACGAGGCCCGCAAAGATGCGGGGCGCTGGCACACCTTCGATGCGCCCGACCCAGGGTACGACGAGCAGGTGTACTTCCACCGCGTCAACGCCGCCGCCGACGGGACCGCACGCATCGCCGTGCTGCAGGACACGTTCGGGGTGCTGCTGGAATGGGACACGCGCGCGCTGCCCTACTTCACGCACTGGAAGAACACGCGCCAGGGCATGTACGTCAACGGCATCGAGCCGGGGAACTGCATCCCCGAAGGGCAGATCGCGGCCCGCGACGCCGGGCGGCTGGCCTGGCTGGAGCCGGGCGACTCCGTCACCACCGCCTGCACGCTGCGGGTGCTCGATGGCGCGGAGGCGGTGCAGGCGGCGCGTGAGCAGATCGCAGCGGACCGCGCGTCCGGCACGCCGGTGGATGGCGTCAGATTGGACGGTTACCCGGCGCTGTAATCCAAAGGGTTGAATCCAGTTTATGACTTGAGCTATGATAAAAATGGTCAACCGGGTGACTGGTTGTGACAGCCACCCGACATAGACGCGATCGAACGGCCCGAAGCGCCGCGTGCCGGGACGTGACTTCTGCCGGCAGCAGGCGTTTCGAGCCTCATCACCGCACAGCAAGGAGGCCCTCATGCGCGTCGAAAAGACCGTCTTCATCAGTTATCGCCGGTCCAACATTTACCACGCCCGCGCCGTACACCAGGCGCTCACGCAGCGCGGCTATGACACCTTTCTGGACTTCGAAAGCATCGATTCCGGGTCGTTCGAACGGATCATCCTCAGCCAGATCGACGCGCGTGCCCATTTTCTGCTCGTGCTCACGCCCAGCGCGCTCGAACGCTGCGGCGACCCCAACGACTGGCTGCGGCGCGAGATCGAACGCGCGATCGCGATGCAGCGCAACGTCGTGCCGCTGATGTTCGATAACTTCGACTTCGCGCACGTCAAGCAATATCTGCACGGCAGCCTGTCCGTGCTGCCGCAATACAATGGGCTGAGCATCCCGCCTGACTTCTTCGACGAGGCGATGGAGCGCTTGTGCCAGCGCTTCCTGAACAAGCCGCTCGACATGGTGCTGCACCCGGCCCCGCCCGACCATGAAGCGATCGTCGAGCGCAAACAGGCGACCATACTCAACGCCCCGGCGCCAGACCAGCAGCAGGTAACGGCGCGCCAACACATGGAAGCGGGCATCACGCACTACGCGAACGGGCTGTTCCAGCAATCGATTGAAGCGTTTAGCGCCGCGATCGAGCACGATCCGGCGCTGGCGGAAGCGTACTACCGGCGCGGGCACGCGCGCCGCTTCCTGGCGCAAAAAGAACAAGCGCTCAGCGACTGGCAAGCGGCGGTCCGGCTGGCGGATGAGGACGATCCCTACTACGAATTGTACGCAAGTGGCGTCTACCGTCTGCAAGGCCAATTCGACCGCGCCCTGGCCGAGGCAACTACCGCGATCGAGCGCAATCCGACGGATCCGGAGATGTACAAGAATCGCGGGGACATTTACGGCGACGCCGGCCTGTACGACGAAGCGATCCGCGACCACACGCAGGCGATCCGGCTCAACCCGCAGTACGCGATAGGCTACAACAATCGCGGGCTAGCCCACGCGATGAAAGGGGACCATGCCGCCGCCATCGCTGACTACACCGAAGCACTGCGCCTGCACGAACAGGACGTGACGTATATCAATCGCGGGCTAGCCTACGCGATGAAAGGGGACCATAGCGCTGCCATCGCCGACTACACCGCGGCACTACGCCTGCGCGAACAGGACGTGACGTATGTCAATCGCGGGCTACTGTATGCCCAGCAAGGAGACTTCACCACAGCCATCGCGGACTACAGCGCCGCCATCCGGCTCAATCCGCACAACGAAGTAGCTTACTTCAACCGGGGCTACGCCTACGGCGTGTTGAAGAACTATAACGCCGCGATCGCGGATTTCAACGAGGTGCTGCGGCTCAACCCGCAGTCGGCCTGGGCCCACTACAATCGTGGCGCGGCTTACGCCAACATGGGCGACATCGACCGCGCCCGTGCGGATTACGAAGCGGCGGTGCGCATCGAGCCGCTGGAAGCACATTTCCGAAAGTACCTTGACCTGCTCAACCGGCCCAGACGCGGGTGGCTAAGCAACCTGTTTGGGGGTTAGGCCCACCGCAACTCACACGTGCGCCGTCGGCAGCGTGAGCAGCGGCGTGCCGCGCAGCGCGGACCGCAGCGCCTCGCGGTCGTCCCAGGGATATTCCACCTCGCCGAAGCACATGCTCTGCTCGTGGCCCTTGCCGCACGCGATCACCAGGTCGCCCGCCCGCGCCAGCGAGCACCCGAACGCGATCGCCTTGCCGCGATCCATCACGCGCCAGAACGTCTCGCCCTCGACGCCGCCGCTGCGCCGCGCGCCCTCCGCCATCTCGTTGAGGATCGCCGCCAGCGATTCCGTGCGCGGGTCCTCGGCGGTCAGCACGACACGGTCGGCCAGCGCCATGCCGATCTCGGCCATCATGCGCCGCTTGGCGCGGTCGCGCAGCCCGGCGCTGCCGAAGATCGCGATCACGCGGCGGTCGGCGGGGATCATGGTGCGCGCGGCCTCCAGCGCCCGCCGGAGCGCGTTAGGCGTGTGTGCGAAGTCCACCAGCGCGAGAAAGTCCTGCCCTTCGTCGATGCGCTGCATCCGGCCCGGGATCGCAGGCAGGCGCGCGATGCCGTCCGCCAGCGCCGCGCGCAGCCGCGCCGGTTGGTCCGCCAGCAGCGCCCCCGCCGCCCCCACCGCCGCGAGCGCGTTCGCCACGTTGAACGGCCCGACAAGGTGCGTCTCGACCGGTTGCTCAAGCGCGCCCGGCCCGGTGATCGTGAAGCGCGTCTTGTCCGGCCCGTAATCAATATCGCGCGCGCGCAGGTCGGCGGGCATCACCAGGTCCAGCGTGTATGTCACCACGCGATCCACGCCCGCAGCAAACGCGCGCATGCGGTCCGCGCTCTGGTCGTCGGCGTTGATCACGGCGACCTTCGGCACGCCCGGCTTGCGCGGCGAGGACGCGGCCAGCTCGAACAACCGCCCCTTAGCGCGCCGGTACGCTTCCCACGTGCCGTGGAAGTCCAGGTGCTCGTG
The DNA here is from genome assembly GCA_964425755.1 of uncultured Anaerolineaceae bacterium. Taxonomy (GTDB): domain Bacteria; phylum Chloroflexota; class Anaerolineae; order Aggregatilineales; family Aggregatilineaceae; genus CAYRNY01. The sequence continues at coordinate 120,887 of CAYRNY010000001.1, forward strand.
CGTGATGTTGGTCATCACCGCGATGTCGAAATCCACGCCGTTCACGCGGCCCTGCGCCAGCCCGTGCGACGTCGCTTCCAGGATCACGTGCGTCAGCCCGGCCCGGACCATGCGCGCCAGGTACATCTGGACCTCGTGCGCGGGCGGCGTGGTGACGTGCAGCCCGGTCGCCAGTTCCTCGTCCCCGATCACCGCGCTCACGGTCGTGATCAGGCCCGCCGGCAGCCCCGCCGCTTTCAAGACGCTGTGCAGCAGCGTGCAGGTGGTCGTCTTACCGTCGGTGCCGGTCACGCCGATCACCGCCAGCTTGCGCGAGGGATGGTCGTAATACGCCGCCGCCAGCGGTCCGAGCGCGGCCCGGCCATCGGCAACCTGCGCATACGGCACGCTGCACTGCACGGAGTCCGGCGCGCGTTCCCCGACCACCGCCGCCGCGCCACGGGCGACCGCCTGCGCGATCAGGTCGTGCCCGTCCACGGTCGCGCCCTTGCGCGCCAGAAATACGCCGCCCGCCTGGATCGCCTGGGCGTTTTCGCTGACGGGGGCGCTGATCGTGGCGTCGTGCTCCGGCGGCGCGAGCAGATCGGGCAGGCCAGCCAGCAAATCCGTGAACCGTCGCGTTGTGGTAGAGGTCATAGCAGTGTTCCCCGGTGTGTTGGTCATGCTGCGCTGCGCCTATTCTACCGCTTTCGCGCGATAAGGGGAGTGAGAATCACGCGGGCAGGACAAACGCACCACACCAAAGCGCGTGTTGTCAGCGCGCGGGGAACCGTCCGCGCAAGGACGGGATCGCACTCCCTCGGTGAACGCTGGCACAGGTAAATTTGACAACCGTTGTATAATTATATTAACGGTAATGAACGCGCTGCGCAGGGTGTAACCCGGCTGCGCGCGGACCATCAGCGATCCGCGCCCTGGCCGCCCGCCACCCGGCGGGACCAGTCGACACCCTCACACCAATCGCACCCGCCGGACGCGCGCCTACAGCCGCCTGCTCGTGATCCTCTGCCACAGAGCAGCGACACACAACATGGACCTGACAGCCTGAATCGGCACACCCTTCGCAATCGGTATGTTGTGTGGCAAGGCGCAGGTTTCGCTGATTCAGATCGTGTCGCCGGATCGGGCATCGCGCACCGCAAGCGCATCCGGCGTGAAGACCGCACGCGTTACAATCTAGAAAGGATACAAACGCAATGACCAAGCGTGACATGCTAAAGGACGACATCGTCGACACGGTGCTGCGGGCAGGGACCGCCATCGGTGTAGAGAAGATCGCCAACCGCGTCTCTGTCCCTGAAGGGGATACGCTCAAGAGCTTGTTGGACGAGCTGGTCGCGGAAGGACGGCTCGTGTCGCGCTTCACGCTAATGAACAACGGCGAACGCACGCAAATGTACAACGTGCGCGTGCAGTAGCCCGCCCGTCCGGCCAGACTTACGCGCTTGGCAGAGAGCGCGCAAAAACGCCAGAGGCCCTCAGGCTTCCGGCGTTTTTCGTTTTCCTCGCGCGATGGCATCACGCGGCGTCACGCTCGCGCCGTGTTGAGCCGCTCCATCTGCTCCGCGCTGAGCGTGACATCCAGCGTGCCGATGTTCTCCGCCAGTTGTGCGGCAGTGCTCGCGGCGATCAGCGGCAGCACCGGCGGGTCGCTCTGCATCAACCACGCCAGCACGACCTGGTTCGGCGTCGCGCCGGTTTCCTGCGCCACCGCCTGCAACGTAAGCAGGCGCGCGTTATTGTCGGGATTGTCGAACTCAGCGGGGATCGCGCGGTCCTCGCGGGTATACGCGCCGCCAAGCAGCACGGAATACGCCAGCAGGGTGAAATCGCCCTTGCGCGCGCGCACGTAGTCCAGCAGCTCCTCGGTCACAGGCTCCTGCGCCGCCACCGCGCGCATCCCGTGACGCGGCTGCAGGTAGGTATAACGCTGCTGCACGCAGCAAAACTGCGCCCAGCCGTTGAGCTTGGCGAGCGTGTGCGCGCGCTCCAGGCGATAGGTCAGGTAGTTGCTTGCACCGATGTAACGTACCTTCCCGGCCTGCACCAACCCGTCAAACGCGGCCAGCGATTCCTGTAGCGGGGTGTTGCGGTCGTCCACGTGCGCGTAGTACAGGTCGATCGTCTCCACGCCCAGGCGCTTGAGGCTCTTGTTGCACTCGTCCTCGATCTGCCGCGCTGTCAACCCCTGCGCCACGTCCTGGTACGGAAAGCCAACCTTCGAGGCGATGAACAGCTTGTCACGGTTGCCACGCGCAGCCATCCAGCGCCCTAACACTGTTTCGCTCTCGCCGCCCTGGAATCCTGCGATCCAGCCGGCGTAAACGTTGGCCGTGTCGATAAAGGTGCCCCCGGCATCGACGTACTGATCCATCAGCGCGAAGGATGTCGCCTCGTCCTGCCGCGTGCCGAGATACATCGCGCCCAGGCATAACTGGCTGACCTGTTCGCCCGTGTTGCCAAGTGGTACGGTTCGCATGTGCGCTACCTCCTCAAATTGAATCATCGTCATGTATGGCTGCTCACCGGCTAAACGCCGCCCGGATAGCTGGCCGGTGGGGCTCAGTTCATGCCGTGTGTCTGCGCGTTTGCGGGCGAGCAACCAAAACGCCAGCAGGCCGCCCCCTTGCCGGGGCACCCACTGGCGTTAACTATGCTTTTTTGCCGCGCCAGTGCGGTGACGGCGGCGTGCCTGCGTCAGCGCAACTGCTGCGCCAGCGCCGAAAGGTCGCCGCGCACGCTGCTATCCACCACTTTGTCACCAGCGCGCAACACTAACCCACCGAGGATCGCGGGTTCCACCTTGTAGGTGACCGCGCTGGCCCCGGTGACTTGCTTCACCTGCGCCTTTTCGTCGTCCGTCAGCGGAACCGCGCTGATCACAATGAGGTCGCCGCCCAGATTTTTCGCGTCGGCGGGCACGCTGCTGAAGAAGTCGCTGATGATCGCGCGCTGTTTTTTCTCGTCCAGCGACGCGCCGATCAAACGTTCCGAAGCGGCCATCGCGATCGAGACGATATCGTCACGCGCATCGGCGAGGATCGAGTCGCGTTCGGCCTTGGCTTCCTCGCGGGCCTCACTGCGTATCTTCTCGGCTTCCGCTTTCGCTTCGTCGAGCATCTGCTCGACCTGCTCATCACCGCGCTGGCGTGCTTCTTCGATCACTTTCTGACCTTCAGTGCGCGCCTGGCGCAGCAGTTCATCGCGTTCGCGCTCAGCGTTGGCGCGGGCTTCTTCCGCTGCCCGCTGGTCTTCCATGCCCTTCGCGATGCGTTCAGCGCGCTCATCGAGCATGTCCGTCACACGCGGCCAGACCAGGCGAGCCAGCAAGAAGAAAACCAGCCCGAAGTTAACCACCTGCGCGATGAAAAACCCTAGATTAATGCCTAATGCGTCCACTCAACCCCTCCTGACGCGCCTACAGCACGAACAGGATGATCAAGGCCACGACCAGCGCGTAAATCGCGACAGCCTCAGCAAACGCGATACCCAGGATCATGTTCGTCGTGATCTGGCCGGACGCCTCCGGGTTACGGCCAATCGCATTCATTGCGCCCTGTACCAGCATGCCGATACCGATACCGGGGCCAATCACGCCGATCATCACCAAACCGGCTCCGAGGGCCTTTGCCGCGGTCACAAGATCGGTGCCATTAATTTCCATGAATGAAGTCCTCCTGATTATGGTCCGTGTGTCTCGTCAGAGTTTGTTAGCTTGAAGTCACCGGTCCCCCGTGGCAGCTGGATGCGCCAGGACGAACAACCGACAACTGATTGATCGTGGTACAACCGGGCGATACGCCCCGCCTTCAACCATACGGTTACTACCAGGATTTTAGTGATGTTCTTCTTCGCCGTGCCCGTGCCCTTCCATCGCCATCGCAGCAAAAACCAGCAGCAGGATTGCGAAGACGAACGCCTGGATCAGCCCAATAAACAGTTCAAGCGCGTACACGCCTGCAGGTACTAGCATCGACACGAGGAACGACATCACGAACAACAACACGCCGCCCGCGAACAGGTTGCCAAAGAGACGAAAGCCGAAACTGAGCACCTTTGCCACTTCAGTGATAATCTCCAGCAACCCGACAATAAAGTCCATAACACCCATCGGGTTCTTGGCGGCGTTTTCCAGCGCGGGAGTGTTCACGAACTTGGTGAAATAGCCCATCCCGAGTGACCGCACACCGAAAACCTGGACCGCCACAACTGCCAGCAGACCCAGCCCGAGTGTCAGATTCAGGTCGGTCGCCGCGCCGCGCACAAATGGCGTGACAACGTACAAATCATCGCGCCAATACGGATCGTACACGACCATATCGGCCAGTTCTTCAGGCGAATGGGCGGGATGCTCAGCATGCGTATCTTCTGCGGCGGTGTCCTCATGGGCCGCGTCCGCGTCTGCAGCCTCGCCTTCGCCCTCAGCCTCCGGAGCGCCCATCTCGGCTTCCAGCGCCGCCAGCGTCGCGGCGTAGACCGCATCGGGATCGCCACCCTGACTGAGCAAAAAATCAGCCAGTGTGCCGCCGTTGCCGACGTCATCTTTCCACGAAAGGGCTGCGCGGTCCAGCAGCGTGATCGCCTCAGCGAGCGCGATCTCACGCGCCTGATCCAGCGCCGGGTCAACATGGCCTTCTTCCCTGTCATGGCAGGCCTCGTAGTTCTGCTCGGTGGCGCGGATGCCGGAATCCAGTGGCTCAGTCACTTCGAGCGTGATCCCACGCTTGGCATACCCATTCACGCCTTCGTGGGCGCAGTGCATCAGGCCGATGCTCTCAGCGCCGGGAACCAGCTTCACCCAGTTTGCCACCAGCAGGAACAAAAAAATGGTCGCCATCAAGGGAAAGATCGTGCGTGCATTGCGGCCCGCTGTCGATTTTGCCAGCCCGTACAGCGCGTCCGTCAGGACCTCAAACAGCCCCTGCGTCCGGCCCGGGACCTCTTTCAGGTTGCGCACCGCAGCATACACAAATACCAATACGATTATGTCGGCAACCACGGTGCCGATAAGCGTATTGGTTACCGTCAGGCCCTCAACCCCCAGAAAATTCTCCCAAACGACCTCACCAGGAACCATGATCACGGGCAGCGCCACCGCCACACCTGCTTCGGGCATCAACACAAATGGGATGATGCCACAGGCGACAACAGCGACCGCGATCGTTCCCAACAGGATTAGCACACCTTTCAAGCGTTCTTCTCCTTCGTCAACACGTCTTCAGCCGATCCGTCGGAAGCCGCAGGCGATGTATCCGCCGCCGAAGGGTGTTTGATCGCTGCGACCGAACCAAGCATTAGCCTGATCATCGCGTAGAGGCTCACAGGGACCGCCACCAGAATCAGGCCAATTGTAAACACCGGGTGCGTATCCAGTCGTGCGTCCAGGAACATCCCGGCGAACATGCCCGCGAAGATAAGGATGACCGACGTACACCCCGCTTGCCCGGCAACGCTCGCCAGAGCAAGGTTCCGCACGTAGTCGGGATTCTGTGGCCGGCGATCCATCAGCAACGTCCTGCGGACTGTCCCGTAGAGCGCGCCGGGCACGCTCAAGATAACCAGGCCCACGCTGAACACAGGATGCAAATTGAAAACCAGAAAATCGAGCAGCATCCCTGCGCCGGCGGCCAGCACAACCAGCGCGACCCCTGTCATGCCGGGTTCGCCTAAGAGAATCTGAAGCGCATTGCGTTGGAAGGCGCGCTGGCGTGGCACTTGCGTTGCACGGCTGGGCTGCATTGAATTCAGTGTCCTGGTGCGCGTCTGCAGGGGAAAAATGTGCTATTAAGTATCCCCAATATGTGCCTTATTGCACAAGCCTAGCAGAGTCAACGGAAATTGTCAAAAAATCAACTCAAAAATATGGAAATTCCTCGCCTGCCATCGCCGCCACCTGATCGCGGCCTGCTGTGCTGTGCCGCCGACTTCTAACGCAGATTTGACACACGCCGGACGGTCCAGATGCATCAAAGTATATTAGGAAAATCAGAAAATTGCGATTCGCGACAGCCGCACGAGGCGATGGGCGGCTGATCGCTGGCAACGGAGAGATGCAGGAGGGTAACCGATGCCGACGTTCGACACCCCGCTGAACACAAACGACCACAGCATCGACCGCGTGCTAACTGCCGGGCTGCCGGTGGTGCTGGTGATCTATCGTGGGACGCTCAGCCCCGCGCTGGACGACGCGCTCAAACAGGTCGCCAAGGCCGAAGCGGGCGATCTGCTGGTTGCGAAGCTGGACGCCGCCGACAATCCGCTGACTGCCGCGCGTGCCGGGGGCCAACTGCCCGCGCTGATCGCATATCGAAACGGCGAGGAAGTGGCCCGCGCTTCAGGCATCGACGCGGCGACTCTGCACGGGTACGCGGCGTTCGTGTTGGGCCGGGGGCCGCGCCCGGTGACACAACCGCAGAGCGCCCCACCCCGCAGCACCAACGGCAGCGGGCGCCGCGCCGCGCCATCCGCGCCCGTCACGGTGACGGATGCGACGTTCCAGCGCGACGTCGTCGAGAGCGATCTGCCGGTGCTGGTTGACCTGTGGGCACCCTGGTGCGGACCGTGCCGCATGATCGCGCCGGTCGTCGAGAAGCTCGCGCGCGAGTACGCCGGGCGTTTGAAAGTGGCGAAGCTGAACGTGGACGAGAATCCACAAACCGCGCTGCGGTTCCAGGTGCAGGGCATCCCGACGCTGTTGATCTTCCGGGGCGGGCAGGTGGTGGACCGCATCGTTGGGGCGGCCCCGGAGCCGCAACTCCGCAGCCGGGTAGAGTCGGTGCTGCGCGTGCGCTGATTTGCAGCGCGCATTGTGGCCTCACCCCGCCGGGCATAGCCCGGACTTCGCGCCTGCGGCGCGAAGCGCGCAACATAAGTTGCGCCGGGGTGAGGCCCGCGCCCCCGTCACAACGAACGGCGTCACCGCTACTCTTGATCGGCCAGGTGCTGCTGATACTTCTTCCAGCCGGGGCACCACGTGGTATGCCAGCGCCACAACCGCGCGACAAGCGACCGCGGGTTCTGCTCCGCGCGCCGGCGCAGCCCGCATGTTTCGCAGGGAAACGTTTTCTGTTCGGCCATCACTCGCACATCCTCATGCTACGCAAACACTGTCACCAGCCTAGCACAAATGACATAGCGCCTGCAGTGCCAATCGACGCTATTCCCGGCCCCGACAGTCCTGCCCCGCGACGGCACAACAGCAACAAATTCTGATATAATGCGGGTAACACTCGTATAGACACAGGGAGGATGGGAGGGACCGATGGATCAGCAGCAGGTCAATCGCGAACGGCTGCGGCGTGAAATCGCCTACCAGGTCGCGGACTTGCGCAAAGCCCAGGGCCGGCGGCTGCACCGGCTCCGCGACGAGCTACGCTACTCGCCGCTGCCTGCGAGCCAGCTAGACCTCATCTTTTCTGACACAACCCAACGCTGGGACGAAGCCTTCACACGCCTCGAACACGAGCTAATCGCCCAGAGTGACCGCCTGCTCGCCGGCGGCACGGCCTACCAGACGGTGCGCACGGAGCTAATGCGGCTCGCCACGACCACCCTGCATAACCTGCTCGACACCGACCTCGCGCCCGGCGGCGACGCGCTGTGCACCCCACAGGAACGCGTCCTGTTCCAGGCCGCGCGCGGCTGGAACGGCGTGCTGATCGTCGCGCTGATCGCGGCAATCGTGGGGGCCGCGACCGGGGCGTTCAGCGTGATTGCAGCCGTTGCGATCGCGGGGATCGCGGCGCTGGTCCGCGTGCTGCTGTACCTGCTCTGCGCGTGGCGCAGCCGCGCGTCACAGTATCGTCTCACCGCTTTGACGGCTCACCTGAACCGCGCCACAGCGAAATTCTGCACCGAACTCGAACGCCTGCCGGATGCACTGGGGCACACGTTCGAGGAACAGCGCAGCACGGCCTGAGCGATCCACGCCCGAATCAAAACAGGGGCGCGTAGAACGCCCCTGATTCACAGCTATACCTTTGATCGCCGTCATGCTGCCCGGCGCTATAGTGCCACGTAAAGCGCCTGCGCCGCCTCGACCGCCCAGTCCCACAGCGGCGACACCAGGATCGTGCCGAACAGCAGCACGCCCGCCACGCCGATGCCCAACGCCCACGTGTACGGCGTTGAGACCGGGACCGGCTCGTCTTCGTGCTCGCTGCGCTCCATGTACATCACCTTGACGATGATCAGGTAGTAGTACAGCCCGATGATCACGTTCACGATACCAACCAGCGCCAGCCACTCAAGACCGGCATCCACCGCCGCGCGGAACAGCAAGAACTTGCCCACGAAGCCCGCCGCCGGGGGAATCCCCGCCAGCGACAGCAGCGCCAGCGTCATCGCCAGCGCCAGCCAGGGCGCGCGCCGGCTCAGCCCCGCCAGGTCTTTGATCTCCTCGCTGCCCGACGCGTTGGCGAAGATGATCACCACCGCGAAAGCCAGCGTATTGCTCAGCACGTACATGAACATGTAGAACGCGACCGCCGCCACGCCGTCGCCGCTCCTGTCCGTCGCGATGGCCGCCACGCCGATCAGCGTGTAACCCGCGTGGGCGATGGTCGAATAGGCCAGCAGGCGTTTGATGTTGCCCTGGACCAGCGCCATCACGTTGCCCAAGGTCATCGAGAGCACCGCCAGCACCGCCGCCAGCTGCACCCAGAGCGCGCTGTAGTCCGTCACCGCTTCGACCGCGCCCGACACCTGGACCAGGTTGGCAGGCGGAAAAACCGCCAGCAAGAAGCGCACCAGCAGCGCGAAGCTCGCCGCCTTGCTCGCCGTGCTCAGCAACGACGTGATCGGCGTCGGCGCGCCCTGGTAGACATCCGGAGTCCAGAAGTGGAACGGCACGGCGCTGATCTTAAACCCGAAGCCCACCGCCACCAGCGACAGCGCCAACACGACCGCCGGGTCGCCTAACCCGCCGGTAGCAATGATGCGCCCCAGTTCGTAGATGTTCGTCTTCCCGGTGAACCCGTACACCAGCGACAGGCCATACAGCGACACCGCCGACGCAAACGCGCCGAACAGGAAGTACTTCAGCCCGGCCTCGGTACTGAAGTCGTCGTCGCGCAGGTAGCCCGCCAGCATATACAGCGTGATCGAGAGCGTCTCCAGCGCCAGAAAGATCATGATCAGGTCCGAGGCGGCAGCCGTCAGGCTCGCGCCGATCACCGACACGATCAGGATCGCGTAGAAGTCACCGCGCAGCCGTAACTGCTGGATGCCCATCGTGATCAGGCAGCTTAACCCGCCCGCGATGATCACCATCACGCGGAAGATGCGCGCCAGCTCATCGTTGCGCACCATCCCCCCCAGCACAAGTTGATCGGACAGTTCATCGCCGGCTGGCATGCCAAACAGCCACACCAGCCCCGCGATCCCTAGCAGGCCAAACCCGGCAAGGTAGCCGATCGCCTGACGCTGGCGCTTGCCCCACACCACATCGAGGACCAGCACGGCAACCGCCAGGGCCGCCATCAGAATTTCCGGTAAAATAGCGATTACGCTCGCCTGGGCGTCGGTTGAGAAATTCAACTTACCCTCCCAGTATCGACACAATCGGCTTGACGCCCGATTCGATCATCGGGGCCATCAGCCGGGGATACACACCAAGCGCGATCAGCCAGAACACCAGGATGGTCAACGCGACCTTGTCATACACCGTGATCGGCGTGACCTCCGGGAAGCGGTCCCGGTTGAACTCACCGAAGAAGACCTGCCCCACGACGCGCAGCACATACGCCGCCGTGATCACGATGCCAAGCACCGCGACCAGCGCGATCGCGCCGTAGTAGTCGAACGTCTCGGTGAACCATGCGCTGTGCGGCAGGAAGTCCGGCCCGTCCCACAGCCCGACGAAAATCGGGAACTCGGCCACAAACCCGCTCAGCCCTGGCATGCCCATGCTGACGAAACCGCCGACGATAAACGCCAGCGCGACCAGCGGCAATTTCTGGACGAACCCGCCCAGGCTGGGGATGTCACGCGTGTGTGCGCGGTCGTAGACCATCCCGACACAGGCGAAGAATAGCGCCGTCATGATCCCGTGCGAGAACATTTGCAGCCCCGCGCCGGTCATGCCGGTCACGTTCATCGTGGCAAACCCCATGCTCACCAGCCCCATGTGGCTGACCGAGCTGAAACCAATAACGTACTTGAAGTCACGCTGCCGCATCGCGATCAGCGCCCCGTAGACCACGTTGATCAACGTCAGGAAGATGATCCAGGGCAGGTGCACACGCGCCCCGTCAGGCATCAACTGCACGCCCGCGCGCAGCGCCGCGAACGCGCCCAGCTTCATCAGCACGCCCGCGTGGATCATCGACACGGCAGTCGGCGCGGCGACGTGACCGTCCGGCGACCAGTTATGGAACGGCCACACACCCGCCAGCACCCCGAACCCGATGAACACCACCGGGAACCAGATACGCGCGGTCGTCGCGCCGGCCCACACACTGGAGAATTCCTGGTCAAACACGCCCTGCTGCGCCGCCAGGCTCAGGTCCACAAAGTCAAAACTGTAGACCCCGGTGGCCTCGCCTGCCTTGAAGTACAGCACCAGGATGCCGATCAGCGCGAACACCGACCCGACCAGGATGTAAAGCGTCAGCTTCATCGCGGCGTACTGGCGCGTTTCCACCCACCCCCAGATCACGATCAGGAAGTACATCGGGAAGATCGCCAGCTCGTAGAAGAAGAACAGCACGAATAAGTCCACCGCCACGAAGACCCCGAAGACGCCCGCCACCAGCAGCAAGAAGAACGCCATAAACTCGCGCGTGCGGTCCTCAATGCCCCAGGAGATCAACACCCCGGTGAACCCGGCCAGCGCCGTCAGCAGCACCATCGGCGCGCTGATACCGTCCACGCCAAGATGCCACGAGATGCCGACGGAATCGATCCACTTGACCCGGTCCTCGAACGCGAAATACGGCGCGACGGCCTCGTCTTGTGTGATCGTCCCGTCCTCAGCAGCGGCAGCGATCTCCTCCGCGCGGGCGTTGGCACCGTCGGTGTCATACCCGAAGAACACACCGAGCGCCAGCAACAGGACGATCCCCATCGTGGTCGCGGCGACGATGCGTGCCTGCTCTTTGGCCTCCTTCTTCAGCAGCAGAATCACGATCGCGCCGATGATGGGGGCCAGCACAATGCTGGTCAAAATACCGTTAAACGTTGTTTCCATACACGATCCTCCTAATGGGTAGGAGTGTAAAGCCTATTAGTCGCCGTCTGCCTGATCGTCTAGTTCATCTTCCGGCGGGATCAGCGGTTCGATCTGCGCAATCAACACCGGAAGTTCATCTTGTAACACCTGCCACACAACCCGCAGATCGATCGTATCGTATTCATGGATCAACCGGTTGCGCATGCTGATCATTTCGTGCCAGACGCGCCTCATTGAGTATGTCAAGCAAATACCCCTGGTCACGCGACATAGATCATCCTGGCCGAGTCTAGAATAGCCTTACGGCGAATGTAATTCGCGCTGCGTTCGAGACTCTCACGATTCACGATATCCACGCGCCGCCCTACAAGCTGTTCCAGTTCCTCATGCATAGCGAGAAAGTCGCGCAGCACCGAACCGAACAAGGCCAACTCAATGATCTGCCATTTCCGGCAGAACGCCTCGATCGCTGCCATCGGCAGGTGGATATTCGCCTGAGCGCCCGCGCCAGCCATCAGCCTATCCTCGCCCAGGGACGCAGCCGCGCCCCTGGCTCACCTTCAAACCGTTACATCCCCGGGAACCAGTTCATCACGCCGCTGTTGATCACGTCCAGCACCCAGCTCGGATACAGCCCCGTGACCAGCATCAGCACCATCAACGGCGCCAGCGCGATCATCTCGCGCGCCGAGATTTCCAGCGAGTGCTCGTTGGCGTGGTACTCGGCCCACTCTTCGTTATACGGCCCGTGCAGCAGCTTCTGAATCCCCTTCAGGATGTAGATGCCCGTCACCAGCAGGCCGAACATGCTCAGCAGGACGTAGACCGGGTATGCCTTAAACGCCCCGGCGACGATCAAGAACTCGCCCACAAAGCCGTTCAACCCCGGCAGGCCAAGACTCGCCATGCTGACGAAGATCAACGCCGCGCCAAACACCGGGATGATATCCCACAGGCCGCCAAACCGCCGCAGGTCGCGCGTGTGTGCCTTGTGGTAGATCGCCCCGGCGAGCAAGAACATGCCCGCGCTGCTCAGGCCGTGATTGAACATCTGCAACACCGCGCCGTTCAGCGCCGTGCGCGCGTCCTGGCGGTCTTGCTCGCGCAGTTCGGACGGGTACTGCCTGTCGACTTCAGCGCGGACCTGGTTCGGTCCCATGTCCTCGTAATCCTGGACATCAACCACCCCGGCGATCAGGTCGTAGCGCCCGTTCTGTTCGGCCCAGGCCGTGCCGTACATCAGCGCGGCGATCGCCAGCCCCAGCACCACAAAGCCCATGTGGTTCACGGACGAGTACGCCACCAGCCGCTTGAAGTCGTTCTGGCCCCAGGCCGCCATCGCGCCCAGGATGATGCCCGCCACTGCCAGCACGCCCAGGATATCCACCAGGTTGAACTCCAGTACGCCGAGTATCACGCGCTTGACGATCCACACGTCCGGGAACAGCGGGATCGCCAGCCGCAGGAACCCGTACGCGCCCAGCTTCAGCAGCACGCCCGCCAGCAGCATCGAGCCGGCGGTCGGCGCTTCGGTGTGTGCGTCGGGCAGCCACGTGTGGAACGGCCACGCCGGAATCTTGATCAGGAAGGCCAGACCGAACCCCAGCAGCGCGAAATACTTCGGCTCCCAGGGCCAGACCCCCAGGATGTCCAGCCGCTTAAGTTCCATGCCCGGCCACTCCGCGATCATCGCGGGGATGTCAAAGCTGCCGACGTTAAAACCGATAAACTGCGTCGCCAGCAGCAAACCGAGCGAACCGGCCATCGTATACAGGAAGAACTTGTTCGCCGCGTAACGCCGGTTTTCGCCGCCCCACAGGTAGATCAGGAAGTACATCGGGATCAGGCCCACTTCCCAGAACACGAAGAAGATCATCATGTCCAGCGCGACGAACACGCCCAGCAGTCCCGTTTCCAGGAACAGAAACAGCGCCATGTGGTCATGCACGCGGTCCGTGATCTCGAACGAGATCAGCACCGCCAGCGGGACCAGGATGCCGGTCAGCAGGATCATGGTCGCGCTCAGCCCGTCGACCCCGACGTGCCAGGTCGCGTTCAACTGCGGGAACCACTCGACCTGTGCCTCATACGCCCACTCCCCCGGCCCCAACGCGCTGCCCTGCACGTCAACGAACAGGACGATGGTCATGACCATCACGATCAGGCTGAACCCCAACGCCACCCAGCGCGCCGCCCGCACGTTTTCACGCGGGAGGAAAAAGACCACCACCGCGCCCAGCAGCGGCAGAAAGGTAAGCAGGGTCAAGAAGTCTACGTTCAAAACCTCAGTCATATCGCGTAATGCTTCTCCTTCTCGCCGGGGACCACCGGTTCTGCCGGGACACCGCAAAGCCACACCGCGCCCCGCAACGGCCCCCCTGGACGCCTAGCGCACCTGGATGATAAACAACGTTCCCAACGCCAGCAGCGCCAGCGTCACGAATAGCAAATACTGCTGGACGCGCCCGGTCTGCGTCTGGCGGAACCAGCGCGCAAAACTGCCGATCGCCAGCGGGATGCCGTCGCCCACGCCATCGATCACCACCGTGTTGAACCGCTTGAACGCTTCGCCAAGCCACGTGAACCCGTCGGCGATCATGTGCAGAATCTCGTCGATGGTGTCTTTGTCGATGCCCTGGATCACGACATGCACCGCCGCCCACTCCAGCGGGCGCACCAGGTACTTGCGGTAGAGGATGTCGATGTAGAACCGGTTCTGGAGCATATCCCAGACGCCGGGGCCGAGCGCGGCTTCGGTCGGGTCGGTTTCCCCTTCCGCGACCGGCTCACGCCCGTAAACCCACCAGCCCAGCCCCAGGCCGCCCAACGCCACCACCATACTGAACAGCATCGGCAGGAAGTTGAAACCGATCACTTCCGGGTGATGCAGCAGCGTCGGGGCCAGGAAATCATGCAGCAGGTTTTTGCCCAGAATATCCTCGTGAATCCCGATAAACCCGCCCGTGATCGCGAGGAACGCCAGCACAACCAGCGGGAACTCCATCTGGGCAAACGAGAGCCGGTCGATGGGCGCGACATACTCCTGCGCGAGCTTGTTGCCGGCGCTGAACGAGCGCTTGTTCCACCACACGACCCACTGCTTGCGCAGCGACCCGAGCGTCGCGTAACGTGCGGCGTCCGAGCGCGGCTTGCCCCAGAACGCCAGGAACCACATCCGCGCGGTGTAGAACGCGGTCAGCCCCGCCGCGACCAGCAGCAGGATCAGCACGAACATCGGGTAGGGATCGTGGCGCATGCCGTGCCACGCTTCGGAGATGATCTCGTCCTTCGACCAGAAGCCCGCCGTCACCAGCGGGAACCCCGCCAGCGACAACCCGCCGAGCGCCATCGTGATCGCGGTCACCGGGATGCGGTGCAGCAGCCCGCCCATGCGCTGGACGTCATTCGGTGGCGCGCAGTAATCCATCACCAGCCCGTCGGGTTCCTCGTGGTGGTGCGCGTGCTCGTCGCCGTGTTCGGCAGCGTGCTCGTGCGCGTGGTGCTCGCCGTGCTCCATCGCGTGAATCACCGAGCCGGACGCCATGAACAACAGCGCCTTGAAGAACGCGTGATTGACCAGGTGGAACGCCGCCGCGACCCACGCGCCGATGCCCAGCGCCGCGACCATGTACCCCAGCTGGCTGATGGTCGAGTACGCCAGGATGCGCTTGATGTCGTTCTGGCCGACCGCCAGCACCGCCGCGCCGAGCGCCGTCACCGCCCCGACGATGCCCATCAAGTACATCGGCGTGTTGTAATCAAAATGGTGGAAGTCCGCCCCCGCACTCAGCAGCGGGAACATGCGCACGATCATATACACACCGGCGGAAACCATCGTCGCGGCGTGGATCATCGCGCTGACCGGCGTCGGGCCTTCCATCGCGTCCGGCAGCCAGACGTGCAGCGGGAACTGCGAGCTTTTGCCGATCGTGCCGAAGATCAACAGCACGCTGACCAGCGCCGCCGCGCTGCCGCCGAAGATCACCGCGTCGGTTTCGACCAGGTGCTCCAGCATCGCCTCATTGTAGAGGATATCGCGGAAGTTCAGCGTCGGGCCGGTGCCCTCAAACGTCGCGGTCGTCACGAACAGGTAGCCGATGCCGACCAGCATCAACACGTCCGCCACGCGCGTCGTCATGAACGCCTTCACGCCCGCTTCCATCGCGCTCTTCTTGTGGAACCAGAAGCCGATCAGCGAGTACGAGCAGAAGCCCATCACCTCCCAGCCGATGAACAGCAGCAGCAGGTTATCGGCGACGGTGAGCGTCAGCATCGCGCCCGCGAACAGCGACAGGTACGCGAAAAAGCGTGCGTTGTGGGGGTCGCCGCGCATGTACCCGACCGAGTAAATGAAGATCATCAGCGCGGCCAGCGGCACCATCAACAGCATGTACGCGGCCAGCGGATCGACCAGCACGCCCATGCGGAAGGTGTACGCGCCCACATCCAGCCATTCCAGCGAGCTGCCGTAAACGCGCTCGCCGAGCGTCTCGTCGGCCTGCCACACGGTCTTGGCGAACAAGACCAGGCTCAGCACCCACGAGATGCCGATGCCGACGATGGCAGTCACCTGGCTGGCAACCACGCTGCGCCCCATGCCGAAGACAATCGCGCCAAAACTCAGCAGCGGGAACAGCATGATCAGCCAGGGTAGATAATCGGCGTTTAACCAGTTCACATCCATAAGCCGTTTCCTGTATTAACGTGTGTTTGTGCCCAATATCCCTGGTGGCGACGCGGTTGGTCGTTTCGACGTCCTCAATGTGGCGTGGTCGCCGTCCGCCGACTGACCACTGAGAACGACGAGCGGGCTACCACCGCATCATGTCCACGTCGTCAGCGATCACCGACTGGCGGCGGCGATAGATGCTGATGATCAGCGCCAGACCTACCGCAGCTTCCGCCGCAGCGACCACAAAGACAAACACCGCGAACGCCTGGCCGCTTAAATCCGCCGGCGTCCCGTAGCGCCAGAACGCGACCAGATTAATATTTACCGCGTTCAGCATCAGCTCTATGCCCATCAAAATCGCGATGGCGTTGCGGCGCGACAGCACCCCAAACATCCCGATACTGAACAGGGCTGCCGCCACCACGAGGTACATCCATAAGGGAACCATAAGCACTCTCTTGCCTCATAAACACCGCGCCACAGCAACCGGCACCCGCCTGCAGACGGTCACCGGGAGCCGCGCGCGCCTAATCGTCATCCGGCTCTGACTCTGCCGCGTCAGACTCCGTCCCGCGTGGGTTCACGATCAGCACGGTGCCGACCAGCGCCGCCATCAACAACACAGAGGCGATCTCAAACGGCAGCATATACTTTTCAGGATCGACCAGGTCCTTGCCCAACTGGGTGATGCTGTCTTCCGGCACGGCGGCGGGATCGTCGATGGTGAAGTCCGCGCCCCAGTTATCCGCCAGCCCCAGCTCGCCCATCACCGGCGAGACAACCGACACCAGCAGCAGGAAGAACACCACCACCAGCGCCGCGTTGACCGGCCATTGGACGTTGAAGATGTGCGTCATGCGCGTCACGTTCGGCGTGAGCATCACCGCCAGGATGATCAAGATCGCGATCGCGCCGATGTACAGCACGACCTGCACCCCGGCCAGGAAGAACGCCATCAGCAGCACGAACAGCCCTGCCACGCCCAATAACGCCAGCATCAGGTACAGCCCCGCGTGGAACAGGTTACGCGTCGTGACCACCATCAGCGCGCTGCTTAACGTGAGCGCGCTAAAGACGAGGAACACCAGCAGTTCAATATCCATGCAGCCCCCTCCTAGTCAGCGGCCCCGGCGATCGCGGGACCGGTCGTCAGCGTTTCGTCCGGCGCGGGCCCCTCGACTGCCGCGATGCGCAACTGGATGCGCTCGCGGTCGCGGCGGCCCCATTCGCGCAGCACCGCGCCGACCGCCAGGAACATCGCCACGTTCACCAGCAGCAGCGCCAGCGTCGGCACCAGCGCATCACGGAAGCTCGCGATCGAGTCCGTGCCGGGCAGCGCCTTCCACACGAACGCCACAACCACCAGGTTCACCAGGCTCAGCGGGACCAGGAACTTCCAGCTGAAGTTCAGCAGGTGATCAATGCGCAAGCGCGGTAACGTCATGCGCACCCAGATCAACACGAAGTAGGCGAGCAAGCTCTTGATCAGCAGGTACACAAAGCCCAGCGGGATGATGTCTTCCGCGAACGGGCCGCGCCAGCCGCCCATGAACAGCAGCGCCGCGAGCACACCGAGCGTGAACGCGTGCAGGAACTCCGCCACGTAGAACATGCCGAACTTCATGCCGGAGTACTCGATGTGGAAGCCCGACACCAGCTCCGACTCCGCTTCGAGCAGGTCGAACGGGCCGCGCCCGGTTTCCGCCTGCCCGCTGACCAGGAAGATGAGCACCGTCAGTGGCACGGCGAAGAGATACATGATGTGCTGCGCTTCGACGATCCCTTGAACGCTCAGCGTGCCGGCCATCAGCACCGGCACCAGCAGCGAGAGCACCAGCGGCACCTCGTAGCTGACCAACTGGGCCACCGCGCGGAACGCCGAGATCAGCGCGTACTTGTTGTTGCTGGCCCAGCCCGCCATCACCACCGAGACCGTGCCGAACGAGCCGACCGCGACCAGGTACACCACGCCGATGTTCAGGTCCGCGCCGATCCACGTCGCCGTGAAGGGCACGACAACCCACAGCAACATCACCGACATCGCCGACAGGATCGGCGCGATGTTGTACACCCAGCGGTCGACGCCCTCGTTCATGATGTCTTCTTTGATCACAATTTTCACCGTATCAGCGATCGACTGCACCAGCCCAAACGGGCCGACACGGTTCGGGCCGACACGATCCTGAAATCGGGCCGCGACTTTACGCTCCAGCCAGATGCCGAACAAGGTCCAGAGCAAGCCAAAGCCGCCGACCACAAACACGCCCAACGCCCGCGCGATCACGTACGCCAGGTCGTGCGACAACCCAATACTTTGCAGAAAATCTACCATCCGTCGTCTCCGGCGACATGCAGATATCAACAGCTCGTTCGTTCACAACAGGCCGGCTTTGGAGCGCGCAAAGAGCGTGACGCACCCCCTCACCGGCGGTCCCAGCATCTAGCAAAAGGCCGGCTGCACGATGCAGTCCGACCCGCCAGAGCCTGTCACGACCATTCCAGCGCGCCTTTGCGCCACGTATAAACCAGCGCCACAGCGAGCAGGACGATAAACACGACCATCTCGAAGAGCGCAAACATACCCAATTGGTTATAAGCCAGCGCCCAGGGGAACAAAAACACCAGCTCAACATCGAACACCACAAACACCAGCGCGAACACGTACCACTCGGCACGGAACCGCGCCCAGGGCGAACCACGCATCTCGACGCCGCATTCGTAGGTCTTGTTTTTTACCGGGTTCGGACGCTTAGGAGCGAGGATTTTGCCCGCTACAATGGGCACCGCGGGCAGCGTCCAGCCCAACGCGAAGAATAAGCCAACAAAAACCCATTCGGTTAACGACATAATGCTTAATTCCCCCTCCAGCGAAGTCTGCAAGGAACAGGGTCGAGCAATCTATTACACGCGCGGTTAGTATAACAGCGCGCCAACCTGAGAGCAATTTTGGCTCACCGTACCGCGCGCTGTTCGCGTGCGTGTGATTTATGCCACACACGAACGCCCACCATTCTAGCACACGCGCCAACGAAAACAAAACGCATCAACGGTTATGCCTGCAACACCGCGTCAGAACACGCCACCGGACGCATTTACGCCCTTACGAATCTCGCTGGCTGCCACACCCACCAGCCGGCAGCGCCAGGCTGTAAGCACAAAGCACCAGACCCGTAAAAAACCTGAAAATAAATGTGTTGAAACGTTGAAGTTACGCGCGAAATGTGCTAAACACTCACCAAGCAGCGCGCGTCGCGACTGATTTCCGGACGTTCAGCACGCGATCGCTTGCGCGCCAATGTTTCTTTACGCCTTACGGCATAAAAGGAGAACAACCTGACAATGACCAAGAAATGGCACTATTTTCTGTTTGTCCTGCTGCTGATCGTCCCGCTGGCCCTGGCAGCCTGCGGCGGGGATGATGACAATGGCGACGACAACGGCAACGGCGATGCGGCAGCACTGAACCAGACCTTCGAGTCGGAATTCGGCCTCACGTTCAAGTACCCGGACGGTTGGGCCGCGATGGAAGAATTCGAGCAGGTTTACCTCGCCAACAGCCAGGATGTGCTGGACAAGATGCAAAGCGGGGACGCAAGTGAAGCGGCTCCCGCAGAAGGCGAAGTGGGGTTCGTGATCTCGGCGGTCCCGGTGGCGGAACTGGGGATGGACGCCGAAGACGCCTCGCTGGATGACGTGTTCGGTATGCTGGTCGGCCTGATGACCGGCGAAGGCATGACCACCCGCGGCGAGGTCGAAACGATCACCATCGGCGACACCGACGCGCGGATACAGCGCGTCACGGAGAACGAGAGCAACAGCGACGGCTTCTTCATCGCGTTCCTGCAGAATGACAACATTGTGCTGACGATCGGGATCGCGGCAGAGGGCCAGGCGGATCAATACGAAAGCGTGCTAATGAACATCGCGGAAACGATCGTGTTCACGCCGCCCGCCGAGGACGCCGAATAATCACGGCAGCCGCACCGGGTGCCTGAACGAACCGCGCCCCTGGATCGCGGCGATCCAGGGGCGTTTTGAGTCCGGCGCAGAACACGCTGCGGTCGCGGCGCATCGCTGCACCGTGCTCAGCGTGTCTCGTGGATCGCGTTCAGCAGCAGCGCCGCGATCACGCCGGGAACCCAGCCTGCCAGCGTCAGCACCGTGACGATCAGCACCGTGCCGCACCCACGATCGAGCACCGCCAGCGGCGGCAAGATCAAACACAGCAGCGCGCGTAAACAGCCCATAGCAACCAGCCCTTTCGTATGATTTTCCGGTACCGTCCTGGCTACCTGTTTCTACGCACAGCCATAGCGTGACGTTGCAGCAGCTATCCTACCGCCGCAACCGCCGCATGAGCGCCAGCACGCGCGGCATCAGGCGCTCGTAGGCCCAGTATAACGCCCGGTTGGGCACGTAATCCCACGCGCCGATATGCCGCACGACCTGCCCGCCGAACCCGTCCTTGAAGCGGTAGACGCCCCACATAGGGTCGTCCTCGCTGAACGTGTCCGGCGCGCCCCAGAAATCATAGGTCGCGTAGCCGTGTTCTTTCGCCCACCGGATCGCAGCCCACTGCAGCGCGTAGGTCGGCATGCGGTTGCGCTCGCGGTCGCTGCTCATGCCGTAGAAATACCACGCTTTCGGGCCGAAGTGGAACAGCACCAGCCCTGCCAGCGGCTGTCCTTCCCACTCCGCGAGAAACGCCACCGCCAGCCCCGCCGCGATGAAATTCGCCCACGCCTGCCGGTAGTAGTCCAGCGGGCGGATCAGGAAGCCCTGGCGCTGGCCCGTCTCCGTATACAGCGCGTAAAGCGTCTCGAGGTCGCCGGGCCGGTCGGCCACGCGCACGCTGACGCCTTTCTTCGCGGCGACGCGCACCTTGCGGCGCGTGCCCTGGCTCATCGCCATCAGGATATCGTCGGTCTCCGGCGCGAGGTCAAGCGCGATCGTGTTGCGGAACTGCACCTGCGACGCGCTGAAGCGCCAGCCGCGCCGCCGCAGAGTCTGCATCACGGCCTCGCCCAGCGGGTCGGGCTGCGGGGGCCGGTCGCCGTCCGCGCCGCCGGGGATGCCGGTCCCCGCGACGACGTCCGGATCGATCTTCAGCCAGACCGCGCGGCGCTGCCGGGCGATCCCCTGCAGGTGGTCGAGCACCGCGCCCACGTGCGCCGGTTCGCTGTAGTCCAGCGCCGGCCCCTTCGGGACGTACACCACGCGCAGCGGCCCGGCGGCGCGCGTCAGGACCGAGGCGGCAGCGACGACCGCGCCGGAAGCGTCACGATATGCGAAACGTTCGGGCACCCAGCCGGTCTCGCGCTGCTTGAACGCGCCCCAATCCCACGTCTGCAGGACGTGCGCGCAGGGCAGATCGCGCAGCAGGGCATGCCACGCGTCCCGATCCGCGACCAGGGTCGGGGTTAACGCCGTCACGCCCGCGCCTCCGTGCGTCTGTAGCACGCTGGCCCAAAACTGAAACGGCGCTGCAATCCCCGCCCGGCCAACTTCAGGGCCGGCACAGGGATTATGAAGCGGAAGAAAAACATACGCTGGCTCGCTCCTTACGTGATCGCGGTGCATGGTTGTGGCATATGAAGCACATCGATCCGCGAGTATACCCGCACGACGCGCCGCGTCAACCCGTGCGCCGCGAGCACGCCAGGGGACTCACCGGAAGCGCCGCCAGATCAACATCAGCAGCACGGCCCCGGTAAACGCGACCAGGACATCCGCCGCCGTGATGCTGCCGGTCAGGAAGTCCGGGATATCATCGACCAGCCCCAGTTCGTCGAACACGAACTCGCCCACCAGCGCCCCGATGACGCCGATGCTCACGTTGCGCAGCAGTCTGCGCCCGCTGCGGGTGCTGCGTTCGATCACCAGCGCGGCAGCGGTACCTGCCAGCACCCCGACCAGCAGCAATGCAAAGGTTTCGCCATCTATTGTGATCGTCATGCCGCATCCTTTCGAAGATCACTACGCCGGACGGCGGCGCGTGACCAACCCGACCGCAGCGGAGAATATCCCCGCGCCCACAATCGACCAGATCAGCGGGAAGCTGTTCCCGCTGATGGTGATCACCAGCAGCGCCGGCAGGTCCAGCTCGCGCGCCAGCCACACGCCGATCAACGCGCCGACATACCCCACCACCACCGACACCAGGCAGCCGCCAAGATAATACCCCGACAGCATCTGCCCGATACTGCCGACTACCGCCGCAACGACCAAAAGCACTACGAGTTCTAGCAATGTCATCGTAACGCGCTCCTTTCGGGCAGCCGGTCGCGCCGGTCGCGCGCCCCAGGCAACCGTAACTATCGATTACGATAGTCTATTGTGACGGAACGCGCCCGCTGCGCGCAGGGCAAGATGAGCGAGATTCATCTGGGCCGGGTGACCCAGGCCAGCCAGTGATACCGCACACCGCGTCCCTACCGCGCCCGGCCTCACACCACCTGCACGAAATACACGCCGCAAACCGGCAGCCCTTCGGCAGTGTGCTGGATCGCGGGGTGCACGGCAAAGCCCAGTTCCAGCTTGAGCGCGTAATTGGCGGTTTTGTCCAGCGACGACCAGGACCGCAACTGGTAGCAGCCCAGGCAGCGCGCCAGTTCCAGCGCGGCGAGCTGCAACGCGCGCCCGTGCCCCTGGCGGCGATGCGCGGCATCAACGGCGAACGACCGCACGAACAGTTCGCGCAGCGAGCGCCCACCCGTACCGGCCAGCTTGCGCGGGGCCGTGCCCGGCACGGCAGCCGGGATGAGGATCGGCTGCATCTTCAGCGTGATATGCCCGATGACCCGGTCCGCTTGCACCGCGCTCAACGCGTACAGCCCCGGCAGCAGCAGGTCAGGGGCCTGCAGTACCTCGCGCGCCATGCCGTGACGGTCCAGGTGCGCGCAGAAATCGGCCCAGAGCGAATGATCAGGCGACAACCGTTCGATAGCCATGCTGCGTACTACTCACTCATGATCGCCGCGCACGCGCAGCGCCAGCCGGTACGCGGCGTATACCACCCGGTTATAGACACGGTCCCACGCGCCCACACCGCGCACAACTTCGCCACCCCACCCGCGTTTGAAGCGGTACACGCCCCACAGCCCATCCGAGCGTGATTGAAACTGCGCTTCGAGTTGTTCGGCGGGCGCGTCGGGCACGCCGTACATATTGTAATAGCGCGCGCCCTGCGCCCTGGCCCACTCGATCCCGGCCCACTGCACACCGTAGGACGCCATGCGCTTACGTTCTGCCGTGGACGATGCGCCGTAGAAATACCACGCCCAATCCCCCAGGCGGAACACCATCACCGCCGCGAGCAGTTGATCGCCATAATGCCCCAGGATCAACCCGACGCGCTCCTGCGGGGCGAACAGGTCGAAGGCGCGCACGTAGTAATCTGCTGTGTGCACGCCAAAACCGCCGCGCGCGCCCGTCTCCGCGATCAACGTGGTGAACGCCGGCAGATCAGCGTGCGTGCCCATGCTGATCGCCACGTCAAGCTTGTTGCTCTTGCGGATGTTGCGGCGCGTCTTCTGGTTCATGCGCTTCTGGATCGTTTCGTCGTCAGCATCAATGTCCAGCACGATCGTGCGCGGCGGCTGGATCGTCTGCGGGCTGGGGCGGAACCCGGCGGCGGCGAAGTCCACGTCATGCAAATACAGCCCCGGCTCGATCTTCACGAACGCCGCGCCGTGCTGCCGCGCGACCTGGTCGATCGCGCCGGCCAACGCGCGAACCTGCGCCGCATCCGTCCAGTCCACCAGCGGGCCGTAGGGGATATAGGCGAAGCGCCCAAGCTTCAGCGGCAGCGCCCGCAGCAGCACCTGGCAGCCCGCCACGAGATCGCCCCGGTCGTCCGCCAGCGCGACGCGTACCGGCTCCCAGCCGAACGCCTGTTTGAGCGCCCCCCATGCGCTGAGTTGCAGCAGGTGGGCGCGTGGATGTTGTTCGACAAAATCGTCCCACCGGTCCGGTGGGGGTGTGAGTGTCTGGTACGTCATGGGCAGGGCGGTGGCTTTCGTTAGTGTATTCGAAACTGGCTCCCGATTATAACGCGGATCGCCGCACGCGAAAGCGCACAGCGACGAAGGGGATCGCGCACACCCTGTTTAATCACGCGGAGCCGGGCAGAATCGTTCCCGGAATGCGCCCCTTGTCCAAATGGCCTTTAGAGCGCGTGATGCATGCACACGCTGGCTTGATGGACATACGCCAGCGGTGCCTGTTGCACAACCGCCACCTGCGCCGGAAACAGCGGGAAGATCGCCACATTGGTCGCCGCGACGAACGGCGACTTCGACGAGTGAATGAAGTCGCTGAGCAGCGCGTCCGTGCCCATGTAAAAATCACCCTGGATCACGTAATGCGAGGTATACACTGCGAGGCGTTCCGCGCGCGGCATCAAGCCGGTTTGCTCGCCAGGGAACCGCTCGCCAAACACCACGACGTGGCATTCGTCCTTGCGCAGATACAGCTCCGGGACGCGCATGCTGGCGGCGGGGTTGCCCTGCACCACCCCGTAAAGCTGCGCCTCACGCAACGCAAACACGTTCTTGCGCTCGTCGTTGATGAACGTCTGCAGCACGCCGATCACATTCAGCACGCCCGTCGCCTGGAATCCGGCGGTTAAGAGCGTGGCTTCAAGGTCCTGGGTGTTCGTGGCCTGGTCGAATAAACCCACCGGTCGCCTTCCTTGTTGTGACAAAACGCCATTAGTTTAAGTTTTCGGTCTTCAGCGGGCAGGTTGCAGCTCCACCATCGCCGCCGGCCCACCCGCGCCAAAGCCATGTAGCGCCGCACCGCCAGGGCCGACCGCCTCCCCGCGCACGACCTGCCGCAGCGCCTGCACGCTGGCGTCAAGCTCGGCGAGCGCCGCCGGGTCCTGGACCGCCCTACCGTGCAGCGTGTCCATCGTGCTCGCCATGACCATCAGGTCCTCGACGTGGGCCTCGAAATCGTCCGCATCGATGTAACTGTCCATCAGCGCGAACGAGCCGTTGCTCATCGAGAGCGCGAACACCAGGTTGTAATACAGATCGCCGTTGGCGTCCTGCGCTTCAGTGAACACCAGCGCACCGTCGAAGAATTCCTGCACGTCACTGCTGCGTAACTCCCAGTCCGGCGCGAGCAGCTTGAGCACCTGCACCGGGGAATCAACCACCAACCCCCACCCTTTGAGCGTCACGGGCGGGTAGACAAACACCGAACTGTCCCCGAACAGCACATCGACCGTGCCGTACTCGGCATCGATCACCGGCTGCCAGTCCGCCGGGTACGCAAACCCGAAGGCCATGTCGTTGCTCACAAATGTCGCATACTCACCGCTCTGCGCCCGCGCCGGGAGCCCCACCGCGCCCAGCAGCACCAATACCACTACGACCGCTACCACGTTCCCGCGTTTCATCGATCGCCACAGTCCTTTTCCACCATTAAGATAAAATTGAAGTTTTCTGTTCCTCACAATGCTTTATACCACATTTATAACAGATTTGAACCCCCTACACAGCAGGACATGATTCCTAGAATCAAAAACGGCCCCTCGTGTGAGGGGCCATCCGGGACCACGCGCGGGGAACGCTTACCCGCACGCCGCCATTTTCACAGAAATTTCACAGGTCAGGGCGCGTCATACGAGATGCTGGCGACGATATCCAGCAGCAGCGGGCGGGCGTCGATGAACTCGCCCTCGTACGCCGCCAGGAACACCAGCACCAGGTCATCACCCGCTGCGCCGCGTTCCAGCACCAGCGCGGCCCCTTCGGCCTCGCTTTGCGTCAGCGGGACGTAAGGTACCGTCATGCCTCGCGTCGACAACTCGGATACCGCACCGAACGTGATCGGGCTGTCCTGCGCCTCCAGCAGTTGCATGAACGTGCGCAGCAGCTCATCCGGCGTGCTGGCGGGCAGTTGGGCCATATACACCGGGTCGAAGATCACCAGCCCGGAGTCGCCCGGCTCAAACCGACCGCTCATCACGGCAGCTTCGCGGTTCGCCGTCTGCACCACGCCCTGCGACGGGTCATCGATCGCGAACCAGCCTGCCGGGTGGTCGAAGCTCAGGCCGAATGCCGTTGTATAGGTCTCGGTCAGCGCGGCGTCATCCCCAGGTGCGGGACTGCTCTCGTCGGCTGCGGCCTCCTCCTCCGCCGCCGCGACCGGCGCGGGATCGAACGACACCCCGCCGATCATAGCGTGCAGCGTCGGCTCACTGGCAGCGAGTTCGCCCGCGTAGGTCAGCGCCGCCGTCACGATCACGTGACCGGCATCCTCGTACGCGGCGACAAACCCCTCGGTGTTGCTGTCACTACTGCTGAGCGTGAACAGCGCCACCTCGCGCCCGTCAACTGTGACGCTTTCGACGCTGCTCGCGGTCGCGCTGGCGTCGTCCTGCGTCGAAGACTCTGCGACCATCGCGGCGAACTCCGCCGCCGTCAGGCCGCCCAGGTCCGCCAGCGCGATGGGCCGCATGACGACAAACGCTGCCTCACCGGGCATGATATCGGCTTGCGTGCCCAGGTCCGCCAGCGCCTCCGCGCTGCTGGCAACCTCGATCGTGCCGTCCGTGCCTTCCTGGGCAACCCACCCCTCCGGGTACTGCACCGTCACGCCGGACGCAGGCAGCGTGAACGCCTGCGTCAGCGGTGCGGCTTCCGGCGGCGGCGGGACCGTCTCCGACGCGCTGCCGCCGGTGATCGTGAAGGTCGAGCCTTCGCCGCGCCCGTAGACCTCAGGGAAGTAGAACTCTTGCGCGGTGGGCGGGATCACGTTGTACTCACCCGCCAGCCCGGGGTAGATCACGTATTCGAACTGGTACGTGCCGCGCGGTAGATACGTCGCGTAGAGCACGACCTTTTCGTCGCGGAACTCGGTGTTCGAGAACCACCACCAGCCCCAGCCCTGGCTCAGCGGACGCTCGCGGCTCAGGGTCGGGCGCGTGCCGACCTGGGAGGTGGTCTCCAGATTCGGGTTGATCGCATCCGCGCCTGCCGGGATCGGGTCTTCGACCACCACGTAGTGCAGGTCATTGGGCGCGATGATGGTCAGCGTCACCTGCACCGGCTGCCCGACTTCCGCCGAGGTGATCGGCGTGGCGTCCGGATCGTCTTGCAGGCTGTACTTGCGGTCGATGACGATCCCGCGATTCAGCGCCTCGATCTCCGGCACTGGCAGGTAGGCGGTCAGGTGCGCGGTGTAGTACAGGTTGCCGTCGCCCGCGCTGCGGCTGATCGCGAGCCGGTTGGCCTCGTCGGCCAGCAACTCCGCGACCTCGACGACCAGCGTCGCGGTCTCTTTGACGTTGTCCGGCGTGGCGGTGTCGTCTTCGAGCATCAGGCGCTCGCCGTTCAGCTCCACACGGAAGGTGTAATCCGGGTACAGCTCGCCGGTGACGACCATCCACTCGGTCAGCGCCATCACGGACCACGCCGTTTCTTGCGTCGTCTCCCAGTGATCGGCATCCCGCGCGACCATCAGCCAGCGCACGATGTTCGGGATCATCTGGTTCTCCGGGTCGATCTGCGCCAGCGCCATCAGGCCGAGCGCAGTGGTGCGCGTATCGGTGTTCCAGTTCCAGAAGTCGTGGTAGGTCTCTTCCCAGTGCGCGCCCGTCGCGCTGAGAACCAGCGCGCTGTTCAGGTCGTTAACCAGTTCCATCGCGCGCCCGTCGTCCGGGTCGAGCATGTGGAACGTCATGGCGAGGTACGCCTTCGCGTACAGGCTCATGGATTCGCGCTCGTCGAACAGGCGCACCGTGCGCTGGAATTCGCCGCGATCGACGCGTGCCAGCGCGTAGAGCAGGAACGCCTGCCGGTTGATGCGCCAGGGTTCGTCCTGCGCGCGGACCGTGCGCAGCGAGTCGCGCACGAAGTCCGCCGCGTTGTTGATCACATCCGCGTCCACGGTGAAGCCCGACCGCTGCGCCTCGACCAGCCCGATCAGCGCGTAGGCCGTGACGACCGGGTTGGACTCGTCCTGCGGGAACCAGCCCCAACCGCCGTCGACCTTCTGCTGGTTGTAAAGCCGCTGCAGCGCGAAGCCGACCTGGGCTTCGAGCCGGGCTTGCAGCACCGGGTCATCGATATCCAGGCTCTCCAGCGCGCGCAGCGTGATCGCGTTGGGCAGGAAGCGGCTGATGATCTGCTCGATGCAGTAGTGCGGGAAGTTCTCCAGCCAGTCCAGCCCGTCGATCGTCGCGGCAGCCAGCGAGCGATCGAGGTTGATCGTAAGCTCGCCCTGCGTCACGTCGAAGCGGCGCGGCAGCGCGATCACCTCGGTGCGGCTGCTCGCCTCAGGGCCGTACAGCGTCCCGGCAGTGCCCACCGTCTCCGGCGCTTCGTACTTGTACACCGGCAGCGGATCGCCCTGCGTGACGGTCGGCTTGCTGGCGTCGGTGTAGGCCCCGTCGCCCGCGTTGGCGTAGAAGGTCAGGTCGACTTCGGGCACGTCGCCCACCACGATCGACCAGTTGACGCGCGCGCGGCCCTTAGCGGGGACTTCAACCCACTGCGACAGCGTTTCGCCGTCCGCCAGCTCAAAGCCGTAGCCCTCCAGCGTGACCTCGGTCAGCAAGTCCTCGGCGGTGTTGTTGTTGACCACCATCCCCACCGTCGCGTTATCCCCCGCGACGAAGAAACGCGGCGTTGCGGGACGCACGAGCACCGGCTTGGTGCTGAGCAGGTCGAACGTGGTCTGCCCGACCAGCATCGGCCCGTCTTCGCCGGTCGTCACGGCGCGCGCATCGAGCCGCCACGTGGTCAGGTTGTCCGGCAGCGTCACGCTGACCGTCGCCTGCCCGTCCGCGTCGGTCACGGCGCTGGGTTCCCACAGCGGGGTATCGACGAACTCCTGGCGCACCTCGAAGATGCCGCCCTCGCCGTAACCGCCGCCGCCACCCTTGATCGTGTCGATGATCACCTGCGTGGCCTGGTCAACGCTGATCGACAGCGCGCTGGCCGTGCGCACGGTCACGCCGCGATTGCTGTAGAAGAACGGCAACAGGTCAGGGCTGTTCGGCGGCGCGATGCTCAACACGGCCAGGTCGGTCAGGCCGACGCCGATCTCCGCGCCGGGCACCGGCGTACCTTCCCAGTCCGTCGCGGTGATCGTGTAGGTCACCTCGTCGCCCGGCCCGGCGAACTCGCCCGCCGCGACATCAACGCTCGGCTCGACGTCCAGGTTCATCACCAGGCGCGCCGTATCGACCTGCAGCTCGGTCATGCCCATGCGGAACTGCGTGGTCGGGTTGTTCTCGTCCACGCCCTTGACCAGCATCACGCTGACGAAGATGTTCGGCGCGAAGCGCTCCTCGATCGGCAGTTCGTAGACCGTGCTGTTGGTCTCCAGCTTGAGCACCTCATGCGCCAGGATATCGCCGCGCTCGACCGTGACCAGCGCGTAAGCCTCACCCTGCCAGGGCGACGGGATGAGGATCTCGGCGGTGTCGCCGACCTCGTATTCGTCCTGGTCGGTGATCAACTGGATGCGGTTGTTGTTCTCCTGCCGCCAGTTGACGAAGTCACTGCCGCTGACCCACAGGAACACGCTGGACGTGATCGTGTTGCCCGCGTCGTCGGTGGTCGTCGCGTAGACCTTGTACACACCACCGACCGGCGGCGTGAACGCGATCTGCGCCAGCCCGTCCGCGCCGGTCGTCACCGTACCGGATGCATCCGCGACCGGCTCCTCTTGCACGTCCCAGGTCCACACCGTGCGCCCGAACTCGTCCTCTTCCTGCACGCTGAACCAGCGGCGCTCGACCACCTCGTAATCGACATCCTGCCGCGCGATGGGCTGGCTGTCCCAGTCCACCGCCAGCAGGTTGACCAGGCTCTCGCGCCCGGCATAACCGATGTACTCTTGCGGCTGCAGGCCCACGTAGAGCAGGCCCTGGTGCACGGTGATCGTCGTGCGGCCCGCGACCAACTGGTCGCTCTCGTCCACCACGCGCGCCTCGACCGTCCAGTTCCGGCTCTCGGCTTCGTCGCCCAGGTCGGCCACCAGCTCGATCATGAAGCGCCCCTGGTCGTCGGTCGTGCCTTCGCCTTCCGCCACCGGGCCGCCGGTCGGACCGTAGTACTCCGGCGCGTAGAAGTCGTAATTCTCGTCCGTAAAGGACCAGTAGCCCGGCTCGTCGCCGGTGTAGTTGAAGCGGTACGCGTTCGACAGCACGCTGTAGCTTACGTCCGCGTTGCTGACCGGGCCGCCGAAGAAGTAGGTGCTGTCCACCAGCACGCGGATCGTGTCGCCCTGCGCGACCTCGTCGCGTTCCGGCGTCAGGTTGACCTGGAACTCCGGCGCGCGGTACTCCGCGACGTTGAAGCTCAGGCCGAACTGGCTGCGGCGGTTGCTGCCCGTGTCCACCACGATCCGGTAGTAGCCCAGCGGGGCGTCCTCATCGAGCATCAGCTCGCCGCTGAACGATCCCTGCGGCGTGACCGGCAGCATCGCGCTGTAGATCTCCTCGCCCCGGTCGTCGTACACCTTCACCGGGACCTCGCGGCGCTCCGGCAGGAAGTACGCCACGTCCTTTTGCTGGCGCATGATGCCCTTGAAGTAGACCGGCTGCCCCGGGCGGTAGATCGGGCGGTCGGTGTAGAGGTAGATCGTGAAGTCTTCCGGCTCGTAGTCCCCACGCATCTCGAACTGCCAGGGGTCCATGCCGTTCGACCACTGGCTTGAGGCAAACCCAAACAGGTCGTCCTGGTTCACCAGCGCGTACATCGTGGTGTAGAGGTCGCTCAGGTGCGGAATCTCGACCACCGCCAGCCCGTCGGCATCCGTCACCGCGCGCGCGACCGGGTTGTAGTCCGCGTTGTAGAAGATCACCGGCACGCCCGCCACCGGCGCGCCGCTTTCCATGTGCGTGACCCACGCCAGCGCGCTGTCCTGGCTGAACTTCAAGGACAGGTTCACGGACTGCACCAGCAGTACATGCTCGCGCCGGTTGCCGTCGTATTGCTCGGTCTCCGGCGAGGTCACGGCCAGGAAGTACGCGCCCGGATCGAGCGCGTCCGGCGTGTAGGGCTGTCCGATGGCATCCGACTCCGGCGCGTTGGGGTCGTCCGGCACCGCGCCCAGTGGCTCGATGTAGTACATGCTTTGGTCGCCCTCGGCGACCCAGCCGCTGATGTCGTTGTCCAGGCGCACGCGCCACCACAGGTAGCCGTCAGAACAGAACGGCCCGCCGGTGATCTGCATTGCGTCGCCGGGCAGCACCTGCGTCACCACGTTGTCGCCCAGGTTCGGCTCCTGGCGCACGTTCAAGGGGCGCTCGTCCTGGCGCGTCACGAGGACCACGTCCCCGACCTTTACGCGTGGGTCCGGCGCGCCGAGGCACTCGATGTTGGCGATTCCGCTGGGGCCGCTGTCGGAGATGTAAAGCAGCTCGTAGCGCCGCGTGTCCTGCTGCGCGCTGACATCGATCGTCCACTGGCGCAACAGGTCAGCGGGGCGCGGCGTGAAGCTGCGCCACGCGTCGTAGCTATCCGCCGCGGTGAGCGCCGCCAGCCGCGCGGTGGACATGCGCCACAGCGACAGGTCAATCCGCGAGATGTTGCGGTGCGTGACGAACACGCGCGTCGAGGGGTTCGCGGCGCTGTACATGCCGACCGATCCCGTCGCCTGGATCGTGAGTTCCGGCGGGTACGGCGCGGTGATGTAGCTGACCGTCATACCCTCGTCGATCGTGTTGCCGTACTCATCGGCCATGCCGGGCAGGATTGTGATCGTGTACTCGGTGCTCGGCTCAGTATCAAACGCCAGGTTGTAGCTGTTGTTGTAATCGTAGTAGTACGTATCGAACTCGCGCCAGGGTTCCGGCTCGATGATCACCTTGTCCTCTAGCGTGTCGATATCCATGTTGGTGTTGAAGTGAATCGAAAAACCGCCATAAGGCGACGCGTCGGTGGTCCCGTCAGCGGGTGACGTATCCTCAATGCGCGGGTACGGCACGGTGTCGAACAAGCTTTGCGCGGATTCGCGCAACTGCGCACCGGTCGCACTGCGCGCGGTTTCGGCGTCCACCTCCAGGCGATACATCGATTCCAACTCCAGCAGTTCGTCCGGCGTGAACGTCACCTGCCGGAAATCATCGCTCCACTCGAACGTGCCGCTGACCGGCTGCGGCTCGATTCGCTCCGCGCCCTCCGGAAGCGGGAACAACCCGCCATACCACAGCGTGATCGCGTCTTCGGTCGGTTGCGGGTCCATCGCCTGCGAGAACTCGACGCTGACGGTCTGCTCCAGCGGCACGCGCTCCATACCTGCGCCAGGCGTGATCGACACCACGTCCGGCTGGATCGTGCGGAACGTCCAGGCGAAGTCTTCCGGCAGGTACGCGCCGGTGACATCCTCCAGCCCGGCCTCGACCGTCGCGGTGTAGGTCGTGCCGCCGCGCAGTTCGCCCTCCGGCGTGAAGACGTAGATCGACGTGTTCAGCCACTCACCCTGCCCCTCGACCGGCGGGTCGAACTGCAGCGGGTCGGGTAGCGTGTCCATCTCCTCGACCGTCACCAGTGGCACCACCGGGCGGTCGAAGATCACGGTCACGATGCTGTCGGTATCAACCGCTTCGGAATCCGGTGCCGGCAGCACTTCGGAGACTTCAAGATACCCCACCGTGTCCAGCGCCAGCGTGAACGGCTCCTCCAGCGGCACGCCGTCCGCCGACGCGGCCTCCGCGCCGATGGTGAAGGTATACGTGGTGGCGCGGGCGTAGGTCTCGTCGCCGGGGGTCACAGTCAGAGTGGTGTTGTCATCCCCCCACGCCAGATCAAGCGCGAGCGCGGGGTCGACGGTCACGTCAACACTGCCCGGGTCCATCGGCAACGTGAAATAAAACGTCACCGGCTCGCTGAAACCGAGTTCCTCACCGGGCAGCGGATCGGTATCGAACACGCGCGGCGCGGGTGGCGTATCCTGCGCGCCCGGCGCGCCCAGTACCGGCAGCGGCGCGCCCAGCGCCAACATGAGGCCGAACGCGACCAACACGGCGGCACCAAACCATCCCGCCCAGCGTAATGTACGGATAGTCATAGGATTTTCCTCCAAATAAAAGCATTCTATTCGCCCGGCGCAGCGGCGAAACTGACGCAAAGCGACGCTTCGTCTTCCTGCGAAGGATGCTCATGATATCATCTGGCGATCTGCAATCGCGTTCACTAGGATTTACGCGGCCAGCAGGTGTACCTGACCAGTTCGGCCTGCGACGGTTTCGGGAACGGCTAATGTTTACATTCATTATAAGGCACGCGCGCCTGGCGAGGAAACGCAGCACACCAGGATCAAAGCAGAGGCGGTGCTGCGACGCGTCCCGGCACCGGGACAACATGCCGCGCGACTGCATCTCGCAATTCTCATTCTACGCCACACGGCAGGCGGCGCGCGACGCTCGCGCCACGCCCAGCCTACGCTTGCGCGCTGTTCCAGACGGCGGGCTGGCAAGCAGCTAACGTAAGGGTGATGCCCCGCACATGAGGTAGCGCGCGGGCGTGCTGCCGCTCAGAACGAGAGCAGCGTGTCGAGCAAGCCGAACAGTTGGCGCGTGGGCACCGGCTTGATCAAGAAGTGCTCGACGCCCAACTCAAAACACGGGCCGCGCCACTGCCCGTTGGCCGACACGACAACCACCGGGATACCGTCCAGGCGCGCGTCGTCGCGCACAAATTCAAGCACCTTGATGCCCGAGGTATCCGGCATGTTCATGTCGAGGATTATCAGATCGTAATCGTCGTGGGTCAGCAGGAGAATCGCGTCGGCGGTCTTCTCCGCCCGCACCACCTCGTGCCCCTGCCGTGAAAGCATCGTCTCGTATAAAAAAAGTAGATCGGTATCGTCTTCTACGACCAATATTCGAGCCATGTAAGGTTTTCCTCAAGATCGCGCTACTCATAGCTCCGCTGCGCGACGCGCCTGCAGATGTATGTAAAGAATGCGTCCCCGCCCCGCACGATGGACATGGCCCCCGTTTGTGTTCACTATACATAAAGTGTACTGCACAGCACGAGGTCTTTTCAATGATTTCTCAATAATTGCTATCCCTGCCGCTGCACGCCCTTCCCTGGACCTCATTCCACGAGCGACGCACCGAACAACACGACCGTCGCCCCGATCTCGCGCAGCACAGCATGCGCTTTTTCCAGCCAGTCCATTGGCCCGGTCGTGACCTGCGCCGGGCTGGGATAGACCGTGATTCCCTGCCGGTCGAACAGCCAGCGCGCCCGCCACAAATGGTAATCGTCCGATACCAGCACCGCCGACTGCCAGCCGCGCTGCGCCATGATCGCGCGCGCCTCGACCGCGTTCTCTTGCGTGTTGCGGCTGCGCGGCTCCAGCACGATCGCGCCCGGATCGACACCCTGCTCGCGCAGCAATGCCGCGCAGCGGTCCACCTCGCTGAGGCCGTCGCTGACATTCGCGCCATTACACAACACATACGGCGCGTACCCCTCGGCATAGAGCGCGGCCCCATGCAGCGCGCGGGCTGTGGTGCCGGGCGTGCCCCCGCCCAGCACGATGATCACGTCTGCAGGCTGGGCGCGGTCCTCAGCGCCGTACGCCACGATCACCACAGCGAGGATCAGCATCGCCAGCAGCACCAGGGCGTTGCCGACCGCGACGATGCGCACGCCCCGCCGCCACCACACACGCCCGCGCCCCGCCGTACCGGGTGAAGATACCATGTCAGTTAACCCTCCAGGGCGGCGCGACGCGCTCAGTACGGGTACACCGCGAGAAACTGGTCCAGCAACGCGCGGTCAGGCGCGCGGGCGATGTACACCCACCGGTCACGGCTCCAGGCCGCGAGGTAACTCCCCTGGCGGTCCTGCGCCAGTCCAAAGGACACCGCCGGGGCGTAGTACGGCTCCCCGATCAGCGTGTCGATGCTGTTCCCGCCGAGCGTGAACTCGACCGTGCGCTGCGCCTCGCCCAGCGACTGGAAGCGGTACACCGTGATCTCGACCTTTCCACCGTCCGGGTGCATGTACGTCGCGCGCTGGCCGCCCGTCTGCGGCGAAACGGCGTTGCCCCTGAGCGACTCGCGCAGGAACGCGCCCGCCGAAAACGGCGTCTCGAACTGCTGCGGGTCGCCTTCCGGCACCGGCAGGCTGCGCGGGGCCGGGGGCCGCAGCGTCGAGGTGGGGGCTGGCGTCCTGGTCGGGCTGGCGGTCGCGGTGCCGGTCGGTTCCCCTGCAGGGGTCGCGTCCGTATCGTCGCCGTCCTGTCCGGCGCCACCGCACGCCGCCAACGCAACCGCCAACAGCAGCACGCCCACGATCGTAATCCAGCGCTCCATGTCCTCACCCCTCCAGGCCGGGTTTCCCGCGCCGCACATCACACTCTTTCTAACACTCAATTCGCACTTATGCAAACCGTTTTCCAACCAATCTTATATCCAGGTCGCTTAATGCACAAACCCGGCACGCGGGCCGGGTTGTGATTCAAACACTATGTGGTACGCCAGTCTTGCGGCAGGCAAACCTCAGCACTCGCTGAAACCGCAGCTATAGCACTTGCGGCAGCCCTCCTCGTTGACCAGTGTCGCGGCCCCGCACTCCGGGCACAGGTCGCCCAACTCGCGCGGCTCGGATGGCGGCAGCTCCAGCGGGAGCTGGTTTTCCGGCACATACGGCCCCACGTCCGCCGGGTGCCCGACCTGCGCTTCGCTCTCCGTCAGGTATTCCTGCAAGACCTGCGCGACACCGTCGGGAAGGCTGCTCACGCGGGACGGGCCGAACCCGATCGCGCGCACGCCGCCGATGCTCTCCAACTGGCGCACGACCTCGCGCAGCCGGCTACGCGGGCTGACGGTCGAGGTCAGGCGCAGCACATACGAGATCAAGCGCCCCATCGCCTCGGACACCGCCGCCGTCTCCGATCCCGCCTTCGCGGTGTGCATGAAGACCTCGAACGGCTGGCCCTTGCCTTCGCCGTTCTCGTTGACCGTGACGTAGGTCGTGCCCAACGGCGTCTGGACGCGGTAAGTCTTGCCGCTGAGGTAACGCGGGCGCGGTTTCTTCTCCTCGTTGAACAGGCGCGGCTGCTCCACCACCGGGACACCGCTTTCCTTCTGCTGCTTGGTGGCGGCGGTCTCCAGCACGACCTTTTCGCGGCTGCCGGTCACGTAAACCGTCAGGCCCTTGCAGCCGAGCTCCCAGGCCAGCCGGTAAGCATCTGCCACGTCACGTTCTGGCGTGTCCGCGGGGAAGTTGATCGTCTTGGAGATCGCGTTATCGGTGAACGCCTGCAACGCCGCCTGCATGCGGACGTGTTCCTCGGCAGCCACGTCGCTGCTGACCACGAACGTCTCGCGGATGTGCGGCGGGACTTCCTCAATGTGCTGGCACGTGCCCGACGAGTTCACCTTCTCGACGATCCGCCCGATCGCCGCGTCATCGAGTCCCGCGTCGCGCAGCGCGCGCTCAAACAGCGGGCTGGTGTATTGCAGCGTGATCTGGCGGTCGGCGTCGTTCACGTAACGCGTGTAAGCCAGCGCGAACACCGGCTCGCACCCGTAGCCCTCGATGCCCGCGACGGTGGAGATCGTGCCCGTCGGCGCGATGGTCAACTGCGCCCCGTTGCGGATGCCGTGCGCCTTGATGCCCGCGACGATCTGCGACCAATCCAGTTCCGGGCAGCCCCAGTCGTGGCTGTACGGGACCAGCGGCTTCGGCGGCTGCCACTTCAGATCGGCAGGATCGTACAGACTGCCCGTGATCGCCGGGAATGGGCCGCGCTCCTTCGCCAGGTCGATGCTGGTCTGCATCGCGTGGAAGCGCACGAACTCCATCACCTGGCTGGCGAACTCCTGCCCGGTCGTGGAGCCGTAGCGCACGCCCAGCGCGTACATCATATCTGCCAGCCCCATAATGCCGAGGCCGATCCGCCGCACGCGGTGCGCGGCCTCTTCAAGCTGCGGCACGGCGGGCACGTACGCGTTGGCGCTGACCACGTCCTCAAGGAAGCGCGTCGACAGCACGACCGCTTCGCGCAGTTTCTCCCAGTCGACCTGTTGGTCCTCGGTGACGTGCTGCGCCAGGTTGATCGACCCCAGGCAGCAGTTTTCAAACGGGCCCAAAAACTGCTCGCCGCACGGATTGGTCGACTCCAGCGTGTAGAGGTGCGGGACCGGGTTTTCGGCGTTGGCCGTGTCCAGGAACAGCACGCCCGGTTCACCGTTGTGGTGCGCTTGCTTCACGATCAGGTCGAACAGTTCGCGCGCGCGGACCGTCTCCCAGACCGTGCCGTCCTGCGGGTTGACCAGGTCAAAGTCGCTGTCCTCGATCACAGCCTGCATGAACGCGTCTGTCACACCAACCGAGATGTTGAAATTCGTGATCGCGTTTTCGTCGGTCTTGCACGTGATGAAGTCGCGAATATCCGGGTGATCCACGCGCAGCACGGCCATATTCGCCCCGCGCCGCGAGTTGTGGATGTACACGCCGCGCCCGCCACGCGAGCCGTCCACGACCGCGAAGTTATGCGTCCCCGGCACCTCGAGATCGTACACGTCCTCGTACCCCACGAACGTCACATCCGCGACCGGTCCCAACCCGGCGAACGCCATCAACGTCTCGCCGCGCGCCAGCTCACCCAGCGGGCGGAACGCGCCATCCGGCAGCATGATCGGGTGGTCGGCGGTGGCGGTGAGCGTGAAGCCGTCCGCCGTGCGCAGCCGGTAGACCTTGCGCCCGCGCCCGGTCAGCCGCACATCGCGCGCGTGGCGCAGCGCGTGCTGCCCGATCACCGGGTCGTAGGTGTACACCAGGGGCCGCTGGCCGACCAGGTCGCGGATCGGGATGCCGCCCTGCGCCGTGGCGACCAGCGTGTCGCCGGTCACGCAGCCCCCCTGCGCGATCTCCCCAAATGCCTGGTCGTAGACGCGTAAGAAGCCGACCGGGCCGGTCGCCAGGCCGCTGGACGACTTGACCAGCGCGCCTTTAGGCCGCAGGCTGCTGAATGAGAACCCGTTCCCGCCGCCGGTCTGCTGGATCAACGCGGCGTGGCGCAGCGTCTCAAAGATGCCCGACCCGGTGCGCCCCATGTCGTCATCGATCTTAAGCACGAAACAGGCGGCAAGCTGGCCCAACGGCGTGCCCGCGCCGGTGAAGGTCGGGCTGTTCGGGAAGAAGCGCAGCGAGGTGAGCAGATCGTAGAACTGCCGCGCGACCGGCTCGATCTCGCCGCCGTGCTCCGCTTCCGTCTTGGCGACGTGATACGCCACCCGCCAGAACATCTCCTGCTCGGTTTCGACCGGCTGGCCGTCGTCGCCGCGCCGCAGGTAACGCTTTCTCAGCACGGTACGCGCGTTGTCGGTCAGCGGGATCTCGCGGTTCAGGTCCGGCGGCAAGGGCACTTTCTTGAATCCATTGGTCCGGTCAGTTGCAGCGGTGTGTTCTGTCGTCTGTCCCACCATGCCTCAATCTCCTTTTGTGTTCGCTTGGGGCGAGATATTGAGGACCCCACCCGAAAAAAGACAAAGCTCACGCTATCCCTGCTGCCGCAGTGATGCAGCAAGGCAATCGGTCATGCTATGCGGTTTATCGTCGGCTAAAGCTTGCCCTACCCGGACGAGGTCGAGTCAGGCGGCGGCTCGGCATCCGGCACAGCCGGCGCGGACGTCGATTTCGCGTCCGCCGTGCCGGGATCATCGCCGGTGGCGCTCGCGGCGGGCGATTTCCCGTTCGCTTCGCTCGCGCTGCCGGACCCGTCGCCATCCGCTTTGGTGCCGCTGTCGTTCGCGGCAGCCGCCGTCTGCGGTGTGGCGCGCGGGCGCGATGACCGCTTCGACGCCGGTCCTTCCTCTGCCAGCAGCCCCTCGATCATGTCGCGCAGGCTGGTTAGGCTGTCCAACCCCAGGTAGACGATGGCGTAGCGGATGTACGCGATCGGGTCGATCGCTTTCAACCCCTCGATCACCATGTCGCCCACCACGCGGCTGGAGACTTCGTCCCGGCCCAAATGCTGCAAATGCGTCTCGATGCGATCGACCAGATTGGTGATGTCAGCCGCGGCGATCGGGCGCTTGGCGCAGGATATCTGAATCCCCCGGATCAGCTTCTCGCGGTCAAACGCCTCGCGGTCACCGTTGCTCTTGATCAATAACGGTGTTGCACGCAGCACCTTTTCATAAGTGCTGAACCGCCGCCCGCACACCTTACATTCCCGGCGGCGGCGGATCCCGCCCTGCGAGTCGCGCGTGGTGTCGACAACGCGCGACTTGTTCTCGGCGCTGCAATACGGGCACTTCATCGGACTGGCCCTTTCGTAACCAGATCGTCAAAAAACGGTTCGACGGTATTTTGCGTCTCCAGCAGCAGCGCACCAGCATAACGTTTCTGCACCCAGGCTGCCACCATCAACACGCGAACCGGCCAAACATTAAACTCTCTTAAGCCGTGCAACCGGAAAATTTATCCCACGTTATCCAACATCAACGGGGCCATTATCCCCCATATATAGGGATTGAGCGTAATTTGTACCCCTGTATATGGCGTTTTCATGGACCCACACTGTAACACGAACACCCATTCTAGCATATAGTACCTGGGTACCAAAAATGCAAACTTTTAATCATTATTTACACTTCCTGCATGAGCGAACAACTGACTGTGAAACGGCGCTGAGGCCGTCATGTCGCGCCGCACCCACGGCCCAACGCAAACGTTACCTTCTTCTCCAGGCAGGCAGGCCAAGCCACCCGGACAGGAAGGTAACGTCCAGAGGGTACATTTATGTGCGGTCACGCCATGCACGATCAACCCGTGCCGGTGCAGGCCCCCGAATCGCACGCTATGCGATTCACCGCCCGGCGAGCCGGCAGGACTCGATTGCCATGCCGCGATCTGGCAGCGTGTTCGCTGCCCGCGTCGCCGTGCCGCTAACGGCGGCGCAGGAACGCGGGGATGTCCAGGTCGTCGGTATCATACACGCGCGAGGTGAATTCTTCCTCGACGCGGCGCGCAGGCGGCTGTTGTTGCTGCGGCGGCTGGTTGGCATCCGGCTCGGCTTCGACTTCCGCCGGTTCCTCGACCCGGCGCGGGGCCGGGCGCGGGGCAGCGGTCTGCCGGGGCCGTGCTTCGGGCTTGGTTACCGGGCGGCGCTGCGTGACGCGCGTCTGCTCAAAGCCGGTCGCGATCACGGTGATGCGCAGGTCTTCGCCCATGTTCTCATCGATCACCGCGCCGAAGATCAGGTTCACATCCGGGTGCGCGGTTTCCTTGATGATCGCCGCCGCTTCATTGACCTCGAACAGGGCCATGTCCGTGCCGCCCGTCACGTTGAACAGGATGCCACGCGCGCCGTCGATGGTCACATCGAGCAGGCTGCTGCTGATCGCAGCTTCGGCGGCCTTGCGCGCGCGGTCCTCGCCGGTCGCGCGACCCACTGCCATCAGCGCCGCGCCACCTTCGGACATGATCGTCTTCACGTCCGCGAAGTCGAGGTTGATCAGGCCGGGCACGGTGATCAGCTCCGAGATGCCCTGAATGCCCTGGCGCAGCACGTCGTCGGCCATCCCGAACGCGTGTTGCAGGCTGGCTTTTTTATCCACGATCTGCAACAGGCGATCGTTGGGGATCACGATCAGCGTATCGACCTGGCTCTTGAGCGCCTCAATCCCGGCCTCGGCAGCCTGGATGCGGCGCGAGCCTTCGAACGTGAAGGGCCGTGTCACCACGCCGATCGTCAGCGAGCCAAGCTCTTTGGCGACCTGCGCGATCACCGGCGCGCCACCCGTGCCGGTCCCGCCGCCCATGCCACATGTAATAAAGACCATATCCGCGCCGCGCAGCACTTCATAAAGCTCGTCGGCGCTCTCTTCGGCGGCCTTGCGCCCGATCTCCGGGTTGCCGCCTGCCCCCAGGCCACGCGTGAGCTTGTCGCCAATGCGCACGCGGGTTTTGGCTTTGCTCAGCAGGAGGGATTGCCCGTCGGTATTGATCGCGATGAACTCAACACCCCCCAGACCTTCTTCGATCATGCGGTTGACGGCATTGCCGCCCCCACCACCGATCCCTACAACCTTAATGCTTGCGAAGTTGTCCGCCATTGGCATAGCATCCGACATGAACGTACCCTCCTAAATAAATGCTGCGGTGTATCCGGTCGCGGGCCCTGATCGGGTTGGCCTGCACCTGCCAGTGCCGGTAGCCTGTGCGCAATAAATGTTCCCCATTTCAGGCACGACTACCAACACAGCCCTGCGCCGGAGCCTAAATGATAGCGTTTTAGCATACGGTCGCCGGTATAGCGTGCTGTGGCGCATCAAATCGCTAGACGAACGACCCCGATAGCGCGTAATACCGTTTATTGTACGGCATTTTTGATTTTGGCAAAATGTTATTGTGTGCGAATCACCTAACTCGCTGCACCCCCTAACCTCTACCCCGCACGGAAAACCACAATTGCACAGGGCGCTAACCTTCCCCAAACGCGCGCCCCTTCAATCCTCTTCCTCTTCGCGTGGTAGCAACCGTTCAATGACCGCCTTGAGGAAGTCCGTCACCTTGTCCCCCGCCTTGCCGCGCCGGTCGTTGCGGATCGCGTTGCGACGGTCATCTTCAAGATCCATGATCAGGCCCAGTTTGAGCAATCCCACGCTAGTACTGTAAGCCGGGTTTTTCAGCGTGTCAGCCATGCCGGTGATGTTCTCCGGCTGCGCGACCCGCACCGGCAGCTTGAGCACGTTCTGCGCCACCGTGCGGATACCCGGCAGCATGCTGCTGCCGCCGGTCAGCACGATCCCGGCCTTGAGCAGCCCGTCGTAACCGCTGCGCTTGGCCTCTTTCAAGATCAGCTCAAAAATCTCGGCCACGCGTGCATTGATGATGTGCGCGAGGTCGGTTCGCTGGACCTTGCTCGGCAGGTCTTCCCCGAAAGGCTGGATCGGGAACGCTTCGAGCGCGCTCACCGCGTTCGGATCGGCGTGCCCGTACTTGAGCTTGACCGCTTCGGCCAGGTCCGAGGGCAAATGCAACCCGGCGGCGGTGTCGCTGGTAATGTGCTGCCCGCCCACCGCGATCACTGCCGTGTGCCACACCGCGCCGTCGATGAACATCGCCAGGTCGGTCGTGCCGCCGCCGATATCGACCACCATCACCCCGGACTCGCGCTCCTCGGGGGTCAGCACGATATCGCCGGACGCCAGCGGGTTGAGGATGAAGCGGTCCACGTAAACGCCCGCATCCTCGACGCACTTGGCGAGATTCTGAATGTTCTGCGTCGCGGCGGTGACGATATGCGCCTCAACCTCCAGGCGAAAGCCGAGCATCCCCAGCGGGCTACGCAGGCCGGTTTGACCGTCCAGGCTATAATTGCGCGGGATCACGTGCAGAATCTGCCGCCCGTGCGGCAGCGTGATCGCCCGCGCCGCATCCATCGCGCGCTCCAGGTCGCCCAACTGCACCCCGCGCGAATTGTTGATGCCGACCGCGCCCTTGCTGTTGAGCGATTCGATGTGCCCGCCGGCGACCGATACGAACGCGCGCCCGATCTCGTAACCGCTGCTCTTCTCGGCCTTGTGCACTGACGACATGATCGCCGCGCTAAGCGCGTTCACGTCGGTGACCACGCCCTTACGCATGCCTTGCGACGGCTCAATGCCGATCCCCAGCACATGCACATCGGTTTCGCGCACTTCGCCGACGATGGTGCAGACTTTCGTCGTACCAATGTCGATTCCTACGACCAATTCGCCCATAATCTTCTGTCTATCCGCTGCTCAGCGGGGCGCAGCGCCCCGTGCCATAATCAAACGCGCCTGCTTGTGCCGCGATCGCGGCGGCGGATTTCGCCGTCCGGCGCCCCCGCTCACCCATTGCGCCACAGGACCGTAAACGTCGGGCGGTCCGGATCGCTCATGTCGATCTCACCGGGCTGTGTGGTGGGGTAGATCGCATCAACCAGCGCATTATACACCAGCAGCTTGGCGTCGATATCCTCCCCAGCGCCGAACCAGACCGTCCAGCCGCGCGTATCGCGGTAGCCCAGCCCCTTCAACGGATTGTAAAGCAACACGGAAATCTCCGTGTACCGCTGCTTAAGCTGCAACGCCCCGTTCACCACGCTGCGCGGGATGCGCTGTCCGACCTCGATCGGCTCTTCGGCGTCCGGCACAACGATCCGCAACAGGTCGGGGCGGTCCTCGCGCAGTTTCATCACGATCCCGTTCACATCCACCCACACGCGGATCTGCTGCTCCCAGATCAGGGCGGGTTCGCGCTCCACTACCACGATCTGGACCATATCCGGCGGCCAGCCGATCAACACTTGCGCGTCGGCGATGTTGGGCACGGTTTTAAGCCGCTGCTCCACGTCAGCCGGATCGATCCAGAAGATATGGCGCCGCGCGATCTCACTGTGGCGAAAAATCTCCTCGCGCGTCATGTAACGCTCGCCACCAATCGCGACCGCGCTGACATAAAACGCGTCCGCGGTCAGAAACAGGTACAACACCACCGCCAGGCCGATCACGATCACGGCGGAAACCATGCGCCAGCTCAACAACGCCAGCAGGTTTACACGCCGCCGCGTCCGGGGTGTGGCGCGGGTCACCTGGCCCCGCTTGCGCGCCCTGCGGACCGCGCGGCGCTCTGCAAGGCTCATCGACTCGCGCGCGTGGGCCGACGGGCGCATCTGCGAGCGCGGCTGCATGCGCTGCACCTGCCGGGATCGCCCGCGCCGTGAGCGGCGCTTCCGCAGTGCTGTGCCGCGCGGTGTGACGCGGGACGCCGGTCGCGAACGCCGGTCCTGCCGCGTGTCGGACGCCGGCGTCACGGCATCCAACGGGCGCACATGGCCCCGTCCGTCGTAGTCTTCGCGCGGGTGGCGCTGTCGGGTATGCGTCGATGAATCCATAATTATCAGCGGTGATCTCGGCTGTGTGACCTGTTACGCTTGCAATATCAATAGGAGGCATACGGTCTGTGCGCACTGTCCCCCAAAAAACGGTATTCGGACCGGTTTGTTGTTGAGCGGGCTTCGACTTCTGTTGCCCCCGGTGAGCGCATCTCTGTTCGCACGCCGTTTTCCCACAATAATCCCACTATATTCCAACAGCCGCTAAAAGTCCAATGGTGCCTGGCAATCCCCAGGCCGGCGCGTCGCCTCACGTCCCGTGCCATAGGAAAATTCTAGCAAATCTTTACAAGTTTTAATTCTGCGAAGGAGCTTCCACGCGCCGCCTACTCGCCCGGCGTGCCCGCCGTGCGCCGCCACACGCGGACCGCGCCGTCCGTGCTGGCCGCCGCCAGCCGCGCGTCATCCGCCGCCCACGCGACGACCGCCACCGGGTTGACGTGGTCCTCAAGCGTTGTGAGGCAGGTATCGGTCATGGCATCCCACACGCGCACATCGCCATCCGCCGCACCCGATGCCAGTTGCGGCCCGGCGGGATGGAACTGCACGCTCGTCACCGCGCCGCGATGCCCGCGCAGCGTGCCGATCAATTCGCGCTCGCCCATGCCCCACAGCCGGATCGCGCGGTCCGTGCAGCCTGCCGCCAACACCGAACCATCCGGGCTGAACGCGACCGCGCGGATCGCCCCCGCGTCCGGGTTTTCGCGCAGGACGCGCCCCCAACCGTTCGTGTCCCACGCGCGCACGACGCC
Organism: uncultured Anaerolineaceae bacterium; assembly: GCA_964425755.1. Classification (GTDB taxonomy): domain Bacteria; phylum Chloroflexota; class Anaerolineae; order Aggregatilineales; family Aggregatilineaceae; genus CAYRNY01. The sequence goes on from CAYRNY010000001.1 coordinate 165,333, forward strand.
ATCCTCACCCCCGGCAGCCACGAACGCGCCATCCGCGCTGAACGCCACGTCCAGCACGCTGCCGGAGAAATCGGTCAGGGCGCGCACCTGCTGCCCCGTTGCGACGTCCCACACGCGCAGGATGTTATCCGCGCCGCCGGATGCCAGCAGCGCGCCGTCGGCGCTGAACGCGAGCGCCTGCACCGCTTCAGTGTGCCCCTGCAACTCGTGCACCACGTCACCGGATTGGCGCGTCTCCAGCAGGATCAGGCCGTCCGCGCCGCCGGTCGCCATGAGCGCCCCGTCCGGGCTGATCGCCGCGCAGCGCGCGCCGGACTCGTCGTCGATGATCGTCTCGCGCACCGCCCCCGCCGCGACATCCCACACGCGCAGCACCTCGTCCTGGCTGGTCGTGGCGATATCAGCCCCGTCCGGCGACCAGGCGAGACTGGTGATCGCGTCAGCGTGGGTGTTGATCGTGTGCCGCAGGTCGCCCGTGCCGGGCGTGCCGCGCGCGTCCCACACGCGGATCGCGCCGTCCCAACTGGCAACGGCCAACTGTGAACCGTCCGGCGCGAACGCCGCCGCGATCACGCCGTTGGTGTGCCCGCTAAGCGCGCCGAGATAGTCGCCCGTCTGCGCCGCCCACAGCACGACCTCGCCATCACCACCGCATGACGCGAGCACCGGTCCGTGCGCGCCGGCGCGCGGGTGGTAGACCACGCGCTCGACATTGCCCGCGTGCCCCTCCATGATGAACAGGTCTTCGCCTGTATGCGCATCCCAGATCCACGTCGACCCGTCAACGCGCCCGGCGGCGATCTGCGTCCCGTCCGGGCTGAAGGCCATGTGCATGATGAACGGGCCGGGTTCCTTGAGCATGCGCACCGGCTGCCCGGTCTGCGCGAACCACACGCGGGCGCGCCCATCCTCACCCCCGGCGACGACCTGCGCCCCGTCCGGGCTGAAGGCCAGCCCGTAGATCGGCGGACCGAAACGCGACGCTACCGGATCGGTGGGCGGGATGCGCAGCGCCAGCCACACGCGCCCGGACGCCACATGCCACGCCTGGATCACGCCCAACTGCCCGCCCGCCGCCACGACCGCGCCATCCGGCGACCACGCCAGCGCGTTGATCGTGCCCAGCGTCCCCTCGAAGACCTGCAGCAGTTCCCCCGCCGCCGACCACACGCGCACGTTGCCGGCCTCGGTCGCCGCCGCGATGTGCTGCCCGTCCGGGCTGGGCGCGACCTGCGTCAGCGGGTTGAACGTCGCGAATAACAATTCCGGCGGCGCGGACCAGTCGTCCGCCGCGTACCGCCACACCCCGCGTGACCCGGCCACCAACACGCTCGCGCCATCCGGCGACCACGCCAGATCGCTGATCCGGCCACACCCAAACGTCTGCTCAAGCTGGAACATCAACCGGTCTCCGTTTCCGTGCGTGTGCTGGATTCCGACGCGCGTTTCGATTTCGCGGCGGTCGGGGCTTTAGCCCGCCGCGCGGGGGCATCCCAATCCCCGACCAGTTCGATCTCAAGTTCGAGTTCAACGCCGAATTTCTCGCGCACGGCGTCGCGCGCCATTTCGATCGCAGCGCGGTAGTCCTGCGCCGTGCCCTCGCCCGTGTTGACGATGAAGTTCGCGTGCACGGGCGAGATCTGCACACCGCCGACCGCCTGCCCCTTGAGTCCGGCAGCTTCGATCAGGCGGCCCGCGTAATCGCCAGGCGGGTTCTTGAAGATCGAGCCGAGCGATGCGCCGGGGGGTTGGGTGCGCTTGCGATGTGCGACGAACTTATCCGCCTTCGCGTTCAGTTCGTCGGGGTCGTGCCCCGGCTCAAGCTGCAGCGTCACCGCCAGCACGACGTACCGGCCCCGGTCGCCCTTGAGCACCGAGTAGCGGTAGCCATAGCGCATCTGCCCGACGCTCCACAGCTCGACGTGCGGGCGGTCCTGCACGTTGAAGACCTCAATGTAACGCACAGCATCCGCCATATCGCCGCCGTGCGCGCCCGCGTTGTTGACCGCCGCGCCGCCGATCGTGCCCGGCACGTTGACCGCCCACTCCAGCCCGGTCAGGCCCTGGTTCATGCACTTGCGCGCCACCGTTGACAGGCTCGCGCCGCTTTCGGCGACCACGCGCCCCCCGCCCTCAAAGCGTACGGCGCTGGTGTGGTTGATGATCACCACGCCGCGAAAGCCCGCATCCGCTGCCAGCACGTTCGCACCGCTGCCGAGGATGATCCAGGGCTTGTTGACCTTGCGCGCCAGCGTCACCGCGTCGGTGAGGTCGGTCGTGCTGTTGGCGACGACCAGCGCATCCGCCGGGCCGCCCAGCCGCGCCACCGTATACCGCGTCAGGTTTTCGTTGCGCTTCAGCGCCGTGCCGAAGCGTTCCTCCAAAGGTGCATAAGGATCGGACATGGTATGCTTCTCCTCTGTGCGGGCGGAAAGAGCGTTTCAGATGCCGCGCCACGCGCGACCATTTTACCGCGTGTGACCTATGCGATCACCGTGACCATGCGACTAATGCCCGCGCGCGCGCAGTTCGTCCAGCAGCAGCGCGCCGATCGTCGCCGGGGCATCCCCCGCCGACAGCAGCGCGACCACGTCACCGGGCCGGACCTCCGCCGCCAGCGCCCGCGCTGTGGCGTTCAGCGCGCCAGTATAGCGTACATCCGGATGTCCGGCATCCCCGATCCGGCCTACGATGCCCTGGGCATCCAGGCCCGGCCCGACCTGCTCGCGCACGGAGTACACATCCGTGACCAGCACGTGATCCGCCGCGCCAAACGCCCGCGCGAAATCGTCCGCCAGCAGGCGCAGCCTGCCGTAGGTGTGCGGCTGCCAGACGGCCCACAGCTCGCGCACGCCGGGGCGCTCGCGCAGCGCCGCCAGCGTGACGCGAATCTCGGTCGGGTGGTGCGCGTAATCGCTGATCACGGTCACGCCGCCCGCCTGCCCCAACGTTTCCGCGCGCCGCCCCGTGCCCCGGAAGCTCGCCAGCGCCGCCGTGACCTGCTCCGGCGGCACGCCGATGCGGTCCGCGACCGCGAGCACAGCCAGCGCGTTCTGGACGTTATGCCGCCCGCCCAGCGCCAGCCGGACGCGGCCCCACTCCTGCGTGCCATGCCGCACGGTGAACGCCGTCCCGCCGCCCGCGTCCGGCGCGATATCGCGCGCGGTCCAGCCGCCCCCCGGGTCGAGCGCCAGGACATGCTCGCCCACGCCGTACCACACGACGCGCCCGCCCGCCCGGGCACGCTCCCGCGCCAGGGCACGCGCGTGGTCGTCGTCCGCGCACACAACGCACGGCTCGCCCGGCGGCACCAGACGCATGAACGCCGCAAACGCCGCGAGCACGTCGTCCAGCGCCGGGTAGCAGTCGGGATGATCGTGCTCGATGTTGGTGATCACGGCGATCTGCGGGCGCAGGCCGAGAAACATCCGGTCGTATTCGTCCGCCTCGATCACGAAATGCGCGCCGCGCCCGTAACGCGCGTTGGTGCCGCTGTTCGCCAGCACCCCGCCGACGATATAGCTCGGGTCGCGCCCGGCTTCGGTCAGCACGTGCGCCAGCAGCGCCGAGGTGGTCGTCTTGCCGTGCGTCCCGGCGATCGCGATGCCGACCTGCTGCGCCATCAACTCGCCGAGCATGTCCTGCCGCCGCAGCACCGGGATTCCCGCCGCCTGTGCCGCGGCGATCTCCGGGTTGTCGCCGGTCGCCGCCGAGGTCGCCAGCACGATATCCGCGCCCGCGACCTGCTCCGTGCGGTGGCCCTGGTAGATCCGCGCCCCCAGCGCCTGGAGTTCGCGCGTGAAGCTGTTGGCCTGCCGGTCCGACCCGCTGACCGTGTAGCCCATCTGCAACAAGACGCGGGCGATGGCCGACATTCCAAAGCCGCCCACGCCCACGACGTGAATGTGTTGTCCCGGCCTTAGCATGGTGTGATCACTTTCGGGTAGGGTTGAATGCCTGAACGCTGGAGAAAACGCGCGACAACCGGGCTCAAACCACCACGACGATCACGAACACGAAGAACGCGATCATCAGCAGTGAGAGCACGCTGCCATCCCCGCTGAGCATCCACGTCAGCGGCAGAAGGTCCGTCACGATCGCGCTGGTCGAGTCGGGATCGACCGGCTGGATGATGTGCGGGCTGAAGGGGTAGCCCACGTTGTCCATGTACCACCACAGCGACCCAAACAGCAGGTAGCCGTTGAACGCCCCGACAAGCAGCCCCAGAATCCCTTCCTGGACCGTCTCGCGCTCGCGGATGCCCGCGAACGTCTCGCCGGGCGTCTGGTAGGCGAAGAACGCGAACAGCAGCAGGATCGTGGCCTGGAGATAGAACTTCGAGTCGGGCCGCCCGTCCGTCAGCGGATCGATCAGTAAAGTTTCGAACTGTTTGAGCGTGAACAGCGCCAGCACGATGCCTGACGTCGCGACCAGTTCTTTGGTGTAGCCGCGCATGTAACCGATGGCACCAAGCATCACCATCATCAGGACCAGAAAGACCCATAATTGCATCATGAGGCTGCGTTTCCCCGCTCTCGCTGCCGATACGTCCGACAGGTGACCGTTAATTGGTTGTTATTTTATGCTGTTTGCGCCGTTCAGCAAACCGGCGCGGAATACGTGTGTGGCGCGGCGCGAGTTGCAGGCGTCTCTGTCGCGCCGCGACCGGCTGCACGGGAACGTGCCACAGGCCCCGTGCAGCACCGGCATAGCGGCGCATTCCCGCTCACGCCAGCGGCTGTCCCGCCGTCCGCGCCAGCACGCGCGCGATGTTCTCCGCGCCGTGCGGCTGCTTCAAGCGGCCCATCGCTTCGCGCATCGCTGCCAGCCGTTCCGTGTCGTTGAGCAGGTCGCGCACCACCGGCAGCAGGTCGGTCTCGAGCTTATCATCATCCAGCCGGATCGCCGCGCCGCGCTCGACCAGCCAGTCCGCGTTGACGCGCTGGTAACGCCACGCGTAGGGATACGGCACCAGGATCGCGGGCAGCGCCAGTTCGGGATACTCCGCCAGCGTCGCGGCCCCGGCGCGGCTGATCACCAGGTCGGACGCGGCGAACGCCTGCCCGATGTCCGGCAGGAAATCGAAAATCCGGTAGTGCGCCTGCACCTCGCCCGGCAGCGCGGCATGGCGCGCGCGCACGTTGTCCCAATCCAGCCGCCCGGAGATGTGCAGAATCTGCACCCCGCCGGCGACCAACTGCGGCGCGATCTGGCTGGCCGCGTTGTTGATGCTGCGCGACCCGCGACTGCCGCCAAACACGAGCAGCGTTTTGCGCGCCGGGTCCAGCCCCAGCGCCTTGATCGCGGCGTCGCGGTCGGCGCGCAGGATCTCCGGGCGCAACGGGTAGCCGGTCGCGATGACGGCTTTGCCGGGATAATAGTCGCCCGTCTGCGCCACCGTCGCCGTGATCGCGCGGGCGAAGTAACGCCCCATCACCTTGAGCATCAAGCCCGGCTCGATGTCCGGCACGTAGATCACGATCGGGCGGCGCAGCAGCCAGCAGGCGATCGCCATCGGCACGCCGGTCCAGCCGCCGGTCAGCAGCAGCGCCTGCGGGCGCAGCCACAGCGCCAACACCAGCGCCTGCAGCACGCCAACCGCGATCTTAAGCGTGCTGAGCGCCTGCTGCCAGCGCGGCACGCCGTGCAGCGGCCCGGCCCGCACTTCGTAATACCCGTCGAAGGTCACGTCGCTGCGCGCCACGAGATCGCGCGCCATATCGCCGCGCGCGCCGACAAAGGTCAACGTCAAGTCATGCGCCGGCGACTCGTCCGCCAGCCTGCGCAATGCGCCCGCCACCGCGAGCGCCGGGTAGACTCCGCCGCCGGTCCCCCCGGCTGAGATCATGATTCGCACGATGCGGTCTCTCCGTTGTGTGTTGAGTCAGGTCCTGTGGTCGGATTCCGGCAACACGCGCGCCGCCGGAGACATCAGTGCCCGCCGTTGTACCCGCCGGTATGGCTACGCCCGGCGTTTTGCTGCGCCTGGCGGCTGACCTGCCGCGAGACGTTGAGCATCAGCCCGACGCCCGCCAGCGCCGCTACCAGGCTCGACCCGCCGAAACTGATGAACGGCAGCGGCACGCCCGTCGGGGGCACGAGCGCGATCATCACCGCGATGTTCAGCATCGCGTCATAAGCCAGCCAGCACGTCACGCCCGCCGCCAGCAGCTTGCCGAACGGGTCGTCACTGCGCCGCGCGATGGTAAAGCCCCGGTAGATCAGCGCGACGAACAGCGCGATCACGACAAACGCGCCCAACAGCCCGAGTTCCTCCCCGATGATCGCGAAAATGCTGTCCGTGTGCGGGAACGGCAGGTTATTGGCGAATTTCTGCTGGCCCTCGCCCAGCCCGACCCCGGTCAGGCCGCCGTTGATGAACGCCGTCACCGCCTGCTGGACGTGGTCGCTGGCCTGCGTCAGGTCTTCGACCGCCGCCCAGTGATTATCCAGGCGCTCGCGGGCATATTCAAAGCGGATGATCAACTGCCACCCGGCAACACCCATCATCGAGCCGATCAGCACCAACTGCACCAGGTCGGCCCCGGCGATGAAGAACATGCTCAGCGCGGTCGCCAGGATGCTCGCCGCCGTGCTGAGGTCCGGCTGCAGCACGATCAAGAACGCGACCGTACCGACCAGCACGCTGAAGGGGATGATGCCGTAGAAGATGTTACGCAGCCGCCGCTGTTTGGCCGCCAGCCACGCCGCCATGTAGATCACCACCGAGAACTTCGCCAGCTCGCCGGGCTGGAACGACCCCTCGATCAACGCGCGCTGCGCTTCAAAGCGCACGTCCCCGAAACGCAGCACCGCCACCAGCAGCAAGATCACGCCGAGCAGCAGCGGAACCGCCAGCCGCCGCCAGACGTGGTAATTGATGCGCGCCAGCAGCACGGCCACGATCACGCCGATCACCATCGAACGCGCCTGCCGGATGAAGAAATACGTCGTGCTGCCGGTATCGCCCGTCACCTGGTAGCTGACGTCGATCGACGCGCTGTAGACCATCAGCAGCCCGATCGCGCACAGCGCCCCAACCACCAGCACGAGGTACAGGTCGATGCCCACCGCGTAGGCACGCTGGCGGTCCGTCCGGCGCGGGCGCGGCGCGGAAGCACGCGACTCCCGCCGCCGGGAATGTTCGAACACTTCAGAGTAATCGAACTCCTGGTCATCCTCGATGTATTGTGGCATGTCGGCCATAAGCGTCAGCTCTCAGCTCATTCGGATCGATGGGCCGGGCGGACGCCGTGCATCTGGCGCTCCGCCCTGTTGCTTACCTTACCGCAAGGTGCGCCGCGGCGCTATTCGCCCGCGTCCAGCGGCGCGACGGTGAAGCCCTCAAAACGCGCGGTGAACCCCTCGCCGGTGGGCGCGCACGCCATCACGCCGACCTGCACTGCCGGGTCCGGCGGGAAATACGCCTGCCGCAGCAGGTTATAGCGCGCACCGTCAAGCGCGTACGTCACTTCGACCGTGTGCGCGTGGCGCTTGAGCCGCAGCCACAGCGTGGGCGGCGATCCATCCAGCGGCAGCACCGACCAGTCGGAAAAGCGGCGCGTCACGACGGTGCTGGCATGTTGCTGCACGTTGAACAGCTCGATCCCGCACTTGATCCAGTTTTCGGCGTCCAGCCGCAGCATCAACCCGGCCTGGTCGTACAGCGCGGCATAAGCGGCACTGAAGGACACTTCCGCGACGAAATCGCCGCGCACGGGTTGGTAGTAAAAATGCCCGTTATCGCGCGTGCCGCCGTCATGCGTGATGCGCCAGAAATCCGTTTTGGGCGCACATGTGAGCGTGATCGTGTCGCCCTCGTGCGCCCACCGGGGCGCTTCGTTAAGCCATTGCATCCGGTATACCCTCTCTCAGCGAGCCAACCTGCACAGCATCATCTTACCTGCGCCCATTCTAGCACACGGTGCGCGGGTTTCCACGCCCGGATTTCTCAGCGTATGCTCATGCAGCGGCCAGGCACGCAGCAGGAAAAAGACCTACAATCTGAATAGCCGTCTGGACGGCACGCACATCACACGTGATGATCAGGAAGGGAGCAAGGGGCATGTCATTCTTTGCGATCTGGGGGATAGCGGCGCTGGCGTTGTGGGTCTTCATGACGCTCGCCTGGGTCGTCAGCGTCGTTTTGAAGAACGCGAGCATTGTCGATGTCTTCTGGGGTATGACGTTTGTGCTGAGCGCGGGCGTGTATTACGCGTTGGGCGACGGGTACGAGGGGCGCAAGCTGTTGATCACGGTGTTGGTGGCGCTGTGGGGACTGCGGCTGGCGCTGCATATCGCCGCGCGCAACGCCGGAAAGGGCGAAGATTACCGCTACCAGCAGTTCCGCGAGCAGTACGGGCCGGAGCGCTACTGGTGGTTCAGCTACTTCCAGGTGTTCCTGCTGCAAGGGGTGCTGAGCCTGGTGATCTCGCTGCCGCTGCTGGCGGCGCAGCAATTCGGGCCGGATCACTTCACGGTGTTCGACATTCTCGGCGTGGGGCTGTGGGGGGTCGGGTTCTACTTCGAGGTCGTGGGCGACTGGCAGTTGGCGCGCTTCAAAAGCGATCCGGCCAACGACGGCAAGGTGCTGGATCGCGGGCTGTGGGCCTGGACGCGCCACCCGAACTATTTCGGCGACGCGACGGTGTGGTGGGGCTACTACCTGATCGCGCTGGGCACCGGCGTGTGGGGCGCGCTGACGATCATCGGCCCGGCGCTGATGACCTACCTGATCGTGTACGTCTCCGGCGTGGCGATGCTGGAATGGCACATGCGGCAGAAGCCGAAATACGAGGACTACATCAAGCGCACGAGCGCGTTCTTCCCGCGCCCGCCCAAGAACCCGGAGCAGTACCAGCACATCGGCGACGAGGGGTAAGCAGGCCACGCCGGACGCTTGACGCCGATCGCGCGCGACCTCGCCCCCGCCTACCGGCGGGACCTCGCCCGCGCGCCGGACGGGACGCTTACCCGCCGTCCTGGTCGACCCAGAAGCAGCGCCGCCGCACCTGCTCCGGCAGCATCTTGACCGCGTCGTAATAGGCTTGCTTGAGGTCGTCGGCGCTCTGGTATCGCTCGGCGGGGTCTTTGGCGAGCGCTTTACGCATCACGCTTTCCAACTCGCGCGGGAAGTCGCGCTTGAGGTGGCGCAGGCGCGGCACAGGCTTATCGACGTGCGCCAACGCGGTCATCTGGGCGTTGGATTCCTCGTACGGCAGCCGCCCTAACAGCAGCTCGAACATGATCACGCCCAGCGAATACAGGTCCGAGCGGTGATCGGCAGGCGCGCCCATCGCCACTTCCGGGGCCATGTATTCCGGCGTGCCGACCGACACCCCCGCCGCCGTGAGCGTGGTATCCAGGCCCGGACGCTTGCCCAGCCCGAAATCGGTCAGGTACAGGTGATTGGCCTCGCCCTGGCGTTCGATCAACACGTTGGCGGTCTTGAGGTCGCGGTGCACGATGTGGTACATGTGACCGTAGGCGAGCGCCAGCGCCAGCGGGCGGATGATCTGCCACGCGGTCAGCGGCGAAAAACGGTGATGCAGCAGGATGCGCTCCAGCGACGGCCCCTTGACAAGCTGCATCGCGTAGTAGAGGAAACCACCCCACGCGCCGAAATCGTACACGCTGACGATATGCGGGTGTTCCAGGGAACGCATCAGCTCGGCTTCGCGCCAGAACCGGGTGCGGAAGCTCTCGTCCTCGGCGTATTCCGGCAGCAACACCTTGAGCGCCACAACACGGTTATGGCTGAGGTCCAGCGCCTGGTAGACGCGCCCCATGCCGCCGATGCCGATGTTGCGCCGCACCAGGTATGTACCAACCGTCTGCCCGATCAGCCGGGTGTCCACGTTGCCTCTGCCTTCTTTGTCGCTGTCCCCACACACCTGTCATTTTAACTGTACACCATTGTGGCAAAAATCGCCCTGCTCAGCGGGGATCACGAACGGGTTGCCGCCCTTTACCGGGCGCTGGAAGGGCGCTACGTGGGTCGGTTGGTGCGATGTGGGAGCTGCCGGGCGAAGTCAGGCGCTATGTGTGGGGTGCGGAAACAGCGCGACGTCGCGTCAGCGCAGCAGCGCCAGCGCCACGCCGAACATCGAGGCGAGAATGCCCACCAGCCAGAAGCGTTGCACGACCTGCGTCTCGCTCCAGCCGATCAGCTCAAAATGGTGGTGGATCGGCGTCATGCGGAACAAGCGCCGCCCGCCCGTAAGTCTGAAATACACAAGCTGCAGGATCACGCTCACCATCTCCGCGACGGGGATGATCGCCACGATCGGCAGCAGCAGCCACTGGCCGGTCATCAGCGCGACCGTGCCCAGCGCCGCGCCCAGCGCCAGCGAGCCAACATCGCCCATGAACATCTGCGCGGGGTGCGCGTTGTACCACAGAAAGCCGAAACACGCGCCCACGATGATGAACGCGAACTGCACCAGGAACGTCTGGCCCTGGAGCTGCGCGATCACGCCGTAGGCGGCGAACGCGCTGGCAGTGATCAGCCCGGCCAGCCCGTCGAGACCGTCCGCGAAGTTGACCGCGTTGCTCGTACCGACGATGATGAAGACGGCGATCGGAATCCAGATCAACGGGGGGATGTGAACGAAGTTCGGGTAAAGGGGGATGAACACGCCATTGGCCGCCGAGACCCCGCCGCCGACAAACGCCATTACCGAGGCGGCGAGGACGGCCAGCAGCACCTGGAACAACAGCTTGGTGCGCGCGCTGATCCCTTCGCCTTGCTCGCGCGTGCCCCGGATGCCTTCCAGGTCGTCCCACGCACCAAGCACGCCAAAACCCAGCAACACAAACAACGGCAACAAGATGCTCGAACCGGTCAGGCGTTCCTGCACCAGCCGCGCGAGGTTCAACCCCAGCGTGATCAGCACCACCGGCACGATGATCAGAATCCCGCCCATCGTGGGTGTGCCCATCTTGACGTGATGGCGCTGCGGACCGGTCTCGCGAATCTGTTTGCCGACCCGCAGCCGGTGTAGAATCTCAACGAACGGCCCACCCCAGATCGCGGTGAGCAAAAAGGTAATCGCGCCCAGGGTGAGCGCAAAGGGGAGTTCAGGTGTCATAATTGGCGACTGGCTGCATGAATAAGCGCTATTCGGGACCGGCTGCACGCACAAGCGCATATACGGCCCGGCTTCCGGCGCAATTGTACGCCAAAGCGAGCGTTATGCAAAAAGTGCTCGTCTGTCTCGAACGTACGTGTCCTAATCAAGTGTCACTGTGTACCGTCGCCTTCGATCTTTACCGTATCGTCCGGTACGGTGCGCGGAAATTTCGGCTTGAACGAGTACATCATCGTGCGGCTGACATTCTCCCAGATTTCGCGTTCCTCGTCCCAGGTTGCAGGTGGGGTGATACCCAGTTGTTCGAGCAGATCCAGCCGGTACATGTCGAAGATGCTCTTAACGTAATCGCCCCACGCCCGCGCTGAGACGACTGCCAGCCAGTATGCCAGCGCGGTCACGCCCAGGCACGCGAGCGGAATCCAGGGCATCGGCAGCGTGCCATAATACACCGCGTAACCGGCATACTCGGCAGCGCAGACCAGCCCCAGGTAAAACAAGTTGACCGCAAAATCGATCTCGGCACGTTCGTTGGCTACCATCTCGCGGTATTCTTTGGGCACGAGCGGGAGAATGCGCGGCCACACGGGGATCGAATCCATACCATAGACCAGGCGCGAATAAACCTCGAAGGCACGCATGACATTGCCGAACGACGTCGCCAGCACGAAGCGCTTCTGATCTGGGTAGTTATTGCGGAGATCGAGGATAGCCAAGCGGTATTCTTCAACGAGTTCACGTGGTATCTGCGCCCCGGTCTGTTCCTGTTGCTCCTTGGCCGCTTCAACTTGCGCTTCTGCCGCTGTATAACGATCGAGAGCCTTCTGGAAAAGTTTCTCCTGGCGCTTCTGGAGAAACGTATACTTCAGCACAGAATACCCTTCAAGGAATCGTGTCAACCGGCGGTTCAGTACCATCAGCAAAACGGCCAGCATCCAGACGCCGAACAACGCCAGCAGCGCCGATACGAAATCGGAATCGCCCTTCACAAAGGCGTCTGTTCGTAACGGCGTATCTGGATTGAACAACTGTTCCAGCCCTACGGACGCCAACGCAAACATCAGTGCCGGAAGAAAAAACCCGACGACAAAATCCCGCGCGAAAAAATCATTGACTTTCGGCAGCATGATCGCTCACTTATCCTGGGAAGCAGCGCGCTAGATGGGATCGGTTGTCCCGTCACCGTCGAGATCCATGCTGTCCCAGTCTGCCTTGCTGACAAATTTCGTCAGATGGCGCCCGTCGTGCGTCCTGGCGCGCAGACCGTAGCGGACTTGCCCGCTCTTGGTTTGGAAGGTTACTTTCTTAACCCGGCTTGCATCGATCATAACCTTCTGGCGCGTTTTAACGTCATAGAATTCGATTGGCATGATACTCCCTCCCGGTTGCACAGAGGACGATCATCTCGCGACGAACGCCGGCTTACGTGCGATTGTAGCAGGCATATTAATTGTAACATGGTTATTCTGATCGGAACTGCCTCGCCGCCTAGTACTCGCGCAGGAACGGCTCGCCACCCTGCGACACCAACTCGTAGCGCAGCGTGTCGGGCGGGATCTCCATCAGCACGACCAGCCGCTCCAGCAGTTTCTGCGCGACGGGCGCGGCGGTCATGCTGCCCCAGTACCCGGCGGGACGGTCCAGCTTGACCAGGAACGACACGACCGGGTCATCCGCGGGCAGAAAGCCCACGAACGAGGCGATCGAATGGCCGGCCCCGTAAGGTTCGTAGCCGCCGCTGGCGGTCGGGATCTCCGCCGTGCCGGTCTTGCCCGCCACCGTATAGCCGGGCAGGTTGAACTGGACCTCGTTGCTCTCCTGGATCACGCGCACCATGATATCGCGCGTGGTGTGCGCCGCCTGCGCGCTGATCGGGCGGTGGCTGGCGGCGGGCTGCGGCTCGATCACTTCGTCACCGTCGATACGTGCCTTGACGATGTGCGGCTGCATGATCAGCCCGTCATTAGCGATCGCGTTGACGGCGGTCAGCATTTGTAGCGGCGTGATGGCGACGCCCTGCCCGAAACTGGTGGTTAAGAACGACGCTTCACTCCACATCGGATCGCCCGGCTGGTGCAGGATGCCGGCGGCCTCGCCTTCAAGGTCGATGCCGGTCGGGTTGCCGATGCCGAACTCGCGCAGCTTGGGATAGACCGTGTACGGCCCGACCTCCGAGAAGATCGTCGCCGTGCCGGTGTTCAGCGAGTCGATGAACACGCGGGCAAAGCTCGGGTTGCCGTGTGAGGACCGGTCCCAGTTGCAGATCGCGATCCCGCCGCCTTCAAAGCAGCCCGGGTCGTAGTACGACCAGTCGAGGTCGTGCGTCCCCGCGTCGAGCGCGATCGCCGCCGTGACCACCTTGAACACCGACCCCGGCTCGTAGATCTCGCTGACGGCCTGGTTTCGTGCGAGTTCGAGGTTTTCCGCCGAGAAGTCGTCAGGCTGGAAGGTCGGGTAATTCGCCATCGCCAGCACTTCGCCGTTGCGCGGATTCATGATCAGGATCGTGCCGCCGGTCGCGGTCTGGTCGTTTTCGACCGCCTCGCTGAGCACCTGCTGCGCCAGGTACTGCAGTTCGCGGTCGATCGTCAGCATCAGCCCGATCCCGTCGCGCACGCTGGTTGATTTGCCGTGTTCATCGACGATCGGGATCGTGCTCCGGGTCACGCGGCGGGACTGCCCCGCCAGCAGCGGATCGTAGAACCCCTCGATGCCGGAATACCCGCGCCCGGTCTCGATCCCGGTTGCGCCGGCGTACAACCCGACGATCTGCGCCATCAGCTCGCCTTGCGGGTAGACACGCTTGGGGATCGGCTCGATCACCACCCCATCGAGGCCCAGGTCGATGATCGCCTGGCCCGTTTCGAAGTCTACCTGCGTGGCGAGCAGCACATAGCGCGACTCAAACACGCCGTCCGCGTTGGGCAGCAACCTGCGGTACAGATCGTCTTCGGTCATGCCGACCAGCGGCGCGAGCAGCATCGCGGTTTCCTGCCGGTCATGGACCGCGTTAGGGCTGATGCCGACGCGGTAATCAAACGAGTTGGTCGCCAGCAGGTGCCCGTTGCGATCGAAGATCAGGCCGCGATTGGGCCGCACCTCGACCGTCCGGAACAGCCGCAACTCGCGGTTCTCTTCTAACGTCTGTTTCGTGTCCGGGTCCATGTAAAACTGGAACGACAGCAGCCGCACCAGCAGCACCCCGGCGATCCCGATCAGCACCACGCCGACAAGGGTCATGCGCCGGTTAATGGTCTCGTTGTAGTTCATTGGTCCGCGCCATTTACGTTAAGCAATAAAACGCCGGTCGATTACATTCGCTTGTTGATGCGTGCGCTGCATCAGCCTTCACGCCAGCGCTCGAACTGCGCGCGCAGGCGATCCCACTGCTGGCGCAGCCACCCGCTGAGCGTCTGGTCGTAGATCTCCTCGGCCTGGGTGGGGGCTGGCGTGGGGGTCGGCGTGACCTTCGGGCGATCGTAGCGGTAGCCGTCCACGATCAGATAGAGGATCTCGTCGTCTCCCGCCGGGCGAAAGCCCAACTCCGCCGCCCGCGTCATGACACGCGGCAGGCTCTGCAGTTTGGCGATCTCGCCGCGCAGCAGTTCGTTATCGCGTTCCAGCTTCTGGCGATATTCGTCCATCGCCAGCAGTTCGCGCGCGGTGGTCGTCCTGGTCGTGGTCTGGATCAGGTACAGCGCCCCGATGATCGCCGCCACCACCACGACGAGGCCCAGCGTGGCGAACAACTGCCGCTGGTCGGCCCAGGGCGGCCCTTCAACGGTGTACCGCACGCGCGGCACATCTTCATCATAACTCATACTGTCTGGCTCACCCGCTATTGTGCATTTCCCAAAACGTTAGCGCTATATCAGGTGCTTCGATTATACAGCATTTACGCGTTCGACAATGCGCAGTCTGGCGCTGCGGCTGCGCGGGTTGGCGTCCTGCTCCGCCTGGCCCGCCATGACCGGCTTACGCGTCACCACCCGGACGCGCGCGACGTGGTCGCAGGTGCATACCGGCTGTCGGGGCGGGCAGATGCAATCGCTGGCCTCGCGCTTGAACGCCTGCTTGACGATGCGGTCTTCCAGGCTGTGGAAGCTGATCACCGCCAGCCGCCCGCCGGGCCGCAGCAGCCCGATCGCGTCCGGCAGCGCGCGCTCAAGCGCCGCCAGTTCGTCGTTTACCGCGATGCGCAGCGCCTGAAACGCCCGCGTCGCCGGGTGGATGTTCTGGCGCGGGCCACGCTGGGCCGCCGCGATCACGTCCGCGAGCTGGCGCGTCGACTCGATGGGCCGCGCCGCGACGATCGCCCGCGCGATGCGGCGGCTGTTGCGCTCCTCGCCGTAGCGGTACAGCACGTCCGCGATCGCGTCCGCATCCCACGTGTTCACGATATCGGCGGCGGTCAGCCCGCCCCCTGCCGGATCGAAGCGCATGTCCAGGGGGCCATCCAGCATGAACGCGAAGCCGCGCTCGGGCGTGTCGATCTGCATCGACGAGACGCCGAGATCAAGCAGGATGCCGTCCACGCCAGGGGCGCGCCACGCCAGCCACGCCGGGACGAGCGCCCCCATCTGCGTGTAGCTGGCATGCCGGAGCGTCACGCGGTCGCCGAAGCGGGCCAGTCGCTCGCGTGCCAGCGCCAGCGCCGCCGGGTCACGGTCCAGGCCGAGCAGGTGCGCGCCCGGCGCGGCATCCAGCACGGCGGCGGCATGCCCGCCCGCGCCAAGCGTGCCATCGACAAAATAGCCTGCCGGTCGCGCCCGCACCTGCAACCCGTCGAGCACGGCGTCCAGCAAGACCGGGATATGCGGTTCGTGTGTGTGCTGCGTGTCGTTGATCGTCACTATCCTCTTTTCCGTCGCGTGTCGCCAGCGTAAAAACGCCGGCCCCAGAACGCAAGTACGGGCCAGGATTTGGCGTAAAGTCACAAACGCGCCATCCGGCACCCCCAGCATATCACAAACGGCAGGGGCAGCAGCGAAATTATCGTGTAAGATAGGATCAGTAGTTCGCCTTAAAGCGACAGTGTGCGGAAGCAAGGGGAGAAAACTGATGGCGAAAGAATTCACGGTAGAAGTCCAGGACCGACCCGGGACGCTGGCCGACCTGACCGAAGCCCTGGCAAAACACGCGATCAACATCGTGGCGCTGCACGCCACCGCCTGCCCTGAACAGGGTATCGTCCAGTTCGTGACCGATGACAGCGACGCGACGGTGTCCGCGCTCAAAGACCTGGACACGGACTATACCACGCAGGACGTATTGATCGTCGGCCTGCCGCACCAACCCGGTGCGCTGGCACAGCTTTCGCGGGCACTAGGTGACGCCCAGATCAACATCAACGCGCTGTATATGTCGATGGACGGCAAGATCGTGATGGACGTCTCCAACATGCGCAGGGCCCAGGAGATCGCGATGGGGCTGGGCATCCGCTAGGCCCAGGCACGAACGCCGCTGACATCACGGGCGGGATGCGATTCCCGCCCGATTGTGTGTGCCATCTGCGCGACGCATTTTCGCCCGCACGAACAACCTCGCTCACATCCCCGCACAAACGTGCTACAATCAAGGGCATGATCTAGCGCAGCGACAACTAACAACCAACAACCCGTAACTATGGCCGAATACACACCATCCGATCACATCCGCGATATCCTCGACAACCTGCCCACCGATCCCGGCGTGTACCAGATGCGCGATCCCAACGGCTCGATCATCTACGTGGGCAAGGCGAAGAACTTGCGTTCGCGCGTGCGCAGTTACTTCCAGCCCGGCAACCACGATCCGAAGGTGCTGCGCATCCGGCACGAGACTGCCGATATCCAGTTCATCCTGACCGGCGACGAACTCAAGGCGCTGATCACCGAGGCCGAACTGATCCGGCAGCACAAGCCACGCTACAACGTCATGCTGAAGGACGACAAGCGCTACCCGTACATCCGCGTGACGGTGGGCGACGAGTTCCCCCGCGTCGAGTTCACGCGGCGCGTCAATCGCCGCGACGGGCATCGCTACTTCGGACCGTTCACCTCGGCGGGCGGGGTGCGCGAAACGCTCGACGTGCTGCGCCGCGCGTTCCCTTACCTGACCTGTGACCGCGAGATCACCGGGCAGGACCGGCGCGCATGCCTGTATTACGACATCAAGCTGTGCGGCGCGCCGTGCATCGGGGCGCAGACCAAAGCCGAATACTGGGAGAGCATCAACGGCCTGATGCGCGTGCTCAGCGGCCACGCCGTGGAAGTGCTGACCGCCATGAAAGCGCAGATGGAAGCCGCCGCCGCCGCCCTTGACTTCGAGCGCGCGGCGATCCTGCGCGACCGGATCAAGGTCGTGGAGCAGATCTCGCAACGCCAGCGGCTTGTCGCCAAATACGACGCCAACCAGGACGTGATCGCTTTCGCCCAGGAAGGCGAAGACGCGGTGATGCAGATGTTCCTGATCCGCAACGGGCGCTTGATCGGCAGCGAGTACTTCCCGCTGGAAGGCGCGGAAGGCGAGACCGCCGAGGAGATCATCGAGAGCTTCCTGATGCAGTTTTACGAGGACGCGACGGACATCCCCAAAGAGGTGCTCTTGCCGCAGCACGTGACCGAAGCGCGCATCATCGAGCGCTGGCTGCGCGACAAGCGCGGCGGGCGCAAGGTCAAGCTGACCGTGCCCCAGCGCGGCAACAAGCGCGAACTGGTGCAGCTTGCCACGCAGACCGCCGCCGAAAAACTGGCGATCCTGCGCGCACAGTGGGAATCGGACACGGTCAAGCAGGAAACCGCGCTGCGCGAGATTCAAGAGGCGCTCGACCTGCCCGCGCCGCCCAACCGCATCGAGTGCTACGACATCAGCACCACGCAGGGCACGGCGATCGTGGCGAGTCGCGTGGTTTTCGTGCAGGGCGTGCCGCGCAAGAGCGAGTACCGCCGTTTCAACATCCACAGCGTGGTGCACGCGGGGTCGGACGATTACCAGTCCATGCGCGAGGCGCTGACGCGGCGCTTTCGGCGCTATACCGACGCCGCCGGGAAGCCCCTCCAGGCGACCGCGCCGGGCAAAAAAGACCCCGATGAAACGTGGCGCATCCTGCCCGACCTGCTGCTCGTGGACGGCGGTAAGGGGCAGCTCAACGTCGCGATCGAGGTGCTGGACGAGTTCGGCCTGCTGGACAAGGTGCCGGTCGCGGGGCTGGCGAAGCAGTTCGAAGAGGTGTTCGTGCGGGGCCGCGAGCGTTCGATCCTGTTGCCGCGCCGCAGCGAGGGGCTGTACCTGCTCCAGCGCGTGCGGGATGAGGCGCACCGCTTCGCGATCACGTCGCACCGCAAACGCCGCCGCAAAGCGGGCCTCGCCAGCCAGCTTGAACAGGTGCCCGGCGTTGGACCCGCGCGCCGCAAAGCGCTGCTCAAAGCGTTCAACAAGGATATCGAAGCGATCCGCACCGCCAGCCTTGACGACCTGATCGCCGTGCCGGGCATCACCCCCGCCATCGCGGAGAACATCAAAGCGGTGCTGGGGGGATAAGCGTGCCCCGGCAAGCAAAACAGGGGCGCTGATCGCTCAACGCCCCACCGTTTGCCGATCTCACAAACTCAATGTTGATTCCGCTTCTCGCACAAACGGCTTGATCGGATCGAGGAACTCCGGCCAGTACTCAACATACGAAAGATACAGCTTTTCACGCGCGCGTGTCATGGTCATGTAGAACTCAAGCTGCTGGCGCGGTATCTCATCCTCGCTCAGTTCAGCCGTCTGTTTGGGGAACATCACGTCTATGGAGGGCACAAAGACAACCAGATACTCCAGTCCGGTTTGTTTTCGGGTTTCGAATATCTGTACGCCCGCACGCCCGACAGCATCCTCATAGCGTCTCAGGATGTTGTTATCCCTATGCAAGATCGCGATCTCGCGCCCAGGGATGCCGCTCGCGATCAACCGATCAATCTCCTCGGCAATGAATTTGCGTTCGTCGCGCCACTGCCAAAAACGGCGCACTTCTGGGGGAAATCCCTCGCGTATCAACTTATGCGCCATATCCGGTTGTACCGCCTCACCGCTTTCATACAGCAACCGCTGCGCCACTTCGTTATTCTCGATCAAGGCAAACGCGGCCTGGAAGATTTGACGCGTGTTGCGGTACGGGGTACGCAACCAGCGTGTACGTGTACCGCGCACGTTCAGCCCACGTTGTTTCCAGCTAAAGTAGCGGTAGACGCTCTGTGAAGGGTCTTCACACATAAACAACGTCCCGCCCGGTTTGAGCAAACGTCGGATCACCCCGACCCAGGTCGGCGCAAAATGCTGAGCTTCATCGATCAGGATCATGTCATATTGCTTCGGCGGTTGACCGCCATCCTCCAGATATCGCAATGCGTAGGCGGGCAAATCAGCCCAGTCGATCCGGTCCGATGCAGCCAGTCGCTCCTGGTACGCTTCGAAAATATCGAACATCTTCTCCTTCATTTGGCGCGACAGACGCACACCATCCGAACCGCTGCCGCGCCCTTCGCGGACTGACTCAACGTACGCCTCACGCGTGGTGCGCCCGATTTCCTTCATCCAGGTAATTTCTTCATCGACGAAATCCGGCGTGAAGTCGCCCAAGTCGATCTCATCTTGCCGGACCAATTCCCAGACTACGCTCCGCACTTCGATGATACGCTTGTTGTACTGATCTTGATGGCCTTGCTGTTTGCGCTGCTTGTCATATATCTCATTGCACAACTGCATAAAGCGGCGCACGGTGACACGCTCACCACAATCCTTCAGTTCGGGCCTGAGGCGTAGTGTATCCAGCGGTTTGTTAAACGTGGTAACCAGCAGGTCAAGGTCCGGGTATTGTTGATGCACATAGCGCGCGCGCAGCAGCAACACGTCGGTTTTGCCCGTGCCTGCAAAACCGCGCACCAGACGCACATATGAGTCGCGTAACGCTGTGTCACGTGCCTTTTCGGGCATATCATCAACCCACAACGGCATTTGTTTCAGGTCCGGTTCATTCTGTTCTTCTTGCATGACATGGCTTTCGAGATCTGAGGTGGCGATATCGACCTGTTCACGATCATAGAAACCGCGCAGGTCGCCGGAGTCTTTGTCGCGGATCGGGCGAAAACGCGTTGGGTCCAGGATATTACACACGACCTGGATATGACGCTCTGTCATGTACCCATAACGCGGCTTAATTTTCTCCATCGCCTCAAGAAATGCATCCTGCTTTTCAAGCTCGTTTGCACCGATCACATGCGCCGCGCCCCACTCGTTTTTGATTTTTCGCAACGGCTTTCCGCCGATATATGGCAATACCCCGGCATGGCGATACGGAAATCCCAGTTTGCCTGCATGCTGACCGCTGTAGTTAAGCAATTCGGGCTGCTTTTCCAGCAACTCGTGCAACACTTCGGATGCACTGCGAGCCTGTTCAACGGGGCTGGTTTGTGTTTTTCCGTTGTGTAAAAGAACCTGCGTCTTATTGATTCCTTTCAAATCTCGTGCACGCCAGTCTTTAACTTCCAGAACCGTCACGCCCCACGCCGGATGTACAATCACAAAATCGGGCTTACGCGACAACCGGCGAGAATTGACACGCGGTTCGTAAAAGATCACGCTTTCATCAGGAAGATATTCTCGCAGTTTCCCGAAAACCGATTGCTCCCCATTTGGTGCATCTGCACGCGGCTTACCAAAATACTTGGGCGCCATATCGTAAACTCCTTAATAAAAGATACTAGGATCCCTTCTCCGAATATCCTAGTATAGTATTAAAATCAAACTCTATGACAGCTTTTGAAAACTTTAATATATTTTTCATATTATGAAAGAAATCAAATGGCACCTCTGCAGGGCACAGGGGCGCTGATCGCTCAACGCCCCTGTGCGTATGCCGTGCTGTGATCGTGCGCGCGGTGCCGCGCGTTGGATCAGCTTCCGAAGAACGTGTTCGCGGCTTCCTGCGGCGAGACGCCGTCTTCCACCACGCGGGCGATCACCTCGCGCAGCGCCTCCAGCGGGATCGTGCCGCTCCAGATGCGCCCGTCCGGCAGCGTCAGCGGCGCAAGTTCGCTCCCATCCGCCGCCATGACGACTGTCGGCGTGCCGGTCAGCCCGAAATCGGTGAACGAGGTGCGCACGCTGTCGATCGCCTCAGCGTATGTTTCATCCTCGATGCAAGCGTTCACCTGCGCGACATTCAGGTCATACTGTTCATCGGTCAGGATCGCGTTGACGGCATCCGGTGTAAAGGCCGTCTCGAAACCGTTCTGCAGGTAATCCTCAAACAGCGCCTTGTAGACGCTGTACCCCTTACCCTGTTCGGCAGCGCAATAAGTCGCGTGGGTCGCCAGGCTCGTCTTCGCGTCGCTCACCAGCGGCGCGAACTCGAAGTACGCGCGGCCCGCCGCGACATCCAGCGCAAGCAGGTTCTCCAGCGGCAGCGTGTAGTTCGCGCAGTGGCCGCAGGTGTAGCTGAAATACTCGCGCAGGGTCACCGGCGCGTCCGCCGCACCGTAAGCCAGCGTGCCGTCCGCGTTCAGGCTTTCCTGGAACGCCGCGTCCACCGCCGCGTAGTCAATATCCGGCGGGTCGACCGCCAGCGTCGCCAGGATGTCGACCATCATCGCGTTATCATCGATGCTGGCCGAAGTCTGCACGAACAACGCCGCGCCCCGGTCATTGTAGGGGAACAAGACCAGGTTCTGCACGACGCCATTTTGCTCGTTCGTGATCGCCACACCATAGCCGTTGGGATCATACGCGGTCACGTCGCTTCCAGTGTCATCCGCGATCGGCTGGAGCACGCTCTCGATCGTCGTCCCTGCACCCAGTGAGGGATACACCTGGAACAGGATGAACGCCCCGGTTGCGCCCTGTAACGCTTCGGGCGAGACCAGCGCGAGGTCGTAATCCTGGCTACGCGGCAGCGCCTGCCAGTCCGCCGGGATCGACAGCGTGACGCCGTAATCTTCCCACACGAATTCGCGCATCTCGTCCGCTAGCTGTCCCGGCAGCCCGGACGGATCCGCCGCAGCCCGCGCGACTGGCACGCGGCCCGCCGGGGATGCCTGTGCCGTGCGGTTCGCTGCAGACGCCTCGATGCTGCTGATGAACGCGCTCGCGGTCGGGCGGAAATCATCCCACGCCGCCTGTTCCGCGACCAGCGCCACCACCGCGATCACGTCGCGCTCGACCACGTCCAGCGCGACCAGCCGCGCGACCAGGGACGTCTCGCCGCTGGTGTCCAGCAGTTCGACCGCCACGCCGTCATGCCCCGCCACGCTGATCGCGGCACTGTCCTGCACGGTGATCGCGGCGCCATCCAGGACGCCGTTATATTCCGCGATGGCGTAATCCAACATCTCTTCCAGGGTGAAGCCGGCCAGGCTGCGCTCAAACGTCAGGCCGACAAAGCCGCGCAGTGCGTCGTTCCCCGCCGGATAAGCGTACAGAATGTCACCATCCAGCCCGGACTCGGTCTCGACGGTCCACGCCGCGGGGAAATGCAGCGTCAGCCCGGTGCCGGTCCAGGCGTACGCCTGCGGAAGCTGCACCGACGCCACGCGCGCAGACGACTGCACGCCCTGCGCCGCCGCCAGCGCGACGCTGTGCAGCATCGCGGCGAGCGTGCCGGCGTAGTCCGACGCATCCGCAGCACGCACGATGTACGCCGCGCCCAGCGCCGAATCGGACTCCGCCTGGACCAGGATCATCGCGCCCGACGCCGCCGGGTTGGTCCAGGCCAGCGTCGCGCGGATCGCCTTCGCGCCGCTCACGCTGGTCCGCGCGTCGATCTGGCTCGTCGCGCCGGACTGCATCGCGAAGTCCGCGATCGCGTCTTCGAACGCGTCCAAGCCGGTATTCGCCTGCTCGAACAGCACCAGTTCCGGGCCGAAGCCGTCGCTCACGTCACGACCGGCGGGGTGCAGGCTCACGATGCCGTCCCCTTCGAGCACCGTCCATCCGGCGGGATAGGCGACCGACAGCCCGTATGGCTGCCAGGCGAACGTTTCGCTCAGGTCCGGGGGTTGCTGCGCGCCGCTGACGACCGTACCGGTGAGCATGCTGCCGAGCAGCACCAGGGCCGTGATCAGGCTGGTCAGTGTTCGTTGTTTCATGCGTATCTCTTCTCCAAACGTTGTGTCGCTTTCGGGTCAAAGTGCCCCATCCTGCCGCATGCGGTACGCCGCGAGGACTGTCACATCCGGCGGAGATCAGATTATAACGGGGTGTGCATCCGAACGCACAGAACGCGGAATCAGACGGGGCGCGCCGGCAGTGGCACGCCCCCGGATACCGCCCTGCTGCGCGCGCGAACGCTCAAATCTTGGCGCGGCCCGCCGTGCGCGAGGAAAGCGCGATCACGGCGACCACAAACGCCAGCAGCACCAGCAGATCGCCGCCCACGTCGAGCAGCGACTCGCCCTTGATCATCACGTCGCGCAGCGCGCGGTTGGCATAGGTCAGCGGCATCACGCGCGAGACGGGCTGTAACCACGCCGGCATGTTCTCGATCTCCCAGATCACACCGCCCAGCAAGCCCTGCGTCACAACCACCAGTGGGACGAACTGCAAGACCTGGAACTCGTTCTGCGCGAACGTGCTGAGGAAGATGCCCAGGTTCACGCTCAGCGCGACGAGGATCGCTTCCACCAGGAAGATGTTCAGCAAATTCCCGGCGTAGTGGATATCCAGCACGAAAACCGTGAACAGCAGTGTGATCGCGCCCTGGAACAGCCCGAAGACCAGGAAGCCCACCATGTACCCGACGATGATCTCGTGCGCGCGGATCGGCGTGGCTTGCAGACGTTCCAGCGTCCCGGCGACGCGCTCGCGCAGGAAGGCAATGCACGTCAACAGGAAAACGAAGAGAAACACGAAGAAGCCCACTAATGCCGGGGCCATGTAATCAAGCTGGTCGTATTCCGGCCCGCTGTACAAATAGGTCGCCTCGACGCGCGTCGCGATCTCCGGCGTGACGGTCCCGCCAGAAGCGGCGCTGGATGCTGTGGGCAGGTTCAGCGCCACGAGCGTGTTCACCAACTGCGGCCCGACGCGCTCCAGAATCCGGTCCAGCCGGTCGGAGACCATCGGGTTCGAGCCTTCGTAGGTCACATCCAGCACCAGCTCGCGCGTCTGGATCACCTGCGCGGTAAACGCTTCCGGCACATGGATCACCGCTTCGAGCGTGCCGGCTTCAAGCCGGTCACGCGCCTGTTGCGCGCTCAGCACCTGCGTGTCGAACCCATCAAACTGCTGCAGGACGTCGACCAGCCGGTCGCCCAGATTGACCGGGTGGCCCAACATTTCCGCCCCGGCATCCTGCGTCACCACGCCGACCGCCAGCCCGCCCGGCTCGTGCCGGATCAAAATGCCCATGAAGCTGAGCAGGATCACCGGCACAAACGTCATCAGTGCCAGCGTGCGCCGGTCCGCGAGCATCTGAAACACGACGCGCCGCGCCAGTATCCCGATACGATTAACGGTCATTGATGGTGACTCCCTTCTGTTCGGCAAAATGCAGGAACGCCTCTTCGACAGTCGCCTTACCCGCCATCTCGCGCAGCGAATCGGCGGTCCCTTCGGCGATCAACTGCCCGCCGCGCACGAACCCCAAGCGGTCGCAGCGCTCGGCCTCGTCCATCACGTGGCTCGACACCAGCAGCGTGATGCCCTGCGCCGTCATCGCGCGGAAGTGCTCCCAAAACTGGAAGCGGAGTTGCGGGTCAACGCCGACGGTCGGCTCGTCCAGCAGGATCAGGTCGGGCCTGTGCGCCAGCACCGAGGCCAGCGACACGCGCTGGCGCATCCCGCCGCTGAGCGTGCTGATGCGGCTGTCCCGCCGGTCGGACAGGTTCACAAATGCGATCGCCGCATCAATTGCGGCGCGGTCCGTGCAGCCCATCAACCCCGCGAAAAACGCGACGTTCTGCGCGATGGTGAGTTCGTCGTACAGCGCCGACGCCTGTGTCATGTAGCCCACACGCGCCAGCACGTTCTTGTTCGGGATCGGCGTGCCGAGCACCATCACCGACCCGGCATCTGGCTTCAGCAGCCCGACGATGGTTCGGATCAGCGTGCTCTTGCCCGCGCCGTTCGGCCCCAGCAGGCCGTAAATCTCGCCGCGCTGCACCGTCAGGTTCAACCCCTGCAGAGCGTGGACTCCGTTCGAAAAGGTCTTGTGCACCCCGCGCACTTCGATCGCGGGGCCGTTGGTCCTACTGGTCGATGTCATGCGCTTGTTGCTCCTTCGTCGTCTGGCAGGAATTGTGACTGGTCCGCGATTCCATATAGCAGCGCATCGGCGATCATCTCGGCCCACGTATGATGGTCGTACATACCGAAGGGCGTGCCCTCGGCAAACTGGTCGGTGATCATGAAGCCGATCACCACGCTACCCATCAGCCGCAGCCACACGAATTCGTCCATCGGTTTGATGCCCGGCAGGTGCTTGAGCCGCTGAATGATGCTCAGCACGCGTGGCAGCACGCTTCCGCGCAGCACCTGCGACATGTGCTTGCCGTCGAACTCGCGCAGGTCGATCTGCGCCAGTTGAATGAAGTCGGCGTGCTTGGGCATGATCTGCAACACCGCGCGCAGCGCCCGCCGGACATACTGCGGGCCCGACTCAACCCCTTCAAGCGCGCCTTCAAGCGCGCCAAACAGCTCGTCGTAGGGGTTGCGTTCTTCGATCAGCACTTTGAAGATCGCCTCTTTGGTCGGGAAGTGGTTGTACAGCCCCGCCACGGCGCGATCGCCGGCAGCCCGCGCGATCGCACGCATGGACGTGCCATGATAGCCGTTATCGAGGAACAGCCCCCGCGCGGCATCCAGAATCGCGATGCGCGCCTGGTCGCCTTTGGTCAGTGTTTCGGACATGATCACTCCATTCTGTTCATGGCTGATGAACAATCGTTCGTTTTTCTTGTCGCAAAAAATGAACGAACGTTCACACATATTTTACCATGTTCGGCCACCCTGTCAAGCCCTGCACCGACACATCCGCCATTCGCCAAACCCGCCGGAAGCTGTACAATCGGGGCCGCGCAAGAATGCACAGGCAAGGAGGATTGCATTTTATGTATCGTCGCGTCGCGCGTGAAAACATGCGCCAGGCTGCTGCCAACCTGCTGCTGCTCACGCTCGGCCCGCTGCTGGGCGCGGTGCAGGTGGTGATGTTCATGATCCCCGCCGATATCGTGCCGGGCGGGTTGTCGTCGCTGGCCGTGATCCAGAACGCGCTATTCGGGCTGCCGGTGGGTTTATTCGTGCTGGTCGCCAACATCCCGATCCTGTATCTCGGCTACCGCATGCTGGGCGGCTGGCCGGTCGTGGCGACGACCGGCTGGGTGGTGCTGGTGTTCTCGGTCGGCGTGGATGTGCTTACGCTGCTCGACACCGCCCCGGTGAGCGACGATCGGCTGTTGAACGCGCTGTTCGGCGGCGCGTTGGGCGGTATCTCCGCCGGGATCATCTACCGCGCGGGCGGCACGTATGGCGGCACCTCGACGCTGGCACGCATCATCCAGTTACGCAGCGGCACCCCCATGAGCACGACCTTCCTGTATACCGACGCCGCGCTGATCGCCCTCGCCGGACTCGTCTTCGGCTGGGAGAGCGCGCTCTACGCGGTCGTGGCGCTCGTGATCGGCGGCATGACGGCGGATTACATGATGGAAGGGCCGAGCGTGATCCGCACCGTCTTCATCATCACCGAGCGCCCGGACGCGATCGCGGACATGGTGATCCGCGACCTGCACCGCACCGTGACCGCGTGGCAGGCCAAAGGAATGTATTCGCACACGCCGCGCACCGTGCTGTACGTCACAATCCCGCGTTCGGAAGCGGCGCTGCTGCGCGATTACGTGCTGGCGGTGGACCCGACCGCGTTCGTCGTGATCGGGCAGGGACACACGGCATACGGCGCGGGCTTCCGGCGCTCCCGCTCCCGGGCGACAGGGGGCACCGCCCCGGCGGTGGATCAGCCGGACTGACCGCGCCGCGCGGATTTAACCCCGGCGGCGTTTCATGCTAAACTGAAATCGGTCGCCCGGTGCGTGAGGTGGCTCGCGCGTGCACCCAATACCAAACCATGAACCTGCTCAGGCGCAAGATCAAAAAGACCGGTTTCGGGGCGGAAGAACCGCCGGATATCAACTGGTTCGCCATCGTGCTGCTGCTGGCTGCTGGCGTGCTGCTGTGCCTGCTGCTGTACGCACTGATCGGCCCCCTGCTGGACGGCGGCCCTGAATATGAGATCGTGCCTTACGGCGGCGATGACGCGGATTTCACGTTCACGCCGCCCGCGACCTCGACGCCCGGCCCGACGCAGACCGCCGCGCCGCAGACGACGCTCACGCCCACTCCCGCCCCCGCGATCGCGATCAACGCGGACAGCGCGCCGCGCCTGGCGGAGATCGCGCAACTGCCGGGGATCAGCGCGGAAGTCAACAGCGTGGCGTTTTCGCGCGACGGGCGTCTCATCGCCGCCGGCAGCTATGATGGATCGGTGCGCGTGTGGGACGCGACCACGCTGGAACCGCTGCAGCAGTTCCAGAACCCGAGCAACCGCGTCAACAGCATCGCCTTCAGCCCGGCGGGCGATCGCCTGGTCGCCGGGGGGCAGGATACCGCGGTGCGCATCTGGACGCTGGACAGCGGCGCGGAAACGCAGCTCAGCGGGCCGACCGCCGCCGTGCGCGCCGTCGCGTTTTCCCCTGACGGGCGGCGCATCGCTGCCGGGAGCGATGACGGCGTGCTCTATATCTGGAGCGACACCGAAGACCCGCCCGCGCTGGAGCGCCTGCTCAGCGGGCACACGTCCTACGTGACCAGCGTCGCGTTTTCGCCCGACGGCGCGACCGTCGCGGCGGGCGGCGAAGACGACACGATCCGGCTGTGGAACACTGCGACCGGCGCGCCGCGCAGCGTGTTGCGCGGCCACACATCGACCGTTACCAGCGTGGCCTTCAACCCCGGCGGGACGCGCCTGGTCTCGACCAGCGCCGACCACACGGTCCGGGTGTGGGACCTGCTCACCGAATCAGAGGTCGCCACGCTGCAAGCACACACGGAGAACATCAACGACGCCGCATTCAGCGCGGACGGGTCGCTGATCGTCTCAGCGGGATCGGGGATCGAGGACAACACGGTACGTTTTTGGGACGCGCAAAGCGGGCAGGAAGTGCGCGCGCCGCTGACCATGCCCGCGCCGGTGAACGCGGTCGCGTTCGCGGCGGACGGGACCCTGCTCGCGACGGGCGGCGCGTCCTATCTCACGCTGTGGGGCATCCACGAGGGCGCGGCGTCCGGTGCCGCTACCGCTCCGGCAGCACCACCCACGAGCATCCCGGCGCAGCCAACAATCGCGCCGCAACAAGGCGGGGCGGTCACCTGCACGCTGACCGTGCGCGCAACCGAAGCCAACCGCCGCACCGGTCCCGGCACGGATCACGCGGTGGCAGGCACGCTGACAGAGGGGCAGACCGTCCAGGTGACCGGCTGGGCGCAGGACGCCGAACGTTACACCTGGTGGCAATTGAGCGACGGCACCTGGGCGCGCGGCGACGCGTTCATCAGCAGCGCCTTCCCCTCGATCCCTGAGGCGTGCCTGCAACTGCCGCCCGCGAATCAGACGCCCGGAGCGCAGGCGGCAACCGCAACAGCGCCACCACAGGCCGGCAGCGCGACCGGCTGCACGCTAACCGTGCGCGCAGCCGAAGCCAACCGCCGCACCGGTCCCGGCACGGATCACGCGGTAGCGGGCACGCTGACACAGGGGCAGACCGTCCAGGCGACCGGCTGGGCGCAGGACGCCGAACGTTACACCTGGTGGCAGTTGAGCGACAACACCTGGGCGCGCGGCGACGCGTTCATCAGCAGCGCCTTCCCCTCGATCCCTGAGGCGTGCCTGCAACTGCCGCCCGTCACCGGCACAATCGCGACGCCCGCCGGACAGCCGGTCCAGGCCGGCGGCACGTCCGGCTGCACGCTGACCGTGCGCCAGGCACAGGCTGAAACGTACAGCGGGCCGGGGACGGATTACAGCGCCACCGGGACGCTGGTCACCGGGCAGTCCGTCCAGGCGACCGGCTGGGCGCGCGCGGAAGACGGGTATACGTGGTGGCAGTTAGGGACTGGGGTCTGGGCGCGCGGCGATGTCTTCCTGGACGCGACGAACCGGTCACTGCCCGACGCGTGCCTGTCGCTGCCCGCCGTCGCCGCGCCATGAGATGCCGCCGCATGTGACAACCGGCGACCAACCGATCACCGTTTATCTATAATCATCTATACCGACAGAGATTCTCAGGAGGCAAACATCACCGATGGCAACTATACGTTGGGGTATCATGAGCACCGCCCGGCACGCCGCGAATACGTGGCTGCCCGGCCTGAAAGGTAGCGCCAGCGGCGAGGTCGTCGCCGTCGCCAGCCGCAACGCCGAGCGCGCGCAACAGTTCGCCCGGCAGCACGGCATCCCGCGCGCCTACGGCAGCTACGAAGAGTTGCTGGCCGATGGCGACATCGACGCGGTGTACATCCCGCTGCCCAACCACATGCACAAGGAATGGTCGATCAAGGCTGCGCAGGCGGGCAAACACGTCATGTGCGAGAAGCCGCTGGGCCTGAACGCCGTCGAAGCCGAGGAGATGGTCGCCGCGTTTGACGCCGCCGGGCGCAAGCTCACCGAGGCGTTCCAGTGGCGGCACCACCCGCAGGGGCAGAAGGTCCGCGAGCTGGTCAACGCCGGGGTGATCGGCGATCTCATGCTGATCAGGGCCGGGTTCTCGTTCCCGCTGAACCGGCCCGATGACGTGCGCTGGAAGCCGGAAATGGGCGGCGGCGCGCTGTATGACATCGGCTGCTACCCTGTTTCGCTGGCACGCTACATCGCCGGGCAGGAGCCGCTGTCCGTCTCCGCCCATGCCAAGTGGGGCAAAACAGGCGTCGATAACGCCCTGGTGGCGACGCTGGCCTTCCCCGGCGACGTGCTGGCGCACATCAACTGCTCGTTCGAGATGCCGGTCGCGCGTTACTATACAGTCTGCGGCCCCAAGGGATCGCTGAGCGTGACGCGCGCCTACAACCCGGTCGGGGACGTTCCCGCGCAGGTCACGCGGCTGGGCACGGACTTCGAAGTGCTCGAGACGTACGATCTCGGCAGGCACAACAGCTACACGCTGATGATCGAAGACTTCAACCGCGCCATCCTGGAAGACCGCGACCCGCCCTTCACCGGCGCGGACGCGGTGAACAACATGCGCGTGATCGACGCGATCTACCGCGCGGCACGCGAAGGCGGCACCGTGCCGGTCGGGTAGATCGCGCGCGGATTGATCGCGGGGCCGGGCCGGGTCCCGGCCCGCCGTTTATAGCGCGCCGCAACAGCGAACAACGGTCTAGCAAGAATAACGCATGGAGTGATCGCACATGACCACACCAGCCGATCCCCTGGCAGGTAAGCACGTCATCGTGATCGGCATCGCGCGGCAAGGGCGCGCGCTCGGGCGCTGGCTGCCCACGCTGGGCGCGCGCGTCACGCTCTCCGACACGCGCAGCGCCGGCCAGCTCGCGGAGACGATCGCCGCGCTGCAAGGCCCGGATGTCGCGTTCGCGCTGGGCGGGCACCCGCTGGAACTGCTCGATGACTGCGACGTGCTGTGCGTCAGTGGGGGCGTCCCGCTGACGATCCCGATCGTGCAGGAAGCGTTCCGGCGCGGGATTCGCGTCACCAACGACGCGCAGTTGTTCCTGGAACGCTGTCCCGCCCCGGTGCTCGGCATCACCGGCAGCGCGGGCAAAACCACGACCACCGCGCTGGCCGGGGCGATGTGCCGCGCGGCAGGCCACCGCACCTACATCGGCGGCAACATCGGGGACGTGCTGCTGGACGTGCTGCCGCAGATCATGCCGGATGACCGCGTTGTGATGGAGCTGAGCAGCTTCCAGCTTGAGCTGATGACGGTCAGCCCGCCGGTGGCCGCCGTGCTGAACGTGACGCCGAATCACCTTGACCGTCACGGCACGATGGACGCCTACCGCGCCGCGAAAGCCAACATCTACCGCCACCAGGACGGGCACGACATCACGATCCTGGGCTACAATGACCCGGTCGCGCGGAGCATGATCCCCGAACCGCCGGGGCGGCTGGCGGGCTTCTCACTGCGCGAGCCGCTGCTCTCCGGCGCGTACCTGGACCGCGACGGACTGATCATCGCGCGCGGCGACAGCGCGCCAGGCCGGTCCTACGAGGTCGTGTGCGGGCGGGACGCGATCCGGCTGCGCGGCGAGCATAATGTGCTGAACGTGCTCGCCGCCTGCGCCACCGCCGGGGCCGCGCGCATCCCGACCGAGGCCATGCGCGACGCGATCGAAGGCTTCACGGGCGTGGAGCACCGGCTCGAGCCGGTCGCCACGATCGACGGGGTGCTGTGGGTCAACGACAGCATCGCCACCGCGCCGGAACGCGTGATCGCGGCACTGCGCAGCTACGACGAGCCGCTGATCCTGCTGGCGGGCGGGCGCGACAAGGACCTGCCCTGGGACGAGATGGCGGCGCTGGCGGCGCGCCGCTGCCGCGCGGTGATCGGCTTCGGGGAGTTCGGGCCGCAGGTCGCGCAGCACGTCGAGCGCGCCCGGCGCGACGATCCGGGCACGCAGGTGCAGCACGTGCTGGCCGTGGACGCGCTGCCGGACGCAGTCGCGCAGGCGCGGCGGCTGGCGCGTCCCGGTGACGTGGTGCTGCTCAGCCCCGGCGGCACGTCCTACGACGCATACACTGACTTCGCGGAGCGCGGGGCGCACTTCCGGGAACTGGTCGGGGCGCTCGGATAGCGCCTGCCCCTCAAGGAGCAGGCTGCCCAGACTGACCTCAACCGTTTGACGCGTCCGCTTGGAGCAATTCCCGCAACTATCCCGTTTCCGATTTTCGATAAACAGCCGCGCCTCAAGCGCCGCATCGAGCATATGCTGCAACCGCACCCTATCCTGCACGTTCATACTGCACCTCGGCGCTGGCGAGCACGTCCTGCCGGAAGTAGCGGCTCAAGTCCTGCGGCGTGCGCAGATCGACCGGGTGGCCCAGCAGCGCGGCTAGCTCGCGCTCCATGCGCGCCATGTCCAGCAAACCGACCGCCGCGCCCGAATCGAACTCCACCAATACATCCACGTCACTGCCCGGCCCGAAATCGTCACGCAGCACGGAACCAAACAGTGCCAGCCACCGGATATCGTTCTGGATGCAGAAATCCGCGATCGCGTCCCGGGGAATCTCAATGCGTGGTGGCATAGGGTGTCCTCCTGCCCCAAGTATACCCGCTAAAACGAACTCGCGAAGCGGCGCGCCATGTCGAGCTTGTCCTGCAGATCGGCGTCACCGTCGATCACCATGAAGCGCTCGCGCACGATGAACACCACCATGAACGGCCCGTCGCCGCTGCGCGTCGGGTCGGCTACCGCCGTGTCGACGGTGCCCGCCGTCCAGACCTGCGTGCCCGGCGCGAACTCCAGCCGGTGCACCGCCAGCCACTCGCCCACCGTGTTGTAGACCGCCGGGGACTGCGTGATGCGGATCAACTGGCCCGCGTCGTTGTAATACAGCATCTGCGCCACCGTGCCGCCCGACGGCGCGTTATACGCGACGAAGTCTTCCCCGAGCGCGTCCGCGTCCACGCCGTAGACGCTGTCCAGCTCGTACCCGGCTGGCGCGCCGCGCGGCGTGATCGGCGCGAACGGCAGGTCGATGGTGCGAATCTCCTGCCGGATGTCGTACTCCGTGCGGTAGAACGGGTCCAGCAGCGGCAGGTCTTCCGGGTCGGTCACGGGTTCGACCTGCGGCGGCGTGAAGTACGGCACGCTGCGGCTGGTCTCCGGCGCGGCGGGTTCGGTGTCCTCGCCCGGCTCGCGCACGGCATAGGTATAACGCGCGGTCGCGCAGCCTGCCTCGTTGGGCGGGCGCGTCTGGTTCAGCACGATCAGGTAGGCGTGCTCGTAGGCGCTGAAATCGACCGTGATCGCGCGCCCTGCAGCGAACACGTCCGCCACCCCGTCACGCACGCCGACCACGATGCCCGTGATCCCGTCGTCCGCGCTGTCGAGCGTGAGCGTGTACGCCGCGTCGAGGTCCAGGCCGATGTACTCCATCGCGTAGCGCTGCACGCCGTCCGCCGGACTCCACGCGCCAGGGCCATCGACCGCTTCCTGCAGCCGCGCGACCGGGTAGGCATCGCCGCCCGCGAACTCGCGCAGCAGCACCGCCAACGCAAAACGGCGCAGTTCGGCCTCAAAGGACGTGCCGCGCGCCGCGAACGCGTCATCGAACGGTTCAAACCCCGGCGAGTCCGCCATGCGCAGCCACACATCGCGCACCAGGTCGGAGCCGTAGCGCTCGCTGAGCATCTGGCCGAACACCCACATGCCGTA
This sequence comes from uncultured Anaerolineaceae bacterium, assembly GCA_964425755.1. Classification (GTDB taxonomy): domain Bacteria; phylum Chloroflexota; class Anaerolineae; order Aggregatilineales; family Aggregatilineaceae; genus CAYRNY01. The sequence continues at coordinate 198,830 of CAYRNY010000001.1, forward strand.
CCAGTGCAGGCCGTTTTCGACGCGGTTCACGCCGCCGTAGCGCAGCATGCACGTGTCCGGTGATTTGAACACCGCCCGCGCCGACTGGAGATTGTCCGGCAGGTCCGGGAAGACCTGCGTCTCCATCCAGTTCGCGGTCGCCTCGTACCACCAGCGCATGGGATGCATCCCGTTGATCGCGATCTGCAGGGCGTGATTGAACTCGTGCGCCGCAATGATGCGCAGCCACTGTTCCGGCGGCCAGACCTTCAAACCCGGCGGCGGCGAGGGATCGATGAAGTCGTTTTCCAGCACCATGTAGCCGAACGCGGCCTGGCGCTCCTTGCGCGGCGTGTAGGGGTTGTCGCCCACGTAGCCGCCATCCGGCGACACGTACCCGGCCAGGTTCTTGCTGAACAGCTCCATCAGGTAGACGTCGAAGCGCTCGTCGCCGCCTTCCCCGCGATCCGGCAACGGGGCGGGCCAGCCCAACTGGTCGACCTGCACGCGCCAGGTACGCTCCAGCACCCGCGCGACTTCCTCGACCCAATCCGGGTGGCCGTTATCGTCGGCGTCCGCAGCCGGGACTGCGTCCACGCCGGTGCGTGTATAGTGAATCACGAAATGCGGCGTTTCGTAACGCAGCGCCCCGCCGGAGAGCGCGGGGCGTGGCTGCGCGCGGAGCGCCGGTTCCGCCCCGGCACGCGGCACGGTTCCCCTGGCCGCGCCCGCCACCAGCGCGACAACGAACGCCAGAAGTGTAACATAAGAAAATGTCGACCTGCGCATACTCCCGCCCCCACCTGTGCCGCGTGCAACCCGTTCGCCCCGATTCTAGCGCCCTGGGGCCGGCTGTCCAACCCGTACACCCGCCGCCGCGCCGGTTCCGATTTAGTTCTTACGCGCCGCTGTCGCGCAGCCGCGCCACCAACTGCTCCAGCGCCTGCTCGTAATCCGCGCCGGCGAACGCGACGTGCTGTATCCGCCGCAACTGGAACGGCACGCGGCACAGCTCATAAAGCACCGGCACGATCGGCTTGTCCTCGTCAAGGAAATAATGCCACTCGTCCGCGACGTTCCGCGAGACGACAGCCTGCGGCGACAGCACCACCACCATCATGTGGCTGCGATCGAGCGCAGCCTGAATCTGTTCGGACCACAGGCTGCCGGGCTTGATCTGCTGCCGGTCGAGCCAGATCGCGATCCCGCGCTGCACGAGTTCGTCGGCCAGCCGGTAGACGAACGCCTGATCCTCGCGCGCATAGCTGATGAAGACCTGCCTGGCGTCCGGCTCAGTGGGCACGCCCGGCAGCGCCCTGAGCAAGCGCTGCTCCTGCGACAGCACCCGCTGCAGAAGCTGCTGGTTCAGCATCACCACGATCTGCGGGTTGCTTTTAATATACTGCGCGAATATCTCGCGGTCGATTTCGATCACCTGCACATCACCTGACGCGACCACGTCGGCATTGCGTGGCTGGTCCATCAACAGCGACATCCCGCCGAAGAATTGCCCCGGACCGAGTGAATCCACCTGCTGCGTGCCGCGCTCACCACGCTGGAACACACCAACATGCCCCTGCACCAGGATGTAAAACGTACGGCCCTCTTCGCCCTGCGTGCAGAGCCGGGTCCCGGCGGGATACGCGACAGTACGCACGGCACGCACCAGGCCGTCCAGCGTATCCGCGTTGAGCTGGGGAAACGTTGCCCGCAACATACCGCGCGTATCATCGGTCATTCAACCCTCCCGCATCGCGCCTCGGCACGATCGTCAGCTTTACGGCGGGTCCGCATCCGCGCCGAACACCGCGTCATACGCCGGGTCGCGGCCCCGCTCCGCCAGGTAACCGCGCACGAAATCACGGTCTTCGCCGCCGCTCAGCGTGTGGTCCTGCGCCGCGATCTGGGCCTGGATCGCATCCTGCAGCATCAGGCGCTGCGCTGCAAGCAGCCGCTGCTGTTCGCGCCCAAGCTGCCAGTTCTGCCACAACGCCGCCAGCGCGGAAGCGGTCTCAGCAGCGGTCTGGAGCAACTCCAGCGCGTGCTGCGCCCGGGCGAAGCGTTCCCCCCAGCGGCTGCGGGCGGGCAGCACAGGCCGGGCAACGGGCGCGTGGATCGCTGGGGCGCGCACCGGCCCGGCAGGCAGACCGCGCGCGGCGGCATACTGCCGCCAGAGGGCGTCCCGGCCCGGCAGCAGGCGTAATTCGTCCCAGGGGTCGCGCGCGTCGAGCAAGGTCTGCAGGCGCGGCAGTACAGCCTCGCGCACCACCTGCGCCCCTTCACGCGGGTCGTGCGCGTAGACCGCGTCGAGCGGCAGGCCGGCCAGCGGCGCGACGCTGTAGCACAGCGTTTCGATGCGCACGCGCAGCGCGATCACCTGCGTGATATCCCGCGCGGCGGCGGGCCGTTCAAGCTGGTGTAATGTATACAGGCGCACATAGCGCCCGTAGGGGATTATCGCGTGGCCGCTCATCGTCGCATCCTCCACACGTTCAGGGCTTGCGCGGATCACCATACGGTCGTGACCCGCTGCGCGACATCTGCACACCTTCAAGAGCAAGTCTTCGATCATCAGCCGTCAGCACCAATGGATAACAAGGAACCACCAGCATCAGATGTGCAGTTTCTACTTCATTGTAGCATCGAATGCGCACACACCGGGGCAAGAAATCCGCGCCTGGGATCAAGGGCCGGTTCGCGGCCCGGCGGATTCACGCCGCGCAGAACGTCACTGCGCCCGCGCCGTGTGACAGGGATAAGGGCCTGGTCAGGGAAAAATTACGCGCCCGGCTCGGTCACGTCGATACGTTGCAGCACGCCCAGCACGTAGAGGAACGTGTCCATCTGTTCAGGGGTGAGCGCCTCGTTGATCAGGTGCTCCAGTTGCCCGGCGATGGACTCGACCCGTGGCTGCAACGCGCGCCCCGCATCCGTCAGGTAGATGCGCACGCTGCGCCGGTCGTCGCTGTCCACCTCGCGGCGTAGCAATCCTTTCCGTTCCATGCGATCCAGCAACGCGGTCATTGAGGATGGGTGGCGGCATACCAGGGCAGCGAGATGCGACGCGGTCAGGCCGTCCTGCTCGTACAGCGCCCGCAGCGCGTACCATTCGAGCATGTTGATGCCCAGCGGGTGAATCAACTCCTCATACAGGTGTTCCAGGTGCCGGTAAACCTGTTCGATGTTGGTTGCCATGCAACCGTGAAAGCGCAAGGTAAGCTGTTCGTCTGTCATGGTAAGTTTTTCTACACGCGATAATTGGGCAGCAAAGGATATCTTCATTATACACGATCGGCCCCGCTTCCCGATCAGCCTACGCTCACCTGCCACAGCGCCAAAGATCACGATCCGCCGCCATGCGCCGCCCTGCGTAACGCCGTTAGGGTTCACACAGGCGTCACAACCGAGATAAGCAGAGCCTACACGTTGCTTGACACGCCTCCAGAAGCCACATACACTATAGCTAGAATTAAGGATTCGTAAATTATCAACGCGCAGTAAGGCTTTCTCCATGGTGTCCGCGCCAATCGGTGCGCGACACAACCGGTGAAGAGTAAAAGAGGGACAGCGACACTCGGTTCGATCTCACGTACGGGTCCCGCGAAGGCGGGGCATGATCAACAGTAACGGCTTAGACCTGTCAACTTGTACATCGCATCTCACCCAAACTCAGTGATTCTCCTTGGAACTCTCTTTTCTCTTCACACTGGCCCGGTTTTGCATCACCGGGCCTTTTTTTTGCCCCGGATAGCGCCTGTCATTCCGCTATAATCTGCGTAACAACACCACGCGTGCAAGCTGGCACCAGACGAACCGGAGCAAACACCATGACCGCAAACCACACCCCCGACCCGCAGCGCACGGTGAATGTCGCCGTGCAGGTGCTGCCGCTGACCGAGGATGCGCTCCCGTATGTGGACCGCGCGATCGCCGCGATCCAGCAGGCTGCCGCCGCGCACGACCTGCGCGTCGATGTGGGGCCGCTGGAGACCACCATCGAGGGGCCGTTCGAAGCGGCGTTCGCAGCGGCGAAAGCCGCGCACCTCGCGACGATCCGCGCGGGCGTGCCGCATGTCGTCACGCTGATCAAGCTGGCGGACGGCGCGCAGGGCAGCATGACGATCGACGAGAAGACCGGCAAATACCGCACATAGCGGGACTTAGAGACTTCCCGCCCCCCATATATTGGGGGGTACTTATTGACATTCAGGCTTAAATTCTGCTAAGATCAAAGTGACGAAAAACACTGCGGCAGGCCCCACGGCGCCTATGAATCCGGGCATTATCACGTACCGTATAGCTGGCGATTGGGGTGATACAAATGATTGACTGCCGCCACGAGTTTCCGGTGATCAGCACGCGGCCAGAATTTGACTGGTCGAACCCGTTGCTTTACTGGGCGGTCGGCGTGATCCTCACGCTCGCCGCGACGCTGCTCTTAGCTGTTGTCTGAGCGCATCGCTAGCTAAGCGTACCGATTACGTTCCCTCCGTAGGTGCCGCGTGTGCGCGTCCGAAAGGCCGCACGCGCGGCTAGCTTTTCGTGCACCCCGTTAATCCGCCCCTCACAGCGCAAACCCATCGACGTGGTACGGCGCGACGACCGCCCCGTTGACCACCTCGCGCACCCGCGCCTGCATGTCCTTGAGCTGCGCGTCGATCGCGTCCGGCGTCAGCGCCCGAATCCCTGCTTCCTCGGCCAGGGCGTCGTATTCCGTGCCCGGTGCAGACACGTAATTCGACAGGTACACCTGGTCCGCCGGGCCCAGTTCCATCGCGCGGATCGCCGCGACCGAGTGCGCGACGTGATCCGCTGCGTAACGGTCGCCGCCGATACCCGCCATCAGGATCACGCCCACCGACACGCCGCCCCCGTGCAGCGCTCGCACCGCGTCGATCGCGTCGGCCACCGTGCCCGGCTTGTTCAGAAAGCGCAGCAGCGCGTCGTCGCCCGTCTCCAGCCCGATGTAAGCCCGCTGCAGGCCCAGCGCGTGCAGCTCGCCCCACTCCGCCGGACTCTTGCGCCCGACATCGAACGCGCTGACGAACGAGTACACCGGGCGCGGGCGATCCGGCAGCCGGAACAGCTCCTGCGCGATCTCAAAGAACGCACGCAGCCGCTTCATCGGCGTGACCAGCGCGTTCGCATCGGCCAGGAAAATGCCGCGCCGCAGCGACAATCCCGCGCCGAAAAAGTCGCGCACCTGCTCGCAGTGAGCGCGAAACGACTCCGGCGTGTGGACGCGAAACGGGCGGTCACGGTACAGCCCGCAGAACGTGCAGCGATTCCACGAGCAGCCTTCGGTCGCCTGCAGCACCAGCGCGAGATACTGGTCCGGCGGCAGGATGCTGACCGGCTTGTACAACTTGCCGAACCGCGCACCGTCCGCCGCGAGCCGGTCCGGTCCGAAGGCCAGCACGCAGTCCAACGCTTCCGCCAGCAAGCGCCGGTCGTCGGGCGGCAGGTCCAGCCGGGGCACGTCCGCCGCCAGCGCCCGCAGATCACCAAACACGCGCGCCAGCAGATCGTCGCGCTCGGCGGGTGGCAGCTCGCGGCGACGCGGGCCGTTCTTGTTCTTCAGGCGTTCCAACAGCCGGTGATCGAGCGTGCGCTGGTAGCTGGTTTCGTCGCGGAACAGACCCAACAGCCGCCCCGCCCGGTCGAAGCTGTAACTGGTCCCGTAGCGTGGCGAGATCACCAGCGACGCCCCGACCACGTTAGCCGTGATCGTCTCGCCGCTTTCCGGATGTGTGACGTGAATCGGCATAGTCGCTCCCATGAGACGGCAATGTACGCGTTTATCGCGCTGGGCGGGGGCGGATGCTCCGCTCGCGGTCCGGCACCCCGTTTAGATTATAGCGATCGCACGGTGCAGGTGGTCAGGCCGGATAGAGTCGCCGGGGCGGGCGGAACATGCCGCACGGCGCGACCTGTACGCCAACACACGCGCATTCACGCAAGTGAGATGCACGCAACCCCGATTCGGTCTACACTAGGATCAGGTCGCCGGCTGGCGGGCCGGAAAATGCACGCAACAGGTAGCGCATGATGCACGCTATCCGGGGGATGAAGTGCAGGTGACGTTATGGTCCAGTTCAATGAAAACGAAACGTTCGAATTGGCGGACTACGATCCGCGATGGCCGGAGCTTTTCGACCGGGAGAGCACGCTGATCGCGCTGGCGCTGGGTGACGACGTGGTCGAGATCGAACACGTCGGCAGCACGTCCGTGCCCGGGCTGCGCGCTAAGCCGATCATCGACATCCTGGTCGCGGTCGAGTCGTTCGCGCCGATCGCGTCCTATGCCGGGCGCTTACAACCGCTCGGCTACCACCACCACCCGCACGACGAGGAAGACGAGCGCATCTTTCTGTGGAAAGGTGTGCCGCGCACGCACCATCTGCACATCGTCGAATACGCGACCTGGGAACACCAGCGGCACGTGATCTTCCGCGACTACCTGCGCAAACACCCGGATATCGCGCGCCGCTACGCGGACGTGAAAGAGCAGTTGTCAGCCGCGTTCAAAGATAACCGGCCCGCCTACACGCGCGGCAAAACCGCGTTCATCAAGGCGATCATGGACCGCGCGATGGCGGAGATCGTGGACCCGTCGATCAAGGCACTGGTCGCGGAAGCCGAACGACAGGCACGCTCCGGCGAAAGAGACGACCAACCCGGCACAAACCCATGACCTCGCGTTTTGCCCCGGAGCACCAGGGGATCATCACCCGGCGCGGCGCGCCACCACTACCGGACGCCTGCGGCGCGTCCACCCGTGCAGGTCACCACTCAGCACCCACACACCAGCCGCAAGCCGCGCGCCCGCCCCGATCAGCAAGACCGTCGCGATCGATAGCGGGGTGCTGGCGAGTTGGCTGCCGGCCAGCGGCCCAACGAAGACCGCCAGCATCACCACCTGGTTGAAAATCCGCGTGAAGCGAGCTACCCCTGCCTGTGGTGTATTCTCGGTGAAATAGCCGAACACGCTCACCGCCGACAGAGTCCACAGGCCGCCGGACAGCGCCGACGCCACCAGCGCCAGCGCCAGGTCAGCCGTCAGGGCGAGCAGCAGCGCCGCCAGCGCCGTGCCGATCATGCCCAGCGCGATCACGGTCTGGCTGCCCCAACGCCGCACCAGCCGGTTTGTCTGCGACGCCATCAACGCCGCCGAGCTCAGCTCCGCCAGCGCGAAGTACGACATATATCCCTCGGTCGCGCCGAGTTCATCCACCAGCCGCAGCGGGATCAGGGGCACGACCGTAAAAAACGCGATGTGTGTGACCAGCGTCACCAGCACCACGCGCCGGAACCCTGGCGACGCGAGCGCCTGGGCCGGGTCCGGCTGTCCGGCAGGCGGGGGGACGGTATCCAGCACACGCACGCGGCGCACATACGCCAGGCTGATCAACGACAGGCCGAACGCTGCGACATACATAAGCTGGTAATTCAGCGGAAAGACGACGCGCTCCAGCCACACGCCCAGGGCCAACGTGCCGAGCGCCACGCCGATGTTGAACATCGTCGCGCGGCGGCTGATCACCGCCGTGACACGCTCGTCAGGCAGCCCGCTGCGCAACAGCACCAGGAACACCACCGACGACACGCCCTGCGCCAGCGCCGGGAGCGCAACCGCGACCAACAACCACACCGGCTGCCACTGCCGGGGAAAGAACGGGGTCAATGCCGGCAGCAAAAACACAAACCGGAAGCCCAGGCCGGACAGCACCGCCGCGCGCTCCAGGTTGCCGCAGCGCTGCCGCCACCACCCCGAAAACGCCGACGACACCATCGCGACGATCGCCGGGAGCGCCGTCAGCCAGCCCAGCAGCGCCGCCGATGCATCGACGCGGATCGCGTAGACCGGCAAGAAGCGCGCAGTCGATGGCAGCGCCAGCCCAAACACAAAAATCTCCGCCACCAGCAGGTGCACGTTAACGCGCACCTGCTCCGTCATCCCGCCGGATTCCGGCTCCTGCTTCGCCATTCCCATCGCCCGCGCCCCCTTCACCGCCGCGGACACCAAACGCCGCCCCGCCACAAAAAACAAAAAACCCCACCAGCGCGGGGAAGTCGAGCGGGCGCAAGCGCCACCGCTCACATGTTACACCACACATCATCACCGCATAACCGCGTCCTGTCAAGAGACAAAAGCGCCACTTGTGCGTAATATGTATACAGACCGTCAACCGCACGCCACCGCTCGCCGAGAATTGGCGCGTGGTCGGTGGTCTGCTATAATTCGCGCGCCACAAGTCCAACTATTGATTCCTGAGCATCCACCACCGGGCAACCCGCCCGCACTGTATCGCATATCAGGCTGGGGAGCTGCAACGTTTATGGACATGCAAGCCACACCATCCGCCGCACCTGATCGGCGCCCTCCCATCATCACATGGTTACGCAAGCACCGCGCCAGGCTGTTGTTTGCGCTGCGCGTGCTGACCGCGGTCATCCTGATGGGCATCATCATCTCTTTGATCTCGGGCGACTGGCGTCAATTTGCGAACGTGGACTGGCGGCTGATCCCGTTTGCGTTCGCACTGACCATGATCAGCACGGTGGTCAAGGCCATGCGCTGGAGCCTGCTCGTGCACCAGAGCCGCATGCACATGTCATTCCGCTACCTACTGGGCACGTATTTGATCGGGGCGTTCTTCAGTACGGTGCTGCCCACGTCGGTGGGCGGCGATGCCGTGCGCGCGGTGGACGCCGCCAACAAGAGCGGACGCATTGCGGACGCGACCTCGTCCGTGTTGATCGAACGCGGCATCGGCCTGCTGGTGGTCATCGGTTCGGGCAGCCTGTTCGCGCTGCTGCTGGAACCAAACTACGTGCCGATCGGCTTCCAGGTTTTCGTGCACTTGATGTTCGTCGCCGGGCTGGTGGGATTGCTGTTTCTGCGCCAGGGCTGGTTCATCGGCCCGATCGCCGCGCTGCTGCGGCGGCTGAAGCTGGTCGGGTTGGAGCACAAAGTCCGCAGTTTGCAGGACGCCTTCTCCAGCCACCTGTGGAGTCCGGGCATCTTCGTGAGCATGTTAGTGCTTTCGATCGTCGCGCACGCGCTGACGATTCTCGCCACGTACATCGTGCTCGATGCCGTGACCACGACGATGCCGCTGGGCGCGTTCGTGCCCGTGATCGCGCTGACGACCGCCGCCGAATTGCTGCCGATCTCGATCGCCTCGCTCGGCGTCAAAGAATCGGCATACGTGTTTTTCCTGGGGCTGGCGAAGGTCGGCAGCGTCGAGGCGACTGTCATCGCGCTGATCATGCGCGGGTTGACGCTGGCCCGCGCGATGACCGGGGGCATCGTGTTCCTGGGCCGTTCCTGGACCAGCAACAAACCGCAAGAGCCACCCCTGCCGCCGCGCGATCGCGGGCGCCGGTCCGGTAAAAAGACACGCCGGCGCGCGCAGCATGCGGTTGAGATCCCTACCTCGGACGCGCGTGCCGACAAGTTCGCCAATGACGACACTGTGCCGCTGCACACACCAATCCCGTAAGGCAGCCCTATGCGCCACATAGCCAAAACGCTCGCCAAACCGGTACGTATCGTCTCGCACCGCCTGCGCACGCAAGGGCTGCGCACGACCCTGCTCTGGTTGTGGGGCCGGGGCGTGCCGCGCCTGACCGGGCGGCTGGTGCTCAGCCACAGCCGCATCACGCCGCAGTTGTACGTCGGGCCGCAGCACGGCAAGCTCGGCAAGCGCCAACTCGAACGCGCCGGGGTCACCGGTGTTGTGAACATGCGCGTCGAGTTTGACGACGCGGAGCACGGCCTCGCGCTGGCGGAATACTGCCACCTGCCCACCGTTGACGAGACGCCCCCCACGCTTAGGGACCTACGCAGCGGGGCCGCGTTCATCGCGCGTGTGATCGATGCGGGCGGCAAGGTATACGTACACTGCGCGGGCGGGGTCGGGCGCGCGCCGGCGATGGCAGCGGCGTACCTGGTGACGCAGGGCATGACGCTGGACGCCGCGCTCGACCTGATCCGGCGCGGGCGGCCCTACATCGACGTGCTGCCAGACCAGCTTGAACGCCTGCGCGAGTTCGAGGCGGCCTGTCGCGCAGACACATCGACGCGGACCTAACGCGCGAAAACGGACTCTTCGGCGCTCTCCCAGCTTATCACGGCGGGCTGGCCGCCGCTTGCCGGCTCGACGCGGAAGAAGTTAAGCAGCGTGTCCAGGCTGTCGGCGGCAAACAGCAACGCAAACACGCGATCAATCGGGCGGACTTTGGTCTTGCGCGCCATCTCCAGGCCGACGGCCACCCGCGCCAGCCAGAACGAGGCTTCCAGTTCGCGATCCCACGTGAAAAAGCGGCTGACCGTCTCACGGATCGGCTTCAGGATCTCGTTCGCCCCGACGGACCGCAAGCCCAGGTCCGGCATTTCTTCCAGCGTGATCCGCCGCGCCAGGTAATCCGAGAAGTAAACCAGCTCGCGGCGATTAGACGCATAATCCAGGTTGAACAACTCCAGCAGGATGCCCAGCTCCATCTGGCAGTAGTCGATGAACAGCAAATTCGACGGATCGTAGGTGTCGAAGTCGATCACTTGCAGTGGCTGGCGTTCGTCGCCGCTCCACAGGACGTTGCGCACGTTCATATCGCCGTGCACGTGCCCGCGCAGAAAGCCGACCAGTTCATCCTGCTTTTCGCGCCACAACTGCGGATGCCACAGATACGCGAGGGGATTCGGCCACTGCGCCCGGCGGTCAAACCCTTCGCCCTCAAAGCGGATCGCAGGGGCCGAGTACGACAGCCGGAAGCGCTTCTGCAGCCGCGCGAACACACTCGTTTCGCGGTGCAGCAAGCGCCGCTTCTGGACCATCGGGTCCGCTGAATGGCTGATCGCGAAGGCCAGCAGCTCGTGCGGTTTCATAAAATGGTAATTCTCGACATCGATCGGGGTGTTCCATTCGTAGAGCGCTTCGCAGGCGGCCCGGATCAGGCGGGACGCGGTGGCCGTGCGGTCCTGCAACAGCCGGTCCAGCGCTTCGAAACTATCCACCGGGCCATCGACTTTGTACAGCAGCGCGATCTGCATCGACTCGTCGTCCCAGTCGGTCGCGTCCAGCAACTCCGGCATGTAGTGGTTGAACACCTCATACGCCTGGTTGTGGCGCAGCAGCGGCGTATCGCTGGCCGAGTGATGAATCTTCAAAAAGCACGTCTGCGGCGGCGCTTTCGAATCCTGCGGCACGGCCTTGACGACGAACACCTTCGATCCGGAATACCCGCGCGTGATGTGCCGCTGGACGTAAATCTGCTTGACGCGCTGGAAACCACGCAGCACGGGATGCTCGTCAATCAGCGACGGTGGCTCGACCAGCGTCAATAACGTGCGCGAGGGGAACTTCTCCCGCGCGAGGTCTTCCATATCCAGCGCGAACAACAACTGGCGCATCGACTGAAACCACTGCGGCGTGCCAGGTTGCCAGACCGGGAAATCGACGCGCTCGACCTCGGTCAGGAACCAGAACTGCCGCACATAACGCTCGTGCAGGTCGCGCTTGCCGTCCATCGCTTGCAGCATGATCGGGATGATGCGCTTGCGGTCAAACCGCGCCCAGGTCATCTCGACGTTGACCGGCTCCGAATCGAGCACGTGCTCGCTCACCAGCAGCAGCACGTAATCCCGGCGGGCGATCTGCTCGCGCACTTGCTCGTAGGCACTGCGGGCCACGCCATCGATCTGCTGGTGGTTGAGATAAACGTCGATCCCGTACCCTTCCAGAACGTCTTTGAGGACATACGCCCGGGCTTCGTCGGCCTGAGCGTGGCTGATAAATACTGTGCGCGCCATTGTACCCCCATATATGTCCCCGCCAGGACATGTAACAGGTGTTCGTCTCGCCTCCCCCCACGGGATAAGGTGATTGTATCACAACCCCGATCGCAGCCAAACCGGCCCCGTAACAGGGAACCACCTGCTCATGCCCCTGGGCCAGCGTTGAAGCGCCGGTTCGCGGCCCGACAGGTGCATAGCCGGGTGCGCTCCAGCGCCCGGCGCATGGCGACAACACGGACGTGCCCCGCCTGGGAGAACTCACGCGCAGCCGGCGCTGATGCGCAGCAGCCACGCACGCAAGGCACGCGGCGAGCGCAGGCGAATCACGCGCAGGTGGTCGTACTGTTCGAACAGCGGCGGGTAGGTGCGGCGGCGGCGAAAATGCGATGTAAAAGCGTAGAGGACCAGCGAATCGCGGCCCCAGAAGACCCGCCACGACTCGCGGTTGCCGTTCCACAGTTCCTGGCGCGTCACCACGCGGCGCAACGAGCGCCACACCAGCCGGGGAACGACCACGCGCAGCGGGAAGTCAAGCCAGATCAACGTATCAGCGCGGGGCCAGATCACGTCGCGCACCTTGCTATAGTTCCCGTCCACAACCCACGCATCCCCGGCCAGTGCCGCGCCAACCTGCGCGCGGAATTCGTCCTCCGGCGGGACTGACCAGCCCGGCCCCCAGTGCAGCGCGTCCAGTTCGACATGCGGCAGGTCGCACAGCACCGCGATCTGTCGCGCCAGCGTGGTCTTTCCGGCACCGGGCGTGCCGACGATGACGATCCGTTGTCCGAGGTCGGAAGACATGGGTATAGGAGTCGACTTCACCTGCCAGCGTGCTAAGCGTCCTCACCGCCCATCAGGCGCGCTTCGCCCTCTTCGTCCCACCAGGCGGCCCAGTCCCGCGCGTCGTCGCCAAACGCCATGCGCGTCATGCGCTCAAGCGCCGTGCGGGCGACGTTGTCCGCCAACCCCAGGTGCGCGTTATGGCCGGTAGCCTGCTCGTGCATGGTGATGATCAACTCCGGCACGGCGGCGGGATTCTGGAAGCGGTACAGCGAGTCGCTGACACGGTGGTACACGTCGGGCGAGGCCGTGCGCTCGCAGAGCAGCACCATGTGCCGCACCGCGCGCGGATCGCCGATCCGCGCCAGCGCTTCGGCGGCGGCGGTCTGCGCGTACTCGTTGCCTTCCTGGAGCAATTGCAGCAGTCCCGGCACGGCGGGCGCGCCGATCCGCGCCAGCGCCTTGATCACCAGGTTGCGGAACTCGGCGTTTTCGCGGCTGTGATCGAGTTCCGGCAGCAAGCCGAGCAGCCCTTCCACTGCCGGATGCCCCCCGATCCGCAGCACGGCGCGCACGGCTTCCGCGCGCACCGTCGGACTCTGGGCATCCGCACGAATCAAGCCGAGCAAGTGCGGCACGGCCTCCCTCACGCGCAGTTCCCCCAGGGCCTGCGCGGCGGCCTGCCGGATTGGCGCCCCCTTCGGCGCGGCGTCGATGCGAAATGTCAGCGCCTCGATGAGCTTGTCCACCTCGCCTTTTTCCTTCAGGCGATCGATGTTAGGCGGCAAACCAAAAAATGACATAGCATCCCATTCCTTTTTCGCGTTAGCAGGTCGCTCCACCGCCCAGGACGACGGCACGCTCACTCCGTCCCGTTGATCGGCAGCGTGCGCAGCACGTCGCGCAGCGTGTCGTGCGCCTGCCTGGCCGACGACAGCCGGTGCGTCAGCGACTTGGCGAGCATGTTCTCCACCAGCTCCACCACCGCGTCCGGGACTTCCGGGCGAATCGATTTCAACTGCGGCATGTCGTTTTCCAGGATCGACTGCGCGACCAGGTCATCCGTGCGCCCCACAAAGGGCAGCGTCCCGGCGAGCATCTCGAACAGCATCACGCCCAGCGCCCACACGTCGCCGCGCGCGTCGAGCGTTTCGCCCAGCACACCTTCCGGGCTGAGGTAAGGCGTCGTGCCGATCACGGTATGCGGCAGCGTCACCCGCTGGTGATAATTCAGCCGCGCCACGCCGAAATCCGCCAGCCGGGGAGAATAGTCGTGCGTCAGCATCGTGTTGGACGGCTTCACGTCGCGGTGGATGATGTCGCGGCTGTGCGCGTGGTCCAGCGCCCCGGCGACCTTCATCGCGATATCGAGCGCCTGCCGCAGTCCCAGGCGGCCCTCGCGGTTCAGCTTGTCAAATAGCGAGCCGCCGTAGACGTACTCCATCACGATGTACTCGAAATCTTCCTCGCGGAACGCGTCCACCAGCTTGACGATGTGCGGGTGATCCAGCCGCTTGAGCGCGTCGCTCTCGCGCTGGAAGCGCAGCCACGCCATTTCGTTCAGCTCGCGCGAGACCATCAACTGCTTGACCGCCACCGGCTCGCCGGTGCTGAGATCGGTCGCCTTGTAGACGTAACTCGTCAGGCCGGGGTGCAGCACCTGCTCCAGCCGGAACCGGTCGCGCAGCACGGTTTGGTCCTGGTGTAGATTCATCGCGTGGCTGCGGCGCGGTTTGCCCGGATCGGACTTTGTGCGCAGCAACGAGTAAAACACGCTTTCGTGCACCAGGCTGTGCAGCACGCAGAAGCCGTTTGTGTCGGGCTTGATCGCGCCTTCCAGCCACGCCACCATGATGTGCCGCTGCAACATGGTGAACTTGATCTGGTCGCGGTGTTCGAGCAGCGTCACGATCAGGTTCGACAGGTTGGTGTCGTCCTGGATGCGCCGCCACATCTTGCGGAAGATCTCGTCCTCGTACAGGTGTCGCCGCGCGGCGCGGTCCACATCCGGCAGCAGGATCGCGCCTTCAGGGATGTCACGCGCCAGCCCTGCGCACAGTTTATGCGACAGGTACACGTCGCCCTCGGTCCATTCGTACACGCGCGCGGGCACGTCGGAGGATATCTGGCGTTTGGGCGTGGCAAGCCACGCGACGAGATTGGTCAACTGTTCCAGGCTGGCGTCGCCAACGTACACGTTTTCCGTCACGCGGAAGGGCGAGATGCCGGGATCGCTGATCAGCTCATCGGGCACAAAGCGCCCCGCCAGCACAAACACGATGTTCTTGAGCACGGGGCGCATCCAGCGGTTCACGTACATCTCGCGCAAGGTGGCGAAAAACGAGGTTCCGATCGCCTCTGGGGTAGCTTCCACGTTGTCCAGCATCACGACCAGCACCTTGCCGCGCAGGTGCGACTCCAGGCTCGTGATGAGTTCCTCTTGCAGCGCGAGCGCGTGCGGCGCGGGGTCCGCCGGTGGGGGCAGCAGCCCGCCCGACTGCTGCGCGATCTGGCGGTGCACCTGGCCGATCCAGGCTGCTTCATCCAGCCCGCGCAGTTGGGCCAGCGACAGATACACCGGCACATAGAGCGCCGACTCCCGCAGGCGCACCCACTGCCGCAGCAGCATGCTGGACTTGCCGCTCAGACGCGGGCCGATCAAGGCGATATAGCTGCGTTTGGCGATCAGCCGGTCAAGCGCCGCGTCGGCATCACGCTCTACATATAGATGCGACGCGTCGGGCGGCAGCGGTCCCTGCGTGTGAAACTGGTGAACCTCTGTCGGATCAGAAGCAGACATAAGACGTCTTTCTCATTAAGAAGCCAGCAAGACATGGACGGCATGGTTCGGGTTTCCGGCGGTTAACGATCCGTGCATACCACCGGCATTTTCCCACCTGCAAGCAACGCGTGCCCGGCTGCAACCGGGCCCCAACACGTTACCCGCCCGCGCTATGCCGGTGGCCTACCATTCAACTGGCATCCTATGGTCCCAGTATACAACGGAGCACGTAAACGCGCCCTATCCCATCGCATACTGTAACGATTGTACGGTGTGCCAGCAACCGCTACCCTGCGCCGCGCATCTCCGCCTCATACTGCCGCCGGATGATCGCGATCTGGCGCTGCTTGTCGGTCATAAAGTCGAGTATGGCCGGGAACGCCATCGGGATCAGCTCCAGCCGGTCATGCTCGCGCGGGCGGACGAAACAATATAGCTCCAGGTCTTTCGCGGTGCGCTCCAGCAACTCCGGCGGAACGGACGGCAGCCCGATCGCCCCCAACAGCTGCTCGACCTGCGCCAGGGTCAGAAAGCGCTCGCCTTCCGGCCAGGTCAGCGTGATCAGCTTCGCCAGCGCGTTCATCTGGCCCCAGATCGTCGCGACGATTTCCTCTTGCAGCGTGCGCCGCGAGGTGGCGCGGTCCAGGTGTTCGACGTTGAGCAGGCTCAGGTTCTGCCCTTCCTCGTCCAGCTCCTGGACCATGCCCTGGCAGATCATCTGCACGATGTTTGGGTGCCCGGCGCTGATCTGGTAGATGCGGTTGATCACCTGCTCGGACTGTTCGATCCAGATGTTGAGCATTTCGAACGGTTCGGCGACCAGGCGGTGCACCACTTTCGGCGGCAGCGGCTCCAGCCGCACGGCCTGCGTGAAGTTGAACAGCGCGGAATACGGGTCCGCGATCGAGTGCATCAGCCACTTCTCGCCGCTGAAGATGAACTGGCAGCGCTTCTCGTTGGACAGCGAGCGAAAGGTGCGGAACAGCGTTTCCTGGTGCTCCGGCTTGCGGTCGAAGTTCATCAGGCTGTCGACTTCGTCAAACAGCAGCGCGAGGCTTTTGTCGGGGTGGCGGCGCTGCAACACCTCGATCACGTCCTCAAACTGGACCGGGTGCGCGTCATGATCCACGTCCATCCCCCAGCGCCGGTTGATCAGCCAGAAAAAGGACTGGTAGTTTGACGCGCCGTGACAGTCCAGGTAATACGGGATGTACTCGCTTTCGTCCGGCTCCAGGATGCGCTGGATGCGCTGCAGGGTTGACGTCTTGCCGATGCGCCGCCCGCCGATCAGGGCCACCGAGTGCGTGCGCAGCTTGGAGCGCACCTCGTTGATCTCGCGCTCGCGCCCGAAGAACATGTGCTCCGGGACCGGGCCGCGCGTGTAAAACGGCGAGACGGTGGTCAGGTTCACCTGCTTCAGCACGAAATCGCTCATGGCGCGGGCCGGCATCCGCGCGCCGATCAGGTGCTTGACCTCGGCTTCGCGCAGCGTGAGCACGGTGAAGTCCACATGCCGCAGCGGCGCGATCACGTCCTCGATATCAGGCCGCGCGGTGATATCCACCACGAACGCGAACTGCTCTTCCAGCGGCAGCGGCGCGAGCGCTTCGAGCAGTTCCTGCCCCACTTCGTTCGCCGCACGGTTGGAGTGCAGGAACAGCACCGCGCAATGCGGCGGCGGCAGCTTGAGCCGGAAGGGACGCAGCTTGTACACCACCAGGTGCATATCCGGCGGCGTGGTGCCGGGATACTGCACCGTGTCCTCGACATCCAGCGCGACTTCGAACGCGTGCACCAACGCCTGCAGCGGCTTGCCCAGCGCGTTCGGGTCGCGCTTGAGCGCCTCGATCAGCGCTTCCCAGATCAGCGAGATCTCGCGCCGCGCGGACGTGTGCACCAGGTCCGCCATCGTCGCATCCCAGCGCCGGTCGATGTGCAGCGGCACGCCCTCGGCCCCGGCGCGATCGTAGGCGCGGCGGTAGCCTTCGCGCAGCGCTGGGATCGCCTCGGCCATCATGCCGTGAATCACGCGGATGAAGGTGATCTCGTCCGGGTCTGGCGATTCGATCACCGTGCGGATGATGCCCGGCTGCGGGCCGCTCAACACGCTGATCGAGCGCGGCATCTCGCGCACGATCTCATAACGCGCCGGCGGGGGGTGGGCGGCGTCCACGACCGGCAACAGCGCCGGAGTCGCCGCATCGAGCAATTGGGCCAGCGTCTGCCGGAAGCGGGGCTGCTGACCGTGCGTGCTGAGGAACTCGTACAGGTCCATGAACGTGAACCGGCCCGCCATTGCACGCCGCGCCGCGCCGAGAATCTCGGTGATGAAGCCGCGCAGCCGGCGTTCGGGCGGGTCATCTTCTCCCCGGCCCCACGCCTCGTAAACACGGTTCAGCAATTCGGGCGGCGGCAGTTGGCGCATCCCGGCAAGCTGCTGCACCCCGCGCACGAACCAATCCTCGGTCAGCAATGCCGCCGACGGAAACTCTGGCGGCTGGACGGTCGCCTCTTCCATCGCGCGGCGGCACGCGTTCTCGAACTCACCCAGCGCCGCGATCTGCCGCTCCAGCACCGGGATCACGGCCCGCACACGCGCCGCCAAGTCCAGCACCAGGTCACGCAGCTCCTGCCACGCCGAGAGCCGGGCCTGGGACGCGGCCCGTTTCGCCGCCGCATCGAGCACCGCCCTGGCGCGTGTATCGAGTTCGTCCAGCGGCAAGCGCCGGTTCCCGGCGTAACGCCCCCCGGCGCGCGCGTCGATCTGCTCGGCCAGCACAAACAGCGCGTCCCAGGCCAACTGGTACGCTGCCTGCGCTTCGTCTTCGGCGTGCTCCAACTGCTCGACGGGTTCGCTCATTTGCTGCGCCAGCGCCTCGAACGCGGTGGCAGTCCACACCAGGCCGTGCCCCTTCCCGTAAGCCAGGTCGACCGGGCTGTCGAGCAATTCCGCGCGCAGATCGGCCAGCGCCGCCGCCATCGCATCGTTGACGCGCACGCGCAGCGAATCGGGGATCGCGCTCACCGATCCGCCGGTCAGGTCATCGGTGATCAACTCGCGTTCCAGGCGCGCTCTTTCGTTGCGCAAGAGGCCGAACAGCGTCACCGTCTCCCCGCGTGCGGCGCGCGCGTCCAGGTGGCGCAGCAGGCCGCTGGCGCTGATGTTCGCGTCCCACTCGCGCAGGCGCTCCACCACGTCGGGAACGCGCAGCAGGTCCGCGCCGATCACCGTGTCCCGCGCGCGGCGCAGGATCGCCGCCACCCACTGCCCGGTAGCCGCGGCCCCCTGCGGGTTCTTGATCGCGCGCAGCGCCGCCTGCGCCAGCCCCACCGCCGCGAAGTCCATCGCGATCCGCGTCGGCAGCGCGATCTTGCTCACGCCGAACGTGCTGTAGCCGCTGAAGCGGTCCACGCCGCTGGCATGGGGGATCGGCTGCGGCAGCGTAGGCGGCTGGCCGTGCGCGTCCAGGCCCGCCGCGATCCAGGTCGTGACCAGCTCCGCGAGCGCGTTCTCCGGCGACTCCGGCAGCGGGTTGGCGGCATCATCGGTGAGGAACAGCCCATCGAACGCGGCGCGCGGCGGCGCGGGCGGCAGCGAATAGCCGATCGCGGGCAGGTTGGGCGTGTAGATCTGGGGTTGCAGCGTGTAGGCGTCGATCTCGCGCAGCGTGGCGTAGACGTTCGCCATCGCCAGCGTCCGCTCCGGGTCACTTCCGCGAGCGAAGCGGCGCAGCGAGAAAACGCCCAGGATCGTCGTCTCACGCGTGCCGCACAGCGCGCGCAGCCGCGACGCCACGTCGAAGATCATGCCGCTACCTTCGGATTCAGCGATCGACGCCATCAGGTAGATGTGGCGCGGCATGTCCAGCTCGCGCCCGGTCCCGACCTGGTGCAGCCACTGCACCAGTTTGTAGAGCGTCTCGCCGACCAGCGCGGCGTTATCATATAGCAGCAGGCGGTTATAGGCGCGGACCTGCATCGGCTCGTCGTGCACTTCCCGCGCGCGCGGCGAGTGGGGCCACCACTGCGGCACGCCGCTGGCGGAATAGCGCCCCGGCACGTCGCTCCAGGGCAGCGTTTCCATATCCAGCGACAGGCGCTCCTCACGCGGGAGCGCGGCTTCCTCGCGCAGCGAGCGCCGCCGGGCGATCGCCAACAGCCGCACGTTGCCCTGCTGCTCGCGCCGCGTGAGCAAGTGCGGCAGCATGTTGTGCACGCGGATGGCGGCCTGCATCCCCACATGTCCCACGCCGATCACCAGCGCAGCCTGGTGCAGCCGCGCCTGAGCAGGCCGCGCGCGATCCCCAAACTGGCCGAGCGTCACGAGCGTGCGGGCGGTGGGCGGATTGTCGAGCATAAGCGGCGTCACTCCCAGGTGGCATGATCGACTGTTCGCGTGTCAGGCAGCACAGCGGCTGTTTCCACGATCGCCACCAATCATAGCACGCCCGTCCCGCACGTCGAAACGCTAAAGCTGAAAAATGCTTGAAATCCCCCGCCGCCCGGCACGGCCCCAAACAATTAGCTCTCCCTTGCCGGGAGAGCTTTCGAGCGGACGGTGCCGTCGTGCCGGGTGTCAGCGCTGCAGGTCCTTGCGAAACGCCTTGAGCGCCTTCTGGTATCGCGCGGCATCGAACCCCGGCGCGTTGAGCGCGGCCCAGTCCAGCGCCAGCTTGCGCCCGACCGCCTGGGCGACGTCGTCGCAATCCCAGTACCCGACATGGCTCAGCGGTGTGAGCGACGCCAGCCAGTTTCCGGCACGGACCGGGCAGTCCAGCACGCCCGCTTCCGCATACGCGCGGATCGGCTTCAGCGGTAGCGCGATCGGGTCCTGCGGGTCGTACATGTTCAACCACGTGCCGCCCTCAGGATCGACGGCTACCGGCGAATCAAGCGCCTCGATGATGTCCTGCCGGTCCGCGCCGGGGTTGTTGCGCAGCGCGTAGATCGCCATCGGCGAGCCGAGCAGCACCATGTTCTTGACCGTGAACGGATGGTCGCGGAAGTGGTAAGGTTCGTCCGCGCCGCGCGTGCTGTCCCACACAAAATCGGACGCGATCACGCTGCCCAGGCTGTGCCCGATCACGGTCAGCGGCGCGAAGCCACTCGCGGGCAGGCTGGCGCGTGCGTCTGCGGCCAGTTCGCGCGTGCCCTCTTCCAGCAGGGCATGGACCGCGCGGTAGACGTTGTTCGTCCCCCCGCTCTCGTAAGCGATCACATCCCCCAGCAGCGCGACCATCTGCTTCCGCGCGATGTAGTAGGGGTTCAGGCGGCGCAGCAGGGGCCACCCGCTGAGCTTCATCAGCTTGATCAGCGCGTCCTGCGGCTCCTGCGTGACCGGCGACCAGAAGACCGCCTTGAAACGCAGGGCGTGCTGCGGCTTGTAGTCGCGCCGGTCCACATCCCGCAGCCGCAATCCGCGCACCGCTTTCTCGAACGCCGCCGCGATGTTCCTTTCCAGCGGGCGCGCGTATTTTTCACGGTTGTCGCCCCAGCCGATGCCATGTACGATCAGGATGCTCAGCGCGTGGGTTGTCATCTTTGTTTCTCCGAATCACTGGCGCGAGCAGATGCAAGCCGCGCAACAGGCCGCATTACACCGGCAGATGCGCGCCGCGCACCTTCAAGCGGCTGTACACGTTGATGAAGGGGGCCACCGCTTCGACCGTTGCGACTGCTTCGGCGATCAAGTCCGCGTGGGTCACCGAGCCGACCAGCCAGACATCCTCACCGCGCAACACCACCCGGATACGCTGCGACGCCGTGAACGTATTGCGCTGTAGCGCGCGCTCGATCAGGTGGTGGAGTGCTTCGCGTTTATAGCGTTTGTGCTCCATGACGTCTTCTCCTCACTCCTATCTCCGGACCACAGGTCGCCTTCACACCTGCCACTGTGCCCGAGATAATCAGACGTACCCACCCCTAGCCGTGCTGTTCCGGGTTTTCAGGTGTACAGGGTATAGGTGATTCTGACATCGATTCCCGTTTTGTACAAATCAGCCTCATACCCCGTCGCTCAAACAGGCGTGCATGTGCAAAAACGCGATGCCATCTATAATGGAACCAGAAAAACGCGTTATCAGCGATGTGGGACGCCTTATGAATGCCCACACCGGCAGGCAAACCATTGAATCAGGAGGGAACAATTCATGAGTTACGCATACACTCTGCCACGCGCCAGCGGCAGCCTGCGGCGCACCGCCATCTGCGCGTCCATGCTGTTGATCGCGCTGCTGGCGGTGCTGGTGGTCCCGCAGGCGACCGCCGCCCCCGGCTCGCAAGCCGCGCCCGTGCTGCGCATCGGTTACATCGGCGTCGCGGGCAGCGAAGCCGCCAACGGCGCGCAGCTCGCCATCCGCCAGATCAACGACTTCGGCGGGGTCACCGCGCCCGATGGCACGCGCTACCAGCTTGAGCTGGTGACGCTGGATACGCTGCCCACCATCGAAACGCTGCCCGGCGCGCTGCAGACGCTCGCCGCTCAGGACGTGGTCGCGCTGCTGGGACCGGACACCAACGCGCTGATCACCCCGGACACGATCGACGCGCTGGTCGCCACCGGGCTGCCGGTCCTCACCGCCGCGACGGGTGACGCCCTGACCGACGTGGACACGCAAGACCACATCTTCCGCATCCGCGCGCCGGAGCGTGTCTACAGCCACGCGATCGCGACGCACCTGGTCGACGACCTGAACCTGGCCAGTGTGGCGCTGGTGCAGACCGAGGTCGAATACACCGAGGCGATGATGCACTTCGAAAGCTCGCTGCTGGATGCCGGTGGTTCGGTGGCCGCCAAGCTGCCCCTGCCCGACGCCAGCCAACTGGCCGGGCACGCGCAAGACCTGGTGCAGCAAAACCCGGATGCCGTCGTGATGTGGGGCGCGCCTGAAGACGCCACGACGCTGCTCGGCCTGCTGCGTGACGCGGGCTGGTTCGGCGCATTCGCTTATCGCCACGCGGACGAAGCGGCGCGCGCGGGCGTCCTGCCGGATGCGCTGGCAGATGGTGTGCTGGGCTTCAACGCGTGGTCGTACGCCGCGCCGGGCGAGCCGGCAACGATCTTCCTGCGCGACTACGTGATCGGTTACGCCGAGGTGCCAGGGCCGCTGGCGGTCGCCGCGTATGATGCGCTGTGGTTCCTGCGCGCCGCGATGCAAACCGGCGGCGTGCAGCCGGCCTCGCTGCTGGCGACGATCCCCACGCTCAGCCCGCAGAACCTCGTGCACGGCGTGCTGCACCCGCTCGACTACGGCAACGGCGACCTGGCGCGGCTGGCCGTCGTGTACCGCCTGGGGCCATACGGCGGGCCGCAAGTTGTCGCGCGGTTTGACGACATCACCCGCCTGGAAGTCGAAGAACCCGGCGCGGTCGCCACGCCCGAACCGGCCCCGACGAACACGCCTGAGCCACAGGTGCCCACGCCAACACTGGCCGGCACGTGGGTCGAGGTTAACGTCCCCGTGCTGAACGTGCGCACCGGCCCCAGCTTCGAGTACGACAAGATCGGCGAGATCAACGAGGGCGAGCGCTACCGCGTGCTGGGCGGTGTGGCCGATTATTCGTGGCTGGTGATCGACTTCAACGGGACTGTTGCCTGGATCAACGCCGAGTTCGTGACGGTGCTGGGCGACCTCAACGCCGTGTCAATCGTGCAGCCGCCGCCCACGCCAACCCCGGCAGCGACCCCCACCGCGACGCTGCCACCGGAACCGGATATCGTGATCGACACTGTCGTGCTTAATCCGGCGCAACCGATCGCCAACCAGCCGTTCACCGCGACCGTGACCGTGCGCAACGCGGGCGCGAGCGCAGCCGGGCGGTTCGCCGTCGCCGCGACGTGGGAACCCGGCGCGGTCTATACCGCGGAGTTTGTCGAAGGGCTGGCCGGCGGCCAGACTGCGCAGGTCCAGCTCACCGCGACTGTGACCGGGACCGGCGTGTTCCAGGTGGCGGTTGTGGCCGACCTGAACAACGATGTGCAGGAAGCCAACGAGGACAACAACCAGTACATCGTGACCTACAACGTGGGCTGAGCGGGAGAACCACGAACCGCAGGCAAGCGGGGACGTCACCTGTTGGCGTCCCCGCCACACACAACCGGGGCGCAGCGCCGCGCGCCACGCCCCGGTGAATAGCCGGATAGTCCGGCCAGGGTCTACACCACGTTACTGTGCGACATAGCCCCCGTCCACCAGGATCGGGTTGCCTGTCACAAACGAAGCCTGGTCCGAGCACAGCCACACGACCAGGTCGGCGACCTCTTCCGGCTCGCCCAGCCGCCCGACCGGGTGCATCTGCACAAGCTGCTGCTTCACCTCGTCCGGCAGGCCCTCGTCCACCATCGGCGTGTGGATGAACGCCGGGCAGACCGCCACCGCGCGGATGCCTTGCTGCGCGTATTCCACCGCCGCGTTCTTGGTCAGGCCGATGACGCCGTGCTTCGCCGTGACATAAGCCGGCGAGTTCGGGAACGCCACATGGCCCAGGATCGACGCCATGTTGACGATCACGCCCCCACCCTGCTTGAGCATCTCAGGAATCTGGTAGCGCATCCCGTAGAACACGCCGTTCAGGTTCACGTCGATCACCTTGCGCCATTCGTCCAGGCCGTACTCGCCCACCGGGGCGCTCGCGCCGCCGATGCCCGCGTTGTTGCACGCGAAGTCCAGCCGCCCGTAGGTTTCGACGGTCTGCGCCACCAGCGCGGCGACGTCGTCGGCGTCCGCGACGTTCGCGGCGACGAATGTCGCCTCGCCGCCGGCGTCCTTGATCTCCTGCGCGACCGCGTTGCCGCGCTCAGTATCGATATCACTCACGACCACGCGCGTCCCTTCACGGGCGAACGCCAGTGCCGTCGCGCGGCCAATGCCGGAGCTACCACCTGTCACGATGGCGACCTTGCCTTGCAGTCCGTTCGAGCGATCGTTGGAGTTCATTGTTAGCTCCTTTCAGCGTGTGTTTCGATGGACTATTCGTGAACGATTTCACGAATAGAAGCGGTCAAAAATACCGGCGGATCGAGGAAAACTATCCTGTCGGGCCGGTTAATCGTCGTCCATAGCGGGAGCCTGATCCCGCCCCTTCTCACAGGCGCGCCTCAAGAAAACCGGCGCATCCTTTCATTCCCGATCTTAAGGATGCGCCGGTTCAAGCGGCAAGCGTGGGGGCATGTTTCTAACGTGTTATTTATATTCCCCCGTGCTGTAGACATACACATACGGGCTGTCATAGCCGCCATCCTGCGACCACGTAAACGCCCAGTGCGCGTCGGTGATCGTCAGGTTCACGCAGCCATGCGAGTGCCGGTAGCCGAAGCCATCATGCCAGTACGTGCCGTGCAGCGAGATCGCGTTGTCGTAGTACATCACGTAGGGCACGTTCTCCAGCGAGTAGAAGTCCGGCTGGCCCATCGCGCCGGACATGTGCCCGTTGCGCTGGCGCGTCCAGACGGTGAAAACGCCCTCGTTGGTGGGCCAGTCTTCCAGGCCGGACGATACCAGCGTGGCGAAGACCGGCGTATCTTCCTCGTAGGCGACCATCACCTGCTCGTACAGGTCAATCGCAAACCAGCGCCCCTTGACCTGCGGGGGACGGTCCACCTGCAACACGCGCGCGACGCTTGTCTGGCGGATCCATTGCTCCGGGCCGATCAGGTACCATTCCCACCCGTTGACCTCGGCGGTCGCGAAGATGTTCACGCGCTGGTAACGCGGGATGAGCGCCTTACTCTGGTCGCCAGCTGCACCAGGGTACGGGCTGGGATACGACGGCACCAGCACCCACGCCATCGGGTACGCCAGCTCGCCGTCGAGGTACACGCCCGCGAACTCGCTCGGACGCACTACTGCAAGCTGGCTGGCGGGCATCCACTCCCCGTGGTTCACCTGCACCCAGTCCCCCTGCGCGCCGGTCACGGTAACGTAATTGAAGCCATCGTCGATCGTGCCAACCGGTTCGCCGCCGGGCGCGTTGTAGATCGTGGCCGCGCCACCCACGATTTTACGGAACGCGAACCGCGCGATCTCGTCCATGTTGGGCGGTAGTGGGCGCACGTTCGGCTCCGGGTGCAGCAGCATTTCATCCAGCAGGAACTGGTATTCCACTGCCGGCAGCCCGGCAGTGCAGCCGGGGCCGTTCGGGGCACTCAAACAGGCGTTCTGGTCTTGCTCCGGCCCGGAAGCGGTCGCGAAACCAACCGGGGCGACTAACGCAGTGATAAGCAGTGCCAGACTCAATGTAAAAGCAATAATCAGGCGACGACGATACACTGTGAACCTCCTGCGGTGATCGGCATAAAGCGATGCGGCACAACGTGCCTGCTGATCGCCGGGAACTGACGATTTGTCGTTGATTGTATTCTAGCAAATCTGTGCCGGCGATGGCATACGCCTGCCCTGCGCAAGCGCTATGTAGCGTTTGCTTCGGCCTGTGCCAGCCGCTGAACAAAGTACGCCAGCCGCAGCCGGAGATATGCGTACACCTCGCGCGTGGCTGCAAGCTGCTGGCTGACATCAGGCGTGTCTTCGAGCGGGTCCGCCAGCGACCAATGCACCAGCGTCGTGTTTGCAAAGTTCGGCGGGAACTCCTTCTCGTGGACGATATCACACACCGTCACGACATAATCAAATGGCTGGTACACCACGGCTGTATACATCTTGGGTTCGAACTCAAACGCCGGGACGCCATTTTCCGACATCACCCGCCGCGCCAGCCCGAGTCCCCCCACATCACTGGAGTCAACCGGCTCGATGCCCGCGCTCTCCGGGATCAGCGCGTCGGGCGCGAGATGCCGCGCCAGCGCTTCGGCCAGGTAGGAACGAATGCCGTTACGCAAACACAAGAACAGCACCCTGCGCGGCTGTTTAAGCGCAGGCAGCGGCACGCCTTCGCGCGGGCTGTGGTCATTCCACCATTGGCGGCAGGCAGTCGTCATTTCCAGGCGCGGGCTGTAATAATGCCGCCGCGCATCGCCGATGCTGCGATGGGTCTGGATCAACCCGCATTCCGTCATGATGTTGAGGTGATGCGACAGCAAATTCTGGCGCAGCCCGGTTTCGTCCATCAGTTCGGAATTGGTGCGATCGCTATCCAGCAGCAGCAGAAATATCTGCAGCCGGTTTGGGTCGGACAGCGCCTTAAATACGTCAATCACTTGCTGGTCGCTTAGCTTCATGGTCTTCCCCGGTAAATAATTGAATCTCGCAATTAGACATCACATCATGAACCGTTCCAGCGTTCAAAGTCCATTTGAGAGGTAGAAGCCCCCAGTGTCCGCCCGGGGAAACACAGAGATGCTCCGCTACACAAAACTTTTTCAAACGGTCTCTGAAAACGGCGGGCAGGCCGCGCGGGCAACACGCACATCGCGCCCCGACCACAACCGCGCTTCAAACGGCGCATATCCCGCTGTTAATTCAACCGTGTCAACGTAATGATACGCCGATCGGCTGTTTCGTACAATCTCTTACATTTGTAAATATTGTCGTTAAGGCGTCTCATTCACGTCCAAAGACCGCGCGACTTGCTCGATGACCCAGCGCACGTTGCGGTTCTGCACGTCTTCCAGCGCCGCGCCGCACGCAAATTCGGCGGTCGCGATGTCGTCCTGGCGCTCCGCGTGGGATGCCGCCACGAGCCACGCCAGCGCGCGTTTATCGGCATCGGGATCATCGGTGCTGAGATCGGCTTGATGCGCTTCCAGCACATCCAGCAGCGTGTGGATCGTGTCGGCGCTCTGCTGCGGCTGGTTCAGGCTCGCGTGGGAGTGCGCGATCAACGCGTAAATGAACGCCATATCCTTGATGCTGGCGTTGTCGCTGCGGTCGAGCAACGCCAGCGATTGCTGCGCGGCCTGCAGCGTCGCGCGCCGCCGGTCGAGTTCATCCAGCGTCGCGCGCAAGTCTTCGGACGCCCGGCGCGCCATGCTGGCATAGACCGTCACCTTCTGGTAATACTCGGCGGCTTGCTCCAGGTCGCCCGCCGCGCGGTAGGTATCAGCGATGGCCTGCAGCGTGGCGCTGATACGCTTGTCGCTGCGCGGGACGTAGTCGGTTTCGATGGCTAACGCCTGGTCCAGTGCTTTGTGCGCGTCGGCATAGCGCCCGGCATCGCGGTAAAGCGCGCCCAATGTGCGCAGCGTGTCAGCATAGGCAACCGGCTGCAGGTCGCGATCCATGTAGACCAGCACCTCGTGATATCGCGTCACCGCCGCGTCGAGGTCACCCGCCTCTTCGTGCGCCTGCGCCAGCAGCTGCAGCGTCTGCACCAGCCGCGCGTTGACCTGCTGCGGCTGCGCTTTCTCCGCTTCGAGTGCTTTACGCAGGTGCTCGATCGCGTCGTCCGACCGGCCCATTGCGAGCAGCGTCTGCCCTAACGCGCGCAGCGTTTCGGCGCGTGCAGCAGTCCCTGCCGGGAGGTGCCGCAGCGCTTCCTGGTAGGATCGCTCGGCCTCGTCGTAGTGGCCCTGGCTGCGGTACGCTTCGGCGATAGCGTGGTGTGTCAGGCCGGTTTCCTGTGGGGATTGGTCGGGCAACTCACCGGACAGGTCGAGCGCCTCGGTCCACACGTCGCGCGCTTCGTCGTAACGCTCCATCTGCGCGTAGGCACGGCCCAGGCTGCGCAGCGTGTGCAAACGCTCGCGCAGGAAGGGCGGCACCGGCTGGACCTGCAACGCGGCCTGGTAATGTTGGATCGCCAGCGGATAGCGCGACGCGTCGCGGTGCACGTCCGCCAGCTCGCATAACACCGTGCCCAACTCGCCTTCATCGCCCCACTGCTGCGTGAGGTCGCGCACCTGCTCGTACAGCGATACGGCGGTCTGGTCGCCCATTTTCGCCGAGACGCGCGCCAACTGGAGCAGAATATCGCGCTGCAAACGCGGTGCCGCGTCCTCGTGGCGTTCGAGAATGTTCAGCGCGCGGCGGTAGGCACGTGCCGCGTCCGGCTGCTGGCCCTGGGCCTCGTGTGTGCGCCCCAACGAGCGCAGCACCTCGGCGGTGTGCGCCGGACTCACGTCCGGCACATCGCGCAAGGCGGCCAGCGCGTCCTCGTAAACCGTGATCGCCTCGGCGTAGCGGTTCAGCCCGCCGAGCGTGTGCGCCAGCGTGGTCAGCGCCCGCGCCGCGACATCGACATGCGCGTCACGATCGACCAGCGGCAGCAGCGCCTGCAGCGTCTCGACCGCCTCTTCTGGCGCGCCCGTGTCAAGCTGGATCGCCGCGATCTGTTCGTGCAGCAGGCTCTTGAGATGCTGGTCCGGCTCGTACTCCAGCGCCAGCCGCAGATGCGCCAGCGCGTTTTCGGGGTCCCCGATCATGCGGTAGGCCTGGCCGGTCAATGCGTAAGCATGCGCCACGCTCGACGCCTGCTCCGGCTCGTCGCTCAGCTCGGCGTTTAACAGCACTTCGAGCGTGATGATCGCCTCTTCGGGACGGTCCAGCGCCATGTACGTCTCGCCCAGGTCGCGGATCGCGGCCCAGGCTGCCGGTGTATCCGCGACATGCTCCAGCGCGAGCGCCTGGGCGTGCTCGGCCAGGGGTAGCGCCAGCGCGGGTCGCTCGTCCGCCAGCAGCGAGCGCACGGCCAGCCCCAACGCCAGCAAACGCAGTCCGGGCCGGGGATCGTCGAGCGCTTCGCTGCCACGCGCCGCCAGGACGCGTGCCCACTCCATCAGCGACTGCTGCGCGCGGATTGGGCGCTCGATCGCGTGCTGGGTGCGCGCCAGGCGCGCCAGCGCCACACCGTACTGCTGCAGGTCGACGTCCGGCTGCCGCGCGAGGCGGTCCACGATATCCTGCGCCACTTCGAGCGCGTGGGGGAACCGTTCCGCCTCGACCAGCGCCGTGTGCAGGGCCAGTTGCGTCATCAGGTAGCTTTGGGGATCGGCCCCTGCTTTTTTGTGCGTCACCGCGCGGCGATAGTTGGCGATCGCGCGGTCGATCTCACCGGCGGCGCGGTGCGCGTCGGCGACGTGGTGCAGCGCCACACCGATCCGCACCTCGTCCCGTTCGGGGATCGCCTGCGCCTGCTCCGCCTCGCCCTGGAACGCTTCGAGCGCCCCGTTAATGTAGCGCTGCTGCCACAGCGCGCGGCCCAACGTGCGGTACGCGTCCGCCAGTTGCGACGGATCACCGGCCCGCTCAAGCTGGGCCAACGCTTCGCGCGCCGTATAGCCCGCCGCCTCTGGATCGCCCTGCGCGAGCTGTAACGCCGCCAGCAGGCGCATTACGCCACCCACGCGCGCCGGGTCGGGTTCCGGCGCGGCTTCGTACAGCCGCAGTGCCGCTTCGAGCGTTTCCTGTGCCTCAGTAAAATCGCCCGCACCGGCCAGCGCCGCGCTCGCCAGCGCCGCCCCGAGTCCGCGCAGGGTTTTTGCCCATGCGAGTTGCACGGCGGGATCGTCTGAATCGCGCGCCTCGACCTGTTCCAGCGCCTCGCGGTAGCTGCGTACCGCCTGGTCGATGTGGCCCTGCAGGTGGTACGCCTGGGCACGCAGGTGGGCCGCCTCAGGCTCGGTGGAGTCCTTGATCACGTCCAGCGCGTCGGCGTAACGCCCTGCCAGCAGCAGGATTTCGGCGCGGTCGTAGGGTGTGCCGTGCTCGGCTTTTGCCATCTCTTCGACCGCGGCGCTGTAGTTCATCTGCGCGCGCAGGATCAGCGCACGCTCGTAATGCGCTTCGGTCGCCTCGTCCAGCACGCCGAGCGCTTCCGCCAACTGGCCCAGGTGCCGGTATACGCGCGCCAGCCCGCGCCGGACCACGCTCAGCGACGATTTCGCGCCCAACGTGTACACACGTTCCGCCGCCTGCACCAGCAGGTCGAGCGCGTCTTTGCGCCGCCCGGTGGCATCGTAAAGCCGCGCCAGCGCGACCTCGCTCTCCGCGATCGCGTGCGGGCTATCATGCGCCAGGCGCAGGTCAAGCGCGCGGCGCAAGGCACGCTCCGCCACATCATACGATCCGGCGTCGGTCGCCTCGATGCCGCGGCGGGTCAACGTCGCGGCTTCGCTGCGCTCCGGCCCAAGATCGTCGCTTGCGGCGGCGCTGGTGTCGATCTCGCCGGGGACGTACTCGCGCAGGTACGGTGTCAGCGTATCATCGAGCGCTTCCACAACCGTCTGGGGTCCCAACTCGCCGGCCTGGGCCCGCGCAGCACGCAGACTCGGCTCGGCATGATGGAGCGCCAGCGGATCGCCGGCGTAGCTACGCGCGTAACGCCCGGCCCAGGCGCGCATGGCCTTTGCCAGCTTTTCCGCGTCCGAGGGCCGGACGTTCGACGCATGCGCGTAGGCCACCGGGTACATGATATAGCGCTGCGGGTCGTTGTGATCACGGCGGATAAACCCGTACTGCGCCAGCATGATCAGCCCGCGCCGCGCCGCGAGTTCGTCGCGCAGGCGCGATATATCGCGCAGGCCGTCGAAGGGCGCGCCCGAAGTGGGAAACGCCGCGAACGCCTCGAACAGCCGCCGGTAGTCGCGCGGCAGCGCCGCGACCGATATGTCAAGCGCGCGGTTCACGCTCGCGTTGTCGAAGATCGACTCGACCGTGCCATCCGCGTCGGCGTCGTCAGGTGCCGTTTGGGCGGCGACCTCGCCCCCGGCTCCCGCCGGGACCTCGCCCGCCGCCTCCGCGCCAGCGTGCGCATCGAGCGCGAGCAGGTCTTCCAGCTCGTCCAGCGTCAGCCCATCGCGCCGGACCAGCATCCCCGCCAGCATCAGCGCGTAGGGATGCAGCCCTAACGCAGTCGCGATCCGCGCCAACTGCTCGCGCAAGCGCCGCGTATCCTCCAGCCCGGCATATGCCGCCAGCGCATCGCTCGCCGCGTCCTCGTCCAGCCCGCGCAACGTGACCACACCGGCCACCTCACCGGGCAGCGCCTGCTCTGGATCGGGCGGCTCCGGCAAGGTATCCACCGCCAGCAGGACATGCTCGGTCCACTCCGGCAGCGCGTCGATCAGGGGATGATCCGGCACCAGGTTGTCCACGATCAACAGCGTGTGATCGTCCAGGTGCTCCGCAAGCCACGCGCGACGCCGCACCGGGTCAGGCTCCGCCAGCGCGTGCGGCAGATTCAACGCCAGCGCGAGCGTCTGGTCCAGGCGGTCGGGCTGGTCGATCCACCAGATGCGCCGGAAACGCTGCCGCGTGCGCTCGTGCCCCGCGACGTGCGCCAGCAGCGCGGTTTTGCCCACGCCGGCCTCGCCCTCCACGCGCACCGGATGCCCCGCCAGCAGCGGGCGCAACACGTGCGCGAGTTCCTGGGCGCGGCCCTCGAATACCGGCGTGCGCGGCGGCGGGGTCAGTGACTCCTGCGCTGCCGCGATCACGGCCTCGGCAGGGCGTGGATACCAACGCGGGGGAAGCACCGGCAGCGGCGCTTCGGGACGCGGTTCAGGGCGCTCCAGGCGAAACGGGGCGGCATTTAACGCCGCCTGGTCATGCTCCACCGGGAACGCGAGCAGCGACTCCGTCAGCGCGAGAAATTCTTCCGCGCGGAACCCCGGCAGCGCCGGTTCAAATTCAGGTATGGTTAATGATTGTGTGTGTTCGCTCATAACCGGAATTGTAGTGCGCGGTGAGAGGCGGCGCAACTGTTGCCTGCCACCAGATCAGGGTTACGCATGCCACGTTCACACCGCTGCGCCGGGATGCAGCCCCCTGTTACTCGCGCAGCCGCCGCGTGACGTGCGCGACCACCTCGTCGGCGCTCTCCTCGATCGGCTTGTCCGTCACATCGATCACCGCGAAGCCGCCACGCCGGAAAATCTCGCGCGCGAACGCGATCTCGTCCTGCACGTCCTGCGGGTGCGTGTAGGCGGACTGCTGGCTCAACGCGCCCAGATTGACCTGGCGGCGGCGGCGATACGTGATCAACTGGTTGGGGTGTACCGTCAGCCCGACCACGCGCCGGGCATCGATGGTGAACAGTTCGTCCGGCGGCGACATATCGGGCACAAGTGGCACGTTCGCCACCTTCCAGCCGCGCGTGGAAAGGTACATGCTCAACGGTGTTTTGCCGGTGCGCGAAACCCCGATCAGCACGATCTCGGCGCGGGGCAGGTCGTGCGGTTTGCGCCCGTCGTCGTGCTCGACGGTGAACTCGATCGCCTCGATGCGTGCGAAGTAATCTTCGCGCAGTTGGCGATACAACCCCGGCTGGCCGAGCGGCTCTTGCTGAAACAGCCGCTTCAGGTGCAGCAACAGCGGCCCCATGAGATCGATCGCGGCGGCGTTGTAGTCCCGCGCACGCTCGATCATCGCCTCGCGCAGCGTCGCGTCAACCAGCGTGTGCGCGATCAAACCGCCGTTTTCTGCCGCGCGGCGCACCACGTCCTCGATCTGCTCCACACGCTCAACCTGTGGCACGACCTCGATCCGGCTCTCGTGATCCCGAAACTGCACCAGCGCGGTACGCACTAATTGTTCGCCGCTGGTCCCCATGCCCCCGGAGACGATGTATATCGTTCGTGCCATGCGTTGCATCCTTCCCGCCACCTGAGCGGCACGCATACCCTCAAACGTATCATACGCCAATCCACCCGTTACCGTCTAACGCGTCGCGCGTGTTAAACTTGAGTCGGCACGGCATGACCAACAATACCAGAACAGGACAACCTATGCTCACCTTGTACTCATGGAACGTCAACGGAATCCGCGCGGCACAGAAAAAGGGCCTGCTGGACTGGCTCCACGCCGCGCAGCCGGACATCCTCGGCCTGCAAGAGACCAAAGCCCACCCGGACCAACTCGACGAGGCGGTCCGCCAGCCGGATGGGTATTACACTTACTGGGCGTGGTCGACCGTCAAGAAGGGCTACAGCGGCGTGGCACTCTACAGCAAGATCGAACCCAACCGCGTCCAGATCGGCCTGGGCATCGAAGAGTTCGACCGCGAAGGGCGCACGATCATCGCCACCTACGACGATTTCACCTTCATCACGGCGTACTTCCCCAACGGCAGCCGCGACCACAGCCGCGTGCCGTTCAAGATGGCCTACAAGGCCGCGTTCCTGGACTTCGTCGACCAACTGCGCGCCAAAGGCGAGCCGGTGATCTTCTGCGGCGACGTGAACACCGCCCACACCCCGGTGGACCTGGCCCGCCCGGACGAAAACCAGAACACCACCGGCTTCCTGCCGGAAGAACGCGCCTGGATCGACCGCGTCGTCGAGCGGGGCTACCTGGATATCTGGCGCACGCTCTACCCCGACGCCACCGGCCAGTACACCTATTGGACCTACTGGGGCAACGCACGACCGCGCAACATCGGCTGGCGCATCGACTACTTCTTCATCACGCCGGACCTGCGCGACCGCGTGCACGACGCCGCGCTGCACATGGACGTCGAAGGCTCGGACCACTGCCCGATCAGCCTGACGCTCAAGCCGTAACGCGGGGGATCGCAGCATGTAGCAGCAGCCGGGTGGCACGCCGCCGCCCGGCGTTTTTTGTGCAGATGCACGATACCCCGAAGCGGCACGCCGCGTTACACTGGTGTGTCACGTGTTCTGGCACGGCCCGTGATCGCGGACCACGACAAGGACCAATCGCTCATGCACTCTCGTTCGGCTGAATTTTGGGGCGGCGTGCGCGCGCAGCTACCGATCCTGATCGGCGTGACGCCGTTCGGCATGATCTACGGCATCCTGGCGATCGACGCCGGGCTGCCGGTACCGGTGGCGCTCGGCATGTCGATGATCGTGTTCGCGGGGTCGTCGCAGTTCATCGCGGCGCAACTGTTCGCGACCGGCACGCCGGGCGTGATCATCGTGCTGACGACGTTCGTCGTCAACCTGCGGCACATGCTCTACAGCGCATCGCTCGCGCCTTACGTCAAGCACCTGTCGACGCTGTGGCGCTACGCCCTGGCGTTCCTGCTCACCGACGAAGCCTACGCGGTCACGATCACACACTACGAACACAACGGCGATCCCCCGGCACGCGAAACGTTCAAACACTGGTACACGCTCGGCGCGGGGCTGACGCTGTGGACGGCGTGGCAGGCCAGCACAGCGGTCGGGGTGCTGCTCGGCGCGTCCGTGCCGGAAAGCTGGGCGCTCGACTTCACGCTGGCGCTGACGTTCATCGCGCTGGTGATGCCCACGCTCAAGGACCGCCCGGCGGTCTTCGCCGCGCTCACCGCCGGGATCACGGCGCTTGTCGCGCACGGCCTGCCGTACAACCTGGGCTTGATCGTCGCGGTGCTGGCGGGCATCGGCGCGGGGATGGTCGCCGAAACCGCCTACGGCAGGCCCCCGATCGACCTGACCAACACCGAGGAGATGCTCTCATGAAGCTGTGGCTGATCATCCTGGGCATGGTGGCGGTGACGTACAGCGTGCGCCTCTCGGTGATCGCGCTGCTGGGCCAGGCCGAACTACCGGACCGGTTGCGGCGCGCGCTGCGCTACGTGCCACCCGCCGCGCTGAGCGCGATCATCTTTCCGGAGCTGTTCATGCCGGATGGCACGCTCGCCGTCACGCCGGAGAACACGCGCCTGCTGGCGGGACTCCTGGCGACGCTGATCGCGTGGCGCACGCGCTCCACGCTGGCGACCATCGGCGCGGGGATGGTCGCGCTGTGGGTGCTCTCGGCGGCGATCTAAACGCGGGCCGGATCGCATACCGATCGGGGCGCACGCGGTGGTGCGCCCCACTCGCCACTCACCAACCACCAGGCACCCTACACCATCTCGAAGATGCCTGCCGCGCCCTGGCCGCCGCCGATGCACATCGTCACCAGCCCCAGCCGGTCACCGCGCCGCCGCATCTCGTGCAGCAACTGCACCGTCAGCTTCGCGCCCGTGCAGCCCAGCGGGTGCCCCAGCGCGATCGCGCCGCCGTTGACGTTCACGATATCCGCGTTCAGGTCCAGCTCGCGGATCACCGCCAGCGACTGCGCGGCGAACGCCTCGTTCAGCTCGATCAGGTCGATATCCGCCAGCGACAGCCCGGTACGCTCCAGCACGCGCGGGACCGCCGCCACCGGGCCGATGCCCATGATCTGCGGGGGGACGCCCGCCACGTTGAAACCGACAAACCGCGCGACCGGCTCCAGGCCGAGCCGCGCCGCCGTCTGCGCTTCCATCACGATCACCGCCGCCGCGCCGTCGCTGAGCGGGCTCGAGTTCCCCGGCGTGACCGAGCCGCCCTGCTTGAACACCGGCTTGAGCGCGCTCAACTTCTCGATGCTCGTGTCGCGGCGCAGATGCTCGTCGCGGTCAAACGTGACGCTTGTGGCGTGGCGCGCACCGTCCACCACCGCCACCTCTTCGAGCTGCACCGGCACGATCTCCTCGGCGAACTTGCCCGCGTCCTGGGCGGCGGCGGCTTTGCGGTGGCTGTGATACGCGAACTCGTCCTGATCCGCCCGCGCGACGCCATACTGCTCTGCGACACGCTCGGCAGTCAGGCCCATGCCCATGTAGATCTCCGGCTGCTCGTAGCTGGCATCCAGCGACGGGCTGAACCGGAACCCCGTCATCGGCACCAGCGACATCGTCTCGACGCCGCCCGCAATGATGATATCCGCGCCACCCGCGATGATGCGTTCGGCGGCGATCGCGATCGTCTGCAGGCCGCTGGAACAGAAACGGTTCACGGTCATCGCCGGGACGTGTTCCGGCAGGCTCGCCTGCAGGCCGACCGCCCGCGCCAGGTTCAGCCCCTGCGCGCCCTCAGGCATCGCACACCCCAGGACGAAATCATCGATCTGTGCCGGGTCGAGCTTGCCGTCCGTCTGGCCCAGCAGGTCGCGGATCACGGGGATCACGAAATCTTCCGGGCGGGCGGTGCGCGTCATGCCCTTTTTCGCGCGCCCTACCGCCGTGCGTGACAGCGCAACAATCATTGCTTCTCGCATAATCTATGCCTCCTCTTGAAAAATAGTAATTGGTCACAATGGTTTGGTGTATCGATTCAGGCAACCAAGCGCCCTACGCCTCCAGCACGTCCAGTTCGACCGTAAACGTGCTGCCCTCGCCCTCCACGCTGCTTACAGCGATCGTGCCTTCGTGCAGCCGGACGATCTCGCGCGCGATGGTCAGGCCCAGACCGGTCCCTTCGGCGGCTTCCTCGTTGGCGCGGAAGAACGGCTCGAAGACATGCTCAATTTGATCCTGCGGGATGCCGATCCCGGTATCGCGCACGCGGATCTGCGCCCGCGCCCCCTGGGGCACCAGCGCGATCGTGACCGTGCCGCCCGGTTCGGTGTAATTGATCGCGTTGGCGAGCAGGTTCGTGATCACCTGCCGCATGCGCTGCACGTCAATGTTGGCCCGCAAGGGGACCTCCGGCAACTCGGCCTGCAGCGCGATGTGCCTGGTTTCGGCCTCCGCCCGCTGCACGTTGACGACCTCGCGGATCAGGTCTTGCAGCCGCGCCTCACGGCGGCGCAGCGCGATGACCCCGCGCTCGAAACGCGACATATCCAGCAGGCTCTCGACCAGTTCCGCCATTTCGTTCACCACCTGGTTGAGGATCGCCAGGTGTTCGGCGGTCTTTTCGGGCTGCGCCCTGAGCAGGTACAGCCGTGTCTTGAAGTTCGTCAGCGGCGTGCGCAGTTCGTGCGACGCGCTGGCGATGAAGCGGTCTTTCTGGCGCTGGAGTTCCTTCTCCTGGCTGACATCGCGCAGCACGCTGACCGCGCCGACCGTCTCGCCGTCGGGGTTGCGGACTTCGGTCACGGTCAACTGTGCCTCGAACTCGCTGCCCTCCTTGCGCCGCACGTGCAGATCGCTCTGCCACATCCCCTCCCGCGTGACCTCGTCGAAGATCGCCCGGATCAATGCGTCGAACTCAGCTTTGGTATAGTCGCTGCTGCGCAGCACGTCGATATAACGTTTGAACTCATCGGACTCGTAACCGGTAAGCTGGGTCAGCGCACGGTTGGTGTATTTGACGGTCAGCTTCTCGTCGTAGATCACGCCCTCGGTGATCGAGTCGAGGATCGCGCGTAACTGGGCGCTCTGCTGCTCGACCTCGGCGGTGCGCTCCGCGACGCGGTCTTCCAGCTCCGAGGCATACTGCTGCACCGCCTCGAACAACTGCGCGTTGCGGATCGCGATCGCCGCCTGATCCGCGAACGCCTGCAGGCGGTCGGCGTGCGCGCCGGTGTAGAAATCCGGCGTGGCGCTGTCCAGCGTGATGAAGCCGATCACCTGCCCTTCATGCCGGATCGGTGCGCCTGCGTTTGACCGGATCCATTCCAACACGGGCACCTTTACCCAGTCCTTGTGTTCCGAGACCCTGGACAGCACCAGCGACGCGCCCGTTTGGTACATCTGCCACAGGTTGGACGTCTCGGACAACGTAAAGCGGAGCGCCTGAATCTGTGCGTGATATTCTTGTGCATCGGGCTGACGCGACTGTGCCGCGACCCGCACCTCGTCGCCGTCGATCAGCAGCACACTCGCGCTGTCATAGGGCACGACAAGCCCGACATAGTACAGGATGCGCTCCAACACCTCGTCAAATTCCAGCGTGCCGCTGATCGCCTCGGCAGTCGCGCGGAGCGCTTCCGCGAGCGTGCGCTGTTCGTGCTCGGCGGCGAAGAACTCCGCGTTGCGCAGCGCGACCGCCGCCTGGTCCGCGAACGGCTGCAGGCGTTCCGCGTGCACCTGCGTGAACGTGCCCGGCGTTTCGCTGTCCAGGTGCAGGATGCCGATGATGCGCCCTTCGACGCGGATCGGCGCTTTCACCGTCGACCGGATCCACTCTTCCTCGGGAATGACCAGCCAGTCCGGCTCTTGTTTCGTATCGGGGATCGCGAACGGCTGGCCCGTCTCAAACATCGTCCGCCACACCGGGACGTCGGATACCGTATAGCGCAGGTTCTTCACCCAGGCGTCAACACCGTACTTGTCGTAGCCACGCCCGCGCACCACCCGCGCCACGCCGTCCTCGATCAGCATGATGTTGGCCGCGTCGTGCGGCATCACGCGCTGGGCGTTCGCCAGCACAAAGTCCAGCACGCGGTCAAACTCCAGCGTGCGGTTGATCGCGGCGGCAGTGTCGCGCAGCGCCTCGGCCAGGGCGCGTTGCTCGCGCTCGGCAGCGAACAACTGCGCGTTCATGATCGCGTTGGCGGCCTGGTGCGCAAACGCCTGCAAGCGCTCGCCGTGCTGCTCGGTGAAGAAATGCGGCTGCGTGCTGTAGAGATTCAAAAAGCCCATCACGCCACCCTCGCGCTGGATCGGCACGGTGATGTATGCGCGCTCCCAGCGTGTTTCAGGGAAGTCCCGCCAGCCGGGATAGCCAGCGGTGTCGTCGATGATCACGGGCTTGCCGGTGCGCAAAATCTCCTGCGCGATCGGCAAGTCTTCGATATCGAATTCCAGGCGATGTATCCACTCGTCCAGGCCGTACGCCTCAAACCCGGCAGCACGCACCACGCGCACCGTGTGATCCTCGATCAACATGATGCTGGCCGCGTCGTGCGGCACGACGCGCCTGATGTTGTGCAGCAGCGCTTCCAACACGCTGTCGGGGTCCATCGACAGGCTGATCGTCGCGGCGATATCGCGCAGGGTTTCGGCAAACTGGCGCTGCTCGCGCTCCGCCGCGAACAACTGCGCGTTCTGCACCGCGACCGCGACCTGGTCAGCGAAGGCTTGCAGCCGCCGGGCGTGCTGCGCGGTGAAGAACCCGACTTCCGCGCTGTCCACGTTCAACACCCCGATCAGGCGCTCCCCCGCCAGGATCGGCGCGCCGATGTACGAGCGAATCCAGTCCAACTCCTCAAAGTGGGCCCAATCCGGCGACTCGTGCGTGTCCAGAATCCACGCCGGTTGGCGCGTGTCGATCATCTGCTGAAATTTAGAGACGTTGCCAATATCAAAGCGCAGGCTTTCGACAAACTCAGCCAGGCCACGCTCTTCATACCCAATATGGCGCACGATCCGCGCCTGCGAGCCTTCGATCAACATGATGCTCGCTGCGTCGTTGGGCACCACCTGCGCAAGATTCGCCAGGATGCGGTCCATCACGGCATCCGGGTCAAGCGTGCTGTTGACCGCCGCCGCCGTCGCCTGCAGCGCTTCGGCCAGCGTGCGTTGCTGGTGCTCGGCGGTGAACAACTGCGCGTTCTGCAGCGCGACCGCCGCCTGGTTCGCCACTGCCGACAGCAGCGACACGTCATCGTCGGTGAAGGCGTCCGCCTCGTGATGCTGCACGCTGAGCACACTCGTCACCTTGCCGCCGATGCTCAACGGGATGTAGATGCCGGAACGCGGCGCGTGCGGGGTGCCCGCGTGGACACAATGCCCCGGCGTGGCTTCCGCTTCGTCCCGCGCCGGAAGCGCTGCAATGCGCGGCTTGCCGGTCCGAATCGTCTCGCCGGTCGGACCGGCTCCAGGCGGGCAGGGCGGCAACGCGGACACGTCCTGCTCTTCGCCAGAAGTGATCGCAAACTTGCAGTTGATGCGCTCGTTTGCCGCGTCGTAGGCCGTCACAACCAGCGTATCCGCGCCGAATACGGGCTGCACCACGTGGTTATACAGCACCCGGTAAATCTCGTACTCGTCGAGCGTGGCGGTCAGCACGCGGCCAGCGTCGTACAGCGCCAGCAATTGCCGGTTGCGGCGCGCCAACTGCTCGTTAAGCTGCACCAGCCGCGCCTCGTCCTGCTTGCGGCGCGTG
This sequence comes from uncultured Anaerolineaceae bacterium, assembly GCA_964425755.1. Taxonomy (GTDB): domain Bacteria; phylum Chloroflexota; class Anaerolineae; order Aggregatilineales; family Aggregatilineaceae; genus CAYRNY01. Next base: position 238,808 of record CAYRNY010000001.1, read on the forward strand.
ACATCGGTGGCAAAGACGGTGACCCCCGTCACACCGTCGCCCCCGGTGCGAATCGGGCTGAACCAGATTTCGTAGGACGTGACGCGTCCGGCGCTCGAATAGTCGCGCTCGATCACGAACCGCTCGCCGGAGAGCGCGCGGTCAAACAGCGCGCCCCAGACGTCGCGCTGGTCCGGCTGGACGCGCTCCAGCAGGCTTGTCTCAGGTTCGGGATCGTCCACCAGAATGAAGCGGAAGAACTGCTGCGCGTTGGAGTTCGCCGTCACCAGGCACAACGCGCGGTCCAGCGACCAGATCGCGGCAGTCGTGTTCTCGATCAACGCCGAGAGGTTCGCCTCATTTTCACTGAGCCGCTGCACCGCCTGCTGTCGTTCCAGGCGCGCGCGCAGCCCGGCCACACCGTAAGCGATATCGCTCGCCAGCTCGGACAGCAGCGTGACCTCGTCCACGTCAAATACATGCGGCGTGTCAGCGTAGACGTTCAGCGTGCCGATCGGCGTGTCTTCGCTGAACAGCGGCAGCGCGATCGAGGCCCGGTAGCCGCGCTTGAGCGCCTGCTCGCGCCAGGGTTCGAGGTCCGCATCGACCGCGACATCGCGCACGATCACCGGCTCGCCGGTGGCGAGCGCGCGGCGTGACGGGCCGCGCCATTCCGGGTGCTGCTCGCGCAGGCGCGGAATCGCCTCCAGGTATCCGTCCGTGACCCCGGCATGTGCCACCGGCTGCACCAGCGTCGGATCAATAGCGTTCTTCGGGACCAACCCCACCCACGCCATACGGTAGCCGCCCGCGTTGACGATGATCTCGCATACCTCGTGCAGCAGCCCGATTTCATCGGTCGCACGCACCATCGCCTGGTTGCACTCGCTGAGCGCGCGGAACGCGCGGTTGGCACGGCGCAGCGCATTTTCCGTCCGGCGGCGCGCGGTGATGTCGGTGATGATCGTAGCGATGTCGCGCGGTTTGCCGTGCTCGTCGTGGATCAAGAAGACCGTCTGCTCGACCGGGATCGCCGTCCCGTCGCGGGCCCGGACCTCGGTCTCGCCGCGCCACACACCGCGCTCGCGCACCGCCGGGAAGATGACATCGCGCAAAGTCGCGCGCGCCTCCGGCGTGTAAAACGCATCGAGCGTGCGATCCGCGAAGTCGTCCAGCGACTCGTAGCCGATCATGCGCAGCCCGGCAGGGTTCATGTAGTGCGGGAAATAGTCCGGCGTGTCCAGGCTGGAGAGCGCGACCGCGTCCCGCGAATGCTCGATGATCGCCAGGCGGCGCGCGTTGTCGGTGAACAGCCGCGCGTTATACAGCGCGATCGCGACCTGCGCCGCCAGCGTGGTCTGGATGTGCAGGTCCTGTTTGTCGAAACGGTTCCGCACGCTGTCTTGCACATCGAGCACGCCGATCAAGGTGTCCCCGACGATCATCGGCAGCACCATCTCGGCCTGCGTATCCGGCAGCAAGGCGTTCGGCAGGAATTGCTCCTCCTGCGTCACATCGTTAGCCAGCACGGCCTCGCGTTCGCGTGCGGCCCGCGCGACCAGACTCTTCTCGTGCGTGACCGGGATGAAATGATCGATCGCGTGCAGTTTTTGGGTCACCGTGTCTTGCGCGCCCTTGCCCGCCGACCAGACCAGGCGCTCGCCGTCATCAGAGAGCAGGTACACCTGCACGTGGTACAGGTCGAAGTTCTCGCGGATCAGGTCGCAGGTCTTCCACAGCAGATCGTCAATGTCAAGGATGCGCGTGGCCTGGCGGCTGATCTCGGCCACCGTCGCCAGTTCGGCGGCACGCGTGCGCATCTGCTGCAGCAGCTTTTCGCGCTCGGCTTCGGCCTGCTTGCGCGCGGTGATGTCAAGCAGCGTGCCCGTCATGCGCAGCGGGGCACCATCCGGCGCGCGGCTGACCACCTTCCCCCGGTCGAGAATCCACTTCCACTCGCCGGACCTGGTCCGCATGCGGTATTCTATCTCGAAGATCGGCTGCTCCCCGGCCAGGTGCGCCTGCAACTGCGCGTTGACCGCCAGCCAGTCGTCCGGGTGCACCAGCGTTTCCCACACGCCCTCGCGCTCGCCAAGCTCGTCTAATGAATACCCGGATATCTCGGCCCAACGCTCGTTATAGATCACACGCCCGGTCTGCAGATACCAGTCCCACAGCCCCAACCCTGCCGCCTGCAGCGCGAGATCGAGCCGTTCCTGGTTCTGGCGCAGCACGTCCTGGATTTCGCGCTGGGCGGTGATGTCATGCCCGACGCCGACCAACCCGATCACGCTTCCGTCTGCGTCACGCAGCGGGACTTTTGTCGTCGCGATCCAGCGCACGTCGCCGGGGTCTGTGTGGTATGCCGGCTCGATGTGGTTGAGCAGCGGCTGGCCGGACGCGATCACGCGCATGTCGTCGGCGTTGTAACGGTCGGCCAGCTCACGCGAATAGTAGTCGAAGTTGGATTTACCGAGCACCTCGTCCGGCGACTGCGCCCCCAGCGCCTGCGCATTGGCAGCGTTGGAGAGGATGAACTTCCCCTGCCTGTCTTTGGCGTAGATCCGGTCCGGCAGCGCGTCGATCAGGGTGCGCAGCATGTTACGCTCGGCGGCCAGCGCGTCCTGGGCCTGTTTGCGCGTGGTGATGTCACGGATGCTGCCTTCGTAGTACTGCACCACGCCGCTCTCGTCGCACACCACGTGCGCCGTATCCGAAGCCCAGAAAATGCTGCCATCGCGCCGGCGGAGCCGCACCTCAAAATCGCGCACCGTGTGGCGGCACTGCAGGATCTCGCGCCATCGCTCACGCTCGCCAGCGTCGACGTAGAAATCGCGCGTGTTGGCGCGGCGCATCTCCTCGGCGCTCGCGTAGCCCATCAGGCGCGCCAACGCGGGGTTGGCGTCCAGCAACTCGCCATCCGGCGTGGAGCGATACAGCTCAACCGGCATCCGGTTGAAGAGTGTGAAATACCGCTCCTCGCTCTCGCGCAGGGCGCGCTCAGTCGCCTTGCGCGCGGTGATGTCCCGCACCAGCGCCTGCACGAACACCTGCCCCTCGATCACCACGCGGCTGAGCGAAACCTCGGCGTCAAACAACGTCCCATCAGCGCGCATATGCTGCCATTCGAACACCTGCGGGCCGCTATCCAGTGCCAGCTTGAGTTTGTCGCGCGCCAGCTCGCGCGAGTTGGTGCTGTCAGGCTGGCGCGGCGGAGAGAAGCGATACGGCGGCTGCCCAATGATCTGCTCGCGCGGGACGCCGAACATCTCCAGGGCTTGCGGGTTGCAGTCCACAAAAATGCTGTCGCGCATCATGAAGATCGCGTCGTTTGCTTCCTCGAACAACGCGCGGTAACGCGCCTCGCTGTTACGCAGCGCGCTTTCGGCCCGCACCCGCGTGACCTGGTGGCTGACGAAGTTGCTCAACAGCGACAACAACTCGACCTGGTACGGTTCGAGCGGCTGCCCGGAGAGCAGATTGTCCGTCGCGATCCACCCGATCGTCCCGTCGCCGTCCCACAGCGACGCCATCGCGTTCCAGCCGCGTCCCACGGCTGCCCCCTGATCGTGGAGCGTGGTATCATGCCAGATGTACGTCCACTTGTGGTCGGCCAGCGCCTGCTCGACCACCGGGTCTTCCGCGACCGGGCGGCGCAGGTCGTGTATCGCGCGCACATTGCCCTGCTCGTCGATCCCGTATGTGCCGGCCATGGTCGCGCCGCCATCCTCCAGCAAAAACACACCGATGCGATCGAACCCCAACCGCGCGTGGCCGAGTTCGACGGTGCGGTGGCACAATGCGTCCAGCGTATCCGCTTCCGCCAGCTCGACACTGACGTCAAGCAGGGACTTCAAGCGTTCCTGGAACGCGCGAGCCGTGCGCTCGCTCTCGGCCAGGCCGTCCTGGGCCTGTTTGCGCGCCGTGACATCACTGATCACGCCGTACAGCACAACGCTGCCATCCGGCTCGATACTTGGATGCAGGCTGTCGCGCACCCAGCGCAGCGCGCCATCCGCCCGCGTGATGCGATATTCGACCTCACCGCTTTTGCCGTGCAGCGCGTCATCAAACTGGGCCTGCGTGCGTGCGCGGTCGTCAGGATGGATCAGGGACTGCCAGAAATGCCAGTCGGCCTGGAAACGCGTCAGCGGATAACCGGTCAGGTCGGCCAACTGGGGCGATGGCAACTGGTGCTCGATCACGTCGCCCGCCGGGTTCACCCACGCCACGTAGAGCACGTCGCTGATCGACGTGATGATCCGCTGTGCGCGTAGCTGGCTTTCGGAAAGCGACTTCTGCGCCTGCTGCACGGTGTCCAGCATCCCGTTAATGTTCGCGGCCAGCAGCGCCAGTTCGTCGCGCCCGCCCACCTGCACGCGCTGATCGAGCTTGCCGCTGCGCCCGACCATGCTAACCGCATTGCTGAGCCGCAGCACACGCGCCAGCACCTGCCGTTCGAGCAGGATCAACGCCACCACCACCAGCAGCAAACCCCACCCCAGCAATCCCAGCAAGAAAAAGTGCACCGTGTCTGACGCTTCGTCATAGACATTGCGCGGCAGCAGGACACGCAAGATCAACGCCGGTTTGCCGGAGATATCATCCAGCAGTGCGTATCCCGCGACGCTGTCCTCGCTCAGCAGATCGATGTGCCGGCCATTCCCCGCCGTGAGTTCCTCGCGCGCCCGCGCGAAGTCCGGCGGCAGGTCTGCGGCGTTGAACGCGTGCACTTCCAGGTCGATCGCTGCGGTCGTCGCCAGCCTGCCGACCAGGTCCCGGTCCAGGTACCGCCCCATGACCATCGTGCCGCGCGGCGGGCCGTCGCCTTTGCTGGTCAGGACCGGGTGGATCGAGACAAGCATCGGGCCATGCGGCAGGCGCACCACCCCGGACGCGTGGCGGCTGGTGTCGATCGCGCTGGCGTAATACTGGCGCAGCGAACCGGCCCCAACGTACTGCTCGATCAGCACGTCATTGAGCATGACACTCTGCCGCTCATCCAACTGGTACGCCTTGCCGTAGAACACATTGCCCTGGCGGTCAAAGATCAGGATCACGTTGAGCCGCAGCACCTCGAACGTTTCATCGATCAGGTTGCTGTCGCTGTAGCCTGGGGCCTCCCCTGCCACAAAGGCGTATGTATCGTCCCATTCGGCCCAATCCGTCACGAGCGCATCCAGCGCCGCCAGTTCGCTGTCCAGGACGTTCAACACGCGCTGGAGGTCCTCGCGCGCCAGGTCGCGTTCCAGGTCCGCGAAGCCTTCCAGCAGGATGCTCCGCGACAGACCGTACAGCAGCACCACAAACGCCACGAGCAAAAAGAGCAGCAGCCCAAGCGTCTTGGTGCGCAGTGACATGCCGATGTTGAAGGTGGGGAGATTGAGTGTCCCGTCCATGAGACGGCCTTTCCTCTGAAAATTGATGCAACAGCGGGCAGGGTAAGCGACCTGTTCGCCGCAACCACCTGAAACTACACCGCGCTACCGTGCAAGACCCTTGTCACAGCATTTACGCCGCGCGAAAAACACTCGTCTCCAGGCGCTTGACACGCTGCTTGTCGCGCGCGATCACAGGCCAGCCCCGCCCTGAACACAGCCATCGGCGGCCCTTCTTACGTCAACATCAATTGTACCGGATCGCGGCCAGGCCCGTACGGCCAGCGCCTGTTTTTTCCATTCTAAACGCTCACAAAGTCCCCGGCATGTCGATTTTGATAGAATTTTCTGACACTTGGCCTGTTGCCCCCCAGAGACACCAGCGAGGGGCGGCAGTCGCACACGCCCCTCGCCTCATCAACCGGCCTTGTGGTGATCATCCGTGCGACAACCGGGACACCAGCGCCGGTCACCGCAGTGCCGCATCAGTTGCGCAGCGGCTTGTTGTGCTGCAACATGTGCGCGATCCGTTCGAGCGTTTTCGGCTCGTGGCACAGCTCCAGGAACGCCTCGCGCTCCAGGTCGAGGATGTACTGTTCCGGCACCCAACCCGGCGCGCTGATGTCACCCCCTGCCAGCACGTAAGCGATCTTGTTGGCGATCAACGCGTCGTGTTCGGTCGCGTAGTTCGCCTCGCGCATCGAGAAGACCGCGATCCGCAGCGCGGCCAGCGCGTCACGCCCCGCCGCCCAGACCTCGCCCGGCGGCACGGCGCGGAACCCGGTCGCGCGCATGTGCAACACCTCGCGCTTGGCTTCCGCCAGCAGGTGATCGCGGTTCAGCACGACGCGATCCGCGTCCGTCAGGAAGCCCATCTCGCGCGCGAGCTTGGCGCTCTCGGAGACTTTCGCCAGCGCGATCTGCTCGAAGATCTGCTGCAGGTGCGGCAGGGGGTCGGCGTTTTCGGTGCGCATGACGGGGTTCAGCTTGCGGCGCAGCATCTCTTTGCAGCCCGTCCCCGCCGGGAGCAAGCCCACACCCATCTCGACCAGCCCGGCATATAGCTCGGCATGCGCGACCGCACGCTGCCCCGCCATCAACATCTCGGCCCCGCCGCCCAACGCCATGCCGAACGGCGCGGTCACGACCGGTTTCGGCGCGCTGCGGAAGCCCTGCATCAGGTTCTGCAGCCGCCGGATCACGTCGTCAAGTTGCGCGAAGTCGCCCTGCTGGGCCAGCATCATGATCAGGAAGATGTTCGCCCCGGCGCTGAAGTGATCGCCCTGGTTGCCGATCACCAGCCCGTCGAAGTCGCTCTCCAGGCGTTCCAGCGCGTGGTAGCCGACCTTGATGATATCGTCATCGATCGCGTTGGCGCGCGTGTGGAACTCCAGCAGCAGCACGCCGTCGCCCATGTCGATCAGCGACGCGCCTGCCATGCCCTCGACGCGTTTGCCCTGCGCGCGCAGGTCCGCGATGAACACCGCGCGCGGGTCCTCTTCCAGCGGCCTGTAGCCCATCTGCGCCGGGTCATACACGCCGGCCCGCACGCCGTCATCATCGACCTGATAGAACGTCTTGTGCCCGCGCCCGACCATGTCCTTAACCCAGTCCGGCACGGTGTAGCCGTCCGCTTCCATGCGCGGGATCGTCGCTTCCACGCCGATCGCGTCCCAGATCTCGAACGGGCCGAGTTCGTGGTTGAAGCCCCACTTGTTCGCGTTGTCAATCGAGGGGATATCGTCCGCGATCTCGCCCAGCCGCTGCGCGGCGTAAGTCAGGTAGAACGCGTGCAGGTGCCAGAGGTATTCCCCGGCGCGGTCGTCGGCGTTGATCATCGCCTTGATGCGCGCGCCCGGGTCCTCGATCTTGCGGTGCGTGCCGACACTCTCAAAGCGCACCTTCTCCGGCGCTTCGTAGTCCCACGTCTGCAGGTTCAGCGGCCAGAACTGCTTGCCCGCGTCGGTATCCACGCGCTTGTAGAAGCCCTGCCCCGCCTTGTTGCCCAGCCAGCCCTGGTCCAGCATGTGCTTGAGCAACCCTTTCGACCCTTCATGTGCCAGGACTTCGCGCGCCTCGTCGCCCTCGATCGCGGGGTACAGGTTGGTGTTGACATGCCACATCACATCGACGCCGATCAGGTCCAGCAGGCGGAACGTCGCGGTCTTTGGACGCCCGACCAGCGGGCCGGTCAGGGTGTCCACTTCCTCGACCGTGTAACCGTGATCGATGGCGTAGTTGATGCCGAACGACCCGACCACGCTGATGAAACGGTTGGCGATAAAGTTGGGCGTGTCCTTGCACAGCACGACGCCCTTACCGAGCATATTCGCGCCGATATCCTGCACCGCGTCCAACACGGCGGGATCGGTCTTTTCGTGCGGGATGATCTCCAGCAACTTGAGGTAACGCGGCGGGTTGAAAAAATGCGTGCCCAGGAAATGGCGCTGGAACGCGTCCGAGCGCCCTTCGGCGATCGCGTTGATGCGTAACCCGCTGGTGTTCGTGCTGACGATCGCGCCCGGCTGGCGGATCGCATCCAGCCGCGCCATGAGGTCCTGCTTGATGTCGAGATTTTCGACCACCGCCTCGATGATCCAGTCGGCGTCGCGCAGCAGGTCGAAGTCATCTTCCAGGTTGCCAGGGGTGATCAGGTCCAGGTCGCGGGGGTGGAATAACTGCGCCGGGCGGCTCTTCTGCATGCGCGCGATGTTGTCCAGCACGATCGCGTTACGTTCGTCCGGCGGGTCGCCGGGCGCGGTGTCTTTGGCGGGGATGTCCAGCAGCACCACCGGCACGCCGACGCCCGCCAGCAGCGCCGCGATCCCGCTGCCCATCGTGCCCGAACCGATCACGGCGGCTTTGCGGATCACGTAATTCATGGTGTTCTCCTCTGTCAGAATCACTAATTCGCTAAACCAATTTTGGGCGGTCTGTTACGGGTATTATGGCATAGCCCCACGCGCAGCGGAAATGCACGATCCAGGCGGGGCACCGGCCCGGCATCGTAAAAAGAGTGTATAAGTTCGCCACAGACGCGCAACGCGCGCAACCCAGGCACGCGCAACCACGTAGTAATGAGTGAACAGCAACGACAACGTAGCCGTCGTCCGTTTAGCTGAAACGTAACCAACGCCTCATTACAAGGCTGAAGTACAAAGGAGCACCTGCAATGAACGACTTCCTGGAGAACCTGCCCTCACTCGGTAACATGGTCAAGCTGATCGTGTTTCTCATTCTCGCACTGATCGCGCTCGCACTGGTCATCGCGATCATCAAGGCCCTGATCCCGGTGCTGGTACTGGCCGCACTCGTGCTCGGCGGGTACTATCTGTTCACACGCTGGCAAGACAGCAAGCAGGCCGCGTGAGCACCGACCGTGTGTCTAAGACCCGTCACGCAGGGGCGCGGCATGGTTGCGCCCCTGCACTGCTCATAGCCCGCCCAGCACGCCGTATGAGTCCGTCGATTCACCCGCGTTAAAGCGGCTGACGCTACCACAGGAGTACCTGCTATGTACGCCCGTTTCAACCGGCTCCCGTTCTGGGGACGGATCATCGTGATGATGATCGTGTTGTTCGTCGTGTGGTTGGCCCTGCAGATCGTGCTGAGCATCGTCAAGGCGCTGATCCCGCTGGCGTTCATGGCGACGGTCATCGTCGCGTTGCTCTGGTTGTTCGAACAGGTCCGCGATGGGAAGTAACGCGGCTGGTGCGGGGCGCGCTCAGCGCGGCTCCCCCGCCCCCTCCGCCAGATGCCCGCTGCCGTTGGTCCGCACCGATTGCAGCGGCGTGAAGACGGGCGTCCCGGTGTGCGGATCGCGGGCGATCACGCCCTCCACGCGGAACACCTCGCGCAGCACCTCACCCGTCATGACCACATCCGGCGCGCCGGACGCATAGATCGCGCCATCCCGCAGCGCCACCATGCGGTGGCTGAACCGCGCGGCCTGGTTCAGGTCGTGCAACACCATCACGATACTGAGATCGTTCTCCGCATTGAGCTGCTGCAACAGCTCCATGACCTCAAGCTGGTGACTGATATCGAGGAACGTGGTCGGCTCGTCCAGCAGCAGGACGCGCGGCTCCTGGGCCAGCGCGAGCGCGATCCAGGCCCGCTGGCGCTCGCCGCCGGAGAGCGTGTCGAGGTAACGTTCCTGTAACGCCGTGAGGCCGGTCACATCCAACGCCCAATCCACCGCCACACGGTCACTGTGCCGCGAGGCGCGCCACCACGCCTGGCGCGCAAACCGCCCCCGTGCCACCAGGTCGCGCACGGTCAGGTCGCCGGGCGCTTCAGGGGTCTGCGGCAGGATCGCGAGCTGCTGCGCGACGGCGCGCGTCGAGAGTGTGTGAATCGCCTTACCGTTCAGGTAGACCGCCCCGGCACGCGGTTTCATCAGCCGTGCCAGCGCGCGTAAGATCGTGCTCTTGCCGGACCCGTTCGGCCCGACCAGCGTCATGATCTCGCCTTGCGGCACTTCCAGCACCAGGTCGCGCACGACCAGCGCCCCGCGCCGGTAGCCCAGGTCGAGATGTTTTGCTGCCAGTGTTGGCATGAAGAGTCCCTCAGTGGACAAGGTCCGCTATCGGTTGCTGGTTATTGGCCCGTGGTTGCTGGTCGCCAATGATTGGCAGATCACACGGGACGCGATCGCGCCACAAATACCAGGAACCAAGCACCACGAACGAACACCCAAAATGTTACCACTGCGTGCGGCGCGCGCGCACCAGCCACAGAAACAACGGCCCGCCGATCGCTGCCGTGATGATGCCGACCGGGAATTCGACGGACTGCGCGCCCAGCAGCGCCGGGAACGTCACCCGTGCCGCCGTATCCGACCACACCAGCAGCGCCGCGCCGAGGATCGCGCTGACGGGGATCAGGATGCGAAAGTCCGACCCGACGAGCCGCCGCGCCACAAACGGGATCAGCAGCCCGACGAACGCGATCAGGCCCGCCACCGCGACCGCGCTACCCGCCAGCACCGCCGCCACCACGCTCATGACGAACCGCGTGCGCTCGACGTGCAGCCCCAACCCCTGCGCCATCTCGTCGCCCAGCGCGAGGATGTTCGCCTGCCGCGCCAGCAGCAGCGCCGCGATCACGCCGCCGATCGCATACGGCAGGATCAGTCTGTACTCCGCCCAACCGACCGTGTACAGCCCGCCGACGAGCCACTGGAAGAAAATCTGTGCGCCGCCTTGCACGGACATCACAACAACCGTCGTGGTCAGCGCGCTGATCATCGTGGTCAGCGCCACGCCCGCCAGCGCGAGCCGCGTGGTGGTCACGCCGGAGCCATCCCACGCGATCGCGTAGACGATCAAGGCCCCGGCCAGCGACCCCATAAACGCCGCAAGGGGCACCGCGCCCGGCGGGTAGTCGGTGATGCGCAGCGTGGTGATCGCTGCCGCCAGCCCGCCCCCCGCCGAGACGCCGAGGATGTACGGGTCGCCCAGCGGCGAGCGCACCACGCCCTGCAACATCACCCCCGACACGGCCAGGTTCATGCCCACCAGCGCCCCGACCAGCGCGCGCGGCAGGCGTACCTCGTGCACGATCACCGCCACCGACCGCGCGACACTCTCGCGGTCGCGCAGGGCCTGGATCACCTCGTCATACGGGATCGACTTCGAGCCGCTGCCCAGCGCGACGATCAGCGCCCCCAGCAGCAAAATGCTGCTGAGGACAATGACACCAAGCCGGATCGCCAGACGTCGCCGCGCCAGACTGGTCGACGGGGACTGAGACGGCGCAATTGACGTCTCGACGCGCACTAGTCTGCCTCACGTTCGCCGTAGAACAGCTCAAGCAACTGCCCCATCGCGTCCACGAAGCGCGGGCCGGGGGATTCAACAAACAGCCGGTTGTCCAGCTCGACCGCGCGCCCTTGCTCCACGGCGGTCAGCGCGGACCAGACCGGGTCTGCCGCCATCGTTTCGGGCATTGGTGTATCTGCACCGCGCGTCACGGTCAGGATGAAATCGGGATCGGCATCCAACACCTGCTCGATGCTCAACTGCGCGTAACCGGGGAACGGCCCGGCGTCGGCTTCACCGTCGGCGATGTTGGTCGCGCCCAGCGTGGCCGCCATCGCGCCCAGGTACGTCGCCGATTTGCCGTAGTTGGGAACGTCCAGCGTGCCGACGATGATCGCGATGCTCGGCCCGTCTTGCAGCGCGCCGACCTCAGCCGCCATCGCCAGGTAGCTCTCATAGGCATCTGCCAGATACGTCGCCTGCGTATCGTGCCAGGTCAACTGGCCCAGCGTGCGGATGTTGGCCGGAATGTCCTCGGGTACGAGCGTCATCATCATGAACGTCGGCGCGATCGCTTCCAACTGGCCCATGAACTGCATGTTCAACTGCACGTTACCGATGATCAGGTCCGGTTCCAGCTCTGCCAGCGCCTCCAGGTTCGGCTGGTAGCCCGTGCCGAACGTCGGCAGATCGGCGGCTTCGGGCGGAAAGTCCATGCCGTCGGTCACGCCAACCGGCGTCACGCCAATCGCGAGCAGCATCTCGTTGATCGACGCGCTCATGCCGACGATACGCTGCGGCGGCTGCTCGACGGTCAACGGGCGGCCCAGGAAGTCACGCACGGTGCGCGGCCCATCGCCGTCCTGCGCGCGCGCCACCGGCAGCCCAGCCCCTAACACCAACGCCAGCGCCACCAGCCCAACCAGCACACGGCGCAGCAGATTAAAACGTAGCATAGTGAGTATCTCCTTACATATATGCAATTAACAGGCTGCGTTTAGTTCAAACAAGTGTACCCTAGATTCTAGCGGCGGTCGCGCGCGGCGCAAAGAAACGTTGCCAACCGGTGGCCGCACGCGGTTTGAGGCGTTCGCCTTGCCCCTTCACAGCGCACGGTGTTACCAGACGCCAGATTATGTCATAATCGGTTATAGCGTGTGCTTCAAAACACGCACCCAAAGATGCAGTTTTCACCGGAGCAATCATGATCAACCACATTCCCGTATCTGGCGATCTGGCCCACGATCCCCAGGACGACACCAGCGACGAAGCGATCATCCGCACGTTTCAAGCCGCCGGGCACCGCGTGACGCGGCAGCGGCTGGCGCTGATCGGCTTGATGCGCGAGCAGGGCGGCTTTCTGGACGCGGAAGAGTTGCTCAAGCTGGCCCGGCTGCGCGGCGAAGACCTCAGCCTGGCGACGATCTACCGCGCGCTGGCGTTGTTCAAAGAGCTGGGGCTGGTCGAGGGGCGCATCGTCGGTGACGAGCAAGACCGCGAAGAATATCGCTTCCGCTCGCGACGCCAGAAGTACACGCTGACCTGCAAGCGCTGCGGCGCGATCGTGCCGGTCGAATCGGACATCGTGGACGAGTTCCGCAAAGAAGTGACCGACCGGCTCGGCGTCACGGTGCTGTCAGCGCACTCGTGCTTCGTCGGCTACTGCGCCAGGTGCACCGCCGAACTCGCTGCTGACGAGGCCGCCGCGAATGCCAGCCCAGGCAGCGACGACGCACCCCCGGAATGACGCGTCTCTGCAACGTATCCGCTCCCCGCGCGTAGAACATACCAGAAACCGCACGACGAAGGAGCGAGAACCTGATGGGCGATCACGATATCGACCAGGGCTGGGAACCGGACGCAGCACAACCCGACGACGCGATCATCACCGGGACTCCGGACCCGGATTATGCCACCGATGAATCGCTATACATCCAGGCCGACCCCAAAAAGAAAAAACGCAGCGCGCCGCCCGCGCCACGTCGCCGGGGAACCCGGTGGCCGTTGTTATTCGCGGGGGGCTGCCTGGGCCTGTGCGCCCTGTGCTGCGTCGTGCCGTTCTGCCTGTTTGCGGCGACGGCGGGGGGCGTCGCGACGATCGCCAGCAACAGCGCCGTGACGAGCAGCACCACGGAGACGCTGGCCGTTGATCCGGACGCGCCCGTGCACCTGACCGTCAATAACCCGGTCGGGGCGGTGAACATCACGCGCGGCCTGAGCGACGAAGTCGTGATCACTTACACCCGGCGGGCGTATGGCTGGAACAACTCGCGCGCGGAGAACCAACTGGATCACATCGAGGTCGCCGTCGACCAGCCGGAAACCAACACGATCCAGGTCGCCGCCGACTCCAGCCGCGACGGAGATACGTTGTGGTCCAGAGCCAGCAACGTCGAGCTGTCGATAAGGGTGCCGCCGAACGTCCGGCTCACGATCAACAGCAGCGTGGGCGCGATCAACATCAAGGGCGTGCACGCCGAAGCGCTGGACCTGACGACCAGCGTCGGCGGCATCGTGTTCGAGGGCACGCTGAGCGACGACCCCGCCGCGACGTTCCGCGCCGACACCACTACCGGCGGCAGCGTGTTCCGCTTGCCGGCGGATGTCTACGTCGCGATCGACGCCGAAACCAGCGTCGGCGGCGTGGATATCGATTCCGGCTTCGACCGCATCGCCATCACCGAAGAGCAACGCAACGTCACCGAAGAACGCTGGCGCGGCTCATTGGGCAGCGGTGACGCTGACCCGCCCATGCTCACGCTGCGGTCGTCCACGGGCGGGATCGTGGTCGAGGTGCAGTAACGCCATCCCAGCCGGGCCTGAGTCCCGCTCACGTGCGGCGTTTTCCCCTCGCAGCAATGCACCGTTGCCCCCAGTGGGCATCCGGGCGCGAATCGCGTAATAATCCGCTACAGGGCGACCGGTCGGGTCATTGGCGATCGCCAGGCGCAACGCCCGGGCTGTCTTCCCCGGCTACCGGTCGCTCACCGGGCACGCACCAGCAGAAAGAGAACACCCTTATGCCACACGCGATACAGGGCATCCACCACGTGACCGCCATCGCCAGCGATCCGCAGACCAACGTCGATTTTTATACCGGCGTGCTGGGCCTGCGCCTGGTCAAGCGCACGGTGAATTTTGACGATCCCGGCACGTACCACCTCTATTACGGGGACGAGACTGGGCAGCCGGGCACGATCATCACGTTCTTCCCATACCCGCGCGCGTTTCAGGGGCAGCGCGGCACGCGCCAGATCACGGCGACCGCATTCGCGATCCCACCAGAGTCGGTCGGGTTCTGGGTCGACCGGCTGCGCGAGCACGCCGTCGAACCCGAAGCGCCACGCATGCGCTTTGACGAAACCGTGATCACCTTCTTCGATCCGGACGGCATGTTGATCGAACTGGTCGCGGCGCAGGGCACGGACAGCGGCCCCTTCTGGCAAGATGGCCCCGTGCCGGACACACACGCGATTCGCGGCTTCTACGGGGTCACACTGGCGATGAACGACGCGCGCCCGTCGGCGGACTTTCTGCGTGACGTGCTGGGGTTCGCGCCCGCCGCCACCGCAGGCGAGCGCCAGCGTTTCGCCAACGGCGGGACCGGGCCGGGACAGCACATCGATATCGTGGAACTGCCCAACGTCAAGCCGGGGCATGTCGCTGCCGGGTCGGTGCATCATGTCGCGTTCCGCGTGCCGGACGACGCCGCCCAGGCAGCTTGGCGCGAGCACGTCCGCGCCGCAGTGCGATCCGTCACCGCGCCCACCAACCGGCTGTACTTCCGCTCGATCTACTTTCGCGAGCCGGGCGGCGTGTTGTTTGAGATCGCGACGGACACACCGGGGTTCACGCATGACGAAGACGTCGTCACCCTGGGATCGCGGTTGATGCTGCCCCCCTGGCTGGAAGAACGCCGCGCGCAGTTGGAGCAGCACCTGCCTGAGCTGTCACCCCCGGCCTGATCGCGGCGCCACCCGCCACAGGCACCCGGCGTCAGGCAACCGTGCGCCGGACGCCCGCTGCACATCTGGCGAACTCGCCCCACCCCGCCTATACTGGATGCTAGATACGGCTCGTATCGCGTATCACGCGGTTTGCCGCGTCCAGCCGCCTGGACACGACCGGCTGGCGGACGGCGACGCGCGCCCTGATGACGCGCGTTCACGCTGTTTATGATCACCTGGGGAGGTAAGTACGGTGAAACGACAACTGCTGGCGCTGGTCGTATTGAGCGCGCTGCTGGTGGGCGGTCTGCCCGCCGCCCGCGCCCAGACCGACTGGCCGCCGACCATTTTCCTGTTCACAAGCGACGTGGAAAGCGTCACCGTTGCCGAGCTGGAGTCCGGCGACATCGAAGCGACGCTCCACTGGCACGTGGCGCACGTCGGCGCGGACAACCTGATCCAACTGCACACGTACCTAAGCGAGACATGGGTCCCGCTGGCCGACACGGGCACGTCGCTGCCGCCGGTTGGCGACCAGACCGTCACGCTGGAGCACCCCGGCAACTTCGGTCCGGCGACGTTTCGCCTTTCCGTGCTGGACTCCGCGCGGCAGGTGGTCACGGAGCGCGTGCTGGTGATCCCCTACGCGCAAGACGACCGCACCCCGTCGATCTTCTCCTTCTCCGCGCTGGACCAGACGGTCAGCGCCGCAGACCTCACCGCCGGCACGGCGCGCGTGCGGGTTAGCTGGGTCGTCCGTAACCGTCCCCCGCACACGCACATCATGTTCGAGCAGGTGATCGGCGAGGACACGGTCAACGTCGAGCTGCCACGCCCGCAGTTGTACGTGCCCTCACAGGGGTCGGGCGTGGTCGCGCCGGTCGCGCCGTCCTCTGGGGCCGCCGAAACGGGCACGATCACGCTGCGGCTGGTTGTGATCGACGTGATCTCGGCGGATATTCTGGACCAGGCCGAAGTCGAAGTGACCGTGATCGGCACCGCGCTGCCGCCGGAAGGTGCGCCCGCAACACCTGAAGCCACCGAGGAACCGACGCCCAGTTTTGGCGCGTTGACCATGCTTGAAACCTGTACGCTGTTCCCGCCCGGCGTGCCTGAACGCGGCTGGATCGACAGCCCCGGCTTCCCGTCACCCAACGGGCGTTTCATGGCTTACGTGACCAACGGCGTCGGTGACGCGGAGCTGGTGATCGAAAACGCCGATGGCAGCGGGCAGGTCGTGGTCCCCGCGCCGGACTTCGACAATCCGTTGTGGTCGCGCCCGCGCTGGTCGCCGGACAGCACGCGCATCGCGTTCAACAACATCAGGATCACGCCGCCCGGCGGCGGCACGATCTATGCGGTTAACATGGACGGCACCGACCTGCGCGAGCTGGCAACGTACATCGGCTATTATGACGATATCGCGTGGTCCGAGGATGGCGAATACATCTACTTCACCAGCGGTGAAGCGCCGGACTCCACCACCGAGACGCGGGTCACGAATTACCGGATATTCCGGGTCAGCACGGACGGGCTGGGCACGCCGGAAGCGATCGCGGATGGCTGCGGCGTGCTTGAGTAAGCGCGACACCCATGCCCCCGTCCTGCCTACGTGATTCCGGCGTTTGCCCACTGCCTGCCGGGTAGACTCTTGAACGCCATCCGGCCCTGGTGTACACTCGCGGGCAAGGAGACAACTATGAAGCAAACCCGTACCATCTGGATGCCCCTGGCCCTGATCGCCGGGGCGTTACTACTCGCAGCGGCACTGGCCGCGTGCGGGCTGGGCAGCGATCCGCAGGCCACCCCGACCGCCGATCAGGCGGCGGCGCTGCAAATGACCGCCGAAGGTACACCGTCACCGCACCAGATCACGCCGCTGCCCACGCCACTGCCGTTCAACCCGCAGTTCGGCCCGATCACCGGGGCGGATTACACGCCCGAACCGCTGCACACGCCGCTGCCGGCGAGCGTATCCGAGCAGCCGTGCCGCGTGCGCGTGGAAGCCCCGCAGGTCACGCTGCACAGCGAACCGAACGCCGCCGCGCCCGCCGTCGGGACCGCGTTCGAGCGCGAAAAGCTGGTCGTGGACCAGATCACGCGTAGCGAGGGCAACACGCGCTGGGTGCATACGGCCCCCGGCTGGCTCCCGCTGGAACAGGAGGGCAGGCCCGTTGCGCAGCTTGTCCAGGTGCGCGCGTGCGAGATTCTGCTGGGCAACACGCCGGACACGACGCTGCTGGGGTTGCACGTGCTCAACGAGCGCAGCAGCGCGGAAGTGCTGGACTTCGTGCGGCGCATGAAGGAAGCCGGAAAACCGGTCGGCACGATGAAGGGCCTCAATGGTACGGAAGCCATGCTCAACGAGATCGAGCAGATCTCGCCCGAAACGGTCACGGTTTACCGCTCGCTGATCACCGAGCGCGGGCTGACCAACTGCCCGGTCGAGCCCGGTGAAACGCCCGATCCCGTCACCACCGCGCGCGACTGGTACGCCACCTTCGGCCCGCAGTGGGACGCCGTCAACGCGGATTATTTCGAGTATATGAACGAGTGCCCCGCGCCGCTGGACTGGATCGCGGCGTTCTCGCTGGAGATGATGAAGCTGGCGAACCAGGACGAGCGCTGCCTGTTGCTGTTTTCGTTCCCCGGTGGCAACCCGGATATGGACGTCTTCAACCAACTGCTGCCCGCGCTGGAATACGCTGCCGAAAACCCATGCGCGCCGGGCCGCACGCACGGCATCGCGCTGCACGCGTACAGTACCCGCGACGACATGCTCGCCTCTGAATCGGACGTGTGGCTCGTGATGCGGCATCGCATCGTGCGCGAGCGCCTGCAAATGGTGCTGCCGCAAGCGGCGCAACTGCCGATCTACATTACGGAGTTCGGCATCGGCGGCGGCACGCTTATGCCCGCGTGCGAGACGATCATCCGCGACGCGCTGCAATACATCTACCAGGTCGAAGAAGACCCCTACGTCAAGGGGATACACCTGTGGAGTGTCGGCTCCGGCGCGCAGTGGTACGACATCACCCCGTGCCTGCCAGACCTCACCGACGCGCTGCTGGCATACTATAACTAGCCGCGGCAGCAGTGCGTGCTGCCCCCGGCGATCAAACTGATAGGCGGCGTGCACCCGGCACGTCGCTTTTCTTTCGCCCTCTCGTGAAGAAATTCCCAATATTGCATCATCAGAACATGCGTGCTACAATGGCGGTTACGGTAATAGAACGCCTGTTCGTTGACAGGCGCAGCACAAGGAGCACACACATGACCGAACGCACAATTATCCACATCGAGATACCCGCCACTGACCGCCAGGCCAATGCTGCGTTCTACCAGAAGGTGTTCGGCTGGACGTTCACGCACTCCGATGAACCGATGCCCTACACCATGTCCGACACGCCGAATGTCGGCATTGGCATGCCGGACACCGGCGACAATTACAAGCCCGGTGACGTGCTGGTCTACATCAGCAGCGAGGATGTCGCCGCCGACCTGGACGCGATCGAAGCGGCGGGCGGCAAGCGCGTTCGGGGGCCGTTTATGGTCGGGGACTTCGGGGAGATGGCGCTGTTCACCGACCCGACCGGGAACCTGCTCGCGCTGTGGAAAGAGCTGACCCCGCAAAGCGGCGACTGACCACACACACCAGGAAAACACCCGATTACCCTCCACCGGGGCGGGCGCGTGGCCTGACGCGCTCGCCCCGGATTCGTGGTGCAAAACCGCGCGTTGCGCAGTACAATAAACACCGACGGTGCGCGCGCCATCTGCCACACGCCCGTTAAGTATCGCCGGACGAGCAGGATAGAAAAACCGTGCTACGGCTTATCATCATCGTTGCCATTCTCACCGTCGTTTGCGTCCCCGCCCACGCCCAGCAGGCCATCGATCCTGAACCCGAACTGGCGCAGTTGTGGGACCAGGTCCACGCCCAACCGGACGACTTCAGCGTGGCCTGCATGCCGCTGGTCGCGGGGGCCGTGCCCACGCTGTACAACGCCGATCAGACCTTTCCACTGGTGTCGGTGTCCAAGCTGTTGATCTTCATCGAGTACGCGCGGCGGGTCGAGGCAGGCAGCATCGCGCTGAACGAGACCGTCAGCCGCGCCGAACTCAACCGCTTCGAACTGGCGCGCACGGATCGCGGCGCGCACCAGGAGTTCCTGGAGCTTTACCCGCCCAGCATGCAGTCGATCAACCTGTGGGATATCGCTGCCATCGGCATGATCCAGTACAGCTCAAACGCCGCGTCGGATTACCTGCTGAACCGGCTGCGCCCGGTGAACTGGAGCGAGCTGTACCGGATGCTTGGGCTGACGGATACCAGCTACCCGCACCCGCTGAACATGATCCCGCTGCTGATGAACAACCACGATACAGGCGAGCCTGCGCTCGAGGACGTGGCGCAACTCTCGACGGAGCAAGGCGAAATGCTGTTCGAGCGCTACCTGTACGATGCTGCGTGGCGGCAAGAAGAGATCGACTACCGGTCGAGCCAGTGGCACACATTCCCCGACTGGAACGTCCAGGCCGCGATCTTGCAGCAACACACCACCACCGGCACGACGCGTGACTTCCTCACGCTGATGCAGGCGATCTACACAGAGGACGGGCCGCTGTCCCCGACGGTCAAGCGGCTGACGCGAATCGCGCTGCACTGGCGCGGTTACGAGGCGATCGACAACACGTATATCGAATACGGCTCGAAGCTGGGCTATTATTCCGGCGGCACGCTGGCGCTGGTGGCCTACGGGCAGCCGCACAACGGCGTGCCCGTGATCTCGGCGGCGTTTTTCCGCAACATCCCGCGCTGGCGCTATAACCAGATGCTGCGCGACGACGCGATCGGTTATCTGGCGCACTGGATGAACCTCAACGCGTGCGTCGGGCTGCAGGACGCGATCATCCCCAGCGACGAGAACGGCGACGACGATACACAGGATGCCCGCCCGCGCAGAAGGCAGTGAGATCCCCGCGCGCGGCTAGCGGCGCATCAGCTCGTCGATCAGGTGCTGGAGCTGCAGCGCGGCGAAGTTGGCTTGCGATTCCAGCTTGTTGAACGGCTCGGCGTATTCACCGAGCAGCGCGGCAGCCGCCGCCACGTTCGCCGCGTCCATCACGCCGGGCGGCCCCAGCGCGGCGTTGATCTCGTCCAGCGCCTGGTTCAGGATGCGGTGCAGGTTCCAGCCGCTGACGTGGATCGCCAGTTCTTCGTTGTACACTTCTTGCAAAGCGTTGGATAGCTCTTCTTCGCGCTCCCTGGAATTCAAACCAAGCAGCGCGAACATGTCAGGGAGCCGCGCTCGCTGCGCCTTAAGCTCCAACCGTTCCGCGTGGTCACGAATCTTGCCGCAATGCCCGCGCAGCGAATCAAGCTGCCCTTCCACGTCCCGCGCCTGCATCTTGTGGTCGATCAGGTAGTCGTTGAACCGCGTTGGTTCATGCGCGATCTCGTCATCGGAGATATTGAAGCGAAAGTGCGTGATGATCGACGATGCCGCCGCGATCGCCTGCAACGTCTTGCGCATCTCGACAACCATCGCCGCCACGTCATCCTTGACGTCAGGATGCTTCATCTCAAGGTAGACTTTGCTGTCATTGAGCGCGTTGTAGATCGTGCGAATGTTCTGGATGCTGCTCGCGACAAGGTTGATTCCGTCTGTAACTTCCTGAATGATCGGCATGGCACGCTCCGGATTGGCTAGTTGGACGGGAAAGGGAAACGCTACCACCGGCTGAGGCACCCCACGCCCCGCGACGGTCCCTGGGCGCGTGTTGCTGTTCTCCATTAAATCACGAAATCTATTAGCAAAATAGTTTCTGGGCGTTCTCGGACCACCCCCAAAAACAACGCACCGCGACGCTGTCGTCTCGCGTCGCGGTGCGTGTGCTCGGTCTGGGGGCTATGCGCGGGCTGCGGTCGGCGCTATCCGGCGTCTGCCGGGGCCGCGACAGCCAGCGTTTCCAGCATATCGCGGTAGACCAGCGACCACAGGTCCCAACCGTATTTGCCGGTCGTCGTCAGTTTGACGGTGATTGCGCGCCCGTCCGGTGCTTCGAACGCGCCGATCGCGGTGTTGACGGGTGGCTCCTGCTCCGCGTCCTTGCTCACGCCGATCTGCCCGGCCAGGCTCTCCGTCGTCCACGCGACGGTTTCAGGGTCTTCCAGCGTTTCGAGCGCGGTAGCGACCGACTCGGCGAAGTAGATATCGAAGATCGCGCGTTCCGCGTACCGGTTATTCTCCGATGGCTCGATGCGGATCAGCACATCTTCCGGAGCATCGTCCCCGGCCAGGGCGTTGAAATAACGCGCCGGGTAATTGACCGTCACGCCATCCGCCGTGGCTTCGCCGTCCAGTGCCATCTGCAGCGCGGCGGGACACTCTTCGTCATCCGGATCGCTGCATCCCGGCAGGCCGCTGTCGCCACCGGCACCCGGCTGCCCGCCCAGCGTGATGCCTGTCCCGCCGGGATCGAATCCGGTCGCGGCGCCGCCTTCCGCGTCCGGCGCGCCTGATTCGTCACCGGTCGTCTCGGCGGTCGGGGCCGTTTCCGGCCCGGAATCCGCGTCGCTGTCGCCATCATCACCATCACATGCCGCCAGCAGCAGCGCCAGCAGTAATGCCCAGATCACTATTATGCGTAGTTTACGCATGTTGGTTCGCTCCTCGTCCAGTTCTAGCCTTTTCCCCATAGGGGCACGCGCTGAGAGTGTAGCTCAGTTTGCCGGGATGCGGCAATTTCGCGCTGCCGGACAGGCCGTCACAAGCAGTGACAATCCCCGGCCCGCAAAAGGCGTTTTCCGGTTTGCGCAGGCCGTGCTAGAATGTGAGATGCAACCGGGACTTTAGTACGTGAGGATGCAGTTCATGTCTGAGGGTGGCGGATTTTGCGAAAAGCACGGGCCGTTTGACCCGCCGCACACCGCCTGCCCGTTCTGCGAGATGGAACAGGCGGAGCGCCAGGTCTACGGCCCGCCGGAAGCAACACGCCCGGCAGCCGGGCACCTGCTCGACGATGTGCAGCCAGCGGACGCGGGCGACGAGAACGGCGCGGACGCCGCCGCCGAGGACAGCCGCGAGTTCGTGCGGCAAACCGTCGAGCCGGAAGCCGAACCGCGCCCCGGCCCGGAGGTGACCGAGGTCGCGCCGCGCACGAACGTGCCGCCGGACGCCCTGGAAGGCGATCCCGGCGCGGAGGGCCGCCCCGCCCCGATTGGCTGGCTGGTGGTCAAAGAGCCGCGCGAGCAACGCGGCACCGCGCTGACCGTCCGGCCCAACCAGGTCATCGGGCGCGCGGGAGATGTGCAATGGTCCGACCCGCGCCTTTCGCGGCAGCATGCACGCCTGACATTTGAGCCGCCGGCAGACGAACCGGACAGCGCGCCGGTCTTCCACCTGTGGCCGTTCGGACCGACAAATCCCGTATATGTTAATGGTGTGGCGATTCGCGGGGCCACACCGGTAAACGAAAATGATGAGATCGTGCTGGGGAACACGCTGTTTATCTTTAAGACGCTACTCGACTGAATGCCCGCTGCAAGCCGTGCCCCAGCCGGCCCGTAGTGCAAATTCGTTGACGAGGTATTAGCCATGAGCCAGTCGCCCCCCAGCGCGCTTCTAGTGCGCGTGGAAATGCAAACCGATACCGGGCGCAAACGCCAGCAGAACCAGGATGCCATCGGCCAGCTTGTCCCCGACGACCCCGCGATCCTTGCCACCTGGGGCCAGATCGTGGTGCTGGCCGACGGCGTGGGTGGGCTTCCGGGCGGCGATCTCGCCAGCCAATATGCCGTCAGCACGATCATCAGCGGCTACTACGATGAAAGCTACGCCGAACCTGACCCGGCGAAACGGCTGGCGCGTGCCATCGCCGAAGCCAACAGCATGATCTACGACGAGGGCCAGTCCCAAAACCCGCCCACGACGATGGCGACGACGGTCGTCGCCGCCGTGATCCGCGACCGGGACCTGATCGTCGGCAGCGTGGGCGACAGCCCGGCCTACCTGCTGCGCAACAACGAGATTCGCCAGCTCACGCAGGATCACAACCTGGAGAATCTCCAGCGTTCCAGCGGCGCGGAGCCGACCGAAGACCACGCGACCGGGCAGAAGCTGGTGCGCGCGCTGGGCCATCACGAGCGAGTCAAAGTGGATATCATTACCGGGCGCGTGCGGCACGGCGACTACGTGATCCTGTGCAGCGACGGCCTGACGCGTTACGCCTCGCCGGACGAGATCGCCGGCATGATCGCTGATATGCCGGTTCAGGACGCGGTGGTCGAGCTGGTGAACCTGGCGAACGAGCGTGGGGGCGCGGATAACATTTCGGTGATCGTGATCGAACTGAGCGACGAGAACGAGAGCCTGCTGCTGGTGCGGGACCCGATGGAATCCTGGGGCCAGCCGCGCAAAGGCGACGCGTCACGACCGGCGGAAGTCGCCCGCCCTGCCGAACGCATCCGCCCCGCCGAACGCGTGCGCGCCCGGCTGGCGCGGACCCGCGACGAGCCAGGCACGCTCGCGCTGCTGCTGCAGGACATCCTCACCTTCATGCGCAGCAACACCGTGATCACGAGCGTGGGGCTGGGCGTGCTACTGATCGTGTTCGTGGTGGTGATGCTGGTGATCGCCGGGCTGGGCGAAGATGACACCGGCACCGGCCAGACTGCCAATACGCCACGCCCTGATCCGACCGTGCAGACGGCGACTGCCGCCGCCGCGATCCTGCTGACCGACGAGGCGAACCTCGCCGCGACGCAGTCCATGATCGCGCGGCGCACGCTCACACCGCCAACACCGACCAACACCCCGTCACCGATCCCCACTTACGGGCCGCAGTTGGACAACGCCACGTGGTTCCGCGTGCTGGACGGCGACCCCATCCCCAGCTATGCCGACCCCGCCATCGACGCGGAGTCGGGCACGCCGTTGGACCCGGGCAGCACGTACCGCGTTACGGCGGTCGAAACCGAGCCACCTAACGGCCCCTGGTACCGCGTGCTGGATAACCTGGGCCTTGAAGGGCGTTGGGTCAACGGGCCGGGGCTGCACCAGCGCATCATCGCGGTGAACGAAGCCGGGATCGCGCTGCCGCCATCGAGCCAGCCGCTGGACGTGCCGCCGCCGGGCACGGCCAGTGTCACCCCTGCGCCCGCCCAGACCGAACCCGTCCCGACCGGCACGCCAGGGGCCAGCGGGACCGGTCCTGCCATCGCCACGCCGCCGACACCCGCCGGCACCGCGACGCCGACCCCGACCCCGAACGTAACCTATGGTGTGGAAACCTGGACGGTCGGCACGCAGGTCACGTTGCAGATGGACCTGGACCTGTGCCGCGTGCCCGACGTGGACGCCTGTGATGCCGGGGCCGCCGACGCCGGGACGACGGGGATCATCACGGATGGCCCGACCGCCGCCGGGGAACACTGGTGGTGGGAGGTCGAACTGCCGGATGGCCGCGCGGGGTGGATCGCGCAGGTCCTGCTGGGGGCATCGTAGCGCCCGCGCGATAAGCGGTATACACAACCTAATCAGGGCGCGGCCTTTTTACACCCCGCGCCCCGTTTGCATCCTGCCGGCGTTGCGTTTCTCTCCGGCAGCCGCCGCGTTTATTGCTCAACGTGGAAGAGCAGCGTCGTGTCTCCGATCACGATCCGGTCGCCGTCATTGAGCTTCTGCGCCATGACGCGCTGCCCGTTGATCGTGGTCCCGCGCGAGCTTTGCTGGTCCTGCAGGTAAAACGCGCCGTTACCGTAACGGATGCGAAAATGCTTGCGCGACACCTTCGGATCGAAGATCTGCACGTCACACACCGTCGACCGTCCGACCAGCGTATCGCCTTGCTGCAAGATCGCGCTCTTGCCCTGCATCGCGCCGGACACGCCCTCCAGCCACGCATTCGGCATATCGGGCGGGCGGTCGGCGGGGGGCCGGGCGGGCTGCACCGGTTGCTGCGGCGCTGGGGGCGCGGGGGGCGAATTCGCGGCGGGCGCTTGCCGGTAATGCGGCGCGGGCTGCGGCGGCCCGTCGCCCAGATACGTTGGCCGGAGCGACGGCGGCTGGTAACCGGGCGGGTGCGGCAGCGGGGCGCGGCAGTTCGGGTTCAGGCATGCCGCGCTCTCCAACGGGTTCATATAGCCGCAGCGCGAGCATTGCACCAGGTTGCCGTAAACCACCGGCTCGTCTTGTGACATGTGGTCGCCACGCCCGGCCCTGAAATACAGCACCAGCAACACGATGCCAGCCATAAACGCGCCCAATGCACCTATCGCTACGACCAATAAAATCGCGCCATCCACGTTCGTTGTCCTTACCTCACCTTGTCGGCTGCAAACATTACGCTGAGTATAAAATCAGGCAGGCGGCATGGCAACCGCCGCCCGGCGTCCGGACGGTCTGCGCGTGCCCGCCAGTTACTCTGCGCCGTCGCTGTCACCGTCCAGGGTGGAGTCCGCCGGCTCCGGAACAGGTGTCCGCGTCGGGCGCTCCGCCGGGGCCGGAGTCTCCGCCAGCACGGGGGCAGGCGTCCAGGTCGGCGGCGGCGTCCAGGTCGGCAGCGGCGCGTTCCAGAGCGAGGTCGGCGAGGGACCGGGCGTGACCGTCGGCAGCGGCGTCCAGGTCGGCGTAGGCGACGGGCCGGGCGTGACCGTCGGCGGGCGCGGGGTCGCGCTCGGTAATATCGCGCCCTCGTCATCCCCACCCCCCAGGATATCGAGCCCCAGCAGCACCCCCGCGATCACCACGATCACCAGCGCGACCGCCAGGAGCAGATTCGCCGTCGACGGGGCGAGCCGCTGCACGCGGCGCAGCAGCGAGACGTCCCCCGCCCCATCGCGCGGCCCATCCGGCGCTGCAGGCGGCGTGAACACCGCGCCGGTCAAGCGCGTGTAGGCGGCCTGCGCGCGGGCGTTATCCGGGTTCAGCGCCAGCGTGCGCGCCAAAAACTTGATGCGCTCGTCGCGGTCGGTGGCGACGGACGCCAGCCACAGCCACGCGAGCTCTTGCTGCGGATCGGCCTGCACGATCGCATCGAGCAGACTCCGCGCTTCGGCGCGCTGCCCGGCCTGCGCCAGCCGGATCGCTTCCTGTAATTGAGCCGCCACTTCCGATCGACGCATGTTACACTCTCCCAGTACACAACCACGCGACACCCTGATTCTACTCGTCCGGGCGGCAAAGGGGAAACCGGCGCTCAGCCACGCCGGGGCTTTGCGATATCGCTGGGGGGCGGCGTATAATGCACACGGTAGATACCGTGCGCCACACTCACTAACGGGATAACACGATGGGCTCTCCTGTAACGCAGCCTGCGCCACGCCGGTCAAACGGGGCGGAGCTTCCGAGCTTGCGCGTGCGCTGGCGGCGGTTGATGCTGTTGGCGATGGCGCTACTGGTCTTGCTCGTGGTCGGGATCGCCACGCTGATCACGGCGCTCGAACAACGCCAGTCGCTGCGCCAGCTCCACGCGACGACCGCGCGCCAGGTGCGTGCCACCGTCAGCCTCACCGTCAGCGATCTGCATACGATACTGCTACACGTCGCCGCGCTGGACGCCGGGGCCGTCGATCAGGCCACGCTGAACGCCGTGATCGACGCGCAGCCGGCGGTCCGTTCGCTGGACTACGTCGCGCCGGATGGACGCGTGGCGCACCATGCCCCCGCCGAAAGCGCACCCGGCGACTGGCACGAGCACCCGGCGTTCCAGGCGGCAGCGTCAGGGGCGCTCTACGCCAGCCTGTCGCGCAGCGACCCGCAGCTTGTGCTGATTGCCGGTCCCGGCCCCAGCACGGGCAGCGCGTTGATCGCGCGCGTCGACGCGGCGATCCTGTGGCGTGGCGCAGTGGTCGAGCCGGTCGGCACGAACGGGTATGCGTGCCTGCTCAGCGACAGCGGCGCGATCCTGGCGCGGCGGCCCGGCGTGACTGTCGCCGAGGGGGTGCAGCCGCAATCGTTCGACGTGGTCCGGCGCGCGCGTGACGGCGGCACGGCATCGCGGATATATCGCGGCATTGACGGCAGAACCGTGATCGGTTACGCGCAGCACTGGCCCGACCTGGGCATGACAGTGATCGTGGAAACGCCGCTCAGCGATCTGCTGCCGGTGGCGGTGCGCGTGGTCGGGTTGTGGGGGCTGGCGTTCCTGCTGACGCTGGGCCTGGGCGAGTGGTTGATCCGGCGCAATCTACACAGTGTGACCGTGCCGCTGGACCGGCTGGGCGACGCAGCGCGCGCAGTGGCGGCGGGGGATTACCACTACCGGGTGCGGCTGCCGCCCGGCACGGACCGCGAATTCGCCGCGCTGGGCGACGCGTTCAACCACATGATCGCGCGGCTGGCGGAATCCAGGCGCGAGCTGGACGCGTACGCCTACGAATTGCAGGAACTCGTGGACCGGCGCGCGCGCGAGCTTTCGCGCAAGACGCGCCAGATGGAAGTCGCCGCTGACGTGTCGCGCACGATCGCCAAGATCCACGATCCGCGCGTGCTGGTGGTGCGCGTGGCGGAGTTGATCCGGGCGCGCTTTGAGTTCTACCACATCGAAGTGCTGCTTGTGAACCACGACACCGGCGCGATCGCCGCCGGGGAAGGCGTGCGCGACGCGCTCGAACCGCTGACGCTGCACGACGCGACCAGCAGCGTGATCGCGTGGGTCGCCAGCAGCGGCGAAATGCTCTACGTGCCGGACGTAACCCGCGAGCCGCGCTACCGCCGCTCGGACGCGCTGCCGGCCAGCCGCAGCGAGCTTGCGATCCCGCTGGTGTACGACGGTACGGTGCTCGGCGTGCTGAACCTCGAATCCGAGCACCGCGATGCGTTTCCGCCAGACCTGATCGAAGTGCTGCAAGGGCTGGCCGACCAGATCGCGGTATCGCTGTACAACGCGCAGGCGTTCCGCAAGCTGGAGCAGGCCAACAGCGAACTGGCGCAGGGCACGCTGCAGGCCAACCAGGCTAACATCCTGAAGTCGCGCTTCCTGTACCGCGCCGTGCAAACGCTGCGCCCGCCGCTGGATGCGATCGTCAGCGCGGCGGAGACACTGCTCAGCGGGGTGGCGGTGACGCTGCCGCCGGAAGCCGTCGCACGCCTGCGCGCGATCCGCGACCAGGGCCGCGTGATGCAGGCGCTGATCGAGGATATGCACGACCTGTCCGCGATCGAGGCCGGGCACATGCAGTTACAGCTCGACTGGATCGCGCTGCCGCCGCTGCTGGAAGAGGTCACCAACGCGGCGCGCGCGCTGCACATGACGGCGTATCCTGACCATGAGCTGGCTATCACGCTCGACCTGCTGCACCGTACCGAGCCACTGCCGCCGGTCTGGGCCGATATCGACCGGCTGCGGTACATCCTGATCAACCTGATGAGCAACGCGGTCAAGTTCACCGAGGCCGGGCAGGTGGTGCTCAGCGCGGATACCGCTGGCAGCGACGTGTTGATCACCGTGCGCGACACCGGCCCCGGGCTTAGCGAGGAAGAACTGCGCTACCTGTTCGAGCCGTTCCAGCACCAGCGTGCGCCGGCAGTCGATCCCGAAGACGGCACGGGGTTAGGGCTGCCGGTGGCGCGGCTGCTGGCGATGCGGCACGGCGGCGATCTGACGGTCGAGACGACGCCGGGCGCGGGGAACACGTTCGTGCTGCGCCTTCCGATCCGGCCTGACGGCGCGCCGCCACCACCGGACTGAGGCCACCCGGCCACGCGCGCCATTAAAAATACATCAAAACTTGTTGCAGAATTTGAACAATTCCCGTGTCGCGCGGCTCGCTGGCGTGTCGCGGCATGTATGGCCGTTTCGCAATCCAGCATAACGCGGAGTTTTCTGGTATATTTGACCGGCTAGTTGCACAAGAACCGTTCGATGAACGAAGGAGCCATGGTTCGTCATGGATGTAATTTGCATTGGCGAAGCTCTGATCGATTTTGTCTCGCGGGAACGTGGCAAAACGCTGGTCACCGCGACGGAATACAGCGCCGCGACCGGGGGGGCACCAGCGAACGTTGCCGCGGCGCTGGCGAAACTCAACCGCCAGGCACGCATGATCGCCACCGTTGGCGATGACGTATTCGGGCGCAAGATCGCCAACGATCTGCAGGCCGTGGGCGTTGAGTGCGCCCTGCGCATGGACCCCGAGCACTTCACGACGCTGGCGTTTGTCAAACAGGGTGCAGAAGGGCAGCGCGCGTTTGACTTCAACCCCGGCGCGCATGATTACCTGCTGGCCGAACAGGTCGACGCAGAGACGATCGCGCAGGCGCGCGTGTTGCATTACGGATCGATCAGCCTGCGTACCGAGGTCTCGCGCGAGGCGACGCTCAAAGCGATCCGGGTGGCGCGCGAGGCGGGCATCACGACCTCGTGCGATCCGAACTGGCGGCCCGCGCTGTGGGACGACCACGACCTGGGGCGCGCGGCGATGCTCGAAGCGGTCGCCCACGCCGACATCTTGAAGATCAGTGACGCCGATCTCGCGTTTCTGGCCCCTGACCACGGGGATGATTACACCGGGGCGTTGGGGGCGATCGGCTTCCGGGGCAGGCTGGCGGCGGTCACGCTGGGCCGCGACGGTGCGTGGTATACCGCCGGCGACCG
The DNA here is from genome assembly GCA_964425755.1 of uncultured Anaerolineaceae bacterium. Classification (GTDB taxonomy): domain Bacteria; phylum Chloroflexota; class Anaerolineae; order Aggregatilineales; family Aggregatilineaceae; genus CAYRNY01. The sequence continues at coordinate 268,475 of CAYRNY010000001.1, forward strand.
CAGCGGCAGCGTCCCCTCACCACACGTCCAGGTGGTCGAGACGACCGGCGCAGGTGACGCGTTCACGGCGGCGCTGCTCGACTGCCTGCTGGTGCATGACCTGCAGGTCGAAGCCATCAAAGATGACGTGCTGCGCCGGATCATGCTGCGCGCGTGCGCGGCGGGCGCGCTCACCGCGACGGGCTACGGCGCGATCCCCTCGCTGCCGGATGTCGCGAGCATCGACGCGTTGATGCGCATGATGCAGATCGTCCCCGGGCGCGAAGGTGACCCGCGCGGGTACTGCCACTAGACGCGCGGCACGGCACCGGCCAGCGTTCGTCCTGGCGGCCCCGGCAGCGTTACCGCCCGGGGCTGTGCGATCCTACGCCCGCTGTACGCCTGGCATGCTGGGGGTTGGAACATGCTGCCGGTTCTGTTACGATCTGGGTGTAAACCTATTCGCTTGCAAGGAAAGAGGAGCCATGTCTGAAGCGAAAACCAACGATACGGTCACCATTCACTACACCGGCAAACTGGACGACGGCACCGTGTTCGACAGCTCGGTTGAGCGCGAACCGCTGCAGTTCACCCTGGGCCAAGGCCAGGTGATCCCCGGCTTCGAAGAAGCTGTGCAGGGCATGCAGGTTGGCGAGACGAAGTCCGTCCGCATCCCGCCCGAGAAAGCCTACGGCGAGCGCCGCGACGATCTGGTGATCGACGTGACGCCGGACCAGTTCCCCGAAGACGCGGAACCGCAGATCGGGCAACAGTTCGAACTGCGCACACAGTCCGGGCAGCGCATCCCCGCGACGGTTGCCGAAGTCACCGATTCGCACGTCAAGCTGGACGCCAACCACCCGCTGGCCGGCCAGACCCTGAATTTCGACCTTGAACTTGTCGCGATCGCCTGACGCACGCGACAGCTATTCCCTCATTACCGCCAACAAACCCCCTGAAGCGCCGGAACCCGCCCCTGCCGGGGCGCTGCACTGCGCACAGGGGGTTTTGTATTCGCGCAGCGTGGGAATCACACACCGGGATGCCCCCCCAGGCCCATCCCGGTGTGTAGCGATTCAGACGACCAGCAACCGCGCCGCCGGCATTCAGCCGCGATACGGGCGCGGACCGTACTGGTCAATGATCATGCACTTGAGCGTATCCTCGCCGGTCGCCTGCGCTTCCTGGATACGCCGGAACAACTCCATGAAACCGTGCGGCTTGACCATGAACACGTCACAGCCGTTCGCAAACGCTTGATCGACCAGCGCGCGTTCGTCCAGCATCGTCGCCATGACCATCCGGGCATCGGGATAACGCGCGTGCAGCTCGACCATCAGGTCCACCCCGTCGCCATCCGGCAGCTTGTTGTCCACGACGATCAGGTCCATGCGCGCCGCGTCTCTGACGATCGCGCGTGCCTCGGCTGCCGTTCCCGCGCCTTGCACGTCAAGCTGTGCCTGCTGCAACAGCCGGATCAGAAAATCGCGGTTCGCCGGTTCGTCATCCACCACCAGCGCGCGCGTAATATTGAGCGGCCTGTCCCCGTCGCACGGTGACGGTTTCGCGCCCTTGCCCGAAGCGTTTTTCCTCCGCCGGTTCGATGCCGTGCCGTCACTGTGGCTCATGCCGCTTGTCCTCAACCACGCCATCCTTGCCATCCCCTGCCGGAGCGCGCGGGCCGGCACTCGTGGGCTGTGCTGCTGGCTGCTGCACGGGGGATTGTGGCGCTGCGGCGGGCGTGGAATCCGCTGCCACACCAGCCGGGGGTTTGGAGCCGTTGGACGTTTCGGAATCCGGCGCGGGCGCTGCCGCCTGGTCGGTTGGCGGTGGCGAGTCCGCGTCCTTTGGCGGGGCGGCCCCGGAGGTCGGCGGTTGGGCGGCGGCTTCACCTGTCGCGGCGACTGGCGCGGGCGCCGCCTGGTCGTCATCCTGCCCGGCCAGTTCCTGCTGGTAATCTTCCAGCAGGTTGAGCAGGTCGGGGATCACCAGCGGCTTCGGCAAATACTGGTCACAGCCCGCCTCGAGAATGCGCTCGCGGTCGCCCATCATCGCGTAGGCCGTGATCGCCACGACGGGACGCCGGTCGTTGCGCGCGCGCAGCGTGCGGATCACGTCCAGCCCGGTCATGCCCCCGGCCAGCTCGATATCCAGCAGCACCAGGTCGATATCCTCGTCTTCGGCGAGCGCTTCCAGCGCGCCCTCGCCCTCTTCACGGAACAGGACCTCGTGTTGTTTGGCCCGCATCACGCGTGCTACCAGCGCTTGGTTCACTTCATTGTCTTCGACATATAAAACGCGCATAGGTTTTCCCTGTGCTTGTCAGATGTTCGATAACCTGCCAGCCGGATCAAGAACCGGAAACGGCAGCCGCTTCAGCCGCCGCGCCGTTATCGCGCGAGGCATCGGCCACCGTTTCTTCAGCCGGGACGTGCAACGGCAGCGCGATGTAGAATGTGCTGCCCTTGCCCAGCGTGCTCTCGAACCACAGCCGCCCGTTCATCAGGCGCAGCAACTGCTGCGAGATCGCCAGCCCCAACCCGGCACCCTGGCGGCCCTTCTTGCGGCCCGCCGTGCCCTGCCGGAACTCTTCAAAGATCGACGTTTTGTCCGCCTCCGCGATCCCGATCCCGGTATCCTCCACGCCGAAGAACACCTCGTCACCCTCCACCGTGACGATCAGCTTGATATGGCCGGAGTCGGTGAACTTCGCGGCGTTGGAGTACAGGTTCAGCAGCACCTGGCGCAGGCGCAGCGGATCGCCCTGCACCATCGGCAGCGGATCAGGCACATCCTGCAACAGCTTGACGCGGTCGGCCTTGTCGCCCACCAGCCCCACCGCCGTTGACAGCACGCCCTTGATCACCGGGCCGATATCCACCGCCTGGATCTCCAGGTCCAGCTTACCGGCATCGACCTTCGAGAGGTCGAGGATGTCGTTGATGATGCTCAGCAGGTGCTTGCCGCTGTTGAGAATCTGCGCCATGTCCTTACGGTACTGCTCCGGCAGCTCGACACCGTCATACATCGCCGGGAAGTCCAGCATCGTCTGGCTGAACCCGATGATCGCGTTAAGCGGCGTGCGCAACTCGTGGCTCATATTGGCGAGGAACTGGCCGCGGAAGTTCTTGGCTTCCTCTTCGGCCCTGCGCGCGCGTTCGAGTTCCCGGTTGGCTTCTTGAACCTGCTGGTTCAGTGCGCGTTGGCGCAGCAAGCTTTTGTGCAGCGCCTCGCGGCTCTCGAACAGGGCAAAGGTGGTCTGGCGTTCCTTGCGGTAGTTCTCCAGCGCCCATTCCGCGATCGCGTACAGCTCGCCGCTAACCTGCGTCGACAGCCCGGCGGCCAGCAGCGTCAGGAACATCGCGAACAGGACGTGGTAATCGAGCACAAACCGGCCTTCGGCTGCCGAAGGCACCCCCAGCGCGACTCCCCACACCAGCGCCAATAACAACAGCGTGTCGCGCACCGGCAGCAGCAGCCCCACCACGAACACCAGCAGCGGGAACATGTACGGCGAATACTCCGACCCGAAAGTCTCCAGCCCGATCATCGTGAGCGCGATCGCTGCGATCGCGCCCAGCGTGTAGGCCCAGACGGCAGCCCTGAACCGGTTCCGGCGCAGCAACTGCCCCGTGAGCGCACACCCACCGGCCAGCAGCAGCGTCGGTAAGAACAGCGACAGGAACGATACGTCCTGGCCGCCGGTGAGCACGAACAAGACCCACCAGGACATGAACGCGAAGAACAACGTCACGCGCCAGAGAATCGACAGGCGTTCCTCGCGCACTTCCTGGGCGAACGATAGCTGGGATGGCACTGCCTGGTAGTCCAACGCGGCAGGTTGCGCCTCAGATTGCTTTTGCTCTTCACGATCAACAGGATATTCGGGGAGAAATGTAGATGCGGGCATATAATTTCCTTCTGTCCAAATACCACGCCCCCACCACCGGGTACGCAGCTATCACCGTCTTCGCGCTGCTCGCCGTTCCACCATGCTGCTTCACGCGCACATCGTCAAGCACGCTAGAGAAGCCATCGCTAATTGAGGCATGACTGTTATGTACTACATTTCTTTAACCTCTATGTGCTCATCAGTATACCCCAATTTTTACGTCTTTTTTAATTTTTACACGCCCTCACAGCCATTTTCAGGGAACTTTCATAAATTAAGACGTTACGCCGTCGATTTCCAGGGGCGCAACGCGCGCAGAAAGAAACACTGCGCGAGTCTGTTTAACACTTCCCTGCGCGTTCCACGCACGCCGCAACCAAAACACGCGCCGGATGGAATTATCGCGCTGCACGGCACAATAGATATAATAATGCGTGAGGTAAGCACCGCACGCCACGCGGCTATCCCGCGCTGCAGGCTGACTCGCGCGCCTGCACGCGACATTCTCGTCCGATCTGCGTATAGAGATGTGTGCAGCATCGCGCTGCACACACTGCCAGGTTTGGAGAGGAGCCATCGATGTACCGGTTACGTTTTCGCTGGTTGATCGGGGCGTTCAAACGCCGGAAAGCGCGCCGGGCGCTGCGCCGCGTTCGCCGCAAGTAGCGCCATCCTGCACGTGTTGCGTGCACCGCCGGGACAATCGTCCCGGCTTTGGGATTTATCGACCGGAGATCAGTATGCTGCATGGATTGCTTGACAGGCTCACACAGGTTTCCTGGCTGCGCCGTATACTGCAAAACCGCCTTGCGCTGGCAGGATTGCTACTGGCGGTTCAGGTCCAGTTTTTCACGATCAATCTTCTGAACGCCCGCCTGCGCGCCCCTACCGCTGGCTGGGAACTGCGCATCCCGAGCATTGACGACAACCTGGTCCCGAACGGGTACTGGCTGATCCCGTACAGCCTGGGATTTGTGCTGGCGGCGCTGGTCCCGTTGTGGGCCATGTTCGTGATGCCGAACACCGAATACCGCCAGTTCGTGTTCGGGATGCTGCTCGCGGCGCTGGTGGGCTACGTGATCTACATCGTCTTCCCGACCTACGTCACCAAGCCCGCACCGGGCGACGTGCCCGGCAACGACGTGTTCGCGCGCACGCTGCGCGCTTCCTACGAGGTCGATGCCCAGGCCAGCACGCATAACGCCGCGCCCAGCCAGCACGTGTTCTACGCGATCCTGAACGCCTGCTTCGTGATCCGCTTCCGCCCGCGCATGCGCACGTTCTGGTTCTGGACCACGCTGGCGGCGTTGATCTCGGCGTCCGCGCTGCTGACCATGCGCCACAACACGCCGGATATCATCCTGGGCTACATCACCGCGGTCGGCGGCTACTATGCGGGCGTGTGGCTGGGCGCGCGGACCACGGCGGCGCTCGGTGACGCCCACGCCGCGATCGCGCTGCCGGGCTGGATACCGGCATGGCTGCCGCGCTGGCTGGCGGATATCCCACGCCTGCCGCGCCGCCGCGCGCGCGAGCTCGACACGTGGCCGTCGTGAGCATGGCCCGCACACCGTCCACGCATCCAATTTGTACCCCCTGACCAAACCCGCGACACGTAGATCGCGTTATCATCGCGGCTTGACGTCGCCGCGTTACCCGTGTGACGACGTATAACAGCACGATTGGTCCGCTATCATTGAGGAGAGCGTTATGAGCGTCACCGCTTCGCCCCGTTTTGCCGTCCCGCAGGACACGCTGGTACCGGTGAGCGCCTACCCCGGCAACCAATACGAGATCCCGCCGTCACGCATGTTTATGATCAAGCTCTCGCTGAAAAAATACCGCGAGACGCACGGCGCGGATGCCGTTGTATACGACGCCTCACAGGGGGATGGCGGGGCTTCGCTGCCGGGCGTCGACCCGGCGATCCTGGATCGGGCGCACGAGCTGCTGAAAGCGCACGGCACCGGCTACGACTTCCCTTACGGCGCGAACGTGTTCCGCCAGGCCACGATCGAGCAGTACTGGCAGCTCGATCCCGCGCTCGGCTGGGGGCCGGAAAACGTACTGTTCGCCGTCGGCGGGCGTGACGCGCTGCTGAAAGCTTACAGCGCGATGATCACGCTCGGCACGGGCCGCGTTGGGGACGCGGTGATCACGTCGCGCGTGCCCTGGATCAGCTACAACTGGGGACCGTACGCGATCGGGGCGAACGTGCTGCACGCCCCCGGCGACGAGTCCGACGCCTGGCGCTACACTGAAGACGGCATCGTCGCGGCGGTCGAGTTCGCGCAGCAAACCGGCGGGCGGCAGGTCGCCGGGATCATCATCACCTCGCCGGACAACCCGACCGGACACACGCTCAGCACCGAGGAACAGATCGCGCTCGGCAAATGCGCGCTGGCGGCGGGCGTCAAGTACGTGCTCTACGACTGGATTTACCACTACATCACGGAAGGCGAGCCGATGGACGCCAACGCAGTGCTGCGGGCCTTCACCCCGGACGAGCGCGCGCGCATCATCATTCTCGACGGGCTGACGAAAGTCATGGGCGCGTCGAACGTGCGCGCCGCGCACTTGCTCGCCAGCGCGGACGTGGTCAAGTTCATCAGTGGCCGCGCCTCGCACGGCGTGATCCCGCATTTTCACGGGCAGGCGGTGGCGATGGCAGCCTACGAGCAGGGACTCAAGCAGGCCGCGTCGAACATCATCGGCCCGACCAACGCCAGCCGCAAAGTGATGCGCGAATTTCTGACCGCCAACGGCTACCGCTTCATCATGGGCGACGGCGGTTATTACGCCTTCATCAACGTCGCCCCCTGGATGGAGAAGGGCGGCTTCGCGGACAGCTTCGAACTGGGGGCATATCTCGCGGAACAGCACGGGGTCGCGGTGGTGCCGGGGGCGGCATTCTCCGAAGACGGCGACGGGTGGGTGCGCTTCTCGTATGCGTTGCCGCCGGAGATCACGCGGGGCGCGCTGGCGCGTTTCCACGACGCGTTACAAGCACTCGACTAAACGCAGGTCGCCGGCGTATCAGCCGGCAGGCACACGGGGTTGTGGGAACGGCGCGCGGCAGGTGCGACGCCCTACGACCCCGACACAATTTCCGGGTGGTCGCGCCGGGGGGACACACTGCGCAGGAGCAGCGCCTTTTCGACCTGGTAAGCGATCACCATCACGAACAGCACGATCAGCACGATCGTCGCCGTGATGTGCATATCTTCGGAGACATACCCCGCGAAAACGTCCGCCGCAAAATAGTACAACTGCGACATCACCAGGTTGCCGATCACCTTGCCGGTGAACACCAGCAACGCGATCACGCGCCAGGGATAGCGCACCATCGCCAGCGACGTCGTGATCATGCCTTCCGGGGCAGGCGTCGCGGAAAACAGCCAGACCAGCGCCAGCACCGAGCGCGGCCAGCGCTCCGTACAGGTGGTGACCAGCCGGAACAGCCAGCTTTTGCCGGGGTCCTCAACCTGCGCCAGCACACTGTGCGCCACGACATACGACGACACCGCGCCGAGTCCGGCCCCTAACCCCGCGCCCAGTCCGAGTCGCAGCGCGTCCAGCGGCGAGACGGCGTACAGCACCAGCGTGAACAGTGGCAGCCCGTACGGCAGCGGCATCACCAGCGTCAGGCTTGAGATGTACGCGATCAAAAACATGCCGATCCAGCCCCAGTGGGTGAGATCGCGCATGAACGCGCTGAGGTCGGCCTCAAAGCTATCCAGCACGCCGGTCGCCGCAAACACCGCCAATCCCAAGAAGGACAGCAGCGTCAGGCCCAGGTATTTGATTTCGACACGGTATCGCTCAAGTAAATCGCTCATATAGCACAACACACCGCAACCGCTGCCACACGCTCGCCAGCGCGGGCAGTGCCGGGGTGCGCTCTCATACTCCTGCAGACTCTACCTGGTGCCCTAGTTTAACGTGAGACGTGCGGGTTATCCACCACCCACCAGCGCCAGGGCATCGAGAGCCAGGGTTCGCGTACATGCTTGCCGAGTCCGATACGCGGCCCGGCCTGCACCTGCGCGTCAGGCACGCGCTCCCCCGCCTCGATCCATAACCCGGAAGTGGCGCTGGTCATGTCCGCGCGGTTATCCTCGCCCGTGATCGCCAGCGCCATCGTCAGGCGGCCCGGCCCGCTGGCCCATTCGTCCTGTGGACGCCCGGGGCGGTTCGCCGCGATCACGTCCAGCCCTTCGAGCGGCTCCAGCGCGCGGATCAGAACCGCCGCCGGGTGATCGACCGGCTCGCACACGACGTTGAGCAACCAGTACATGCCGTAGGTCAGGTAGACGTAGGCATGGCCGGGCGCTTCCCACATCGGCAGGTTGCGCGCGGTCTTGCCTGACCGGCTGTGCGCCGCGAGGTCCGCGACTGTACGGTAGGCTTCCGTCTCCACGATGCGCCCGGCCACGCGCCGCCCGTCGATCTGCCGGACCAGCCGTGCGCCGAGTAAATCCCGCGCCACAACCGTCGATTGCTGTGCAAAAAATTCGCGGTCCATGATCGTACCCACAAGGCCCCCCTGATCGGTCTGTACACTGGTATGTACGGCGTAACGGGCTGAGGAGTTGCGCCGCGCTCACAACCGCGCCGGCACGCGCGCCCCGATATCCGTGCGGTAATGCGCGCCCTCAAAGTGCACGCGCTGCACCGCCCGGTATGCCAGCCGGACCGCTGCGCGCGGGTCCGGCGCGATCCCGGTCAAGCTCACCACCCGCCCACCGGTGGTGACCAGCGTGTTCGGCCCGATGCGGCGTGTCCCGGCGTGGAACAGGCGCACTCCCGGCGGCAGCGCGCCAGACTGCCGGATCGGGATGCCGGAATAGCTGCGCCCGGGGTACCCTTCCGTGACCATCACGACCGAAACCGCCGTCTCCTCGCGCCAACGTAACACGGACGGGTCAAGCGTCCCCGCCAGGCACGCGCCGATCACGTCCAGCAGGTCGTTTTCCAGCAGCGGCAGCACGGCCTGCGCGCCCGGATCGCCAAAACGCGCGTTGAGTTCCAGCGTCAACAGCCCGCGCTCGGTCACGCTCACCCCCGCGCACAGCACGCCGCGAAACGCGATCCCTTCCTGCGCCAGTCCGCGCATCACCGGCCTGAGAATCTCCCGCTCGACCCGGCGGGCCATGTCCGGTGTCAGGGCCGGAGCAAGCGCGCCCATCCCGCCCGTGTTCGGCCCGCGATCGTCGTCATGCAGCCGCTTATAATCGCGAACGCCCGGCATCGGTGCGAGCGTCTGGCCGTCGCAGAACGCCATCACGGAGACTTCCTGCCCGGCGATGCGCGGCTCGATGATCACCTTGTGCCCTGCCGGGCCGAGCGCGTCGCGCTCCAGCAAGGCGCGCAGAATCCCCGCCGCGTCGCTCTCACCGCGCGGCAGAAAAACGCCCTTCCCCTGTGCCAGCCCGTCCGCCTTGATCACCAGCTCATCGGCGCGGTGCGTGACGACGTAGTCCATCGCCGGTTCGAGCTGGGTGAATACCCTGTACGGCGCGGTCGGCACGCCGCAGCGCAGCATCAGTTCTTTGGCGTGGCTCTTGGATGTCTCGATCATCGCGGCGCGACGCTGCGGCCCGAAAACACGCAACCCGGCGGCCTCGAACTGGTCCACCAGGCCGCCCGCCAACGGGTCCTCCGGCCCCACGATGGTGAGATCGACCGCCTCGGTGTCGGCGTAGTCGATCAGGCTCACGACGTCGGTCGCGTCGATGTCCACACTCGCGGCGATCGGGATCTCGGCCATGCCGCCGTTGCCGGGCGCGACGCTGATCCGCGTGGCGCGCGGGGATTGGGCGAGCTTCCAGGCCAGCGCGTGCTCGCGCCCGCCGCCGCCAATCACCAGGATATGCGTCATCGTGGCTGCCCCCTATGCCGCCAGCACGGATTTCAGGGATCGCGGCCTGCCGCGATCGGGCAACGGTGTGTCAACAGTGTGCAGGTCCATCGCTGTTTCCTTTGTATGGGCGGCAAAGCACGGTGGGGCGCATCGTATCGCATACGCCCCACCCGTCACCTATACTGTAGCATAGTTGTCTGCGATCGGTTGGCATTAGCCCAGATGTACTATTTCACCACCTGCGCGTAATGCAACGCGACCATGATCCGTTTCTGCGCGGGATAACTGGCCGGGAGAAACGCGTTGCCGGTCAGCAGTTCGTAAACCCGTTGGTAGCGCTGGCTGATCGCGATCGCCATCTCCTCGCTCAGCGGGGGCAGATCATCGCGCTCGTCGTACCCCAGCGCCTGGTACCACAACCGCACAAACTCGCGGTCGAAACTCTCCGGCTCTTCGCCCACCTCGAAACGCTCGTCGTAGGTCTCCGAGCGCCAGAAGCGCGAGCTGTCCGGCGTGTGCAACTCGTCGATCAGCACCAGGTCGCCGTTCAGGTCCAGCCCGAACTCGTACTTGCTGTCGACCAGGATCAGGTCCGCCAGGATGCTCAACTGGCGACCGCGCAAGAACAGCTTGAGCGCCACTTCCTGGATGCGTTCCCACAGGGCCGGATGCACGCCGGTCGCGATCACCTCTTCGTGTGTCAGCGGGTGCTCGTGCGAGTGGCCGAACGTTTTTGATGTCGCGGTCACGATGGGGTGTGCGAGTTCCTGGTTCTTGCGCAGCCCGTCCGGGAAGTCGACCCCGTAGATCGTGCGCGCGCCGGACTCGTACTGCTTCCACAGGCTCGTGGGCGTGATGCCGCTGATGAAGCCGCGCACGATCACCGCGATCGGCAGCGGGTTGGCCGTCAGCGCGATCGTCACGTTCGGATCGGGCACATCGATCACGTGATTCGGCACGATATCCGCCGTGTGCTCAAACCACCAGTTCGTGAGCTGGTTCAGCACTTGCCCTTTATACGGCACAACGCCGACGTGCTGGTCAAACACCGAAAACCGGTCGGTAGTGATCACCACGCGCCGCCCGTCGGAAAGCTCAAAGTTATCGCGCACCTGGCCGCGCTGCGCCATCAGGTCGGGCAGTTCGAGCGCTTCCAGGGCCATGCCAATCATGGGGCGAATTTGTCCGGGCGTCAACATGAACGTCTGCCTTTTCCGTCACTTGCCGCGCATGCGGGCCGACCACCTCATACCCCGGCACCTGCTGCCGCACAGCGCGACCCTGCCGCGCGATGCGCACGGGACAAGGTAAGAGTCTATAGCCCCAATGATAGAACGGAACCGGTTTTGAGGAAAATCGGGCACGCAGCACACCGCAGCGGGGACGGCACCCGGCGCGCGCCACCAACATTAAGCCTGGATTTTGCGCCCGTTTCGTTTATAATACAGGCGCTTGGCGGCAGGTGTGCTGCCGGGCAAATCGAAATGACGCCAATCCGCCTATCTCCAACGGGCACCGGTGCTGTGGGTTCCCGCCCCCAGTGCTGCCGTAGCTGTGCTACGGCAGGCCGTTGCGAGATAGATTATTCGCAACCCCGGGGAGGTGAGTGAGATGAAAGTACGCGCATCGGTGCGCCTTATGTGCGAACATTGTTATTTCGTGCGCCGCAATGGCCGCCTGTATGTGATGTGCTCGTCGAACCCGAAGCACAAGCAGCGCCAGGGCTAGGTCGCACCTGGGAGCCAACAACGGAAACGGGCCGCGCGGCCCGTTTTTGTTTTGCAGCGCTGCCACACCGCCCACACCGCCCGGATAAGCCGGACAAGCGTAGAATTCCCTCAACGGGCAGGATCGCGTACAATAAGAAGACGCAAGGCGGGACCGGTTTCCCCCGCAATCCCCGGCTCAGTAGCCGGAATACTGCGCCAAACCACACACACAAGCGAGGTCCGAATGGCAACCCTCGAGTTGCCCGAAACAACGCGCGCCCTGTATCCATTCGCATCTCATTTTTTCACGCTGAGCGACGGCACGCGGATGCACTATATCGACGAAGGCCCGCAGGACGGTAACGTGCTGGTCTTTGCGCACGGCTACCCCCTGTGGAGCTTCGAGTTTCGCGCGTTGGTGATCTACTACGCGGCGCTGGGCTGGCGCTGCATCGCGATGGACCACGTCGGCTACGGGCTGAGCGACAAACCCAACTCGCGCCGCTACCACACGCTGGAGCGCCACACCGCTAACCTGACGGCGTTCATCACCGGGCTGGAGCTGCGCGACATCACGCTGGTGCTGGAAAACTGGGGCGGCCCGCTGGGACTGGGGTACGCCCTGGCGCACCTGGACAACGTCCGGCGGCTGGTGCTGATGAACACGTGGGCCTTCCATGACAGCTACCCCCACCCGCTGCACCCGCTGGTACGCCTGGTCGCCAGCCCCGGCATCGGGGAGTTGTTGTTCGGCGTGTTCAACCTCGCCTTTGCGCTGGGGGTGCAGCGCTGGACGCGGCGCACGCTGTCATCGTCCGTGCTGGCCGCCTACAAAGCGCCCTTTCGCGAACCGCGCAGCCGGACCGCGCTGGTGCAGTTCCCGCGCATGATCAACACGTCACCGACCCATCCCTCCGCCGCCCGGATGCGCGCGATCGAGAGCCGCCTCGACGAACTGCGCGGCATCCCGATCCTGCTGATCTGGGGCGCGGACGACCCCGTCTTCCCGCCGGACATCGCCGAACACTGGAAAACGATGTTGCCCCGCGCGCACGGCCCGATCCTGCTGGATGATGCCGGGCACTTTCTGCCGGAAGACGACCCCGACACGCTCGCGATCCACCTGGACGAGTTTCTCGACGCGACAGGCTGACCGCCAACCCGCACGCGACGCCGCCCCCTCATCACGTGAAGCGCGTGATCGCCCAGCGTCGGGACGCCGGTAAGTGTCATACGTCGCAGCCCATCCCCTACCTGACCTGCGCCCGGAATCAGCGGGCGCGGCAGAACCCTCTACCGCGCCCCGTGACCGTTACATGCGACCGGGTCGCACCGTTACTGCTTGGGAGCCTGTTCGATCAGCAGGAACGCAGGCCGCAGCGGGTTCGCGCCGCCGCGCAGCAGCGCATATGCCGCACGCGGATCGCGCGCATCGATCAGCGGTTGGTTCGAATAGTTCAGGTTCCACAGGAACATCGGCCCCACGTAGGGCAGTTCCTGGGCGATCTCAAACGCCTGGATGATGTAGTGCGCCTGCGTTTCCTGGTCGATCCAGTTCAGATACGGCGGGTCCTCCGGCGGAAGTGCGGGGTCCCCTTCGCTGGTTGTGAAGCCTTCATACGTGCCCCACCCGAACTCGGTCGCCCATAGCTGGCGGCTCGCGTCGTTGTTCTGCACCATGATCGCGCGGTAGTCTTCCAGCGTATCGAGGAAGAACCACGACGGGTGGTTGTTGTAACCCGGCTCGCCACAGTCCGCCTCGCCACACCAGCGGGCATCCGGCGGATTTGCCGCGCCGTAGGGATGCACGCCGATCGCGATGTTCTGGTAGGCTGGATTCGCCAGCCCTGCCGCGTACATCTGGCGCAGGAACTCGCGATCATCAATCGCGTTGACGCCATCGCTAAAGCCCGTCGGGGCGAGGCCCGCCGTGACGACCGTCACGCTCTGGCCGCCTTCACCCGCGCGCACACCGCGATACCCCGCGTCAAACAGCGCCATGTACTGCGCGCCGCCCAGCGTTGAACCGTTCCACTCGCGGCGCAGGTTCGGCTCGTTCCAGATCTCGACCGCGTCGAAGTACGAGTTGCCGTACAGGTCCACGCGCACCATGTTCATCATGCGCGTGATGAAACTGGCGAGGTCCTCCGGGTTGACCGGCGGCCCGGCCTCATCCGTGCCCGCGCGCGCCCAGCCCGGCGCTTTGGCGACGCTGATCAGCACCTTGAATTCCTGCTGCTTGGCACGCTGGACAAACTGCAAATAGTTGTTCAACTCCGCGCTGAACTGGCCCGGCTGCGGTTCAAGAATGTCCCAGGAGAACTGGAATTTGACCCAGCCAATCCCCAGCCGTTTTGCCAGCCAGAGCATGGTATCCTGGTCTTCGAGCGTCAGGTTCGGGTTGATCTGGATGCCCATCACGTCCGCGCGCAGCGTCGGCAGCGGCGTCGGGGAGACTGACGGCGTCGGCGTTGGGCCAGCCGGGGCGCTCGCGGTGGGCGGCAGCGGCGTGGTCGCGGCAGGATCGCGCGTCGGTGGCTGCGTGGCCCCCGGCGGCGCGGTGATCAAGGGGCCGAACTGCGGCATCGCGGTCGCCTGGGCCGGCTGAAGCCCCCCCGCGCCGGGATCGCCGGACGGCGGCGCGGCGTCGGGCACGAACCCGGGGCCGGACTCCGGCGCTTTCGCCGCGCGCGCGGTGAGTGACCGCGTCACGGCCACCAGGCTGCCCGCCAGCACCAGGACCAGGACGAGCACCACCACCACGCTCATAGTCCGGCGCGGGCGTGCGGTGATTCGGCGTGCGGGAGCACGCGAGAACAAGGCAAACATAGGCGGATTTCCTCTTGTGCTGCTAGACGGTATATGACGTTATGCTGCTGCACACCTCACGACACATGACGGGCACCGGCGGCATGTTGTTCCCTGAACACCCCGGCGCGCGGGCCGGGCGTGCTGCCTGCCGGATGAGTGTTACGCCTATTGAGTATATGCGATCTGGGGGCGTGCCGGCGCGACGCGGCCCCTGCTGCTGCCCTACGGACAGCCTGCCACGCCTGCGGTAACCACCGCCGTGCAAGGAGACTATAAATTAAGCGTGGTGGATCGGCAAAAAAACGCGGAACGTGCTGCCCGCCCCCGGCGTGCTCTCGACCGTGACCCGGCCACCGTGACGCTCGATGATGCGCTGCGCGATCGCCAGGCCCAGCCCGGCCCCGCGTTTGGCGCGGGCTTTGTCGGCGCGGTAGAAACGCTCGAAGATGCGCGGCAGGTCGGTTTCGGCGATGCCGCTGCCGCTGTCGCGCACGGTGAGGACGGCAAAGCCGGGCGGCTCGCTGTTTTCGAGCGCGACCGACAGCGCGATCGTGCCGCCCGGCGGCGTGTGCTGCACCGCGTTGCGGATGATCTCGCGCAGGCCACGCCGCAGATAGTCACGGTCCGCGTGCAGTTCGGGCAGCGCGCCGGGCATCTCCAGCGTGACGTCGAGGCCGGCCTTCTCGCCCATCGACTGCGCCGCTTCGTGCAGCGACCGCATCAACATCGCCAGGTCGAGCGGCGCGAAGCGGAACGCGACCCCGCCGTCGAGTTGCGACATCGTCAGCAGGCCCGCGACCAGTTCTTCCAGGTAATGCACCTGCTCCCGGATCCGGTCGAGCAAAGTCGTCAGGCGTGACTCGTCCGGCGCGCGTTGCATCACGTAGACAGTGTTTTTGATCACGGAGAGCGGGCTGGCGAACTCGTGTGATATATCGCGGATGAAGTCGGAGAGGATCGCGCTGCGCTCGCGTTCCACCCGCAGTTGCAGCGCCTGCTGTTCGGCGCGCTTGCGATCGGTGATCTCGGTCACGCCGCCGATCACGCGGATCACGCGCCCGGTGTCCGGGTCGCGCTGCGGGCGGGCCGAAGCACGCACCCAGTGCACCGTCCCCGACCGCGCGACAAGGCGGTATTCGCTGGCATCCGCCTGCCCGGCGCGCAGCTTGGCGAGCGATTTCTCGAACACCGGCAGGTCATCGGGATGCACCATGTTGCGCCAGCCCTGGATATCGCGCACGTCATCGGACGCATACCCGGTGATCGTGGCGAGCGCGTCCGTGACCCACTCCAGCTCGAACGCGCCCGCTTCGGTGACGCGAAACGCAAACGCGAAATCCGTCACCACGTCTGAGATCATGCGGTAGCGGGCTTCGCTCACCCGCAACGCCTTTTGCACGCCCTCACGCTCGGTAATGTCGTGGATCACGGTCACGACGTGCGTCACGCGGCCCTCGCTGGTGATCGGGATTTTGCGCACCTCGTTAATGAGCACCATCTGCCCGACTGCGAAATGCTCGACATCGACCACCGTCTCGCCGCGCTCAAACACCTGCTGAAACTGGCCCACGAGCGTGTTCGGCAGGAAGGGGAACACCTCGAACGGCACGCGCCCGATCGGGTTCGTCTCCAGCCCGAAATCCTGCGCAAAACGCATAAAGGCGGCGTTGCACAGCCGGATGCGCAGATCGGCATCGACCACGTACACGATATCGTCGAGCGCGTCTAGCGTCGTGCGAAGTTGATTCTCTGATTGCCGCAATGCCTGTTCGGCGCGCATGCGTTCAGCGATCTCGCGCTCAAGGCTGGCTTTGGCGGCGTGCAGTTCGGCGGCCTGCTCACGATACTGCTGTTCCAGCGCGTCGTGTGTGCGTTGGGAGTCGCCGCCCGCCTGGTCGCTCTGCGCGAGGTCCGCCGCGTGTTCCTCGACCGGTTGCGCCAGTTGCCCGCGTGATGCCGCCATCGCGCGGCGCAGCGCCAGCACGCCGCCCGCGATCAACGCCGCGACTCCCACCAGCAGCACTTCGACCCCCAACACCACCGCGCCCGGTTCGACTGCCCGGCTCGCCACCGCGTACGACGCCAGCACCGCGCGCGCGATCAGCAGCCCGATGATGCCTTGCAGCGCCAGCAGCAGGCGCGGCGCGATCATGCCCTGCACGCGGAGTCCAACCCCCGCCGCAGCCAGCAGCAGCGCTAACGATACCAGCACAACGACGATCAACAACGTGTACACAACCTTCGACTCCATCCAAACCGGCAAATAGCCAACAGTTTTCTCAACAACGATTCCGCAAACTACACGCTATGCTTCGTTAATACACATGACAAAGCACGATCTTCATGTAGTCTGAATTAATTCTAGACCACGAAAGACGCTAAACGATAAAGGACGAATTAATTTCATGTAAGAACTTGCAAATGTCACACACGGCGCGGCGTTTTCCTGCGCGCGCGTTTCGGATTATCCTGGTCTAGACGATTGGAAGACCGGCGGACAGCGTGCAGTCCAGCATGCCGCACGGCCTGCCGGTCACAGCAGATGGATAACCGCTTATCGAAAGGAGCCGCAAAGATGGATTACCGCCGCTTGGGACGTACCGGGTTGCGCGTCAGCGAATTATGCCTGGGCACGATGACCTTTCGCTGGACCAGCAGCGAAGCGCAGGCCCTGCGCGTGCTGGATCGCGCGTGGGATGCGGGCATCACCTTTATCGACACCGCCGACGTCTACAGCTTCTGGGCACCGGGCAATCCCGGTGGGGTCGCGGAACGGATCATCGGGAAATGGCTGCAGAACAAGCCGCGCGACCAGATCGTGATCGCCACGAAAGTACGCGGGCGCATGGGCGACGGTCCGAACGACCAGGGCCTCAGCCGCCACCACATCCTGCACGCGGTCGAAGCCAGCCTGCGCCGCCTGGATGTGGACTACATCGACCTGTACCAGACACACTTCCCCGACTGGGACACGCCGTTGGAGGAAACGCTGCGCGCCCTGGACGACCTGGTAACGGCGGGCAAGGTGCGCTACATCGGAGCCAGCAATCACGCCGCGTGGCTGCTGACCAAAACGCTGTGGATCAGCGACAAGCACGGTTATGCACGCTACGAAACGATCCAGCCGCACTATAATTTGCTGCACCGCGCCGAAGTCGAGCCGGACCTGGCCGCGCTGTGCATCGACCAGGGGTTGGGCGTGCTGCCGTACAGCCCGCTGGCAGGCGGCTTCCTGACCGGCAAGTACACCCGCGAGCACACGCCGCCGGACTCGCGCGGCGCGGGGGACGACCGCATGGCACGCTACCGCAACGAGCAGACCTTCCGCGTGCTGGACGCACTGCGCGAGATGGGCGCGGCACGCGGCAAGACGGTCACGCAGATGGCATTGGGCTGGCTGCTGACGCAGCCGTTCGTCACCGCGCCGATCATCGGGGCCAACAGCGTCGAGCAGCTTGAGGAGTCATTGGGCGCGGTGGGGCTGCGCCTGAGCGAAGAGGAAATGCAGCAGCTTGACGACCTCACCATGACGGATCGTAACTGGTTCCGGCGCTAAGTTGCTGCGGGCGAGGGAGCACCCCGCGACGGCGATCCCTTACGAGCCGCCCAGAGCGATCGGGGGATCGCCGAGCTCGTTGTACATCTGGATGAAATGGTCCGGCCCGCCTTCGATCGCCTCGCGCAGGCCGGCATCGCCGCGCGCGGCGGCGATCGCGCGTGCCGCGAAATAGCCCACCACGTCCAGGCTGGTCTGGCGCGGCTCGTGGGTCTCCCAGGCGCGGGGCCATTCCTCGAACCCTTCTTCGGACGCACGCCGCTTGTCGGTGCTGGTCAGCAGTTGGTTACAGCGCGTGATGTACTCCGGCAGGTCGCCGGGGCCGATCTGCAGCACCGCGTCGTAGAACGCCAGGTCGTGCCGGTAGCTGAGGTACCACGCGATCCCCCGGCTGATCAGCCCGTGCTTGACGCGGTCGAGACCCCGGTCGCGGTTGCGCCCGATCGCGTCGGCATAGGCGTTATAGGCCAGCAGGAAGCCCTCGTGATTAAAGAACCCGTGGCGGATCATGTTCAGCAGCAGCTCGCGCGAGAATTCGCCGATCAACTGCTCGACGTGCGGGCGCGCATGTGCCAGGTTCACCACCATGCCATAAAACGCGTCGCCCTCGGAGTCATTGAACGCGCGCACGTAGCCAAAGCCCGGGCAGCCGACCACCGTCAGGGCCAGCGTAAGCTGGATATCGGGCGCGCTATCGATCGGGAACAGCTCCGCGACCTCGTGCAGCGCGACCAGCCCCGGCTGCGTGTCGCGCAGGTCGCGCAACAGGTCCTCGAATTCGCTGCGGTGGTCGTAGCAGTGCGCCAGCGCATAGGGATCGGCTTCGGTGGGCGTTTCGTCGTGTTCGAAATAGTAGACCAGTTCGTCGGTCAGGGTCGCGCTGGTACCCACCATGTGCTGGGTTGCCAGCTCAACGAGCTGCGCGCCGGACGAGTTACGCAAATCGGCTGCACGGTCGCGCGCTTGCTCGGCGCTGCGCATTCCCAGCGGCAAGCGGGCGGCGCTGTCGTCTAGCGTGTAGTGAATTTTCATGCGGCGGATAATCCTTCTTGGGCATGTTGTCCAGATTGCGCAGCGCACGATTGTAGCCGAGATACGGTATACTTTGCCAGAGATAATTGATGAATCTTTCCGGGTTTCTCGAACCGCGCAACAAACGAAGGTAAATCCGCTATGCCAGCCGCCCACCCGTCTGTACCATCCCCCGCCGGCAGCGCCGGGGACCCGCGCAAATGGTGGATTCTGCTCAGCGTCTCGATGGGCGTGTTCCTCTCCACCATCGACGGCAGCATCGTCAACGTGGCGCTGCCCACGCTCGAAAACGCGCTCGACACCGACTTCAAGACCGTGCAGTGGGTTGCGGTGGCTTACCTGCTGGTCGTGACCGCGCTCGTGCTGAGCGTGGGGCGGCTGGCCGACATGATCGGCAAGAAACGCATCTACCAATCCGGCATGGCGATCTTCACGCTCGGCTCGCTGTTGTGCGGGATCGCGCCGTCGGTCGGCTTCCTGATCGGCTTCCGCGTGGTGCAGGGGATCGGCGCGGTGGCGATGCAGGCGCTGGGCATCGCGATCGTGACCGAAGCGTTCCCGGCCTCAGAACGCGGGCGCGCGCTCGGCATCATCGGCACGGTGGTGTCGGTGGGCATCAGCCTGGGGCCGACGCTGGGCGGCGTGCTGATCGACATGGTGAGCTGGCACGCGATCTTCCTGGTCAACCTGCCGGTGGGCGCGGTCGGGCTGATCCTGGTGCAGCGCTTCGTCCCGGACTGGCGACCGCCCGGCGGCCAGCGCTTCGACCCCTACGGCGCACTGATCGTGCTGCTCACGCTGGTGTCGCTGGCGCTGGGGCTGACCTTCGCGCCGGAGACCGGCTGGGACGACCCGCGCATCGTGGCGCTGCTGCTCGGTGCGGTGGCCGGCTTCGTGGTGTTGCTGTTGGTCGAGCAGCGGGTGCGCCAGCCGATGATCGACCTGAGCCTGTTCAAAGACACGCTGTTCAGCATCAGCCTGCTGACCGGGTTCATGGTCTTCATCGTGATCGCGGGGCTGTTCGTGCTGACGTTTTACCTGGACTACGTGAAGGGCTACACCCCGCGCCAGTACGGCCTGTTCCTGACCGCCGTGCCCGCCGCCCTGGGGCTGACCGCGCCGGTCGCCGGGGCGCTCTCCGACCGCTACGGGTCGCGCGGCATCTCGCTGCTGGGGCTGATCGTGATCGTGGGCGCGTGCCTGTCGATCGCCACGCTCAAAGAGAACACGTCCACCACCGGCTATATCGTGCGCCTGCTGCCGTTGGGGTTTGGCGCGGGGTTGTTCCAGTCGCCCAACAACAGCGCGATCATGGGCGCGGCCCCGCGCGAACGGCTGGGCGTGGCCTCAGGGCTGCTGGCACTCTCGCGCACGCTGGGCCAAACGACCGGCATCCCGCTGATGGGCGCGATCTTCGCCAGCCGCGTGTTCAGCGTCGCGCAGCTACCTGAGGGGTCGGACGTGGTCGACGCGCCAAACGCGGCGATCGTCGCGGGTGTGGAAACCGCGTTCCTGGCGGCAGCGGGCCTGATCGCGCTCGGCGTGCTGCTGGCCGGGTACGCCTTCGTAACCGATCGCCAGCGTCGCCACGCCGCACACACGGAATCCGTGGCGCTGGACTGACCAGCCATACCTCCGGTAACATCCCCGCCCCGGCCTGTCCATCCGCACAGACCGGGTGTTTTCTGTAGGGCCGTATGCGCGTCCCTAGCTAGAGAGGCCCGCGGTTGCCAGGCGGACATCTCGGGACTGGTTAGCGGGACTGGTATCGTTTTTCTTTACCCTTTCTTGACAACTTTTTTCGCACTGTATTAAGACAATCAAGTATACTGGTAGCATAGAGACATCAAAAACGATGTCCCTGACGGGTCAGAACCTGTAACAAAGCCCCCACTACCATACCACCCTGATCCGCTTCAACGCCGCCTCACATCGCTCCACGTCGCCATCCGGGGGCATTCTCGTTGGACATCAACAACTTTCAGAACAGGCGTTTATGGAGCAAATACATCATGAAGATCTCTCGTTTCATCTCACTCCTCGTGTTGGTGGTGGCGCTGGCAGGGATGCAGAACATTGTCTTTGCCCAGGCTGACACGATGTGCCCGCTGATCGATGTGTATGAACAAGCTTTCCCGTATGATGGTGGCGAGGACGGCGGGGGCCTGTGGCAAGGCTACCTCGCCGCCGGCAGCGTCGTCCAGTACGCCATCGACTACGAAGGCACGGGCGGTTATGCCGCCATCGAAGTGTGGTCCGGCATTGTAGCGCCCTGGTCCGGCGGGCCGCCGGACGTGTACAGCGAGTACGGCGCGGCACCCATCAGCGGTTCATTCACGATCGCGACCGGGGGCAACTACACGATCGACGCCTACGCCGGGAGCGAAACGCTCCAGGGCGAGAATGTGAGCGTGCTGGTTGAAGCGACCTGCCAGCAGCAGCCCACCTGCGAAGTGCTCGGCACGGTGTCCGGACCCCCTGGCGAGGGCAGCACGCTGGTGACGATCGAGGCCGACACCCTGGTGACCATCACCGCCGAGATAACGAACCCTGAATGCCCGGTCGTCGGGAATCTGCACGCGGAAAGTTGCGCCGGGCCGCTGGTCGCGCAGGCATCGGGCATGGGCAGCGCGCTGATCTCGTTGAACATCGCGGATGCCGGCACGTATGCATTGTGCATCGGCGCGTTACCCGACTGGGCGGGTGAATCCTGCTGGGAGGAAACCGTCACGCTGACCGCCTATAGCGATTGCGATCTGCTGCCGTCGGCATCGAACGGCCCGGTAGGCTGCCAGGCGTTGATGCGCATCCCCGAAACGGCAGTGGGTGGAGCGTTTGTAGCCGACGCGGAGACGTATTGGAAACCCGGCGAACAGGTCGTACCGGAAATCGTGCTCCCCGCCGGCACGACCGCGTGGGTGCTCGGCATGGACGAAACCGGCGAGTACTACAAGATCATCTGGGTCTGCGACTACCTGTGGGTCCCGGCGGAGACACTCGGCCCGAATTACGATGGCGTGTGGCATGGCAAACCGCTGCCCACCGACACGGTTAACTGACCCTCGCGAGCGCCCAACACCATAACGCACCCCTGCCCCGGCCCCTGAACGCCGGGGCATTTTGAGTCAATATTTATGATTTTTATACTCCGCTTAATCACTCTCATTCTATAATGAGTGTGATGGCTTAATGCGCCATCATCTCGATCATCAAGTTGTTGGGAGGCAGAAAATGATAAGCTACCAACGTTCCCACCTGGTGACGGCGGCGGTCATACTGGCGCTCGTCATGACGGTGACCCCCGCGCTCCCGCGTGCGCAGGCGCAAGGCGGCATGATCGCGTACGGCGACGTGGTGAGCGGAAGAATCACCACGCTCAATTATTTCGAAACCTGGCAGTTCTCCGGCACGAAAGGTGACCGCGTGGAGATCTTGATGGAAGGGGACGGCACGCTCGACCCGTACCTCGGCCTGCTGAGCCTGGCGACGGAACAAGTGCTGGCCGAAGATGACGACAGCGGCGGCGGCACCGACGCCTACATCGCGATCACGCTGCCGTCGTCGGGCGACTTCCTGATCGTGGCGACGCGCTACGATCTCGATCTCGGCATGACCGAGGGGCGCTACACGCTCGCCCTGACCGGCAGCGGCGGCCCGACCAGCGTCTCCAATCCCCTGACCACCAACGAGCCGGAAGAGATCGAGCCGGGCGTGTTCTACATGGGCGACATCCTGCTCGACGCGCCGGTAGAGAACGCGATCAATGACGCGTCCTATGCCCACATCTACAGCCTGGAAGCCGAGGCCGGGACCGAGTTGATGGTCGCGATGGTGGCCGCCGGCAGCACGCTCGACAGCTACCTGTTTTTCGTGGACGAAGCGTTCGACCTGCTGGCCGAAGACGATGACTCGGCGGCGGAATTCGGCGGCGGCGCGCTAGATGCCTTCATCAACCTGACGATCCCGCAAACGGGCGTGTACTACATCGTGGCGACACGCGCGGGCCTGGACGAGGGGCGCACGGCGGGCACATATACGCTGCTCGCCGGGGTTCCGGAAGCCGAACCGGAACCCGCCGCACAGCAAGAAACAGCGGAGGGGTTGCCGCCGGGCGTGGAATTCATCGCGGAGATCGAACTGGGCGACACGATGACCGGCACCATCACGGAAGCCAGCTTCATGCACCTGTACATCTTCGAGGGGCAGGCGAACGACGAGATCACGATCACGATGACCGGTTCCGATGGCCTTGACGCGTACCTCGGCCTGTTCGACCCTGCCGACGAGATCATCGCGGAAGACGACGACAGCCTGGGCGGGCTGGACGCGGTGATCTCGCTCACCCTGCCGCAGAGCGGCACGTACCTGATCGTGGCGACGCGCAACGGCATCGATATGGGGACCACGAGCGGCGATTACACGCTCGAACTCAGCACCAGCCAGCCGGAACCCGAAGCACCCGCGACCGGGCTGAACAGCTTCGGTGGCCTGCCGGGGCGCGCGATCGCGGCTGAGCAAGGCACGCTCTACCTGCGCGGCAACGGCAGATCGAACAATCCCGCCAAGTCGCCGCCGGTCGAGGCGTTCTTCGGCCTGGACAGCAGGCTGCCGGGCATGGGATCACCGCTGACGCCGCTGCTGCACGGGACGAGGCCGCACGCGTTCCTCGAACGGATCGCCGGCCAGTAAGCACAACTGGTCTCGCTGTCACGCAATCAACCACCGCAGGGGCGAGGCGCGCCCTCTCCCCTGCCGGATTCAAAACCGCTGGCGCTCACCAGCCCAGGCGTGCCTTGAGCCGCTCGATCACGTTGAAGATGATCGGGCAATGCCCCTTTCCGCGCAGGACCGGCTCGATCAGCCAGCGAAAGTCGGGCGTCAGGGCGGGATACGCACGGCAGGACTGCGGGCGGTGGGCGTAATGCGCGCACAGGTTGCCTTCGAGAAACGGGCACGGCGTCGCGCGGAACACGCCCCATTCCCCTTCGCGCGCGGCCCGCTTGCGGTCCACGTAACGCGCGATCACGGCTTCCGGCGGCAGGTCGAGCGCGCCCGCCAGGCGCGGAATGTCGCCCGGTGTCAGCCCGACGCTGATGCTGCGGCAGCAGTTGGCGCAGGCGGTGCAGTCGATCTGTGCCGCGACAGCAGCGGCGATCGAGTCGACCAGCGCGTCGAGTTCGGCGGTCGGGCGCTGCTCGCGCGTCCACATGATCTCGACGTAATGCGCGAAAGCCCGGTCATCGTCCCGGTCGGCCTGCGCGCGCGCCGCGATGTAGTCCAGGTCGGTGATCAGCGGCGGATCAGCCATCGTGCCATACGTGCGACGTGCGGTCTTACTGGTCCTGCTGCTGGCTGCCATCCGACGTAGAGTGCCGCGTTTTCTCGGCCCGGAGTTGGAGTTCGTTCAGAATTTCGGTGAACGTTTGGTTGAGGAAATGGGTCAAATCATCGGTCTCTTCGATCTCTTCTTTCGCCACCTCGCGCATGGTGGCGATGAAGGTCTCTTTGTTGATGATGCCCTGCTGGATCAGCAGCCGCGCCAGCGCTTTAGCGATCACGAAGCCATCCACGCCGCGCGCGCCCAGACTCGCCAGCCCGCCGAACAGATCACCGAACACTTCCTGTGTGGTCCTGATGTCGTCTTGCACGCGGTTCTTCTCCTGCTCATCTGCACAGCTTGCTATACGCTCGGTCGAGCAGCGGGGTTTCCGGCTCGGAGCGCACCGATTGTAACGTGAATGGCGCGTCTTCGCTGCTGATTTGTACAAGTCCCACGATCGCGGGCCGCTTGCGCGGGGCGGCTGCGAAAGCTAATATCGCTACGAAAGCGACCTGCGCCTGTCCCATCGCGCCGCACGAGAGAGGACAACACCATGCTCGACCGCCGCACGCGCGCCCTGCGCCGCGTATTTCGCATGGCCGGCTGGCTGCTGGTACGCCTGCTGACGCGCACCCGGATCGAAGGCCGCGCGTACCTCGACACGCCCGGCCCGGTTATCTTCGCCGCGAACCACACCTCGACATTTGACGCGCTGCTGTTGCTCTTGCTGCTGCCGCCGGACGCGGTCTTCGTGGGGCCGGGCGATTTCCGCTTGCTGTGGCCCGCGCCCTGGTTCGTGAAACACCTGGGGCTGATCCTGATGAAACGCGGGGCGGTCGATCGCGCCGGGCTCACGCGGATGATCGAGCTGCTGAAAGCGGGCGGTGTGCTGGGCATCTTCCCGGAAGGCGGCACGTGGGAGAAACCGATCAGCGCTGTGAAGCCGGGCGCGAGTTACGTCTCCTACATGACCGGCGCGGCGATCGTGCCGATGGGGTTTGGTGGCACATACCAGGTCTGGCAGCGCATGCTGCGCCTGCAGTTCCCGCGCGTGACGGTGCGCATCGCGCCGCCACAGCCGCCGGTCACGGTCGCCGACCGCAAACAGCGCCAGGAAGCGCTCGACGCCCACGCGCGCGCACTGATGCAGACGATCTATGACCTGCTGCCGCCGGAGACCCAGGCCCATTACGACCGGCAGGCCCGGCTGCGTTTCGAGGGGGCGCTGCACAACCAGGACGGCGCGATCACGCTGCCGGACGGGACCGACCTCAGCGCGCTGGCGGAATTGGTCGCCAAGCCGAACCTGTTCAGCCCGCTGGTGCACAACGCGCGGCTCCCCGTGCGCCCCTTCGCGCGGCACGGGCGCGCCTATCCCGCCGCCCGGATGCGCAAAGCGGCGGCGGCGCTGCAAGATGCGTTCGCCGCGGGGGACTTCGCGGACTACCTCGAATACCGGCTCGGCGAGGACAAAGCGGCGTCCATCCGGGCCGCGCTCGACGCCATCATCACCGCGCTGGACGCAGATGGATCACCGCGCGCGCGGGTGGCGTTCCACGTCAGCGTGAGCGAGGATTCCCGCGAGGCCGGAGACTAGCGCACCGGGAAACGTCCCCGGATGGCGGCCCCGGCCCGGCGGGATCGGACAGGTCACGGTATGCGCGGCTCGTCGGGGGGCGGCGGGAGGGGCGTGCCGGGCGGGACTTCCGGCTCATCGTCGTCGTCTCCAGGCACCCCGGAATCCGGCTTTTCTGCTGCGTCCAGGACCGAACCGGGCAGGCGCGAGTGCGGGATCGCGGTGTCGTCCTGCTGCCCGCCGGGATACGGGGGCTGGTTGCGCGGGGGTTCGCGTTTCTCGGCGCTGGCGGCGACTTGCGGCCAGATGATCGCCACCGCCTCGCGCACCGCCGGGTCGTTCGCGTCAATCGCGCGGGCCTGCTGGATGTAGTTCCACGCCTGTTCCGGCGTGTCGGCCAGGTTCGCCAGTTGCAGCCACGCGGCGACGTTGCGCGGTTCCATCTGCAGCACGCGCGTGAAGTGCTGCCGCGCCTCTTCAGCGCGACCGCCAAGCGCCGCCTGAACGCCCATGTTGTAATACACCTTGGGGCCACTCCCCGCCGCCGGGACCGGTTCGGACGGGCGCCCGCCACCGAAACGCGGCATGCTGGCTGGCGCGGTTTTCGCCGGCTCCGGCTGGAGGTTCAGCGCCGCGTTGCGCCCGCCCGCGTAGCCCGCCGCCACGAACAGCCCCAGGAACACAAACGCGATCAACAGCAGCGATGAGGACGAGAGCGCCACCGCCGGCAGGCACGAGCACACGACACCATACGTCAGCGCCACACCCCCCGCGATCATCACGCCGTAGCCGACCGCCTGCGCTTGCGATTCCGCGCGGCGCGCGGTGCGCCCGACCACCCAGAAGATCGCCAGCGCCACCAGCGCCCACTGCAGGATATATTGCACAGTCAGCTCCTGGCCGAAATTCGACCAGAACGCGGCCCGTCGATCCTCGATCGCGTCGGCGGTGGCGTTGGGATCGCTGAGCGTTTCCAGGTATTCCATCGCGCTGTCGCCCATCGCGGTCGGCATCAGCGGGGCAGACACGCACGAGATCAGAAATGACAAAATGATCGCCAGCCCCCAAATGCTGGCGATGGCCCTCATAACGCGGCTGAACTCGATATTTTGAAAAGTCATCCATCCTCACCTGTTTGGCAAGCCAATCTCACTGTTCTGAGTATAACACGGCGCAGGCCGAATCGGTCAGTCTCGCCGGGGCGGTTTCCGCGCACGGGGAAATGTTGCGTAACCTACTAGAACCGTGTACAATGCGCCGCCTAACGGAATTCTACCCGAAAACTACGGGGAAACATGTGCACATCTTCCCGTAACGTGGTAGAATCAAGCGTAGAATGTCCATTGTGCTTACCGGGAAACCGGGAGTCACTCATAATTGGGTTCGCTAAGGTATAGAGTAAGGAGCAATTACGGTGGCCATTGAATTCTATGATGTCAAGATTCGCCAGAAGGTCAAGATCGACGAGAGCAAGGTCAAGAAGGTAACCTTCACGACCAAGAACGGGCAGACCCGCTACGGGCTGCGCGCCAAGACGGACGACGGGCGTAACCTGACCAAGTTCGTCTCCAAAGCTGACTGGGAAAAGATGAATCTGCCGGTCGAGTAGTCCAGCAGCGCAACGCACAACCCGCACCGCCCCGGTGCGGGTTTTTTATTGCCCTGCCAGCGTCGCCTACGTAAGGAGGCATCATGCCCAGCTATCATTTCCTGCAAGTGGACGTCTTCACCGATCAACCGTTCGGCGGCAACCCGCTGGCCGTGTTCCCCGATGCCGCCGGTCTTGACACACCGCAGATGCAGCGCATCGCCCGCGAAATGAACCTCTCCGAGACCACGTTCGTCTTCCCGGCAGAGCACCCGGACGCCGATTTCAAGGTGCGCATCTTCACGCCGGAAACCGAACTGCCCTTCGCGGGGCATCCCGTGATCGGCACGCACTGGGTGCTGGCGCACCTGGGCCGGATCGGGCTGCGCGCCCCCGCGATCACCGCGCGGTTTGAGTTGGGCGTGGGCGTGCGCGCCGCCGCGATCCACGTCGCCAACGGCGTCGTCACGCGCGTGGTGATGGACCACTCAGCCCCGGAGTTCGGGGCAATCGCCAGCACGGAACAGGTCGCGCGGCTGGCGCGCGGGCTGGGCCTGCAGACGGACGCGATCGCCGCCACCGGCTGGCCCGTGCAGGTCGTCTCAACCGGCATCCGGCAGTTGTTTGTGCCGGTGCAGTCGCTGGCCGCGGTGCGCGCGCTCAGCGTGCAGCGCCAGGATAACGCCGCGATCGCGCAGATCATGGCAGAGCTTGACCCGGAAACCCACTGCAACGCGTGCCTGATGGTGCTGACGCCGGAAACCGAAACGCCCGGCGTGGACGTGCACACACGTATGTTCGCGCCCGGCGCCGGCGTGCCGGAAGACCCCGCCACCGGGTCCGCCAGCGGCGGGCTTGGCGCGTACCTGGTACGGCACCAGGTCGTGCCGGCCACGCCGCCTACCACGCACATCGTCGCCGAACAGGGGATCGAAATGGGCCGCCCCAGCCGCATTACGATTGAGGTGGACAGCGCCACGACCGGCGGCGAGCCTGCGATCACGATGGTGCGCGTCGGGGGCACGGTCGTGCCGGTAATCGAAGGCACGCTGAGCTGGTAAACAGGCACCAACAGCGGGCGGCCCTACCCCTGGGTCGCCCGCCCACACACATGCTTTTTGTTCCAGGAGCCAGCTCCCCGCGCTATTCCGCCGGGGTTTCTGTCGCGGCTGGTTCGGTCTCGGTCTCCGCGCCAGCGGCTTCGTCCACGCCGAAGCCGCCATAGATCAACGCGTCCAGTGGTGCGCGCACGAGCGTTTCACAGTGCGCCTCATCCAGCTCCACCGCCGGGCCGTAAACCCAGCCGGAGCCGGGGATATCCACGCCTTCCAGTTCCGTTTCGAAATAGACCTGCAGCCACAACCGGCCCTCGGTCGCCGCGCGCACCCAGAACACTTGCTCGGCAGCCACACCGCCCAGGCGCAGGCTGTCCTCGTTCGGAGCATAGCGCACGTTCAGGTTAACCGGCGTGGTTGCGGTACAGACGCCGGACTCGATCAGCGAGTCGGTCGGCGTCACCCCGTCCGCGCTGATCGTCGCGGTGGCGCCGGGCGCACCTTCGATAAACTGCCCGGCCTCGACCGGGAACGGGGCCGCATCACCGGCCAGCACGTCGACGCGGCCATCGATCACGATCAGGCGCGTGTCGCCCTCCGGGGTGACGGTCAGTTCGAACAGCCCCTCCAGCGGGCGCGCGACGAAGTCCGGCGTCGCGATCGTCCACTCGCCATCCTCCGCGACCTCCGCTGCCACGTCCCCCACGCCGCCGACCAGGTGCCCCTGGTGCAGTTCCATGTCGATCACGAAATCGTCGGCGGCGTTGCCGCTGAAGCTGTTGAGCGTCAGCCGTGACTCGGGCGCGAGCACGACTTCTGTCCCGTCGTAGAACAACGTCACCAACGCGCCCCCGTTCTCGTCCGTGCGCAAGGTTTCACCGGGATCAAGCACCGAACTCGCGATCAGGCGGATCTCGTCACCGCCATCACGCGGCGTGACGAACACGTCCGCCACGACAATGTTGATCACGCCCAACACGGGCGATCTAGGGACGCCACCGTCATCCTGAGCAAAAACGCCTGTGTGTCCCCCCGCCAGCACCAGCACAGCGACCAGCACGCAGGAAAACATTCGTCGCGCTCTCATCAGATTCCCTCTTTCTACAAGCTCGTTTAGACCGGATCGTAGCACATATGTATGTTGTACGCGATCGGAGCATCCGTAGCTTAGCCAGCGCCAGATCGCGGGGCAATAGTCCTTTTGGGGGATACAACCGCGTCCCCCTGTTACCGCAGCGGGGCCAACTTCAGGGCGCGATGCCGTATAACCCAACGAGTCAATATCGCGCACGAAACGCCATACGTTCCGCACAAAATGACGAAGGAGCACACCATGTTACGACTGCAACGCGGCGCGGCGATCATCGCGCTGGCAACCCTGGTGTTGAGCGCGCTGGCGGCGGTCACGCCCGCGACCGCGCAGGACGGCACGCAAGGCCCCGGCGAGGTCCCGCAGCTTTATGCACCCACCGGGCCGCACGCGGTGGGTCGCACGACCTACGCCTGGACCGACGCGACGCGCGACGAGGTGCACACCGGGGACCCGGACGACCGGCGCGAGCTGTCCGTCACGGTGTGGTACCCGGCGCAGGTCACGGATGATGCCGCCCGCGCACCGTATATGCCGCCGCTGATGGCTGAATTCTTCGAGACGCTCAACGGCCTGCCCGCCGGTCGCCTGCAGGCGATCCGCGCGAACGCCGTGCGGGATGCGCCGCTGTCCGATGCGCAGGCCACCTACCCCGTGCTCGTCTTCGACCCCGGCTTCAGCGCCACGCCGCACCAATACACGATCCTGGTCGAAGAGCTGGCAAGCCAGGGGTATGTCGTGTTCGGGGTGTCGCACCCCTACGCCACCGCGATAACCGTCTACCCCGACGGGCGCGTGATCGAGGCGCTGAGCGGCGACCATCTGCGCAGCGTGTGGGCACCGCAGGACGTGTACGACGGCGAATTTGCGGGCGCGTGGTACCCGGACGTGACCTTTGTCGTGGCGCAGATCGCCGCGCTGAACGAAGACGATCCGCAGGGCCTGTTCACCGGGCGGCTGGCGGTCGAGCAGTACGGCATGTTGGGGCACTCGCAGGGCGCGCGCACGATCTCCGCCGTGTGCTACGACGACCCGCGCTGCGCCGCCGCGCTGAACATGGACGGCACCTACAGCGCCGAGGTCGAACTCGATTTCGCGCGCCCGTACCTGTTCATGAGCGCGGATCACGGCGTCGGGGCGTTCATTGAGATGTTCGACACCGGCCTGGAAGCGCTGGGCGCGGGCTTCTACGTGCTGATGATCCCGCGCACGCACCATAACAGTTTCGTCGATACGGCGTTTTGGGCACCGCTGGTGATGGAGAGCCCGCCCGACGGCACGGGCGCGGCGCAGATCGCGCTGCTGGATTACCGGCTGTACGCCACCGCGTTCTTTGACCGCCACCTGCGCGGGCTGGACGTGCCGCTGCTGGATGGCGGCTCCGAAGAACACCCGGAAGTGTTCTTCCTGAACCGGCTCGAACCGGTCACCCCGCCAACCGCCGACGCCACACCGCGGACCGCCCAGGCCGGCGCGCAGCAGGGCACGATCGCGGTCGGGGCGGCAGATGTGTGGCTCTATGAGGGGCGCGCGGGTGAGGTGCTCGACATCCTGCTGCTGGCGGACCGTCCCGCCGACAACACCAGCCGGGAACAACGTGTGCAACATAACCTGCTCGACACGCTGCTGGCCGTGCGCGGGCCGGATGGCACGCTGCTGGCGGCGAACGACGACATGACGCACCACATGACTAATTCCGAGTTGCGCGGGATCAAACTGCCCGCCGACGGCACGTACACGATCGAGGTGCGGTCATGGGGCAGCGCGACCGGCGGCGGCTACACGCTCGTGATCGAGCTGCAGGACGCCGAATGAGGCCCCGCCGGGGATACCGATCCCCTGGCACGGCTGTACCAGCGCGGCAATGGTCCAACACGCGTCAAACGCGATTGATGCACCGCCGCCATTCATGGCGACAAGTGGCGCGTTTATAGTACAAACTGCGCAGTGCCGGCAACGGCTGTGAACTGGTCAAGTAAGGAGGGGCGTATTGAAGCCCTCGATACGCCCCACTGTCAGGGAAAAAAGGAGGTAGCCCGCTCCGCATGCTGCCGGGGTGCCAGCCAGAGCGACAGGGCAGAGCGCCTTCCACCGGGGTGGACGTTTGTAATGATGCGGCGTTAGCGGGCCGCAGGTGCCAGGGCTTCCGCCTGGTACGCGCCTTGAACAAGCGCGGTCTGCAGCGCGTCCGACGCCCAGGTCACGATCAACTGCGGCGCGGGGACGGTCCCCTCAGCGACCAGCGCCTCATTGATCACCAGCGCGGGCACTTTTTCCGCGTACTGGCCGATCGCCGCCTCGTCATTGATGCGCACGATCTCGTACCCGGCGTGCGGGTTGAGCATCTTCAGCGCGGCGCGCGCATAGCTTTCGAGCTTATCGGTATACGGTGAATCCGGACCGAGAATCTTGATCGTCAACATGGCTAGTTAGTCTCTCCTATGCCAGGTGAATAGGATCATCTGGCTAATGGCGGCCCCCTGGCAGTCAACTCGAACGGGGCCGCGATACGTGCGACAGCCACTATCAGTGTGCCACTGTTGCGAGAAACCTTATAGTGAAAATATGCACAATCAAATGGTGAATTCTGTCACAATATTGTGATGATTTTCACAATATGCAAGAAACGCTGATGCCTTCCCTGAACACATCAGCCTTGCTTGAAGTAATATCGACGTGTGGGCACACGTCTGAAGGAATAAAACCGGCGTGCGGGCGGACTCGCGGCGCGGCACGCGGGCAGCCCGCCGCGATCACCGCCACGCCGGGGCACGCGATCGATCACGATCCCTGATAAGTCGCCGCCCGCGCCCACGTCATGCCAGGTGCACCATCTCGCCGTACACCACCACATCCAGCGGCGGACCTTCCAGCAGGCGCAGCGTCACCTGTGGGCGGCGGCTAGCACCCCGCCCCGGCCCGACCTGCAAGCTGATGCGGCGGTTCCTGTAATACACGCGCAACGTATAGGACTCCCACCCCAGCGGCAGCACCGGGCTGAACGACAGCCGGTTGTCGTGGGTGCGCATCTGCGCGAACCCGAACACGATGCCCAGCCACGAGCCGCCCATGCTCGCCGCGTGGATGCCGCGATGGGTCTCGTCGCGGTGGTTGTCCAGGTCGATCGATGCGGACGCGCGATAGTAGGCGGTCGCTTTGCGCAGGTAAGGGTCATTCGGCGCGGCGGGATCGGCCAGTTCCGCCGCCAGGATGCTGAAGATGCACAGCGAGAGCGACGAATCGTGCGTGGTGACGTTGTCGTAATGGTTGAAGTCGCGCCGTTTCTGCTCGCGCGTGAAGTTCGGCAGGTGCCCCAGGATAACTTCGGCGAGGATCAGGTCGGCCTGCTTGCAGACCTGGTAGCGGTTATACACCAGCGGGTGATAGTTCAACAGCAGCGGCTCGTCGCCGGCGCGCGCGCCGGTCAGCTCCCAGCGCGGCTTGTGCAGGAAGCTGTCATCCTGCGGCATGACATAGTTGGGCACGCCCGGCTCGCCGATATCGACCGGCTGCGGGACGTACATCGCGCGCGCCGCGCGCCGCCAGTCGTCCGGCTCGCCGTCTTCCAGGTTGATCTTCGCCCGCAGGCGCTCGAAGTGATCCGGGTAGTGCTGCTGCATCCAGCCCACCATCTCCACCGCGAAGGCCAGGTTTTCGCGCGCCATCAGGTTGGTGTAGGTGTTGTTGTCGACCAGCGTGGTGTATTCGTCCGGGCCGGTCACGCCGTGAATACAGAAATGGTTGCCCCGCGTGGGGATGAACTCGCCCAGGTCGTACCACATGCGCGCGGTCTCGATCACCAGCTCGACACCGTAGTCCCGCATGAACTCCTCATCGCCCGTGATCGCGAAAAACTGCTTGACCGCGTAGGCGATATCGGCGTTGATGTGGTACTGCGCCGTGCCGGTGGGATAGTTCGCGGAACATTCCGCGCCGTTGATCGTGCGCCAGGGGAACAAAGCCCCTTTCTTGTGCGCCATCTCCTGCGCGCGGCGGCGCGCGCGTTTGAGCGTGTTATAGCGGTATTCCAGCAGCTTACGCGCGTAGACCGGGCGCGTGTGCAGGAAAAACGGCAGGATGTAGGCTTCCGTATCCCAGAAATAATGCCCGTTGTAGCCCTGCCCGGTCAGCCCCTTAGCCGGGAAGCTCGTGTAGCCGTTGCGCCCCACCGACTGCAACAGGTGAAACATATTGAAGCGGATCGCGCCTTGCAGCCAATCGTCGCCCTGGATCGTGATGTCGGCGTCGTCCCAGAACGCGTCGAGGTAGGCGCGCTGCTCGTCGGCCAGCGCATCGAAGCCCAGCCGGCACGCGAGGTCGAGTTCGTCGCGCACGGTCTCGCCCAGGTCGTCCGGGCGCGTGTCAAGCGAGGTGCAATAGGCGATGTACTTCTCGAACACGATCGGCTCGCCGGGCCGCGTGTAGACGGTGTAGCGGTTGCCCAGCACGCCCTGCCCCGGCGTGTTGAGCGTGGTAGACCCCATCGCGGTACCGGTGTGCAGCATATCGCGCAGCCCGCAGGCCAGCGTGAGCTGGGTATGGCGCGTGCGCTGGAACAGGAACGCGCCCCCGTCGGCGGCCTTTGCCCCCTCGACCAGCAGCTCGATGTTACGCAGCCCGGCGGCCTTACGCGGGTCGTTCTCCGGCCCGTCTTCATGGCGGCTGTTATAGTCGATCACCGATTCGATCGTCAGCACGTCCTCGAAGTTCTCCGGCGTGATCGTGACGCGCATCGCGACCACGCGCTGGCGCTCGAAAGAGACGATCTGCTCGGCCTTGACGCGCATCCGGCGGCCCGACCGCGACTCCCAGGCGATCTCGCGTACCAGCATCCCCGCGCGCAGGTCCAGCCGGCGGCAGTAATCGTGAATCGTGCCGCGCAACGGGTTGAACACCTCGCCATCCTGGAACGCCAGCCGCATCACGCGCGCGTTGGCGACGTTGAGGATCAACTGGTCGGTTTCGGCGAAACCGTAAAACTTTTCGGGGTAATGCTGGGGGAACGTGTCGTAGAAACCGTTGATGAACGTCCCGTCGGTGGAAAAGTCGCCCAACCCCTCTTCAAGACTGCCGCGCATCCCGATATAGCCGTTGCCGACGCTGAACAATGTCTCCCAGGTGCGGTTGGACTTGGACGAAAAATTGTCGTCGATCAGTGTCCATTGGTCATCAATGAACTTGGGTTTAATCTGCTGCTTCTTGGGCATGTTATCCTCGCCACAGGTGGGACTCGTGGTGCCGGTACTTAAGGGCTATACTGCTTCCATTGTAATGGTGACCTGGCGACCTGGCGAGGGTTTGCCATCGATTTCAGTGTATTTTCACGCGCCGCCGTGCCGCAGCGGGCGCGCGCCTGGCATGGATGCGTTACAATCGGCTGTAGAGACCCGCTGCCCGCCGCACACAAGGACACACCCGCTATGATCGCATGGCTGCACCGCTACCGGCTCGAACTCAAGTACGCCCTGATCACGCTGGCGATCCTGGCGCTGCTGGCGTTTCTCGCCGCACAGGACGTGTTGGGCGGCGCCGAAGAATGGGTCAACACGGCGATGGACGCGCTGGTCAAGTGGGGCTATGTCGGGCTGTTCATCATCGGGCTGCTGGCGAACGTGACGCTCGTGTTCCTGATCCCCTACGCGATCCCGCTGATGACGCTGGCGATCTACGCCGACTCGGTGCTCGAGGTGATCTTGCTCGGCACGGCGGCGGGCGTCGGCGCGGGGATCGGCGAGATCACGTCCTACGCGGTGGCGCACACGATCGTGGCGAACATTGAAGACCTGGAAAAAAGCGCGCTGTTCCGCTGGACCAAGCGCACGATCGAGCGCGAGCCGCGCGTGATCCCGCTGTTCGTGTGGCTGGCATCGGCCACCCCTGCCCCGGACGCGATGATCATCGTGCCGCTGGCGATGGTCCAGTATCCCTGGCGCAAGATGATCGTCCCGATGATCGGCGGCAAGATCGTGCAGAACGTGGTGATGGCGCTGGTCTACCGCTTCGCCACCGACCAGGTCGCGCACCTGGTGGCGGACGACGTCAACTTCGACATGACCGTCACGCTGCTGGTCCTGTTCGTGATGCTGATCGCTTACCAGATTGAGAAGGCGCGCAAGGAACAACGCGCGCGGCACGCACGCGACGAATCGGGCGCGGCCACGACCTGACGCCGATCACGAGGCCCCCAACGCGGCGGCCTTGTGTGCGGCGCGAACCGGCTCCGGCAGGCGGTAGCGCGGCGCGCAGGCCAGCACCAGCCCGCGGGCGTCGTCCAGGTGCGCGCGGTGCCCCACCGACACGAACACCGGTTTGACGTTCGTCCGCGTGCGCAGCGCCACCCCGATCGTCTCGCCCGCGTCCGCCAAAACAGAATAGCCGCCCCGTTCGACCGGCACCGGGTCATTGCGCCCGGTGAGGCGGTTCTTCGCGCAGCCGATCGTGGGCCGGTCGATCCACAGCCCGATGTGGCTGGCGATCCCCAGGCGGCGCGGGTGGATGATGCCCTGC
Organism: uncultured Anaerolineaceae bacterium; assembly: GCA_964425755.1. Taxonomy (GTDB): domain Bacteria; phylum Chloroflexota; class Anaerolineae; order Aggregatilineales; family Aggregatilineaceae; genus CAYRNY01. The sequence continues at coordinate 304,453 of CAYRNY010000001.1, forward strand.
CCGTCGAAGATGAACACGTCCGGCGTGGACTCGAGCCGGCGCATGGCGTCGAGGATCACCGCCCCTTCGCGGAACGAGAGCAGGCCCGGCACATACGGGAACGGCGTCGGGCGCTCGGCGCGGACCGTCTCGACCACCTCCAGCGCCGGGAAGCGCAGCACAACCACCGCCGCGCGGCTGAGGTTGTCCTTCACGCTGACATCAACGCCCGCCACCAGCCGCACGGATTCGAGCGGCAGCGGGTGATCGGTGATTACCTGCGGGGCGAGCCGCTCTTGAATCCGGATCGCTTCCGGTGGGGTGACGTTCCAGTCGTGCAGGTCGCGGATCGTGACGGGCATCGGCAATCCTTTCAACGTGTGCTCTGGTGGTCATGGGTGCGGCGATTGGTTCATGCAGCAGGTAGCAAACGGTCCGCCCAGATGGAATGCACAACCCAACTATAAACCAGCGGGATACCCTGGTACAAATGCGGCATATCGTGCGCCACGCGAATTTGTTATACTCAACGCACGTTGAATGACCACCAACTTCTTTGGCGACGTAATGGGCGACTTACCGGCATTGCAAGCATGTCTATTCGACACGGGCGGCGTGCTCTACCACCGCCCGCGCGAAGACCAGCACCTGAGAGCGTTCCTGGAGGCGCACGGCCTCAAGCTGCGGCATCGCGCCGTGCTGCAAAAGGCGCTGCGCGCCGCGCGGTTCGACGCGCGGACCGGGCGCATCTCGCGCGAGACGCTCTACGATGCCATCCTGCGCATGAACGGCCTGGAAGACCGCGCCCTGTTCCCCACCGGGCGCGAGGCGCTCTACCGGGACGCTGCCGACATCGAGTTGTTCCCCGGCGTCATCGAAACGCTCGAACGGCTGCGCGGCGCCGGGCTGAAGCTGGGCACCGTGTCCAACACAGCACACACGGCGAGCGAAAAGGTCGCGTGGCTGGCGGCGCGCGGACTCGCGCCGGAGCTGTGGGATGTGTTCCTCGCGTCCTCGGACGAAGGCATGACCAAGGCCCACCCCGCGATCTTCACGCGCGCGCTGGATACACTCGGCGTGGCAGCGGGAACGTGCGGCTATGTCGCACACGCCACCGGCGAGCTGCGTACCGCGCAGGAAGTGGGCCTGGTCACGATCGCGTTTTTGCCGGACGATTACGCCGTCGAAGCGGACTATCACGCCGGGTCGTTCTACGAACTGGGCGACCGCATCCTGGAGGCGCGAGAGTCCCCAAGATGACGTTTGCCCGCTGATCGCCGCGTGCGGGGTGGACATTCTCACCGCGTGGCGTTATGCTTTCCCCGTATGTGAAACCAGGCAAGCCGTCCGAGCCGGAGCCGCTACATTGCGCCCCCGGCATTCGTAACGCGTCAAACCGCAGGAGCAAACACCGTGAAACGCTTGATCCGGGTTGGGCTGATCGCCATACTTCTAAGCGCCGTATTGATTAGCAGCCTGCCACGCCCCGCCAGCGCGCAGCAAGACATCGACGCCGTGCGCAGAATCGTGCAGCAGTGGCTGCTGGAGACGCTGGACAAACCCTACCTGGTCCTGGTCGAATACACCTACACGGCGGACACATGGGACAGCGAGCACCTCGGCTGCCCGGTCGAGGGGGAAAGCTACGCGCGGGGCGTGTACAACGGCTACCGCTGGACCTTCACGTTCGATAACTTCGTGCGCTACGAGGTCCACAGCGGGCTGTATGGCGACCCGGTGGTGCTGTGCAGCGCCTCGAACGTCGCATCGAACGTCCCGCTGACGCTGTATTCGGCCCCCGCGTTTGACGTGCTGGCCCCGGAAGCGTGGCTGGTCTTCCCCAGTAACGACAAATCCGACGTGCTCTTCGGTCCCGGCAGCGGGACCGCCTGCGACCAGGCCGGGATGCGCGTCAAAGTGCTGGGCGCGGTCGAACCCGACGTGACGCCGGACACCCTGCTCGACCGGTACCTGTCCGGCAAATCCGACCCCGGCAGCGACCGCATCCCGATCGGCTCGTTCGGGCGCTCGGAGGCGTTCACCCAGGACTGCGCTTCGTCGACGCGCACGCGGCGCGTGACGATGGTGGTCGAGCATGGCATCGCGTACCAGATCGAGCAGTGGGCCCCGGAGTCCGAATTCGCGGAGTGGGACCAGCTCTTCCAGAACATCCTGAGCCAGTTCAGCGCGGCTTACGTCGAGCTGCCGCCGGACAGCGCGCCGACCCCGGCACCGGCTACCCCCGCGCCGACCAACACCGGCGTGCCGATCGCCGGCGCGCCGGACGCCGCGCGCGCGACCGCCACCGTCACGCCCACACCGGCGACACCCGCCGGGGCGGTGATCACGCCCGACGGGCCGCAGGGACCGACGCCGACCGACACACCCGAAGCGACGGCCATCGCGGAGGCCGTGCCAGACGAAAGAGCCGCGGCGCTGCCGCCCGCGCTGCCCGTGGCGCACCTGTTCCTGGGCGATGTTTTCGTCGGCACGCTGGACAACCTGCCGGGCCGCAGCATCACTATCCTGCCGCTGCACGAACGGCGGTTCCTGCAGTTCGCCCCGGACGGGCGCACACTGGCCTACATCAACGCCACCACCGGCCAACTGCGCGTGCTTAACGCGGCCACCGGCAGATCGCCGCGCAAGCTTGCCGAGGACGTGCACCCGGACTTCCCGCCCGCGTGGTCGCCGGATAGCCGCGCGCTCGCCTACGTGGTCGATACCGGGGAGCGCGCCGCCGATGACGAAACCGGTGCCGCACTGCTGGCGATCCACCGCGTGGCACTGGCGGGCGGAGAGCCGGAACTCGTCGGGGGCTTCAGCTACCGCGACGGCTGCACGATCGAGTCGCACGATCCGGCGGACGCCGCCTATTTCAACGAAGCCCGACCGGGTGGAGCCGATCACGTGCTGGCATGGCTGCCGGAAGACCGGCTGCTCGTATCGACCGGCTGCGCCGGGGGCCTGGGCGTGCTACAGCCCGCCGAACAGCAGATCATCGCGCTGGGCGACGACCTGCACGGCGGCGCGGTGGCCCCGGACCAGACGCGTTTCCTGGCACGCACGGATGGCGGGCTAGCGGTGCTGGACTTCAACGCGTGGGAGCGTACCAACATCCCGCTCGGCGTCTCGGCGCAGCAGGTCGCCTGGGGGCACGACGGGCAGACCGTCTATTACACCACCGCCACGCGCATCGACTCGCGCACGCTGGACGACAGCGCCCAGCAGGCCGAGGGCGAGGAATTCTTCGGTATGTGGCCGGTCACGGTCAACGTGTATTCGCTGGCGCTGATCCAGCTTGACCTGCGCACCGACCAGCCGGACGTAATCTGGCAGGGACGCGGGCGCGGCATCGGGCGAATCGTGCCTGCGCCGGACGGCAGCGGGGTGTTGTTCAGCCTGGTGCCGAGCAGCCTGCCGCTGGCGGAAGTCTTCCAGACCGGCGGTGACGCGATGGCGATCAACGAGGCGCAACCCGACCCGATCCTGTACTGGCTGGGCACGGGCAGCACGTCGGCGCGGATGCTGGCCTATGCCGGGCAGCCCACGCTTGGCGCGGCGGACTTGTTCGCCGCAGCGAAGTAGTCCCATGCGGTTAACGCGAATTTACCGCGGCCCGCGCCATTCTGCGCTACACTTGGGGCGTTGGCAACACGGCAGACAAAGGAGCATCGATGACGACGGCACACATGCTTGACACAACCCTGATCCGCGAGTGGATGATGGACGCGGGCCAGCTCGCGCTGCGCTATTTTGGAAATGTCGAGCCGGAATGGAAAGGCGTCGCCGATCCCGTCACGGTGGCGGACACGGAAATCGAGCAACTGCTGGTGGACCGGATCAACACCGCCTACCCCGATCATGGCATCCTGGGCGAAGAATTCGGCGGCGACGCGCTGGACCGCGAATACCTGTGGGCGCTTGATCCCATCGACGGCACGCGCGCCTACGTCGAGGGCCTGCCGACGTGGAGCATCACGATCGCGTTGCTGCGCCACTACCAGCCGGTGTTCGGGGTGGTGTACATGCCGATGTTCAACGACCTGACCTATACCGACGGCGACGACGTGATCGTCAACGGCACCATCGTCACCGGTAAGTTGATGAGGCGCTGGCACGCCGATTCGTATGTCTTCTGGCGCAGCGACGCGCACACACTCTACGACCTGCACTTCACGCGCATCATGGCCTACGGCAGCACCGCGACCCACGCGGCCTACACCGCGCGCGGGGCGTCCGTCGCCACGCTGGTGCACGACGCGTACCTGTGGGATATGGCAGCAATGGCGGCGTTCATGGCCAAGCAGGGCGGCGTCGTGGCCGATATGCACGGCGACCCGATCGATTTTTCGCGGTTCGACCTGCACCAGAAGATCATGGGCACCTACATCGCCGCGCATCCCGACGTGGTCAAGCGCCTGATCCCGCTGCTGCACCCGCGCGAACGCGATATCCACCACCCGGCGTGGTGACGCGCGGCACGTGCGCCAACATTTCTCAAGCCATTCGGAACGCCACACCAAGCGGCTGCAACAAAAGGAACCATCGATGCTCACGATCAAGCCCTTCAACTACACCGACGACGACTATCGTGTGGCGATCGCGATCAACGCCGCCGTGTTCAACGAACCGCCTGACCCGCTCGCCGAGTGGAAACACGACGACGCGACGCTCGACAGGAATTACCCCTACTACCGCGATCTGGTGCTGCGTGACGGCACGGTGATCGCCTACGTCGAGACGTACCAGAACAAGTTCGCCTACCATCCCCAGAAGTACGAATGCCGTATCTTCGTGCATCCAGACCACGACGCGCCCGACATCCGCCCGGCGGTGCTGGCCCACACGCTCGAACGCCTGCGCGACGAAGACGTGATCGCGATCACGTCGGGCATGCTGGATGACAAGCCGGAAGCGATGCGCTTTTTCGCGGCATACGGCTTCAAACCGGTCGCGGAAGAGAAGCTCTCCAAGCTGGACGTGACGCGTTTTGATGCCACGCAGTATGAACCGGTACTGGCACGCGTGCGGGCTGCCGGGATCACGATCACCACGCTGCGCGAGCTGCAGCAACGCGACCCCGGCTGGCAGCGTAAACTGTTCGACCTGGATGTGACCGTCAACCGTGACATTCCGTCCACCGGCGAAAAACACTACCCGCCGTTCGAGCAGTGGCGCATGATGCGCCTGGAAGCCCCGACGTACGATCCCGACGCGTGGTTTGTCGCCCTGGATGGCGCGCGCTATGTCGGGCAGAGCCAGGGTAGCATCAACACCGAGAGCGACCCCGTCCAGTTCGTCACCGGGGTGACCGCGATACGGCGCGAATACCGCCGCCAGGGCATCGCCACCGCGCTCAAGGTGCACGTGATCCGGCACGCACAGGCGCAGGGCGTGCCGGAGATCTTCACCACCAACGACTCGAAGAACCCGATGTACCAGCTCAACCTGAAACTCGGGTTCCAACCGTTACCGTCGTGGGTGCGCGTGGAAAAGCGGCTCGACGAATAGACAACAAGACGGGGCGCTCCCGGCCAGGGAACGCCCCGCGACTTACCAGCTACCCCTACCAGCCACCGCCTTACGTCAGCTCGCGGCTGGAGTAGCCCAGGATGCGCCGCGCGACGATCAGCGTGTTGATCTGCCCGGTGCCCTCGTAGATGTCGTTGATCTTGGCATCGCGCATCCACTTCTCGACCAGCCACTGGCGGCTGTAGCCGAGCGGGCCGAGTAACTCGACCGCTTTCTGCGTGACCCACGTCACGACCTTGCCCGCTTTGGTCTTCGCCATCGACGCTTCCAGGCTGTTACGCTCGCCGTGATCGAGCATTGACGCGGCGCGCAGCGTCAGCAGCCACGCGGCCTTAAGTTGCATCTCCATCTCGATCACGTCGCGCTGTACCGCGCTCAGGGCGTGATCCGGCTTGCCGTAAGGGATCGTGACCCCTTCTTCGGCGAGCTTGTCCTTCACGAACTCCAGCGCCGCGCGGCCCACACCGATCGCGCTCGCGGCGATCAGCGGGCGGCTGGCGTCAAACGTCGCCATCGCGCCTTTAAACCCTTTGGTGCTACCGTCGCGCTGGATCACTTCCGGCGAGCCGAGGATGTTGTCGTAGGGGATGCGCGCGTCCTTGAACACGATCGACACGGTATCGCTGGCACGGATGCCATGCTTGATCTCGACCTTCTCGATCGTGACGCCCGGCGTCCCCGCCTCGACCACGAACGGCTTCATGCCCGCGCGCCCGGCGGAACGGTCGACCGTCGCCCACACCACGACCACGCCATCCGATTCTTCGAGCGCGAGCTTGCCGTTGGTGCAGAAGATCTTCTCGCCGTTGAGCACCCACTCGTTGGTGTCCGGGTCAAGCCGGGCGGTGGTCTGGATCGCGCTGGTGTCGGAGCCTGCGCCGGGTTCGGTCATCGCCATCGCGCCCCACACCGGCGTGTCACCTTCGGCAAAACGCCGCAGGAAGCGTTCCTTCTGTTCCGGCGTGCCGACCGCTTCGATCGCCGCGCCCGCCAGCAGCGCCGAGGGGATGCACAGCATCTGCGCCACGTCGCCCCAGCTCAGCACCTCAAAGGTGTAGATCATGTTCAGGTTGCTGATGCCCGGCCCCTCGCGGCGAGGTTTGTCGCCTGCTGCTGCCGCCGCGAGCTTGTCAAGCTGGCGCTTCTGCTGCTCCTTCATCACCGGCCAGGTCATGTTGATGAACATCGCCGGGCGCTGGTGTTCGTTCTCGTCGAGTTCGCGCGCGTTCGTGCGCATGACGCCGCTGGCGAGCGCCTCGGTCATCTGTAGATTCTGCTTGATCCGTTCGGGAACCTCAAAACTGATCGCCATTGTCGCCGTCCTCCCCCGCTGTTAGACAATCGCCATGCCGTAGAACGTCGCGAAGCCGCGCGCGTTGCGCAGCCAGCGCTCGACCGGGTACTCGCGGATGTAACCGTAGCCGCCAAGCGTTTGCACGGCGCTGTCGGTCACGGTGACCGCTGCTTGGTCGATGAACTTCTTCGCCAGGTACGACTCGCGCGTCGCGTCCTGCCCCTGGTCCAGCGTCCAGGCCGCCTCCCAGACCATCAGCCGCGCCGCGTCCACGTCGATCGCGTTTTCCGCCAGCATGAACGCGATCGCCTGCTTGGTCGCGATCGGCTGGCCGAACTGCACGCGCTCTTTGGCGTACTGCACCGCGTAATCCAACGCGCCGCGCATCACGCCGACCGCCAGCGCACCGAGTGCCACGCGGCTGTGCGCCTGGATGCGCGCGAAGTCGATGCCCGCGTCGCCGCCGAGGCGATACTTGGCCGGCACCCGCACGTTTTCCAGCGTGACGGGGTACGTGGGCAGCGCCTGCACGCCCATCAACTTCTCACGCGGGCCGACCGTCAGCCCTTCCGAGTCGCCGGGCACGAGGAACGCGTCCACCTGCCCCGCGTCCTGGTCCCACGCATAAACCAGGATCCAGTCCGCGCCTTCCGCCAGCGGGACATACGCCTTTTTGCCGTTGAGCACGAACGTGCCGTTGTCGAGTGCGGCGGTCGTCTTAAACGTCGCCGGGTCGAACTGGATGCGCGGCTCGACCAGCGCCGCCGTGACGCGGGGCGGCGTTTCATCCAAGAACAGATTCATGAACTCCGCACGCTGCACGTCGGTGCCATCCAGCACCAGCGGGATCGCGACCAGGGCGGGCGTCATCAGGTGCAGCGCCAGCGACAGGTCGCCGTAGGCGAGCTCCTCGTAGGCCAGCGCCCCGGTGACCGCGCTGTGCGTGTCGCCAAAACCGCCCATCGATTCCGGGATGTTGCCGGGCAGGATGCCGATCGCCCAGCCGGTCTGCAGCACGGACTCCGGGAACGCGCCGCTCTCGTCGGATTCATGTGCGACGGGGCGCACGTCGTTTTCCGCGTACCGCCGCACCGCGTCGACGAGCATCCGCTGCTCGTCAGTGGGAGTAAAACTGATCATAGTGGGTGTCTCCTCGCCTCAAACAGGAACCAAAGTAATTTTCGCTTGCGTCAAGAAATGCACGCTACAGCCCCGTGCTACACCGTGATCACGAGCCGGCACCTTGACCGTCCACGTCGCGTACCCCCAGCGCGGCGAGGAACGTCGCCGCGATCGCGTCCGCGATCTGTGTGCTGCTCAACCGCCCGTCCGCGCGGTACCACACGCTGACCCAGTTCAGCGCGCCGAACAACGTCTTGACGAACAGCCCCACGTCCACCGCGCGAAAGTCGCCCGTGTCGATGCCCGCCTGCACCACGTCGCGGTACAGCGCTTCGAGCGTGTCGCGCTGCTGCACGTAAGGCGCGCGCACGTCGGGCGACTCCAGCAGCGCGCGGCTCTCGAAGATCACGGCGGCGGCAATGTTGGCGTGCTCGATGATGCTGTGGATGTGCGTATGGACGATCGCGCGAAACTGCTGGACGGGCGCGCCATCCTGCGCGATCGCGGCGCGCACACCGGCGGTGATCTGCGCCATCCCCGCGTCCAGCACGGCAGCGAGCAGGTCGATCTTGCTGGGGAAATGGTGGTATAGGCTTCCGGCGGTCAGGTTTACTTCGGCGGCGATATCGGCCATCGTCGCGCCGTGATAACCCCGGCGCTGGAATACGGTCGCCGCTGCGCGGATGATCGCGTCCGGTTGCACGGTCTGTTCGGCGGGTTTGCGCGCCATGTCGCACCTTTGAGACGCTGCTCGAAATCAAATCTCAATTTGATTATAGGCGAATGTCCCGGTTGAGGGCAAGCAGGCCGCCGGGCAACGGCACAGTTATGGCAGAGCAAAGATCACGACGGGGCGTGCCCGGTATGTGACACGCCCCGTCGTAGTATTCAAACACGCGGTCTGTAGCGCGGTGGTGTTACTCGGTCGCGGCGCCGCCGGCAGCGTCGCTTAGCGAACCGCCTGTCTCCGCCGCCGGATCGTACGTCTCAAAGGTCGTCTCGGTCATCAAGTCCCCGTTGAGGTACATCTCCACCGACCACATGCCGACGGGGAACGTGGGGCCGTCCGGCTGGATCGAGCAATACGCGCAGATATCCTGCCAGTCCCGGTTGGGAATCCAGCACTCAACGTCGTCGAAGAACAACTCGCCGTTGACATACCAGCGCGCGCTGATCTGCGATCCTGCCGGGAGCAGATTGATGCGTGTGTCCACATAAATACGCTGCGCGGTATACTCCACGCGCGAGGTGGTATTCACCGGGCAGTCGGCAGAGTCCAGGCTGGTGGCGATCACTGTGCCGCTGAAGGTCGTTGCCGAGCGTGTCGCGCTGGGCGGGGGTGTCGGAACCGCCGCCGGTTGGTCGCCGGGCGGTGCCGCCGGCACAGGGGTCGCGCCGGAGCCTGCTGCCGCAGCCGCTGCTGCGTCCGCGCCGCCGAGTTCGTACACGGTCAGCGTGGACTGCGCTTCGAGCAGGTTCACCGCCGATTCGGTTAACTGCGCCTGGAAGACGACGTTCTGTGTGGCGGCCTGCTCCAGCGCGGCGATCGTCAGCACCGGCGTGCCGACAACCTGGATCGTGCCTTGAAGCTGGGCGTTCTGCGTCTCGAGTTCCGCGATCTGGTCGCTGCCGGTGAACGTATCACAACCCGCCAGCAACAGCGCCAGCGCGACCAGGGTCACCCCTACCAGACGAGTCGTCGTAAAGCTCATACCAATCTCCTTACACCGCGCGTCGCTTGCTAATCGTCCCTGCCCAGGGAGCCATTCTAGTGTACCCAAGAACCGGCACAGCTACCCTACGCTTTCTCGGCGCTCGGTGGGTACCCGCGCGGCATCATCCAGGGGACGGATACGGCAAACTGCGAGGAAAACCGTGTCGATTATACCGGCAGGAACACAAAAAGAGAACCCCGCGCACAGGCACGGGGTTCTGCTTGTCGAACCGAGCGTAAAGCTTACAGATTCTCGACGATGGTCGAGAAGATGTTACCGATGGCCGGGCCGAGCAGGGCCAAGATAATGATAACCACGACGGCAACCAATACGAGAATCAGAGCGTATTCAACGAGACCCTGACCCTCTTCGCGAGGCAGATACATCATGATGATTTCTCCTGATAATTGTCAACGATACGATGGTAAATAGATGGTAGCACGGGCTGATATACAATTCAAGCCCCTGGCGACACGCACGGCTCATATTTCACGAAATCTTTATAAAACCTTGACAAAACATTGGCATGGGTCATCAGATTTATTTCACACCTCCGGACAACACAGCGCGTCCTCAGCTCGCGTCCTCGCCCGGCGTTTCCAGCGGGCGGCGCGCGATGATCTGCTGCATCGTGCGGATGTGTTCCTTGAGTGTGTCGCCGTAGAGCGTCTGTTTGTGCCGCCGCGCTTCGTCCTGCAGGTGCGGGATTACCTTCGGCGCAAGCTCGGCCATCTGGGCGTACCAGCGCCGCGCCGCGTCCCACTCGTCCCGCTGTTCGGCGGCCTGCCCCAGGATGTACGCGCCCATCACGCGGCCCTGCCGGAGCAAGCCCGGATCGTCGATGATCGCGCGCAGGGTCTGCGCGGCGCTGTCGTGGTCCCCGGCCAGGAACTGGCACAGCCCCAGGTAATAGCGCGAGTTGACGTTCTCCTCGAACGCGATCGCCTTGCGGATCGCGGTGATGGCGTCCTCGTAACGCGCTTCGTGGCGGCGCAGCGACCCGATCGCGCCGTTCACTGAAGCGAACGCCGGGGCCAACTGCCGCGCCCGCACCAACAGCTCGTCGGCCTTCTGCCACTTGTTAAGCTCGATATACGCCAGCGCCAGCACCGCCAGCTTGTCCGGGTTTGCGTCCAGCGCGGGATCGTCTTCCAGCTCGCGGGCCAGCTTCTTATACTCCCCCTGCTGGAACAACGCCAGCGCCGGGCCGCGCCACGCGTACACGCGGTTCACCACGCCCTGCCGCCACTGCCGCAGCGCGATCATGCCGGCGACGAACACCAGCAGCGGGATCCACGCCATCGCGCCGCCGCCGAGCAGGTACCAGCCGAACGACCCCAGCCCGACCGCCAGCAACACGATGTTGCCCACCAGCGTGATCCACCACGCTGCCGGCGGCTCGACCGGGCGGAAGCGCTGCGCCTGCTGCACCAAGTCACGCGCCAGGTACACGAAAAACGCCCACACCAGCAGGATCACCAGCGCGACCGCGTCCAGGCGTCCCGCGAACACCAACGCCAGCGCCACGCCAAACGCGACCAGCACGGCGGCCTCAAAGATTCCGATGCGTTCAAATAACCGTTTCGACTGCGTCATTCAACCTTCCAGATCGTGATCGTACCGTTGCGGGCCGCCACCGCGAGTTGTGCCCCGTCCGGACTCCAGGTCGCGGCATTGGCACGGCCCGGCAGCGCGCCGAGCAATACGGCCTCGTCGCCATGCGCTTCCATGATCCGCACCACGCCGCCCGCATCAATATCAAACGTCATTCCGCGCGAGTGCGTGCGCAGGACCGGCAGCCCGTCCACGCTGACGCCTTCTTCCACACGGGCCAGACTCCCCGCTTCAGTGTCCCACACGAACAGCCGCCCGTCGAGCGTCAGCGCGCGCAACCCTTCGGCAGTCCAGCCCAGCCAGGCGATGAAGTCCATGTGCTCGTGGCGCACCGCGACCTGTTCGCCCTGCTGCACGTCCCACACGCGCACGGTGTCATCCCACCCCAGCGTGGCGACCTGCGTGCCCGCCGGGTTCCAGGCCGCGCGCTGCACGCGCCCGGTGTGCCCCGCGTACTCCCCCGCCAGCGCCAGGTCGCCCGCGTGCCAGTGGCGCAGCGTGCCATCCCAGCTTGCCGTGACCAGCGAACCGCCCTGCGGACTCCACGCGACATCATAGATCACGTCGCCGTGCGCGCCCTGCAGCACCGGTCCCGCGTCCCACGTCCCCGGATGCCACTGCCGCACACTGCCATCCCATCCCGCACTGACCAGGATCGAGTCGCGCGGCCAGTCCAGCGCGGCGACCGGCCCTGTGTGCCCTTCCAGCACGGCGACCGGCGCGCCATCGTCCACGCGCCACACGCGCAGCGTGCCGTCGTAGCTGCTCGACGCAATCAGCGCCCCGTCCGGGCTGAAGATCACGTCGCTGACCCAATCCGTGTGCCCTTGCAGCACGGCGACCGCCTGCCCCGTGACCGGGTTCCATAGCCGCACCGTGCCATCATACGCGCCGGACGCGATCAGGTCGCGCGCCGGGTGCCAGTCCACCGCGACGATCAGGTCATCGTGGCCGCGCAGCACGTGCAGCGGATCGCCGTCGCGCACGTCCCACGTGCGCACGGTCAGGTCGTGGCTGGCGGTGGCGATCTTGCGCCCGTCCGGGCTGAAGGCGATATCGTAGACCGCTTTCTCGTGGCCGCGCAGCAGGTCGATCGCGCGGTCCTCAAGGTCCGGCGTATACAGCCACACGCCGAGCGCGCCGCCCACCGCGATCACGTCACCGTCGGGACTCCAGGCCACGCTACGCACGAGTCCGCGCCCGAGCGTGCCCGTCTGCGTGACGGGCGAATCGCCGCCCCCCTGCGCGTGAACCGGCGAGGCGAGCGTGGCGACCAGCAGGGCCAGTGTCACGAATACGACCAGGGAATGTGTGCGATGTGGCATCGATGTCCTCCAGTGATCGGTAGATGGATGGTCACACGGATCGCCGGGCGCTGCAACGCACCCGGCTATCCATCGCTCGGACCGGAAAACCGGCCCTTGAACGCAGGAAATCTCCGCATGGCGTGCCGGGTTCAGCCCGTGTCCACGCTGCCGACTTGCCCCAGCACGGTGAGCGTGTACGTCAGCGCGGAGCCGCCCAGGTCATGAAACGACACCTCGAAGCTGACCGCCTCCTGCGGCACAAGCTGCGGCTTGGTGACAAAGACCGTCTCGGCGGCCACGACGCGCCCCCGGTCATCCCAGATCGCGGCGACGACCTTCACCGCCTCCGCGACGTTCGGGCCGACGTTCGCCAGCTCGCCGCGCACCACCAGGTTGCCCCGCGCGTTATACACGGCCTCGTCGTTGGCGATCGCGAAGTTCTCCGGGCCGTAATACGTCCGCAGCGCGTAGTCGGCCTGCCGCGCCGCGACGTTGAGTTCGTAGCGCACCGCCGTAGCGGGCCGCCCGCCCTCAAAGCGCAGGTCGAACGGCGCGCCCTGCCCGGAACTCAGCACGTCCACCGCCAGGATGTCCGATTGCTCCGCCAGCCGCCGCCCCTGCGCGTCATACAACACGCCGGAAAGCCGCACGGCTTCCAGCGGGTACTGCGTGGTGTTAACCGCCTCGCCCGTGATGTGAAACACGCCGTCGCGGTCGGTCCAGGCGTGGTAGCCGTTGAAGCCGATCACGCCGCTGTAGGACGTCACGCCCGCCGCCGCCTGCTGCACCGTGCCCACCGCGAGTTCGGCGTCCGTATCAACGCGGTACGTGTTAACGACCGCCATCAGGCGCTCGACCAGCGAGGAATCGGCGTCCGTCACGTCCACTTCCAGCGCGCTGAAGAACGCGCCATCGCCCTGCAGAAACACGTTGAGCGTGCGCGGGCCGAGCATCGGGTAATTGCGGATGCCGGTAATGCGGCGGCTGCCGTCACGCTGGCCGGCGCGGGCGAGTTCGGTCCAGCCATAGGCGGCGAGATCATCGGGCGGCTGGTAGGCTTCGACGGCCTGCGCGAACGCTTCGGGCGTCATGGGCTGCCCGGTGTTGACGACGTACACGCTCAGCCGCGTGACCGCCTGCTCGCCTTCGAGCGCGGTGAACTGCACCCGCACGCCGTTCGCCTCTGGCAGCTCACCCGCGACCCAGTCCGGCGGAATCCGCAGTGAAAACACGCCGGTGGGATGCTCATACGTCACGAAGCCCGCGTCGGGGGGCGGCGCGGTCGCGATCACGAAAACCGGGTCGTTGCTCCGCACGCTGCTACCGCACGCGCTGAGCACGAGTCCCGCCAGCACCACCATTACCAGACCGACCAACCGCCGCACGGCGTGTCACTCCTTTGCATCATCCTGCATTCTGCCGCCATTATACACAACCAGGCCACCTGTGACAGCCCATCGCTGCGATCCAGGAAACAAACAGGACGCGAACCGGTTTCCGCCCGCGTCCCACCATAGACACCCCCGCACAAAGCATCCCGCGCGGGGCTACACTTTAAAATAGACGTACACCTTCAGGCGGCCCAGCGTGATCTCGTCCCCATCGCGCAGGCGCTTTTCGACCGCCGCCTGCAGCGGCTCGCCGTTAAGCCAGGTGCCGTTGGTGCTGTTGAGATCGGCCAGGAAAACCGCGTCCTCTTCGCGCAGCAGCCGCGCGTGCCGCCGCGAGACACCGGCTTCGTCGGCACCGTAAGGGGCCAGGTTGATGTAGGTCACGTTCTCTTCCGTCTTGGAAAGCCGGCCAAGGATCACCTCGTTACGAATCTTGACCAGGATCGGCGTTTCATCATCACCCACTTGCAGGATCAGCACCTGCTCTTCGCCCAGGCGATCCGTGCCCCCGAACTCTTCCGCATCATCAAGCTGCCGTGTCGACAGCGACACGGCAACCAGGGCGACGCCGCACTGTTCGCAATAGATCACACCTTCCGGGTTTTCATATCCACAATGCGGGCATAATTGCATAGTCGGTTTCCCCTACGACCTACTTGCAGCGGTGCGGCCCCAAAATAAACCAGCCCTGCCAGCACCTTTGCCGGACGTTCAACGCATCGCCTATTATTATCGCTTAAAACGTATTTCTGCGCGAACTAACGGATTTCGGGAACAGCGGCGTTGCACGGCGCACCGGCCCGGCCACGCTATCCGAGCGGCTCCCAGCGCACGATCTGCCGCCGCTCAAAGATCGCGACACGCTCGAACCCGGCCTCGCGTGCCAGCGTGACCGCAGCGTCAAGCGCCCACCCGACGTGATCGGGCTGGTGCGCGTCGCTGCCCAATGTGAGAATCTCGCCGCCCATCTCGCGATACCAGTACAACATGGCCGGGCCGGGATGCATGTCCGGCAGGCCGCGCCGCAGCGACGCCGTGTTGATCTCGATGCCGGTGCCGGTCTCGATGCACGCCTGCCACACCGGGCGCACCCAGGCTTCCCAGCGCGTCACGTCCAGCGGGCCGTAGACCTCGAACGCAATGCGCTTGAACACGTCCGGGTGCGCCAGCACGTCGAACCCGCCCGCACGGACCATCTGCTCCAGCTCGCTGAAATACGCGTCCAGCACGGACTCCAGGTCGTGCGACCGGAAATACTCGTGATCAAACAGGTTGTGGTTGCCCAGCCAGTGCAGGCTACCCAGGACGACATCATACGGGTACTGCGCCAGTACCGGGGCGTGCTCGTCGCGGTAAATGTGCGGCTCGCCCAGCTCCACCCCCGCGCGGATCGCCAGTCCCTGCGGCCCGAAACGCGCCCGCGCGGCAGCGACCTGCTCAAAGAACTCTGCCGGGCGATAGTAATGGTGGCATCGGTCCAGCGGGTGCGCGTCGAAGTGCTCGGTAAACGCGATCTCGGTGATGCCGCGCCGGAGCGCGCTCGCGCACATCTCCGCCATCGCTGCCTCGGAGTCGCAGCTCAGGTCGGTGTGCGTGTGGTAATCCTGCGGGATGTGTCCGTTCGTGCGAGGTGAACCGGTCATAAGCGGGAATGGACTCCTTTCCACAGCGGCGCTGCACGGCTAACGGTGCGCGTAGGCCGTCTCGCCGGCGAATAGCTCGATACACGTGCCGTCAGGGTCGGCGATCACGGCGCGGCGGATGTCGCCCGCCGTCACCGGTTCGAGCACCACCCGCGCTCCCGCCGCTGCCAGCGACTCGACCAGCGCATCCAGCGCCGCGACGCGCAGCGACAACTGGCGCAGCCCGGCGGCACGCTCCGGCGGATCGCTCGCGTCCGGCATGGTGATCAGCTCCAGCACAGCGCGTCCGGCGTCCAGGTGCGCGACACGCCGCCCCTGCCCGGCGGGATCGTCAACGTAGCCCAGCACGGGGAAGCCCAACAGATCGTGGTAGAACACCAGCGCGCGATCCAGGTCGCGCACGCCGACGCTCACGCGTGCCAGGCCGTGAACACGCGGCATCACTGGCTCAGCCGCGTCCGGGCGGGGTTCCGGGTCCTGCGGCCTGCTGACCGGCGGCGGTGCGGGCATGTCCCCCGCGAAGATCGGCGGCGGGACGCGGTCGGGGTTGTCGATGTAGCGCACCAGGCGGCGGATGATGCGGTGCACGGTCTTCGGCTGGTCCGGCACGTAGGGCATGATCAGCAGGTTCGGGTGCAGCCCCAGCACCTCGCGGATCTCGTCGGACGAGAGCGCTTCAGGCTCGTTCTGCCGCCCCGCCGCGATGATTAGGTCCGCCCCTGGGTGCAGCACGTTGAGCCGCCGCAGCGCCGCGCGGATCGCGTTGGGCGCTAAAATCTTGACCGCATCGATGATCGCGATGTAACCATCGCTCTTGAGCAGGCCCGCCCCACCCGCCATCTCGTCGCTGAGCGCCTGCACATACACCGGCTGAATGAACACCCCCGTCAGCTTGGCGAAGCGCAGCACGTCAGGATCGTGCCCGACGCGCGACTCCGGCGGTTCCATCTCCCACACCAGGCGCATGAAATCACGCGTGCTAACCGGCGACCGGCAGTCCTCATCCGGCGCGCGATCATCGGGACAATAAAAGCCAAAGACGGCAATTTTGATCATGCTGGATTGGCTCTCCATGCGCTCGGCGCTACGAAAGGGCAGGCCGGAGCCCACCATTGGAGATTATAGCGTAAGTCCGGCGCGGGGCATGGGTCAAATGAGGACGTTCAAGCATTGAGGTATGACGCGCCGCCGCACGGCGCGCGCTGGCGAACCCGGTCATCACGCCGGGGCCGAATCTGCCCCAGGCAAGACGAAGTAAAACTCGCAGCCACCACCGGGGACGCAATCCACGCCCACATCCCCGCCAAGCCGCTCCATGATGCGCTGCACGATCGACAGCCCCAGGCCGTACCCCTTGGTCCCGACGCGGTTCAGGCGGTTGAAGGGCCGGAACAATTGCGCCATTTCTTCCGGCGTCAGGCCCGCGCCGTTATCGCGCACCCAGAAACGGATCGCGCCGCCGGGCTGCGCGGACGCGCCAAGCGTGACGCGCGGGGGATCGCCGCCGTACTTGATCGCGTTGCACACGTAGTTGTACCATACTTCCTCGATCCAGGGGCCGTAACCCCGCGCCACCGGCCATTCCTCCGGCATGTCGAGCGTGGCCCCGGTTTCGCGTTGCAGGGGCAGCACGCGGCGGCACATGTTCAGCACAATGTCGCCCATATCCAGCGCCTCTTGCGTAACCTCGCCATACCGGACCTGCGCCAGCAGCAGCAGTTCGTCGATGATCGTCGCCAGCTTTGTGCTGCCGTTGGCGATCTCCTCGACGAATTGCGTTTTGTCGTCCTCACCGAGCAGATCGGCCTCGTCGAGCAGCATCCGCGCATACGATACGATCAGGCTCAGCGGCCCCTTGAGATCGTGCGCCACCGTGTGCGCGAACGAGTCCAGCTCCCCGATCAACTGCTCGCGCTCGTCTTCGATCTGCTTGCGGGCCGTGATGTCGCGCGCCGCCATGACGCGCAGCGTGCGCCCTTCGGCGGACAATACGCGCACGTGCACTTCCGCGATGAAATGCGAGCCGTCCTTGCGCCGCCCGACCAGTTCGCGCGGGCGCCCATCATCGGCGTCCATACACGCGCGCATCGCGGCGTGCGATTCCGGCGCGACCAGGTCCCACATGGATTTTTCGCGTGCTTCGTCCAGTGTATAGCCGAACAGGTTCAGCGCGCTGCGGTTCATATCCACCACGCGCCTCGCGTCATGAAAAACCAGCGCTTCGAACGCGGCGTTCGCCAGCCGCCGGAAGCGCTCTTCGCTCTGCTGGGCTTCGCGTGCCGCCGCCGCGAGCGCTGTCGTCTGGCGCGCGTCGAGCAGGCGCAGCCGTTCCAGCCGCGTGATCGTGCGCACGCGGATCACATGCACGAGCAGCGCGAGCACCGTCGACGCCAGCAGCCCGAACACGAAGTGCGTCCACATCTCGCCGTCCATGCCGGTGACGATCACCGACACCAGCCAGCTTATCCACGTCACCACCAGCAGCGCGAGCAGGTACTGCCAGCGCAGCAGCAACACCGACGCACCGACGATCAGCAGCATCAGGTTTGTGGTGTGCAGCGCGTTCCCCGTCACGAGCAGGTGCGCCAGCGCATTGACCAGCACCAACCCGCCGATCGCGGTGCCGAACGGGTGCGCCCACGCCAGCGGCAGCTCCCACCGCGCGAGCGCGACATACACCGCCAGCAGCAGCAACGCCGTGCCCCCCGCCAGCAGCGCCATCGGGAGCGCCTCGCCGGGGCGCAGCAGCCGCAAATGCCCGATCGCGTACACGACGTACAGCGGCAGCAAGCCCAGCGCCAGCGGGCGCACATGCTCGCGCACCACGCGATCCAGCCCCCGGTTGAGCCGGGGCGCATCGAACGGGTTACCGGCCCCACCGGGGGCAGGGACATGCCGATTGCCATGCGAGGATGGCACTGGGAAATGCACCTCAACGGTCATAGCCTGGTTCACAACGCTAACGGATGGATAATTGATAAACATAGTATAGCGCAAAAATAAACGGGAGCGTGGCGCGCTCCCGAATTCTATGTGAATTTTAAGGCCGCCGTGCCCGGCGTGGTGCCTACAGGTGGATCATGTGCCCTTCCAACCCGTGCGCGACCTCCATCAGCGCCTCGGAGAGCGTCGGGTGGGCGTGGACGTTATGCGCGATCTCGAAGGGGGTCAGCTCCCACTTCTGCGCGAGCGTCCATTCGGGCAGCAACTCGGTCACGTCCGGGCCGACCAGGTGCGCGCCCAGAATCTCGCCGTACTTCTTGTCGCTGATCACTTTCACAAACCCGACGCCCTCGCCCAGGCCCAGCGCCTTGCCGTTCACCTGGAAGGGGAACTTCGCGACGTTGACGTCGAACCCGGCTTCGCGGGCCTGCTCCTCGGTGTACCCGAAGCTGGCGACCTGCGGCTGGCAGTAGGTGCAGCGCGGCATCATGCGGTAGTCGAGCGTGACGGGGTCCTGCCCCGCGATGGTCTCAGCGGCGACGATGCCCATCGCGCTGCCGACGTGCGCCAGCATCAGTTTTGCGGTCACATCGCCGACCGCGTACACGCCGGATACGCTCGTGCGCATGTGGTCATCGATCGCGATCGCGCCGTTGTCGGTCAGTTCCAGGCCCTTGATGTTCTCCAGGCCGTAACCCTCGGTGCGCGGCTTGAAGCCGGTCGCCATCAGCGCTTTCTCGGCTTCGAGCACCTGCGTTTCGCCGTCCGACTCGAGCGTGACCTTCACGCCTTTGCCGGTATCCTCAACGGATTTCATCGCCGTGCCGGTCATGAATTTCACGCCGAGTTTCTTGTACTGGCGCTCAAGTTCTTCAGAGACTTCGGGGTCCTCGTTGGGCAGCAGGTGCGGGAAGTACTCGACGAGCGTCACATCCACGCCGTAATTGTGCATCACGTAAGCGAACTCCATGCCGATCGGCCCCGCCCCCACGATCACCACGCTCTCCGGCAGTTCGTCGGACATGATCGCTTCAAGATACGTGATCACGTTGTCGGACAGCTCCACGCCCGGCAGCAGATTGACTTCCGCGCCCGTCGCGATGATCAGGTTTTTGGCGCTCAGCGTCTCGCTCTCGCCCTCGTTAAGGTCGACGGTGACCGTGTGCTGGTCGTTAATCGTGCCCCAGCCGTCGTAGGTGTCGATCTCGTTCTTGCGCATCAAAAAGCCGACGCCCTTCACCAGCCGGTCGGACGCCTTGCGGCTGCGCTTGAACGCGACGCTGTAGTCCACCGCCACGCCCTCGCCGCCGTTGAAGCCGAATTCCTTCATGCGGTGCTGGACGATATGCGCCAGTTCGGCGTTACGCAGCAGCGCCTTGGACGGGATGCAGCCCACGTTCAGGCAGACGCCGCCCCACCACTGCTTCTCGACGATCGCGGTTTTCAGGCCCAACTGCGCGCTGCGGATCGCCGCGACATAGCCGCCCGGCCCCGCGCCCAACACCAGGACATCGTATTCTTTCGCCATGCTTGTTCGCTCCTTACGTCAGCGCCCGCCATGACCGGCGCACCGGGGATGTGTTGCGCCGGCACATGACGCGAAATAATCTAAACCAACATCACCTAGAGATTAACGCAAAGTGGGGTAATTTGCCTCATCCGTGCCGCGTATCACCCCCGCACGGACTCCAGCACGCGATAGCGCCCGGTCTCAACGACGGTGTGCACGGCCCCGAACGTATCGCGCAGCAAGCGGTCATAGGGCAGGAAGCGATTCGCCACGATGCGCAGCCGCCCGCCGGGACGCAAGACACCGGCAGACTCGCGGACGATGCGCGCCGCGATGCTGGTATCCACGTCCACATCTTTGTGAAACGGGGGGTTCGACAGCACGAGGTCAAACTGCCGCCCCGCGACCGCGTGCGTCACGTCGCCGGGCAGCACGGTACAGCACCCGGCAAGATCGCTGGCACGCACGCTGCCCAGGGCGCAACGCACCGCCCGCAAGTCATCGTCCACCAGCGTGACCCGCGCCCCCTGCCGCGCCGCCACCAGCCCGATTATGCCGTAACCGCAGCCGATATCGAGCACCTCGCTGCCCGGCTCCACCGCCAGGTGATCCAGCAACAGCGCCGTGCCCGCGTCGAGGCGATCCCACGCAAAGACACCCGGCATCGTCATGACCATGTAATGCGTGCCGTCATGCCGCAGCCCGCGTAACTGCGGCGTCCAGGGGCGCTCGCCATCCCACGCAGCGGGCAGCGCCAGCGACTCCGGGCGCGTGGCAAGCGCGATCCGGCAGGCGCTTCTGTACGCCAGCACCGGCGCGGACCCGAACAGGTGCGCCGCGTCCTTGATCGCGGACTTCGCACCGCGCGCGTTCGGCCCGGCCAGGTACAGCCGACCGCCCGGTCGCAGCGCCTGCCCCGCCGTCCACAGAATCGCCCGCGCCACGCTGCGCCCCTTGGGGATGTCCACCAGCACGACATCCGCCGGACCGTGCGCGTCCGCCGCCGGATAGACCGCGTCGCTCACGTCCAGCCCTGCGACGCCCGCCAGCCGCTCCAGGGCGCTGTGCGAGCTGTGCAGCGCCGTGACGCGCCCGCCGGGGCCAACCTGTGCCACCGCCCAGCGTGCCAGTTCCAGGTCGTCGCTGTGCAGCAGTAGCACGCGCGCGCCCGCGTCAAGCGTCGCCGCCTGCACGAACAACACGCTCGTGGGCGACATGGAGCGCGAATCCCTTTCCGCCATGCGAAGTTCCCCGTTCGCGTTACACGCCTACCGCCGCAACCAGGGCGGGCGACGTTCGTCGGGCCGTTGGGGCAATGCGTCCGCGTCCACGTCCGGCGGCGCGATCACCTCAACCTGCAGGCGCTCGCCCACCCGCGCGATCAGGTGCAGCATGTCGCCCTCGCCCAGCGCGGCGCGGACCGCCGCCAGTTGCTCGCGGAACGCGGCCTCGTCCACGATCACCAGCTCTGAGGCGGCGGTCGTATCGAGTGGGTGCAGGCGGCACGTCTTCAGCACGCCGTGCAGCGCCGTGTAACGCTCCGCGACCGTTGCGTCGGCGTGCAGCGTGATCCATAACAGCGCGCGGTCAGATTTGATCGGGGGAAAGCGCACCGTCCTACCTTCCTGATTGCGTCACCGTCCACCATGCGCCCCAATGGTAGCCGGATCGCAGGCGAAATGCCAGCCGCCGGGCACACCAAACGCACAAATGCGGGGCTGCTCAGCGCCCCGCATTCGCGCAAAAGTCGTTCCGGCCAGTTGTATCGCCGGGTCAAGCCCCACACACCGGCGGTGACACGTCCCCGATCGCGTGCGTTATGCGTGCTCTCTGGCCCTGATCCATTCCACCGCGAACGGCTCGGACGACGTGCCGAGCATATGTCCGCGCACATCGGCAAGCGACTGCTCATACATGCCCAGCAGCACCTCGTCCGGCTCTTTGAAGCGCCGCAGTGACTGCAGCGAGCACATCGTGCAGCCGCGCATGGCGCGATAGCTGTCCGTCTCGCACGGCAGACACCCGTTCAGCCGGATCATCATCAGCATGAACGCGAGCACCTCTTCATGTGTCTCCGGCAGGCTGGTGACACGGTCCACCAGCGCAGCCCAGGCCGGCCCCCGCGAGTCGCGCAGGCGCGCGATAGCGTAATACGGAAACATCAGTTCATTCTTCGTGTACATCCCACCCCGTCCTTGCGTAAACGTTGAAACCGTTGGTCCAATGATTATGTGACGGTCTGCCGGGCGATAACCACCGGCGCGTTCCAGTCAGGCAGAAAGCACGCTGTAATTAGCATAAGGAACGTGTACCCAATATCATAGCGTACTCCGGTACTACATTGGGTTATAAACGGGTTTCATTTACGTTGCCATACACCGGACGTAGTGCCCTACGCACAACGCGCGTTTTTCCGGCGCTGGACTGCATGGCGTCCTCAAGCGGGAAAAGTACGGGTACAATTGGAGCGGCGTGTTATGATCCAGGTACAAAGCAATGCACAAGGGAGGCTTACAGCATGGCGATGGGCGGTTTCAGGATGGTGAACGGCATCCGACGATATCTCGCGCTGGCGTGCACGCTGACGCTGGTCGCGGCACTGCTACCGGTGCCGGTGGCGGCCCAGGACGATCCCGGCGGCGCGCGTTTTGAGAGCGCCCCGCTGGGGGTGGCGTTTGACCTGCCCGACGGATGGGACGTGGTCGAAGCAAGTGGCGCGCTGATCGCCGGGCTGCCGGGCGACGTACAGGCCGTGCAGGGCGGCAGCACGCCGTCAAACCTGATTGTGCGGATCACCTTCGGAACGTTCAACCAGTTGGGCATCACCGACGCGACCCAGCTGCCGGAACTGCTGGCGAAGCTGGTCGTCAGCGATACGCAGGTCCCCACCCCAGAACGCGTGCAATGGGGCAACGCCAGCGGTTACGCTGAGACCGTCACGCTGCCGGGCGAAGGCATCACCACCCGCATGGCGCTGCTGGCGATCGCGGGCGGGCGCGTCGCGGTGATCCGCGCGCTGGCCCCGGCGAACGTGTGGGAGAGCGACGAGCGTGCCCGGTTCGAAGCGCTCGCGGCGTCGCTGACCTTCTCGCTGCCGGAGCGTGACGCGGACCTGATGGCGAACCTGCCCGCGAACGATGGCGGCGTGTTGTGGCACTACAGCGCGCCCCAGCCGGAAGGGCGCACGGTCCGCGCGGGCGGCATCACGTTCGACATGTTTAACGTGATGTACATGGCGGCGGGGCCGGGCGGCGTGCTGGCGCTGGACATGACCAGCGGCGAGCAGATCAGCTATATGGGCCCCTGGGCCGGTGGCGATTACGCCGATGTCGCGATCGGGACGGACACCCGGCTCTACCTGGCGAACGTCGCGCCGGATACCTCGCAGGCCGTGATGGTCGCGGACCGCGCCGGGAACTACGCGCGCGGTTGGGGTATGCGCGGCGACGGGCCGGGCGAGTTCGCGCCGGGCATGCCGCAGACGATCGCCATATCCGCCGAAGGCAACGTGTGGACCGTCTCCGAGGGCCACAACAGCGGCATCACCAACCGCCTGTATGCGTTCGACCCCTTCGGCAACCTGCTGCTGACGGTTGACCTCGACGCGATCAACCCGGACCTGTCCGACGTGCACATCGCCAGCAACGTGCAGACCGAAGCGCTGTACGTGACCGGCGCGACAGGCAACATCAACATGGTGGACCACGACGGCGAGGCGCTGGTCGTAAACCTGGCGGGAGAAGTCCTGCACGACCTGACGCCGACGGACATCGCGATCGCGCCCAACGGCAACCTCATCCTGACGCTGGCCGAACCGGGGCTTGAAGGGTTCGGCCTGCTCTCGTTCAGCATGGCGGGGCAACTGCTCGACGCGTTCGGCTTCCCCTACGATGCGGCGCGCGGTGGCCCCTTCCTGCCCGGCGAATACCGCCGCCCGGCGGGACTCGTGATCGGCCCGGACGGGACCGGCTACTTCACCGAAACGCACCCCGACACCGGCTTCACGCAGGTGCAGCGCTTCACCTTCACCGGCGATGGCGTGCTGCCGTTGGGCGGCGAGACGGTGCGCGAATCGCAGGCCGGGGCGGACCTGGTCGGGTCGGTTGACCCGGCACGCGGCGGCGGCTCGATCGTCTACGGGCAGTCGGTCAAGGGCGCGCTGAACAACCGCCACCCGCTCCACCAGTGGACCTTCGAGGGCGCGGCAGGCGACCGCGTGGCGATCACGATGATCGACGCCAGCGGCGCGGGCCTGCTCGACCCGCAGTTGAGCCTGATCGGGCCGAACGGGAACGAGATCGCGGCGAACGACGATGTCGGCGCGGTGCGCCCGGAGTCGATGTCCGAGCGCGACGCGCGCATCGAGTTCGCGCTGCCCACCACCGGCCTGTACACGATCGAGGCGGGACGCTTCGGCGGGCGCGGGGAGTACATCCTCGCGCTGGAGAAGATGGAGTAGCCGCGCGAATAGCGCCAGCAGTTGCAGGGCCGTTGTGACGGTCCGACGGGCGCGTAGCCCGGTCCATGCTGGGCCGGGCGAAGCCCTATTCCCCGCTGATGCAACCGCGCCGCGCAAGGACGCATCAAACGAACAGCGAGCAATGGTGTAATTTTTTTCACGATTGCCCTACACTATAAGTGAGGTGGCGGGTTAACCCGTCACGCCACGCGGCGGCACATGCCCGCCGCACCTTTACCCACACCAATGCAACGTTCGAGGAGGTTAGGATGCCCGAACAGGAGGTTAAGTGCACGCAGTCCGCACGCGGCCCGCTTGCACCACCCGCTGCACCGGATGCAACACCGATCGACACGCGTTCACCATCTGAGGAGGTACCCATGACGATCGCACGCGTAGGCAAGCCCGCCCCGGACTTCGAGGCGATGGCATATCACGAGGGCGGTTTTAAGCTGGTCAAGCTTTCCGACTATGCTGGGCAGTGGCGCTTGTTGTGCTTCTACCCCGGCGATTTCACCTTCGTTTGACCGACCGAATTAGCGGCAGTTGCCGCCAAGTATGGCGAACTCCAGGCGCTCGGTGTGCAGGTCCTCTCTATGAGCACCGACAGCCACTTTACACACAAAATCTGGCAGGAAGAAGAACTCTCCAAGATGGTAGAGGGCGGCGTGCCGTGGCCGATGCTCGCGGATGCGGGCGGCAAGGTCGGCACGGTGTACGGCGTGTATGACGCGGAAGCGGGCGTGGATATTCGCGGGCGCTTCCTGATCGACCCCGACGGCGTGATCCAGGCGATGGAAGTCATGACGCCACCCGTCGGGCGCAACATCACCGAGCTGATCCGCCAGGTGAAAGCGTTCCAGCACGTGCGCGAGACCGGCGAAGTCACCCCTGCCGGGTGGCAGCCCGGCCAGCCCACGCTGACGCCCGGGCCGGACCTCGTCGGCAAGGTGTGGGAAGCCTGGAAGCCGGACGGTAAATAGGTACGTGGTCCCGCGTTTGCTAGGGGGCCGCTAAACCGGTACGATTCAGGGGATGCTCGCAACGGGCATCCCTTTTTGCTGGCCGGTGTTACGTAGTCCCTGCCACAAACCAACATAGCACGGCACCATCCCGCCGCCTGACGCAGGCCGAACAACATGGCGTCAGGCGACGGTGTGCACGGCACACAACCAGCGCATACAACATCCCGCCTTGCCGATCCCCGTGCCACGTTGTGACTCAAGCGCCCTGACCGTGAAAGGACGTTTTGATGCTTCACCTTTTCCCCCAAGAATTCGACTTCCTGACCATCATCGGGGTGATCGTGCTGGTGGCGTTTTTCGTCGGGCAGGTGTTCCGGCGGTTGAAAATACCGCAGGTGGTCGGGTTCATCATCGCGGGGATGCTGCTCGGCCCCTCGCTGCTGGGCGTCATCCCGCATGAACTCAACGATAGCCTCACGTTCGTGACCGAGCTGGCATTGGGGCTGATCGGGTTCGAGATGGGGGAACACCTGCGTTTCGAGGAACTGCGCAAACTGGGCAGCAGCATCCTCGTGATTGTGTTGTTGCAGGCCCTGGGCGCGTTCGTTTTCGTCTTCGCCGGGGTGTACCTGGTCACCGGATCGCCAGCCGCGGCGCTGGTGTTCGGCGCGATCGGGATGGCGACCGCCCCCGCCGCAACGGTCGACGTGCTGGCCGAATACGACGCCGAAGGGCCGATGACCACCACCCTGCTCGCCGTGATCGGCATCGACGACGCGCTGACGCTGTTCGCATTTAGCGTTGCGGCGGCGATGGCCGAACCGCTGCTGACCAGTGGCGGCGACATCGGGCTGTTTGACGTCCTGACCGGCAACGGCGACGTGTCGTTGATCGAGATGCTTGAGCTGCCGCTGTTTGAGATCGGCGGCTCGATCGTTATCGGCGTGGTCTTCGGCCTGTTCCTGACCACCGTGATGGAGCACATCACGCTCTCTCACCCCGACAGGCGCCAGCCCCACGACGCGATGGCGGTGTCGATCGCGATGATCTTCGTCGTCACCGGCCTGTCGCGCAGCATGGACCTCTCGCTGATCCTGACGACGATGGTGATGGGGATCGTCGTCGTGAACCGCATCCCCGAGAACGGGCGCTATATCCAGTACACGATCCAGCAAGCCGGGCCGGTGATCTACCTGCTCTTCTTCGCGCTGGTTGGCGCGGGCCTGCACATTGACGCGCTGCCGGGCATGGGACTGCTGGGCATAACCTACATCGTGCTACGCATCGCCGGGAAGTACCTCGGGGCGTGGGCCGGCGGCTTCCTGGCACGGTCCGACCCCGCCGTGCGCGACAACCTGGGACTGGCGCTGCTGACTCAGGGCGGAGTCGCGATCGGGCTGGCGCTGTCATCCAGCACCCGCTTTAACGATCTTGGCACGAGTGGCGAGGAACTCGGGATATTGGTACTGAACGTGGTCACGGCGACGACGTTCGTAGTGGAATTACTCGGCCCGATGCTGGTCAAGGTCGCGATCACGCGTGCGGGTGAAAGCCGCGAGATGCGCGAGAAACGCATGTAACGGCCCGTTGTGGCCTGGCACCTCATCGCGCGGGGGATTGGTCACGCGGCAGCAAACCGGCTATAGTCTCTGGCGTGTAAACAGACGTGTATGGATAGGAGTTGCCACCCACGATGTCCGCGACACCAGAGGCCGCCCCCACCACACCCCCCGCCACGATCGACGTGTTGGACCCGGTCACGGGCGACGTGATCGGCAGCGTGCCCAACCACACACCGGACCAGGTCCGCGCCACAGTAGAACGCGCGCGCGCCGCCCAACCCGGCTGGCAGCAGCGCGGCGATCACGGGCGGGCGCGGTTCTTGCGGCTGTGGGCGGACGAACTCTGGCACTGCCGTGACGAACTGGTCCAGGCCATCCGCCGCGAAACCGGCAAGACCGAGGCAGGCGCGCTGATCGAAGTGCTGGTGCTGGACCTGGTGCTGGCTTACTACGCCAAACACGCCCCGCGCCTGCTGCGGCCTCAGCGCCGCCGCACGCTGGTGCCCTTCGCGCAGGCCGCGCGGGTGTATTACCGGCCCTACGGCGTGGCGGGCTTCATCACGCCCTGGAACTACCCGTATCTCAACGCGCTGCTGGACGCAGTCCCGGCGTTGGTAGCGGGCAACACCGTGATCGTCAAGCCGAGCGAGATCGCGCCCTATTCGGCACTGCACGCGGTCGAACGAGCGTACCGGGCCGGGATTCCGCGCGACGCGCTGCAGGTGCTCACCGGGGACGGCAGCACGGGCGCGGCACTGGTCGATCACGTGGACTACATCGCCGTGACCGGCAGCACCGCGACCGGGCGCAAGGTCGCCAAACGCGCCGCCGAACGCCTGATCCCTTACAGCCTGGAGCTTGGCGGCAAAGACGCGGCGATCGTGCTGGACGATGTCGACCCGGACCTGGCAGCGCTGGGCGTGCTGCAGGGGGCGCTGGAAAACGCGGGCCAGACCTGCGTCAGTGTGGAGCGGGTCTACGTGCTGGACGCGGTCTATCCCCGCTTTGTCGAACGGTTGGCGCATCACGTGCAGCGCATCACCATCGGCGCGGACGACGGCTTCGACGTGCACATCGGCAGCATGACCAACGAGCGCGAAGTCGAACGCTGCGAGACGCAGATCGCGGACGCGGTGCGCAAGGGCGCGCGCGTGCTCACCGGCGGGCGGCGGCGGCGTGACCTGGGGCCGTTCTTCTTCGAGCCGACGATCCTGGTCGATGTGAACCACAGCATGGACGTGATGTGCAAGGAAACGTTCGGCCCGCTGATCCCGGTGATGCGCGTGCGCAGCGAAGCGGAAGCGGTCGCGCTGGCGAACGATAGCGCTTACGGGCTGTCGTCATCGGTCTTCGGGCGCGACCTTGCGCGGGCGGAAGATATCGCGCAGCGCATCAAGGCTGGCGACACCAGCATCAACCGCGCGCAATGGGTGTTCAGCAGCCCGACGCTGCCGATGGGCGGACGGCGCGAAAGCGGGGTCGGGCGGCGCGGCGGCCCGGAAGGACTCTACCGCTTCGTGACGACACACTCCGTGCTGGTCGACCGCGCCTGGATCACCAACCGCACCCTGACGCACCTCGACCCCCTGCTCTACCGGCTGCTGCTGTGGACGCGCCCGCTGCAGCGCTGGCTCCCGTTCCTCAGGCCGTGACACGCTCCACCGGCAGGGCCCCTACTCCGTCGCCTGCGGCTCAAGCGGCAGCGGCGGCTCCTGGTTGGCGCGCACGGTGCGGATCAACCCTTCGATCAGCGCTTCCTTTTCCGCGTCAGTCAGGCGCGCACCCGGGTTCAATAGCCGGTAGCTGCCCGGCGGCATCGTCCCGGCGCGGATCTCGTCCTCGATGCGCTCGCTGAGCGTCGGCGGCGGGAACGGATCGTCCGGGTCGACGTAGTCGTCGCGCACGTGGCGATCCCACTCCGAGAAATTCAGCGCCTCGCGGCCCTCGACCACGTCATACCAGATCACCCAGCGCACCGGCGCGATCGCGCTGTAGGCGGGCCAGTCGGTCTCGTTGCTGTGGCAGTCGTAGCACGCGCGCACGGCGAGGTCACGCGTTTGCGGCGCGTCCCACACGGGTTCGCGCTCTACCGGTGGATTCTCGCGGCTGGCGGGCACAAGCTGGATCGCGGCGAAGGCGGCCAGCGCGATCAACGCGTTGAGCGCCAGCGTGCGGCCCCACCAGCGGCGGGACAGCGGTCGATCCGTAGGGACATGGGGCATAATGTCGCTCCGTTGTGGGCTGTCATGTCCGGATAAGCATCACGCAGATTATACGCGTTCCGGGCGGCGGTGGCGCAGCGAATCGAACAGGCGCGACATGGCCCGCGTTTCTACACAGGCATGCCGCGCCCTGTAGTGCTTTCGTCGCGCTGCCGGGAACAGTAGCGCTCCCAACGTTACCCGGTCAGTGCCGCGCTACTCGACGACGACGGTCGGCAACGGCGTGCCGCGCCAGACCTCGTCGTAGTTCGGCCCGATCGTGTCAACCGGCACCCAGAAGAGCTTGCCTGCCAGCATAACCTGGTAGAAGCGGCGGCTTTCGTCGAGACCATAGACCCAGACCGTCTTGCCCTGCTCCATCACGATATCGGTCGCTGCGCCGGGTTCGGGCGCGAAATAGATCGGCGTGTCGGTGACGAACGCGCCGCCGACCGCGTGCTCGGGGATCGGCACGAGATCAGGGCCCGCGAAGTACGGCAGGCCCGGGCATTCACCGGTCGCCACGAAGTCCACCTGTTCGGGCAGGCCATTACCGGCCTTGCTGATCAACGTGAATGTTAGCGGGTTGAACTGCGGCGCGCGCGTGTACGTAAAGTCCCCGATACCGCCGCCATAAGTGCCCAACGCCGTCTGATAGTCCAAACGAAAAATCACCGTACCGGCCCCGTCAGTGACCTCGACGCGCAGCGCTTCTTCACCACTGCCGGTATTGTCGCGGTCCAGCACGTGCGAGCCGGTGTCGGTCGCATCCACATCGGTGCAGGTGAATTGAACGCTGCCGTTATAGACACTGGCCTCTGCCACGTGCGGGCCAAGACCAACCAGCATAGCGGCCAGCGTGACAACTATTGCGGCGATCACGCTAAGCTGAACATTGGGGAGTCGGTGCTTGTTCATGTGATCTCCTCTGCTTCTTAATCGAACGATATCGTTTAGCATAGTATTAAATTTTATAAAACTTCCATCAAAAACGTAAAAACGCGGTTAGACTCGCGCCGGACACTGCGCGGCGGTGCCCGGGGCGGCAAACTGCGTTTTTCAGGCTGTCCTTTACGTAAACGAACGTTAATTTCGCCCAAAATTGTCAAGATTTCTTTATACAATGACCACAGTCCCATATAGCGCAAGCATAACTTTGGTAGAATGAATCAAGCTGAAAAGCGTAAAGTTAGCAGTGCGCTGGCAAGCGTTTTGCGCGAAAAACGTTAGCCAGCATAAACGCTAACCAAAGCAACCTTTGCAGTTTGCTTGAGAAAGCGAGGAGGCAACATGCACAAACAAGGATTATTCAGGTGGGTTCTGGTGGCCGTGTTCGCCCTGACGAGCATCGGCATCAGTGGGATGGCACTGGCACAGGACGACGAGACAGACGACGACTTGCTCTTGATCGAGATCGAGGGCGAAGTTGAGGTGTTGGAAGACGACATGATCGTGGTCAGCGGTACCATTGTCGCCCCGGCGGGCGCGTTCATCCCTGCGACGCTTGAGGTGGGCGACTACGTCGTGATCGAGGGCTACTTGCTCGATGACGATACGATCATGGCGATCTCGCTTGAGGTGGTCGACCCGGACGAGATGGACCCGCCCGACGACGAAGACGACATGGAAGACCCCGAAGACGACGAGACCGACGACGATATGGACGAGGACGACCTGGATGATGACCTCTGCATGCGTGACGATCACCCGGTCGTGCTGGCGATGGTCGAGACCTACGGCGAATCGCTTGGCGTGACCTACGAGGAGCTGATCACGCTGCACTGCGACGGCGAGGGCCTGGGCAACATCATCAAGGTGCTGGAAGCCGCCGAACGGTCGGGATTCGCCGATCTCATTGAAGGCGAAGAGGGCGAAGAAGGCGAGCTTGTCGCGGGCCTCACGTTTGAGGAAATGTGGGAACTGTACGAAGAGGCGGGCAACCTGGGCCAGTTCAAGAAGGTCCTCGCCGATGAATACGGCATCCACCCCAGCGACCTGGCTCCCGGCCTGGCGGTCGGCAAGGCCAAGCCGGACAAGACCGGCGATGATGATGATGATGACGACGATTCCGGACCGCCCGCGTTCGCCGGACCGCCCGGCGGCGATGGCCCGCCAGGACTCTCGCGCGATGACGGTCCCGGCAAGAGCAGCAGCGCCCCGGGTCAGCAAAAAGACAAGGCGAAGGGACGCGGTAGGTAACGCGCGTCTGGTACATTCGAACAACCACATAAGGGCAAGCAGCGGGTTCCCGGTGGGGGGGGGACCCGCTGCGGTTATGTGCAGGCCATGCGGTATTTCTTACGCCGTTTTTACGCGGATTTGGCGCGAATCTTACGCGTGTGTGGTATTCAACACTCGACCATGATTGTGCCAGACGAAGCGTTGACCAGTACGGAGCCGACGACTATGAGCGAGCAAGCCCCGCCCACCGAAAGCCAGACCTTCACCTTTCAGGCAGAGATCCAGCAGCTCTTAAACATCCTGGTCCACTCGCTGTACACGGACCGCGATATTTTTCTGCGCGAGTTGATCTCCAACGCGTCCGACGCGCTCAACCGCGTGCAGTTCCAGATGCTGACCGACAAAAACGTCCTGGACCCAGACGCGGAACTCAAGGTCCAGATCGCGGCCAACAAGGACGACGGCATCCTGACGATCAGCGACACCGGCATCGGGATGAACCGCGACGAGTTGATCGAAAACCTGGGCACGATCGCCCAGTCCGGCGCGGCGGCGTTCCTCCAGCAGCTACAGGAACAAGGCGCGCAGAACATCCCCGCCACCGACATGATCGGGCAGTTCGGTGTCGGCTTCTACTCGGTGTTTATGGTCGCGGACAAGGTCGAGGTGACCTCGCGCTCGTACCGGCCCGACGACCAGGCCTGGACCTGGACCTCGGACGGCAGCCAGACGTTCAGCATCACGCCGGCGGAGAAATCAACACGTGGCACGACGATCACGGTGTACGTCAAGGAAGACGCGCAGGATTTCCTCGAGGAGTGGCGGCTGCGGGAGATCGTCAAGAAGCACTCTGACTTCATCGCGTTCCCGATCTACGTGGGCGACGAGGTCGCCAACCAGCAAACCGCGCTCTGGCGGCGTCCGGCCCGCGAGGTCGCAGAAGAGGACTACGCGAATTTCTACCGCCAGTTGACGATGGACTTCAACCCGCCGCTGCTGCACCTGCACGTCCAGGCGGACGCGCCCGTCCAGTTTTACAGCGTGCTGTTCGTGCCCGAAAAGGCCGATCGCGGCATCCTCGCCACGCGCACCGATCACGGCCTCAAGCTTTACGCGCGCAAAGTGCTGATCCAGGAATACAACAAGGACTTCCTGCCGAATTACCTGCGCTTCGTGGATGGCGTTGTCGACTCCGAGGACCTGCCGCTGAACGTCGCGCGCGAGTCGGTCCAGACCACGCGCAAGATCAAGCGCATCGGCGCGTCGCTGAAGGGCAAGCTGCTGGGCGAGTTCGAACGGCTGGCACAGGAAGAGCCGGAGCGCTACGCGACGTTCTGGCGCGAGTTCGGCGTGTTCATCAAAGAGGGCATCGCCACCGAACCCGCCGACGCCGACCGGCTGGCCGGGCTGTTGCGCTTCCATTCCACGCTCAGCGAAACGGACGCGCCCACCGTCAGCCTGGCGGATTACGTCGGGCGCATGCGCGACGACCAGGACGCGATCTACTACATCCTGGCCGACGACACCGACGCGGTGAAGCACAGCCCGCACCTGGACGCGTTCCAGGCGCGCCAGATCGAAGTGCTGATCATGACCGACACCGTCGACAGCTTCATGCTGATGAACCTGGCCGAATACGACGGCAAGCCGCTGCAGAACGTCGATGACGCCGACATCGACCTGCCGGACACGGACGACGAAACAGGCGAGGATGCCGAACGCCCGGACAAGCTGGACGACGAACCGCTTGAGGCGGTGCGCAAGCGCTTCGCGGACGTGCTGGGCGAGCGCGTGATCGAAGTGCGCGAGTCGAAGGTGCTCAAGCAGCACCCGGTCCGGCTCGCCGCGCCGGAAGGTCAGCTCGACCGCAACGTACAGCGCGTGTACCGCATGCTGGAGAAGGACTACGACGTTCCGCGAAAGATTCTGGAGATCAACCCGCGCCACCCGCTGATCCACAACCTCGCCGGTTGGATCGCGGATGACCCAGACGCGCCGATCGTGCCACAGGTGATCGAGCAGCTTTATGAAAGCGCGCTGCTGCTCGACGGCCTGCACCCCAACCCGGCCAACATGGTCGGGCGCATCGAAGCGTTGATGGAACAGGCCACGCGGCGTAAACAAACCTGAAACCGCACGTTCTCACTTCGTGTTACCGGGCGGGCCTTCCGCTGTGAAGCGCCCGCCCAGCTTTGTTTCAGTTGCAGATTATTTCACAATATTGACTATCGCTATTGTTATGAAATAAATTATAAAAACATTTACGTCGCACCTGGAGGAAAACATGAAACACATCACACTATTCGTGGTTGTAGTGCTCCTGGCGAGCGTTGTGCTCACACCCTCACCGGTCCGCGCGGACCCGGATGATCAGGCGTGCTGGGGGCAGGCGTCGGCGGTCTTCGCCCAATTGGGCGAGATGGGATATCATTCCAGCACGCAGCCCACACCCCGGATCGGGTTGCGCAACCTGGCGCGCGCGCTGTACGCTGACGGCGTGATCGAAGACGACACGCTGCAGGCGTTGGGCCAGTTCGTGGTAGCTGAACTGGGGCTGGACGTCAGCGCCTGCGGGAGCTAGGCTTCACCCCCTGCGGCAACACCAAAGGGCGACAAGCAATAAGCAATAATCCAGGCGGGCGTTCCGGTAGTGGAGCGCCCGCCCCGCTATGCGGTATTCTCGCACCGGCTGCGGTATCATTACGCGTTAACGCTATGGTGCGGGCCGCAGCCCTGCCCAACGCCGACAAGGAGCGCCAACGATGGCTGTACGCGAGATTCTGCTGCTGGGTAACCCGCTGTTGTACGACGTATGCGAGCCGGTGACACAAGACGAACTCGAATCACTCAAACCGGTGGTACAGGACATGCACGACACGCTGATGGACTTCCGCGCACGCTACGGGGCCGGACGCGCGATCGCCGCGCCACAGATCGGCGTCACCAAGCGCCTGGTCTACATGCACATCGACCGCCCGACCGTGTTCGTCAACCCGGTGCTCGACCAGCTCAGCGACGCGATGTTCGAGTTTTGGGACGACTGCATGAGCTTCCCCGATCTGCTGGTGCGCGTGCAGCGGCATTACGCCTGCCGCATCACCTACCGCGACCTGGACTGGCAGGAACACACGCTGCAGCTTGAAGGCGACCTGTCCGAGCTCTTGCAGCACGAGTGCGATCACCTGGACGGGATTCTCGCCGTCTCCCACGCGGTCGACGCGCAGTCGTTTTGCCTGCGCAGCCAGCACCACTTCATTGAGTGAACCTACAGCACATCCAGCCAAGGACAACACGCCAATGGACGACACGTACAGCTACGAGAAGCTGCTCGCTGCCGCGCAAGCCGATCCCGCCGACGCCGACTATCACACGCTGCGCATGGCCTACACGCGCGCGGATTCCTACGCGCCATACGCGCGGCACGGCGACGCGGTGTTCGCGCTGCGGGCCGCGCTACAGGCCCAGAACATGCAAGCGGCTCTCGCCGCGTGCCAGGACCTGCTGGCCCTTAATTACCTGGACATCGAAGCGCACATGGCCGCCGACTACGCCCACACCGTGCTGGAAGACCACACCGCCGCCGTGTACCACCGCACGTTTGCCAGGGGGCTGATCGACGCGATCCTCGCCAGCGGGACCGGGCGCGACTTCGGCAGCGCGTTCATCGTGATCGACACCGCCGAGGAATACGTCGTGCTGCGCGTGATGGGTCTGGCACCCGGCAACCAGCAACTACGCCAGCACGAGGGACACTGGTTTGATATACTGTACGGGCGGCCAGCCCAGGGGGACCCGCTGCCGGTGTATTTCAACATCGACCTGCCCTATAACTGGCTGCAAGCGCAGCAGCGCGAAGGACACGATCACGAGACACAGCACGGAGACAATGACGCATGATCACACTGGACGCCATCCGTTCGCTCTACGCCTACAACGACGCACAGCACGCCCGCATCTGGGCGAGCATCGACACGCTGAGCGACGCGCAGTTCGTGCAGCACGTCCCCTACAGCATCGGCTCGCTGCGCAACCACATCGTGCACCTCGCCAGCGTGGACCAACGCTGGCTGGCCCGCGTGACGGGCGCGCCCGTGCCCGACCGGCTGGTTTATGACGACTATCCCACTCGCGACGCCGCCCGCGCCGTCTGGGACGCCACACGGGAAGACGTCCGCGCTGCGCTGGACCGGCTCACCGAGGCGGACCTGGCGCGCGACCTGACGTACCAGATCCGGCGCGTGGACCCGCCACAAACGGTGGACACGACCACCGCCGTGTGGCAGATCCTGCTGCAGGTGATCAATCACGGCATAGATCACCGCGCGCAGATGCTGCGCATCCTGCATGACTTTGGCGCGCCGACCTTCGAGCAAGACTACATCATTCACTTGTGGGACACGGCGCGCTAACGCGCCGCGTAACGGGGAAATTCTACCGCACGCGGGGGACCGATCGCGCTGACAGGCGAGCGAGCGGTCCCCCGCCCCGCGATCAGCGTTGCAGTTTGAACACAACCATGCCCAGCGGCGGGACCGTGATGCTCAGGCTCTGGCCGTGCCCGTGCATCCAGATATCGTCGCTGTGCAGCCCGCCGTAGTTGCCGACGTTGCCGCCGCCGTAGATCCCGGCGTCGCTGTTGAGCAGTTCCGCGTAGTAGCCCGCCACCGGCACGCCGATGCGGTAGTTGTGGCGCGGGACCGGTGTGAAGTTCAGCGCCGCGACCAGGAAATCATCGCGGTCTTTGGCGTAGCGCAGGTACGTGAACACGCAGTTGTCGGCGTCGTTGGCCTCGATCCACTGGAAGCCCTGCGGCGTGAAGTCCTGCTCCCACAGCGCGGGCTGCTGCTGGTAGAAATGGTTCAGGTCGCGCACCCAGCGCTGTAACGACTTGTGCGTGTCGAAGTTTTCGAGCAGGTGCCAGTCCAGGCTGCGCGTCTCGCTCCACTCGCGCCACTGCCCGAACTCCTGCCCCATGAAGATCAGCTTCTTGCCGGGATGTGTGATCTGGTAGCCGAACAGCAGCCGCAGCGTGGCGAACTTCTGCCACCAGTCGCCCGGAATCTTGTGGATCAGCGAGCCTTTCATGTGCACGACCTCGTCATGCGAAAGCGACAGCACAAAGTTTTCGCTGAAGGCGTACATCAGTGAAAAGGTCAGGTTGTTGTGGTGCCAGCGGCGGTAGACGGGGTCCTGGCTGATGTACGCCAGCGTGTCGTGCATCCAGCCCATGTTCCACTTGAACGTGAAGCCCAACCCGCCGAGATACGTCGGGCGCGACACCATCGGCCACGCGGTCGACTCCTCGGCGATCGTGACGCAGCCGGGGCACTGCTCGTGGATCACGACGTTGGCTTCCTGCATGAACTGCACCGCCGCCAGGTTTTCGCTGCCGCCGTATTCGTTCGGGAGCCACTCGCCCTCTTTGCGCCCGAAGTTAAGGTACAGCATCGAGGAGACGGCATCCACGCGCAACCCGTCGATGTGGTATTTCTTCAGCCAGAACAGCGCGTTGCTGGTCAGGAAGTTGCGCACCTCGTTACGCCCGTAGTTGAAGATGTACGTGCCCCAGTCGGGATGCTCGCCCAGGCGCGGATCGGCGTGCTCGTACAGGTGCGTGCCGTCGAAGAAGCTGAGCGCGTGCCCGTCCTTCGGGAAATGCGCGGGGACCCAGTCCAGCAGCACGCCGATCCCGGCCTGGTGGAACGCGTCGACCAGGTACATCAATTCGCGCGGCGTGCCGAAGCGGCTGGTCGCGGCGAAGTAACCCGTCACCTGGTAACCCCACGACATGTCGAGCGGGTGCTCCGCGATCGGCATCAACTCGACGTGCGTATAGCCCATATCCTTGACATACGTCACCAGGTCGTCGGCCAGCTCGGTATAGGTCAGCCACTCCAACCCGTCGGTTTTGCGCTTCCACGAGCCGAGATGCACCTCGTAGATGTTCATCGGCTGCTCAAGCGGGTTGGCGGACGCGCGCGCGTTCATCCAGTCGTCGTCGTCCCATTCGTAGGTATCGAGATCGACCACGATCGAGGCCGTGCGCGGGCGCATCTCCGTGAACACGCCGTAAGGATCGGTCTTCTCGGCGTGATAGCTCGCCGCGCGCGAGCGCAGGTCGAACTTGTAGAGCGTCCACTCTTCCAGGCCGGGGATGAACAGCTCCCAGATCCCCGCATCCACGTGCAGGCGCATCGGGTGAACGCGCGCATCCCAGCGATTGAACGGCCCGATCACGCTGACGCGGTAGGCGTTCGGCGCCCACACCGCGAACTGCACGCCCTTGACGCCGTCAACCTCGGCCAGGTGCGCGCCCATGCGCTCGTAGCTGTTCCAGTGGCGGCCCTGGCTGAGCAGGTACAGGTCGTATTCCGTCAGCAGCGGGTCGAAGCGGTACGGGTCGTGAAACGCGAACGGCTCGCCCTCGTCGGGCTGCTCGACGTAGTGGTAGGCAAAGCCCGGCCACACTCCCGGCAGCGTCAGCTCGAAAAAGCCACCGTCGTTCTGGCGCGTCATCGCGTGGCGCTCCTCGGTCGCCTCGTCTACTACATACAGCACGCTGGCCGTTGGACGGAACGCGCGGATCGACACGTGCTCGCCATCGACCGCGTGCGGGCCGAGCACACTGAAAGGGTCGCCATGTTCGCCGTTTAACAAACTGCGGATCGCGTCGGGGTGAATCTCAGAGGTCATAAATGGGTTTCTCTCCGGTTAAGCTGCCAGGGCAAGTATACCGCTTTCGCCGCGCATGTGTCGAGGGATAAGCTGGCACAATGGTTGCAATCGCCGGTAGCGGTTGCTATAATGCCGGTTACCGGATCAAATGTCCGAGGGCAACAGGAGACACACCATGCAGCCGCAGCGCACGCACCATCATCACAGCGCGAATACCGGGTAATTTCGGCGACCAACGGCATCGCATGGAGCAGCGTGGGCAGTGGGCGCCACGCTTTTTTTGTGCCTGGGCATCATGATCGCGGCGCTATACACGGGGATGGGATCATCGACGTTGTTAGACCACTGAGGAGCATCGCATGCCACACAAACAACGGGTCTTGATCCTCTGCACGGGCAATTCGGCACGCTCGCAGCTTGCAGAAGGGCTGCTACGTGACCGCGCCGGCGACCGCTTCGAGGTCTTCAGCGCGGGCAGCGACCCCTCCGGGCGCGTGCTGCCGGGCGCGATCCAGGCGCTGGACGAGATCGGCATCGACATCAGCGGCGCGCGCTCGAAACACATGCAGGAGTTCTTCGGGCAGGCGTTCGACTACGTGCTGACGGTGTGCGACCACGCGGCAGAAAACTGCCCGGTGTTCCCCGGCCCCGGCGTGCGCCACCACCGCAACTTCACCGATCCGGCCCGCTATGACGGCGACGAGCAGTTGCAGGTGTTCCGCCGCGTGCGGGATGAGCTCGACGCCTGGCTGAAAGAGTTGTTCGATATCGCGTGATCGTTACCGCGCCGTGACGCCTCACGCACCGGCAAAACACTGGACTGAAGGAGTAGAAGCGATGGCAAAAATCGATACGCGCCTGCCGAAAGGGATGCGCGATTTCCTGCCGGGAGAAGTGATCAAGCGCGAATACGTGATCGGCATCATCACCGAGATTTTCCAGACGTTTGGGTTCGAGCCGATCTACACCCCCGCGCTGGAAATGCTCGACACGCTGTTGGGAAAATCCGGCGAGGAAGCGGATAAGCTGATCTTCCACGCCCAACACCCCGGCGGCAAGGAAGAACTCGCGCTGCGCTACGACCTGACCGTGCCGCTGGCGCGCTACGTGGCGATGCACGAGCACGACCTGAACACCCCCTTCCGGCGCTATCACATCGCCCCGGTCTGGCGCGGCGATCGCCCGCAAAAGGGCCGCTACCGCGAGTTTTTCCAGTGCGACGTGGATATCGTCGGCGTGAAGAGCATGGCAGCGGACGCGGAGATCGTCAGCCTGCTGGTTACGGCGCTGGGCCGGCTGGGGTTTGAGGACTTCACGGTCCACATCAACAACCGCAAAATCCTGACCGGCATCGGCGCGTATGCCGGGGTGCCGGACGCGCAGCTTGGCGACCTGTATCGCAGCATCGACAAGCTGGACAAGATCGGGCTGGACGGCGTCAAGCAGGAACTCGCGGCGAGCGGCATCTCCGGCGACGTGATCGGGCGCATGATGGACCTGCTGCAACTGCGCAGCGGCGGCCTTGAGGCGCTGGGCCAGGTTCGCGAGCAGTTGCGGGATGTCCCGGTCGCGGTCGAAGGCATCATCGAGTTGCAGCAGATGGCCGAGTACCTCGGCGCGATGGGCGTGCCGGAAAGCCGGTTCACGGTCGACCTAGCGATGGTGCGCGGGCTGGGCTACTACACCGGCCCGGTCTACGAGACCTACATCACCAAGCCCGACAACCTCGGCAGCGTGACCGGTGGCGGGCGTTACGACGAGCTGATCGGCCTGTTCCGCAAGCAGAGCATGCCGACCACCGGCGCCAGCCTGGGCATCGAGCGCATCATCGACCTGATGGACCTGCTGAACCTGTACCCGCCGGAACTCAGCGGGACGGTGGTGCAGGCGCTCGTCACCGTGTTCGACCAGCAGACACAGGCCGCGTCGCTGGCCCTGGCGAACGAACTCCGCGCGGCGGGCATCCGCACCGAAGCGTACATGAACCCCAGGCGCAACATCGGCAAGCAGGTGCAGTACGCGGACCGTAAGGGCGCGCAGATCGTCGCGTTCCTGGGCGAGAACGAGATCAAGGCCGGGCAGGTGTCGCTCAAGCGGCTGCGCGACGGGCACGAGGTCACCGTCGCGCGAGAGCACGCAGCGCAGGCGGTGCGCGATCTGCTGGCGGGCAAGGCGGTCTGAGGGCGAAGCACACCCCGCGCTGCAAGCACGGGGCTATGTACCGGTCGCACCCTGAAGGGCGCTTAAACACCATCCACGCGCCGGTTTGGGCGGCAGCTAACGGGCCGGTTCGCGGCCCGAGCGATGTATAGCCGGGTGCTTCCAGCGCCCGGCGGACAGCCCGGCGCTGCCCCGTGCTATACTAGGTGCAAATGAGCGAGGACAAACCGATGGCACCACAAACGAAAGCACCCAAAACCGTCAAGCTCGAAGACGTGAAAGCCAGCATTGACGCGCTGATCGCGCTCGTGCGCGAAGGCACGGATGTGCTGATCATGGATGGCGACACGCCGGTCGTGCGCATGTCGCCACCGGCCAGCGGCGAGCGGGTGCCGGATTTGAACTCGGGCACCTGGATGAGCGATGATTTCGACGATCCGCTGCCGGATGAATTCTGGCTAGGTGAAGAATGAGATATTTGCTGGATACACACGCGTTCATTTGGTGGGATTCAAGCTCGAACCGTTTGTCACGGCGGGTGTTTGACATCATTATCGAACCAGCCAATGACATCTTGATCAGCTTGGTCAGTGTCTGGGAAATGCAGATCAAGCAACAAGTTGGAAAATTGATTCTGGCGAGACCTTTGGCAAAGATACTGGAATCGCAGCAACAGCAAAATGACATCCGCCTGCTGCCGATTGAGCTTTCGCATCTCCTGGCGCTGTCCGATCTGCCGGACCACCACCGCGACCCGTTTGATCGCCTGCTGGTCGCGCAGGCACGGATCGAAAACCTCACGCTGCTCAGCGCCGATCCACACATCGCACGCTACCCGGTCGATGTGGCCTGGTGAGCGCACGCACACGAGATTATCCTGTGCCGCCGTGCTGCGAAGCACACCCCGCGCTGCAAGCACGGGGCTATGTACCGGTCGCACCCTGAAGGGCGCTTAAACACCATCCACGCGCCGGTTTGGGCGGCAGCTAACGGGCCGGTTCGCGGCCCGAGCGATGTATAGCCGGGTGCTTCCAGCGCCCGGCGGACTCCCCCCACGCAAAAACCACAGTCACACCGCGCAAAATCGAGTACAATAGCAACGACGACTCGCACAGCACACAGAAAGCGGGCGCGCGTATGCCACAGCAAAACCACGACCTGGTCGGGCAGACGCTCGGACAGGGCCAATACGAAATCCGCGCGGTCATCGGCAAAGGCGGGATGGCGACGGTCTATCGCGGCTACCAGCGCAGCGTGGGCCGCGAGGTCGCGATCAAGGTGCTGGCCCCTGAACTCGCCGCCGATGACCGCCTGCTCGCCCGCTTCGAGCGCGAGGCGCGCATCGTCGCGCAACTCCAGCACCCGAACATCCTGACCGTGCACGACTTCGGGCGCGAAAACGGCATCCTGTACCTGGTGCTGCAGCTCATGACCGGCGGCACGCTGATGGACGTGCTGCGCCGGCGCGGGCGGCTCCCCGTGCGGCGCACACTCACGCTGGTGTACCAGATCGCGGCGGCGCTGGACTACGCGCACGGGCGCGGCATCGTGCACCGCGACCTCAAGCCGTCCAACGTGCTGCTCGACACGGATGGCAACGTCTGCCTGACGGATTTCGGTATCGCCAAAATGATCCAGGGCAGCACCGCGACCGGCCTCACCGCTGCGAACGCGATGATGGGCACGCCGATTTATATGGCCCCGGAGCAGTGGCGCTCCGAGCCGGTGACGCCGCAGACCGACATCTACGCGCTGGGCGTGATGGCGTACTGGATGGTGGTGGGCCAGGTCCCGTTCTCCGCGGAAACGCCGCACGGCCTGATGTACCAGCACCTGCACGAAGCGCCCGAACCGCCGCGCAGCCTGAATCCCGATGTGCCGCGTGCAGTGGAGCCGGTGCTGAGCCGCGCGCTCGCCAAGCGCCCCGAGGCGCGGTTCGAATCGGCGGGTGCCTTCGCTGCCGCGCTGGATGCCGCCTATAACGCCGCCACCGCGTCCCCGGACGCCCCGCCAGAACACACGCGCCAGCACACGACCCAGCGCCGCACCGCGCCGCCACCCTACAACGGCCCGCCGCGTAGCGCGCCCCGCCGTTACACCCCCGGCCATGGATCGCCACCTCCTGAAAGCCGCCTGCGGGACCGGGCGCGCTCCACGAGCGCGCCGCTGACCAGCACCGGCTACGTCGCGCCCCCGCGCAGCGCCTACGGCGATCGTCGGCAGGACGATTACCTGACCGAGACCGATCCGGGCATCGGGCGTTTTTTCTGGGTGCTCGGGGTGGTAAGCCTGGTCGTGGTGATCGCGTTTGTGCTGGTCCTGGTCGCCAGCCTGATCACCACCGGCGACAACGGCGCGACAAACGGCGATCCAAGCGGCGGCGGTGACGTCCCCGCCGCGACCACCGCAGCCCCGGAGTCGGCGCGCCCTGAAGCGACGATCCTGCAGCCGCCGGACCAAACGCTCGTCAGCCTGGGGGAACCGGTACGCGTGGAGTATGTCGCCAGCGGTGAAGAAGGGGTGACCGAGGTCCAACTCCGGCGCTTCGGACAGGTGCTCGATTCGATGGCGATCAACAACGCGACGCGCTACCAGGGCAGCTTCATTTACACGCCCGATAGCACCGGCCCGCACACGCTGGAAGTGCTGCCCTTGAACGGCGACATCACCGGTGAGGCGGCCCGCGTGATCATCTTCGTGCAGTAAGCCTGTCCCCAGGTACGCGACGCGCCCTTACCCCGGTTTCCCCCCGGCGATCACCAGCATGTTCGCGGTCCGGAAGCCCTCGTTGAGCAGCCGCAGCTTGATCGCGTCGGCGCGCGCCGCGAGTTCGTCCCGGTTGGGCAGCTCTTCCGCGCGGCGCAAATAGTGATCCAGCCGCTTGAGCAGAATATCGCGGCGTTCGGGGTCGTGCGGGTCCATTTCCGCGCCGAAAGCGACGTCGAACACGGCCAGGTCGCGCAGGTTCAGCGCCCCCACGAGATCGAGCAGCTCCTGCCGCCGGTACGTCTCGTTATGCGTGATGCCCAGCGCGCGATCGATCGCGGCCCACCAG
Organism: uncultured Anaerolineaceae bacterium; assembly: GCA_964425755.1. Lineage (GTDB taxonomy): Bacteria > Chloroflexota > Anaerolineae > Aggregatilineales > Aggregatilineaceae > CAYRNY01. The sequence continues at coordinate 347,764 of CAYRNY010000001.1, forward strand.
TGATGCATCAGGATGTGCGTCATCTGCGGCCCGTCCTGGTGATCGCGGTACATCTCGACGATCACCACATGCCCGCCCGGTTTGAGCACGCGTAGCATCTCGTCCAGCACGGGGCGCGGGTCCGGCAGGTGGTGCAGCGACGTGGCGATCGCCACCGTTTCAAAGCTGGCGTCCGCGAAATCCATCGCGTGCGCGTCCATCTGCAGGAACTCGACGTCCGCGCGGTTGAACACGCTCGCGTCGTCCAGCGCGGCGAAGTCCAGCGGGCGTAGGTCGATTCCGACCCCCTCGACCGCATCCTGCATCGTATCCAGCAGCCACGCCAGCAGCCAGCCGTCACCGGTTGCCACGTCCAGAATCCGCCCGCCCGTCAAAGACGCGATCGCCGCCTCGATATCCTGTACCGTGCTCAATTGAATCGCCATACCAGCTCCTCATTCCGTGCTGTTTTGCCACCTGCACGCTCACCTTGCCGGAGGGCACATTTCTGCGCTGTTAGCGCGCCTACTGCCTGGCTTGCGTGCGGCATCCAAACTGTATTACAATCACGGCACTTCGCCGATCATTTCGCTGCAAAGGGTTATCTTACCGTGCCGATCACGATCCGCCGGCTTGATCACGACAACGTGCTGCACTACTGCTTTCACGGCGCGATAACACACGACGATATCGTGACGCTCCAGGAAACAGAAGCCCCGTATTTTGCAGGGCTGGACGACGGCGACTGCCTGCAGATCATCGCGGACTTTTCCGCACTTGAGACGATCGCCGCCGACTTGCTGCCGCAACTGGGCCAGCTCCGGCTGCTGCGTGATCGGCGCGTGTGCCGTACTGTGATCGCAGGCGCGAACCCGTACCTGCGCGCGATGGCGATCAGCCTGGGCACGTTGGCGCGCCCGGACCGGCGCTTCACGTTCAGCCCGACCGTCGACGCGGCGCTGAAACTGCTCGCGTGATCGCGCGGGTCTCATTCATCCGGGTGCGGCGGGAACATCACGTACAGCAGCGTGTCGCACAACTCGCCGTGCACATCCCGCGCCTGGCGCTGCAAACGTGCTTCGAGCGCATAGCCCGCCCGCTCTGCAACCGCGATACTTGCGGTGTTGCGCGCGTCGATGCGGATCTCGACGCGCTGCGCGTGCAGGTGCTCGAACGCATACGCCGTGATCCCGCGCACGGCCTCGGTGATGTAGCCGTTGCCGGTCATGCTGGTGCGGCACCAGTAGCCGATCTCCACGCACGGCACCGCCCAGTCGATGCGGTGCATCCCGCTGCCCCCGACGAACGCGCCGTCAGCTTTGCGCCACAGCGTCAGCATCAAATCGTCGCGCTGCAGCCACTCGGCATATTTGCGGCGGCACATGTGCTCCGTTTCCTCAACCGGCGGCGCCTCTCGCGCCCAGGGTAGCCAGGGTTTGAGCGCGTCCAGCGATTCGCGGACCGCTGCGTTATACGCCGCCCCGTCGCCCGGTTTCGGGGGCCGCAGGATCAGCCGTTCGGTTTCAAACGACTCCGGCAGGTCGAGCAGGATCGGCTGTTGAATCCCCGCGCTCATTAGGCATTTCCTCCACTGGACACCTCACAGTGCCGCGTGGACCGCGTCCAGCAGCGCGCCGGAACGCACCACCGCGACCAGCGCGTCGACATACGGGTGCAGCGCGACATCATGCGTGATCACGCGCAGCGGCACGCCGGGCGCGATCTCAACACCGCGCAGGAAGTCCAGCGCCGCCGCCGCGCCCTCGCCCACCTGCGCCCCCGGCTCCTGGCGCAGGCGCAGCTCAAGCGCCTGGAACGCGCACAGCAGTTCGATCGCGACGACCGCCTGCACGTTCGCGACGATCTGTGCGGCGTGCCGGGCAGCGGTCGTGCACATGCTGACGTGATCCTCGCGGTTGGCGCTGCTGGGGATGCTGTCCACGCTGGCCGGGTGCGCCAGTACCTTGCTCTCACTCACCAGCGACGCGGCGGTGTACTGGGCGAGCATCAGGCCGCTGTTGAGGCCCTCTTTGCCCGCTTCGTCGGGGATCAAGAACGGCGGCAGGCCGCGATTCAGGCGCGGATCGAGCAGGTGGAACGTGCGCCGCTCGCTGATGCTCGCCACGTCCGCGATCACGATCTTGAGCAGGTCCATCGCGTAACCGACGGGCGCGCCGTGAAAGTTCCCGCCTGACACGGCCTTGATCGCACGCGGCAGGTGCATCGGTCCCTCACCGGCCAGGAAGATCAGCGGGTTGTCGGTCACGGCGTTGATCTCGCGCGTCAGCACATCCTCGACATAGTGCAGCGCATCGAGCGCCGCGCCGAGCACGACCGGCGCCACGCGCAGCGAATACGGGTCCTGCGGCGGTCCCTGCGCCGGATCGATATCGCGATCCACGTCCCCGCGCACCAGCGTGCTGCCCTCCAGCAAACGGTACACGAAGTCCGCGACGCGCGCCTGCCCGGCATGCCCGCGCACCGCGTGCAGGTGCGGGAAATACGCGTCCCGGAATCCGCGCAGCGCCTCCAGCGACAGCGCCAGCGCGATCTCGGATGCCGCCAGCGCGCGATACGCGTCGTGCCACGCCAGCACACCGATCCCGGCGCTGGGGGCCGTGCCGTTGATCAACGCGACGCCTTCTTTCGCGCCGAGCAGCACGCGCTCGATCCCAGCGGCGCGCATCGCCTCGGCCCCGTCGACCGGCGCGCCCTGCCAGTACGCCCACCCGTTCGCGCCGGGATGCACCTCTTCGCCCGGGACCGGGGCGCTCAGCACCAGCGCGAGATGCGCCAGCGGCGCGAGATCGCCCGACGCGCCCAGCGATCCCTGCGCGGGCAGCGCGGGCAACACGCCGCGATTGAGCATCTGCACCAGCGTGTTGATCACGACGGGCCGCACGCCGCTGTAACCCTGCGCGAGCGTGTTGGCGCGGATCAGCATCGTCGCGCGCACGGCATCGGCATCCAGGTGCGGGCCGGTGGCGACGCTGTGGCTCAGCAGCAAGTTGCGGCTCAGGCGCATCGCGTCGGATGCGTGCCCGAAGACCGCGCGCCCGGCATTATCACCGAACCCGGTATTCACACCGTAGATCACCAGCGGATCGCGGTCTTCGGCTTCCGCCGCCTCGATCTCGTTCATCGTGCGCTGGACCCAGGCGGCGCTGCGCTGCACGCGGTCCAGCCGCGCGGCGAACTCTGTACCGGGCGGCGCGTGGTCCGGCAGCGGTTCCACAGGGACACGGTCGCGCGCGACCCGCACCACGTCCGCAATGCTCAGCGGATCGCGGCCCAGGATCAGCGCGCCGGGGTGTTCGTGCTCGGTGTGGTCGGCATGTTCGTAGGCGGAATGCATAAGGCTTGTACCTTTCAAGAAAAAGAATTTTGACGTGATCCTTACTATTTGCCTGAACGCTAACCCAACCCCGCGACGCTGTCAACCTGCAACTCGTCACGCGTCACCGCGCCGGCAGACAGCCCGCTAGCAGTGGGATGTTCCGGTGCCCGGCGAGCAACCGCCGCAAAACAACCGGGGCAGCGGCCCAGACCGGCGCACTGCCCCACGACTCCACCATGCACGCGCTGCCGCGTCACTTCTCGGTCTCTTGCGCGCCTTTCTCCCAGAACGCGAACAAATCGCCCACCGAGCGCCCCTCGTGGTTGCACAGGATCGCGTCGCCCAACACCGAGGCGACGGACTGCACGACCAGCTTGGGGATGCCCTCGATGGCGTGCGGCGCGTAAACGGTATCGGTCGTCACGATCTCGTCGACACATTCCAGCGCGTTGAGCTGCTCCACCGCGTCGCCGGTGAACAGGCCGTGCGTGCACGCGATGCAGAACGTCTCGATGCCGAACGCTTGCAGCGCCTCGACGATCTCGACCATCGTCCTGCCGGTGGCGATCTCGTCGTCAATCACGATCGCGCGTTTGGGCGGCGGCTCGCTGATACCGAGCACGGTCTTGATCTCGACCTCGGTATCGGTATGGCGTACCTTCGTAGCGACCGCCAGCGGCAGGTGCAGCGCCGCCGCCAGTTTGATCGCCTGTTTGGCGTAGCCGACATCCGGCGACACGATGACCGTATCCTCCAGCCCGCGCTGCCGGAAATACTTGACCAGCACACTCTGGCTGGTCAGGTGATCAAGCGGCACGTCGAAAAAGCCGTGCACCTGCGGTGAGTGCAGCGTCAGCGCGATCGCGCGGTCCGCGCCGGCGGTCTCGATCAATTGCGCGGTCAGCTTGGCGGTGATCGAAATGCGGGGCGCGTCTTTTTTGTCACCGCGCGCGTACGCATAATATGGGATCACGGCGGTCACCCGGCGCGCGTCCCCGTGCCGGGCGATGTCGAGCATCATCAACAACTGCATCAAGTGGCGGTGGACCGGGGCGGTAAGGGACTGGATGATGTAGACATCCTTGTTACGCACGCTGTCGCCCAGTTGAATTTGTAGCGTGCCGTGGCTGAAGCGTTGGATATAGGTGGGCCGCAGCGGAACGCCCAGGTAGTCGCAGACGCGCTGCGCCAGCGGTTCATTGGACGTTCCGGCGAAGATATACAGGTCGTCTTTGCTGGTCAAGCCATCCTCCTTGTCAGGTGATCTGATTGGCTCCCCGCCGGACGTTGCATCAACTCTACTTTACCTTCGCTGCGCAAATCCGCAAGCGATTCAGCCGAATCGAAAGCGCGCCGTGCCCTGCAAGGACACGGCTATCGCTCGCAAGAACCGCCAAACGGCCCTGATCGTCGCGTGACCGGATGATGTCTAAGCGCCCTGCCAGGGTGCGACGGGAATGTAGCCACGCGCGGGGCGGCGATCGATCGCCGCGTAATCACGATGTCAACTAAACGCGACACACTACCGCCGGCCCGCGAATAGCGCCACCCCCCGGCCCCGGACTATAATGGCGGCAGGAAGGGGGTATGGTGGGGACATAGCGCGAGGGAAACGCACCATGACGACGACTCGAGCGATCCGCTGGCCGGACGACTGGGACGCGCTGCTGGCACACTTCGAGCAAGTGTACAGCCCCGACCAGGTCGCGACATTGGCGGCATCCTACGGCATGACCCCCGGCTTTGACCCGGCGGACTGCTTCGTGATCGACGGGGATTCCGGCGATATCGCCGCGCACGCGATGATCATCCCGCGCGGGGTGCAGATCGGCCCCAGCTTGCTGCCAACCGCCGAACTCGGCTCGATCACCGTGCTGCCCGCTTACCGCGATCGTGGCTACGAAACCGCCTTGCTCGACACGCTGCACGCGCGCATAACTGAGCGCGGCGACGCGCTCGGCCTGACGTTCGCCGCGCCGGACCTGTTCGATGCGTGGGAGTACGCGGCGGCAGCCGGACTGTACCTGACCAGCTTTGAATCGACGATCGCCACCAACCACGCACTCTCCGCCGGCGCGTGGGATTTCGCGCACAGTTACGAACGGCGCAGCGCCGAACGATTAGGCGCGCGCAACGAAGCCGTCACCGTGCGCCGCTTCTACCTCAGCGATCTGCCCGCCGTGCAGGCGCTTTATGCTGCCGCGAGCGCGGACGGTCATTACCTGCTGGCGCGCGATGTGGATGAATGGCAGTGGCAGCTTGATCACCTGGCGCGCACCGGGCGCTATGACCCGGACGATTTCCTGGTTGCGGAGACGCACGGCAGCGTGGTGGCGTATGCGCGGATGGTGGCCCACAAACCGGCCAACCTGTTCCGCGAACCGGACGAGGAAACCCCGTTCAGCGTGATCGAAACGGGCGGCACGCACCCGGACGGGATCGAGGCGCTGCTGGGCGCGATCGCGCAGACGGCGCGCACGCTCAACACCAGCCGCATCGGGCTGTTTGTGCACCCTGAAAGCGCATTGATGCAGCATGCCCTGGTGCGCGGCGCGCACCTGCGCCACTTCACCGGCGCGGGATTCATGCGCCTGCATAACCTGGCGACCGCGCTCGACCTGCTCCACCCGGTGCTGGACACGCGCCGCTTCGAGAGCCGGTTCGCCGGGCGCGCCTACGAGCTGGTCATCACCACCGAGCACGAATACGCCGCGATTCACCTGGGCCAGAACGACCGCCAAGAACCTGAAATCGTGGAGCTGGAAATCCCGGCCAGCGCGTTCATGCGGCTGATCACCGGCTGGTACGGCAGCACGCACCTGGACGCTGCGTATCACGCGCGTCACGCCGAACTGCTGCGCGTGCTGTTCCCACAGCGCGACCCGAAGATCGGGCTGGCGGACGTGCTGTGAGTGCGGGCAGGATCAGCAGCCCTGGTCCGTGCGTTTGTCCCGCACCGCGACCGGATTCCGCTTGCCGGGAAACGCCGAGTCGTTTACTCTCAATAGACTGGCGGGCACACAACACGAAAGGCGACCATATGCACACCGACCAACAGAAACCCGCAATCCAGCACAGCCGCACGTTGTTCACAAACGGGTATTGTTGTTCCGAAAGCGTGTTGATCGCGCTGGCGCACCACGCCGGGCGCGACCCGGACCCGCTGGTAGCGCTTGCCAGCGGCTTCTGCGGCGGCATCGCCGGGACGCGCCAGACGTGCGGCGCGGTCACCGGCGCGATCATGGGCCTGGGGCTGCTCTTGGGTCCGGTGGAACCGCACGCTTCCCACGCCACCATCGAGGCCACCGCGTGCCAGTTCATGCGGCGCTTCCGGGCCGAGTTCGGATCGCTGGCCTGCGGCGACCTGCTCGCCGGGAACATCGCGGCCCAGGCGCGGCAGCCTGATGCAAGCTGCGCGGATTACGTCGGGGAAGCGGTGCGCCTTGCGCTGGATGTGCTCGAAAAAGAGCATTAGATGCCGCCAGGACAGCACGTGTTTTTGGTAAGCACGGCCAACGCCATTACGGATCACGCTTCTGCAAAGGAGCCATAACCCCATGTCACAAATCACGGTTCGGCAAGCGAATCTCGCGGACGCGGCGCAGATCACCGCGCTGCACAACGCCACCATCGAGCAGTGGACGCGCCGCACCATCGACGGCGAGCACGTCCCGGCGGACTACGCCGACCTGACGCTGTTCGAGCGCTGGCTGGTGGGCGGCCCCTGGTCCAGCATCGAGATGTGTTCGGTGCACCTGGCGAGCCTGCTGCGGGCGGGTGACGGCATCCCGATCGTGGCGGAAGTCGAGGGCGCGGTCGGCGCGGAAGCGGAAGTCTTCATCTGGCAGGAGCCGGAACCGTTCGGGCATCACGTCAACATCAGCAAGCTGACCGTTCACCCGGACTTTGAAGACCTCGGCCTCGCCAGCGCGCTGCTGACCTACATCCACAACATCGGGGAGGCGATCAACGCCCGGCGCATCACCGCCGCCGACGCCGAGGCCGACGCACCGCTATACGAACACCACCACTTCACCCGCGCCCACACCGGCCACGACTACCTGATCCCGGCGCAGGCGGGGCGCGTGTTTTACCAGGCGGCGGAACTCAAACAGTTCGACGCCGCGCAGATTCACGGCTGGCACATGCCGCTGGGCCGCTACCAGAACGCGCGCCAGGAATGGGACCGCATGCCGCCGGACTTCTGGAACAGCGTGCCGGAGATCGTGGAGCGCGACTCGGCGCGGCTGAGGGTCACCGTCACCGGGCAGGAAGCCTTCGCCCTGATGCAGCAGGATCGCTGGCAGCCCGACCGCGTGCACGCCTACGTGTGGACCAAGCGCCCGATCAGCCCGTTGCTGCTGATGGCGCTGCGCGACTGGGCGGCCCAGCAGGATTACGCCGCGATCACCGCGTTCGTGTGGGACGTGATCCTGCCACAGCTTGAGGTCGACGCCGAGCGCCTGCCCTACACGCAGGTGATGTACAGCCGCCCGGTCTGAACACACAAGGCACCGGCGCATGCCCGGCCTGCTGTCGCCCCAGCGACATATGACGGTTCAGCTTGGTTCTGTTGGCGTGCCAACAGAACCAAGCTCAGAATCGCGTTATATTTCATCAAGCTTTATTGACATTTCCGTCAATTAAATCTACAATTTTCCGCATACCGAGCACACACTAAGGGATGTGAGTGGCATGATCGCAACCATAAGCACATTCTGCATCTGTCTGGAGCGGGGGCACTAGCGCCACAGCTTCGGCAGAATTTGCGTTAACGACAACACAAGCCAACGGCTGCAGGCGTGGACGTCCCCCGCACAACGCGCGACTCCATGCTTTTTGTATGCCCGTTGGCTTTTTCGTGTCTATCCAACACGCACGACAAAAGGAGATACCCATGACCGCTGAACGTCGTGTTGACCAAAACCTGATCCGTACCAAACAAACATTCACGATCGCGCTGCTGGCGCTGGCGTTCGTGCTGGACCTGCCCGCACTGGCCGCGCTGGTCGGGCTGGCGATGCTGATCGAGGCCGCGTATCCCCCTGCCGGGTTGTTCGGGCGCGTCTACCGGCATGTCCTGCTCCCGCTGGGGCTGGTCGAGCCGGACGTCCAGCCCGACCACCCGGAGCCGCACCGGTTCGCGCAGTTCATCGGCGGGACGTTCGTCTCAGGCGGGGCGCTGGCGCTAGCTGCGAGCGCGCCGCTTGTGGGCTGGGGTCTCGTCGCGCTGGTGATCGTCCTGGCGAGCCTGAACTTGTTCGCGGGCTGGTGCGCCGGCTGCACGATGTATTACTGGCTGAACCGGCTCGGCGTGCCCGGCTTCGACCATTCGCGCCATGAGGTAGCCTGATGCTCGAACGACTGCTCATTCTGACTACACTCGCGGCGGCAGGCGTCGCCATGTACATGCTGCTCCGGCGCTGGCAGGTCTGGCGGGGCGGACGGGTCGCGCCGCGTGACCCTGTGCTGGCTTCCATGCGCCCCGGCGTGCCGGCGATCCTCTACTTCACGACGCCGCACTGCGCGCCCTGCCGGATGCAACAACGCCCCGCCCTGCGCCGCCTGCAAGACGAACTGGGCGACGGCGTGCAGGTGATCGAGGTCAACGCGCTGGAGCACCCCGACGCCGCCGACCGCTGGGGCGTGCTGAGCGTGCCGACCACTTTCGTGCTCGACCGCGCGGGCCGCCCGCAGGGGGTGAATCACGGCGTGGCCGGGACAGACAAGCTCAAGCAGCAGATCACCCGGCTCGCCGCGTAAGCGCGCGCATCACAGCCCAACCATCGCGCACGGCGCGGGATCGGGGACATCCCCCACCCCGCGCCGGTTTCGTTATCCAGGCACAGCCGCGCGGCACGGTCACTTCGGGACGGGCGACGGCGTCCGCGTGAGGCGCGGCGGCAAGAACGGCGTCTGCGTCGGCGTGAAACTCGGCGTCGGTGACAGGGTCGGCGTGGGCGTGCGCGTCGGCGTTAGCGTTTGCGTCGCGGTTGGCGACGGTGTGGGTGACGGCGTGGGCGTTCGCGTCGCGGTCGGGGACGGCGTCCGCGTCGGTGTCGGCGTGCGTGTCGCAGTGGCAGTATCGCTCGGCTGCGGCGTCGCGGTAGCCGTCGCAGTGGCGGTAACCCCGGCGGTCGGGGTCACCTCTGCACGCGTCGCGGTCGGGGACGGCGTGGGCGTGCGCGTGGCTTCCGGCGTTGTTGTCGCGGTATCCGGCGGCACGGTCGGTGTGACCGGCTGCGACGTCTGGGTCATCACGCCGAGCACGCTGCCGTCACCGGGATCAAGCGGCAGCGTCGCGGTGGGGGTAACGAAAAGCGTCGCCTCAGTCGGCGACGCGGGGAGCATAGTCGTGGTCACTTCCGGTGACCCCGGCGACAGACTCGTGTCACCGCTGGGCAGGTCAGGGAGATCACCCCCGATCTCGCCTCCCGGCGGGGCGGCCCCATTGAGCGTAAAGACCTGCTCGAACAACTGGCCGCGGCTCCCCAGCACGCCCTGCGGCAGGTTGTTGACCGTCAGGCGCAGCCCGGCGGCGTTGCTCGCGCGAACGCTGACGCTTTCCTGCCCGGTGTAGTTGAGGATGTCGCCCTCTTTGGCGGTGCCTTCGTATTGCACCACGCCATCCGCCGCAATGCGAATCCAGGTGTCCTGCACGATCTCGATCGCCACCGTGATGCTCGTGCCGGTCAGCGGCGGCGGCGTGTAATCATCGACCCGGTTCTCGGAAGCGGCGGCGTCCGGTTCGGCGAGCAGCGCTTCCGTGTCCGTGTCCATGTCCGTCCCGGAAGCGTCACCCTCGGCAGCAGGAGCGCCCATCTCATCCGGCACCGCCGGCGGGGACGGTGACGCGCCGGCATTGGTGCCGGGCTGGGTCTCGGACTCGGCCCACTGGTCGAGCAGCGTTGTCGCGCCGATCACCAACCCCACCACGATCGCCCCGGACAGCAGCACGACCAGAATATTGCCAAGCACCCCGCGTGAGCGCCGCACCGGGCGCGGGGGTCGCTGGCGCGGCGCGAGCCGGTTCGGCGGCGGCGCAGCCGGTTCAGCGGGCCCCCGGTTAGGGCTTGATGTCGTCGGCAGGCGGTCGCGCTGGCGGCGGCGGCTGAACAGCCCCTTGTCCTCGTCCAGCTCGGATTGCAGCAGGTCGACGTCCAGGTCCAGAAAACGCGCGTAATTGCGCAGGAATCCGCGTGCCATCACGGGCGTCATGCTGGAATAGTCCCCCGCTTCAAGCGCCTCTAAGAAACGCGCTCGAATGCGAGTAGCCTGTTCGACTTCATCGAGCGACAGTTCTTTCGCTTCGCGCGCTTCGCGCAACCGCCGCCCGATCTGCTCTGCGTCACTCACGCGTTCATCTCCAACTCGCCAACGAGTGAATCCTAACAAAGCGCGGGCATTTTTCCCAACACCCGCACTCCGTTAACGTATGGGGTTTATGCCGCACCATGACGCGCGCTGCTGAACGGCTAGACTTCCGCTTCTTCGGCGTCTTCTTCGGTGGCTTCGGCAGTCTCTTCAACCGCTTCGGCAATTGGTTCGGCTTCCACTTCAGCCGCCTCGGCAGCTTCGGCTGCTTCGGCCTGCGCTTCGGCGACGGTCGGCGCGGGTTCCGCTTCGGCTGCCGCTTCGTCTTTCTGGTCGCCCGTCTCAAGCAACGTCTCGACCAGCTCGCCGTCCAGGTACGGCTGGACCTCTTCCTCGCGCACGATCACAACCCGCAGCACGGGATTCGCGACGTGCGACAGGCTCACCGGGACCTCGTGCACGCCCAGCTCGCGCAGCGAGCGTTCGGCAATGCGGCGGCGGTCGATGTCGACGCCGGTCTTCTCTTCCAGCGCGGCGGCGATATCGCGCGTGGTCACGGAACCGTAGAGTTTGTTGTTCTTGCCGGCCTTCATGCCAAACACCAGCTCCACACCGTCGATCTTGGCGGCGGCTTCGTTTTCCATCGCCAGCAGGCGCTCGCGGTTTTCCTTCGCCTTCTCGATCAGCTTCTGGTTTTCGACCAGCGCGCCGGGCGTCGCTTTGACGGCCAGGCCACGCGGAAACAGGAAATTACGCGCGAATCCGTCGGCAACCTCGACTACATCGCCCGCAACGCCTTGTTTGTAGACATATTCTTTGAGTATAACCTTCATCGTCCGGGCCTTCCTTGACCATGCTCGTTGTGCAGGGCGTTATGATACCGCAACCGTTGCGGTAAATCCAGGGTCAATGATCGCGGCAGCGGGACCTGCGGAGCCGGTATTGTACGGGCTGTTCATGCGCGGTAGACTTTACGCTCACATCAACCGGCACGGCCCGAAGGGATGTTACAGTCAATGATCCCCGGTTACGATCAGCGGAAAGCGTTTTGGATCGTTCTCGCAGCGATCTTGATTATCGGCGCTGTGCCGCGTGTTTTGATTTATGACTACAGCCTGCCTTATATTGAGGACCCTGACGAGCCATCACTTTACCTGCTGGCACAGGAATGGCGGGGCCGCTTTGAGTTTGACGATCCAGATTACCACCACGGCTATCCCCCCATCTATCCCGGGCTGAATCTGGCTGTTCAACTGATCACCGAACAGACCACGCAGCCCGTTGTAATGGGCGATGTCATCGGTAAGTTGCGCCTGATCTCGATCCTGTTCAACCTTTTGACGGGCCTTTTTGTTGCGCTTACTGCCCGGCAGATCATGGGGCACACGGCTGCCTGGCTGGCAGCAGCATTCTGGGGCTGGTCCCCCGCCCTCATCTTGCAGGCTCCAAAGGCGCTGGCGGACCCGCTCGCGGTGCTCGCGTCAACGATCGCTCTCTGGCTGGCGGTAGTTGCGGCAACGGATAGGCAGAAACGTCACCTTGCCGTCTGGAGCGTGTTTGCCGGCATGGCCGGTATCTTTGTCAAGTATCCGGTTGCGCCCGTCCTGGGGACAGGGGGCCTGGTCATGCTTTGGGTCCTGTTCAAAGAAGACCGGAAACAGGGCAGCCGCTACATTGCATACAGCGCCCTGATAGCAGGCATTGCTGCGGTCCTGCTCTGGCTGAACAACGGGCTGGCGTACTCAAGCCGTTACGTGACAAAAGAAAGCCGCACCACCGGGACAGGTAATCTTCTGCAGCCAGGGTATCTCGTCGATAACCTGAAACAGGCCGTGTCGCCGCTCGATCCGGTTGGGCCGCTGGCTCTCGTGGGCATGTTGGCGCTGGGCGTTCTTGCATTTGCCGTCGCGCGCCGGCAGAAGCATCCCCAGGCAGCGCTGGGCGGGGTCGGCGTAGCCGGCTTCTTGAGCCTGGCCCAACCCTGGGCCGTGACGTCATTCAGCGTCGTATCCGAGACAGGCCGCATCAAGGATGTGATTCCCGCAACGAGCGCGATCGTGGTTTTGCTGGCCGTCGCACTGGCGCAAATGCTGGCAGTCTTCCCGAAACGGTGGCAGCCCCTGGGCCGGATCACGCTGGCGATCGGGCTGGGGGCGCTCGTATTCCTCCCGCAGGCGCGTACCATCAAACACATCGTTGCAGACTACACCCCACCTGATACGCGTGTTGCGCTTCGCGCCTGGAGCGAGGAAAACTTAGAACCCGGGTGGGTGCTTGTCACTTACGAGAACCACAAGGTTTTTAACAACTACTGGAGCGGTTTGCCCGGTCACAAATGGTTTAACTGGTACCGCATTGAACAGATAACAGACGCCCCACTTGAAGAATGGCGTGAACGAGGAATTTTGTACGCGGTCCTTCCTGAACACCAGCTCGTCGATCTTCGCAGCACGCCCACCGGCCAGGCCTATCTCGACGCGATGCTGCTGTTGCGAAGGTTTTACGAGCCACCAGACCACCGGGGGCCGGAGATGTCGGTTTACCGGCTCTGGAGAATGGAAGAAGAGGCCAATGTCAGCTTCGGCGATTCAATCCGCTTAGCTGGCTATGATTGGGACGGGGCGGATCTCACCGCCGGGAACAGCATAAACCTGAGGTTATACTGGCAGGCGGACAGCACACCGCAAAGGGACTACTCACTGTTTGTTCACATCGTCCCTCAGGGTGACCGGCAGCCTGTCGCTCAGTGGGACGGTCCCCCGGTGCGGCCCTCGCGCCCGGCATACACGTGGAACGAAGTCACCGAGACGCTGATCAGCGACACGATCTCGATCGAACTTCCGGCATCACCGGGAATGTATCGCGTCTTGTTGGGCCTCTACGACTACAACACAGGGCAACGGCTTCCCGTAGCAGTCAGCCAAGCCGGAGACAATATCGTGGGCGTCCTTGGCGGCGATTCACTTCACCTCAAGTCCATTACGGTCAACTGACTGCCGCGCCGGGGACCGCGTGCGCCTGTTCGCGGCAGCCGTGCGGGGAGCATGGACAGTCACGGCGAAACGACGATGGCATCATCAGCCAACCGCGCACCGTCCGCCGTGCGCACCGGCAAGCGCTGCACGTCGTGCGCGTCGTACATTCCGATCGCCAGATGCCATCCCGCAGCAGGCAAGCCTGGCACCGCCAACGACACACACTGATCCACCACTTCACCCGCCTGCCACAGATCGGTGGGATAGGGCGGCTGGACGTCGGCCTGGGGCACCGGCTCCAGGCCCGAGTCACGCAGGTGCACGAAAACGGTAAGGCGCGCCGCCACGCGGGAACGCGCGTGCCACCGCAGGCACACGCGCACCTGGTCGCCCTCACGGGTCACGCGCGGAGTCTCAAGCCCGATGCCATCACCGAGAATGTAAGCCGTGTCAATCGAGCCGGGACGACCGCTAATCCCGATCTGCCCGATCACCGGATTCACGACCTGCCCGGTCGCATCCTGTGCGGGCAGCGTGACCCCATCCACCGGATCGTACAGCCCGGCCACCAGCGTATACGCTGTTTGCTCCGGCGCGTGACGCGGAATCGTTACGCTGTAATGTTCAGCCCAGCGGTCGCCCGGCTGCCAGTCTGTCGCGAGCAAATTCCCATTGCCGGGGTAACTTTCGCGCCGGATCAGATCGCCCTCGACCGTGTGCAGATAGACCAGCAGATCGGTCTCCGCCGGTTGGATCGCGCGCCAGTACAGCGTCAGGCGTACCGTTTCGCCGGGACGAGCTACAGGACGTGCGGGAGCAATGCCGATCAATTCGGCAGCGTCGCCGAAACGATAGGCCAGGGGACGCTCAATCGCCCCCGAAACCGCCGCCACGCGGTAGGACGGCAGGAAATAACCGAACAGCGCCAGCGTCGCGACTGCGGCCAGCAGCGGCATACCCATCAGCGCGGCAGCGCGATGTGCGCGCGCGGGCAACCACGCCAGCAACCCAAACACGATGATCGCGCTCCAGGCCGCGATGCCCGGAAGCAGGTAACGCCCCTGGTTGCCCGACCATGCCGAAGCCGCCAGGTAAACCAGCGCGCCGATCCAGGATACAGCGAAACAGCCGACCAGCAGCCCAAACCGGAGTCCGGCTGCCGTCCATGCACCGCGCGCGCCGCGCCAGGCACGGATCGCCAGCCCGCCCGCCGCCATGACCAGCAGCGCATCAAAGACCGTGTAGATCGGCTCCGCCACCGCGACCGCGCCCTGACCAAACCGCGCCCACACCGTCTCATACGCGAACGGCACGCGCTTGAGCGCAACGTCCAGCGCCAGCTCACCGGGCCGGATCGCTTCGGATTCCCAGGTATCTAACGCCGCCTGCGTCAGCACGGGATCGCCATACAGCACAGTGTTACGCGCGTACCACCACCCCGCGACAAGCGCGACCAGCGCCGCCACCAGCGGCACGTAGCGCCACGTCCGGCGATCCAGCAGCACGGCGACTCCCACCGGGATCGCGACGAATGCCGCGCTTACCTTAGTCAGCAGCAGCGCGCCCAGCGTGATCCCCAGCGCGGCGCTGTTACGCCGCGAGGGGCCGTCCCGCGCATACAGCAGCAGCCAGTAGAGGCACAGCGTCGCGAGGAAGATCAGCAGGATATCATTCGTGATCACGCTGGACAGGAACAGGAACTGCGGCCAGAACGCCACCAGACTCAGCGCCAGCAACCGCGGCGCGGATCGCTGCGGCCACAGCAGGCGAAAGATGGCATAGCCGGTCAGCACCGTGCCCGCACCCAGCAACACGGAAAACAGGCGCAGCACGTGCACGGCGGCGGCGGTCGGGCTGTCGCTGTACGGGAAACGTTCGGCGCGGGAATGCAGGTAGATGTTTTTGTTGTCGTTGCCGACCAGGTGAATCCGCGCGCCGTAGTAGGGATTCAAGCGCCCGTCGATCGCGGAGAAATCATCGTCCGGTAGCAACCGCATGACCGGCGCGAGCAGCATGTAATACAGCGGGGCCTGGTGGTATTCGCCGCGTTCCTGGCCGCGCGGATCGGGCAGCGATCCTGTATCCGCCAGCGTGCGAATATAGCGGTAATGCTCGATCTCGTCCGGCCCTTCGAAGATCGGCCCCAGGCTGAACCCCGCCGCCAGCAAAACATACACCGCCAGGATCGCCGCGACGAGTGCGCGTTCCGCCCTGCCGTTCATGCTCCGCCCCGTGCCGTAAACGCTGCCCATACAACGCTACGAGATTCGGCCCGCCATTACCGCGCCCGCTGCGAGAGCAGCACCAGATCGCCATGCCGCGCCCCGATCTGCGCCGCGACGACCGGGCACTTCACCTTCAGGATGAAATACAGGTTGGCGTCAACCTCGCTCAGCGTCTCGATGTTCGCCATGCCCTTAGCGATGATCACGTCCGCCGCGCCAAACGCGGCGCGAAACGCCGGGGAACAGCGCTCCAGCGGCACGCCGAAATGGTCGCTGCCGGTTTCGATCACGTCCGCGACGGCATGCAGGCCCACCTGCTCCGCGTCCGCCAGCAGCACGTCATTGGCGATCGGGCCGGACTTCACCGCGTAGGTCACGCTTCCCGGCGGCAGCACCTCGATCAGCAGCCGGTCGAACACGATCTCGCCCGCGTTGTCGCCCAGGATCAAGATGCGCCGCGCGGACGCGACATCCTGCCGGAAACGCGCGTAATGGTCGATGCCCCACGTCACCGCGCGCGCCTCGTCGACCAGCGCGGTCATGTCCACGTCCGCGATGATGTTCAGGTCCAGCACATTGCCCAGCGCCGCGACCTTGACCGCCGCCGCCAGCGGATCGGGCGCGGCAGCGATGTGCGCGCGCAGCGCGTCCGCCGCATCCAGCGCCAGCGCGTTGTAGCGGCGCTTCTCATCGGCATAGGGATCGCGCACGCCGAGATACTCCGTCGCCGCGCGGAAGACGAGCGTCGCGTTTACGGCGGGCGTGCGGTGCATCTGCGCCAGCGGGAGCGCGGTCGCGGCGGCGTGCTGGATCGTGCGGAACGCCAGGCCGGGGTCGGCCCCATCGGCGCGCTGCGCCGCCAACTGCGCCTGCTTCAGAAAGCACGGCAAACATTCAGGATAGGTGTGCATAAAATGCCCTTAACTCATGGTGTCACGCCGAAGCGATTGAGCAACTGTGTTATCGCGCCTTCGTACGCAACAGCATTCTCGTTTTCAACCTTGATTGCTTGTTTCTTATAGAACTCACCCAAATCGGGATATTGTTTCTGAATATCAGAAAGTCTCGCGTCATCAAACCTATTGTGCCAAATGGGGATAATCTGAGCGCCCGATTCAAGCGCCCACTTGATTTCCTGCCTCACCCAACGAGATTCAAGAGTAGACGGGCCGATCAGGATTACAAAATTCTCTCGTTCTACAACCTGATCATACAAATGCGCGTGCCAGTCATCTCCGGGTTCAATGCTCATATCAAGAAATGGTTCTAACCCAAGCTCTTTGAAACGTGCAAGTAGCAACAATGCAAATGCACTGCTTTCGCTCCGGCTGTAGGAGACAAAGATCGACGTTGGCGTGGGTCGTTCGAGAAGTTCAAATGTTTTAGGCGTCAATAAGTAGCGCTTCGAGAATTCATCAACGCGAGAAATCTGGAGATAGCCAAATGAAACAAAAATACTTACAAATGGATATTGAGCTTCCCATTTCTCAGAAAGGGATACTGATTCATTATGAGGAAGAACACGCCAAATCTCACCTCCCCTAGAAAAAGTAACCAATATTTCCGCTGACCAAAATCCTTTAACGACACCATACGCCAGATCGCGCGCTAGGGCGTGCACACGCTGAATCGGATCATCTGGTATCGGGTCTTCCAACGGATTGTACATCATCTCCCCCTGCGTTAACGGGCCGTTGTTACGGTCCGCTAGATGCATAGCCCGGTGCGTTCTAGCACCGGGCGATCATCACTCGCTCTCGATCTTCTGCACCGGGCGGCCCTTCGCCACCGAGAAGCGGTCAAAGTCCCGCACGACGTAGCTGTTCGGGAAGTACGCCCGCGCCTCGTCGATGATGTCGCGCTCGCGGTAACGGCGCGACACGTGCGTCAGCAGCAGCGTGCCGACGTTCATCTCCGCCGCGAACCGCGCGGCAAGCCCCGCCGTGATGTGCCCGAACTGGGCCGCCATCTCGGCATCGTCGTCGAGATAGGTCGCTTCCATCACCAGGGCGTGCGCGTCGTGGGCCACCGCGCGCAGTTCGTCGTTGATCGCGCCGAGATCGCCCGTGTGCACCAGCCGCGCGCCGGGCACATCCTCGCCCAGCACATCGTCCGGCTGGATCACGCGTCCGTCGGCCAGCGTGACCGGCTCGCCGCGCACCAACCGCGCGCGCTCCGGCCCGGCGGGCACACCGAGCGCCTCGGCCTTTTCGACCAGGAACGGGCGGCGTGGCTTCTCCTGGAACACGTACCCGAAACAGTCCCGCCCGCGATGCACCACCGGGAACGCCGACACGCTGAAATCGTCGTTTTCCATCAGCACGCCGGGCGACACGTCGATCAGGTGCAGCGGCATGGGCGGCTTTGCCCCGCGCAGCACCACGCCGAAAACCAGGTCCTGAATCCGGTCCAGCGCCCACCGTCCGCCCCAGATCTCCAGGTACTCGTTGCTCTCCCAGCGCATGAAGGTTGACATCAACCCGCCCAGCCCCAGGATGTGATCCAGGTGCCCATGCGTGATCAGGATGCGGTTAAGGCGCTTGAACCCGATCCCGCTTTTCAGAATCTGGCGCTGCGTGCCCTCGCCCACGTCGATCAAGAAACGCTGGTCCTTGACCATCACCACCTGGGACGAAAGCCCCCGGTGAACCGAAGGCGCGCTCGCGGATGTGCCGAGAAAGAGTATGTCGAACATGAAAATAACGAAACCCGTTTCGTCTACGTGACTCGCGTCAGGAAGGAGTCAATGCATGCCAAGCTGTTGTGCGCGCACCCGTCACGGCGCGGCCCCGAAGCTCACGATACGCGTGTTGTCGTCCGCGAAGATCGGGCGATTGGTGAACGCACGCACCACCGCGATGTTCGTGCGGCAGTGCCGCGTGATCGTCTCGGTGCGGAACGAACTCTGGCCGTCCGCCAGCGCCAGCGGCAGGATCATCTGGTCGGCAGCATACCGGTCCAGCGCGGCGTCGTTTTCCACGAAGTGCAGGATATCCGTCACGGCGCGCTCGGCGACCGCTTCCGACGGCATACCCTTGCGCCCCAGGCAACCGAAGCCGCCGCGCCCGTTCGCATACTCGACGGTCAGGAAGATGCCCGCGCCGGTGCTGATGCTGCGCGTGCGCTGCGGGCGAATGTCCAGCGGCGCTTCGACGTGGTCGGCGAGCAGGTTCGCCGCGCGGTTCGCCATGCGCTGTGGGATGTGCGAAGGCAGATTGCACCCTACCGCTACCCCGAACACGCGCTCCAAGCGCCCGCGTACCTTCATGTCCAGCCCGTTAAGCCGCTTGCCGCCGTCGATATACGCCGTGATCTGCCCGCCGCCTTCCGGCAACCAGCCGTAGGAATCCATGTAAATCTCGATGTCCGCACCGCTGCGCAACAACAGCGGCATGTACACGTCACGCAGGTAATGCCCGGACGGCGCGTTCGGGACGTGCGTGCCGCCGGACACCTGCACCGAGGATTTGCCCTCGGCCAACACCAGCGGCAGCAGCACGGTCTGTAACACCAGTACCGCCGAGCCTGCCGTGCCGACGCCCCAGACGTAATCCCCCGCTTTGACCGCGCTACGCGGCTCAAACGTGATCGCCGCCGACCCCTTCTCGACGCCGGTGATCGCCGCGTCGCAGATCTGCGCCGCCGCCTGGATCGCGGTGACGTGCTGCGCGCGCAGGCCGCCAGGGTCGCGCCCGGCGCGGATGTTGTCGATGTGGACCGGGGTGCCGGTGATGCTGCTGAGCGTCACTGCCGTGCGCACAACTTGTCCCCCGCCCTCGCCCTGACTGCCGTCCAGGTGTATCACGCTCGTCTCCCCCAAAACACAATAGTGTCTGGTTGTTCCTGCTTGTTGGTCATTGGTTATTGGTCTGGCGACCGGCCAGCGGATCAGGTTCGCTGGCGGCGGTCACGATCGCCGCACGGACGTGCTAGCCGCCGGGCTGATCCGCGTCCGTGTCGCTGCTACTGCCCGGTGCAGCGCCAGCATCCTCGTCATCAGGCGGGGCCTGAACCGTGACGTTGCCCAGCACGAGCCGATCACCGCGCGGGCGGTACTCTTGCTGCGGGTCCAGCACGTTAAGATGGTTCGCCAGCACCGAAACCGAGTCCGTATATGCGCCAACCGTGAGCGCGTAATCCGCCGGCCTGAGGTTCTCCGCCAGCCACAGGTAGGATACCTGCACGAAGAAATCGCGCTTTTGCAGCTCGCTCGGCACCACGTCGATCGAGTTGGACTCGGCCCAGGGTTCGAGCAGCGGAATCCGCGCCGGGCCGTTGGAGTCGCTGTCAGGATACGCCAGCAAATGCGCGAAAATGCCCAGGTCGTCCGGCAGTTCGCCATCCACGCGCCAGTACGTGACCAGCACAATCGGCGCGCCGCCCGCCGTGCGCGGTTGGCGCAGCGCGCGCGGATCGTAGCCCGCAAACGTCAGGTGATCGTCCAGCGGGACGGGCAGCTTGGCACGCTCCCCGGCGCCCGAATCGTCCGGCATAAAGTACACCGGCGATAGCGCATCCCACTGTCCGCCTGCGTCGCGCAGCCGCTGCTGCACGTCCATGCGCAGCACCGACCCTTCCGGCAGCCCATCGACCGCGACCGGTTCGGCATCGCTGAGCCATTCGGCCAGCTCCGGCGGAAGCTGCGCGCGGTCCGTCGCCTTGCCGAAGACGAAACGCATCGGCTCACCGGCGTTGATCAACACCAGCCCGCCCCGGCAGTCCGAATGCCGGATCGCCATGTCTTCACGGTGGCGCATCGCGGCCAGGGTTTCGAGCGGCGTCATGCCGGACGGCCCTGGTTCTTCCAGCCGCGTCGTACACAGCGACACCGGCAGCCCGTCCGGGGTGCGATCCAGGTACGCCGCGACGCGCGCCATGTGCGCGTGATAAGCCTGCTGAACGGCACCATCCCGCGGCCAGTCAACGAACAAGCGGTCGCGCAGCACGATCGCGTTACCGGCCAGCACGACCAGCAGGACCAGCGAAACCGGCTGCCACGTGGCGCGTGCACCACGCGCCCGCAGCCCGTCCGCGATCACCTGCGCGCCGACCCCCGGCAGGATCAGGATCGCCGGAAACAGCACCAGATTCGCTGAAAACGTGGTCTCAACACTGACCCACATATCGATGAGCAGGCCGAACAGCAGCGCCAGCCCCAGCAGGGCATAACGCGGGTCGCGCCAGCGCCGGATCGCCTCACCCACACCGACCAGCAACAGCACCCCCAGCACCGGCCCCAGCAGCGACGCCCGCGCCACGTTGCGCGTCACGGACTCATCGCCGCGCCACAGGACGCCACCGACCGCGTGCAGCGCGCCATCGACCAGCTCGCCCACGTCGGCGGGCCGCGCGTCCCAGTAGCGGTACGGCTCGCTGTGCGTCACGTCGCGCAGCGTCGAGAACAGGTAGGGGATGCCGACGATCGTCGCCAGCACGATCACGAACAGCGCCGCGCTCCACACCCGGCGCGATATCGGCTGCCGTGTCAGCAGCAAATGCAGCACAAACAACACCGTCAGCGGGCCGAGCACCAGCGCCGTGTAATGCAAGTACGCCCCCAGGCCGAGCAACAGCGCCAGCAGCGCGAAGGTCAGCGTGACCGGCGTGTGAAAGCGTATCTCTTGCCGCAGGTTGAACGCCCGTGCCAGCACGTAGAGCACCAGCAGCACCAGCAGCGGGACCAACGCGGTAGCGGTCCCGGACCGCGCCAGCAAGACCAGTTGCAGATTGACCACACCGATCGCCAGCGCGATCAGCGCCACCGGCACGTTGAACAGCCGCCGCGCCAACGCATACAGCAGCGCCAGCGTCACCAGCCCGGCGAACGCGGGCAGCAGCCGGTAACCGATCAGCCCGTCACCCGCCAGCCCGGTGATCACGCTGTTCAGGACGCCGTACAGCCCCGCGCGGCCCGTGCCGTCCGGCGCGACGTAATACACCGCCACGTCACCGCTGCGCACCGCTTCCGTAATGCCAATATACGCGAGTTCGTCCACGTTAAAACCCGGCGGCAGTTCCGCCAGGTTCCACAGGCGCAAGATCGCCGCCAGCAGCAGCAAACCCGTTACAAGCCAAAGTTCCAGTCGTCGGTTCAACGTCACTCCCTCACCTGCGAGCAGCACAACCCACCTTCGACTCATGTCCCGCAGGCCGGCGCACCATTCTAACACATGCGCGGTGTCGGTTCACGCAGAAAATCAACGCGCCAGGGCAATCGCATCAAGACAGGGCGGATGATTCCACCGCGTGGGGACCTGTCCGATCCACCTTCGCCACCGGTCCGAACCCGGCGGCTACGCATGAGACAGCCCGTTGAAGGGCCTGGCGTGCCCTTTGGTGCACTTGCCTTTGCTGTCGCGCGCGGGCCGCCCGATCACGATTGATCGTCCGGGTCGCTCGCTGACTTGCTGCCCAGCAGCCTGCCCAACTGCCGTAACGCGCCGCGCAGCTTGCTGTCGGACACGCTCTCGTCGCTGCCCGCACGCCCGGAATCCGGGGCCGGGTGCGGCGGCTGATCGGCACGGGCCGGCGGCGTTTTCATGCCTGTGGCGGCCAGTTTGCGCGTTTCTTCGAGTTGGCGCAGCAGGATCACGGCGGTTTCCAGCGTCGGGCGGCGGATGTCGCGCTCCCACATCCCGCGCAACTGCTCTTCCAGCGCGCCGCGCCAGTGGGCGAGTTGCTTCACCGTCATCCCTTTAAGCAGCGGCTTGATGTTGCGCGTCTCACCCATGTAGATGCCGCCCAGGATAAGCGCCAGCCGGTTGGGTTCGGCGATCGCACGCTCGTGAACCGTCACCGGGCAGGGGGCGTGCCCCCGCTGCGGGCAAGACGCCGCCTGCTGGATATCGCGCCCGCAGACCGTGCAGCGCCACGCGGCAGGGTCCGGGGGCCGCGCCGCCGCGTCCAGGTCGTAGTAGTACATATCGAGCCACAGACTCTGAAACTCGCGGAACTTGTTCATCTGCGTCTTGTTCTGCCACAGCACGGCCTCAGGGATCGTCAGGCGATCGAGGATCGCTTTTGCCGCGTCAAATTTGCTGCCGAGGATCAGCTCCTGCGCCTTGACAAGTTGCGTTTCCTGTTCGTCACGCGGGATGTCCGCGCGCCCGGTTTCTGCTGGGGCGGGCGGCGCGACGGCGTCCAGCTTTTGCAGCCACTGGCGCGCGGTCGGATGATCGATGCCCGCAAGGATCGCGCGCGCCTCGTCGAAGTGCCGCTGCATGATCAAAACGCGCGCCGCCTCAAGCTGTTCGCGGGGGGCGGGACGCGCCGCGCCAGCTTGCGGCCCTTCTTGCGGCGGTGGTTCGGGCGCGCTCGTCCTGACTTCGGGCGCAAGCTCATCGAGCTTTTCCAGCCACGCCGCCGCCGCCGGATGGTCGACCTGGCGTAAGATCGCGCGTGCTTCGTCAAATCTCCGCTGCAGGATCAGCTCGCGCGCTTGCATCATTTGCTTTCTGCTCACGCTGCACTCCCTTTAGCACTACACGTCCGCCCTTATTATGCCTCATTGTACATAAAAACACGCGCCCGCCGAATTCAGGCGCGCGCGGGCCGGGGAATGCCAGGCCGCAGCACGCACGCTCACTCGTCACACCCCGTGATCGGTGCCACCGTGACCGCGTCCGGATCGCCGGGGTCACGCGCGGGGATGGTTACGTCGTCGATGTAACGCGGCATCCACGACAGCGCGTAGTACGCCGGGCGGCCCTTCCACCCGCCGTTGTACCCGGCCTCGTTGATCGCCCACCAGTACTCTTCGTCGTCCTCGGTCCAGGCGATATCCGCGATGTAGATCGTCGTCATCAGCCCCATCCAGGGCCGCCAGTGCTCGGCAGCGTACTGGTACGCGCCCACGAGATACTCCGCCTGGGTCTGCTCGTCCACCGCGTGCCAGGCATAACTCTCGTGGATCGGGTCGGTCGTCCAGCCCATTTCGAGGATCGCGACCTGCTTTTCCGCGTCCCCACTGGCGACCATGATCGCGCGCATGTCCTCAGCGTGACGGAACGTCATCCAGCGCTGGAGACCCTGGGCTTCGGCCTCGTCCGGCGCGAGTGTGGGCGGGTTGCCGTAGCCCGGCGCGTTGACGCCCAGTACGTCGAAATGCGCCGCCGCGCCCGCCGCGTACATCTGGCGCAGGAAGTCCACGTCAGGGATCGCCTGCGGCAGCGTGGTGCCGGTCGGCGCGAGTCCGGCGCTGATCACGACGGCATCCGGATCAGCCTCGCGGATCGCGCGCTCGCAGGCCGCCAGCAACTCGACATACGCTTCGGCGTTGGGCGGGTGCCCGCCCCACTCGCGATTGAGGTTCGGCTCGTTCCAGACCTGGTAGCCCGCGATGCGGCCCTTGTAGCGCGCGGCCAGCGTGCCGCAGAAGTCACCCCACGCGTCCAGGTCCACGATCGGATCGCCGGGTTGGACCGGCGTCTTGACCGCCCAGTCCGGCGGGCCATCCAGCCGCGCGACGAGTTCCAGCCCGCGACAGGTGGTCTGGTGCACCACCGCGTCGGCCTGCTCCCAGGCCCATTCGCCCTGCGCCGGTTCCATATTGGCCCACGAAAAGCGCTGTTTGACGTGCGTAAACGCCATCAGCCGGATGTTGTCAAGATCGAGCGTGCGCATGGTCGGGTTCCACCACAGGAACGCGTGGACCCCGTAGGTCAGCGACGGGAACGCGCGCTCGGTTACGGCGTCCGGCGCGAGATCACTGGGGATCGGCGGGGTAGCGGTCGGATCGAAGCCCGACTGGCCCACGCCCTCGAAAACCAGGCCCGACGCCAGCGCAGCGGCCAGCGCCGCGACGCCCACGACGCCCACGATCAACGCGGCGAACGCGAGCCGGTGCGGGCGGCGGGGTACGGGGGTCTGCTGTGCGGTCACGGCGAATAGTCACTCCTGATACGGGCAGAACGTGTCCGGCGGTGCCGGTTGGTTGTGGCGCTGCCCAATCCGGCAAATGAAAGGACGGGCATGGCTGCCCGCCCATTACACACAATTCCGTCCGGGGGATCAACCCCCGATTGGCACACGCCGGCCTAACGGCTGCGGAAATCGTACGCCGCGATACGCTCGTACGCCGGGGAATTCTGCCATTCTGGCCGGATCAGCGAATACGGCACGTTGTCGTTTGTCGCGTCCCAGCCGGCCTGGGGACCGTAGTTCAGGTTCCAGATGAACGCCAGCCACACGAAGCCCCATTGATCCATCAACTCGATCGCCTCGTCGAGGTACTCGGCCTGCTCGGCCAGCGTGTTGTCGTTGGCGAACTCAAAGCCGCGCGGATAGCCCTGCAAGTCCTCGGTGGTGGGCCAGCCGAACTCGGTCACGCACAGCTTCTTGTCGCTGCCCGCCTGCTGGATGCGCTGGGCGTAGCCTTGCAGCGTGCTGTAGAACGACCAGGAATGATGCGGGTTGTCGAACGGGCCGCGGAACCTCGCGGTCGGATCGTTGGGGACCTGGTTCCAGGGCACGCCCGGCCCGATGTTATAGCCGTTGTGGTGCGCGCCGACGCAGTCCGTCACGTCCAGCATCCCCGCGTCGATCAGCATACCCATATAAACGAAATCGTCGTAGGCGGCGACGCCGTCATTCCAGCCGGTCGGGGACAGCGCCCCGCTGATCACGATGATGCCCGGGTCAACCGACTTGATCGTGTTATAGGCTGTCGTCAGCAGCGCGACGTACCGCTGCGCGTTCAAGCCGTAGATCGAAGCCCACTCGCGGTCGATGTTCATCTCGTTCCAGACCTCGACAGCGTGAATCTGGCCCGGGTAGCGGTAGAGCATCGTGAGCAGGAAGTTCGCATAATCCTGCGGGTCCGCCGGCGGGCCGACCTCGTCCAGGCGCTGGTTGCCCGGCTCGCGCGCCCAGTCCGGCGCGGTCACAACGCTGAGCATGACCTTGATCCCGGCCTGCTTGGTCTGCTCCATCGTAACATCCAGCTCGGTCCAGTCGTACTGGCCCGGCTGCGGCTCGACGTCTTCCCAGCGCACCTGGTGCTTGATCCAGCGCAATCGCAGCTTGTCGCGGACTTCGCCCATCCAGATCTCGTACACGCTCGGGTCGGGGTTCGGCTGCACCTGGATGCCAACCTGGAATTCCTGGTTCTGTACCGGCAGCGGCGTGAGCGTCGGCACCGGGGTGGCATCTTGTGCCCGCACTGCGCCATCCTGCGGCCCGTCCGCCGCCGGGTCCGCCTGGTCTTGCGCGCGGGCGGCGTCTGCGGAATCCGGCGCGATGGCCGCACTGGCAGCATCACCGCCGCCGGGATCGTTATTGACAAAGCCGGTTGCATAATAAATGCCAATAAACGTCAACGCCCCCATCAGCAGCGTGATCCCTAACCAGGCGATCACAAAACCGCGAATCTGGCGTTGGCGTGCTAAGGACATAGAGGTTTGCATACATGGTCTCCTTTACGTCTGCGTCGCCCGGCGGCGTCTTCAAGAGCAGCCTGCCACCGGCGGGTAGTCAACGCGACGTTGAATGCTTCAACAGTCATTGATTGTAACGTAAAGTCCAGCGCAGCAAACAGCCGTTTGCCCTACGCCAGCACGTACTTTATGCAATAGCCCGCTGCTATTGTAACACGCAGCGCACCACCGCGCACACCGGCCCGCTAGCGAATCCGCGCCAGCGCGTCACACGCGGGGCACGCGCCGTCGGGCCGCACGATGGCGTATCCGGCCATCGGGTCCGCGCCGTAATTGGTGAAGTCCACGTTCCAGATGATCACCAGCCGCACGCGCCCGCTGCTGCGCGACAACTGGACCGCGCGGGCGAGCCACTGCGCCTGCTCCGCGACGCTGGTGTTCGCGCCCCAGGCGAATGCCCCCGGCAGCGGCCCCAACCCCTCCGGCGAGAGGTAGCCGAGTTCGGTGAAGCATACCGGCTTGCGCCCGCCAAAGGCCGCCGAGTACGTATTCACCATGCCCCAGAAATAACGCGTGTAGTAGCCGCCGCGCGGGTCGCCGCTGGTGCGGTCCGGGCCGACAATGCCCTCGTTGTAGTGCGCGCCGATGCAGTCCATATACGCCGCCGCGCCCGCCGCCGCCATGCCGCGCACGTAGCGGTCATCGTTCCACACCGCCGCCGTGCCGAACGCGCCTTCCGCGCCCGTCGGGGCCGGCGCGCCGCTGATCACGGCGACGTTGGGGTTCGCGCGCTTGATCGCGTTATAGGCCAGCGCGAGCAACTGCGTGTACCGGGCCGGGTCGATGTGCCCGTTCTGCCACTCGCGATCGATGTTCTGCTCGTTCCACACCTCGATCGCGTCCGGGCCTAGCGCCGCGACCTCGCCCACAAACCGCGCGTAGTCCTCGAAGCAGCCCGGCGAGACCACGCAACTCGGCGGGCCGACGATGCCGAGCAGGATCTTGAACCCGGCCCCGTGCGCCTGCTCGATCATGCCTGCTGCCGCGCTCCCGGACATGCCCGGCGAGAAGCGCATCTGCCGCTTGACCCACGTCATCCCGGCATAAGCCATCTTGTCCGGGTAAGCGAAGCTCTGCACGTGCCCGCCGTAACCGAAGCTCGCCAGCCCCGGCCCGCTGTAGACCGGCGCGGGGACGCTCCCCGTCACGCCCGCGCTACCGGTTTCAGGGAGCGCGACCGAACCGCTGATCACCGCGCTCGATACCGGCAGTTGAGCGATATCACCGCTCAGCAGCCGCACGTACTGCCCGAACACCCAGCCATCCTGCCCGCCAACGCTGACCAGGACCCAGCCCATCGCCCCATCGCGGCCCTTCGCCAGCATCCGCGCCCCCACCGGCAGCGTGGTGATCACGCCGTGCGATGTGCTCGCACCCCGGCGCATGTTCACGCGCGCGGTCGTCTCGGCAGGCACGCCCGTCCCTTCCGGGAAGCTGTCTTCACCCCCCGCAGCGTCTGCCACTTCCGGCGCGGCAGGCGCTGTCACTTCCGCTTCGACCGGCGTGCCGCGATCGCGCGGGGCGGGTTTCACCGGCAGCGCCAGCACGTCAAGATCGGCGCGAATATCAAGGTAAGCCGCCGCGAGCCAGCCTTCCGACCCGTCCACCGCGCGGGCGTAAACCCAGCTCCCGCCGCTGTCGCGCGCCTGCAGCGTGAGCACCGTGTCGCGCGCCAGCTTCGCGATCACCGCGTACTCCGTCCCCGGACCGTGACGCATGTTCAACACGTCCGGGATAACGGTCGCGTCACCACTCTGCGCGCGGACCGGCCCCGTCCCGACGACGCCCACCGCCAGCGTCACGATAACCACTACCTGCACCATCCGAACCATTACGCGCTTCATCACTAGCTCTCCACCACGTCACTGGTTTTTCTACCTGCTTCCCACCTGGAACGGCAGGTTTCCATCGTTCGCCGTAGTCTAGCATGCGCCCCACGGCAAGGCAATATGCGCGCACAGGGCGATTGCCTGACGTCAGGGTGATTGCACAGCACGCACAAAGCCATGCTACACTCGTACTACATTATCAAACGACATTGCACTGCACTTGATCGTTGGAGCGACACATCATGCACACATGGCATATGCTGCGACGCGGACTGACCGCCGCGCTGCTGGCCGGCGCGTTACTGGCGCTGGCCGCGCCCCGTTACGCCGCAGCGCAGGGCGAGGACCCCGCCGCGCTGGTCGAGGCGCGCGCGCTGGCAGCCCACCTGCAAAACCTGCGCCTGAACAGCTACACTGCGTGGATCGGCGGGTCGCTGGGCGCGCCCGATCGCGCCCCGCGCCGCTCGCCCCTGGCCGAGCAGCTCGACGGCTGGACCCTGACCGGCTTCGCGGGCGACGAGGATCACGCGCTGGCGGACCTGGAACGCCCCGTGCTGCTCAATTTCTGGGCCTCGTGGTGCACGCCCTGCCGCGCGGAGTTCCCGCACCTGGTGGCGATCGCCACCGCGCCGGACGCCTACGCGTTCGACGTGATCTTCGTCAACACGTCCGACACCGAGCGCGACGCGCGCGCGTTTCTCGCGGATTATCCGACCGCGCTCACGACCACGATCGACACGGGCGAGCGCCTCTCGCTGCGCGCCGGGATCGAGTCGATCCCCACCAGCCTGTTGCTCGATGCGGATGGCACGGTGCTGGCGGTACACACCGGCACGATCACGCCCACCGTCAGCACGTTTCTTGACGCCGTGGCACAACATCCCGGCGCGGGCGTGTTCATCGCCGCGAATCACATGACCGAGACGCCGGGAGCCACGCTCGCCCCGGTCAGCGTGGAAGACACCGAACCGCTTATCCCCGGCGACACCGTGCAAAGCACGCTCGACGACACGCAGTTCCAGCACGCCTACCGCATCACGGCGAACGCGGGCGACCAGCTCAGCGCGACGATGACCGCCGGTGCGGGCGACCTCGATCCCTACCTGGTGCTGCTGACCGCTGACGGCGAGCGCCTGGCGGAAAACGACGACATCGATCGCGGCGTGAACATCGACGCCCGGATCGATGCGACGCTGCCCGCTACAGGAACGTATCTCATCGTCGCTACCCGCTTTCTGGAAGCCGAAGGGTTTTCCAGCGGGATGTACGAGTTGACGGTACGCCTGACCCCGGCCAGCGGCCAACCGCCCACCGGGTTCCAGGCACAGGCCGGTGATGCAACCCCGGCGGGCGTAAGCACCCCGCATCCCGATCGCCCCGGCGAAGCGGGCACCGGCGGCGGCACGATCCGCTACGGCCAGACCGTGCGCGGCGCGATCAGCGACCGGCAGCACGCGCAGCACTGGACGTTCGAGGGCCAGGCCGGGGACACGATCGATATCGTGATGCAGCGCACGGTGAACGAGAACGGCGGGCTGGACGGCTATCTGATCCTCGAAGGGCCGGGCGGCGATCCCCTGCTCGAAGTGGATGACACCGCCGACAGCGTGATGCCCGCGATCCATGACTACGAGCTTCCCGCCAATGGCACATACACCATCGTGGCGACGCGCTTCAGTTTTGACAGCGGCTTTTCGACCGGCGATTACACATTGACGTTGAACCTGGCCGGGGCCGAACTCCCTACCACCGGCAACGCCGGCCCGCGCTGGCCCCTGCCGGAGACCGTGCGCTGGATCGGCTATAACGACATCGTGCACGGCCAGATCGACGCGGCGAATGTCGACGACTGGTACGCCTTCCGGGGCCGTGCCGGTGACACGATCGCGATCCGGATGGCGCCCCAGGACGCCGCGCCCGGCGCGCTCGACCCGTTCCTGATCCTGACCGACATCACCGGCGCTGAAGTGGCACGCAACGACGACGGCAACCCGGCGGCAAACCCCACCACGACCGCCGCCGCGCTCAGCATCGAACTGCCGCACACCGCCACGTACCTGATCCGCGCCACGCGCTACGGCTTTGAAAACGGCCCGTCCAGCGGCGCGTACGAGCTGGCGCTCACGTCCGATGCGGGCGCGGAAGGGGCCGCGCCCGGCGCTGAGACTGCGCTGTCCTATGGCGATTTCGTCAGCGGCAGGCTGACCGCAAAACAACCGGTCGCGCGGTATCGTTTCGACGGGCAGGCAGGCGACACGATCACGCTGCGCGTAACGGGCGCGGGGAGCCTGGCACCGGCGTTCATCCTGCGCGGGCCGTCCGGTGACGTGCTCGCGGATGAACAGCGCATAACAGAGGACCACACGAGCGCGCTGCTGCGCTTTCCGCTGCCTGCAACCGGGCGCTACACGCTGGACATCCTGCCACAGGACTTGAATGGTATCGGTGATTACCGGCTGCTCCTGCTGGGCTACCCGCAGCCACGCATCGACCCGGGGGCGTTCGTGCCCGCGCCGGGCCTCGATCTCGAGCTGGTGCTGATCTGGGCCTCGACCGCCGACCTCGACCTCGCGTTCAGCGCGGCGGAAACGGACCGGGCCGCGCTGCGCACCACGCGGGCCAACGATTTCTGCCAGGACGTGACCGCCACCCCTGTCGAGCGTGTGACCTGGAACGCCGGGCACGCCATGCCTGGGCGCTACAGCGCGACGATCCACTACCGGCACAACTGCACAGGCCAGCCAGAACCGGTGCATTTCATCCTCGCGATCGCGCAGCACGGTGAGGTGATCGATATCATCGGCGGCACGCTGGCGCGTGAAGGCGACACGTACACCACGCCGATCGCGTTCGGCCAGTGACCGGCGGGTGCGGCGGGGCGATGGGCGACTCCGCCGCACCCGGTGAACCCCGGCGACGCGGTGAACCCTATTGACCCTTTGTCACGACGTGATACCGGTCTATAATAATGCGCGGGCTGCGCACGGAGCAGGTCTCGCGCGGCGCAAGTCTCGGCGGAAATTACCTGCAAAACTTGTGAAAGTTTGTATAATTATTAGCGACCGTTGATATTAGTACGGAAAGCTGGCCCCCGGTGGGGGTTAGCGCACAGACCATGATCCAAGGGCGAGTTCTTCTCTTAAACGGCGGCACATGGGAGCCGTTGACGGTGGTCAGCATCCCACGTGCGATCAATTTGCTGCTGTCCGGCAAGGCGGTCGTGGTGGAGGAGACGGGGCGTTTTCTGCGGACCGTGCGCACCAAGTTCCCGGTCCCATCGGTGATCGCGCTGAAGCAATACATCAACGTCCCGCGCCGCCACGCGCATTGGAGCCGACACGGTGTCCTGGCCCGCGACAATTACACCTGCATCTACTGCGGCGTCAAGCTGGGCGAGATCGTGCGCGGCAAACAGGTGACGCGCCGCGATCTGACCGTTGACCACATCATCCCCGTCTCGCGCGGCGGGAAAAACACGTGGTCCAACACCGCGTGCGCCTGCTTTGGGTGCAACCACCGCAAAGGTGACCGTCTGCCCGGCGAGGCGGGGCTCAAGCTGCTGTGGGAACCCAAAATCCCGCGCACCAGCTACCTCGTGATCGAGATGGGCAACGGGCCGGATACGTGGAAACGGTACATCGAGATCGGGCGCAACCACTTCGGCTGAGCGCCGGACACAGCCGCAATTTAACCCCATCCCACAGGGGCGCACTTATTCCCGCAGCCCTGCAATTGCTTTACTCACTCTGCTGCCGGTCTCACGTCCCCGCGCTACTCGCCCAGGCCGTAGGTCACGCCGCTGAGCGTTTCGGACCGCTCCCACAGCCGCCGCGCGTTGGCTTTGTTGCGGGCTGCGCCCGGCGGCCTGACGCGCCTGGGATAGCCACGCACGTGCAACACGCGCGGCCCGTATAGCGCGCCGCCCTCGGCATCCGGCGCGGTGGCGGCGTAAAGCTGGGGCAACGCGCCCAGTTCCGCGCCCTGGGAGACCAGCGCGTGCATCACCGTGTACAGGCCGCGCTCGAACAGGTTACCGCTATCGCTGGCGGCGCGCGCCTGGAGATTCGTCTCGGCCAGCCCCGGATGCGCGCCGTTGCTGATCGTGCCGCTGCTCGCCGCTGCCAGCCGGCGCTGCAGCTCGAACGCGAACAGCAAGTTCGCCAGCTTGCTCTGGCCGTAAGCCTGGTAGCGCGAATAACGCTTTTCGCCCTGCAGATCGTCGAAGTTGATGCGCCCGTAATACGCCGCCGTGCTGCTGACCGTCACCACGCGGCTGCCGGGCGTGCTCACCAGCAGGTCGAGCAGCAGGCCGGTCAGCGCGAAGTGCCCCAGGTGATTCACGCCAAACTGCATTTCGAACCCGTCGGCGGTCTCGCGGCGCGGCGGGGCCATCACGCCCGCGTTGTTGATCAGCAGGTCCAGCCGCTGGTACGCGGCGCGATATTTCGCAGCGAAGGCCCGCACCGCCTCCAGCGAGCCCAGGTCCAGCGGCAGCAGGTCCAGCGCGGCACCAGGAGTCCGCTGCAGGATGCGGTCACGGGCCTGCTGGCCGCGTTTCAGGTTGCGGCACGCCATGACGACGCGCGCCCCTTTACGCGCCAGCGCGCGCGTTGTCTCGTACCCCAGGCCGCTGTTCGCGCCGGTGACGATCGCCACCCGCCCGGACTGGTCGGGGATGTGTTCCGCGTTCCAATGAGCCATATCGCCTCCCTTTCGCGTCTGTGGGTAACGTAGCGCAACGTCGCCGGTTATGTCACGCGATCCGGCGCGGATCGTGCTCCAGCGTGCCGTCAAGCAGTTTCGCCAGCGCCTCGTCAAGCGTCTTCTCGCGCACCGTGTAGAGCATGATCCCCTGCGAGGCGGCGTATTCCGCGCCGTGCGGGCCGATGCTGCGCGTGACCAAAACCTGGCAATCCGCGATCGCGGCGAACTTGTCCACCGGCGGGGTGTGCTCGTGGTCCTCGTCGTGGTTGTGGTGATGGTGCTCGACGTTGTACGCCTTGTCGCGCACCTCGCGTGCGATCGCTGCGCCGCCTTGCAGCGTCACGACGACCACCTTCCGCGCCTGCCCAAACCGGTTGCTCAAAGTCTCACCGTCGTCACTGCCAAACGCGACCTTCAACGTTTCTGCCATCCTGACTACTCCTGTATGCTACACTCCGGTTTTAGCGACATGTCCCGAATGGCTGCCACCTGACACCGCGCAGCGGCGACGAGAACAGCCCGGACATACACACGAATTCGGGAACATTCTTCTGGTTAGACGGCGCTTGACGCGGCACGGTTGCACGTTGGGCGCGTTAACAGAGTATAATGGACGCTGAGCAGACTCCTAGTAGGAGGTGAAAACGGATGAAGCGACTGGTTCCCCTGCTGGTGACAGCCGCCGCGATACTGCTGGTGGTGATGGTGGCTGCGCCGGCGGCAGTATTGGCCCAGGACGGGCACGGCGAGGACGACACGCCAGCCGGTGATGGCGGCACGCAGGAAGACGCGCTCGCGGCGCGGCGTGGCGCGGCAGTCTATGCGGAATTCTGCCAGGCCTGTCACGGGCCGCAGGGCGAGGCGATCGGGACCGGCCCGGCGTTCCCCGCGATCGCATTTGACGCCGCAACCACGCCCGACGTGATCGCCGGCGGCCTGGACAGCGATCCCGACGACGGCGTCGCGATGCCAGGCTACGGCGCGGTCTTGAGCGACGCGCAACAGGCCGATCTGCTCGCCTATATGCAGACGTGGGAAGCGGGCGACACACCGCCGCTGCCCGAACCGAACGTCACGGTCGCGGTCGAAGCCATGCCCGATTACGCCGGGGACGCGCACGCGGGCGCAGTGGTCTACGCGAAATTCTGCGCGTCGTGTCACGGTCCGCGCGGCGAGGGGCGCGACGGCGTCGCCTTCCCCGCCCTTGCGTTTGACGCCGCCGGCACGCGCCGCGTCATGGCAGAGGGCGCGGCGAGCGACTTCATGCCCCCCTTCAGCGCAGAAGCCGGTGGGCCACTCACCGCGCAGCAGATCACCGACCTGGAGACTTATCTCGCCTCATGGACGCTCGCCGCTGAGCCTGAAGACGCGACAGGTAACGACGGCGTTGCCGTGATGATCGTGCTCGCCGGGGTGCTGTCGATCCTGATCGTCGGCGCGGTGTATATGTCGCGCCCGCTGCCTGAGGAAGAAGCAGACGCGGCTTAAAGGTATGCTCCAATGACTTCGCTGAAGCCTGTCGTCACGATCAAACCGCTGCGCGATGCTGATCGCGCGTGGGCCAACGAACTCGCGGTGGAGTACTGGGGCAGCACGCTGGTCATCTCGCGCGGCAAGCGGCACGACATCAGCACGCAGCCCGGGTTTGTGGCGTGGCGCGGCACGCAGCGCGCGGGCCTGCTGACGTATCACATCGAGGGGCGCGACTGCGAAGTCACGGCGCTCGCCAGCGCGACCGAGAACATCGGCGCGGGGTCGGCGCTGCTGGCCGCGGTCGAGGACGCGGCGCGCGCGGCAGGCTGTAGCCGCGTGTGGCTGATCACGACCAATGACAACCTGCACGCGCTCGGCTTCTACCAGCGGCGCGGCTACCGGTTGGTGGCGGTCTACCCCGGCGCGCTGGACGAAACGCGCAAGATCAAGCCGCAGATTCCCCTCACCGGGCTGAATAACATCCCCTTGCGTGATGAGATCGAGCTGGAAAAGATGCTCTGAGGCACGCGCACACGGCACGGTAAATCTGGCGCTCCCGGCGGTTGGGGGCGCTTTTTGTTTGCCTTATGACGAGAATTAACTATCATGAACTAATACAGATGACTGATCACCAGTCATGTTAGCTGAGAGGAACCCATCATGCGTAACTTACTGCAGGAATTCCGTGAATTCGCCTCGCGTGGCAGCGTGATCGATCTCGCCGTTGGTATCGTGATCGGTACCGCTTTCATCGGCATTGTCAACTCGTTGGTGAACGACATCATCATGCCCCCCATCGGCTTGCTGCTGAGCAACGTCGATTTCAGCAACCTGTTCATCAACCTCTCGGATGGCAGTTACGATACCCTTGCCGCCGCGCAGGAAGCCGGGGCCGCGACGATCAACTACGGCCTGTTCATCAACAGCGTGATCAATTTCCTGATCGTCGCGTTCGTGATCTTCATGCTCGTGCGGCAGATCAACCGCCTGCAGCGCGAGGCCGCAGAATCTGAAACCGCCGCCGCGCCGGAAACCAAAGAATGCCCGTACTGCCACACCACGATCCCGATCAAGGCGTCGCGCTGCCCGAACTGCACATCCGAGCTCACCGGTGCACCCGCCGAAGCGTAATCCGGCCCGGCCCGGACGTGCCGATCGGCAGTTGTACATTCCAACCCGCTATTGCTACAATACCCTGTAACGTGGAATGGTGATCATGCACAACAGATAATCCGCGCTAGACCAGGGAAGATAACTTATGGCCGAACAACAATGGGAAAAGACGGACATCCTGCCGGCACAGCAGAAGGCCGTTAACCGTGCCGGGCGCTGGAAGTTTTTGGTGCTGGGCCTGGCAATGCTGGGCGCGATCGCGTACCTCATGTTCTCCGGGACGGGCATCGGGGCGCGCTACTACGTGACCATCGACGAACTGCTCAGCAATCCGGACATGCTCGACAAAAAGGTCCGTGTTTCCGGCGCGGTGGACGGCGAACCGTCCTTCTACCCGGAGACCAACGAACTGCATTTCGTCGTGGCGAACATTCCCAACAACAACGACGCGATCCGCGAACAGGGCGGGCTGGCGCTCGTGCTGCATAACGCGGTCAACGACCCTGATGCAACGCGGCTGAAGGTCGTGGCGCACGACAAGGAAATCCCCGACCTGCTGGAACACGAAGCGCAGGCGATCATGTCGGGCCGCCTGGTGATCGAAAACGGCGAGCCGGTCTTCTACGCTGACGAGATCACGCTCAAGTGCCCGACCAAGTACGAAGAAGACGTGCCGGAGCAGGTCGTCCAGTAAGCCGCGCGCCGCGCCATACACAATTATCGCTCAGGCAACGCCGGACGGTTTTCGCCCGGCGTTTTTTGTTCCCGGCACGACATCAACCCCCGCGTATCCTGTCGCCTCCGCAACACAGAGATTAATATCTGATGAGAATCCCGCCCCAAAGATACATCAACGGACATTGTTAATTGACGCTGCCTCAAAAGCCTCCCTATACTATTCACACAGGTTCGCTAAACCAGTTCATACCAATTCACATACACCATCACTGGCAAGCATTGACTGCTATCGTTTACTCACAGCGTCACGAAGGAGAACATTATGGCTCACAAAGCACCCGTTTACCTCGCTGTTTTGGTCGTGTTGGGCATGGCCTTGCTGACCGCCGGGATCGTGCTGGCGAACGACACGCCGCTGCCGGCGCAGACCGTCGCGCAAGATGGCCCCGCTGCAGACGGCCAGGCCCTGCTGACCTATATCCTGGAAGAGAATCCTTACACCGAGTGGGGCACCTGGAACGCCGACCGCTGGAGCGACTTCGGCGGCCTGCTGGAGAGCAGCGAACCGCATGGCAACACGGTACGCATCTATGTGAACGAGGTGGCGCTGGAAGCCGCCGCTGCCGATGATTTCGACGGCACCCTGCCCTATGGCAGCATCATCGTCAAGGAAAACTGGACCGGCACCGTCGAGGAACCGGGCGACCTGGACGCGCTAACCGTAATGTACAAGGTCGAGGGCTTCAACCCCGACGCGGGCGACTGGTTCTGGCTCAAGAGCGCCGGTGACGGCAGCGCGATCGACGCTGAGGGCGCGGTCGAGGGCTGCATCAGCTGCCACGGCCAGGATGGCAACGCTGATTACCTGCTGCGTTACGCCTTCGGTGAGGAACCGGCGACATATTACGGCGAGCCGCTGCCGGAAGCCACCGGCCAGGCCGTGCTCGATTACGTGCTGCAAACCAGCGACTACACGCAGTGGGAATCCTGGCCTGACACCGAAACCGATGACTTCCCCGGCCCGCTGCCCAGCGGCGAGCCGCACGGCCAGACGGTGCGCATCTTCGTGAACGACCGCGCATTGGACGCGCTGCACCGCGACAATTTCGACGGCACCCTGCCCTACGGCAGCATCGTCGTCAAGGAAAACTGGACCGGCACCGTCGAGGAACCGGGCGACCTGGACGCACTGACGATCATGTACAAGGTCGAGGGCTTCAACCCCGACGCGGGCGACTGGTTCTGGCTCAAGAGCGCCGGTGACGGCAGCGCGATCGACGCTGAGGGCGCGGTCGAGGGCTGCATCAACTGCCACGGCCAGGATGCCGACTACCTGCTGCGCTTCGACCCGGCGGATCACGCCAAGACGGATGGCGCGATGATGGGCGAAGAAGGCGACGCGATGGAGTCCGGCATCGACGCGGACGCCGTGATCGACCGCGCCTGCACCGTGTGCCACACCCGCGACCGCATCGACAACGCGAGCAAGGACGCGGCAGGCTGGGCGGCGACGATCGACCGCATGATCGGCAACGGCGCGCGGATCTCCGACGCCGAACGGCAGGCGTTGATCGACTATCTCGCGAGCCGGTAACCTCTTGCCCGGCGGCATTTCGAACCGCGCGGAGCGGGTGCCGGCCTTGCGATGACATCCGTTCCGGCGATTTCAGTGCCAACGGGCGCAGAACGCGATCACCCCGGGGCCGTGCACGCTGCACGGTCCCGGATTTTTCACCGCTACAACGGCTCACTTCAGCAGCAAGATAATTCAACAAGTACTGATACATCACCAAGTTGTGCCGAAGATCGCCTTTTTTTCTGGAATTTGGTATGCTCGGTGCCCGGTGATTTTTGTAAAATCTACACACAATTATGAATAGATCGACACCGGGCCGGGCGGGACGGTCTCACATCGCGTTGCCGCCGTCGCGCTATCGATCACCGGGCCGGGGCAAAACGAGCAGCGCGACCGGTCGGACTAACCGGCGACGATTTCACGCCTTCGGAATGTCGCTAACGTAGTTGAAGGCGGATCGCTTAACGATAGAAGTTTTTGGGAGGACATGCCTTGAACGCTAGCTTAATCGCTGAACTCGGCATCATAGCCACCGGACTAGCGTTTGTGGCGGCCATCTACGCATTGGGAGCCGCGCTCCTGGGCGCGCACACGCGCCGGGATCGCCTGGTCGTCAGCGCGCGTAACGCCGCACTGCTGACGTTCCCACTGCTGACCGTCTCGAACCTGCTGTTGATGTACGCCATGCTGAACCACAAGTTCGCCATTTCGTATGTATGGGCGAACTCCAGCCTGGATACACCTGATTTCTACCTCGTCACCGGGCTGTGGGGCAGCCAGGCCGGGTCGCTGTTGTTCTGGTCCTGGCTGATGAGTGCGTTCACGTTCGCCGCGCTGCTGCTGAACTGGCGCTCCGAACGCCGCCTGATGCCCTACGTCATCGTGGTGACGATGGCGACGCTGGGATTCTTCCTGCTGCTGAACAACTTCATCGAAAACCCGTTCGCGCGCTACTGGGTGCATGACACCACCCAGCAGATCAAACCGGCGGTCTTCTCGCCCGGCGAGAACTGGCGCGTCTTCACCGAAATCCCTGACGGCGAGGGGTTGAACCCGCTGTTGCGGCACTTCGGGATGGTCTTCCACCCGCCGATGCTGTATCTGGGATTCGTCGGGTTCACGATCCCGTTTGCGTTCGCGTTTGCGGCCCTGGCGACGGGACAGCTTGGCTCCGGCTGGCTGCGTGCGACGCGCGCCTGGGCGCTGGTCGCGTGGCTGTTCCTCGGCATCGGGCTGCTGCTGGGCGGGCGCTGGGCCTATGACGTGCTGGGTTGGGGCGGCTATTGGGGCTGGGACCCGGTGGAAAACGCGGCGCTGCTGCCCTGGCTGACCGGCACGGCGTTTCTACACAGCGCGGTCGTGCAGGAAAAACGCGGCATGCTCAAGTTCTGGAACATGCTGCTGATCATCGTGACGTTCCTGCTGGTGATCCTGGGCACGTTCGCGACGCGGTCCGGCGTGGTCAGCAGCGTTCACTCGTTCGCGCAGTCCTCAATCGGCAGGCCGATGTTCGCGTTCCTGGGCCTGTCGCTGGTCGCCAGCTTCATGCTGCTGATGTGGCGGCAGGAGCGCGGCGACCTGCGCGGGGCGGATGACCTGGATTCGCTCTTCAGCCGCGAGGCGCTGTTCCTGCTGAACAACTGGCTGTTCCTGGGCCTGACGATCGTCGTGCTGTGGGGCACCTGGGCCGAAGCGATCACCACGATCATGGTCGACCTGGGCCTGCGCGACACGATCATCAACCTGGGGCCGGACTATTACGAGAATCCGCTGGGCGTGCCGCTGCTGCTGGTCGGGATTTACATCCTGATGGGCGTCGCGCCGCTGGCCGCGTGGCGACGCACCACCGCGCAGCGATTGGGCCGCGCGATGCTGGTCCCGGTGCTGCTGGCGCTCGGCGTGATCGCGGTGTTCGCCGCGCTGGGCCTGCTGCCCGCCGATCATCTCGCCGCAGGGTTCGGGTACTGGCTGATGTTCTTCGTGCTGTTTGCCACGCTGGCCGAGATCTGGAAAGGCGT
Organism: uncultured Anaerolineaceae bacterium; assembly: GCA_964425755.1. Classification (GTDB taxonomy): domain Bacteria; phylum Chloroflexota; class Anaerolineae; order Aggregatilineales; family Aggregatilineaceae; genus CAYRNY01. The sequence continues at coordinate 387,418 of CAYRNY010000001.1, forward strand.
CGCGGCGCGGCACCGGCGCGGTGAGGGCTACTGGCACGCCTTCAACCGCCTGGTCGCGCGCGACCGCCACCGCTACGGCGGCTATTTCATCCACCTGGGCATGGTCGTGATGGGCATCGGCGTGATCGGGTCCACGCTGTTCCAGTCCCAGACGATGCAAACGCTCAACGTTGGCGAGCGCCTGCAACTGGGCGACTTCACGTTGCAGCATAACGGGCTGTACGAAGCCGAAGCGGACGACGGGCGCACGATGATCATCGCCCGCGCGACCGTGTATAAGGACGGTGAGATCGTGGACCACATCCGGCCCCGGCGCGATATCTTCATGCGCCTGGACCGCGCCACCGGCCAGATGGCCCCGGCGGAGAACATGAGCATCCCGGGCACCTATGCATCGCTGGAAGGCGACTTCTACGCGATCATCGTCGACTGGTCGGGCAACCGGGTCACGTTCCGCGCCTACTGGAACCCGCTGATCAGCTTCGTGTGGATCGGCGGCGTGATGCTGGTGCTCGGCACGCTGATCGCGCTCTGGCCGTCACGCCAGCCGGACCATGCCGCGCGCCGCGTGAGCGTGCCGGAAGGCGCGACGGGTGTCGGCGCCGGTGATTGATTCTGTACTGGTAACCGTTTTTGAGAGTGTGATGGTAGACAACCTGATGAAGCGACAACCATACCTGCAACACCAAACAACGCGCGCCCGGGGCACGCTGTTCAGCCTGTCCCTGATCGCCGGGCTGGTCCTGCTGGCGCTGATCGTTCCCGCCGGGACCGCAGCGGCGCAGGGCGGCGAGCGGTTCGAACTGCCGCCGGGCGTGACCTGGGACCAGGTCAACGACATCTCCAGCAAGATGTACTGCGACGTGTGCGAGGGCGTCCCGCTGGACGAGTGCGAGAGCATCGCCTGCCGCCAGTGGCGCGAGGAGATCGCGCGGCAATTAGGCCAGGGACGCACCGAGGACGAGATCTTCGACTATTTCGTCGAGCGCTACGGCGCAGATGTCGCGGCGATGCCGCGCGATAGAAACGACCGCCTGCTGGTGATCGCCGTGCCGCTGGTGCTGCTGCTGCTCGTGGGCGCGGTCGGTGCGCGGCAGATCTGGCAATTTCGACAGCGCGGCCAGCGCAGCGGCGATCCCGTGCGGCGCACCCGCGACGGGCACCTGCGCGAGCGCCCCGTACCGGACGACATCGATCCCCAGCTTCTCGACCGGCTGACACGTGATTTAGCGGAGCTTGAGTCATGACCGACGAGCGCACAACCAACAACACGCAAACAAGCGACCACCTGCCCGACTGGCTGGAACAGGTGACCGGCGCGCGTTCCGGGAGCGAGACGGCACAGGTTCAGCAGCGGTTTTCGACCAGCAGCATCCTGTTGATGCTCATGGCGCTGGCCGTGCTGCTGGTCGTCGGCTACGCGTTCTACCTGCAGCAAACCAGCGGTCCCGCCGAAGGCGCAGCGCCCGACTTCACGATCAACGTGTGGGACATGGACCAGTTGGCGCTGGCGGGCGAAACGCTGACGCTGGCTGAGCTGTCCGGAAAGACCGTCGTGCTCAACTTCTGGGCGAGCTGGTGCGGCCCGTGCCGCGCCGAAGCCCCGATGTTCGAGCGCGTGTGGCAAGAATACGCGGACCGGGGCGTGATCTTCCTCGGCGTGAACACCGAGGACACCGACACCGCCGTGATGAAGTACATCGACGAGTTCAACCTGACCTATCCGCACGCCCCAGATCAAGGGGGACGCATGGAAAAGCAATACGGCGTCACCGGCATCCCGGAAACGTTTGTCATCGACGGTAACGGCGAGATCACGCGGCATTTCATCTCGACGCCAAGCGAGCGTGACCTGCGGGCCGAGATCGAACGCGCACTGGAGAGTTAAACCACCTGTGACGACGCGCGAAAAGGTAACGAGGAGTGAGGAACGGGCAGCCGCCCCGCGCCCCCCGGCGCGTACCGCCAGCCAGTTTGAGATCGGCTTCGGCGTGGCGCTTGTAGCGCTGGCAGTGGTCGTGGCGGTGACCTATGGCGATAATCTGATCGATATGCTCAGCGGGCTGGCAGGCTTCTCGACCGGTGCGCTGGTGCTGCTCTTGGTGGCCGTGGGGGGCGTCTTGTTCGCTGCGGCGCTTCCGGCGCTCAGCCAGGAAACGGACGCCAGCACCGCGCTCGACATGCCGGCGCTGCGCGGCACCACGCGCCAGAACCGCGCCCTGGAGATCCTCTACGGCGAGAAACAGCGCCTGCTGCGTGCGATCCGCGACCTGGATTTCGATTATGACATGGGCAAGCTCACCGACGACATTTACACCGAGCAGCGCATCTACCTGATCCGGCAAACGATCGCGGTAATGCGCCGCATCGACATGCTGGAAGCGGAGATCCAGGCCCAGCAGGATCGCATCGCGGCGGCACTGGCAGCCTACCGCACCAAGCACTGAGCCTATCGCACGCGACATGTGCGGCCAGCGGACGCGCGCCCCGGGGGTATCCTCGCGGCACGCGCTTCCTGCCGCCGCACGCCTATCGGCAACTTACGACGACAGAATACGAGATTCCATGATCAAACGGCAGTTTTTCACCCGGTGGCTCGCGCTACCAATTCTGATCACAACCGCGCTGCTCGCCAGCGCCTGCGACGCGAACCTCTCCGGCGAACCGGAGATCATGCGCGAAGCTGAGATCGTGCCCTTCCCCACGAACCTGCCTTCCCCCACCCCGGACCCGGCGAACGCCCCAACCGCGACCGAACCAGCCGCCCCCACTGACGATGATCCCGGCGACACGGCGGCGCAGGATGACACGGCGCTCACGGCAAGCGGCGACTATGACCTGGGCTTTGAGGTGTACCTGCGCGAATGCGCATCCTGTCACGGCGCGGGGGACGGCGTCGGGCCGAGCCTGCGCGTGATGCACGACAACGCCGCGACGCGCGTCGAGGGCATGTCGGGCGCGGAATACGTCCGCCAGTCGATCGTCGACCCCGGCGCGTACATCGTGGACGGCTACAACGACGTGATGCCTCCCGATTATGCCAGCCGGCTGACCGAGGAAGAGATCGCGGGGCTGGTGACCTTCGTGCTGGAATTCGACCCGGCGCGGATGGGCATGGGCGGGGACGCGTCGGGCAGCAGCGGCGGTGACGGCGCGGGCACGGCCCCCGACAACCCCGACGTTGCCGCGACCAGCGAAAGCGCGGTCGGTCCGGCCCTGGCGAGCGGCGAGACGCTCACCGTCAGCGGCGAGCTTATCGCGGGAACCGGGGGCGGCGAGGCGATCCCGGCGGGGCTGCCGGTGCAGTTATACGCCGTCGATCCACACGGCAACCTGGCGGGGGTTTACCAGGGCGAAAGCACGGCGGAGCAGACGTTCACCATCGAGAACGTGGCGCGCTCGGTGGGCATGACGTACTTCGTCGAGGTGCAGTACCAGGGCGTGCCGCAGGGCACACGCATCGCGTCGATCCAGGGCGACGAGGACGAAGTCAGCACCGCAATCACGCTCTACGAGCGCACGACCACAGCGGACACAGTCGCGATCACATGGGCCGAGATGCTGGTCAATTACGCGCCGGTCGACGATATCGGGATCGAGGTCTGGCTGGACGTGGAGATCGCCAACATGGGCGATACGATCGTCACGACCGACGAGCGCGCCGAACACAACGACTGGTACGTGTCGGTCAACATCGAGCTGCCGGTTGGGGCGTTCGGCATCCAGCCCATGCAGGCGCAAAACAGCCAGCGCTATACCGTCGAGGTGATCGACGGGGTGCCGGTGGTCAAGGATACGTGGCCCTTGCGCCCCAACCAGGCCCACACGATCACGGTCGCGTACTACCTGCCGTATGACACCGGCGCGATCATCGAGCACGCGTTCAACTACCCCGTGATGGACGGCATGGTACTGCTGCCGAACGACACGGTCGATTTCGCGAGCGAGCAGTTCGACACGAGCGGCGAGTGGCGCGGGCGCGTCGCGGATGGCGGGGCCAGTGTCGACGCGCTGCAGCCGAACGAGACGATCGATCCCGAACGCGACTTCACGCTGATCAAGGCGCATGACCTGCTGAAGCCTGTCTCGCCGGACGAACGGATCACCTTCGAGCTTGCCGGGCGGCCCACGCGCACGCTGGACCTGATCAATCCCAACGCAGCGGCCAGCGACGACACGGACGACAACAACCTGCTGCCGTTGATCCTCGGCGCGCTGGGCGTGGGGATCATCATCGTCGCGGGCGTGATGTTCTGGCGGCAGGGCCGCGCGGAGGCACGCATCCCGCAGGCGGGGCCACGCCGCACAGCGGCCCCGGCATGGCAGCCCCCGCGCGCTGACGCGACGAAAGAGGACCTGCTGGCGGCGCTGGCGACGCTGGATGACGCCTACGAAGCGGGCGAGCTGGACGATGAGACCTACTACGAGCGCCGCGCGATCGTGGCCGACCGCCTGGTGCCGCTGCTGGACGAGCAAAACGAGGACTAGCTACCGGCGGCTGCGCGTCGCGCGTGGCAGGCCGGGGCGATCACCGACCATGATCGAAGTACGCACGCTGACCAAAACCTTTGGGCTGAACCCGGTGCTGCGGAGTCTCGACCTCGACGTGCCGAAGGGCCAGTTCGTGTCCTTGCTCGGCCCGAACGGGTCCGGCAAAAGCACCATGCTGCGCATCCTGGCCGGGTTGTCGCGCCCGACCGGCGGGACGGTGCGCATCGGGGGTTGGGACCTGCCCGCCGAGGCCGATTTCGTGCGCGCGCAGTTGGGCGTGGTGAGCCACCAGCCGCTGCTCTACGACACGCTGACCGCCGAGGAGAACCTGTTGTTCTTCGCGCGGTTGTACGACCTGCCCCGCGCCGAGCGCCGCGAGCGCGTGCGCGCGATGCTGGAGCGCGTCGGGCTGCACCGCCGCGCGCGGGACGTGGTGCAGACCTTCAGCCGGGGCATGCAGCAGCGGCTCGCCATCGCGCGGGCGATCCTGCACGATCCAGCGGTGCTGCTGCTGGACGAACCTTACACCGGGCTGGACCAGGACGCCGCCGCGCTGCTCGATACGCTCTTGCGCGAAGTCGCGGTCGCCGGGCGCACGGTGGTGATGACCACGCACGACCTGCGGCGCGGTTACGTGCATGCCGACCGCGTCCTGATCCTGAGCCGGGGTAAGATCGCCCACGACGGCAGCACCGGCGAATACACCGTCGACGAACTGCCGCGCATCTACGCCGACGTGACGGGAGGCGCACCAACCCGATGAGCGAACAGGCAACGCCGCACACGCAGGCCCAACCGCACGACCGCGCCGGTGCGCGGCTCAAACGCCCGGTGACGGGTTACTGGCGCGTGGTGGGCACGATCGTGTGGAAGGACCTGCGCGCCGAACTGCGCAGCCGCGAGTTGATCAACTCGATGATCCTGTTCACGCTGATGACGGTCATGGTCTTCAGCCTGGCCCTGGAGCTGGACAAAGAAGCGCGCCAGACCACCGTCACCGGGGTGCTGTGGGTGACGATCGTCTTCGCGGGCATCCTGGGGCTGGGGCGCAGCCTGGCCGCCGAAAAGGATCGCGGCAGCCTGGACGCGCTGCTGCTGGCCCCGATCGACCGCAGCGCGTTGTTCTTCGGCAAGATGATCGGCAACCTGATCTTTGTGCTGGTGATCGCGTTCGGGCTGCTGGTGCTGCTGACGATCCTGTTCAACATCACGCTGATCCAGGCCCGGCTGGTGCTGGTGATCGTGCTCGGCACGATCGGGTTCACGACGGTCGGCACGCTGCTGAGCAGCATCGCCGTGCACAGCCGCGCGCGCGAAGCCATGCTGCCGATCCTGCTGATGCCGGTCGTGCTGCCGGTGCTGATCAGCGCGGTCCGTGCCAGCACCGCGATCCTGGAGGGCATGCCGCGCGCCGACTGGCTGCCCTGGATTCAACTGCTGGCCGTCGCCGACGTGATCTTCATCGCGGCGGCCTACGCGCTGTTCGATTACGTGGTCGAGGAGTGATCGCGGGCGTCCTGCCCGGCAGCCTGCGTATTTGCGCGGGAGGATTACACGATGAACAGCTTGATGCAACAGCACGCCGGACTCCTGTCATCCACGCAGGAACTGCGCCGCGACTTCGTGAACGTGCTCAGCGACAACGACCTGGCCTATCGCCTGCCGGGGGACAACGTCACGCTGGGCGAGTTGTGCCGCGAGATGGGCGAAGTCGAACGCGCGTACATCGAGGGTTTTCGCACGTTTAAGCAGGATTTCGACTATCGCCACGCTGACGCCAGCGTCACAACAAGCGTGGACCGCCTCAAAGCGTGGTACAACGCGCTGGACGAGGACCTGCGGCACGCGCTCGAAGCGCTGACCGAAGAGGACCTGGACCGCCCGATCGACCGGGGCTATGGCTTCACGCCGACGGCGACGATGAACTTCCACGTCTACCGCGAGGCGCTGCTGATCTTTTACGCCAAAGTGGACGTGTATCTCAAGGCGCTGTCAAAGCGCGTGCCCGGCAAGTGGCGCTGGTGGATCGGCAACCGTGCGGATTGGGAAGCGGCGGACGCGTAGCCCGTCGCGTGTATGTTGCTGCGCGCGGTTGAAGCCGCGACTCCTTTTTAGTGGCACAAGGCGAGCTTTGCTGACACCAACGATAACACACCATACTAAAAGTGGAGGATTTACCGCATGACCTATTCACCCTTACGAACGCGCCTGCTCAACGGCCTGAGCATCGCCGCCGCGATCCTGTTCGCGGTCGGGCTGTACCTCGCGCTGTTCTGGGTCGGCCCGGAGCGCACGCAGGGCGCGGCACAACGTATCTTTTACGTGCACCTGGGGTCGTTCCTGGGGTCGTTTATCGCGTTCAGCGCGGCGGTTGTGGCCGGGCTGATGTACCTGCGCGCGCGCGACCCGAAATGGGACACGCTGGGCCTGGCGAACGTCGAGATCGGGCTGGGCTTATCGGCGATCACGATCGTGACCGGCATGGCGTGGGCGCGCCCGATCTGGAACACGTGGTGGACGTGGGAACCGCGCCTGACCAGCGTCACGATCATGTGGCTGGCCTATGCAGCGTACCTCATGCTGCGCAGCGGCATCGAAGACCCGGAACGGCGGCGGCGCTTTGCGGCGGTCTACGGGATCGTGGCCTTCGCCAGCGTGATCTTCACGATCGTGATCATCCGCGTGCGCCCCGACACGATTCACCCGGTCGTCGCCGGCCCGACGCAGGCCGACCCGACCGGCAGCTTCGACGTGACCGGGCGCATCCGCGACACGCTGTTCTTCAACCTGTTCACTTTCGCCGTGATCACGGTAGTGCTGGTCTGGCACCGCGTCCGGCTCGAAAACCTGGCACACCACGTCACGCGCCGCAAGCTCGAAGTTTTGGCGGAACTGTAGGAGTAAAGCGCTAATGGATGAAACGTTCGGCAAATATTCGGAATACATGGCGATCGGCTACGCGGCGATGGGCGTGATCCTGGTGGCGATGATCGTGTGGATGTACCTGCGTTACGTGGGCCTGCGCCGCGAGCAGGAACAGATCGCGCAGCTCGAACGGGAACTGGCCGAGGAACGCGGCGACCGCGTCGCGCAGGCCGCCGGCGCGCGGGAAGAACAGGCGCGACCACGCGACGCGACCGAGGGCGTTTCGGGCATGGCTGCCCCGGATTCTGAGCGCTCGCGCGCCATGCCGGAGTAGCGGTCCGGCGCGTCACAGCCCAAAACAACAGCGCCAGAGCGGTTAACCCTGGCGCTGCCGGTTTAGTGGAGGTGGGGGGAATCGAACCCCCGTCCGCAAGATTCGAGCACAAGCATCTACAAGCTTAGCCAGTCCTTTATGTTCGCATGCGGCTGCCCGGACCGGCTAGGGCTTACCACATGCTAGCCGGTCAAGTCTTAGCTGCTGCGTACCGGCACCGCAGCAGGGCATCCCATCTTTTGTGACGCCGGTTACCCACCCGGATGGGCGACGGTTGGGGCCGACGGACTACCCGCAGGTAGTCTCGTTCGGTACGGCTACTTACGCAGCCATAGCGAACTGAGGAGTGCTCTCGTTGGCACTTGTCAGTATTGCTCTGGATTTACGAGGGAAGAGCACCTCGGCTTGCAGCCTGTGACCAGCCTCCCACGTCGAAGCCTGTCACCCCCTGCACGCATATTATAGCAGAAGGCGGGGGCGGTTGAAATGGTGCGATCTTAAAAAGCGCGTAAGAATCGCCCCGCACTGGCACAATCGCGCCGGGCTGCTATACTTCGGGGCATGAGACAACAAGCGTCCTTCAGAATCACCGCTTACCTGCTGCTGGCCGCGCTGCTGCTCGGCTTGATCGGCGCGTGTGGCCCGGTCACGAACGTGATCGGCGACCGCGACCGGCCCACCCCCACCAACCGCCCGTTTTCCACCGCGACACCGGGCGGCAAGCTCTCGGTGTGGCTGGTCACACCGACCGGGCAAGGCACCCCGGCGGCGACATCCACACCCGGCACGGTGGGCGGGAATCCCGTCGGGCCAAACGCGACCGCCACCGCGTTGATCGCCACGATTGACGCGGCGACCGCCACCGCTGCGGCCCCTGGCCCCGCGCCTTACACCGCGCCGGAAGAGTGTCCCGCGCCGGGCGCGCCCGCCCCGCCGACCAAGCCTGCCGACTTCTCGGAATACAGCGTCGCGATCGGGCGTTACCTGTCAGCAGGCGGCTCGCCGACCGTGCTCGAAGCCACGTTGCGCAACTGGGGCGCGATCACCGACCGGGGCGGCGTGGTCCAGGCGGACACGGACATCACCGGGGACGGCGTGCTGGAAGTCATCATCACGCTCTACAACCCCGCGCTCTACAATGAAGACGCGCCGCTGAACGCCGGGCAACTGTTGGTCTACGGCTGCGATAAAGGCGGGTACCGGCTGCTGCACGCCTCGCAATACAACGCCGGGATCGCGCTGCCGGAAATCAGCCGCGTAGGCGACATGAACGCGGACGTCAAAAACGAGTTGGTGTACTTCACGCAAAGCTGCAACCAGTCCGGTTGCTATAAAGACGCCAAAATCCTGACCTGGAACCCGGTCGTCGGCGCGTTCAAGGAACTCAACAACGGGCAGATCATCGCCGTCAACGGGCGCATCGGCATCGCGGACGTGGACGACGACGGCGTGCTGGAACTCACCGCGCAGATCAACCCGCCGGGAAACGCGGCCAGCGGCCCGCCGCGCAGCATGACCGAAATCTGGGACTGGAACGGCATGGATTACGTGCTGGCCGTGCGCGATGAGCCGGAAGGCTCGCGCTACCACATCCACGCGATCTACGACGCCGACGACGTGTTCGCCACCGATCTACGCCAGGGCATCCTGGCCTATGACGACGTGCGCCGCAACCCGAATCTGCTGGGCTGGACCACGTCCGGCGAGCGCCAGGTGCTTGACGCCTATGCTGCATTCCGCATCGTGATCGGGTTCGCGCGGCTGAACAGCGGGCGCGCCGAAACGTGGATCAACGTGCTGCTGAACGAGAACCCGCCCGGCACGCCGGGGCACGGGTTCGCGCGGATGGGCGAAGCGTTCATGAACAATTACCGCGCCACCGGCGACGCGCGCGCTGCCTGCGCCGAGGCACGCAACGCCGCCGCAACCACCAACGTGCTCAGCCTGATGAACAGCTACGGCTTCAACAACCGTACCTACTCGCTGGGCGACCTGTGCCCGTTCTAGCGCGCGCCTTTTGATCGCTTTGCACAAATCTCCCCCGCGATCCGCCCTGCCCCGTTTCCAAGCGATCCGGTCGGCGTTATAATTCCGCGCTTAATCTGACCTGCCCACACCAGAAGGTGAGTGTTTGAATGTCTGAATGGCTGTCATTTTTCGAGGCGCGCACGCCGGACATGCTCGCGCTGCTCAAGCACTTTGTGCAGCACGAAACCCCTACCAGCAGCAAGCCGCACGTCGACGCGCTGGGCGCGGTGCTGGCCGATCACTGCCACGACCTGGGCGCAGCGGTGACCCTGCATCCCTACAATACGGTGGGCGACGTGCTGCTCGCCAAGTGGAACGCGGATGCCCCCGGCAAACCGATCATGTTCCTGACGCATCACGACACGGTCTGGCCCGTCGGCACGCTGGAGACGATGCCCCTGCGCGAAGACGAGCACCTGCTCTACGGCCCCGGCGCGCTGGATATGAAAGCCGGGATCGTGCTCGCGCTGGAAGCGATACGCGGCCTGATCGACCGGGGCGCATTGCCCGACCGCCCGATCTGGCTGTTCTCGAACTCCGAGGAGGAGACCGGCGCGCTGCACACGCGCGACCTGATCCACGAGGTCGCCAAAGACGCCGGGTTGGTGCTGGTGATGGAGCCTGCCGCCGAGGGCGAAGCGGTCAAGACGTGGCGCAAGGGCATCGCGCGCTACGACATCCACACCACGGGCCGCGCGTCGCACGCGGGACAGGCCCCGGAAGAGGGAATCAACGCCGTGATCGAAGCGGCGCACCAGGCGTTGGCGGTGCACCAACTCAACGACCTGGCGAATGGCACATCCGCTTCTGTGAACGTGATCGAGGGCGGCATCGCAACCAACGTGATCCCGCCGGAAGCACATTTCACGGTCGATGTGCGCTTCCTCAAGGCGTCCGAAGCCGAGCGGGTCGACAGCGCGATCAAGAACCTCTCACCGGCGTTGCCGGGCGCGGACGTGATAGTCGAGGGCGGCATCGACCGCGGCCCGATGGAGCGCAACGAGCAGATGGTCCGCGCCTTCACGCAGCTACGCGCGATCGCGCAGTCGATCGGGCTGGATCAGTTGGCTGAAGCCGGTTCCGGCGGGGCCAGTGACGGCAACTTCACCGCCGCGATGGGCATCCCCACGCTGGACGGCATGGGCGCGGGCGGCCTGGGGCTGCACGCCAGACACGAACAGGTGCAAAAACGCTCACTGCACCGCCGCGCCGCCCTGCTCGCCCAAACGCTGATCGCGTGGGACATGGACGCGGTTTAACGGCTGCACCAACCGGCGCGTCACTCCAGCCCCGCCGCGGCGAGCAGTTCCGCGCGGGTGGTGATGCCGCGCATTGTGACGAGGAACGCTTCAAGATCGGCGCTATCGCGGAGCAGCGTCTCAACCGCCGGGCCGGTGGGGTCGGACCCGCCCGCCCCCGGCGATCCCTGGTAGCCGCCGTAAAACGCGAAGTACGCCTGGTTCAGCTTGCGGATGGGGTAGCCGTGCCGCGCAAACACGCGCTGCCGCGCCCGCATGTAAAGCTCTGCCGCCGCGACCTTGCCCTGCCCCAACAGGTAATCGACCCGAACGCGGGTCGCGTGCATCTCGCGCGCGAAGTCGAACGCTTGCGGCGCGTCGGGATCGGGCGGCGGTTCGGGGACCGGCACGTCCCCTTCAGGGACCGGTTCGGGCGGGGTGAGATACGAGGGATACTCCGGCGGGGCCAGGTCGGGGTAATAACGCGCCATCACTGCCTGGGCCACCGCCCGCCCGAAGAACGTCGCGGTGGTCTCGTTGATGATGCGCGTCTCGGGGCGCGTGTTGTACTCCAGCCCCAGCGGGAAGAACACCAGGTAATGGTGCGCCCACTCATGCGCCGTGACCTCGACCGCGCGCGCGACCTGGCGCGCCGGGTCGGCGTAGCCCGGCTCGACGATCATGCTCGGATACAGGCTCATGCCGCCGATGGGCACGACCAGCGACGCCACGTCCAACGCCCGGTCGACCTCGCCCTCAAGCACAGCGCGCCGGTCCACCGGCAGCGGGTCGAGCGTGACATCCACAGCGAACGCGATCCGGTCACGCGGTGAGACGACCAGCACATTCGGCAGCGCGGAAAAATGCATCGCCACCGGCGGCAGCACCTGCCCCCACAGCCCGAACCCCTCATCCACCAGCACCGCCGATACCTGCGCCTCGATGACGCTCTCGGCCAGCCGCCGGTCGGAGTCGAGCGCGTCGCGCAGGGCGTCGCGCTGCACCCGCAGGCCCGCGCTGGCAGCGGCGGGATCGTCCACCTGCGGATCGGCATAGATGCGCTCGATCTGCGCGTCGAGGTCCTGCGCCCGGCTGAGCCGTCCCAGGTAATCCAGCACGACTGCACGCGCGGCGGTCTCGTCCAGGTACGGGCTCACGCCGAGCAACTCCGCGTGCGCCTTGTCCCACAGCGCGTTGATCTCCCAGTCCACGTAATTGAACAGGTGGTCGCGCACCAGCGCCGTGACGCGATCGCGTAGCGATTCCGGCTGGACCCGGCCATCTCCCAGCCCAACCAGCAAGCCAACCAGCAGCGCCAGCCGGATCGCCAGCACCAACAGCGTGTTGGCGGCGCGCGTGATCCAGCCCCACGCCGCGCGTAGGGGTGGGAGTATGGTTTGAAGCGTGCGTTGAGTCGCTGCGATCATGGGCGTTATGTGTTATGTCCTGCTCGTATACCGATCATGCGCGATCCGGTGCGGATTGCCAAGCGGCGTTCGGACCGCTGCGGCGCGCTCAGCCCGGCACGACGACGCGCACCGCCCCCGGCGCAACCCGCAGTGCGACCGGCGTGGAACCGAGCGCCTCGCCGTCGGCGTGCACCGGCTGCGGGGGATCGGCGTCGATGGCGATCGCGCGGGCCTGCCAGTGCTGCACCGACCTGCCGCGCACGCTCAGGCCCAGCGCGCGCGCCGCCATGCCTGCCAGCGATCCCGGCGTGGCGTCGAGCAGGATCACGTCGAGCAGCCCGTCATCTGGCAGCACCCCAGCGCCAAGCATCAGCCCCATGCGCCCGAGGCCCGGCGCGTTGCCCACAAACACGTTCAGCCCGCGCGCCTCGACCGGGCGGCCATCCAGTTCCAGGCGGAACCGCGCGCGCAACTCCCGGTTGAACGGGTTCAGCGCCCGCAGCGCCCCGACCGCGTACCCGAACGGCCCGATCGCGCGTTTCAGCGGCTGGCCGGATTCCTCGATCGCGGCGGCTTCGTAGCCCACGCTCGCGCGCACCAGGAACGGGCAGTCGCCCGCGAAGCCCAGGTCCAGCGCGCGCAGGGCGCGATCGCTGCCCGCCAGCAACGCGATCGCGCGGTCCAGGCGGCGCGGGATGCCCAGGTTCACCGCGAGGATGTTCGCCGTGCCGCCCGGCAGGATCGCCAGCGGGACACCGGTCCCCGCCAGCCCTGCCGCAACCGCGGCGACCGTGCCGTCCCCGCCGTACACCGCGACACAATCCGCACCCCGCGCCACAGCCTGGCACGCCAGTCCCCGCGCCGCACCGGGACCGGTGGTCAGCATGACCTGCGCCGCCAGCCCGGCAGCCGCGCACAGCGCCGCGAGATCGTCCGCGCCATATCGCCCCCCGCCCGCAGCCGGGTTCATGATCACGTGCAGTGCGGACAGGTCGGGGGCCATTGGAATTCACGCTGCTCCGTGCGCTACTCGTACTTGAAGTTCAGCACGCCGAACGCGAAGAACAGCGCCGCCATGAGCAGCAGCGCGCCCAGCATCGGCAGGATATCGATCACGCCGCCACCATAGAACATCATCTCCTGGAACGCGTCCATCGCCCAGGCGACCGGCGACACGTGCCCCACCGTCCGCATGACGTCCGGCACGATCTCCAGCGGCCACCACGCGCCGCCCAGCGGTGAGAGCGTCAGGCCCAGCAGCAACGCGATGCTGCTCGCCTGCGCCGACGTGCGAACCAGCGTCGCCATCGCCATGCCGATCGCGGTCGCCGCCAGCGTGAAGGCCAGCACCACCAGCGCGATGCCCGGCAGGTTGTCGCCCCACTCCACGCCCACAAACACGCCGAACAGGATCAGCAGCGCGTACTGGACCAGGCCGTAAGCGTAGTGCCCCAACAGCTTGCCGCCGAGAATCTGCCATTTGCGGTGTGGCAGGGTATAGAGTCGCTGCAGCGTGCCCTGCTCGCGCTCGTAGACCAGCAGCGTCGCCGCGTTCAACATCGAGATCAACACGAACATCGTCGCGATGCCGGGGCCGGACTGGTTGAAGCCCACCAGCGTGGGAGTACCACCGGTCGCGGTGCTGGCGATGCGGATCGGGCGGTCATCCCACGCGACCTCAACCTGCTGCCGCACGCGGTCAAACGTCGCGGGACGATCTCCAGGATCGACGCCCTCGAACTCCGCCTGCGCCACACCAACCACCAGGTTCGCGATCGCCACCGCGCCACCCATACGGCTCACCGCCGCGTCGACCTTCTGCTCCGCCAGCGTCGGCGCGGAAAGCTCGTCACTGCGCTTGAACACCACCGTCACGGACTCGCCCGCACGCAGCGCCTCGCCAAACCCCGCCGGGATGATGATCGCGCCGTAGGTGTCGGTGTCTTCCAGGCGTTCGTTGGCGGTCGCGCGCCAGTCATCCGGCCCGCCGCCACGATCCAGGTCGCAATCGTCGCCCAGGTCGCCACCTTCCGCATAACGGCGATACGTGCACAGGTAGAACGCCTGCTCGCCCGCGCCGGACTCGCGCATTTCACCGGCCAGCAGCGCGACGAATTGCCGCGAGAGTGCGCTGCCGTCCGCGTCGATCACGTCGATCCGGATCGCCACGTCATCCGCGCCACCCATCGCCACGCCGAGCAAGACGATCATCAGCACGGGCATCAACAGCCCGATCAGGAAGGTTTCGCGCTGCTTGGCGGACCGCAGCAGGTCGTATCGCGCAATTGTGAGTGCAACTCGCATCGGTCTACCTCCCCAGGTCCAGGCGGCGGCTGAAACGCCACAGGCTGATCAGGAACAGCACCGCACCCATCGCCACCAGCGCCAGCAGGTTCGGCGCGATATCGGACAGCGCGGCCTCGTTGTAGGCGAGATCAAAAAAGCCCTGGATGCCCCAGTAATTCAACGTCAGCCTGGGCAGCCAACTGATCACGTCCGGCAGGGCTTCGACCGGCATGAACGACCCGCCCAGCATCCCCAGCACGAACAGCACCACCGTGCTGTACGTTGACGCCTGTTCCGGCGTGCGTACCAGCGCCGCGATCAGCAGACCGAGACTGGTCGCGGCGAACACCACCGCCAGCACCAGCAGCGCGATCCCGGCGTAATTGGTGCCCCAAACCGGCGTGTCACGCCCCATCAACAGCGCGATCAGCGACGTGGACAGCACCAGGATCGCCATCTGCGCCACCCCGGTGCCGTACGTTCCCGCCAGCTTGCCGCCCATGAAGACCCAGCGCGGCGTCGGCGTGGTGATGATGCGCTGCAGCGTCCACTGGCGCGACTCGTTTAGAATGCTCGTCGCGCCGGACGCCATCGCGAACGTCATGAACAGGATCGCCATCGACGGGGCGAAGTATTGCAGCGCGTCGAAGGTGCGCGTTTCCCCCTGGAGATTCAGCTGTTCCAGCCGGATCGGTGCGTCCTGCGCGACCTGCAGCGCGTCCGTGCTGAGCTGCGCGACCGCCTGCGCGATCGCCGCCTGATCCGCGCCCAGGTCTTGCCCGATCTGCTGCAGCGCCTGCGGGCCGACGCGCTGCGCGATGATCACGCTGTTCATACCGTTGGTCAGCGCGTTCATGATGCTGCTGACCACGCTCGGGCCGACGCTGCGCCCGCTGTCGTACAGCACGTCAACCGTAACCGGTCCCGATCCACTGAGCGCCCGCGCGGTGAAGTCCGCGTCCGGCACCACGATCGCGGCGGCCAGCGCCCCGTCTTCGACACGCCGGCGCGCCGCGTCTGCATCGTCATACGCCACGCCCGCGGTCAGCGCGTGAATCTGCGCGAAGTCCTCGTCGGGGGACGGGTTGTCCTGCGGCACAAACGCGCGCTCGAACAGCGCCCCGAAGCTGACGTTTTCCCCGCCGGGCACGTCTGCGCCCGCGTCGTGGTTCACCACGCCAACCGGCACCGCGTCAATGCTGATATCGCCGCCGGTCCCGAACGCCAGCCCGATGATCACGCTCAGCGCGATCGGCATCGCGAACATCATCAGCATCGCGTTGCGGTCGCGGAACGCCAGGTAGATGTCTTTCCAGGCAATTGCCGTTAACTTGCGAAACATGGTTCGTGGTGTCCCCTCAATCACGCAGCGCGCGCCCGGTCAGGTGCAGAAACACCGCTTCGAGCGTCGGCGCGCGCACTTCCACCGCTTGCAACGCCAGCCCGGCCTCGTTGATGACACGGATCGCGTCCGGCAACACGGTACGCCCCTCGCGCGCCAGCAGCGTGATCCCACCTGCATCGTCCTCAGAGCGGCTGCACTGCGCCACGCCGTCAAGCTGGCACAGCCGCTCGATCACGTCGTCGGTCACGTCCGGCACGCTGAGCAGCAACGCGTCGTGCTGGCCGACCATCTGGGTCAGCTCGTCCTGCGTGCCCAGCGCGATGATCTCGCCGTGATCGATGATCGCCACGCGGTCAGAGAGTTCCTGCGCCTCTTCCATGTAGTGCGTCGTGTAGAGCACGGTGATCCCCTGCGCGTTCAGCGCCTTC
This sequence comes from uncultured Anaerolineaceae bacterium, assembly GCA_964425755.1. GTDB lineage: Bacteria > Chloroflexota > Anaerolineae > Aggregatilineales > Aggregatilineaceae > CAYRNY01. The sequence continues at coordinate 403,842 of CAYRNY010000001.1, forward strand.
ACCGCGTCGAGGATATTACGCCGTGACTGCGGGTCGATCGCGACGGTCGGCTCGTCCAGGATCAGCACCTGCGGGCGGTGCAGCAGCCCAACGCCGATGTTGACGCGGCGCTTCATGCCGCCGCTGTACTCGCGGATCGGGTCGTCGGCGCGATCGGCCAACTCCGTAAAGTCGAGCACTTCCGCGACGCGCTCTTGGAGCAGCTTACCGCTCAGCCCGTACATCCTGCCGAAGAAGCTGAGATTCTGGCGCGCGCTGAGTTCGGGGTATAGCGCGAGTTCCTGCGGCACGACGCCGAGCAGCGCTTTGCACGCCAGCAGGTCGTCGCTGATGCGGTGCCCGCCGATGCTCGCGTCGCCGCCGGTCGGAGTCAGGAGCCCGCTCAACATGCTGATCAGGGTCGTCTTGCCCGCCCCGTTCGGGCCGAGCAGGCTGAAAATCTCGCCCTGTTTGATGTCAAACGACACGCCCTTGACGGCCACCACGCCATCCGGCGGGTTGAACTGCTTCTCCAGGCCGTGAATCTCGATAATGGCGTTGTTGCTCGCTGTCATCATGGCGTCCTTTCTCCGATGCACGACGGTCAACTACAGATGGTGGTGGCGCTGCATGCGCAGCGCGTTATTTTACCAGCCGTCGCGCGGTAGAGACCACAAATAAGGGGCGTGTAACAGGGGAAGCACGAACGCGCTGGCGCATCGCGGGCGCTGTATGGCGTTGTCAAGCCGTCTGGCGGTCGGTGTGGGCTGGAGACGACGACGGGGCAACCCGCACATGATGTGCTGGCCGCCCCGTGCCGGTTGGTCGTGGTTGTACGCGGACGTCTACTCCGGTTTGACGTCGCGCATCTGGTTGCGCAGCGGTTCGAGCAACGTGGTGAACTCCATCGGCAAGACGTACTTGGTCGCCTCGCTTTCACCGATCTGCCGGAGAGTATCCAGGTATTGCAGGCTCATCGTGTTGCGGTCGATGTTCTGCGCGACCGCGTAGATCTGGTCCAGCCCCTGCGCGTACCCTTCCGCGCGCAGGATGCGGGCCTGGCGTTCACCTTCCGCTTCGAGGATCCGCCCCTGGCGCTCGCCCTCTGCGTTCAGGATGCGCGCCTGCCGGCTGCCCTCGGCCCGCTTGATCGCCGCTTCGCGCTCACCGTCCGCTTCGGTCACGGTTGCGCGGCGGTGACGCTCCGCCGCCATCTGGCGGCTCATGGCGTCCTGGATCTCACGCGGGGGGATGATCTCGCGGATCTCCACAGCGGTGACCTTGATCCCCCAACGATTCGTCACGTCGTCGAGTTTTTCTTGCAGCATCTCATTGAGCTGGTCGCGCTTGGATAGCACGTCGTCCAGGTACATATCACCGACCAGCGCGCGCAGCGTTGTGATCGCAATCCCTCGCGCAGCCCCCCGGAAGTCTTCCACTTCCAGCACGCTCTTGATGGCGGTGATGACCTTCATGTACACCAGGAAATCGATCGAAAGCTGCGCGTTGTCCTCGGTGATGCAGGTCTGGGGTTCGACGTCAAAAAAGACTTCGCGCAAGTCCACCCGCACGCCGGTATCCACGATCGGGATCAGCAAGATCAACCCCGGCCCGCGCTCACCTAGCGCGCGCCCCAGCCGGAAGATGATCAGGCGTTCGTATTCCTTGACAATGCGTATGGACAGCCGGGCCAGGCCCAGCAGCAGTAAGAGGACTGCGACCAGGGCAATAGTTGTTCCTAAGGTCATGACTCACTCCTTATAAATAATCTTCATTCGTTGCGGCGACGATCAACCGTCACCGTTTGGCGCGTGCTCCACCTCAACCGGTTCGACGAGCAACGTCAAACCGTCCATGCCGACAATCCGCACTATTCGTCCGGCCTCGACTTCCTGCCCGCCTGCCGTCTGCGCGAACCAGGCCTGGCCCTGGAACCATACCCGCCCGCGCGGGTTCAGGTCCTGGCGAACCTGCACCATCTGCCCGATGAAACGCTCCTGCCCGGTCTGGAGCGGGGCGAACCGCGCCCGGATAAGCTGCCCGATGACCAGGAAAAAGAACGCGAGCATAAAGACCAGGGTGCCGCCCAACAGCCAGGGACTGACGCGCAAATCCGGCAAGGCGGGCGAGCCTGTCTGCAGGGGCCGGAACAAGAGCAAGCCACCCAACACAAAAGCGACAAGCCCGCCAACGGCGAGCACCCCCGTGGAATCCGTCTGGAGTTCGGCCACCAGCAAGACACCTGCCAGGCCGATCAAGGCCGCGCCGGCCCAGTTGGTCGGCAGGTTGCCTAGCGCGAAAAACGCGAGAATGAGCGAGATGACGCCGGTAATGCCGGGGATCAAAACGCCGGGGTTGTAAAGCTCCGCGATGATGCCGATGCTGCCGACGGAGAGCAGGATAAACGCGATGTTGGGATCGGAGATGGTGTGCAGGAAACGTTCGGCGAAGTTCATCGACATGGTACGCTGCGGCGCGTCGCTGACCTGCAGCTCGACCACGCCCGCGACCGTCTCCACCTGGGTGCCGTCCAGCTCCCGGAGCAGGTGCTCGAACGACGGCACGACCAGGTCGATGACGTTCAGTTCCAACGCCTCTTGTGCCGTAACCGAAACGCTCTCGCGCACGGCACGTTCCACCCACTCGGCATTTCGATTCTGGCGCTCCGCCAGCGAGCGTATCGTGGCCGCGGCGTCATGCACCACCTTGGCGGTCGAGGTTTCGTCCGCTTCGCCGCCCAGCCCCACGGGATGCGCCGCCCCGGTGTTGGTTCCCGGCGCCATCGCGGCGACATGGCTGGCGACCAGGATAAACAGCCCCGCCGAGGCCGCCCGCGATCCCGATGGGGACACATACGTCACGACCGGGACCGGCGAGGCCAGGATCGCCTGGATCATCTCGCGCATGGAGCTATCCAGGCCACCGGGCGTGTCCAGTTCGAGGACCACCAGGGCAGCGCCATCAGCCGCGGCTGCATCGAGCACGCGCGTCAGGTAGTTTGCCGCGGGCGGGTTGATGATGCCCCGGATCTCGGCGCGGTAGACGGTCCCCGGTTCGCCCTGGGCACGCACCACACCACCAAGCGCCAGGCTCAACAGGCCGAACAACCACAACAGCGAATAGAGGCGTGAGCGGAACGACATGGGTCTCCACCCTTTCTTCAGTCATTGGGCAGCGTGGACGCAGTCTTGACAATGCTATTACTAAGATTCTACCGGCATTTGCTATGCTGTGGCAACCTAGCCGCGCACTCGCAGTTGACCGGAATGGCGCATCACGCCATAATAGCACGCATGGCGATTCAAACGATTCAACATGGCCGTGTCACCTGGGTGAACATCGAACGCGTGACACCCGATGACATCGCATACCTGCGGGAAACCTACCCGCACTTTCACCCGCTGGACCTCGAAGACCTTCAAAGCCGCATCGAGCGCCCGAAGATTGACGAGTACGACGATTACCTGTTCGTCGTGATGCAGTTCCCGCAGTGGGACGCGATCCAGCGCATCAGCCGCCCTGCGGAAGTCGATATGTTCGTCGGCAGCGGCTATCTTGTCACGGCCAGCGACGGCACGCTCAAACCGCTGCGGCAGTTGTTCGCGCAGTGCGAGACCGATCCCGACGCACGCGAGCGTTTCATGGGGCGTGGCGCGAGTAAAACCTTCTACACGGTGATCGACCGGTTGGTCGATTACGTCTTCCCGATCCTTTACAAAGTCGATGCCAACATCCACCACCTGGAAGACGAGATCTTCACCGAGGATTCGCGGCAGGTGATGCAGGACCTGTCGATCGTGCGGCGTGACATCATCGCGCTGCGCCGCATCATCCGCCCGCAGATCGTCATCGTGGACAACCTGGAAAAGGTCGACCGCACGTTCATACGCGAGGACCTGGACGTCTATTTTGGCGATATCTACGACCACGTCGTCAAGGCGTGGGAAATTGTGGAAGATCATTATGACGTGATCAACGGTCTGTCGGACATGACAAACACCCTGGTCAGCTACCGGCTGAACGAGGTGATGCAGATCCTGACCGTGATCTCGGTGATCATGATGCCGCTGACGCTGATCAGCGGTATTTACGGCATGAACGTCGAGCTGCCGCTGCAAGAGCAGCCGATCGCGTTCACGCTGATCATGGGGTTGATGTTCTCGATCGCGCTGGCGATGTTGGCGTATTTCCGTCACCGAGGATGGTTGTGAGCTCAATACAGTTACCCCGCGCGACCTACATCCGCCGCACGAGCGAGCTACGCCGCCACGCCGACCGCTGGCGCGACGAAGCGCTGCTCGCCGTCGACACCGAATCCAACAGCCTGTACGCTTACTACGAGCGCGTGTGCCTGGTGCAGCTTTCCACCCGCACGCAGGACTTCATCATCGACCCGCTGTTTGTCGATGACATGGGTCCGCTGGGCGAGCTGCTCGCAGACCCCGCGATCGAGATCATCTTTCACGCGGCGGAATACGACGTGATCTCGCTCAAGCGCGATTTTGGGTTCGCGTTCGCCAACATCTTCGACACGATGCTGGCGGCGCGCATCTGCGGCTGGAAGAAGATCGGCCTGGGCAGCATCCTGGCCGAGCAGTTCGGCATCAAGGCGGAGAAGAAATACCAGCGTGCCGACTGGACCCGGCGACCGCTGCCGTCCGAGCAGTTGCGCTACGCCCAGATGGACACGCACTACCTGCCGGAGCTGCGCGACCACCTGCTGGACGAACTGCGCGCGCGCGGACGGGAGACCGAGGCACGCGAGACCTTCGCTGAACTGCCGAAGCTGCCGCCCGCCGAATACACCTTCGACCCGGAAGGCTACTGGCGCATCCAGGCCGTGCGCAAGCTGTCCCCGCAGGGCATCGCGATCGCGCGTGAGCTGTACCTGCTGCGTGACGCGATCGCGCGCCGCAAGGACCGCCCGCCGTTCAAGGTCTTCAGCGACACCACGCTGGCTAAGCTGGCGCAACTCGCGCCGCGCCGCCTGGAAGACCTGTACGGGATCAAAGGGCTGAGCACGCGCCTGGCGCGCACCGACGGCGATAAGATCATCGCGGCGGTAGCAAAAGGCCGCCGCACCGATCCGCCCGCGCCACCGCAGCGCAAACCGCAGATCGACCCGGACGTGCAGGAACGCTACGAGGCGCTGAAGAACTGGCGCAAGGAGCGCGCGCGGCAACGCGGCGTCGAGTCCGATGTGATCATCGCGCGCGATACGCTGTGGCTGCTGGCGCACGAAGCCCCGACCAGCGTCGCCGAGTTGGACGACATTCCCGGTCTCGGCCCCTGGCGGCGCGCCGAGTACGGCGAAGAGTTGCTTGAGGTGTTGTCACGTGCGAACGGATCGTAGTAGGGTAGAATGCGGTTGCCGGTCGTAGCCGCTGTCGGGCGGGCCGGCGCGCGGCACCGGCCCTGAACCTGTCACCAGGAAACGGAGATATTCCTCATGAAGATCACCTTTCACGGCGCGGCCCGGACCGTTACCGGGTCCCAACACTTAATCGAAGTGAACGACCAGCAGTTGCTGCTTGACTGTGGGCTGTACCACGGGCCACGGCGCGAGGCCTTCGAGCGCAACCGCAACCTGCCATATGACGCCGAAGCCGTCGACGCGATGATCCTCAGCCACGCCCACATCGACCACAGCGGCAACATCCCCAACCTGGTCAAGAGCGGGTTTAGCGGCGATATCATATGCACGTTCGCCACGCGCGACCTGTGCTCCACGATGCTGCTCGACAGCGGGTACATCCAGGAACGCGACGCGGAATTCGTCAACAAGAAACGCGCACGCAAAAACGAACCGCCGATCGAGCCGGTCTACACGGTCGAAGACGCGGTCAACTCCCTGGAATATTTCACCGCGGTCGGCTACCGCCGCCAGCGCGAGATATTGCCGGGCATCTACGTGACGTTTCTCGACGCGGGGCACATGCTCGGCAGCGCGATCGTGGTGCTGGATATCGAAGATCGCGACACGGGTAAGGACGTGCGCCTCGTGTTCAGTGGCGACCTGGGCCGTAAAAACATCCCGATCATCCGCGACCCGGAATACGTCGATCACGCCGACGTGCTGCTGCTGGAAAGCACCTACGGCAACCGGCTGCACGAACCGTATCCCGACTCGGAGAAACGCCTGGAGCGCATCGTCAATGAGACGTTCAAGCGCGGCGGGGCGTTGATCATCCCGTCGTTCGCCGTCGGGCGCACACAGCAGCTCGTCTATTCGCTGCACCGCTTGATGGTCGCGCGCGACATCCCCCAGATCCCCGTCTTTGTCGACAGCCCGCTGGCGATCAACGCGACGTCCGTGTTCCGGCTACACCCGGAAGCCTACGACGCCGAAATCCGCGAGTTCATGCTCAAAGAAGGCGACCCCTTCGGGTTTGACACGCTGCGCTACACGCGCTCGGTCGAACAGAGCAAAGAGCTGAATTTCATGCGCGAGCCTTTCATCGTGATCAGCGCCAGCGGCATGGCGGAAAACGGGCGCATCCTGCACCACCTGCGCAACCGTATCGAGGACCCGGCCAACACCATCCTGATCGTCGGCTGGCAGGCCCCCTACACGCTCGGACGCCGCATTGTGGAAGAACAACCGACGGTGCGCATCTTTGGGGAAGAACACCAGCTCCGCGCCCATGTCGAGGTGATCAACGGCTTCTCCGGCCACGCCGACCGCGACGAACTGGTCGAATGGGTCGGGCACATCGAAAAACGCCCGCGCCGTACTTTCCTGGTGCATGGGGAAGAAGAAGCTGCCTTCGATCTCGCCCAGACGCTGCACACCGAACTGGGGATGGACGATGTCGACGTGCCGGAGATGGGCCAGCACTTCGTGATCTAGCCGCCCGAACTGCCGCCATTCCCCGCAGGACGAAACGCGCGCCCCGCCCATCCGCCGGGGTGTTTGCTTGCCGCCTCACCGCGCGTGAGTGGGTGCTGGTTGAAGCGCCGGTTCGCGGCACGGACGCTGCATAGCCGGTTACGTTCCAGCGCCCGGCGAACCCCACAGCACGCGGTTAACGCAACTCGCGATAATTCTGTATAATGGCTAAGAACTTTGACACGGCGATACCCGGCAAATCTACTGCGGGAGCTATCACGCAGCGCGCAAGATTCGCCCTGCGGCCCGGCGAACGCGCGCTGCGTTCACACACTCGTCGGTTCGGTGGGGACCGGACACCATGACAGCACCCGGCAAACAACAGACAACTCGCACACCCGACCGGTGGCGCAGTCTGTGGAATGCGCTGACCGCCCCTGACGCCAGCCTGCAAAACCAGGATGACCGGCAGCAGGCGCGGCTGCTCGCCACCCTGACGCTGGTGTTGGTCGCGCTGGGCACACTGGTCGCGCTGGTGCTGCCGCTGATCACGGCCCCACGAAAAACGCTCGGAACCCCGGATATATGGATCGCCGGCGCGGGGATCGCCATCCTGGTGCTCGCCTACCGCCTGAGCCGCACGCGGCGCTATCGCCTGGCCGCGCGGCTGGCCGTGCTCGTGGCGTCCGGCACGATCTTCGCGCTCGTCATGCCACTCGGCGCGCCGCCCCGCGCGGACCGGCTGCTGTATCTCGTCATCCCGGTGCTGTTAAGCAGCATCCTGCTGCCGCTGCGGGAAACGGTCGCGCTGATCGTCGCCCATCTGCTCGGCATGGTGGCGCTTCCGGTCCTGTTCGCATCGATCGCGCCGCGCGACCTGCAAACCGGGCACGTGCTGCTCATCTCGATCATGATGCTGATCGGCACGCAGTACCTGGCCGCGCGCATGCGCCAGCGCCAGCACGAACTCCAGCATTACACCGCCCGCACCCGCGCGATGCTCGCGGCCTTCCCCGACCTGATCTTCCGCGTCGACGCGAACGGCACGATCCTCGACTACGAGGCCGCCGAGCACATCAAGCCCTACCGGCCACCGGAAGAATTCTTGGGGCGCACGCTCTATGACGTCCTGCCGCCGGAAACCGCCGCGATCAGCATGGCGCGCATCCGTAAAACGCTGGACACACGCAGCGTGCAGACCAGCGAATACAGCCTGATCAACCATGACGGCGAGCGGGAATGGTTCGAGGCGCGCAGCGTCCCTTACGGGCCCGGCGAAGTGCTGACCGTCGTCCGCGACGTGACCGAACGCCACCGCGCCGCCCACGCGCTCCGGCGCAGCGAAGAATCGAAACAGGCGCTGGTCGATGCCATTCCTGACCTGATGTTCCGGCTGGACCGTGACGGCGTGTTCCGGGACTACAAGCCCGCCCGGATCGGGCTGAACATGCCCGCCGAGCAATTCCTGGGCAAGCCGATTCGTGACGTGTTGCCGCAGCTTGCCGAGCAGACCGAGCAAGCCATCGCGCGCGCGCTGGCGACCGAAGCCGTGCAGGTGTTTGAGTACCAGCTACCGCTCGACGGCAAGCTGCACACCTACGAAGCACGCATCGGCCCCGGCGGGAACGACGAGGCGATCGCGATCGTGCGCGACGTGACCGAACAACGCGCCACACAGACGAAGCTGCACGAGCGTGAAACCCGCTACCGCACGCTGTTCGAGGAATCGCCGATCGCGCTGTGGGAAGAGGATTTCAGCGCCGTACGCGCTTACATTACCGAACTGCGCGCCCAGGGCATCGCGGACCTGGCGACCTACCTCTACCAGCACCCGGAAGCGGTGCGCGAGTGCGCGCGGCGGGTCAAGGTGCTGGACGTGAACCAGGCCACGCTGGACCTGTTCGGCCTGGAGATCAAAGACACGCTGCTGGACACGCTCGAACCATTGATCGATGACGAATGGTACCGCGTGTTCCGGCGCGAGATCGTCGCTTTTGCGAACGGCACACGGCGTTACGAGAGCGAGACCACGCATGCCAACGCCGCCGGCGCGACGATCCACGCGCTGCTGGTGGTGGTGATCCCCCCAACCTACCAGGATACCTGGGAGCGCGTTTACGTCTCCGTCACCGACATCACCGAGCACAAACGCACCGAGGCGGCGCTCGCCGCCAGCCAGCGCCAGCTTGACCTGGTGCTCGAAGGCGCGGAGCTGGGGCTGTGGGACTGGGACCTGACCACCAACCGGCTCGCGTTCAGCCACTGGTGGGCCGGCATCGTCGGCTACCACGTGGACGAGCTGGAGCCGCACATCAGCACCTGGGACGGCATGCTGCATCCCGACGACCGCGCGCGCGTCTGGGCGGCACACCACGCCCACATGGACGGGCACACGCCGGGCTACGAGAGCGAGTACCGCCTGCGCACCAAGTCCGGCGGCTGGGTGTGGGTGCTGGATCGCGGCAAGATCGTTGCGCGCGACGAAACGGGCAAACCGCTGCGCATGGTCGGCACGATCGTCGACATCACCAACCGCAAGCACATCGAGGAAACCGCCCGCCAGCAACGCGCGCTCGCCGAAGCGCTGGGCGACGTAAGCAAGCTGTTGACCGGCACGCTCGACGTGGACGAGGTGCTCGACCAGATCCTGATCACGATCGGGCGCGTGGTCCCGCACGACGCGTCCAGTGTCGCGCTGCTGGATCACGGCATGGTGCACATCGTGCGCAGCCAGGGCTACGACCGGTACGGCGTCAAAGACCGCATGCACGACACACCGCTCAAAGCGGACGCGTTCCCCACCATCCGCTACATGATCAGCACGCGCCAGCCGGTCCTGGTCCCGGACACGGCAAACGACCCGCTGTGGGTCGACCTGAACATCACTACCGCGCTGCGCTCGTATGTCGGCGCGCCGATCAGTTGGGACGAACACGTCGCGGGGTTCATCGGGCTGCAAAGCGCCACGCCGAACTTCTTCGACCGGGCGCACGCCGAACGGCTGCGCGCGTTCGCGGATCAGGCGGCGATCGCGCTGCGCAACGCCCAATGGTACAACACCGCCCAACGCCACCTGGCCGAGATGCGAACGCTACAGCAGATCATGCTGGACATCACGCGCCAGCTTGACCCCGACGCCCTGCTCAAGAGCCTGATCCAGCACGCGCTGACCCTGCTCGATGCGGACGCCGGGGGCTTGCTGCTGTACGATCCCGAAGTGGACGCGCTGGTGTGGTCCGCCAGCGCCGGGGTCGACGCGATCCCGGTGGGAACATCGATCAAACGGGGCGAGGGCCTCGCCGGGCAGGTGTGGGAACGCGGCGAAGCGCTAGCGATCGACAATTACCGCGCCTGGGAAGGCCGCCATCCCCTGCTCGCCAGGCAACCATACCACGCGGCGATCGGGGCGCCGATTAACTGGCAGGGGCAACTGCTGGGCGTGGTCAACGCGGCCATCACCAGCGGCACGCGCACGTTCACAGAACATGACACATGGCTGCTTAACCTGTTCGCGAACCAGGCCGCCGCCGCGATCCAGAACGCGCGCCTGTTCAACGCAGAATTCGAGCAGCGCGCGCTGGCCGAAGCGCTGCGCGACACCGCCGCCGCGATCAACAGCACGCTGGACCTGCACGAAATCCTGGACCGGGTGCTGATCGCCATCGGGCGCGTGATCCCGTATGACGCCGCGAACATCCTGCTCGTTGATGGCGACCACGTTTACGTGGCGCACCACCGGGGCTACGACCGCTACGGGACCGAGGAATACATGCGCAATCTACGCGTGCCGATCGACGCGTGGCCCACCCTGTACGACACACTCGAAGCGGGCCAGGGCTTTCTGATCGCCGACACGCACACCGATCCCAACTGGCTGCACCGCGACGAGACCGCCTGGGTGCGCGCGATGATCGGCGTGCCGATCCGCAGCGGCGACAGCGTGATCGGGGAGCTGAACCTGGACCGTGCCGAACCGCACAGCTTCAAACCGGACGACCTGGCGCACGTGCAGGCGTTCGCCGACCAGGCAGGGATCGCGATCAACAACGCGCGGTTGTACGCCGAAGTGCGCCGCCACCGCGACGAACTCGAGCGGCGCGTGCTGGAGCGCACGCTCGATCTCAGCGTGCGTAACGCGGTCGCCGAAACGCTCAGCAGCTCAATCGACACCGACGAGATGCTCAACGGCGTGCTGCACGTCGTCACCGAGCAGCTTGACGTGCAGGCCAGCGCCGTCTACCTGCTCGACCAGTCCCGTGCCACGATGACACGCGTCGCCAGCTATGTCGCGCCGTCCCACGCCCCCGCGATCCAACTGCCGGACTCGCTCGCCCCGGAGCTTGGCGAGCTGAACCGGGCGCTGGCACAGGCCGTCGATGTCCCCTCCGTGCTGGCCGTACCGATCTGGCGGCAGGCCCAGGTCGAGGGCGCGATCGCGCTGCTGCACGGCCAGCCGCGCACGTGGGACGAGGGCGAGCACCGCATGTTGGACGCCATCGGGCGCCAGCTTGGGATCGCGCTGGCGAACGCGCGCTCGTATGCCAGCGCAGTCCAGGGCGAAGCGCGCATCCGCACGATCCTGCAAAGCGTGACCGACGGGCTGTTGGTGTTCGACAAGAACGACGACCTGCTGCTGATGAATCCCGCCGCCGAGGAGATGCTCCAGTTCTACGCGCTGGCGGATGGCGGCGAGCGCCGCGCCGCAACGCGGCTGTGGGCGTGGCTGCACGATCACACGACAACACATCCGCAGCAGCAACGCGTCGAGTTCATGCTGCCGCACGCGCCGCTGGGGCTGGAGAACGAGCGCGCCGTGTTTGCGGCGGATTGCGGCGTCGCGCAGTGCGGGCTACTGGCGCAGGGCGACGCGGACGCGCTCTGGCCGTGCTGGTTGCACCCCGGCGAGCTGCCCCTGGAAGAGGCGGCGCAATGCAAGCTTTACAAGCGCGCGCGCCTGATCGCGGTGCAGGCCGAGCGCGCGCCCGTCAGCCACGAGGAAGGCGACGTCCTGGGCACGGTGATCGTGCTCAATGACGTGACGCATTACCGCGAACTGGACGAACTCAAAGGCCGCTTCGTCTCGACGGTCTCGCATGAACTGCGCACGCCGCTATCCACGATCCTGCTGCAGATCGGCACGCTGCTGAAGTACTACGACCGCTTTGACGAACCCGAACGCCGCGCGATGATCGGGGACATCCAGGCGCAGTCGCAGGTCCTGCGTGACCTGGTCGAGGATATCCTCGAACTCTCGCGGTTCGATGCCCGGCGCTCGCTGCCCCAAAAGCAGTGGTTCGACATCGTCGCCACGTGCCAGAACGTGCTGGAGTCGATGACCCCGGCAATCAAGGAAAAAGCGCTGACCGTCGACCGCGCGCAGTGCGGCGGCTCGCGTTACGTGATGGGCGATCCGAACCAGCTCCAACGCGCGATCCGCAACCTGGTGAGCAACGCGATCAAGTACACGCCGCCCGGCGGCACGATCACGCTGGCGCTGCACCAGCAGGATCGCAACCTGGTGTTGACGATCGCCGATTCGGGGATCGGAATCGCGCCGGAGGAGCAGGAACACATCTTCGACCGCTTCTATCGCACCCGGCAGGCGGTCGATATGGCATCGGGCACCGGGTTGGGCCTGCCGATCACCAGGGAGATCGTCGAGATGCACGGCGGCAGCATCGCGTTTGAAAGCACGCCCGGCGCGGGCAGCACGTTTACGATCACGCTGCCGCTAGGCGGGCTGGATGCCGCGGATCGCCGGTGATTCTTCGCCGTTTTCGCCGGCACCAACAGGCCGCGCGGGTTTCCCGTGCGCCCCGCGTATCACGGTTGACGAAACGACGGCGCTATGCTACACTGCATTGCCAAGCATGAATGAATCGCCAAGTCGAAAGGACAGGGCCATAAGCACGGGAAATTACCGGATCAACGAACGTATTCGCGCACGTGAAGTCCGCTTGATCACCGATGATAACGAGAATATGGGGGTCGTACCGTTACCGCGCGCGCTGGACCTCGCTGCTGAGCGCGGGCTGGACCTGGTGGAAGTCGCGCCGAACGCGAACCCGCCGGTTTGTAAAGTGATGGACTTCGGTAAGTTTCAATACGAGCGTGCCAAGAAAGAACGCGAAGCACGTAAGCAGCAGAAGCAGGTCGAAGTCAAAGAGATCCGGTTAAGGCCCAAGACTGACGATCATCACCGCAAATTCAAAGTGCGTGATGCGCGCCGTTGGCTGGAAGACGGCATGAAGGTCAAGGTTCGCATCCGCTTTCGGGGGCGTGAGATCACGTATCCCGAAATCGCGCGGGACATGCTCGACGAGGTGGCGCAAGAGCTTTCCGATATCGCCGTGATCGAGCAGCGGCCCAACATGGAAGGCCGCACGATGCTGATGGTCCTGGCACCGGCATCGGAAAAGAAGTAACGCGCCGCACAGCATCGCAGCAACGCTTTGCGGGCCAGCCTGGGCATTCCAGGCCACAAAACGGTAAGCCTGCGCCGCACGTTTTACTGTGCGGTGCTAGCGTGTTTATAGGGAGTGACGCCTGTGGCGAAGAAACAGAAGAAATACAAGCTGAAAACATACAAGGGCGCAGCCAAGCGCTTCAAGGTCACCGGAACGGGTAAGGTGATGCGCACCAAGGGCGGCAAGAGCCACTTGCGCCGCCGCAAGTCCAAGCGCACCAAGCAGAAGTTCGCGAAGATGCTGGAAGTCTCCAACCCTAAGGAAGTCAAGCGCATCAAGCGGCTGGCCCCGTATCTGAGCAAATACAAGCAGAATCCGCCGGCTTAACGCCAGCACAGAGGTGCTTTAAGGAGCAAAAACGTCCATGAGCCGAGTAAAAGGCGGCTACGTCACCCGACGTCGCCACAAGAAGATCATCAAGATGACCAAAGGCCAGTGGGGCACCAAGCACCGGCTGTTCAAACGCGCCAACGAAGCGATGATGAAGAGCCAGTGGTATGCTTACCGCGATCGTCGCCAGCGCCGGCGCGACCTGCGCCGCCTGTGGATCACGCGTATCAACGCGGCTGCACGGCTCAACGGCATGAGTTACAGCCGGCTGATTCACGGGCTGAAGCAGGCCAACATTGAGCTTGACCGTAAAATCCTGGCCGATCTCGCTGTGCGCGATGCGGACACGTTCGCCAGCGTTGTCGACGTGGCGAAGCAGCACGCGTAAGTGGCACTCAACCAAAACGCGACAAAACCGGCGGCTGTCATGAGCCATGACGCCGGTTTTTCGTGTTTTTTATGCTGCACGGTCTCGTTTATTCGTTAAGTCTTGGGTCGCACTTTGCACCTGTCCCGGCCACCACTGCCTGACCCAAAACCGGTGACGACTGATGATGAGCAAGGCCCAGATCACCTACCAGGCCGAAGCAGGCCGCACGACCTACACCTACCGCCAGCGTGTCGCGCTGATCGCGCCGCGGGTGTGGCTGTGGTGCGCGTTCGGCGGCGTGGCGCTCGGCATCGCCGGCGCGACCGCCAACGCCGTGTTTGATTTGGCGACGGACGTGTCGTTCCGCGCCGCGCTGGTTGGCTTGTCCCTTGCCGGGACGCTCGTGCTGTACGTTTTGGCGCGCCTGAGCACGCGAACCGGCGTCGCGCTGCGGGTCGCGTTTGACGTGCTGGCGGGCACGCTGGACGTCTACCGCCGCCAGCCGCATCCCACGACGGAACGCTACACGTTGACCGAAATTGCCGAGTTCCGCGCCACCGACCAGCAAACCCCCTGGCAGCACACCTGTGTGCTGACCATGCACACCACCACACAGCGGCAAATCCCGCTGGTGGCAGTGGACCGGTCCTGCATCCCGCAGACCGGCCTGGGCGAGCTTGCGGCGCGGCTGAACATGGCGCTTGACGCGGCGCTCAACGATATGCGCGCGGTGCCGCCCCGGCCCGAACAGCCGCCCTACGTTCCCCCCTCAGCACAGCACCCGGCCATGCCGCCCGCGCGCGTCACGCGGCACCCGCTGGAACATCCCGCGCGCCCGCCCGCATCCCCGCCGCGACATATCAAGCCTGAGTTTCCACACGATGACCACGACGAGCACGCGGAAGACGAGGACGAGCACCCATGAGCGTCATTAGCAGCCCCCAGAACGAACGCGTCAAGCTGGTCAAACACCTGCAGCGCCGGGCCAAAGCGCGCCGCCAGAATGCGCAGCTTGTGCTGGAAGGCGTGCGCCTGGTCCAGGACGCGGTAAACACGGGCGCGCTGCCGGAATTCGTGTTCGTCACGGAAGACGCGCTGCGCGACAACGCCGCGCTGCACGCCCTGATCACGCACCTGGAAACGGCGGGCGTCGCGTGCCTGCGCGTGACGCCGGAGCTGATGCGCGACATGGCCGACACGGAGACGCCGCAGGGCGTGTTGGGCGTGTTCGCCTGGCCGCAACCGGCGATCCCGGATGTGCCGTCGCTGGTGCTGGTCGTGGACGGCTGGCGCGATCCGGGCAACCTGGGCACGGCGTTACGCACGGCTGCGGCGGCGGGTGTGCCGCTGGTCGCGCTGATGCCGGGCACGGTCGACGCCTACAATCCGAAGGTGCTGCGCGCGGGGATGGGCGCACATTTTCGCGTGCCGCTGCGCAGCCTGACCTGGCACGCGCTGCGCGGGCAGTTCCCCGATCACGCGGTCTACCTGGCGGACATGGGCGGTGCTGTGCCCTACGACGCGGTGGACTGGACGCGCCCCGCGCTGGTCGTGGTGGGCGAAGAAGCGCACGGCCTCAGCGACGAAGCCCGCGCCCTGCCCCACACGACGATCGACATCCCGATGCGGCACGACGCCGAGTCGCTGAACGCGGCAGTTTCCGCCAGCCTGCTGATCTACGCCGCGCGCCGCCACGCGCTGTAACAACACCCCCACTATCCCTCACCACACTCCCGGACACCAAAACTGCGGGCGCGCCGAAAACAGGTATACTATACACAGTCGGAATTATGAATTATCTGCCGGATGCCCGTTTATCTCACCAGCCGGATCATGAGCAAAAGGCAACCCACATATGGCGAAATCATCTCCGCACCCCGAACTCGTGCACATCTATAAGCTGCTCAAAGCCGGGGAGCGCGCCGAGGCAGCCAAGCGGCTGAAGGCATATCTCGCGCATAACAAGCGCGACGCCACCGCCTGGTGGCTGCTGTCGCTGGCGCTCACCACGCCCGAACACATCGAAAAGGCGCTGCAAAACGTGCTCAAGCTCGATCCGACGCACGACAAAGCGCAGGCCCGGCTCGCGCAGTTACGCGGCGCGCCGCCCGAACCATCCGCCCCGCCCGTCGCACCACAGGACGCCGCCGGCCCCGAAACCCGCGTGCCTGACGACGAACCGGACGAAAACCTGTTTTTCGGAACGCTCGGACGTGCCGCGCCGCGACCGTCCGGTGCGCGTTCGAAAGTCGTGCAGCCGCTGGACACTCCGCCCGCTGCTCCGGGTGACGCGTCCCCTGCTGCTGGCACGTCGAACGTGCCTTTCTACGATACGTTTCTGCTTTCCGACAAGGTGCTGTCGTTTGAGGAATACGCCGCGACGACCGATATCGCCTACGACCCGTTTACCGGCGCACCAGTGTATGACCCCTTCACACATATCCCCCCGAACGACGACCCGTTCAGCGCGCCGGATGTTCCCGCGCTCACCGTGCAGGACCGTGTCGACGGCCAGGACGACCAGCCGGCGCAAGGACGTACCTGGGCCGACCAGTTCCTGGCGGTGACGGTCGTCGCGTTTTCGGCGTTGGTGCTGGTGGCGTTTGTGCTGTTCGCGCTGAACGAAGGCGGCACGATCGATCTTGACATCTTCGCCACCAGCCGCGATATGACAACGCTCCAGGCGGCGAGCTTTGCGATCGATTACCCCGAAGGGTACAACCAACGCTGCCGCCAGGAAGCGCTGGGGTATACCGTGTGCGGCATCGCCAACCACGCGCTGTACAATGAGGTGGACTGGTTTGTCGACCAGGACGTCGATATCGGCGCGATGCTGAGCGCGGCGCTTTCGGCGTCGTTCGATGCCAGCGTACCCGACGAGCAGTTGTCGATCATCGTGATGGACGTGCCGATGCACTCCAGGTCCTACGATAACGGCAGTTGGGCCAAAACGCAGTACGAGTATTACCAGCGCAACCCGCACTGGGACCCCAACGCCAGCGTGACCTATAACGGGCGCGAGGATATCGTGGTGGACGGCTACCCGGCATACTATTACAAATACACCAGCACAGGCAGTTGGGTCGAGGCGGCGTGGGACCTGTACATCCCGCACGACGGGATCATGTTCTGGATGCGCGCGACTTACTTCGCGGAACGGGGCCGGCGCATCCCGCAAGACATCATCGACGAGATGATCGACTCGATCGACATCAACCCGGCCTGAGCGGGCAGCAATCAAAACGGCGCAGCAAGCCGGGGGCGGTCCTGTGCCGGAACAACGGGCAGCGCACGGCTGCGCGTGTCAGCGCTTCCCGTTGGTGTGCTGGCGACCCCCATCCCGCCGTGCGACACCGGCGAGAGGCCGGTTAGTCGCATCGCGGCACGCGGGACAGTGGCGCGCCTCGACAACCTGAATGTGTTCGATCACTTCAAAGACACCGTCTACGTCCAGCAGCGTCTCGATAATGCGCTGCTTGAATCCCTCATCGTGAGCGTAGCCCATGACGATCACATAGCCCAACGGCTCAGCGATGATATCCACGTGTTGTTTGGGAACATGCAGCGGTTCGAGCGCCGCGATGATCGCCTCGTAGAGCATCTCCGCTGAGCGCGAATGATCGTCCCTGCGCTGCCGGTAGTCTCCTGCAGCCGTGCCTGAATCATCGCGCGCGGACTCCGGCTGCGGATACCAGGGATAGGCGTGTGTATCGCGGCCACCGGGTGGTTCCGTCGCGGCACTGCGCCGCGCGTAAAGCGTCTCGCCGTGCGTCCAGGCGTGATACCGCCGCAGCACGTCTTGCAGCGCCGTCTGTTTGATCGCCGCGTCCCAATAATCGGAGGACGTGCGCTTGCCGCGCTGCCAGGTACGCGCCTGCCGCTGCCTTTCCTGCCGCGTGCGCTGCATGCCATCCATGATCGCGGCTTCCAGCGAGACCGCAGCTTCGCTCTGCTGGCCGGCAAACAGGTCTTCAATCAAGCCCAGCTCGATCTGCGCCGCATGCAGCAGCGCCTGAAGCCCTTCGCGCTCCTGGGAGTTTTCACAGTCACGCACCGCACCCCGCAAGCGGCTGATCCGGCGTTCGAGGTCTGATTTTTCCTCGCGCAGAAAAGCCAGCACGCGAGCGTTGGTCCCCACTTCACTCATCTCACACCTTTTACGACCCAGTACATTCGTGCAGATTTTAACATACCGGCCATGAACGAAACATAAAAAATACGCTAACTCGCGCGTGGCGGTTTATTTTGATACAATCTTGTTAAGAGGGGATTTAACGACCGCACCCGGTCCGCGCGGCACAAGGCACGCAGTATCTGTCAGCATCCGCGCCCCGTGCTGGCGCAGGGGCTACCTAACTTTTAGGACTACCGCCATTGTGCGCCCGGGCTTATAGTAACGGTACACGAGGGGTATGCTGTGCCGGCCACCTGCCCCGGTGCAGGGGGCGCGGCACGCAGGCACGCAACACAAGGACGAATAAGATGAGCACCCACATACCGATACGGATACCGTTCGATGACCAGCACCGCGCGCGGGCGGTCTGTGTCCCGCCGGAGTTCGCGCCGGAGCAGGCGCTCGACGCGTTGCAGCTTCCATCGTTTCAAGCGACGGTTGCTGTGCATGGCGGGGCCGGGAACATGGAAGTTGAATTGTATGATGCCGTGCGGGAACTGCTGGTCACGGGGCTGGCACCGCTGGCACAGGCCCACCAATGGCTGATCATCGATGGCGCGACCGAGACCGGTGTCGCGCATATCCTGGGCGCGGCGCGCGCAGCGATCGGCGGCACGTACCCGCTGGTCGGCGTCATGCCGCACCGGCGCGCGCAGTACCCCGGCGGGCCGGAAAACGGGACCGAACGCCTGCCCCTGAACCCGCAGCATTCGCACTTCATCTTTGTCGAGGGCGAGGACTTCGGCGTCGAATCCGCGTTATTCGTCGGGTTGCTGCGGGCATCGGGCGCGCCCGGCGTCGCACTGATCATCAACGGTGGCGAGATCGTCTATGACGAGGTGAAACGTCACGCTGCGCAGGACAACACGCTGATCGTGGTGCGCGGATCGGGCCGCATCGCCGATAAGCTCGCCGACGCCACCAGCGACGAGTTTCGCGCGCTGCCCCGCCACACACGCCTGCACATCGTCGACGTGGACCGGCCCGACGTACTCGCCAGCCTGCTGGAAACGCTGCTCACCGGCGACGCATAACCCGCCGCGCCAGGCAATGCCAGCAGTTAACCGCCGCGATCCGTGTTATCCACCGGCAAGACGTCCCACATCCCGCTGAGCACGTCGCGGCGTTCGTCAAACCCGTAATGCCGGTAGAAATTCTGCGCCACATCCGTCGCGAACAGCCCGACGAACGGCTCGTGCGGCGCGTGGGTCTTGATCCAGCCCAGCAGCCGGTCCATGATCAACCGCCCGACACCGTTCCCCTGGTAGGCCGGCAGCACGGCCACGTCCTGGACGTAGAAAAACTTGCCGCCGTCACCGATCACGCGGCCCATGCCGATCACCGTGTCGCCATCCAGCACGACCACGCCACACAGCGAGTTTTGCAGCGAAATGGCTGCCGCCTGCGGAGCATACGGCTGCCAGCCGACCGCCTCGAACAGCGCGCGGTGTTCGTCGACGGTCGGGATACGCTCAATCACGCGGTACGCGCTCATCCGTCCTCCTCACGACGCACAACGCCCACATGATACACCCATTTGCCCCACCCCGCCGCCCCAACCCAAAACACCACAGCGGCGCTGTGGTGCTTCGGTTTGAAACCGGGTGTGCGGTCCTGGCTTAGCCGCGCAGCAGCGGCGTGACGTCGCGCTCCAGGTCGGCCCGCGAGATCGCGCCGGGCTTGTAGATTTTAATCAGCTCACCGTCCGGCCCGATCAGCGCCGAGGTCGGCAGGCCGCTGCCGCCGTATTGCGCGGTCGCGCGCGCGGCGTACAGATCGTAGGCCCGCATACCGGCATCCAGCACGACCGGGAACGTGAGCGCGTTATCGCGGATGAAATCCTGCGCTTTGACCGGGTCATCATTGGTGTTAACGGCGAGCACGGTGAAGCCCTGGTCCTTGTATTCCTGGTAATACGCGTGCAGGTCAGGCATTTCCGCCTTGCACGGCGGGCACCAGGACGCCCAGAAATTCACCAACACATACTGGCCCCGGAAGTCCGACAGCGCGACCTCGGCTCCGGTGAAGGTGGGCAGCGTGAAGTCATCGGCCATCACCTTGCTGGCGGCAGCACCGGAATCCTCACGAAACACGAAAATCGCGATCACCAGCACCGCGATCAGCGCGACCGCCCCGACAACGATCAGGCGCGGGTCAAGCTGCTGCTTGCGGCGGTTTCGTTTGCGTTTAGCCATACTGTATTATCCTGAACTCCTGCCAGCGATACATGCGCCTGTGTCATTGGGTTTGATGCAGTGCCCGGACGCGCGGTTGCATGAAGCAAAAACGCCGGGCGCTGGAGTGTCCCCGGCGCCTATTATACACTGGTCGGGCCGCGAGCCGGCCCTTCAACAGCGGCAGGCTCACCGCGAATGCCCGGGCAGGGCTGCCCGCGCCACCACTTACTCGGCCCCGTCCGGCTGCACAAAGTGGATGCGCAGCTTGTTTTGCTCGAAGCGCGCGCCCTGCGTCTTGAGGTCCCACAGCGCGTACGGCAGCACGATGTTGCGCCGGTACGGGCCGACGCGCAACGTCAGCTCGTCGGCGGACCGGTACAGGTCCAGGTCCTTCTTTTCCGCAAACGGCAGCGGGACGGTCAGCCAGTAGCCGCCCGCGTGGTCCGGCTCGATGCGGTGCGTCTGCTCGACTGCCATCACTTCCGCCGGGTTGCGCTCGCCGTAGAGCGCGTCCGCCAGCCGCCGCAGCGAGTCCAGCCCGCCGACTTCGTCGGCGAACATCGGCGCGGTAAGCAGCGGCAACTCGCCAAACGCCTCACCGATGTAGGCGATGTTTTCGGCCTGGTGCCGCTTCCACGCGGCGAAGTACGGATCGGTGACCTCGTCGGGGATCACGCGGTTGCACAGCACGGCGTCGACCGCGTAACCGTACAGGTTGAGGTAGGTATAGGTGCGCTGGGTCTCTTTGATCACCATGCGTTCCGGGTTGACCACGAGGCGCAGGCTGCTCTGTTCGGGATCCGCGAGCAGCGCGCGGACTTTGTCCAGCGTGTCGAACAGCCCGTTGATGCTGTCGAGCGTCTCGGTATCGGGCATATCCGCGCCGACCAGCGCCTTGCCGACCGGGCGCAGCAAGCGCCCGCTGGTGCCGCGCATCAGGGCCGTGATGCGCTGGAACCACCAGCGCGACGTATCCGGCAGGCTGAGCAGGCGCAGCGTCTCGGCGGTCGGGGCCGCGTCCACGATCAGCACGTCGAAGTCGCCCTCTTCGGCGAACTTGTTGATCCACAGCAAATGTGCGCCTTCTTCCAGCCCCGGCAGGATCGTCACCTCTTCGGCGACGATCGCGTTGACGTGGCGCTCGCTGAGCACGTTGAGCATGTAGTTCTGGATGCGGCCCCAGTATTTGTCCATCGAATACCGCGCGTCGACTTCCTGCGCCCACAGGTTCGCGCGTAGCTTGACCGGCTCTGGGCCGATCTTCACATCCAGCGAGTCCGCGAGCGAGTGCGCGGTATCGGTCGAGATCACAATGGTGCGCAGGCCCATATCGGCGCAGCGTAAGGCAGTAGCGGCGGAGATGCTGGTCTTGCCGACGCCGCCCTTGCCCGTGTGTACGATAATTCGCATTGGTATCGTCCTTCTATCTTGGCTGTCCTGATCTTAACACGACAGCCGGGATCGTCTTACCTATTCATACGCGCCAGCCGCGCAAAGGATGCGCCGATCGTGCCGATTCCAACGCGGATTTTACGCGCCGATCGCCCGGCCCAGGACGGACACGGTGGCCGCCCCTACATCTCGAATGGCACCGTTGCCTGTTGGCGTCGCAAGGACGGACCGCGCCGGGCACTTGCTGCAATCGCCCCGCGTGCAGCCCTGTTTTTCATTGACAGCGCCCAGTCTACCACCTAAAATTAGCATAGGGTTTACAGTTACGGTTAAGGAGCAAACCCGTGCCAGAACGGATCAACGGCGTTGTCAAGTGGTTCAACAGCCAGAAGGGCTACGGCTTCATCGAACGCGAGGACGGTCCCGACGTGTTTGTGCATTACACGGCAGTTGTCGGGCAGGGCTTTCGCGACCTTGAAGAAGGCGAGCGTGTCGAATTCTCGATCACCGAAGGGCCGAAAGGCCCGCAGGCGAGCGAAGTCGTGAAACTGGGCAAATAACCGCAGTTTACCGGTCGCGGACCGCCATCAGCCCTGGATCGGGCTTTCCAGGGCTGTTGTGATTCCAGGCACGCTCACCCACCCGCGTGCCGCGCGTCAGCCGATCAGGCCCCGGTGGTAGACCAGCAGCATGCCCAGCACGTAACCGATGACGATCACCAGCGCGTCAAGCTCGACCGCGATACGCCGCGTTTCGCCGCGCGCCAGGTGCCGCACCAGCGCGCCCAGCAGCGCGACGTGCGTCAGCAGCAGCGCGATGATCCCGGCCAGCGTCATATCCGCGCTGACCTGCGCCAGAAAACGCCCCTCGGTGTAGAAGATATCGGTCAGTCCCAACGCGAAGATGTTGAAGATATTGCTGCCGAACAGGTTGCCCGCCGCCAGGTCATACGCCCCGATGCGCGCCGCCGAGATCGTGGTCACAACCTCCGGCAGCGACGTGATCACCGCCACGAGCGCGATCCCGACAAAGCCGGTTGTGAGGCCGGTCTGCTCCGCGATATCGACCGAACTGCTCACCAACAGCGGCGTGATCGCGACCAGCACCAGCGTCGCCACGACGAAGCCGATCGACGCGTGGCGCAGCCCCGGCACATCCTCGGGTATCTCCGGCTCGATGCTCGCGTCGAGCGCCTCGTCTCGCCCGCCACCGAACATGAGCCGTGTCGTGACAAGGTAGACGCCGATCAATGCGAGGCTGTCCACCCCCAGCCAGCCGACCTGCGGGTCGAGCTGCGCCAGGATGAAAAACACCGCCAGACCGGTCAGCCCGACCGCGATCGCCGAACTCAGCGCGTGCCCGATGTCCAGCCCGCGCAGGAACGTTACCCGCCAGTAGATCAGGTCCAGCACGCCTAACAGGAACATGTTAAACATGCTGCTGCCAAAAATGTTTCCGACGGTCAGGTTTGGCACGTTCTGCTCGATCGCGTTGATCGCGGTCAGCAGCTCCGGCAGCGAGGTCGCGCCGGCCAGCAGCAACGTGCCCACGAACATCCCGCCCAGCCCGGTCCGCAGCGAGATAATATCCCCGTATTGCGCGAGTTTCGTCGCCGCCATGACGATGATCACTGCACTGGCGATAAACTCCACCCAGGCCATATCAGCCCTCGCTTTCAGAAGCGTCGGAGCCGGCGTCTTCGGTGCCGCGTCTGAGTTCCGGCGGCACCCCCTTGACCACGTCCAACGGCCACGCCGCCAGTACCCCCGTGTCCGGTTCGGACAGGTCCCCGATGATCGCTTCGGCGGCGCGCAAGCACACCTGCACAGTGCCGGCATCCGGCACGATGGTGAACAGCGTCACGTTACCGGACTCCATGCGCTTGGCGGCACGCGGCATCCCGAAGGCGTAACGCGCGCCGACCGGGCGCTGCCGCTGCTGGCGGTATAGCCCCGATGATTCGGTGATCGTCACGCCGCTGACTCCGGCCTCGCGCCAGGCGTCGAGCACGTCATCCAGCAAGGCGGGGTTATCCAGCACAAACATGACCATGTACATAAGGTGTCCTTTCTGGTGCGTTCTGTGTGCGCATGCCCGTTCCAGTATACCCGCACGGGCCGGGCGACGGTACACGCAAAGGTGGGGCCTTTCGAATCATCACGGGGCGAGTGCAGCGAACGCAGTGTTCGCAGGCACCCGCCCCGCACGACAGCAGCCAACGCCCCACCGGTCGCTGCGCGCCGCTACTGCACGATCGCCGCCGCGAGTCCGTCCCCAACCGGCACAATGGTGCTGATCAGGCGCTCGTTGCGCGCCATCAGTTCGAGCATCGCGCGGGTGGGATTGGCCTTGTGGTTATCCTCAAACAGGCGACCACCCCGGAACGCGTTATGCGCCGTGATCAACCCGCCGGGACGCGTATGGTCCACCGCCCACGCGAGGTAATCCGGGTAACCTTCTTTGTCGGCGTCGATGAAGAGCATGTCGAAGGTCGCGTCGTTCAGTTGCGTGTTGAGCACGTGTAGCGCTTCGCCCTCGATCACCGTGACGCGGTCCGCCACGCCCGCCAGATCGAAGTGCCCGCGCGCGATCGCGGCGTGCCGGGGATCGAGCTCCAGCGTGGTGAGCGTGCCACCTGAGGGAAGGGCGCGCGCCAGCCAGATGCCGCTGTACCCGGCCAGCGTGCCGATCTCCAGGATGCGCCGGGCGCCGATCAGCCGCGCCAGGAAGTACAGCATCTGCCCTTCTTCAGGGCGGATGTTGATCACGGGCAGGTCCTGCTCGATGATCGTCTGGCGCACCTGCCGCAGCGCGGCATCTTCCGGGGCGAACGTCTCGCGGACGAACAGCGTCAGCGCACGCTGCACAGCGGGTTCAAAGGTAAGCACGCGGTCGTCGATGTTTGCCATAGTGTGTTTTTCTCCAGCATCTCGTGACGTGAACATTCCAGGCAGATTATAGCGCAGCACCGCCAGCACCGGCGCGACACAATCCGGACACATGTATGCTGCCGCGCGCCACCCGGCGCGGCGTGTGGGGGCACGGCTGCGGGCCGCAGCCGTCAGTCGATCCAGTCGCGGTTGTGCGTGTCCCAGGTACGGTGCTGGTAGGTGTTTTTGCACTCTTTGCAGATATAGGTACTGTCCAGCGAGCGGCGGTGATCCCTCCAGCGCCAGCGCACCCGCGCCATGTGGTAGCGGCACACGGGCCGGTGGCAGATCGGGCAGTAGTTGCCCTGTGCGAGCGAAGCATCACCATAGGCTTCTTTTTCCGCGGGTTTCTTCTCACAGATATAACAGTACGGAACCGGCATATACCATCCTTACATCACGTGTATTACCGCCAAACGCCGGGCAAGATGCCCGCGATTATACACCGTCACGCGCCGCTTCAACAGCCTGGATTGCCCGGCTCGACATAACGCGTCCGGCAGCATGCCGCCCCCTGCCGGAAAAATTGCTGCTTGACGCCGCGCCAGACCGTGTGCTAGAATGCTCGCGTACTTCGGAAACGACTCCGAGACAGGAGGCGAACGTCTATGGTCATCACATTTCGCGCGCACAACGCCGGTGCAACCGGATATGGCAAACCTTGCCGTATTGCGCCTGTTGGTCGTTGATCTGAACGTTCGCTTGTGACGTGACATCCCGACCGTGGGCGCAACGCTCACGGTTTTTTGATCGGGCCAACACGATCATGCCCCCTTCGCCGGGGGAGCGATCCGCCTGCTGAAACCTCAAAGCCGTGAGCACAACGCTCGCGGCTTTTTGCCTTCCAGGGGACGCGACAGGAGCAGCAGCCATGACGAGATACGCGTAAGGTCACCCGGCAAGGAGCACACCACCGGCCCGGCAGGAAAGCACACCGGGGACGCAGCAAAATAACCATCAAGCGCCGTATAACGCAAAATAACCCGCAAACCAAACAAGGATACGCCATCATGGACACCATGCACAGCATCACGACCACCGCGAATCATCTACCGGCTGGCTACCG
This sequence comes from uncultured Anaerolineaceae bacterium, assembly GCA_964425755.1. Lineage (GTDB taxonomy): Bacteria > Chloroflexota > Anaerolineae > Aggregatilineales > Aggregatilineaceae > CAYRNY01. The sequence goes on from CAYRNY010000001.1 coordinate 429,556, forward strand.
CATGCGCCCGCTGGCGCGCGAGGACGCCCCCGCGGTTGCCGCGCTCGTCAACTGGTGCTACCTGGACGAGGTCGGGGCGAAGGCAACCGACGAAGCCGACGTGCTCAACGAGTGGGGCACGCCGGGGTTCGACATGGCCGCCGACACGCGCGCCATCGTCGCGCCGGACGGCACGCTGGCCGCCATCGCCGAGTGCTGGAACATCACCGAGCCGCGCGTGCGCCCGTACCTGTTCGCGCGCGTGCACCCCGCGCACCGCGATCGCGGCCTGGGCAGCGCGCTGCTGCAGTGGGGCGAGGAACGCGCGCGGGCGGCGATCCCCGGCCTGCCGCCGGAGGCACGCGTCGTGCTGCGCGCCGGTACGTTCAACACCGTGCGCGACGCGCAAACGCTGCTGGAAAACGCCGGTTTCACGCACGTGCGCACGTTCTACCGCATGCTGATCGAAATGGACGCGCCGCCGCCCGCCCCGGCATGGCCGGACGGGATCACGGTCCGCACGCTGGGCACCGGCAAGGACGACCTGCGTGCCGCCTACGAGGCGAGCCAGGACGTGTTCCGCGACCACTGGGGACACCTGCCGATCAGGTTCGAGACCTGGCTGCACTGGGTCGAAAACAATCCCGATTTCGACCCGGCGCTGTGGTACCTGGCGATGGACGGCGACACGATCGCCGGGTATTGCTTCTGCCTGCCGAAAATGCCTGAAGACCCCGGCCTGGGCTGGGTCGACGAACTCGGCGTGCGCCGCGCTTACCGGCGACACGGCCTCGGGCAGGCGCTGTTGCAGCACGCGTTCGGCGAACTCTGGCAGCGCGGCACGCGCAAAGTGGGCCTGGGCGTGGACGCGTCCAGCCTGACCAACGCCACCCGGCTGTACGAACGAGTCGGGATGCACGTCGCGCGCGAAACGTGGCAGTACGAAAAAGAGCTGCGGCCCGGCATCGAGCTGAGCACGCAGACCGTTGAAGATTAACCGTTCGGACGGGTGCGGGGGCGCGGCGCGTCCCTGCACCCCGGCTAACGTTTATTAACGAGGGGCCAATCATGCTTGAGGTTGTCGTTCCACCGCTAGGAACAAAACCCGGCAGCACATCTGCCGGTGGAAAATTGACCGTGACTATACGCGACTTTACGCCCGACGATTACCAGGCCGTGTCCGAGCTGCAGAACGCCGTCTACCCTGACTACCCATCCGTGCCGCAAGACTGGATCGAGGCTGACGAAAGCCGCGCGGAACACTGCAAACACCACCGCTGGATGGTCGAGGCCGGTGGGCAGGTCGTCGCCGTCGGGCAGTACGACCAGCACGCCTGGACCTACCACCCGCAGCACTTCGCGCTGATGGTACGCGTGCACCCGGACTACCAGGGACGCGGCATCGGCACGGCGCTCTACGAGCACATCATGGCAGCGCTGGCGCCGTTCGAGCCGCTCCAACTGCAGGCGATGGCGCGCGCCGACCACCCGCACGGGCTACGCTTTCTCGAACAACGCGGCTTCAAGGAACACGTCCGTGAACAGCGCTCCGCGATCGTCCCGGCGGAATTCGACCCGGCCCCATTCATGGGCATCGAAGACCGGCTCGCCGCCGAGGGCCTCACGCTCAAATCGTACCTTGAACTGGCGAACGATCCCGACCGCGACCGCAAAGCGTATGAGCTGGACATGGCCGCGACGCCCGACGTCCCCGGCCTGGACGACTTCACACCGCCGTCATTCGAGCAGTACAAAAAAGACGTGCTTGATCGCCCGCTGCTGCTCAAAGACGTGTGCCTGTTCGCGGTGACGTCGGACGGGGAATACGTCGGGATAACGTCGCTGTGGGCCGACCGCGCCAGCGACATGCTCTACACCGGCTTCACCGCCGTGCGGCGCGACTACCGGCGTAAAGGCATCGCGACCGCGCTGAAGGTGCGCGCCCTGACGTGGGCCAAGGCCAACGGTATCACGCGCATCAACACCGACAACGCCGACACCAACCCGATGCTGCAACTCAACTACCGCCTGGGCTTCCGCCCGCTGCCCGCCTGGGTAACGTTCAGGAAGAAGCTGAACACGCAGGCATAGCGCGGATGGTTCCCAAAGCTTGTTTGCTAGTGCGCTTTTTCGCTCAGAGCCTCACCCCCTGGCCCCCTCTCCATTTTGAAGAATGGAGAGGGGGAAGTTGAGCGAAGCGAAACGGGGATGAGGTGCCGCCGCCCATCAGCCGGGACGCTCCCCCGCGTCCCAGCACACGTCCCGGTTGAGTGCGGTTGTCCTGTCGCGTTGCGGGCCGCTATAGGCCGGAGCGCGCGCTTGCGTTATACTTGTCTCGTTGCAACGCACACTGCGCACTGAGGGAGGCACCATGGCCGAGACACCAGAGCCGATCCACGTTTTGATCACCGTGCCGTTTGACGAGGAAACGCTCGAGACGTTTCGCGCCGTTTCGGACCGGATCGACATCATGTACCACCCGGCGGACGAGGTGGGCGATGTGCCTGATGACGTGTGGGCCAAAATCAACGTGCTCTACACGGTGGACGTCGTCCCCGAACCGGCGCTCGCGCCCCAACTGCGCTGGATCCACACGCACATCGCGGGGGTTGACCACCTGATCGACCAGCCGATCATCAACGCGGAGAACGTGCTGTTGACCACCGCCAGCGGCATCCACGCGACGAACATGGCGGAGTACGTGTTTATGATGATGCTGGCCTTCGGGCACCGCCTGCCCCAGATGCTGGCGTACCAGTCCGACTGCAACTGGCCCACCGAGCAAAAATTCGACACGTTCATGCCGCTGCAATTGCGCGGGAGCACGGTCGGCATCGTCGGTTACGGCAGCATCGGGCGCGAGATCGCGCACATCGCGCACGTGTTCGGCATGGAAATCCTCGCCGTGAAGCGCGACGTCCGCCAGCCCGCCGACCCCGATGGGTACATCCTGCCGGGCACAGGCGACCCGGAAGGCGTGTACTTCCACCGCCTTTACCCGCCGGAAGCGCTGGTCACGATGGTGCGTGACTGCGATTTCGTCGTGATCGCCGTGCCGCTGACCGAATCGACACGCAAGCTGGTAGATGCCGAAGTGCTGGACGCGATGAAGCCCACCGCGTACCTGATCAACGTCAGCCGGGGCGGCGTCGTCGACGAGGAAGCGCTGCTTGAGGCGCTGCAGAACGGCGCGATCGCCGGGGCCGCGATGGACGTGTTCGAAGCCGAACCGCTGCCCGCCGACCACCCGCTGTGGAAACAGCCGAACCTGATCATCAGCCCGCACGTCGCGGGAAACACCGAGAACTACAGCGAAAAAGCGGCTGAGCTGTTCATCGAGAATTTGAAACGCTTCCTGGCACGCAAGGACCTGCTCAACCAGGTGGACCGCACGCGGGGATATTAGCGTCCTGGCGCGGGCACAACGTAATGCCACCACCGCGACTCATCCTGGGGATGAGTCGTTTGTGTTTGGGGCGGATGTCAGGCGTTGCTTGAAGGCCCCTGCTAAACACGGCTGGTTGGATACACCAGCGTTCAAAACCCTCTCAAACCGTCCCTTCACCGCGCGATTTTGACTTGAATTGTAAATGTTTCAATACAGTAACTATTAAATTAACAGATAAATTGCTTTAATATATTATGGGGATTGGGGCTCATCTTGCCGCCTGGCATATCACGCGTACTCGTGTTAAGGAGATGCATTGCAATGAGTGGAAGAAAATCGGTCATTATCAGCACGCTCTTCATCGTGATTTTCCTCATCGGACTTGCGCCAGCCAGCAGCGAGCCCGCTGCACAGGCAGACACAACGATTGTCCCCTGGCTCGCTACAGACTATCGCTATCTGCAGATCGCGAGGAACGCAACACCGCCCGCCGGGTTCAGCTTGCCGGAGTTTGACGACAGCGGCTGGGCTGTGGGGGATGCCGCATTTGGCACGCTGCTCGGCCCGGAGGCGACCTGTACGCTCAACACCACCGTCGAGACAACCTGGGACGTTAACTCCGAGCTGATCGTGCGCAAGACCTTCGACCTCCCGGCAGGCACGACCAATCTGCAAGTAGAACTTGCACTTGATAACGACCTGCGCGGCATCTGGATAAACGGGCAGCAGATTGCCGGTTTCACGATCCATGACGGATGCCCGGCAAGGGGTGACCTGGGCGCGTTCGCTGCCCCGGATGCGGCACTCGTTGCCGGCACGAATACGCTGGTGGTGCATGTGCTTGATCGCGGCGTCTCCAGTTACCTGGACGTGCACGTTACTGCTGATCTCGAGGGTGCGCCTCCGCTAACCATCACCACGCCGTCGCCGCTGCCCTCGGCCACCGCTGACGAAACGTACACGGTCATCCTCAACGCCACCGGCGGCACCGGCGCTTACACGTGGTCGATCAGCGCTGGCGCGCTGCCCGCCGGACTCACGCTGGACCCGGCAACCGGCATCATCTCCGGCACGCCTACGGCTAGCGGGACGTTTACGTTCACCGTGCTCGTCACGGACGAAGACGGCACTACCGCGCAGAAGGAATTCACGCTTGAAGTCGTCGAAGCGCCGTCCTTCGTGATCATCACGGGCACGCTGCCGGATGGGACGGTAGGCGTGCCGTACTCGGCGCTGCTGCAAGCCGAGGGCGGATCGTCAGACTATACGTGGTCGACGATCGCCGGCGCGCTCCCGCCCGGGCTGACGCTCAACCCGGACACGGGCGCGATCGAGGGCACGCCGACAGCAGCAGGGACGTACGATTTCACCGTACAGGTGACGGACGACGTCACGGGCCAGACGACAACCAAAGCCTTCACGATCACCATCGCCGACCTGCCGCCGGAAGCGCCGACGCTGATCAGCCTGGACCCGAATACCGCCGTTGCGGGCAGCGGTGAGTTTGTCCTGACCGTCACCGGCACGAACTTCGTGAACACCTCGGTGATCTACTGGAACGGGATGCCGCTGGCGACGACTTACATCTCCGCGACGCAGCTTTCGGCGACGGTGCCCGCCAGCGCCATCGCGACGGCAGGCAGCGCCAGCGTCACGGTCGTTAACCCGGTGGGCGGCACATCGAACGCGCTGACGTTCACGATCCTTGAACCCGCACCGGTCAACCAGCCGCCGGTCGCCAACGACGACACCGCAAGCCTTGACGAAGACACGTCCACCGTGATCGATGTCGCGGCGAACGACACCGACCCCGACGGAAACCTGGACCCCAGCACGGTCTCGATCGTGGTGCCACCGGCCAACGGCACGCTGACTAATCACGGCAATGGCACCGTCACCTACACGCCGAACCCGAATTTCAGCGGTACGGATAGTTTCACCTACCAGATATGCGACACCGACGGGGCATGCGATCAGGCGGTCGTATCCATCACGGTTAGGCCCGTCAACGACGCGCCGGTGATGGGTGTCAGCCAAGCGACGGTGACCGTCAACGAAGGGGCGACCGCGACCAACACGGGCACGGTCAGCGACCCCGACGGTGACAGCGTGACCCTGAGCGCGTCTGTCGGAACTGTCACCGCTAATGGCGCGGGCAACTGGTCATGGAGCTTCACGACGACCGACGGCCCCGCCCAGAGCCAGCTCGTCACGATCACTGCCGACGATGGCAAGGGCGGTAAAACCAAGGTGACGTTCAATCTCGTCGTGAACAACGTCGCGCCGTCGGCCAACGCCGGGTCGGACCAGACCGTCTATCGCAATGATCCCGTCAACCTGTCCGGCACATGGACTGACCCCGCAGGCAGCGGGGACAATCCGTATAGTTGGTCGTGGGACCTGAACGGGGACGGTACTCCCGACAGCAGCGGCGCGGCATCCTACGGGACGCCCGCCCAGGCAACAACGTCGTTCGCGATGGAAGGCATGTATACGCTGCACTTCAGCGTGACCGACAAGGACGGCGCGTCCAGCAGCGACACCGTGACGATCACGGTGCTCAACCGTCCGCCGGAATGTTCAACGGCAGGCCCGAGTCCCGCCAACCTGTGGCCGCCCAATCACCAGATGGTGGCGGTGAGCATCGTCGGCGTGACGGACCCCGAGGGCGACCCGATCACGATCACCATCAGCAGCATCTTCCAGGATGAGCCAACCAACGGCCTGGGCGATGGCGATATGTCACCGGATGGGCAGGGCATCGGTACGCCCACGGCCCACCTGCGGGCCGAACGCGCCGGTGTCGATAACGCGCGCTTCTACCATGTCAGCTTCACGGCCAGCGACGGTCACGGCGGGAGCTGTGACGGTACGATCCGCGTCCCCGTAGCGCATGACCAGCGCAGGAACGCCGAACTTATCGACGAAGGGCCGCTGTACGACTCAACGGCCCCGTAACCGCCGCTTGACAGGCTGAATCCGACCTGGGACCGGGTTACGCGCCCGGTCCCGTTTTTTTGACCATAACTGCCTGGTGCAGCGCCGGAACCTTGCCGCCGGGTTGCACGTATACGATAATAAAGGTAAGCAAACTTGGAAGAGGATGGAACGGGATGACCGAGGAAACACGCAAGGACCAACCGCCGCTGAAGGCGTTCATCAAGCACCAGGGCAAGGCGATCGAGGAAACCGGCAAGGCGCTGGCGTCCTTGCTGCCGCAAGGCTTCCGTGACCACGCGGAGAGCGCGCTCAACGAGAGCCGCCAGGGCTTCGAGGTGCTGTTCGACGGGGTGATCGATTCCGTCGAGTCCGGGCTGGACAAGCTGCGCCCCAAGCCGAAGGACGAAGCCGCCAAAAGCAAACCACGCGGTCGAGCAAAAAGCCAGGCCGGCAAAGACAAAGTGAAGGTCGACGTCGAGTAACGCGCGACGGCGGCACGACAATTCAATTCACCAGGGGCGGCGCACTTGACCGGCGCGGCCCCTTCTGCGTCACGGTCTGCGCCCGCCCCACAGGGCACGCAGCAGCGCCAGCAACGCCAGCACACCCCCCGCCCCGGCCAGCACCTGCTCGCCCGCCGCATACAGGATCGCGGCGCTGAGCGAAAAGCCCGCCGCCAGCACCCCCGCCACCAACCGCAGCACGGCGTCTTCCACGCGCCCCAGGTCGCGCGTCAGGTCCGGCGCAGGCGTCACGCGCACGACGAGATCGCCCCGGTCCGCGCGGCGCAGCACGGAATCTGCGACCAGGGGAAGCTGCGCGCTCCGCCGGGCGATCTCAAACCCGGAGTCCATGAGTTGTTCGAGCACGTCTTCGCTGAGCAGCGCGCGCAGGGTTTTCGGATTCAGCAGGTCGCGCGGCGTGACCTTCGGCGGCAGCCCGTCCGGCACGGCGTCGCTTTCGCCAGCCAGTTCCTGCGCGAACGGCCCGATCTCGCGCCAGGGATCGAAGTCCGGGTCGATGCTCGTCACCAGCCCGGTCAGGATGCCGATCGCGCGGGTGAGCACGATGAAGTCCTGCGGCACCTGGAAGGGCAGCGAGAAGATCAGGTCCTGGAACTCCCGCCCCAGGTCGCGCATTTCGGTAAACTGCATCTCGCTGATCTCCGACAGGCTCATACCCCAGAGACGGTCGAACACGCGGCGCGTCGCCTGCTCGATGCGCCCTCGATCCGCGCCCGGCAGCAGCACGCCCAGGGTTTCGTAAGCGGCGACGAGACGTTCTGCGTCGCGCGTGGTCAGCGCGATCAGGGCCTCGCGCAGGCCGGTTTCGATCGCCGGGGTCAGACGCCCAACCATGCCGAAATCGACGAAGATCAGGTAGAACGGGCGGCCACGCAGCGGGGTGCCGTTGCCGTGTTGCCCGCTGCCGGTCGGCGAATCGGGGTCCAGCGGGTAAACGAAGAGGTTGCCGGGATGCGGATCGGCATGGAACACGCGCTGCCGGAACACCATCCACAGGTACGTGGCGATCAGGCGGCGCGCCACGTCGCGGCGGTCGACTCCGGCCTCCTCAAACGCTGCGATATCGGTGACCTTGATCGCGGTGACGTCTTCCAGCGTCAGCACGCGGCGTGTGGAATAGTCAGGATACACGCCGGGGATGTACACGCCCTTGTCCGAAGCAAACAGGCGCTGGAACAACGCGACATTCTGGGCCTCGTGCGTGTAGTCGAGTTCTTCCCACAGCGCCGCGCTGAACTCTTCCAGCAGCGCGGGCACGTCCGCCCGCCGCCGGATGAAGCCCAACCGCATGGCCCACCCCGCGACCACGTCGAGCGCTTGCAGGTCGGTGTGCACCAGCGAGCGGATGCCGGGCCGCTGGACCTTCACCACCACCTGCTCCCCGCCAGGCAGCCGCGCGCGGTGCGCCTGCCCCAGCGACGCCGCCGCGACCGGGTTCGTGTCAAAACTGGCGAAGCGCGTCTCTACCGCGCCTAGTTCGGCATCAACGGTCGGGCGAATCTGGGCGAAGGGCACGATCGGGACTTCGTCCTGCAGGCCCGCGAGTTCGTCGATCACTTCCGGCGGCAGGACGTCGGCGCGGCTGGAGATGAACTGTCCCAGCTTGATCATCACGCCGCCCATAGCGGTCGCCATGCTGCGGAACTCGCGCGCCCACCCGCGCAGCCGCTGCGACCGCCCGCGACTTACCACGCGCTCGCCCAACACATGCCGCAGCACGAGCTCCCAGCCCAGCACGCGCGCAAAGAGCCACGCGGCAAACAGCAGCGTGCGCCGGTAGCGGCCCCAGTGTAGGCGGTACGGCGCGAGTTCAGCGCTCAGATCGCCGGGCGAGCCATCAGGGGATACGGTATCGGTCATGCGTGCGCGCTCCTGGATCGTGCGCTCGGCCCTATCATATATACACGCCCATGCTACCGTTTTCTGCCACGCCTAACGCGCGCGCAGCCACACGACGATCCCCGCCGCGCCGAGCAATCCCGCGCCCAGCAGCAACACGCCCGGCAACCAGCGCGGCACGTCCGCACCGGCAGCGGTGGCGACCGGCGATCCCGGCACGCGGCCCGGCGTGGACGTCAGCAGCGGCGGCGCGGGCGTGTCCAAGGGCGCGTCCGGCGAGGGCGTATCCGAGGGCACCTGCGCGACGGCGGCGGGCGTGGCGCTGGCACCGGACGCCTGATCGCGCGCCAGCGCCGGGACGGTCGGCAGGATCAGCGGCGTGGCGGTGGGCGTATGCGTCCCGGCAGGTGTCGCGCTGACACGACCTGTCGCGGTCGGCGTCGGCGTGATGGTCCACGTCGGCGAAGGGGTCAGCGTCGGGATCGTCGGCGTGGGCGTGGATGTCGGCGGCGGGGGTGGGGCTTCCGCTCCAGCTTCAGCCTCAACCGCCGGAGCACCAGGCGCGGGCGGCGCGGTCATACCGTCGCGGTGCCCGAAGACCAGCGTGTACCCTTTCCCGCACGATCCGGACGCCACCCCGATGCCGATCTCGTTGACGACCTCGTGTGTCAGCCCCCGGTAGTGAATCGCGGAGTTGGTCCAGAAATTCCACGCCGCCTGTGCGCTCCGGCCCCCGTAGATGTTTTCGCTGATCCAGTTGCCGGTGTAGCCGTTGGCCCGCGCGCGGGTCGTCGCGGTAGAGCCGTTGGACTGGGTATGTGAGATATCGCACGTATCGGCCATGTACTGGCTGTGCTGTTGCGCGGCGGCGCTCAACTGCGGGTTCAGGTTATAGGGGTGCAGCCCCAACTCCGCGCGCAGTGCATTGATCTGCTGCAACAACCAGCTTACCTCGTCCTGCGCGCGCACCGTGCGCGGCGGAATCGCGCCCACAAGCATCACGAACACCACCAGCGCGACCGCCGTCCGAAGGCGCATAATATACCCGCTCGCTACCATCACAACGCTACCACAGCTCACACCACCATCGATTGGTGCCAAGTGTACCAGGGACCGCGCGCCGCTTCCACTCCCGCGCATTTGTGCCCCCTCGCGTGGCGAGTACAATCGGCCTATATGCGCGTCCGTGTTACTTGCCGCGCAGCAACCAGGGATGGAAACACCGCATGGCTCACATTTTTCTGGTTTATGCAGCCGACGATCACACCTTCGCCTCCCAGCTCGCCGTACAGTTGGAGCAGCGCGGGCTGGACGTCTGGCCGGTGCCGGACCCGCTGGCGGTCGAGCGCGGCGCGCCCCCCGACCCGCCGGACCGGGACCGCGCCTTCGCGGACGCATCGCACATCCTGGGGATCTTTTCACCGGAAGCGCTCGCATCCGGGCACGTGCAGGAACGCTGCAGCGCGGCGCTGGAAGTGGGCAAGCACGTGATCGCGGTGCTGCACCACCCCGTCACGCTGCCCGACGCGCTCAACGCCTGCCCGAAGGTCAGCTTTGATGAGCCGTTTTTGCTGGCGGTCGAGAGCCTGGTCAAACGCCTGAAAGCCACGGACGCCCCGACCCGCCCGCTGACCGTCGAGCACCCGCCGCCGGTCTCCAAACCGAGCCTGCTGCCGATCGCGCTGCCTTCGGAGCGCTGCTGGCGCGAGGACCGGTTGCGCATCAACTACAACCTGCCGATCGTGCTCACACGGGCGGAGATGGAAGCGCTGATTCCGCCGTTTTTCACCGCGACCGGCTTCGAGCTGATCAAGGCCACCAAAAAACAGATGCGCGGGCGGCGCAAGCGCGAATTTGACTGGTTCGATCCGCGCCGCGCGGTGCACACGCTCACGGTGCGGCGGCGCAAGCGCCACCTGCAGGTGTACTACCGCATGACGCGCCTGCAGGTCTACCACTGGTTCCCGGCCCATTACTACACGCTGAACCGCGAGGCCGCCGCGCTGTACCGCTATCTCGTCACCGGGCGGCTCGACACCCGGACGCTGGAACCGGTGCGACGGCAGGCCCGGCGCGCGCGCATCTTTTCCTGGCTGGCGGTGCTGGGGGTGTTGATCGTGCCGCTGGCGATTGTCGTACTGCTCGTGCTCTGACGGGCCGGGTCACGCGATCCGTAACGCGAGCCACGCCATCCCGCCAACCGCCAGCACCACCACCACGCCGTACCCTAACAGGCGGCGCATCACCGCGCCTTCCTCAGCGCCGACCGTGCTGCAACCGACCGTGACCTTCGCCGGAGACATCACGCTGATCACGGCGGCGGCGGCGGTCTGCGCGCCGAGGATCACCAGCGTCGAAAGGCCGAGCAGCTCCGCCGTGTTGCGCTGTAACATGCCGAACACCGCGTTGCTGTTGACGTTGCTACCGGTGACGAACGCGCCTAGCGCCCCGATCAACGGCGCGACAAACGCGTACAGACCGCCGGGGACCGCGTCGCTCAGGCCCCGCGCCAGCACCTCGATCATCCCCGCGCGTGCCATCGTCGCCGCGATCGCGACCATCGCATAGATACCCAGCGCCGAGGTGATCGCCCGCCGCGACGACTGGCGCAGGATGTCGCGCCCCGCGCCGGGCAGGTATAATCCCGCGCGGCGATACAGCACATACGCCACCGCGCACGCGTACATGATCACAAAACCGGGATGCGCCAGCAGCCCAAACCCGGCGTCTTCGTCCATTGCGACGCTCCAGCCGCGACCGGTCGTCGTGGCGGGAATATCGACCGCCAGCGCGAGTTGGTCGTTTAGAAACGTCTTGACCGGCGCGATACCGCGCAATCCGAGCGCCAGCACCACCAGGATCACATACCCCGCCAGCGCCAGCCGCACAGACGGGGCCGGGTTCGGTGCCGCGTCCCCTGCCGGGACGGATGCGCCCCCCGGAATGCGGCTGACGCGAATCCACACCACCGACGCGACCAGCCCGGCCAGCCCGCCGCCGATCGCGCCCAGCGTCCACATACCGGACACCGCCAGCACGAACTGTGCGCCGCTCATTGCCGTGCCGATCACCAGCACGTACGGCGCGGCCCGCCGCACGCCGCGCCAGCCGTCCATCACGTGGGCCACCATGAAGCCCGCCAGGTACCCCAGCAGGCCGAGCATCCACGCGGCAGGCGGCGCGAGTCTCTCGCCGGGGATGCCGGTCGCGTTCTGGAGCATCACGAACGATGTCGCCAGCGACCCGAAGGTGACCGCCCAGCCGTGCCCGATCGCGGGTGCGACCGCTGCGCGCGTCCGCGTGACGCCCATCCCGACCAGCAGCGGCGCGGTGATCGCGACCGGCACGCCGAACCCGCCCACGCCCTGCAGAAATGACGCGAACACCCACGCCAGCAGCAGCACCTGGATCAACGGGTCACGCGTCAGGCCGGCGATCGCGTCCGCGATCACGGCCAGCGCGCCCGCGCGATCCACCACGTAATACAGCACCAGCGCCGCCCAGATGATGATCGACACGTCCAGCGCCAGCAGCAGCGCCTTGACCTGCGCGTAGCCGAGCGCGTCCGCGCCCGCGCCGAAACGCAGCGCACCCAGCAGCAACGCCAACGCCAGCCCGGCAAACCCGGCGCGGCTCGCGTTCCAGCCCCGCCCGACCATCAACGCCAGCACCAGGGCCACCGGCGTGAGCGCGAGCAGCCAATCCAACAGGTTGTAATCCATCGGTGTATGTTCCATTGAGCAAACATTGCGGCTAAACGCAGCGCATTCTACCGCTTTTCGAGGCCCGCAACCAATCGCCGCGTGTCAAGAGGAGCGCGCGGCGCGAATCACGGCGGCTGCCAGCGTAGGGATTCCGTAGGCCAAGCGTAGTCTAGTCATTAGGAAATGGGCCAGTACGGGGCGTATTATATAGATAAGCGAAGGGCGAAATCTCTTCTTCTCCTCCTTTTTTATGAGAGCCGGGGGTCGGCGTCCCCGGCTCTCACCTTTTTTGTGATATGCCACACCATTAAGCAAAACGTGAGATCGCGGCGCGCGGAATGTGCGTTCACGCCGCTTGTCCGATCGGCGCGGGCGGGGCTACAATCACCGTATCCGATCCAGTCTATTGAGTCCCGCAGGAGCGACCGGTGAACCGTCCTGACCATCTTCGACTCGTGCTGGCCCTGGTGCTCGCGCTGCTGGCGCTGAGCGCGTGCGGCGGCGCGGATGACACCGACGAACCGCTGCCGACCCAGGTCAGCATGGAGCAACTCGCCACCGAGCGCGCCGCGCAGACCGCCAGCGCCGCGCCACCAGCGACCCTCACCGCGACGGACACACCCGCCGCCACCGCCAGCGCAACCCCTGCACCGAGCGCCACGCCGGAACCGCCGACACAGACGCCAAGCCCGTCCCTGACCCCGTCCGCGACCGCGAGCGCCACACCAGACAGCGCCGCCGGGATGCAGCCCTTCACGCAGACCGCCGCAGCCGTGCGGGCGCGCACGCAGACCGCCATCGCCTCGATCACGCCGTCGCCCACACCGACGATCACGCTCACGCCGCCGCCGGGCCCGTTGGAACCGTACCAGATCGTGTTCTACACCGACCGGCACGGCAGCGACGACATTTACCTGCTGGCGCTGGATGGCACGGAGCGGCGCATCACCGGCAGCGCGGCCAACGAGCGCGAACCCTCGTGCGCCCCGGACGGGCGCTCGCTGGTTTACGCGTCCGACGCCGACGGAAGCTGGCAGATCTACTGGCAGCCACTGGATGGCACCACGCCGGTCAAGCTCACCGACTCGGCAGGCATGAACTTCGCGCCGGTCTTCAGCCCGGACGGGTCGCGCATCGCGTTCGTCTCGACGCGCACCGATGGCGTCCCGACGATCTGGCTGATGAACGCCGACGGGTCAGGCCAGCGCCAGATCACGACGCTGATCGGGCGCGATACGTCACCCGCGTGGAGCCTGGACGGGCGGCAGTTACTCTACGCCAGCGAGCAGTTCGGCCTGTGGGACCTGTTCCTGACCGTGCTGGAAGAGGACGTCGAGGGTGAATTCCCGCTGATGCCGCCGGAATTCAACGCGGGGAACCAGCTCTGGCCGAGCTTCGACCCGACCGGTGAGCGCGTGGCATACTCGACCTGGGGCGACGTGAACGACGCGCAAACCGCCGACATCTACCTGCTGGACTTCGAACAGCCGGAGCCGGTCCCGCTACGCGTGGGCGACGGGGCCGATATCGCGTGGAGTTGGGGCGACGACACGCGGCTGCTGGTCTCAACCGGCGGGCCGGGGGACGTGCAGATCGGGCTGCTGGACGTCGAGACCGGCGACCTGATCCGGCTCACAAACGCGGGGCCGTTCAACGGCGGCGCGCGTACCTGCACCGTGCAGCGCGAGATCCTGCCGCCTGAGCCGACGCTCGCGCCCAGCCCGACGCCCAGCGCCACGCCCGCCCCCACCGGCACAGCGACACCACAGCCCACGCCGACCGTGTCCGCGTTCTCGCCTGAACTGCTCGCCGCCGCCGGGCACAAGCACATCGTGCAGCCGGGTGACACGCTGATGCGCATCGGCTACACCTATGGCGTGAACTGGCAGCAGCTTGCCACGCTCAACACGCTGACCAACCCCGACCGGCTCACCATCGGGCAGCGGATCACCGTCCCGGTGACGCGTGTCGGGCGGCGTATTTCCGGCTTGCAGCACCCGGACTCGGATGTCGAGGTGCGCATGGCAGCACGCAAAGAGATCGTGGTCGAGCTGGGTGAACAGCGCGTGTACGCTTACGAAGACGGGCGGCTGGTCAAGACGCTGCTCGCCTCCACCGGCCTGCCCCAGACGCCCACCGTGCAGGGTGAATACAGCATCTACTACAAGATCGACTCGCAGACGATGTCCGGCCCGGATTATTACCTGCCCGGCGTGCCCTGGGTGATGTACTTCTACAAGGGCTACGGGCTGCACGGCACGTACTGGCACGACAACTTCGGCCAGCCGATGAGTCACGGCTGCGTGAACCTGCGCACGCCGGATGCCAGGTGGCTCTACGAGTGGGCGCAGATTGGGACGCCCGTCCTGGTGCGGCAGTGACGCCCCGTCCCAGGGACATCACGCCAGGACGTAGCAGGAACGGATGCCAGTAACATGAAAAAACGCCCCGCATCTGCGTGATGCGGGGCGTTGGAATGTCAAAACGCTGGTAGGCCTTAGCCCTCGACGCGCATGACCTCACTAGCCTGCAGGCCCTTCGGCCCCTGCGTGACCACGAATTCTACACGATCGCCCTCGTTCAGCTCACGATAGCCGCCGCCGACGATGCCGCTGTAGTGGACGAACACGTCCGGACCATTTTCACGCTCGATGAAGCCGAAGCCCTTCTGCGAGTTGAACCACTTGACCGTACCGGTGATACGTTCTGTCATTTTGGAAGTACCTCTTCCTTTTGGAACTACACATAAAACGATGCTGTAGGAAGAGGAGTACCGGTGATGCGCATAAAAAACCGCCGTGACAAGGTGCGTCACGACGGGCATATGTCGATCTTCGAACAACCTCTACACTACGCGCCAGATCATACTTCGAATCTGTACGCTCGTCAAGATCATTTCGCGCTTTCCCGCCAACGTTAATGGATTCTATATACTTTCGCTCATTTTGTCGTGCGCCGGGCTTGGTTTGCGCGCCGCGTTTCGCCTACAATTGGATTGTCGACCAAGCAGGAGGGACAAACGAGATGCCATTACCTGAAGTAGCGATCATGATCGAGGGGCAGATGGGACTGAACTGGCGGCGCTGGAAACGCATCGCGCGCGCCGTCGAAGACCTCGGTTTCGTGGGGCTGTACCGTTCCGACCACTTCACCAATCCCGACCCGCCGGACCAGGATTCGCTCGAACTGTGGGTGTCGCTGACGTGGCTGGCCGACCACACCGAACGCATCGAGTTCGGGCCGCTGGTGACGCCGACCTCGTTCCGGCACCCGGCGATGACCGCGCGCATGGCGGCGGCGGTCGATACGCTGTCCGGCGGGCGCTTGATCCTCGGCGTGGGGGCAGGCTGGCAGGACCGCGAGCACGCCAATTACAGCTACGATCTGCTCGACGTGAACGAGCGCTTCGCCCGGTTTGAGGAATCGCTGCGCTATTTCGCCGGGGTGCTGCGCCACGACGCGCCGTTTGACATGGACGGCGACTATTACCACTTCCACGACGCGGTGGTGCTGCCCCGCCCCGACCCGGGCCGCCCGCCGATCCTGATCGGCGGCAACGGGATGCGGCGCACCCTGCCGCTGGTCGCGCAGTACGCCGACGAGTGGAACGGCGTGTTCCTGACACCGGAACGCTTCGCGGAGCGCAACACGCGCCTGGATGAACTGCTCGAACAGCAGGGACGCGATCCGGGCAGCGTGCGGCGCTCGCTGATGACCGGGCTGGTGTTCGGGCGTACGGAAGCCGCGCTCCAATCGGCGCTGGAAGCATACGGTTCGGATTCGGCGGGCGAGGTTCGCGCGCAGGGGATGGTCGTCGGCACGCCGGAGCAGGTGCCGGAGCAACTCGCGCGGCTGGGCGAGGCCGGTGTGCAGCGCGTCATGCTGCAGTGGCTTGAGCTGGACGACCTCGACGGGCTGGCGCTGCTGGCGGAAAGGGTGCTGTAAGGCGGTTCGGCTGCCGTGGATGAATCGCCGCGTTCAAGGACCGGTTCGCGGCCCGACAGGTGTATAGCCCGGTCCATGCTGGGCCGGGCGATCGATCAATCCAGCGTAGTGATCTCGCCGTCTTCGGAAAGCTGCTGGATGCGCAGTTCCGCCGTGTCGAGCAGCGTGTTGCAATGCTGCGCGAGCGCCTGCCCGCGCGCGTAAAGCGTCACGGACTCGTCCAGCGAAAGCTCGCCGGACTCCAACTGCGCGATGATCTGCTCCAGTTGGGCGTAAGCCTGTTCGAAAGTCAGCGCTTGCAGGTCGTTTTCTTCTGCGGTCATCCTTCGTTTTCCTCCAGCGTGTAATCCAGGAAGTTCTTACAGGTCCACGCGCCTGCTTCTGCCGCGTCGATCCAGGCATCGAACACGTCGCCCGGCGCGTGCTCGCGGGCAGCGGCGAAGTCGTCCGCGGCCCCGCTGCGGTCAGCCTGGGCGCGTTGCACCTGGGCGCGCAGCACGTAGGCGAGCGCGTAATCGCGGCTGAAGCGGATCGCCTGGCTGTAGGCGTCTTCAGCGGCGGCGTAACGGTTGAGGTTGCACTCCGCCACCCCCTGCATCAGAAACAGGTCGCTCAGGCTGACGCGCTGCTCGCCCAGCAAACCCGGCGTGGCGGTTGCTGCGAACAGGGTGTCCATCGCCGCGCCGACGTTGGCAGCGATCGGCGCGTACTGGCCCAGGATCAGGTTGGTCGCGGCCTCGAAATACAACCCGGTAAGCTCGTGCGGGTCTTGGTCGCCGTAGACCGCGTTAAACGCGCGGGTCGTCAGCTCCGGATCGGGGAACTCCGCCAGCACGACCGCGGCGTAATCCTGCGCCAGGGTGATATCACCGTCGCGCAGCGCGATCATCATGCCCACGATGTAGGGCAGGTTGGCTTCGGGATCGTTGGCGAAGGACCGTTCCAGCGCGCTTTTCGCCGCACCAGGCTGCCCCAGGCTATCGTAGTAGAACAACGCTTCCATGAAATACGCGTACCAGTCATCGGGCCGGAGTTCCTGCAGCCGTTCCAGCGTGGCGAGCGCCTGGTCCGTGTCGGGGGCGTCCAGCATCAAGTAGATCGGCATTGCCCAGTCATCCGGGGCGAGGCGCGTGGCGGTTTCGATATCCGACCGGGCCTGCACGCCGTCATGACGGCGCAAGTGCGCCAGGCCGCGCAGCGCGTACAGCAGCGGGTTGCCACCGGCGCGCGTGAGCGCGCTGTTGAACGCATCCAGCGCGGCGGCGGTATCCACGACAAAATGCGCGATCGCGCGGTGCGTATGGGCGGCGGCGCTGTTGCCCTGGACCGCGCCCGGCGTAACGTCCAGGCCGTCGATCACCAGCAGCATCAGCGTCCATTCAAATTCATCCCCATCGGCCAGCGCCAGCAAACTGAGCACGCTCATCACCGGCAGCGCCACCGATTCCTGGCGCTCGTTCGCCAGGTGCACGCGCACGTCAGTAAGCGGCTCGATCACGTTGCGCTCAAACGGGATGTAGGGGAACGCGCGGGTCACGCCGAGCTGGACATCCAGCGCGATCAGGTCCGGCGAGTAGTAACCCCACACGACCACGGTCGCGCCGGTCTGTGCGGCGATGTCCGCCGCGCCGGTTTTCGAGCGGATCACGTCCGGGTAGCGCCGCACCGCGACCTTGTCGTAGGTGGTGTTGTTCTCAAGCTGGCGCGCCAGGTCGTCGGCGATGAACCGCGCGACATCGCGCTCGTCCACGCCGCTCACCGGCTCCAGGTCCGCGACCAGCACCATGTACTGCCCCGGCGCGACCGGTTCGACCGCCGCCAGTGCCGGGTTCGCGTCCGGAACGGGAATACGGCTGCTGGCGACCGGCGTGGCGGCCATATCGAGCTGTGACATCGGCCCGGACGTCATCAGCGCCGCCGTTCCGAACAGGTTCTCGCAGCCGATCGCGCCTGAGGCGAAGCCATTGACAAACGCGGGGGCGATCACCTTGCTTTGGCCGGCGATCTCAAAATCGCGCCGCGCGGCGGCGTCCTGGCCCAGTTTCAGGCGCACGTCGCCGCGCAGCAGGTGGATCAGGGTGCGCGCGTCTTCCGGCTGGTTTTGCGTACCGGAAACGCGCAACGCTGCGCTATAGGCGTCTTCGGCTTCGGCGTAGCGGTCCTGGTTGCAGTGCACGATCCCCTGCATCACCCACAAGTCCGGGCTGTCCGGCGCGAACGCCAGCCCCTGGGTAGCATTTTCGGCAGCAGCGTCGTAACGCCCCAACACGAGGTTAACGAACGCGGCGATCAGCGTGCCGAGGCTGTCATGCTGGCCCATCGTCGCGCCGATCACGCGCTTGTAAAGGTCGGGGTCAGGGTACCGGTCGAGGATGATCGCGATGTAGGTCGTCGCGTCCTCGAAGCGCCCGTCGCGCAGCGCCTGCAGCGTGGCGAACACATACGGGAAGTTGGAGTCCGGCTCCAGCGCGAGCGCGGCTTCCAGGTCGGCGCGGGCCTGGGCCGGGTCCCCGTACAGGTAATGCAGCGTGCCGCGTGCCGCCAGCGCGTACCAGTGCTCCGGGTCGGTCGCGATGATCCGGCTGAAGATATCGATCGCTGCGTCGCCTTGCGCCGTGCTGCTCGCCAGCAGGATCAACGGGATCGTCCAGCGCTCACCGGCCAGCCGTGCCGACGTCTCGGCAGCGTCCCGCGCGGCAGCGAACCGGCCCAGCCGTTGCAGCGCGAGACTGCGCAAGCCGTGCGTGAAGGCGTTGGTCGCGTCCCTGTCAATCGCGCGTTCGATCGCCTCAAGCGCCGCCTCGGTGTCCACGGTGTACTGCTGGAAGAAGCGGTGCGTGTACGCCGCGACGTTGTCCCCCATAACGCGTGCAGCCTGGACGTCGATCGCCTCGATCACCGCCAGCGTGCGCATGAACGCATACACATCGCCCGCCGCGCCCTGCAGCCCCCCCAGCACGCCGAGCACGTGCGGCGCGACGGATTCGGTGCGCGGATCGTCCAGGCTCACGCGGACGTCGGTGATCTGCTCGACGGTTTCCAGCGGCAGCGCCATCTGCGGGAACGCGTCCGTCACGCCGACCTGCACGCGCAGGTCGATACGCGCCTCGGTATAATTGCCCCAGATCAGCACGGTCGCGCCGGTTGCAGCGGCGACAGCGCGCGCGTCGCTCGCGCTCGTGAGCGCCGCCGGGTACTGCCGTACGCCGATCCGCGAGAACGGCACGCCCTCTTCGAGCGTCAGTTTCAGGTCGTCCACGATGAACCGCGCGATCTCGCGGCGCTCGGTATCGATCGGTTCAAGCTGCGCCACCAGCACCATGATCTCGCCCTCGCGCACCGGCTCGACGGTCGGCAGCGGCGTGCTGTCCGGGCCCTGATCGCGGCTGTCCCCGACATCCGGGCCGAGCACGATCGCGATCACGGCGACGGTCGAACAGGCCAGCACCGTGACGATCACCATCAGCGCGATCAACTGCCACTTGCGCGTGGTCGCCTGCACGATCTCCGCCGACGATACCGGCGTGCCGCCCGGTGTGAACGGCGGCTGCTGCGATGAGTACTGGTCCGGCGTGGGGTAGAGCGAAAAACCGTGCCCCTGCTGCGGCGTGCGGCGTTCCATCGCCGGGACGCCGGGCGTGCCGGGTTGCTCGTCGGACGGCGTGGCAAAGCGCGACCCGACCTCAATATCATGCCCCGCTTCGGCCACTTTCTGGCGCAGCGGCGTGTCCAGCGTGCGGATGATCGCTTCCAGTTCGGCCCCCACCAGCCGCACGCTGCTGATGCGGCGATCGCGGTCTTTTTCCAGCATGCGGTAGATCAGATCGACCAACTGCGGCGGTGTTTGCGGGCGCAGCCGCACCAGGTCCGGCGCGGGTTTGGTCAAGATCGCGGTCAGGATCGCGGCGCTCCCGTTTTCCAGAAACGGCACGCGCCCGGTGAGCATCTCGAACAGCATCACCCCGAAGGACCAGATGTCGGCGCGTTCGTCGAGTTCCAGGCCGTTGCAGGCTTCCGGGCTGAGATAGGCATAGGTACCGATCACCGAGCCGGTCTGCGTCAGGCGCGTGTGGTCGGCCATGTGCGCCACGCCGAAATCGGTCAGGCGCGGGGTGCCGTCTTCGGCCAGCAGCACGTTATCCGGCTTGATGTCGCGGTGGATGATGTTCAGCCGGTGGGCGCGGGTGAGCGCGTCGGCGAGGTCAAGCGCCACGTTGAGCACGGCCTCGACCGGCAGGCGTGACTGTTCGTCGATCAGGTCGCGCAGCGACCCGCCGCTGACGTATTCCATCACCAGGTAATGCTGCCCGTTTTCCTCGACCGCGTCGCGGATCGTGACGATGTTGGGATGGTTGAGCCGGCGCAGCGCCTCGCCCTCGCGGGTGAAGCGGTCCACGATATCGGGGTTCTCCTCGACGATGTGCGGGTGCAGCAACTTGATCGCGACGGTTTCGCCTGCACGCGTGTCGGTCGCGCGATAGACATCGCCCATGCCACCGTGCCCGATGAGTTCTTCGAGCCGGTACCGTCCGGCGATCAGGGGTTGTTCTTGGCTCATAGTCGGTCCTCAATTACCGGCTGCCGCGTCATCGTCGCCTCTGTCAGAGAGCCGCGCCAGGAAAACACGCGCTTTTCTCGTGCCGTAGTGTAACGTCAGGCGGTCAAAAACGAAACCCTCATCTCCGGGGGGCGCTGCCGTGCTCATCCCGCGTCGTGTCCTTCGCCGTGCAGCGTGCGCTGGTTGACCCGCGCGGTCAGATCGCCGTCGTGCAGCGCGATCTGCACGCTCGTGCCTTCGGCGGCATCGCGGGCGCTGCTGATGCGCCGCCCGTCCTGCACGCGCGTGACGATGGCATAGCCACGCCGCAGCAGGGCGCGCGGGTCTGCCGCATCCAGCGCGCGGGACTGCGCCTCAAGCTGCGCGCGCTTACGGTCCAGCGTGTGGCGTAGCTGCCGCGCCCCCCGGCTCAACAGCTCATCGACACGTTGGCGCGCGGTGTCGATCGCGTGCTCTGGCGAGAGCCGCGCCAGCCAGCGGACCCGGTCACCCAGGCGCTGGCGCTGGTCGCGCAGGTACGTGTTAAGCGCGGCTTGCATGCGTCCCGTCCAGCCTTGAATTTCAGCGCGCAGCAGCGCCCCGTCCGGCGTCACGAGTTCGGCGGCGGCGGATGGGGTCGGCGCGCGCACGTCGGCGGCGAAATCCACCAGCGTGAAGTCGATCTCGTGGCCCACGCCCGCCACCGTCGGGATGCGTGACGCGGCGACCGCACGCACGACGCGCTCGTCGTTGAAGCACCACAGGTCCTCCAGGCTGCCGCCGCCGCGCACGATCAGGATCACGTCCACGTCCGTGTACGCGTTGAGCCGGTCCAGCGCCGCGACGATCTGCGGGGGGGCCTCGTTGCCCTGCACCAGCGTCGGGCTGAGCACGACATGCACCAGGGGATAGCGCCGCCGCAGCACGTTCTGCACGTCCTGGAACGCGGCGGCAGTGGGCGACGTGACCACGCCGATCGTGCGCGGGAAGGGCGGGATCGGGCGCTTGCGCGCCGGGTCGAACAACCCCTCGGCTTCGAGCTTGGCTTTCAGCAGCTCGAACTGGCGGTTCAGGTCGCCCAGGCCCACCGGCTGCAGCGCGTCACACAGCAGTTGGTACTGCCCGCGCGCCTCGTAGACCGTCACGCGCCCGTGCGCGATCACGGCGTCGCCGTGCTGCGGCTCGAAGCCCAGCCAGCTTGCTGATGAGCGCCACATCACGCAGTTCAGCTCGCTGTGTTCGTCCTTCAGCGTGAAATACAGGTGGCCTGAGCGCGCACGGGTGAAGTTGCTGATCTCACCTTCGACCCAGACGTCGTTCAGCGTAGGGTCGCCCTCGATCAGGTCGCGGATGTACGTTGTCAGTTGCAGGATGGTGTAGGTTTCGATCATCGGTGGTTTGCTGTCTTTTCCGGGCACATGGTGGAATTGTACACCACCCGCCGCGCCAATGCGAAGGACTCCGCCGCCGAAACGTGTTAAAATGGGGCGTGCTATCAATTCGAGCGCAAGGTACGTTGGAGGCAACTATGATGGACGAAGCGGCACGCGAGGAATTAGCGCAGCGCCTGAGCAAGATGACCCTGCGCCAGGCCGTGCGCGAGATGCGGAATATCGATCCTGATGCGAACATGGTGTTCTGGCGCAACGCGATCTGGGATGAGATCCACACGCTGTTTTTGCTGCCGAACAAAGGGGTTGAGGTCCGGCTGGTGGAGAAGAGCACAGAGTCCGAACCGCTGCGCGAAATCGGCGGCGGGCCGCGCGGGACCAAAGCGCGCCGGGCCGACTACGAATACGTCGGGGCGCGCGTCGTGCCGCTGTCCCGCCCCGCGTTCAAACGCGGCGGGACCGGGCCATCCCCGATGAAACACTCGGCGCAAGGACCGCGGGAAGGCGTCTACGTTTCGGAGCCGCTGTAGCACGCGGCCATCTCCGAAATCGGCGAGGGGCGGTCTACCGATCGCCCCTCATGGCTTATGCCCGGTATGCCTGCGGCGCGGCCATGCGCCGTGTCAATCCAGCTCGTCCTCCGGGATGGTCAGGCCCAGCACGTGATAGCCGCCGTCCAGGTAGATCGTCTCGCCGTTGATCTGCGCGGCGTTGTCGCTGGCGAGGAACGCGGCCAGGTTGCCCACGTCCTCCTGCGTGACCTGCGTCCGCGTCGGCGTGATCTTGTCACTGAACTTGAGCATGGTCCGGAAGCCGGGCACCCCAGCCGCCGCCAGCGTGCGGATCGGGCCGGGGCTGATCGCATTGACGCGGATACCCTGCGGGCCGAGGTCCACCGCGAGGTAGCGCACGATGCTTTCCAGCGCGGATTTCGCGATCGCCATGACGTTGTAGCGCGGCATGACCTTCTCAGCCGCGTAATACGTCATCGCCATGATGCTGCCACCGTTGGGCATGATCTCGGCGGCGTGCTTCGCCAGCGGGATCAGGCTGTAAGCGGAGATGTCAAGCGCGGTCTTGAACCCTTCACGGCTGATATCGCGGAAGCGCCCCCCCAGGTCGTCCCCCGGTGCGTAGGCCACCGAGTGCACCAGGATATCGATCGTGCCGAAGGCCTGTTTCGCTTTGGCGAACACGGCTTCGATCGCCTCGTCTGACGTGACGTCGCACTCTTCAACGAACGTGATCCCGGCCTCTTCCGCCAGCGGGAAGACGCGCTTTTCCAGCACCTCGCCCGCGTAGCTGATGCCGACCGTCGCGCCTTCGCGCTGCAGTGCCTCGACAATGCCCCACGCAATCGAGCGTTTATTCGCCACGCCGAAGACCAGCGCGGTCTTGCCATCCAATGAACCCATAATAGTGCCCCTCCTGGTGTGTTTAACTTGCCGCTATGTTGTAACACGCCTGGGCGCGTTTCGTCACGTTTTGCGCGGTGGCACCAGCCAGGCGGCCCTACCCCCGCAGCCGCCGCAGCACCAGGCGCGGCACGATCACCGCCTGCTCGACGCGCAGCAGCAGCGCCACCGCCCAGAACACCACCGCGCCGCTGCCCATCGCGCCCAGCACGCGGAACAACACGTGCACGTCCGGCAGCAGGCGCAGGTAGCCCCACGCCGCCAGCGCCATCAGCCCCGATGCGAGCAGCGTCCGCGCCGCGCCGCCGAGCACGCGCCGTTCCTCCAGCCCGCCGACGCGCCGCCGCAGGATCGCCCACAGCGTCGCGCTCTCGACCGCCGTCGCGATCGACATCGCCAGCGCCAACCCGCCGAACGGACCGCGCGCGAAGTTCGTGCTGTCCGGGTAACCGAAGACGCGGATCAGCACCAGCGACAGCACGATGTTGAGCGCCATCGTCGCCGTGCCGACCTTGACCGGTGTCCAGGTGTCGTGCAGCGCGTAGAAGGCGCGTACCAGCACTTCGAGCACGGTATGCCCCGCCAGCCCCACGCTGAACAGCGCCAGCGCCCACGCGGTCCCGGCGGTGTCCCGGCTGGTCCAGTCGCCGCGCTCGAACAGCAGCGCGACCACCGGCTCCGCGACCACCGCCAGCCCAATGCCCGCCGGGATCGACAGGAACAACACGCCGCCGAGCGCGCCGGACAGCGTGCGCCGGAAGTCGTCCGCGTCTTTCGTCGCGCTGAGCGTGGACAGCGTCGGGAACACCGCCGTGCCGACGCTCTGCCCCAGGATGCCGATCACGGTGAACATCAGCGTGAAGGACTGCCCGATCGCGGTGATGCTGCCCGCCAGCATGCCGGACGCCAGCGCCGTGTTGACCCAGAAGTTCACCTGCACGATGCCCAGCCCCAGCACGCGCGGCCCCATCAGCAGCAGCACCTCGCTCAGACCGGGCACGTTCAGCGACAGCAGCGGGCGGTAGCGGAACGTGATCCGGCGCAGCAGCACCGGCAGTTGTATCCCCAGGTGCAGCAGCGACCCCAGCACCGCGCCCCACGCCAGCCCGTAGACGTTGTTGCCGCGCGCGAAGACCAGCGCCCCGACGATCAGGCCGATGTTGTACATGCTCGGCGCGAGTGCCGGTGAGAGGAAATGCTGGTGCGCGTTGAGCACGCCCATCAACAGCCCGCTGATCCCGAACACGATCACGGTCAGCAGCATGATGCGCATCAGGTCGACCGCGAGCTCTTGGGTCAGCGGGTTGGCGTTCGGCAGCAGCACGTAATGCGCGATCGGCACGGCCAGCGCGAACGCGATCGCCGCCAGCAACGTAGCGACCGCGACCACCAGCGTGATCACGCCATTGGCGAGCCGCTGCGCGCCCTCGGCGTCATCCTGGGCCAGGAAGCGCGTGAAGACCGGGATGAACGCCGATCCCAGCGCGCCACCCGCCACCAGCACGAACAGCGTCTCCGGCACGCGCTGCGCCGCGATGAACGCGTCCAGCTTGATGCCCGCGCCAAACGCCGAATTGATCGCGCTCTGGCGCACGATGCCCAGCACGCCGCTGAGCACATACGCCAGCATCACCAGCCCGGCGGCCCGGGCGATCTGCCCGCCGCTGAGCGCGCGCGCCCCGCCGCCTGCCGCTTCCGGTTGCATATCCGTCATGCCACACGCCCCCTATCCGGCGATCCGGTCACCGGGGGCAAGTATAGCAGGTCGGGCGTTGGATGCTAGCATAGGTTGTGCCCGCCGGGCGCTAGAACGCACCCGGCTATGCATCTACCGGACCGCAACAGCGGCCCTTGAACGCCGGATGTCTCCCGGCCAGGGCTGCCAGATTGACGGTTTCGCAATTCTGCCGTGAACCGGCACCCCTACCCCGTCGAGGGCAGCTTGGCCGCGAAGCGCGCGTCCTGCGCCACCATGCGCCGCAGCCCGTCCGCCAGCGTGACCTTCGGCGCGTAACCCAGCACCTCGCGCGCCAGCGTGAGATCGGCGCACAGCCGCGAGACCCCCGCGCTCTGCTCCCCGACGTGCAGCAGGTGCGCCTCGATGCCGGTGGCGTCTTCGATCAGGCGCACGAGGTCGTTGATCGATGTCGCCACGCCGCTGCCCACGTTGATGATCGGGCAGTCCGGCGCGGACGTCATGCCCGCCTGCACCAGTGCATCGACCACATCATCGACGTAGACGAAATCGCGCGCCTGCGTGCCGTTCCCGTGCACCACCACCGAGCCGCCGGTCAGCACTTGCCGGATGAACTGCGGGATCACGGGCGGGTGCGCCGCCGGGAGCTGCTGGCCCGGCCCGTACGCGTTAAACACGCGGATGCAACTCGTCTCCACGTCCCACAGCTTGCCGATCGTGCAGACGTACTGCTCCGCCGCGAGCTTGCTCACCGCATACGGCGAATCGGGGTTCGGCGGCATCGATTCGCGCACCGGCTGGTGTTCCTGCTCGCCGTAGATCGCGCCGGACGAGACGAACACCATCCGCGGGACGCCCACATCGCGGATCGCTTCCAGCACGCTGACCGTGCCGCCCACGTTGACCGCGTTGTAATCGCGCGGATAGCGCATGCTCTCCGGCACGCTGACGCGCGCCGCGAGGTGGTACACGCAGTCCACGCCCTGCAGCAGCGACCACAGCTTCGGCACGTCGTTGACATCCGCGCGCGACAGAATCACGTTGTCGGGCAGGCGTCGCGGCTCACCGGCGCTGAGGTTGTCCACCACCCGCACGTCATGCCCCAGCGCGACCAACCGCCGCACCAATGCGCTGCCCAGAAAACCAGCGCCCCCTGTTACCACGATCTGCATCGTCAGTCCTTCCGCTACCCCTCGGCTTGCATGGTCTTTGCGCAGGTTGCCCACGTCCGATCGCCGGGCAATTGCGCGGCTCCGGCCCCCACCGTTACCGGACTGGCAAAATCCGGTGTTCATGTGTCATTATAGCGCATGCGTCGCGCCCGCAACTATTGCCGGGATCGCCAGGCAGTACATCGAGAGGAACCATCACCGTGCACACCGAACACGCCACCCACCACCACCCAAACCCCACCACGCCGCTGAACCGGCCCTACGCGCGGCCCACGATCTGGGCGCTGGCCGTGCTGGGCGGGGTGATCCTCACGCTGTGGCTGGCCGGGACGCCGCCGGGCGTGCTGGGCAAGGCCGACGCGGTCGGTTACGCGATCTGCCACCGCATCGAAGCCCGCACGTTCCACGCGCACGACCGCCCGCTGCCACTGTGCGCGCGCTGCACGGGCATCTACCTGGGCGTGATCACCGCGCTGGTGATCATCGCGGCGCGGGGCCGCCTGCGTGCGGCGCGGCTGCCGGGGATTCCGGTGCTGGCGGTGATGGTCGCGCTCGGCCTGACGTACGCCGTCGACGGGTTGAACAGCTACCTCAGCATCTTTGCGTTCTACACCCCGCCCTACCAGCCGCACAACACGCTACGCCTGCTGACCGGCCTTAGCTTTGGGCTGGCGCTGATCACGATCGTGCTGCCGGTGATCAACGCGATCGCCTGGCGCGCCCCGCAGGATGCCGCGCCGGTCGCCTCACTGCGCGAGCTGGCGGCGCTCTACGCGGCGGCGGCGGGCGTCGCGGTCGCGGTCCTGCTGCAGATCGACGCGCTGCTGGTCGTGCTGGGGCTGATCAGCGCGCTCGGCGTGGTGCTGATGTTCGTGATCATCGGCGCGGTGCTGTTCCTGACGCTCACGCGGCGCGAAAATACGCTGACCCGTTGGCGCGACCTGGCGTTTCCGGCGCTGGCCGGGCTGACGTTCGCCGTCGCCGTGATCGGGGGCATCGACCTGGTCCGCTATCTGTTCACCGGCACGTGGGACGGTTTCACGCTGCCGGGCGCGTGAGGGGGCCTGGTGGTCAGTCGCGGAGCGTGTCAAACGGGGGCTGGCGCTGCGCCACCTGGCGCTTGAGGTTGTCGAGCGCGGCGCGCGCGCGGCGGCGCGTCGTCTCGTCCAGCGGCAACGCGTCGAACTCGTCCTCGTCCAGCACGGTGATCGCCCCGTCCGGCGTGACGAACACGTCCAGCGCCAAGTCATCCGCGCGCACGGTGTCCGCTTCGATCACCGCCGGGCGCGTGATGTTGCAGTACCAGCCCTTGAAGTGGTCGTCATCGACGTCGTACATCTCGAAAATGTTGTACCAGCGGTCGCTGTAGAAACGTTCGACAAAGCGATCGCCCTGGCGGAAGGTGTGGTAACCGGCTTCAACGTCCGGGCGGCTGAAGCGCGCCTCCAGCTTGACCCACCCCTCACCCCGCGCGATCTCGCGCCCGGTGTAGCGCCAGACCTCGCGCCCGGTATGGTCATTCTTAATCACGGTGATCGTCATATCCAGCCCTCTGCACTACTCGGTACGTCCGGTCCGGCGCCGGCGGCACGCGCACAGCAAAACGCCGCCCTGCGTCTTTCCGCACGGCGGCGCGTCAACGTCTCGGCGACAGCCGCGTCACGCGGACCCGCCGGGATGCAGGCGCACCGTCGCCGCGAGCGCCTGGAACTCCGCGCTGTTCGGCGTGGGGAACGCGCTCACCGGCAGGTCGAAAAACATGCCGCCGACCGCGAGCACCTCGCCCGGCCCCACCACCTGGAACACCTCGACCCGCACGCGGGCCGCGCCTGTGTGCTGCATCGTGACGCGGAACCGTACCGGCCCCGCCGGGGCGCTAACCGGCAGCTCAAGCGGGCGTTCGACAGGTTCAACCGTGCCCCCAGGCACACTCACGCGCACGATCACATGGGCCGGTTCGTGCAAGGGATGCGCGCCGCCTGCCGCTGCCTCGAACCCGACACGCACCGGCACAGGTGCCCGCGCGACCATCTCCTTCGGCAGAAACGCCGACACACGGCGTTGGTGCCACGCAATCGCCGCCGCATCCGGCCCCGCATCCGGTTGATGTGCCGGTTCCTGCTGCGGCACCGGTGCGGTGGGCTGCTGTGGCGCGGTGTCCGCTGCATCGCCATCCTGGGCGTGCAGCACGTGCGCGGCTTCCTGCCCGCTGGACGTGAGCGTGTAATATTCCTGCTCCGGCATCTCGACGTAATAGCGCGTCACCAGGCGGCGGATCGCCTTGCCAAGCGACCGCGCGCTCAGGCCGGTACCCGCCATAATCTCGTCCGTCGTCGCGCCGTCCTTCCGCGTACCGAGAAAACGGATCACGTCAAGCGCCGGGGGTGGCAGCTTTTGGAGATCGGTCGGTAGCCCGGTCATTGTCCCCTCGTTTCTGGTGGTGGTCCGCTGCCATTTACTATACGACAGATCGCATGTTTGAACCACCCCAGCCACGCGGCGACCCGCGCCGGATTACCGCGTACCAGGCGCGTAGAGCACGCGGAAACGCTCGCACACCACCGGCATATCCTCGGACGGATCGCGCCCGATCTGCGCGCACTCGCGGCTGAAGACGTCCCAATGCACGCGCCGCCAGAACGCCAGCGAGCGGTCGCCTTCCCCCTCTTCGTATGCCTGGCGCTCGTCCACCGCGTTGAAGGGCACGACCTGCACCTCGGTGGTTTCGATGATGCATTGCGGGGTGCCGTCCCACGTGGTGATGATGCTCAGATCGCCCGCCTGCGGGAGCGGCTCGCCCTCCGCCACGTACGCCCAGTACAGGCTGGCGGTGGCGGTTTTCGTCCCCGCGAGCACAAGCGCGGCAAGCTCGTTAGCGTCGTGCTCGTTGTCGCAGAAATACCACGCCTGGGGCGGCGTTTCCGGCGGGCGCTGACCGGCGGGCAGCGTCGCGCGGTACGCCTCCCAGAACGCGTGCAACCGTTCGTCATTGCCGGTTTTGCGGTCTGGTTGGTCGGTCATCAGTCCCCCTGATCGTCACGTTGATCGTTACTCTCGCTGCCGCCCTCCAGCGCCTCGAATAACTCCGCTTCCAGGCGGCGCAGGTCCTCCGATAAGAGCGATATCTTCGCGCGCGGGCGCGGCAGATCGACATGCAGCCGCTTGACGATGCGCCCCGGACGCGCGCTGAACACCAGCACCCGATCCGCCAGATACACCGCTTCCTCGACATCGTGCGTGATGAACAGGATCGTCTTCTTGAACTGCTGCCAGATGTCCAGCAGCCAGCGCTGAAGCTCGCGCCGTGTCAGCGCGTCCAGCGCCCCGAACGGCTCATCCAGCAGCAGGATGTCGCGGTCGGTCAGGAACGTGCGCAGCAGGGCGGCCCGCTGGCGCATCCCGCCGGAGAGCGCATCCGGAAATACGTCCTCGAAGCCTTGCAGCCCGAACAGCGGCATCAACTCGCGCGCGCGGCGGCGGGCCTGGCGCTTGGGACGCCCGTCGATCTCCGGCCCCAGGATCACGTTGTTCAGCACCGTGCGCCAGGGCAGCAGCAGGTCGCGCTGCGGCATATAGCCGACCTGCCCCGCGCGCGGCCCGGTAAAGGTGCCCTCCGGCACGTCGCCGCACGCGATGCGGATCGTCCCGTTATCCGGCTGCGTCAGCCCGGTGATCAGGTTGAACAGCGTGCTCTTGCCGCTGCCACTCGGCCCGATGATCGTCACGAACTCGCCGGGGTACGCCACAAAGCCGATATCGTCAAGCGCATGCACGGCGCGCCCGCCGTCGCGAAACGTCTTGCTCAGGTGCTCGATTTCAAGACAGGGTCTGGATTCGGTCACGTGTGCTCACTTCACCTTCCGGATGCAGCCGGTCGCCGGGCGTGCGGCCTGCAGGCGGATACAGCGAGGGCGCACCAGGGCGCCCCCTGAACGTAACGACGCGGCGCGTTACTCGCCGTTTTCATCCGCCTCGACGCTGCCGGGCAGGAACGCATTGGTGAACGCGGCTTCGGCGTCGATCGCTTCCGCGATGATGCCGTTCTCGACCAGGAAGTCGGTGAAGCCCTGCCAGATATCCAGCGACTGCTGGCCCCAACGCGGCGCGTCGGCCTGGTATTCCGGCGCGAGCCATTCGGCGCTGGCGCGGATCAGGTCCGGGTTGGCTTCCGGGTTGGCTTCGGTCAAGATATCTGCTGCGGCGTCAGGCTCCGCGATCGCGTCGGCAAACCCGCGCGCGGTCGCATGCACAAACGCTTCGACCACGTCCGGCTGCTCGGCGATCATGTCCTCGCTGGTGATCAGGATCGGCGTGTAGTAGTCGGGGATGCAGTCGAACCAGTCCCACAGCATCACCGTGTCCAGTTCCAGCCCGCGCAGCTCGCCCTCGATCCCGGTCCAGCCGTAGTACATCCACGCGAAATCGATCCGGTCGCGCTGCATCAGTTCAAAGCCGTCCGCATAGCCGACGTCGATGTATTCAAACGACCCCGGCTCGCCACCGTCGCAGGCGATCAGCGTGTTGATGATCGCGTTCTCCAGGTCGCGCTGCCCGAAGCCGCCGTACTTCAGCCCCGCGAAGTCCGCCGGGCGCGTGATCGGGTCCTGGTCGTGCAGGCTCACGAAACCGGACGTGTTATGCTGGATGATCGCTGCCAGCGACACAATCGGCATGCCGTCCGCGCGGGCGTACGTCGCGAACTCCTGGTAGCCCACGCCGAACTGTGCCGCGCCGCTGGTCACGATCGCTTCTACCAGCACGTCGGTCGGCTCCTGGATCGAGACGTTCAGGTTGGCCTCGTCGTAGTAGCCGCGTGCCTGCGCCACGTAAAAACCGGTGTGGTTGGTGTTTGGCGTCCAGTCGAGCATCAGCGTCACGTTAGTACGTTCATCCACCCGTGCGAACGTGGTCGCCCCGCCGAGCGGATCAGGCGTCTCGTCCTCGCCATCCTGCGCGGTGACGGGCAGCGCCATGCCAAGCACGGCGACCAGCGCGATCAGGGTTGCGATTGGTTTGATTCGGGAAAACATCACGAACTCCTTTGCTGGTGATTCAATCTAACAACTGAAAACGACTTACTCTTCAGCCAGCAATACCGCTTGAATCTCCTCCACATACGCGGCGCTGGCCGCGTCATCCGTGAGGAACGCGATCTTGTCCGGGCCGTCGATGCCGATGCCCAGCTCAACCGCCCGCGCGATCTGTTCAGTCGCGAAGATGCGCCCGGCGCTGACCGGCGGTCCCGCGCCGAACATGCGCAGCAGCGCCACGCCGACCGCGTCCAGGGCGACCTGGTCGGTGCCGGCAAGCACCACGTCCGGCTGCGCGAGCGTGCCCGTCATCGGGCCGCCCGCGATGAACGCGTCGACCGCGTCCAGCACGGTCACATCCGGGGCCCACGCGAGGTTGATCTCCGCGATCATGCGCCGCATGTGCCGGTTGCGCTCGCCGTGCAGCTCGTCCATCAAGCGCACCTGCCGGTCCCCACACGGGCCGGTCCTGGCGACGATGCCCACCGCGTTCTTCAGCGTGATCGTGTAGTGGCCGCCGTAGCCGTGCGTCTTGAGGCAACACGTCGCCACGACGCTTTCCGCCTCCCAGACCGGGCGCGCGACGACAAAGCCATGCTGCCAGTGGCTTGCCTCCGGCTGCACCCAGTGCCAGTGTTCCGGCACGGGGGACAGGTCGTCCAGCGCGGCGGTCTCAAAGCCCAGCGCGGCGGCCATGTCGTAGATGCCTTTCGCCTGCATCACACTGTGCGCGCCTTGCCAGCTTCGATCACCCACCGTGACCGCGTCCGCGCCGCTGTCCTGCAGCCACGTCACGAGCGCGGCGAGCGTGTCGTTGTGCGTCGAGCCGGGCGGCGGATCGGCGCTGTTGAAGTTCGGCTTCAGCAGCACGCGCTTATCCTGCACCGGGTTCGTGCCGAGCAGGTCCAGCACACGGCGCACGCCATCAGCGCGGTCGCGCGTCTTGACCAGCGCGATCGTCGCCGGGCCTTCCGGCGTGCGCCGCAGCGGTAGCGGGGTCGGCGTGGTCTGTGCGCCTGCGCGGTCCCAACCGGCCAGCAGCGCGCCAGAAGCAGCGGCCAGCAGCGTGCCGATAAACCGGCGGCGGTTCAGTGTGTGTTTGTGCGACATCTTGGCACCTCCACAATCACGACCGGTGCGGTTCGTTCGCGCCCAGCCGCGTGCAAACATTACCGGTAAACACAATCGCCGGACTCAATCCGCCGCGGGCGAGGCAACGTCCGACTGCTGCACCAGGACCTTGTCCACGCGCCGCTCGTCCATATCGACCACCTCGAACGTCCACCCGCCCCAGTCGAAGCGGTCGCCTTCCACCGGGATACGCTCGATCTGCTGCATGACAAACCCGCTGAGTGTCTCGTAGACGCCTTCCTCCGCCTCCGGGAAACTCCGCACGCCGAGCCGTTCCTTGACCTCGTCGATATGCAGCATGCCATCCATCAGCCACGAGCCATCTGCACGCTGCACGGCACGCACGTCGTCCGGCTGGCCGGAAGACGGGATCTCGCCGACAAACGCTTCGAGCAGGTCATGTTCGGTCAGCACGCCTTGAATCCCGCCGTGCTCGTCGATCACCAACAGCATGTGCGTCTCGTGCTCCTTGAAAAGATAGATCGCGCGCGAGGCGGCGATGTTTTCCGGCACGAAGCGCGGCGCGTACAGGTGCTCGGTCAATACGGGCTGCTCGCCCGCCAGGCAGCGAGCCAACAGGTCTTTGGCGTGCACGATGCCCAATGGCTGGTCCAGGCTGCCATCACAGACCGGAAACGCGCTAAAACGGCTGTCGGTGATCGCCGCCTGGATATCCTCCGGCGTGGCGTCGGCATCCAGCCAGACCACGTCCAGATGCGGCGTCATAAACGCGCTGACGTGGCGGTCGTCCAACTGGAACACGCTCTCGACCAGGTCCTGCTCGACGGTGGCGAACACGCCCGCGCGCGTGCCCTGGTCGATCAGCAGGCGGATCTCCTCTTCGGTGATGGGCGGTTCGTCGCTGTCGTGGATGCGCAGCACGCGCAACACCGCGGCGGTCGACGCGCTGAGGAACGTCACGGCGGGCGACGCGAGGCGCGCCAGCACCCGCATCGGGCGCGCGACCAGCGACGCCACACGTTCCGGGTTCTGCAGCGCGATGCGCTTGGGCACCAGCTCGCCCAACACCAGCGACAGGTACGTGATCGCCAGCACCACCACCCCCAGCCCGATCGCCTTGGCATACGGGGCCAGCAGCGCCACGTCCGCCAGCGCGTCCCCGATCGCGGCGGCGATCGTCGCGCCACCGAAGGCACCCGCCAGCACGCCCACCAGCGTGATGCCGATCTGCACGGTGGACAGGAACCGCGTGGGCGACTCGATCAACTCCAGCGCCACGCGCGCGCCTCCGTTGCCCTCGTCGCGCTGCTGCTGGAGCCGCGTCTTCCGCGCGGAGACGACCGCCAGTTCGGACATCGCCAGCACGCCGTTGAACAGGACCAGCACAACGATAACCAGAATTTCGACCAGAATCACAGACATTGTTTAGAGTCAGCCTTTACTGCGGTAGCCCCGCTTGACGCTCAATAGATCCCCGGGCCGCGCCACGACGTGCGCTGCGTGGTGTAGTACCAGCGCAGCGCCAGCCGCTCGACCAGGTTCACCAGCAGCACGAGCAGCAGGCTCAGCACGGCGGTCAGCAGGATCGCCAGGTACGCCTGGTCAAGCCGGAAGCTGCTGTACGAACGCTTCAAGAACACGCCCAATCCTTGCTGCGCGGTGATGTACTCGCCGAAGATCGCCCCTACCACGCTGTACGTCGCCGCGATGCGCAGCCCGCCGAAAAACGAGGGCATCGCTGCCGGCAGCCGCACCTTGACCCAGGTCTGCCGCGTGGTCGCGCCCATCGCGCGCAGCAGCGAAAGCAGCGCCGGGTCGGCAGACTGCAACCCGCTGAACGTGTTGAGCGCGATCGGGAAGAAACAGAACAGCACCACCACCGTGATCTTTGGCCCGCTGCCGAACCCGAAAATCAGGATCAGCAGGATCGCGATCGCGAAGATGGGCACCGTCTGCGAGACGACCAGCACCGGGTACAGCACCCAGCGCAGCACCGGCGAGAAGTCCATCACGCCCGCGATCAACACGCCCAGCACCAGCGCGATCGCCAGCCCGCTGAGCGTCTCCCACAGCGTCTGCGGGATGTGTGTGTGCAGCAGCCGGTCCTGGTGCGTCAGCCACGCCTGCCGGACCTCGCTCACGGACGGGAAGATCGTATCAAACGTCAGGTCTTCGGTCGCGCTGATCTCCATGTACAGCACCCCCACACCCGACGAGAAAAACGCCAGCACCAGCGCCACGACCACGATCAGCACGATCACACGGCCCACGTCGAGCACCGGGCGCAGCGCCTGCGGCGGCTGGACCGGCAGCCCGCCGTTGGCAGCGGGGCGTTGTGCGGTAGTTGATGTTTGTTCCTGGCTGCTCACGGCGATCCCTTTCAGTCCGGCTCCCCGACAGTGTGCACCACGATCAAGCGCCCGGCGTCGAAAGCCACGCGCGCCACGCCATCCGCCAGCGCATTGCTCACCCCGCGCGCCGGGCCGAAAAACAGCGTTTCGCCTGCCAGCGGGTACTCAAGCCCCTCCGTGCGCACGTTGGTAACGTCGCCCGCCAGCGGGACCAGCGACAGCGTGTCGCCGGGTTCGCCGCGCAGGTCGTGCGTGCCGGGGTCGAGCAGCCACAGCGTTTGCTGGCCGCTGACCAGCCGCACGTCGCGACCGGCGAGCGCTTCCAGAGTCAGCAGGTAGATGTTCGCCAGCACCTGGTCCATGCGGTTGCCCACCGCCCCGATCACGCGTATCCATTGCGCGCCGGTCTCGGCGGCATGGAGCAGCGCGAGCTCGAGGTCGATCTCGTCCTTGGCGGCAGGATGTCGTTTGATCTGCGCGCCGCGCGCCGCCAGATCGTCCAGCTCCTCCGGCGTGAGGGAGTCCATATCCCCGATCACGCAGTCCGGCACGCGGCCACAGGCCAGCGCCATTCGCGCGCCACCGTCCGCCGCGATGATGTGTGCCGCGCCAGCATGGGCCAATGCCGCCTGCACGGCGGGACCGTCGTTCAAGTCGCCGTTCGCGAAGATCAACGCGCGGTGACGCGTGCTCGATCCAAGCTCCATAACAGAAAACACTCCCATTTGCGTGAAGGGAGTGTGATCCAGTTCGCCATGTGATCGCTGCTCCCTCCGCCGGTATAACCCGGATCAGGTTCTAGGGTCGGCGTTGTACACGAACGCACCTCTCAGCCCGGCTACTCCCAGGCTCCCCTGGCGAATGAGTGATGGTTGTCAGGGCCATCTGTTCCGATCATATCAGGTTGGGCGGATTTTGCCCAAAAGCAGGCGCGGGGTGCGCCGGGCGCTGCAAGCACCCGGCTATGCATCGATCGGGCCGCGAACCGGCCCTTCAAGGCGGAGCGTTCCCGGCGGATCAAAGCGGGTCAACGTCTGCCCCCAAAAACGCAAACAGCCTCCGCACGGTGGCAGGGGCTGTTTTGCGTTGCGGGTTGCGACGGGTGAAGCTAACGCACGCGGCGCTCCCAGAGTTCGGCAAGCTTCACCTGCGTGACGTCGCTCGCCTCCAGGAACTCCATCAGCAAGCGCGTGAAGGCGGCTTTTTCCTCCAGCATGGGAAAATGTTTGTTGCCCGCCAGCGCCATCGCCTTGAACGGCTTGCGACCGTCAGCCAGCTCTTCGAGCATGCGCGCGTCCGGCTGCGGCAGAAACGTATCCTGCACGCCGTATACCAGCATCTGCGGCATGGTCAGCTTGCGCAGGTCGCCGAGCGTGTCCACCACCCCACACGACTCCAGCAGCATCGAAAACGCCAGCGGGTCGACCTTCTCGACCTCGTCGCGCAGCTTCTGGCGGTCCGGGCCATCGTCGACGTGTGTTTCGAGCAGCTTAAAGCGGTCCGTCGTCTTGAGGTGATCTTTGAGCGGGTTGTGCTTGCGCATCTGCAAGGCCTGGTCGCCGGGCACGTAGTCCAGCTTGGGCATCTGCGGCACCTCGCTCAGCGTTTCGGGCACCGGCGGCTTGCTTTCAGACGGCGCTCCGGCATCCTGCGCCGGTTGTTGGTCATCCTTTTTGTCGTCCGGCGCGGGCTGCTCGTCGGGCGGCGTTGCGGCCTCGCGCGGGGATTTTGCCTCTGGCGTGTCGGGGCCGGTCTTGTCGCTGGCGTTGCTCGCATCCTGCAACTTGGCCTGGCGTTCAATCGCGGACCGGATGCGTGCCTTCATATCGTCGTTGCGCCAGGGCACCGTCTCCGCTTCGGAAAACACGGGCGGTTTCGCCGCATCCGCGCCAGGCGAGGCCGCCGCAGGAGCTTCCGGCGTGGCGGGCGAGGGGTCCGGCGCTTGTTCCGGGGCGGGATTCTGCGTCAGCGCCCGGGGCCGGTCGATGCGAAACAGCGGCGGTGCGACGGTCATCAGGCGCGGGACGCGGTCCGGGTTGCGCACGGCATACCGCGCGACCACCGCCGCGCCCAAATCGTGCCCTATCAGCGCCGCTTTTTTGATCCCCATGCGGTCCATGAACTCGCCCAACAGCGTGACCTGCGCCTCAAAGTTGTAGCGGCTGGTATCGTGCGCCGAATCACCAAAGCCCCACAGATCAATCGCGTAGGTGCGGTACTTGCCCGCAAGCTGGCGCATGGCCGGGACCCAGTAGCGCCACGACCCCAACCAGCCGTGTACCAGCACGACCGGCTTGCCACGTCCTAGGGCCTCAAAATGGGCCAGATCGTCATCAATGGTGATTGCACTCATACCGCTTCGTTCTCCGAGGCCGCCAGACGTCGCCGCCCCCACTGGGCCGCTCGCGCCGCCGGCTGTACGGTGTCATGTAATGCCAAATTTCTCCAGGATTTCCGCAATGCGCCGGGTGAGCTGATCCGGTGCAAACGGTTTGAGGATGTAGTCATACCCCCCCACGTCCAACCCGGCTTCCTTTTCGGACTGCTGGCCTTTGGCCGACAGGAACACGACCGGGATATCCTTCACCTCGTCCATCTCTTTCAACACCCGGCACGTTTCGTAACCGGTCATGCGCGGCATCCGCACATCCAGCAGGATCAAGTCCGGGCTAACATCCGCCACCACGTCGATCGCTTCCACGCCGTTGGTCGTCTTGACCACGTCGTGCCCGGCAAACTTGAGCGTGAACTCGATCAAGTCGCGGATATCGCGCTCATCTTCCGCTATCAAAATCTTCGCCATGCAACCACTCCATCAGCCTGATTCTGCGCTGCGCTGCTGCGCGGCAGCTTGCGGTTCCTGCGCGCTGGCGGTGGCGCTGGAAGGCAAGCTCACGTAGAAGGTCGTGCCCTGGTTGACCTCGCTCTCGTACCAGACGGCCCCGTTATGCGCGCGAACCAGTTCGTCCACAATTGCCAGCCCCAACCCGGTGCCGGGCGTATCCATCACCGATTCTTGCAGTTCGTCGCCCCGGTAGAACCGCTCGAAGATGCGGTCTGAGGCTTCCGGCGGGATGCCGACGCCGGTATCCTGTACCTGCAAGATGATATGTCCCGTGTCGTCGTCGTAGGCCGCCGACAGCGTGATCGTGCCGCCTGCCGGGGTGTAATTGAAGGCGTTGTCGGCCAGGTTGGTCATGATCTGCGCCACCTTGTCGTAATCGCCCCAGATCGTCAGGCGCGGGTCATCCGGCAACCGGCTCTCGATCGTCATCGCGTGCCCCTCGTCCTCGGAGCGCCCGCGCAGGTGCTCCGCGACCGCGTTGATCAGGTCGTCCGCCTCGATCGCGCCCAGCTTCAGGTCGATGCGGCCCTGGTCAATGCGCGAGATGTCGAGCAGGTCGTTCACCAGCACGCTGAGCCGGTCCGCGTTCTGCTTGATCGTCTCCAGGAAGCGCGTCTGCTGTTCGGATATCTCGCCCGCCGCGCCGAGCAGCAGCAGGTCGGCATAGCCTTTGATCGAGGTCATCGGCGTGCGCAGCTCGTGCGACACCGTCGCCACAAACTCGCTCTTGAGCCGGTCCACCTCGACCTCACGCGTGATGTCGCGGAACACCGACACCGTGCCGAGGAACTGGTCGCCCATCTTCACCGGCGACACCCGCACGTTGAGCGTGCGCCCGTCCTGCAGCCGCAGCCGTTCCTCGTGGTACTCGTCGCCGGTCGCGTATTCGCTCGGGTCGCGCATCCAGTCTTCGAGCTTGTTCGCCCACTCCGCCGAATCGCCGCCGTACATCGCGGTGATCTCGTCGGTGGTGTGGTTGAGCACGCGCTCAGCCGGCACGCCCAGGATACGCGCGGCGGCCTGGTTGAACACGAGCACGTTCTTGTGCGCGTCGACCACCATCACGCCATCGACCACCGAGTCGAGGATCGCGCCGCGCTGCGTCGCCTCGACTTGCTCCTGGCGCAGCATCTCGCCCAGGCGCTCGGCCTGGTCGCGGATCAGGCTGTAAAGCTCGGCGTTGTTCATGGCGTTGGCGACCTGGTTGGCGGAAGCCGTGACCAGCCGCAACTGGTCCTCGTTGAATTTGCCGGGTTCCTCGCTGTAGAGCATCATCACGCCGAGCACGTCCTCGTTGCTCTCGATCAGCGTCACCATCGCGGAACGCGGGCGCTCGTCCGCTTCGTTCAGGCGCAGCCAGTGCGGGTGCTCCTGCACGTCCTCCACGATCAGCGACTGCCGCGACTGGATCGCCCACCCGGCCAGCCCTTCGTCGAGCGCCAGCGACGGCGCTTCGTCCGCGGCGGCTTCCGGCAGGTCCCAGCCAAGCTGGGCGCGGAAGTACAGCCGTTCGGTCAGCGGGTCGACGGCCAGGATCGCGCCTTGCGTCGCGCCGACCGCCCGCGCCACCATGTTCAACGCGCGGCTGAGCAGGCGCTCCATGTCGAGGCTGGTCGCCAGCTCAGTCGTGATCGCGTACAGCGTGCTGATGTGCTGCCGTTCCTGCTCCAGCTCGGCGGTGCGCTCGCGCACGCGGCGGTCCAGGTCTTCGGCAAGCTGCAGCGTCTGCTCGAACAGGCGCGTGCTCTGGATCGCGACGCCCAACTGCGCGCCGATCGTGTTCAGGTTACGCTGGTCGTTGTGGCTGAAGGCCATCGAATCCCGATCGTCACGCACGGCCAGCACGCCGACCACATCCTCACCGGCTGCCAGCGGCACGCCCAGGAAACACCGCGCATCGGGCATCATCGTCTCGATGCCCAGGCTGGCGCGCACCTGGTCCAGGTTTTCGCCCGCCAGCAGCAGCGGCGCGCCCCGCCGCACGATCATCGAGAATTCATCCTGCTCCAGCGGGCGCGCGTCCAGGTCGTGCCGCTTATCCTGCAACACGTCCAGCGCCAGCGGGAACGACAGCCGGTCGTTTTCCGCGTCATACAGCGCGACGTAAATCCACTGCGCCTCGGCCAGGCTCGGAAGCTGCATATCGATCACGTCCAGCAGCCCGTCGAGGCTGTTGGCCGCCGACAGCGCGGTCGACATGTCGTTGATGATGTACAGCTCCTCGACCGTGCGCCGCGTTTCGGTCTGCAGACGCGCGTTTTCGATCGAGATCGCGGCTTGTGAGGCCAGCGTCCGCGCCAGCCGCACGTTCTCCTGCCGGAAATGGCGCTGCGGGTCGAGCGTTTCTAGCTCGACCAGCCCGATCGAGACGTCGTTCACCACCAGCGGGATCAACATCCGCGACGCCGCCTCATGCTGTTCCATCAAGTCGCGCTCGCCCGGCGGCAGGTCCTCACTGTCGGCACGCACGATGATCAACTGGCGCTCGCGCAGCGCACGCTCGCGCAGCGGGTAGGCGCTGAGATCGTAAGTGTTCCCGATCTGCTCGCCGGGCATGTCCGCCGACCGCGCGCTGATCTCGCCGCGCACCTCAAGCTGGTCGTTGACATCGTTCCACAGGAACACCGTGCAGGCGTCCGTCGCCAGCGCGCTGAGCATCTGCACCGCCACGCGGCGTACCACTTCGTCCAGGTCGAGCGTTACGGCGGTGGCCTGCGCGGATTCGAAGAGCGTCTCAAGCTCGCTCGTGCGGATCGAGGTCTGCTCGAACAGCGACGCATTCTGCACCGCGACCGCCGCCTGGCTGGCGATGGTCTGCGCCAGCTCGATCTGTTCGGGGCCGAAGTAGCGGCCCGGTCGGGTCACGTCCAACCGCAGCAGGCCGATCACCTCGCCGCCGACGACCAGCGGCACAAACAGCGACCGCAGCACATCATCCCGCCGCAGCAGCTTGCGCAGGTCCGCCGCCATCGGGTCATCTTCGATGTTCTCCACCACGACCGGGATCAGGTTGTCGCGCACGCGTTCGATCACCGCGTGCTGCGTGAGATCGACCGTCATCGTCGGCGGCGCGTCGCCGCGCGGATAGTCCACAATCGCAATGCCAAGCTCGTTAGCGGCATCGATCTCCATCGCCGACCCTTCTTCCAGGCCGAGCGCGATCGCCGCCTCGCGCAGCGCGATCTCGAAGATATTCTCCAGGTCGAGCGTCTGGGCCAGCGCCAGCGACACGCGGTTCAGCAGCGCGAGCCGCTGCGCGTGCTCGTCGAGTTCCTGCGCGCGCGAGCGTGTCTCCTCGAACAACTGCGCGTTATACAGCGCGACCGCCGCCTGGTTGGCGAACGTGAGCGCGAGCTGCTCGTGCAGTTCGTTGTAATAGTGCGGCTCGCGTTTTTCGAGCGCGATCACGCCCACGACTTCGCCGCGACTGATCAGTGGCGCGCCGAGCCAGTTCTTGTAAATGGCCGAGGCCCCGTGCGGGAACCGTTCGTCGCCCGCGCCCACATCCCCGATGTTGATCACCCGCGCCTGTTCCGCCATCTCGCGGAACAACGGGCTGTAGGGAATCTCGACGCGCAACCCGACCAGGTCGTCCGCGCCGGACGCGCCGGAGTCCGCATAGCCGCGTGCCGAGGCGATCACCAACTCTTCCGCGTCCGACAGGCGCAGCCACAGCGCCACGCCGTCGTAGGGGATCACGCGGCCCAGCGCGTCCAGGATCAGGTCGATCACCTGGTTGCGGTCGAGCGTGGCCGTGATCTGCCCGGAGACCTCGGTCAGCGCCGCCATCTGCACCGCGCGTTCCTCAAGGTCGGCTTCCAGTCGCGCGCGCTCGGTCACGTCTTCCAGCAGCAGCACGATACCGGTCACCTGCCGCCCTTCGCGCAGCGGGTAGACGTAATAGTTGCGGATCGACGGCTGGCCGGCCTCGCCCGGTCGCTCGACCTCGTACTGCACCTGCGGCTCGCCCATCGCCAGCACCACCGCGATCGGCTCGCGCAGGAAGTCGGCATAGTCGGGCCGGTAGTCAAACAGCCCCTGCCCGACCGCGTCCTGCGACCAGTGGTAACGCTCGATCATGAAGCGGTTGATCCGGCGCACGTTCAAATCCTGGTCCAGCACGACGATCCCCTGCTGGATCGATTCGACCACCGCCTGGTTGAAGATCGTCAGGCCAAGCGTCTCGTTGTAGAGCCGCGCCTTTTCGATCGCCAGCGACGCCTGGCTGGCGATGGTCTCGACCAGCTCGATCTCGCCTTCGGTGAACTCGCGTCGCTCGGTCGCGTCCAGCCCGATCGTGCCGATCACCTCGTCGCCGACGAGCAGCGGCATGATCATCAGCGATACGGTGCCGCGCGCGGCCAGCATCTCGTGCACCGCTTCGAACACCGGGTCATTGAGCACGTCGGGGGATACCAGCGCGCGCTGCGTCTCGCGCACGATCGCGATCGAGCGGTTGTCCTGCAGCGGGATCGTGATCGTATCACCGCTGGCGACGCCATAACTGGGGTGCGTATCCGTGACCAGCCGCCCCACCTCGCCCTCTTCGTCAAAGAGCACCAGCCCGCCGAACGGTACGCCGAGCGCGTCCTGTAGTTCGGTCAGCACGATGGTGTAAATCTCGTCGGGGTCAAGCGTCTGGGCCAGCCGCGTCGAGACCTGGTTCACGCGCGCCATGCGTTTCGCCTGCGCGTCCAGCTCGACCGCGCGTTCCTGCGCCTGGCTAAACAGGCGGCCCTTCTCGATCGCGACCGCGGCCTGGTTGGCCGCCGTCATCGCCAGCTCGATCTCAGCCTCGGAGAACGTGCGCGGCGTGGACGAATCCAGGCCGATCGTGCCGATCACCTCGTCGCCCATGATCACCGGGACGATCAGCATCGCGTAGGTGTTGCGCGCCTTCTGAATCTCCCACATGGACTCGAAGCGCGGGTCTTCGGGGATGTTCTCGCAGATGAACGGCTGGCGCGTGCTGAGGATGTACTCGGCGATCGGGTTGCCCTCGACCGGCACGGTCAGGTCCGGCAGCGGGTCGTCCATCGGGTGCGTGCTGAGCACCAGGCGCGACTTCTTGCCCCCCGGCTGGATCAGCATCAGGCCGCCGTAGTCGATGCCCAGCGCTTCCTGCATGCTTTCCAGCACCGCGTGGTAAATCTCGTCTGGATCGAGCGACGCCGCGAGCCGGGCCGACATGCGGTTGAGCGCGGCGAGTCGCTGGGCCTGGGCGTTCAGCTCGCGGGCGCGCTGCTCGGTCTGGCTGAGCAGATTCGCCTTCTCCAGCGCGATCGAGATCTGGCTGGCGATCGTCTCGGCCAGCTCCAGCTCTGCCGCCGTGAATTCGTGCGGCTCGGTGAAGTCCAGCCCGATCGTGCCGATCACCTGGTCGGCGACCACCAGCGGCACGATCAACAGCGAGACGGTCCCGCGCTGCTTGAGCGTGGGCCAGACGACCTCAAACCGTTCGTCATTGAGCACATCGGGCGCAGCCAGCGGTTTGTGCGTGCGGCGCACGTGTTCAACGGATTGGTTCTGCGTCAGGTCGACTGTGATCCGGGCTTTCTCGGCATCGTCCTCGCGCGTGCCCTCGACCAGCCGCCCCGTCGTCTCGCTCTCGAACAGCAGCA
Source organism: uncultured Anaerolineaceae bacterium (assembly GCA_964425755.1). Lineage (GTDB taxonomy): Bacteria > Chloroflexota > Anaerolineae > Aggregatilineales > Aggregatilineaceae > CAYRNY01. Next base: position 473,025 of record CAYRNY010000001.1, read on the forward strand.
ACCCGCTGAAATCCGCGCCCAGCGCATTCTCAAGCTCGGTCAGGCCGACGCGGTAAATCTCGTGCGGGTCCAGCGATTCCACCAGCCGGGTCGAGATGCGGTTGAGCATCCCCAGGCGCTGCGCCTGCGCGTCGAGCACACGCGCGCGCTCGCGCGCCTGCTCGAACAGCCGCGCGTTTGCCATCGCCACCGCCGACAGGTTCGCCAGGCGCTGGATCAACTGCGTGATGTCCCGCAGTTCGAAGGCGTTCTCAAGCTCGCTGCCCAGGTGCATCGCCCCGATGATCTGGCCGCCGGCACGCATCGGCACGACCAGCGCGCTCCGCTCGCCGGCGTCGTACCACGCGGCGAGATCGCTCAACGTCGCGCGGGACGCCTTATCCTGCGCCGGGTGGTAGACCTGCATCTGGCCGGTGCTATACGCCAGCGCGAACGCCGTCCCGTCCGGGCCGACCGGCGCGTCTTCTTCCACGCTGACCGACGAATCCGGGCCGATCACCGCACGCAGCACGTCAAAGCGGCGCGTCTCGTCGTCGAACAGTCCCACCGACAGTTGCGTGAAGGGCACCATCTGCCGCAGCCCGCGCCCGATCGCTTGCAGCACGTCCGGCGGGCGGATCGCGGCGGATACCGCTTCCATCACCTCGTTGATGCGCTGTTCCTGGTCGGCGGCGCGCTGGGTTTCCTGGTACAGGCGCGTGGTTTCGATCGCGGCGGCGGCCTGCGACGCGAACAGCTCAAACGGCTGCAGCGACTCGCGCGTCGGGACGCGGCCATCGACCGGTGCGTTCATCGAGATGATGCCGATAATTCGCTGCGACTGCTGCCCGACCAGCGGCAGGTACAGCACATCCTGCGGGTGCCATTCGTCCTCGCCGACTTCCGGCGGCTCGACGGGCTGGTCCTTGAGCACGTGCTCGCGCACCCAGGGGTCGTTGTAGCGCAGGTAGTACCCCGCGCCAAGCTCGCGCTCGTGGAACGCCAGGTCGTTGATCCACGCGCGCCAGACCGCGCCCGACTCGATATGTTCGGCCAGCGTGCGCGCCTCGGCCTCGCTATAGCCCGACTGGATCAGCGCCGTCGGTTCGAGATGCGCGTCGCGCAGCGTGATCACGACGTGATTCCACCCGGCGTCACGGATGCCGTCCGCGACGACCTGCAAGCGTGCAGGCACATCGTCGGCGGCCTGGATTTCGGTCGCGACCATGTGCAACTGCGCCAGCCGGTCGCGCTCGCGGCGGGTGGCGTCGGCTTCTTCGCGGATGCGCGCGATCAGGCGGTAGTTCTCGATCGAGAACGCGGCCTGGTTGGCGAAAATCTCCAGCGCCTCGATCGTGTTCAGGTCGGGGCGGCGGCCCGATCGCGGCTCGTCCACGCTGATCAAACCGAGCAAGTGCCCGCCCGCCCCGTACAGCGGGACCAGCAGCAAATCGTCCGGGTGCCACGCGTGCGGGCCGCGCCCCATGCGCTCCTGCACGGCCTGGTACGTGGGCAGGTCGGACGTCAGGTCGCTTGCGCCTTCGGCAGGCAGAAAATAGCTGTTACTGACCTTGTAGCGGGCCTGCATCAGGCCGTGCGCCTGTTCCAGCGGCGGCGGCGTCTCCTGGAGCTCCTCAAACACCGCCAGCGGCAGCCCGGCCTGGGCCGTGCGGCGCAGGACCCCGGCCCGCTCGTCGAGAATGCTGATCAGCACGGCGTTGAACCCGACCGTCTCCTGGATGCCGTGCGCCACCTCTTCGAGCGTCTCTTCCAGGCTCGCGCCCTGGCGGAACATCTCCCCCAGCTCGAAGATGCGCGCCATCTGGTCGGCACGCTCGCGCAGGCGCTGGTTAAGCTGCAACTGGTCGTGGAAGCGGCGCGCGTTGCCGAGCGCGACGGTGGCCTGGTCGGTCAGCGAGACAAGAAAATCGATCGTGCGCTGGTCGAACGTCACCGGCTCGGTGCTGAACAAATGCAGCGCCCCCACGACCTGCTCGCCATACGTGATCGGCACAACCAGCGCCGAGCGCGCGTCTTTGGGCTTCGCCTCAAATTCCCCGGTCTCGTAATCCGCGACCAGGATCACGTCGTTGCGCAGGATCGCGGCGCGCTCGACCGGTGCCAGCGTGCGCAAGGAACGCCCCTCGCCATACCGCCGCTCGATCGCCGGCTCGTCGTCTTCCCATTCCTCGCGGTCCAGCAGCAGGACGATGCTCGCCGCGCCCGCCTCGGTGGAGCGCAATGCTTCCTGCCGGATCACGTCCAGGATACGGTCCAGCTCAAGCGTCTGGCTGAGTTCGTGACTCACGCGGCCCAGCGCGTTGAGTTCCTGCACCCGCTGGCGCAGATCCTGGTCGGTCATCTCGTAGAGCCGGAGCCGGTCGAACATCGCGGCGATCTGCGTCGCGATCGCCTGCAACATGCTGATGTCCGACAACTCGAACTCGCCGCCGGCCTTGTTGGCGACGGTCAGCTCGCCGATGCAGCGATCCTGCACCACCAGCGGCACCTGGAGCCAGTCCCGCAGGCGCAGGCGCTCGATCAGCGGCAGATATTCGGGCAGCACGCGCTCGTCGGCGCGCAGGTTCGTGCTCAGCATCGGGCGGCGCGAGACCAGCACGGAGTCTTCGAACCCCGGCGCGTAGGCATCAATGCGATAAGCCCCGGTATCATCAGGCAGCGGGTCCACGCTCCACAGGTGCGTGGGTTCGACCACCAACTGCCCCGTCTCCTCGTCCATCAGCGCGATGATCACGCGGTTTGCTTCGAGCAGGTTCGCCACCGCGATCAAGACTTGCTCGATCGTGGACTCGTCGGGCAGCGCCGACGAGACGATCTCGGTGATCGCACGCAATCCTTCGGCTTCGTGCGTGCGGCGCTGCATCTCGCGGTATAGCCGCGCGTTGTCGATCAACACCGCCGCCTGCCCCGCGAAGATCGACAGGACGCGCGCGTCATCGTGCGTGAAATCCTCGCCACCGGTCTTGTTCGCCACCTGGATGATGCCCAGGCGCGTATTACCCACGCGCAGCGCGGCGATCGCGGTCTTGTTGATGCCGACCTGCGGCGCGAGCGCGGCCAGGTCGGTATCCCGCGTGAGCGGGTCGCGGCGCACGTTGTTCGTGAACCACGCGTCGCGCTCCTGCCACAGCCGCGCGACCGGGTCCCCCGGCGCGGACGGAAGCTGGTAATAGTGCACGCTCTCGGGATCATCCAGCCCGTAGAACGGCTCCTGGCTGACCAGCACGTGCGCGTGCGGATCGTAGAGCAGGATGCCGCACATCTCGACGCCCATCAGCTCCGCGATACGCGCGGTGATCTGCCCGTAGAGTTCGTCCGGGCTGCGCAGCATGCCGATCGCCTGCGCGATCTGCTGCAGGCCGCTCAGTTCGCGCGTGCGGCGTTGCTCCTCGGCGTAGAGGCGCGCATTTTCGGCTACAACCCCGGCCTGCGCTGCGTAAGCGATCAGCAGGCGCATGTCGTCATCGATGAAGCCGTCGCGGTCGTGCTTGTTCAGCGCGACCAGCAGCCCAATCCGCCGCGCGCCGACGATCATCGGGGCCAGCGCCATGTGATTGACCGTGATCGCGGAGCGCAGGTCGTCCAGGCCCATCGCCTGGATCACGGGCGAGTTCGGGTCGTTGGTGTACCACCAGGGCTGTGTATGCCAGATGGGATAAAGCGGGGAGTCCGGTTCCAGGGCCAGCATAATATCGCGGATCAGCGAGTCTGGCACGCCGTAAAACGATGGCTGGCTGCGGAAAGTGCGCTCGTTCTCGTCATACAGCAGCACGCCGCAAATGTCCACGCGTATCAGGTGCGCGATACGCTGCGCCATCTGGCCGTAAAGCTCGCTGGTCTCGCCAAGCTGGCTCATCGCCTCGGCGATCTGCTGCAAACCGTCCAGCTCCGCGACGCGCGTCTTCTGCTGCTGGTACATACGCGCGGCATGCAGCGACGTGGCGATCTGCCCCGACACCGCCTGCAGCAGCATCACATCGCGCTGCGAAAACGCGTTGCGCTCGGCCTGCGTGAGTTCGAGCGTGCCGACGAACACATCGTCGATCTGTAGCGGTACGCCCAGGTAACTCTGGTAATCGCCCCGAAAATCCTTCGGGGACACGTCCACGCGCCCACTGACGTTGTTGATCAGCAGGGGCTGGCGGTACATCGCGATCCAGCCGCTGTAGCCCTCGCCCAGCCGGTATTCGATCCCGGCGATCGTTTCCGGCGGGATCAACCGCCCGGTGTCGGTGCGGATCAGGTTACGCGCCACCGGGCGCAGCGTCTCGGTTTCCGGCTCCCAGAGCGTGATCTCGACAGCATCGAAGCGCACCGCGGGTTGGATCGCCGCCACGATCGCGTTCACCGTCGCGCTGAGGTCCATGTCCTTGCCGGTCGCCTGGCTGATATCGCTGATGATCGCCAGCGCGCGCAGCGGGTCATAGTCGGTATAGGTCAGCACCGTGTCGGCGGATAGCTCGCGCATCACGACGACCATCCGCTGCCCCTCAACCGTCGGTATCGCGTGGGAGACCGCGTCGATCTGCCGCTGCCCCAGGCGCAAGGTCGCCTGCCCCGTCCCGGCGAGCAGGTCATGCAGCGCCTCGACCGGCTGGACGTGCTGCGCGATGACGGTCAGGTTCGGCGCGCCGCCATCGATGCCAAACCAGCGGCGCGCGGTCTCGTTGGCATACACGATCCGCCCGCGCCCCTCGGCCACAATCACGGCTTCGTCGCTGTCGCGCAGGTTCAGCGGCACGACCGGGCGCAGCGGGGCCCCCAGGTCGACCTCAGCGCCCCGCTGGGTCTGTCGCACCAGGGCGTACAGCCAGGCGGCGAATACCAGGCCCGTAACAATGAGGAAAACTTCTATCATGGCGTTCTGCTGTCAGCTACCCGAGGGACACCCGGCACGGCAGGCCGGCACAGCACACGGCCCCGGCAGCCTGGAGTCCCTGTCATTACCATTCGGTATCAACCGGCGGCCCGTCGTCGGCAGTCACCCCCTTGCGGCGGCTTTCGGCGGCCAGTTCGGTGATCTCGCGGATATCGGCAAACTGGCGCGTCGCGTTGGACACCGCACCGATGGCGAGCGTCATCAGCGGGACTTTTTCATCGTCCTGCATCATATAGCCCCGGTCGCGGTCGATGAACGTGTAGTGCTGCTGCACTTCCTCGGCAAAACGTTTTGCCAGCCGTTCGCTCACAGCGTCGGGCGTCTCGGCATAGGTCACGGCCACGAAATTGTCGCTGCCCGCGTGCCCGACAAAATCATCAGGCGTGCCGTGTTCGTCCAGCACCTCGCCCATCAGCAGCGCCATAAAGCGCAGCACGTCGTTGCCCGCCACGAATCCGTACACCTCTTTGAACGAATCGAAGTGCACGATCTTGATGTCGAGATACGCCCAGACCTTGTCCTCGCGCATCAATTCGCGCAGCTTCTCCTCGATCAAGGAACTGCTGGGCAGGCCGCTGTTCGGATCGGTGTAGTTGTCGCGTTCGGCACGCTCGATCTGGTTCTTGACACGCAGTTTCAGCTCTTCGATGTCGAACGGCTTGGTGATGTAATCGTCCGCCCCCAACTCCAGCCCGGCGATCTTGTCGCTGCGCTCGTCCTTCTGCGTCAGGAAGATGATCGGAATGTGGCTGGTGCGCGTCGTGGAGCGGAGTTCGCGGCAGACATCGTACCCGTTCATATCCGGCAGCATGATATCCAGCACGATCAACTGCGGCAGCTGCTTGCGCGTCAGCGTGAGCGCATCACCGCCGCGCGGCGCGACCTGCACATCATACCCCTGCCCGCTGAAATAAATGCGCAGCATGTTCGAAATATCGAAGTCATCCTCAACAACCAGAATTCTGCCCTTACCCATAAAACCCTCCGCGAGATAGGGGCCTCGCCATGAGAACCGTTCAGATCGCACGCGGTGCGCGCTGCCCTGCACAACACGAATATCACGTCTCTGTCCGGTTTTTTGAACAGCTTCACCCGCCGGCGCAACCACCAACCGGGCCGTGATCGCGCGTGCCAGCCGCCACAAGGCCGTGCGACTCGTGGGCGGGTGCACCCTGGGATGCGCTGTGAAATCAGGACCTGCCACCCCGCCGCAGCACTGCCTAACTATAACACGAGACAGTCGCGCAGCACCAACCCCGGCCTAAATGCATATTTAATGCTTCTCCAAGGCTTCCTGTACGACCGGCACCGGGCGCACCGGGGCCGGACGCGCCGCGACCGCGCGGCGGCGACGGCGGGCAGCAGCACGCTCGCGCACACGCGCGATATGCTCGCCGGTCACGGCGCGCTCAAAGCTGCGGAAGCCGCTCAAGCGGAACCCGTGCCGGGCCGCGATCGCGCCGATCTCGCGCACCTGCTCAAGGTCGATGTGCTTGCCGACGCTGTAGTCGGCGTAGCGCCCTTCCAGCGCCAGCGCCATCGTCTCCGCCATGCACGCGTACGATTTGCCGGGCGGAAAGCCGAAATCAAAACCAAAATCGACCGGCCCGGGCACCTCAACCATGCCGCCCTCGATCACCAGTATGTCGTCGCGCACCTGCGCCACGCGCAACGAGACATCACGCGGGCGGGCCACGTCGCACACCACCGCGCCGGGCCGCAGGTGCTGCGGCTCGATCACGGCATGTGTCGCGCTGGTCACGGTCAGGATCAGGTCGGCCTGGTAGATCGCGCTGATATCGGTGCTGGTCGTGACCATCGCGCGGTGGCCCGCACAGCGATCGCGCACCGCGTCGAGTGCGTCCACGCGGCGGCCCACGAGCGTCAGGTCGGGCACCTCGCGCGCGAGGATCTCCGCGCACACCCCACCGATCACGCCCGTCGCGCCGACGACCGCCGCCGACGCCTCATCCAGCGCGATATCCATGCGCCGCGCGGCCTCGCGCACGGCCTCGACCGCCATGTACACCGTGTACGCATCGCCGTTCGTGACCGGGATATCCAACCGCCGGGCGATGGTCAGGCCCGCGTCCCCCACGACCGAGGTATACGCGCCCAGGCCCAGCAGCTTCGCGCCCAGCTTTTCGGCCATGTGCCCGCACGCGACGATCTTACGGTAAACCGCCTCGACGGGCAGCTTCATCATGGTGGCGGGCGTGTAAGGCGCGGCGATGAACCACCCGCGCAGTTCGTTACCGGTCGCCTCGGACCGCACGCCCGTGATCTCGGATATGTACACCGGGGGGAAGAAGCGCGAGAAGAAATTGATCTGCCCCTCGGTGAGGATTTTCCCCAACAGCGGATACTTCCGCGCGACGTCCTTTTTGGGATCGATGGGGTGGATGATGAAAGCGAAAGTGTCCTGTTGTGTGCTCACGTCGTGTGTATCTATCCTGATTTATCCTGTCGACTGTACGATCATCGAAAGCATCCATGCCATCCGGCCCTCACGCGCACAACCTCACGAGGCCGCCACCTGATCCGCCGGGACGTGCCACCGGCGCCGCCACCGCGCCAGCCAGGGCACCAGCGGTAGCACCGGGGAGTTGTGCCGCGCCGCGATCGCTTCTTCGGTCTGCGCCGGGTCGGGCACGGTAAGCACCGGCGTCAGCAGCAGAAACATCAACAACCCGTAGCGCTCGTAAACGTGAAACTGTGTGTAAAACACGGGCGCCGTCACCCACGAGATGATCCAGAACAACACGATCCGCCGGGGTGGAACACGCAAGAACAGCACCAGCAGCACCGCGTAACCGAACAGGTTGACATACGGCGTCCAGACCAGGCTCAGCAGCACCGCCAGCGCGCGCCATTCCGTCAGCCGTCGCCGCATCAACAGCAGCACAAGCAACGTCACGCCGAGCGCCGGAAGAATACCCCAGGCACCAAAAACGGAAAACGAATAGCGGAACCCGCCAAAGTCTTCATACTGCGGAGTGTCAGGGTCCGGTGCAAGCAGGTTGAGCGCTTCCGCCAGGCGCACGAGCCAGCCGGGAAACAGCACGATACCCGTCACGCCCAATACCGTCATCGTCAGCAGCGCGGCCCCGTCGCGCTCGCGCAGGACGCGCGCGCCTTCCAGCGCCAGCAGCAGCGGCAATACATGCGGGCGGGTCGCGATCAGCATCAGCGCCACGCCGCGCCGCATCCCCGTAACGCCCATCAGGATTAACCACAATCCCACACCATTGGTCAGAAAATCGATCGTGCCTGCACCCCACACAAAGATAAACAGCGGGTGCAGTCCCAAAAGCAGCGCGACCGGGTGCCCCGTGCCGATCACCATCGTCAGCCACGCGGCAAACGTCAAGGCGTTTACCAGGCGCACGGTGCTGTATGCGAACACGCCGAAATAGAACGCGTACCAGGGGCTATACGGTACAGCACCGTATAATACAGCCTCGCCACGCGGGTGTAGCAACGGTTGCAGGCTGCGCACGTACAGATCGGTATCCTGGAAACCGAGCGCATGGTCGTAGGCGTTCTGCCCGCGCGTCAAGTAACGCAGGTGCTGCGCGGTGCGAATCCAGTCATGCTCGTTGGCGACCGGCAGCAGCAGGTACAGCCCGTACAGGCTGGTGACGAAGATCAGCGCCAGCACCAGCGGGAAATAGCGCGCCGGGACCAGTTGGTCCAGCGGCTGAAATACCGCGCGCTCACGGTCGGTCGGGTTGTTTCGGCGTCGGAACATACTGGCGGATTCTCCCAATGGGCGGCAGTCACGTGCTGAGCGCGCGCGCTCACCAATCGTCGTGCAGCCCTTCGCTCCAGTCGCGCGGGTAGTGCTGGCGGTGCATCTTGGCGACCGGGGCGCGCACCTTGTGATGGTCGCTTTCTTCGTAGGTGACGTTGCGATTGATCACGCGCCGTTCGGGCGAGGCGAACAGGATCACGTCCGATTCGACCCACCGCGCCGGCATGAACACCAACCCGGACCCCAGGCGCACATTATGCCCGACACAGCTACCCAGCACCGGCTGCCCCGTATCGGCCAGCCGCCCGTCGTAACTTTCGGCACGCAGCGGGACCGGCAGCAGGTTGAAGTCGGTGAATGTCGTGCCCGCACCGACGAAACTGTTACGCCCGATCACGCCCATCTGCACGCAGGTGTTCTGCGCCAGGATCGAATAATCCATGATCGTGGACATGAACAGCGCCGCGCGGAACGGCAGGAAGCAGTTGTTCCCCACCACGCTGAGCATCAACTGCACACCCTGGCCCACGTTGACGTTGTCACCAATCTCGCAGTTGTCGATCACTGCACCGGGGCCGATGTAGCAGTTACGCCCGATGCGCGTCGGGCCGAGGATCACCGCCGACGGATCGATCACCGTGCCCGCGCCCACTTCGACCACTTTCGAGCAGGTCAGGACCTGTTTCTGCTCCAGCACCGCGTGGAACAGCAACCGCAGCGCCTCGAGATTGTGCTCCTCCACGCGCGACTCGAAGCGCTTCCCGCGTGAGAAGACGCCCAGAATGATGTTGGCGAAATACACGTGAACCCAGCTATCGAGCGACAGGCACGAGCGTTCGGTCAGGATGTGCGTCAGGTCGAGCGCCCGCGCGACCTCGCCCTCTTCCGTGATGCCCTGGATGTTGCTCATCGAGTCCGGCACATTGTAGTAGCCGATCTCTTTGTGCCCGCTGTAGATCGGGACAACGCGCCACTTGTGCGGTTCAACGTAGCCTTGCGGGAAATACCACAGGTCCAGCGGGTAATACAGCGGCTCGCCTTCCATATTCTCGACCGGTTGCAAGCGCGACAGGGGAACCGCGTACCGCCGCCAGGCCGGATCATCCGCCGGGAGTGCGGCGCGGCTCGGCAAGCGGTGCGTGCGTGCTTCTTCGTAGAACGCCTCAAAGAACTGGCGATCAAAATACAGGCTGTCGCGGTAGACAATAACCTCGTCATCGCGATGTGCCACGTCCGCCAACTGGTGGACCGTTTCCAGCGGCGGCTCTACCTCTGCCGAGCCGCACACCGCGTCGAGGATATCGGCGTGGTGCATCCACACCGGCGCGTTCATCACGCTGAGCTGGCTGGCAGGCTCGTTGAACGGGACGATCAGGCGTTTGTCTTCGATGACGAAGCGGCGCAGCTTGCGAAACGGACGCATCAGGACTCCTCAATGCTCGACTTGCGGGCGTAACATGAACGCGGGCATCCCGCGACCGGCCACCGCCAGCGTCCCGCCCTCTCATTACAGTATCCTGCATCCTGAAAGGCAAAGCAACCACAGAATTGTGGGAAAGTTGTTAAACCCGTGCGTAGAAAATAAAAGAACGTGCGCGCCGCGCCCGCCACTAGGTGTTATGCAGCCAGCCGCGCAACGTGGTGATGAAACGCTCCGGCGAGTCCATCATGATGAAATGCCCCGCGTCGGGGAACCACTCGATCCGCGCGTGCGGCACGCCGCTTTGGAGCGTTTTATGCTCGCTGGGGCGCACGATGATATCGCGCTTGCCGTACATGCCCAGCGTGGGCATCGTGATCGCGCCCAGGTCCGGGCGTAGATCGGTCTGGCGCAGCGTGCCGATGCTCTGGAAAAACGACTCGACGCTGATCTTCGACACGTCGTTGGTGATCATGCGCGACATCGCCCGCCCGTCTTTGGCGATCAGGTAGCTGTAGCCGCGCAAGAACAACGTCAAGCCACGCCCGCCGAACAGCCAGAACAGCGACGCCAGCGTCGGGTTGCCGGAAAGTTTGAGCAGCAGGTTCAGCGAACTGCCGTTGATCGGCGAGCCGATCACGCAGACCTTGACCACTTTCTCCGGGTAACGGATCGCCGTGCTGAGCGACACGGTCCCGCCCATCGAGTGGCCGATCAGGGGCGCTTTTTTGATGCCCAGGCGCTCCATGAACTGGTAGACCATCTCGACATACGTCGGGACCGTGAACGACGCCATATCGTTCGCTCTGGGCCTGTCGTTCAGCACGACCCCTGAGTCGCCAAAGCCGAAGAAATCCAGGGCGTAGGTGCGGAACTCGCGGCCCAACACCTCGATCGTGTCGCGCCACAGCTCCCACGAGCCGAGCCAGCCATGCAGCAGCAGCACCGGTCGCCCGCGCCCGTACGTTTCGTAATGAATGATCCCAGGGTCCGTGACAAGTGATGGCACGTCTGGCTCAACCTCCAGAGTGCAAACTAAAGCACAAAGCCGCCGTTACCGCGCCACAAGTAGCGCCCGACCGGCGGCACGTACGCGCGTTCGCGCCCGGCGAATGGTGCCCAGCAAACCCCGTTACGCGGCTGTTCAAGCGGATCGCGTGTGCTGCATCACGTTTCCATCTCCTCGAGGATCGAGTACAGCAGTTCGAGCAGCACGTTTTTGACGCTCTCTTTGTCCGTCGCCACGCAGGGCAGCAGCTTGATGTTTTCGTCAATCCGCAGCGCGATCCGCAGGTCGTCCGGGGCCCACGCTTCCGGGTGATCTTGCTTGTTGGCCGCGACGACATACGGCGTCGGTGCGTAGGCGCGGAAGGTCTCCAGAATGCTTTTCGCCTCGCGGAAGGTCTCCGGCTTGGCGCTATCGACCATCACCACGAAGCCAAGCATCCCCTCAGCGAGGATCTCCCACATGAAATCGAAGCGGCGCTGACCGGGCGTCCCGAATAGATACAGTACCAGGTCATCATCAACGGTGATACGGCCAAAGTCCATCGCAACCGTCGTCGCAGCTTTCGTACCGTATTCCGCCGAATCCGCCGAGATGTTCTCGTCTGTGGTGACGACGTCGATCTCGCTGATGGAACGGATAAATTCGGTCTTGCCCGCGCTGAAGGGGCCGGTGATGACCATTTTGACTGTTTGCATGGGCATGGTCAGACTCACTCTTCCTTGATAATTCCCGCGCCTGCCCCAGGGCAGGCTTCCCCAGGATAACCGGATAAATTACGGATGTGCGCAGCCGGTGATGGCATGCCAGACATTACACTTATGACCAGGCGGCACCCGGTTCGGGCGCGGCGGTCACACCGGCTTACGCTTCTTTGATTCTGGCGATCAGGCGTTCGACCACGTTTCTGCCGACAGGTTGGTGGCGCAGCCGGGATGCCTGGGCGTGCTTGGCAGCCTGCATCGTCGGCGGCTTCACCTTCTCGACCAGCCCGGCCTGGAGCAGCCCGTAGACCACCCGGCGTATCTCGGTATCGGTCATGTTGCACGCTTTGGCAATTTGCCGGATCGAATTCTTAGGGTTGATGAATGAAACCACGCGCCACTCGTCCACGCTGAGGTGAATCCCCCGGAACTTGTCGCCCGGATCGTCGGGGAACTTGAGCGCGAAGTCCAGGTTCGGCAGTTCCTCTTCCAGGGGCTTGATCTCTTGGGCGCGGCGCGTGCCTTCGATAATGACGTTCTTCAGATCGATCGGAACGGTGATGCGCTCCGGCGGGGGTGTGACGCCTTCTTCAAACGCGAAGGGTTCCTGCTTCCACGTCATCACGTCGAACACCACGGCGAGCGTGTGCTGGCGAATGCTGCGCACGATGTCGGCTTTGGTGACATAATTGGCATTGATCAACATCAGCGCCAGCGCCTTGTCAGAGTACTTGCTGCCACGCTCGCGGATCACACGGGCCTGCTCGGCGTTCAGCTTGCCTGTCTTGTGCAGCACCGTCGCCAGGTGGCCGTCATTCTCCCCCATCGCCGCCAGGACCAAGCGCCCCTCTTTGAAGGCGATCGTAGCCCGCTCTTTACCGGCAATCACTTTCGGGCGTTTCTCCCCGGCACCATCCGTGATCATCTCGTCGGTTACAACCGGCTGGTAGAGGTGTAATGTGCCAGTCTTTTTCGCCAGATTGATCAAGTTGAGAATTTGAGTGGTGCTGAAGTCCGCCAGGTTGCCTTTTAGCGCCATCTCTTCACACGTCCTAACCCGGGGTATCAAAAACCAGTGGGCAACCGATGCTTTACGGTCCACTTACACGGCTTTCGGCATTATACCTTGGCCAAAAAACCGAGTCAACCGGCCCCGAACGCACCATAACACGCCTGGCATGGGTCCTGATCCGGCGTCGTCTGCGCGCCTCGACGCGCCGTCCTGTGACGCCTGTCCCGGCCTGCCATGCCACCAGCAGCGCATCGCGGCCACCGTCCCTGCCCACTGGACGGTTTGCATCGTGTGTTGTGACTGCGCCGCGCAACCAGCACCCCGGTTCCCGCCAAAAGCGCGTGCAATACGTCACAACCTTAACATACCGTGATTTAGCGTTATTATATGCTAAATTCTACCAATAAGCTCGCGCTACGAGAAGTACGATCATCCTAAAAATATCCTAAAATTAACGAGGAATCGATGATTCGGGGCGCAAATTTTGTGCAGGAACGCTTATCCAGGCTGTTACCGGCAGCCGCGTTGATCGCGGCGGTGGTGCTCGCGCTCGCCGCATGTGATACCGCTGACGAGCCGATCCGCATCACCGCCACCCCGGAGCCGATGTTCACGCCTGACACACCGGTTCCCACCACCCCTAGCCCCACGCCTGACCTGCTGGCAACGGCAGCGGTGCGCGTCCCTGACGGCGCGATCGGCCCGCTGGATTATCCTGCCGGGGTGAACCCGCTCACCGGGCTGGCGGTGGACGAACCGGACGCGCTGGCGCGCCCCCCGCTGTTGGTGAAAATCTCCAACGCGCCGGACCTCGTGCGCCCGCAGGCCGGGATCGCGGACGCCGATATCGTGTTCGAGCACTACGTCGAAGGCAGCCTGACCCGTTTCAGCGCGTTGTTCTGGTCGCACACCCCGCCGCGCGTTGGATCGGTGCGCAGCGCGCGCCTGATCGACCTCGAACTGCCGCAGATGTACGGCGCGCTGTTCGCCTATTCGGGCGCAAACGCGATCATCCAGCAGCGCATCGCCGAGGGGCCGTTCGCCCCCCGCGCGTTCGAAGGCGTGTCGGTTGGCCCGCCGCTGTACTTCCGCGATCCGGGCATCGAGATGCCGCATAACCTGTTCATTGTGCCCGCCGAAGTCTGGGCGCGCGCGGCCCAAAACGGGCTTAACACTCCGCCTGACCTGCGCGGGATGGTGTTCCACGCCGCGCCGCCGGAGTCCGGCACGCCCGCCGCGCGCGTGACGCTCGATTACGGCCCGGACCTGGTCGCGTGGACGTATGACGCGGAAGCGGGAGTCTATCGCCGCGCGGTGGACGGCGACCCGCACCACGACGCCAACAGCGACGCGCAGGTCACCGCCGTGAACGTGATCGTGCTCTACGCGCCGCACCCCGACGACCCCGAGATCGTCGCGGGCGAATGGGCCGGCGAGGTCTATTACCACTTCGCGATCCCGCTGGCGGGCAGCGGCCCGGCGGTGATCTGCCGCGACGGGCAGCGCATCGACGGCATCTGGCGGCGGCTGGATGAAGAGCGCGTGCTCACGTTCTGGCAGGACGACGCTTCAGCCACGCCGGTCGCGTTAAAGCCGGGCAACACGTGGATCGAGATCGTGCCGCCGGACTTCACACGCGTCACGATCGAATAGTACAATAAGGATATCACCGGTCGTCCGGCCCCCGCCGGATGGCCCTATGCGACGCTTGCTGGTCCGGGGATTACCGAAATTATGCCTCAAAGCGACACCCGCCTGGTACTGACCGGCTGCGGACTCCTGCTGATGTTCCTGTTCATGCTCGTGCCGTTCTGGGGCGTCCTGATGCTGTTCGTGATCGCCGGCGGGCTGACGCTGTTCCACGCCGCGATCGCCGGGGGGCTGTACAAAGAACCGCTGCTGGCGGAGTTCCGGCGTTACGGGGAAGAGCCGCGCATCTACCCGCCGGTGAACCTGCTGCTGGCAGCCGGGTTTTCCGCGTTCACACTGGTGCTGATCGTGCCGCTGCTGCTGGCGCAGAATAGCTTTTTTGCCAGGCTGGTGCCGGGCGTGGTGTTCGTGGTGCTGGCGGTGATATTCTTCGGGGCGGCGGCGTTTGTATACCGCCATCCCACGCTGCGCACGGCGCTGCCGCTGTGGTACGCGGAACTGCTGGAGAACGCCAGCCGCCAGGAACGGCGGCACATCGGCTGGGCGTGGCTGCGGCTGCCGCGCCTGATGCGGCTGCGGCTCAACGGGGACAACAAAGCCTTTGCGGTGTGGGCGGACATGGTGCGGCTGACCGTGATCTACGGAGCTTACGACCCGGACAGCCCCTGGCACCGCTGGACGTAAGCGTTCAGGCAGGCGAAGCGGGCCGCCCGGCAAGCTGTTCCGGCGGCTGGAGCAGGATCCGGGCGTTGACGCGCACCGTGCGTGCTTCGCCGTCGATGTGCATCGTGACCGGCTCCTCGCTGGCGACCTGCGCCTCGCGCAGCCACATCGCGCCCTGCTCATGCGGGGCGGCGATCAATTGGCCCCATACCGCTTCGCGCGTGAACGTCACCGCGTAGATCTCCAGGAAGTAATGCGTCAGCAGGCCGGTGTGCCCCCGGCGGTCGGTCATGCGCTCGCGCTCGACGGTCCACAGCCGTTTGCAGCGCACGTCTTCGGGGCGCAGCTCCGGCAGCAGCTTCGACTCGTGGACCAGCTCTTCGCGCAGTTCGCGGAACGGCGAGGTCTCGCGCCCCTGGCCGCTGTAGAACCACTCGCGGAACGCCGGAAGCTGCTTGACCGGCATCATCAGCCGCAGTTCTTGCTCGGCGGGTTCTTCGGGCAGCGCGTTGAAGCGTGCCAGGATCGCCTCGTCGTCGTATTCCAGCGCGCCGCCGATCGGCGAGAGGATGTACAGCCCCTTTTGCCGCCGGTTGCGGTTCACGAGCAGGAAAAAGCCCAGGCTCGGGTGCTCGATGCGGCACAGTGTGGCACAGCTAATGCGGATCCAGTCGGCTTGATTCACGTCACTCGCCCTTACCCGTTCCCCCTGACCAGCGCAGCAGTGGCGTAGGTTACGCACGCTCCAACGCGGCGCACCTGCCCGGGAATGCACGCTCACCGCGCGGGTGTTGCTCCCGCAATCAGTGTATACTACTCCCGTGCTCAAACACAACCGCGGGTGAAATACCATGACCACCGACCAACCGCAAGGCCCCCCAACGCTGGCGCAGTGGGTCGCGCTGAGCCTGATCCCCAGCCTCGGCGGGCGCACGATCGCGCGCCTGATCGCGCACTTCGGATCGCTGGACGCGGTCTTCGCCGCCGGCGAGCGCGACCTGCGCGCCGTAGACGGGATCGGGCCGAAACTCGCCGCCGCGATCCGTGC
Organism: uncultured Anaerolineaceae bacterium; assembly: GCA_964425755.1. GTDB lineage: Bacteria > Chloroflexota > Anaerolineae > Aggregatilineales > Aggregatilineaceae > CAYRNY01. The sequence goes on from CAYRNY010000001.1 coordinate 489,161, forward strand.
GCTAGACCTCGACCGCACACAAGCGGCGATCCGCGCCTGGCAGCGCGACGGGATCGCGATCCTGCAGCGCGACTCCGCCGCGTACCCCGCAGCGCTGCGTGCGTTGGACGACGCGCCGCCGGTGCTGTTCCGGCGCGGGACGCACCCCCCGCACGACGCCCGCGCGGTCGCGATCGTCGGGACGCGCCGCCCCAGCCCGGACGCCCGCCAGGTCGCCGGGCGGATCGCCGCCGCGCTCGCGGGCGCGGACTGGACGGTGGTCAGCGGCATGGCCGCCGGGATCGACACGGCAGCCCACGCGGGCGCGCTGGACGCGGGCGGGCGCACGCTGGCAGTGCTGGGGGGCGGCGTGCGCGCGATATACCCGCAGCAAAATCAGTTGCTGGCACAGCACATTATGGCGCACGGCGCGCTGTATTCCGAGCAGCACCCCGACGCCAGGCCGAACAGCCCCGCGCTTGTCGCGCGTAACCGCCTGATCAGCGGGTTGAGCCGCGCGGTGGTCGTGATCGAGACCGGCACGACCGGCGGCAGCCTGCACACGGTCCGTTTTGCGCGGGCGCAGGGCGTCCCCGTCTACGCGCTGGACACCGACGCCCCCGGCAACCGCCAGATCATCGCGGACGGCGCGCACCCGCTGCCCAGGCAAGCGACCGGCAAGCACCTGCTCGCGGCGCTGGGGGACTGACGACTCACGCGCCAAATAACCGCGCCACGCAAAAACCGGGGTGCGCACCTGGAACAGCCAGGCACGCGCCCCGGTTGTGTCCTCACGCGAAGTGACGCCGCGTTACACCTGGTTGCCGTTGATGAACAGCGACACCGAGTTCACCGTGTCGTATTGCAGCGCCGTCTGCATGATCTGCGCCTTGATGCGCAGCCCGTCGCACAGGCGCGTTTCACGCACGGCCCCGGTCAGATGGATCTCCGCGTGCCCGCCCTGCAAGTCGAGCGAACTCAGCGCCAGGTCGGACGCGTGCAGCGCGTTATACAGGCCAGACTGCCCGTAAAACTCGTCGCGGATCGCCAGCAGGTTCTCCAGCGCGGCGGTCAGCGGCGCGGCGGTCGGCTCGACCGGGATCTCGACCGCGACTGCGCTGTCACCGCACGCCAGGCCCGGGCCGGACAGCCCGCTGTCGTCCAGCGCGATCATGTAGATGTTCGTGCGGTCAAACACCGGCGCGGAACCTTCATCCGGTACCGGCGTGTCCGTTGGCACGACGGGGCTTACCGGGGTTGGGGGCGGTTCCTGTCCCGGCTCCGCCACGACGTGAAACAGCGCCGATTGCGCCGTTACCGCGTTGTCGGCAGTCGCGACGACCACGACCCAGCGTTCATCCCCCGCCGCGAACTCCGGGATCGTTACCGAAGCCTGGACCGTGCCGCGCTCGTTGGTCACCAGGCGCTGCTGCTCGTCGTATTCCGAGCGCCAGCGGCCAACGCCGATCGCGACCTCGGTGTTCGGCGGGAAGTCGTTCGCGATCATCTGCACGATCGTGCCGGGCGCGCCTTGTGTCGGCGCGATGGCGACGGTCGGGTTCTGCACGTTCGAGAACAGCTCGGTCCCGGTCGCGGGATTCCTCACCACGACCAGCCAGTCATCCGCGCCGATAAACTCCGGCACGATGATGAACTGGTCCAGGGTTCCGAAGCCGTCTGAGGTGGCCTGCGCGATGATATCGTACTCCGAATCCGGACGCCCGACACCGATCTCAATGGCGGCGTTCGGTGCCAGGTTGTTGGCGATCACGTGTACCTGCGTCCCAGGCGGGCCGGCAGTCGGCGCGATCGCGAGCGTGGCAGCCGCCGATCCGGTCTGCTCGCCCGCCGGGATCGTCAACACGGTGCCGATTGGCAGGGCGAGAGGATCGATCGACGGGTTCGCCTGCAATAGCGCGTTCACCGTGGTGTTGCACCGGGCGGCGATATCGATCAGCGTGTCGCCTTCCTGGATGGTCACGCTGTCACCACAGGGGCCGTCCTGAGCCTGCGCCGTCTGCACCGCGACGCCTGTACCCAGCACCAGCGCCAGCATACCGGTCACGATCACGAATAACATGCGTGTGTGTCCAAACCGCATGGCAAAGCCTCCTTACTCTGTCCGAATAACATATAACGGCCAGCCGCGCCAGCAAGACACGACTCACCGAATCGTGGATCATTGTAGGAGACTCAACAGCGCCCGGCAGGTGACAGACCGGGGATCTTCCGGCAGGAATAGCGGGTGATGTGAGAATAGGGCAGGTGGCCTATTCTGGGATAAAAACACTAACGCGCAGGCCATTGAAGCGTGACGCCGGGCACACCGGTCACCACGGCGGCAAACACACCCAGATTCCGGAACCCCCTTGCTGGCGCGCGGATTGTTCGGTAGCCTATGCCCCGGCCATTGAACAATTAGCCAATTGTGTACGTATTATAGGACGAGCGGATTCACCGGATACTCATTTTGAAAGCGAGAATCACTGCTATGGAAAACGTTGAACGTCTCAAAACCCACCTGGCCGACATCGTGCACCTGCGCCATGCAGCGGCGGTGCTGGGCTGGGACCAGCAAGTCAACATGCCGCCGGGCGGCACGGCGGCGCGCGCCGAACAGCTCGCGACGCTCAGCCGCATCGCGCACGAGATGTTTACCGCCGAGGAAACCGGCAAAGCCCTGGAAGCCGCCGAAGCGGAAGCGAAAGACGCCGGCTACGACAGCGACGAAGCCGCGCTGGTGCGCGTGGTGCGCCATGACTACGACCTGGCGACCAAGCTGCCGTCCAAGCTGGTTGAGGAGCTCTCCCGCGTGACGAGCCAGGCACATGAAATCTGGGCCAAGGCGCGCGAAGCGGGCGACTTCAACGCGTTCGTGCCCACGCTGCAGAAGATCGTGGACCTCAAACGCCAGGAAGCCGACGCGCTCGGTTACGAGGACCGCATGTACGACGCGCTGCTCGACCAGTACGAGCCGCACATGAAGACCGCCGAAGTCGAGCGCCTGTTCGACGAACTGCGCGAGGAGCTGGTCCCGTTCGTGGCCGATGTCTTCGCCAACCTGGACAAGGTCGACGCCAGCTTGATGCACCTGAATTACGATATCGACAAGCAGCGCGCATTCGGCGAAAAAGTGATCGCGGCGATCGGCTATGACCTGGAACGCGGGCGGCAGGATAAGTCGGTGCATCCCTTCACGACCGAGTTCTCGATCAACGACGTGCGCATCACCACGCGCTACCAGGAAGACTGGATGCCCGCCGCGCTGTTCGGCTCGATCCACGAGGCCGGGCACGCGATGTACGAACAGGGCAGCGCGCAGTCGCTTGAGGGCACGTGGCTGGCGGGCGGCACGTCGCTCGGCGTGCACGAGAGCCAGTCCCGGCTGTGGGAAAACGTCGTCGGGCGCAGCCGCGAATTCTGGGGCGTGTTCTACGGCGACCTGCAGGCGCTGTTCCCGGAGCAATTGGGCAGCGTCGACATGGAGACGTTCTACAAGGCGATCAACCACGTGTCGCGCTCGTTGATCCGCGTGGAAGCCGACGAAGTGACCTACAACCTGCACATCATGCTGCGCTTCGAGATGGAGAACGACCTGCTCGAAGGCAAGCTGGCGGTCAAAGACGCGCGCGACGCCTGGAACGACAAGATGCAGGCCTACCTGGGCATCACGCCGCCGGACGACGGCAAGCACGGCGTGCTGCAGGATGTGCACTGGTCATCGGGCCTGTTCGGTTACTTCCCGACCTACTCACTCGGTAATTTCCTGTCCGTGCAGTACTGGGAAAAGGCACTGCAGGACAACCCCGCGATCCAGAACGACATCGCCAGCGGCGACTTTACGTCGCTTTTGAACTGGCTGCGCGAGAACATCCACCAGCACGGGCGCAAGTACTGGCCCGCCGAACTGACCGAGCGCGTCACCGGCGACAAGATGCAGGTGGGGCCGTTCCTGCGCTACCTGAAAGCCAAGTACACCGACATCTACGGGCTGTAACGCCCGGCGACCGGTCAAGCGGCATCACGACGGGGATACGCGATCGCGTGTCCCTGTTTCTTTTCCCGCAGCCGGGCGGCATCCAGCGGCGCGGCACGGTGCAAAAACATCAGGGGCACGAGTGTGTGACTCGCGCCCCTGCCAGGTTCGGCTAGATTATGCTGCGGTTGGGCTTACATCATGCCCATGCCGCCCATGCCGCCCGCGCCGCCCGCAGGCATCGCGGGTTCCTCTTCCGGGATATCGGTGATCAGCGCTTCGGTGGTCAGGATCATCGCCGCGATGGAC
>CAYRNY010000002.1:0-440323 GCA_964425755.1 uncultured Anaerolineaceae bacterium
ACCGTCATCCCCAGCGGCTTCCTGTCACTATTCTGTTGTTAAACTGCGCTGTGAAGTATGCCTTCACCGTCGCTGCGGGATAAAAAACCGACGCTGGAATGCCGTCAGTTTCGCGTGATTGTTGTGTTGTGTTGCTTTCCCGTGCAACGGAGGCACATTCTAGCAGACAGATTCAGGGCTGGCAAGGGTAAATTCGGCGAAATCGTGAATTTGGTCCCAAGTGGCCGGATCCGCTGCATTTGCAGGCGTGCCGGAAGCTACTCGTGGGCGCGTGTTACCGCCGTGATGCACCAGGTTCCATCATCGCGGGTGAGGTTGACCGTCCAACTCAGCGCGTGCGTTTGCCCGCCGCTGCCGGATGCGTCATGTAGCGTGCCGGACGCGATCACCTGCGCCGCCGAAGCGGATATTTCAACTTCCGCGTATGTCATGCCCGTGAAGCGGTAGCGTTGGTTATCAGTGTCGGGAAAGATCAGCGCCGCGAGATCGGGATCACAGAAGTGCTCGCGCAGCGCGGGCAGATCACCCGTTTCGTACGCACGGAGCGCGGCGCGAACCGTGCCGGTTGGCGTGCGTGAAGTGCTATCTTGTCGTGTGGCGGCGAAAAGCAGCGCGGCGGAAAGCAGAACGGCTGCCGCGATCACGATGAGCGCGGTCCGGGCACGCTGAGACATGGGACACCCCTTGATCTCTTTGAACGGCTGCTATCTAGACGCACGCCACGCGGTGGAAGTTCCGTTGCAGTAACTTGCCGGGCTGCGACGCTGTCCGCGATGCCTGCTAGCGTTGCTTTTCGTATTCGGCGAGAAACCGGGCATCGTGCTGTCGCAAGAATGACTCGGCCTGTTCAACCAGCTCGCGATTGCCCAGGTACACCGGCACGCGCTGGTGCAGGTGGCGCGGTTGAATCTGCAGGATATCCCCGATCCCATCCGACGCGTAGCCGCCGGCGTGGGCGCAGAGATACGCCAGGGGCTGTGCTTCATAGGACAGGCGCAGCTTCCCGGTGAGGTTCCGCGAGTCGCCGGGATAAAAAAACACGCCCCCGCGTAACAACGTGCGGTGCACGTCGGCGATCATGCTGCCGATGTAACGCTGGCCCAGCGGCTTGCCGTCGCCATACGGGCCGCCCGCGTCGTCAAGCGCCTGCAACCACCTGACATAACGTTTCACGCCCTCGGTCCAGTAGCCCTCGTAGCCGTGATTCACACTGTAATATCTGCCAGGGCTGGGGATGGTGATGTCGGGGTGGCTGAGCAAGAACTCGCCAATGCTTGGGTCGAGCGTGAAGCCGTGCACGCCGTTGCCGGTGCTGTAGACCATCATCGTGCTTGATCCGTAGATCACGTAGGCGGCGGCGACGAGTTCGGTCCCCGGCTGGAGCACGTCGGCCTTTGTACCGGGACCGTCGCCCGGCGTTATCTTGCGGTGGATTGCGAAGATCGTGCCGATGGACGCGTTCAGGTCGATGTTGGACGAACCATCCAGCGGGTCGTAGATCAGCACGTAGTACCCCGGCGGGTAGCGATCAGGGATGTGCAGCACGTCGTTGTGTTCTTCCGACGCCATCACGCACACACGCCCGGTATGGTCGTTCATGCGAAAGATCACGTTATCGGCGTAAACGTCCAGTTTCTGCTGTACTTCGCCATGCACGTTTTCGGACGCCGTCGCGCCGAGGATGTTGCCAAGCCCGGCACGTGTCGTTTCGCGGGCGATCAGCTTGGCCGCGAGCGCAATATCGTACAGCAGGCTGGTGAGCCGCCCGGTGGCCTCAGGATGGTGGGCCTGCTGCTCCAGGATGTGGCGCTCGATGGTGATCAGGGTTGGGGTGGGGGGATTCATGGCGTGCTCCTCAACGCTAGGTGTAAGTAGGTCTCAAAAAAAAGTGGTTAGCACATTGTATTGCACAAAGTATAGCAGACCGGGCAGGATGTGCAGAGCCGCGAATCGAACGGCGGCGCACCGCGAAACGAAGCGGTGCGCCGCCGGCGATGGCATGAACTGGCGTAAAGCGCGATCTAGTTCACCGGCAGGATGTCGCCCAGTAGCTGGTTATACGTCGGTCTGTCGGGCACGCGATCCAGCCAGTCGTCGATGCGATCGATATCAGCAGCGGCTTTACGCGCATCCAGCCATTCCTGGTAGCGCGTGTTCTGGTGGTTGCGCAACTCGGTTCCCGACAGCGGGCGGATGCCGCGATCGTGTACCTGGATGATGTGGTAGCCGAATTCAGTTTCGATCGGCCCGATGATCGCGCCCAGGTCGGCGTTGAGTACAGCTTCCCTGAACGCTTCAACGAACTCATCCGGGCTGGTCCAGCCCAACTCGCCACCCTGCGACGCGCTGCCGGTGTCGTCGGACACTTCGCGCGCCAGGTCCGCGAACGGCTCGCCGTCTTGCAGCGCGTCCATCGCCGCCTCGGCACGGGCGAGCGCGGCGGCCTTTTCCTCGTCGGTCGGCGTCAGCGGGACGTTCTGTTGCAGCGCCTCGACGTTAAACGCGAATAACATGTGCCGTGCATCGACCTGCAGTTCTTCGGTCGGCACGTCTTGCGCCAGGTGATCGCGCACCGCTTCGCGCAGGGCCTGGTAGTAGAACAGGTCGCGCACGACCGCGCGATCAACCTCGCTCACGTCGGTCGCCTCATCCAGCCAGCGATCCTGTTCCACCTCGATTGTGGCGAGCGCGTCCGATGGGACCAGCGTCGGCGTGGCGGTCGGTTCCTCGGTCGGTTCCGGCGTGTCGGTTGGCGTCAGGCTCGGCAGGATGTTACCTTCCTCGTCCACGCGCGGGGTGGCGGTCGGGAGCGGCGTGGGGGTATTGGTCGGGCGTGGCGTGGCAGACGGGACCAGGCGGGTTGGTTCGGCGGTCGGTTCGGTTGTGGGCGTGGCGGTCGGCAGGCCCGGATGGGTCATGCCGAGACGATCGGCCATATACTGTTCAACTTCCTGGTTAACCCGTTCTTCGTCCACGGTGACGCCTAACTCTTCAGCTCCCTGCTTGAGCAACAACTCTTCTTCCATCTCTTCGAGCACCTGGCTGCCGATGATCGAGGGGCGCTGGAGATCGCTGATCTGCTGGCCGACGTATTGCTGCAGCGTATTTACATCGCCACCCAGGAAGAAGTATGCCTCGCGGATCTGGTTTGCAGTGAGCCAGCGCGTCAGGCGCACGCGCTCCTGGAAGTCCTGCGTGGTAATTTGCTCACCGTTGACGGTGGTGATCGCCTGGCGTGGCCGGATCACTTCTTCGTTGATGATGGCAGCGATCAGGATCAGGACGCTGATCGCCACCAGCGTGCCGATGAGCAGCATGAGCCGTCGCTGCCACATCCGTTCCCGTTCGGCGCGGGACTTGTACTCCCGGCGGCGGTCGACATCACCCTGCGTTGTCTTCTTCGCGCGCGGGCCGCCGGTCGTGCCTTTCTTTGCCATGTGCTCTCCTCCGAAGGTGTATGTTCAACAGGGTTTACGCAGTCTGCCAGAAGGGTTACGGTTGAGTACGGGACAGCAGCACCGTGAGGGCCTCACCGGTTTTGTTCGAAGCTGTCGCCGTGCCAGGATGGTCGACCATCCGCGCGGCAAAAACCGCGCACCGCAACCGGCCAACTGTGTAACGCTCATCAAAAAAGGGGGGAGCGACTGATCACTCCCCGTACACAGGCGCGGGCTGCGCCTGGCAGCGCCGCGCCAGATTTAGTTTTAAACAGTGCGCCGCTGTGCCCCAACCGGCAGGCAGCAGGCTGGCAGCACAGGCGCGCGACGGACAGCGTGCCATATTATCTAGCGACGGGTTTGTTCGTCGGTGTAGGGAAGCAGGGCCAGGTGGCGCGCACGTTTGATCTCGCGTGCCAGTCGCCGCTGGTTTTTGGCGTTCAACCCTGTCTGGCGGCGCGGGCGAATCTTGGCGCGTTCGGTCATGAAGCGCTGCAAGGTGTCGACGTCCTTGTAATTCGGGACGGTTTCGTTGACCACGAAGTAATCTTCCTTGCGGCGGCGACCCCGGCGGCGGCCTCCTCTACGGTCGCTGCTGCGACGGCGCGGCCTGCTGCTGCGGCGGCGTTCTCCACGGGATTCGGTATCGTCGTTTTCCTGCTCTTCGGTGTTGTTATCCAGGTTTTCGTTCTCGCTCACCTGAAGGGCTCCTTCTCAGTGTTCAACCTTGCGATAGACTCAGGCGGCGGTTGGCTGCCTGAGGGATTGTCGATTAAAACGGAAATGAATCGCCCGCTGAGTCGTCAGGGCCGGTATCGACGTCGTGGTGTGACCCGCGATCGCCGAGCATGATCATCTCGTTGGCGACAAGTTCGGTCCGGTAGTGGCGCGTGCCGTTTTCATCTTCCCAGCCGCGTGTTTGCAGGCGGCCTTCGACGTATACCTGCTGGCCTTTGCTGAGGTGGTTCTTGCAGATCTCAGCCAGGTTGCCCCAGGCGACCACGTTGAACCACTCGGTTTCTTCGCGGCGCTCGCCGTCGGATGCGGTCCACGTGCGGTTGGTGGCGACGCTGAAGCTGGCGACAGGACGCCCGCTGGGCGTATACCGCAGCTCCGGATCGCGCCCCAAATGACCGATAATCATGACTTTGTTTAACCCGCGAGCCATATCGCCTCCTGCTGATGCGGCTTGGCTGACGACCGTCGCCGGGTCCCGGCGGTGTGTTGGTTAGTCTTCCGGGCGCACGACGAGATGGCGGATCACTTGATCGTACAGCAGCAAGTTACGTTCCAGTTCCGGCACGCTGTCGCCGGGCAACGCCATCGTGAAGAAGACGTAGTACCCTTCGAGGAAATCGGCGATCGGGTAGGCCAGCCGGCGGCGGCCCCAATAGTCGATGTCCGTCACCTCGCCGCCAAGCTCCTCGATCCAGCCCCGGACGCGGTCGATCACGCCCTGGGTATCCTGTTCCACGACGCTGCTCGGAATGATAAAGCCCAACTCGTATTCGTGTTTCATGTGCTTTGGGATTCTCCTTTCCCTGGGTTTGCCTGCGTCAGGCGATGGGCATCGCTGCGCAAGCGGAAAGTCGCCCGATTTTCCGGTAAGTCGTTTCGAGCGAATTTGCGGTCAGAATACTACCGCAGGTGACGGGGTTTGGCAAGGTCGGATCGCGCGGGGGCTGGAGTGTAGGGGCACGGCCTTTGCTGTGTTGCGCAGGGCTGCCCGTGTGCGTTTTTCGCGGCAGCGTTTGCGATCTGCGCGGGTGGGTGATCTGTAATACACTGAAAGGCGCATCACTGATCAACGCGGGCAGGATAGACACAAGGAGAATCACGGCATGCTGCACAGACAACGATTTGCACTTTGGGTAGCAGCCACGCTGATCGCCGCGCTGGTGCTGCCGGCAGCGGCAGTTCCGATCCCGGCGGGGGCATCGCAGCAGGTGGCACACAAGACGGGCATCGAACAGCCGCTTAGCCCCTCCGAATACGCGGACTGGCTGCGGACGCGCGTCACAGCGGAGGAACTCGAAACGCGGGAGCTGCGCGCGCGCGAGTGGCTGCGCGAGTGGATGGCGACGCGCACGCAGCGTCTCCCGGTCGATCCGGCGCGCCAGTCGCAGCGGGTCGCGGAGTGGACGGTGATGGTCTACATTGCAGCGGACAACAACCTGGAGATCGCGGGACTGGGCGATCTCAACGAAATGGAAGCGGTGGGATCGTCGCCGGACGTGAACATCGTGGCGCAGCTTGACCGCGCCGAAGGGTATACCGACTGGGATGGCGATTGGACCGAAACCCGGCGCTATTACGTCCAGCAGGATAACAACCCGGACTACATAACCTCGCCGGTCGTGGCGAACCTGGGCGAGGTGAACACCGGCTCGCCGGAAGCGGTCGCGGATTTCGCAACCTGGGCGATCACCACGTACCCGGCGGAGAAATACATGCTGGTGCTGTGGGATCATGGCGGCGCGTGGATCAGTCACGCCAGCGACGAGGAGTCAGACGACGAACTGTCGCTGCCGCAACTGCAGCAGGCGCTTGATCGTGTGCTGGCGGAGACCGGCATCGAGCAGTTCGAGGTGATCGGCTTTGACATGTGCCTGATGGGCCAGTTGGAAGTCTACCAGGCGATCGCGCCGTATGCGCGGTACGGGATCGGTTCGGAAGAAAACGAGCCGGGCGCGGGCTGGTTCTACGTGTTCCTGGATGAACTGGTGCGCAAACCGTCGATGCGCGGTGGCGAACTGGGCCGGCACGTGGTCGATTACTTCATGTACTTCCTGCGCGAGGTGGTTGGTGATCGCGATGTGTACGGGCTGGCGACGGTGGACCTGGACCAGATCGCGGCGCTCACTGCGGCGGTGGACGATTTCGCGGCGGCGGTGGCTGTGCGCCCGGATGCGGCCCTGAGTCCGGTCGCGGATGCGCGGAACAACACGATCGCGTATGGTGGCTTTGACGACCCGCAGGTGCAAGATTTCTGGTCGTCGATCGACCTGTACCAGTTCGCGGACCGCCTGACCGATCTCAACGCGCCGCCGGACGTGCAGGACGCGGCGCACCGCGTGCGTGCGGCGGTCGATTCGTTTGTGCTGTATGAGGATCACGTGCAGGCGCTTGACGGCTCGCATGGCGTGTCGATTTACTTCCCGATGCGGGCGAAGGTCTTCAACGCCTTTACACAGCGTTACACAGAGGAAGTGCCGTCCGCGATGGCAGGATGGCACGAGTTCCTGAACCTGTATCACGGCATAGCTGTGGCGACGGTGACCAGCGCGCCGCAGGTCACGATCGTGGGCGTGTACCCTGACGTGGCGAGCATTCACAATCCGGCTGTGGTGCGGCTGGATATTTCGGGGCGCGATATCGTGCAGGTCAACTACGCGGTCGGGTATTTCGCCGATGGCAACACGAACGAGCGTATCGTGCTGGACTTTGACTACCTGGTCTCACGCACGACCACGGCGTCCGGCGCGGAGATTGTGGACTGGTCCGACGGGGTGACGACGCGCACGTTCCAATGGGAGGCGGAAGTCCCCGTGCTGACGGACGGTACGACCAGCACGTACGCGCTGCTGATCCCCAACCGCGATAATCCCGACTCGGCGTTGGTGAACGGGTATTACCAGTCGGTGCGCGGCGGGAAAGAGCTTCGGGCGCAGTTGATCTTCGACCTGAACACGCAGCGGGCGAGCTCGCTGTGGGGGTTGAATGAAACGGCCAGCGGCAATCTCCAGCCGTTTGAGCTGGCAGTCGAAGCGGGGGACACCTTCACGCCGGAATGGTTGACGCTGGATGCCAACAACGAACTGAGCGGGGCAGGCCGGGGCGAAATGCTGACGCTGACCGCCAGTCTCGGTGTGGAGTTCGAGAAGGTTCCCGCACCATCGGGCACGTACTCGCTCAGTTTCGTGGCGGAAAATGTCGCGGGTACCACCACGCTTGCCGAAGCGGTCATCATGGTTGACAACACGGACCTCGACCCGGCGCTGCGCGGGTACACCGACCTGACGTATGGCGTCAATTTCCTGTATCCGGCGCAGTGGATTCGCCCGCGCCTGACGGAAAGCGGGCGGCTGTTTACGGCAGACCTGGCAACCAACACCGTGTTAAGCTTGCTGCCGTATACGGACGTGAGCTCTGCTGAAGAAACCGACGCCGCGATCCGCGCGAGTTGGAACGTGCTCGACAATCTGGCGATCATCCAGGAGCGCAGTGTCAGGATCAATGAGCTGCCGGCCTACGTGACCGACTACACGTATGATTACCAGGGCAGCGGGCGCGTGGGAAGCGTGATCGCGATCTACGTGCCGTCGCAGGGAGTCGGTTACGCGTTCGACCTGGACGCGCCCGCCGCGAACCTCGGCCCGGCGCAGGAAGCGTTACAGGCGCTGGTCGATAGCATCACGTTCTTTGACCCCGAGTCCCAGGTGGGGCAGAGCGCGTGGCGGACGGTCACGCTGCTGGATGGGCTGGTGACCTTCCCGGTCCCGGTGACGTGGGAAGAGGAAACCGGCGATGGCTGGACGCTCTACGGGCTGCCGGACGACCGGCGCGTGTTCATCGGGCTGGGCGCGGATGCAGCGACGGGGCAGAGCAACGAAGAACTCGCGCAGGTCTGGCTGGACCAGTTGCAACAGGGCGTCGAAGGGTTCAACCAGCTGGCGTCGGAGCCGTATTATATCGGCGGGCGTGCGTGGCATGTGGTCGTGTTCACGTATGAAACGGACGTGCCGATCGGCGGCGCGTTCTTCACCACGTCAGCGCAGGAGCAGGATATCGTGTTCTGGCTCGAAGCGCCGGACGCGCAGTTCGATCAACTGTTCGATGATGTGTTCGCGGTGACGATCGGCGGATTCGCGTTCGGGCAATAGGGCCGTTGTGCCGGCAGGCGCGGCAAGCCGGGGGCGTATGTGCGCGATATGCCCCCGGTTTTTTGCGCGCGCGCGGAATTCTTATGTTACATTGATTCTGGACGCAAACGGCGTGATAATGTACATTCTGCCCGAGACAAGGGAGTGAACTGGAATGACTCGGATCGTTATTCTGGCCGACATTCACGGCAATTTGCCGGCGTTTGAAGCGGTCCAGGCTGATATTCAGCGGCTCGCGCCGGACCGCGTGATCGTCAACGGCGATATTCTCAACCGGGGGCCGCAGAGCCTGGAGTGCCTGCACGCCGTACGCGCGACCGGCTGGCCGGTAGTGTACGGCAATCACGAGGATTACGCGGTCAAGCGCCGGGCGGGTGGGTTCCCGGCGGAGTGGGCCGCGCCGTTCTTTGACCCGTTCCAGGAGGTCGCGGACGCCTTGAGCGACGAGGAAGCCGCGTACCTGCGCGCGTTGCCGCGTTCCATGGTGCTCGACGTGCCGGGATTGCCCGCGTTCTATGTCGTGCACGGCAGTCCGCGCGCGCTGAATGACGGATTAGGGCCCTGGCTGAGCGACGAGGAACTGCGCGAGCGGCTGGAGATGGTGCCGCAGCCGGTGATGATCGGCGCGCACACGCATCGCCCGTTTAACCGGCGTGTGGGCGACCGCTGGGGGCTGAACTGCAGCGCGGTCGGCATGCCTTACAACGGCGATCCGCGCGCGCAATACCTCGTGCTGACCGGGCGCGGCGGGCGGTGGCAGGGCGAATTCCGCGCCGTGCCCTATGATCGCTCACTTGTTTTCGCGGCGTATGAGGCCAACGGCGCACTGAAGCACGTGATCAACCACGTATTCAAGTACGAACTGGAGACGGCGACTTTTCATTACGGTTCGTACCTCGAATTCTGCGCGCAGCACGACCTTGAGCGTGATTGCCTGGCAAGCTTCGAACGCTACCGTATCGCGGCGGCGGATGTTGAGCCGGGGCGCTCGCTCAAGCCGTCGCCGCCACATCCGGACGGCGAGGATGATGACGCCGGGACCGGAGAAAGGGGGATGCATGGCACGCGTTAAGCTCAAGCGGTTTAAGGTGCAGCGTCCGTCGCCGGAAGTGCAGGCGCGCTACCTGCGCCAGTACAACGGGCGCGACCTGCACTTCCGCCTGCACGAGCTGCCGCCGATCACGGCGCGCGAGCTGTTCGGTATCGCTGCGCCGCTGGTGCTCGATCTCGGCTGCGGGCGCGGCGAGTTCCTGGTGGGGCAGGCGCAGCAGCGCCCGGATGAATATTTCGTCGGGTTTGACTGGCACCGCAAGTCGATCTGGGACGCGGCCAACCGTGCCGCGCGGGCGGAACTGGACAACGTGCGCTTCATCAAGACCGACTTCCGGCAGGCGCTCGCGCTCGTGCCTGACGAGTCGGTGAGCGAGGCGTTCTTGTTGTTCCCCCCGCCGATCATGCGTTACAGCAAGCGCAAACAGGACCCGTTGATGGAGTCCACGCTGCGCGGGATCCATCGCGTGTTGCAGCCGGGCGGCCTGTTCCACTTCGTGACCGACAGCGCGGCGTATTTCGGCCTGAAGCTGACGATGATCGCGTTGACGGGGCTGTTTGAAGTACAGTCCACCTCGCAGGCGTTTGAAGGCGGGCAAACCCGCTTCCAGCGTTTCTGGGAAGGTTTCGATATCCGGTCTAACCGCGCGGAGTGCCGGAAGCCGGAATAGAATGAAAGTGCAGAGGCATGTTTTTGCACCTCTGCACTCGTTTTCTGGGGGAACGCTATTCTGCTACGACGTCAAATTCCGCGAATTTTCGCACGGCTATACCGGCAGTTTCGATATCCTGCAACGTGGTGACAGAGTCACGTAGCACGTCCGAGAACTTGATTTCAACCTCATCGCGCCGTTCAAGCGTAAAGGTCTCACTGTACGGAACAGGAACGCTGTTGGCGTAAACCGAGTAAAGGATTACGCTGACAGGTTCGCGCAAATCATTTTGGAGCCGCAGACTCATTGTGAAGTCTTCGAAGTCCAAGCGTTGGTAAAACTGGTCGTAGAGCAACGTATCCAACCGATCGAAGCGTGGTTTATTAAACGCGACATTCAACGTGTTCGCTGATACGGCGAAGGTAAAAATATTGTCTTGAACGTTGGGATGATTATAAATATCCTCAACTTCTTCCGCAGTGATCAATGGGATTTTATAGTCAACAACCAGATAGGTGCTGTAGCTGCGTTCCTCTTCGCGTACGTTTTTAACGTCGTTCAGTTCATCCTGCAGGATTTCGACGATCTGCTGCTGTTTCTCTTCATCTCCGCTGAACTCAAGCGAGAGCGTGCCGTTAATGTACAGCGTTTCGTCAAGTTCTTGAGCGTCCATAATATCCTGCATGTACAGATCAGCCGTCACATCAAAGTCGCATGCGGCGAGTAACAGGCTGAGCGAGGTTAGAATCAACACCAATTTTTTCACCGGTTCCTCCTTCAATGTGTGAAATCGCTAACATAAATGACTCTAGCTGGAAAGCTTGCATCTTTCCAGTTAAGAATATGTTATTAAGGTTGTTTCGTTGGCTTTCTTCAGTCGTTCGCTTCAGCGCGCCGCACCAGGCGCACCGTCGCCAGCAGCAGGCCGAAGATGATCCAGACCGTGGTCATCGTGCTGTGGAACAAGTCGATCTTGAAGTAGAAATGGTCGAAGATGCCGCCCGCCAGCACCCCGGCCAGCCCGGCGGCAAGGCCGAGCCACACGTCGTATAGCTGCGCGTTGGCGCGCAGCGCGGCATAGTTGGCGAAGCTGTAGACGAACGGACTCGCCATCAGGACCAGGTAGCCCGCCAGGCCGAGCAGCCCGGCATGGGACGCTACCGTCAGATACGTGTTCGCCACGCCGAGATACAGGTCGATCTCCGGGGTGCCGGAGAAGCCCACGCCGATCACCGGGTGGCGTTCGATCAGGGTCAGCGCGTCCTTGTACTCGCCCCAACGCATCTGGGTTTCGAGGTCCTGGTTGGTGAACCCGGCTTCGAGCTTATCGATGTAGCGCTGCGTCACGGGCAGGAACAGCGCCAGCACCGCGATCAATGCCATGACCAGCAGCAGGCGGCGGTAGCGCAGCGCCGCGATGAACACCAGCGCCACGCCCAGCGAGAGCATCGCGCCGCGCGAGTCGGTCAGGAACAGCGCGACGAACACCACGCCGAACATGCCCGCCGCGACCCAGCGCTTGAGCACCGGCCTGCGCGAAAAAATCTGCGGAGCCAGCACCGCGCCGATCATCAGCAGGAAGCCGCCGAACGCGTTCGGGTCGATCCACGTGCCGATCGCGCGTTCGTTGAGCACCGCGACCCCGGTTTCGCGGTAGCGCAGCACGCCGCCCACCGGATACCCGAAACGGCCCAGCCGGTTGAGCAATGCTTCGGCGGCGAGGTCGGGCAGCGCCCACAACACGATCCCCACCAGGGCCGACAGCGCGCCAAACGCGGCGAGCGCGCCTACCGTGCGGCGCAGCGTGCGGGGCTCGCGCAGGATGTCGACCAGCACCGGGATCAGCAGCAGGCTGAGCACCATCTCCAGCACGGTCCGTAGCGTGCGCGGCTCCAGCGGGGCATGGCGCAGCCCCATCAGGTACGCGAAGATCATCAGGCCGGTGAAGCCGAGCACGAGCGGGGTCACCGGGGTGGAGCGAAATAACCGCCGCTCGCCGCGCATCCATTGCACGAGGTAGACCAGGAAGAACGCGCCGAGCGCGCCGTCGAGAAAGGTCGGCGTTGGCGAGAACGGCAGTGGCACTTTGCCGAACGGGAACAGCGCGATCACGGCCAGCATGACGACCAGCGCCCCGTGCAGGTTGGACAGCGCATACAGTCCAACCGCCGCGCCGGACACCGCCCCGAACGCCATCACCGGGCCGAGCAGCACGATCAGCAAGGCCAGCATCCCGCCGAGAAAACCGATCAGGCCGCCGGTCAAGACGGATAGCGGGCGGCGGTCATCCCCGTAAATCAACGTTTCCAGCATGGTGATTGCCGTTCCTCGTGTTGTGTGCTGCTTCACGTCGCCATTATACCGCCATCCGGTGGCCCGGCCAGCCTTGCGGCGCGGGCGTGCGGCGAGCGCCGGATCGGCGTAGGGATGGGGGCGACCTGGTACCGCGTTAGTCGCTCTGCCGGGCGATGCGGCGGCGGCTGGCGACGGTCAGGCTGACGAAATAGCCACTCAAGATCACCAGCGCGACCGCGCTGATCACGCCGCCCGCGATCACGGTCGGGGACAGGAATTGCAGCGACACCTTTTGTCCCTGTCCGGGCCGGATCGGGATGCCGATCAGCCCGGCGTATGTATCGACGATATCCACCGGCTCGCCGTTGATCTCCGCGTGCCAGCCGGGATAATTTGCGATCGGCAGTGTGAGCAGCGCCGGTTCGCTGGTCGAGACCTCCATCTCCATGTATTCCGGCTCCAGCATCTTGAACGCGCGCACCTGGGCACCGGGTGGACGCTCGCCGGGCAGTGCGAAGGGCAGCTCGCCCTGTACGACCGCGATCTCGCGCAGGTCGATCCAGGGTTCGGTCATGATCTCGCGCGCTTCTTCCGCGTCCTCGGCGAAGCGGGCCTGGTACACCAGGTGTGCAAACGGGCGCGGATCACGCAGTTCGTACAGCGTGTATTCTTCCCCGTCGTAGTTCACCCCATCGCCCACCACCTCGACCGCCACGTTATCCGGCACGTCGGCGATCATGGTGGCGTAGCGCACGGCGAACACTTCCCAGCGCCGGTCGACGCGTATCTGGCGCAGTTTTTCGAGCGACGCCAGCCGGAAGGGGCCGGTGCCGTAGATATCGGGAATGCGCCAGTAGGTGCCGTAGGTCTGGATACCCGCCGCGCCGTCGACCAGGAAGCTGATGTTTTCCCAGTCCTTGACTTGCAGCAATTCGAGGTTGTCCGGTTCGCGGATGCGGTTCTCCGGCGTGTCCGGCACGACGTTCGGCGCGTTCATGCCGAGCGTGAACAACTCGACCACGATCAACCCGCCGAGCGCGGCGGTCGTGATCGCGCTGCGCTCGCTGCTGCGCCGGTACAGCCACGCGTTCGCCAGCAGGCTGATCAACGCCACGAAACCGAGCGCGTTGGCGGTCGTGTTTTCGGGATCGTCGCCGCGCACTACCAGCACGCCCACATACGCGAGATAAGCCAGCGCCGACAGCACCAGGTGCCCGCTCGCCAACCGGCGCAGCCGCTCGGCGTCTTCAGGGTCGGGGCGGTAGTCCGGATCGAGCAGGTCGCTGAGTTCGTAGGTCGCGATGATCACGACCGCGAACACAACCAGCGCGATCGCGCGCTCCTGCTGCCGGAAGATGCTCCAGCCGGGCACAATGTTGTAGAACACGTCGTAGACCACGCTGTTGCCGCCCAGCGCCAGGAACATGCCCAGCACGATCACGCCGAACCAGAAGGTGTACTCGCGGCGCGGGCGCCAGATCGCCAGCCCGACCAGCAACAGCGTGATCACGCCAACGTACAGCGGCCAGTACTCGGCGTCAAACAGGCGCGGCCACATGACCTGCACCAGCTCGGCGAAGTCGAACCCGGCGGATTTTTCGATGTAATGGTAGTCTTCGGTGCGATAGGCGCGCGTCATCAGTTCGTAGGCGGGCAGCAATTGCACGGCGGCGATCGCCGCACCGGCCAGGCCCATCACGCCGACGCGCCACACGATATCTTTCGTGCGCAGCCAGCTACGCCAGCCGGTGAACGCGATATAGGCGGCGGTGAGGTAGGTCATCTGCATCGTGGTTTGGGTGTGGCCGCCGAAGAATGAGAGCGCGAGCATAAACGCGCTGAGCAGAATCCCGCGCACGCGCCAGCGCACATCGGTGATGCTCAGGTGCGCGCCGAGCAGCATCAGCGGCAGCCACGCGATCGCGAACAGGATGCTGGGTTGCAGCATCGGGTAGCCGGCCAGGTAGCCGCCATACGTCCACAGGATGCTGCCGATCAGTGCCGGGGTGGGCCGCCGGACCAGCGTCCGCAACAGGACGTACATCATGATGCTGGTGAGCCAGTAATGCGCCGCGACCTCCATCTGGTAGGCTTCGATGCGCCAGTCGCCCGGCCCGGTTAGGAAGGCGGATATCCAGCGCGGCGGGTACCATACGGCCCACTGGACGTTCGCCGCGAAGGGGTCGCCGCCGTAGTTGTAGGGGTTCCACAGCGGGATATCACCGTCGCCCATGCGCTCGACCTGGTAATCGCTGTAGGCGAAATAATGCAGCGGGAAGTCGCCTTTGGCGAAGATCACGCGGTCGTCGGCCACCGGCGTGAGCAAGCGCCAGAAGAACAGCGCCCACAGCGCCGTCAGCACGGTGAAGGCGAACAGCGCCGGGGGAATATCGAAGATGCGCGGGTGGGTCAGCCCGGTTAAGTCCTCATCATATGCCAGGTCGTCCGGCAGCGAATCGGAATGCTGAGGCAGGTCGTCCTGTTGGTTAGTGTTCACGGCAAACCGTCCTATGCGACTGTTACCCGGTAATGGTCACGTCGTGCGGCAATATGGCCGCACCCGGTAGCGTATCAAGCTCTGTGCTAACCGGCAAGCGGCTGAAATCCGCCGGGCGGTACAGACCGGCGGCGACGCGGTACGTGCCCGCCGGTAGATCGTCCGGCAGCGGGATGGTGTACGTGTCGACGAATGGCACGCCCACCGCCCAGGCCGAGGTCGGCCAGCGCCCGTCGCGCGGCGGCGCGTCCCCCTGGGCCGCTGGCTGGCCGTAAGCGCTGGACTCCGGGTCCAGGTGGGGCGCGGGAAGCAGGTGCACCAGCACGTTGAAATCGTCCCCGACGCGGGCCAGCGCTTCCCATTCCAGCGCCACCGAGATCGACTCGCCCGGCGCGGCGGTTTGTGGCGTTACGTCTGCGCGATTCAGACGCAGCGCGCCGCCGAACACGGCTTCGAGCGGGACGCCCCCGGCCAGGTGCTTCGCGTCCCCGACGATGCGCCCGGCCTGCACGGTCACCGGGCCGCGCGGCGCGCCGTCCAGCGTGACGGGGTCGAACTCCATGCCGGTTTCGTACTGCCGCCAGCCGATCTTGAGCACCGGTTGCACCGGGGTACGCGCGTCCGCCGCGACCGGCAGCGTGTAGCTGTCGGCGTAGATCGTGTCGAGTTGCCAGGTCGTGGTGCGCAGCAGGCCGCCGCCGGGATAGCTGTCAATCTTCGCGATCTGCTGGTAGCCGGAGTCGGCGCTCACATCCGGCAGGCCGAGCACCTGGACGTAAAAGCTCATGTCGCTGGCGGTGTGCGCGGTGGGCCGCCAGTACAGCGTGATCGCCAGCCCGTCGCGCTCGTCGCCCGGCTTCGGCGCGTGGTCGCTGATGGCAACGCCGCGCAGTTCGATCGGGCCGAAGCGTGCATCGACCGGGATCGCGTCATCCGGCACGGCGGCGACGGTGGGCGGGCGGGCGTAGGTCGGGCGCAAGGTGTGGAACGGGATCGCGATCCCGGCAGCGACGACCGGCAAGGCGAACAGGGGCGCGACCAGGTGGCGCGCGCGACGCGGGACGACCTGCGCGAGGCCGAGCGCGATCAGCGTTGCCAGCGCGCCCAGCGCCGGGAACAACAGCCGTCCCTGCGTGGCAGGCGTGCGGATGGTCCAGTTGATCAGCGCGGCGAACACGATCAGCGTGTGCAGCGCGAGAATCGTCACCGGCAGCCCATCGCGCCAGAAGTCGCTGTTGAGCCGGTGCCGGATTCCGCGCAGGGACCACGCAGCGGCGCGGGTGTGTGTCGCCTGGGTGCCTCGCCGTGCCCGGCGTGCGAGCGCCACCCGCATCAGTCCAAGCAGCAGCCCGGCGAGCGCCACGATCAGTAGAGCATCCGTGTAATCAAACAACCACTGCGGCGCGATCACGTTCAACATGCCGAAGACGCCCCAGAACGACAGGCGCAGCCCTTCGAACTCGTCGAGCAGGTCCCCGGCGGTGGGCGTGCCGCCGCGCGTTCCGTAGACGTCGAGCATCCGGCCCATGCCGGTCGGCTCGCCGTACAGGTACAGGTTGCGCGCGTACCACCACCCGGCGAGCACAGCCCACACCGCGAGCACGATCATCCCGGCCCTGAGCAGGTCGCGCAGCGAGCGCCCCTCGCGGACGTGCACCAGCAACACGACCAGCGCGGCGGTGGGGTAGAGCGCCAGCCCGCTCAGCTTGCTGAGCGACGCCAGCGCCATGATCGCGGCCAGTATCCACAGGCGGCGATCGCTCAGGCCGGCGCGCCAGATGACAAGCAGCAGCGCCAGCGTGACCGCACTGAACAGATTGATCAAATTGTCGTTGTTGATCGCGCCGGAGATGAACAGAAACATCGGGTTGAACGCGGCCAGCAGCACCGCCGTGACGTGGATCGCGCGCGCCCCCGGCGCGGCCAGCCGCGCGACGTGGTAGATTGCCACCACCGTGCCCAGGCTGAGCGCGACGCTAAACAGGCGCACGACGTGCACGGCCAGCGTGGTGCCTGACCAGGGGAACGCTTCGGCGTCCCAGTCATGTTTGACCGTGACCTGGTTGTCGGTCGCCAGCCCCACGCCGATCCGCGCGTGGGGGTTGCGCTCCTGCCGGGCGTCCAGGTCGCCCCGGTCGATGGGCAGCACCAACAGGGCGCTCAGCGCGTAATACAGCGGCGGCTGGCTGCCTTCCTGGTGCCAGCGTGTCTCGACTTCGGGGTCCTGGACGGGCAGCGTGCCGGTGTCCGCGATATGGTCGATCAGCGGGAAATGGAAAATTTCGTCCGGCGGTTCGAAGATCGGCGTCGACACGCTGTAGATCACGGCCATGATCGCGTAGATCACGAGCACGGCGGCCAGCCAGCGTGGTATTAAGGGCGCGCTGTGCGGGGTGATCATGGCGTCTCCACCTGAATCCAGCTCAACCACGCGTAATCCTGCGACTGCCCGCCCGCCTCACCGCGCACGCGCAGCGTCGCGGACGGGTCGCCCGCCGGGTAGACGCGCACCATCAGCCGGTAGCGACCGGGCGGCGCGTCGGGAAAGACCGCGAGCGCGCGGTGTTCGGTGACGATCTCGCCCGGCGCCCACTGCGTCGTGGGCGGATCGGGGGGCGCGTCGTGCTGGGCGGCTTTGGTCAGGCGTGCGGGATCGGGGTCGATCACCTGCACCGAGATGACGTAGTCTGCCAACGCTTCATGCGCTTGCCAATACAGCGTGACGGTCGTTTCGTCGCCGGGATGCAGCGCCCGGTCGCTGACCGTGAAGCCGCGCAGGGTCAGCTTGCCTGCGAAATTTACATCGACGGGGTTCGGTACGTCGCCCGGCGGCGTTTCGAGCGTGATCTGCCCCAGCCAGAGCCGGTTATCGTCGCTGCGGGCGGGCGGCTGCGGGATCAGGCGCTCGAACGTCGCCAGGTCGTAGAAGCCGAGATACACGTCGAGCGTCTGCGGCGTGTACGTCCCCGGCGGGATGGGGACCGCGACGAGGTTATTCCACGCGTCGCCGGGGGCCAGGTCGGACGTGGCGATCAGCCCGCCGCCGGGATAGACGTCGCGCTGCGCCTCGATGATACCGTCGGCGCTGACGAGGTGGACGAACAGGCTCCAGTCCCGCGCTGGTGCCTGTTTGGCTGTGATCGTTGGGGCGAGCTTGAGATACTGCCCCGGTTGGATCGCGCCGGATAGCTCGCGGTAGGCGATGCAGAATAGGTCGGTTTGCGCGTCTGGGGCGCGGAAGCACGCCGGTTTGAACGGTCCGCTTTCGAGTGTTTCGGTCTGCCAGGTGGCGTCGCGGTCCAGCGTGTAGGCGGGCCGGATGGCGACAAATGGCGCGGCGATCGCGGCAGCGAGGAAGAATCCCACCGCGAGCGGGCTCACGATCCGCTGGCCGGCGCTGTGCAGGGCCTTGAGCAGGCGCGGCCACTGCATCAGGCCCGCCGCCAACCCGATCATGAGCGGGGCCAGCGCGCTGAACCACAGCCGTCCCTGCGAGGCCCACGTCTGTCGCGTCCAGGCCAGCAGCGAGACAAAGACGATCGCCGCCCACAGCGCGTTGAGCATCCGCGCGGCGTACAGCGTCTTGACCGGCGCGGGCGGGCAGGTGCGCGTCTTGATGCGCAGCGCGATCTCGCGGCCCAGCCCGGCCAGCAGCCCCAGCGCACCGGCCAGCGCGATCAGGTTGAAACCGGTGTACCACGCGTCCGGCAGCGGCACGTTTACCGCGCCGAACAACCCCCAGAAGGCCATCATGAACGTTTCGCGCTCGGTCCAGAGCTGGTGCAGATCGGCAGGCACGGCGCGGCGGCCTACGATGTCCAGAAACACGTTGATCCCGGTCGCGTCGCCGTACAGATTGTAGTTGCGCCAGTACCACCACCCGGCGATCACGATCGTCAGCCCGCCGCTGATCGCGCCGCCTACCACGACCGGACGCCAGTTCCGGTTGCGCAGCGCGATCGCCAGCAGCACCAGCGCGATGACCGGCAGCATAAAGCCGATCTGGAACTTGGCGAGCATCCCCGCGCCCGCCGTCACGCCCAGCAGCACATAAAAGCGCCAGCCGGGGGGATCGTCGGCACGCTTGAGCAGGCGCACGACGAGCAGCAGCAGCGCCGTTGCCAGCAGGTTCGACAGGTTGTCGTTGTTGATCACGGCACTGACAAACAGGAACATCGGGTTGAACGCGACGAGCGCCGCCGCCACGAGCGCGACCGCCGGCTGGTCGGGCAGCAGCGCGCGGCCCAGCAGGTACGTGAGCAGCACCGTGCCCGCACCCAGCGCCACCGACAGAAAGCGCACGAGGCGCAGCGCCAACACCGCCCCGGACCAGGGCCACGCTTCGCGCGCGCGATCGTGCACGACCACGTTCGCGTTGCCGTCCGGCACGACTTCCCCGATGTTGGCGTGTGGGTTGATGCGCCGGACCGCGTCCAGGTCGCCGGTATCGATCCAGAAGGTCAGCGCCGCGCCGAGATAGTAGTACAGCGGGGGCTGGCCGCCTTCCTGCCGCCAGGGGGCCTCCGCGTCACTGCGCCCGGCCTGCTGCACGGGCAATGCGAAGTTATGGTCGGCGACGTACTTCACCATCGGGTAATGCCACAGCTCATCGGACGCCTCGAACAGCGGCGTCACGAGGCTGTAGGTGATGGCGAGCGTGACATACGTCGCCAGAATGAGCGCCAGCCAGAGTCGCCGGCGGGATGTGTCGGTTGCGTTGATCGCTTTGATCGCCATCGCCTCGCGCTGTGTGGATTTCCGGTTCGCGCGGGGAGTTTACCCGAAGCGGGACGCCTTTACCAGATACTTGAGTTTTCGCCGGTTCTCTGGTCGATCTGGTGGCGGACTTGCTCGCGTGTGCGTATGATCTGGACGGTGACTAACCGGCTGCATCCTGGAAGGACGTTCAATCATGCGCGTGATGGTGACGATCGACCATCCCTGGAAAGAGAGCTTCAACCACGAGATTATGCACCGCGTGATCGAGGTACTGGAAGCAGGGGGGCACGCGGTTGATGTATTAGACCTGCACGACGAGAATTTCGACCCGGTAATGCACGTGCGCGAACTGGCAGTGTATACCAAAGGCGAATACCTTGACCCCAAAGTTGGCGAATATCAGGCGCGCATCCGGCAAGCCGATCACCTGATCTATATCTTCCCGGTGTGGTGGGAAGTGATGCCCGCGCTGTTGAAAGGATTTTTCGACAAGGTGTTTCTGCCGGGGTTTGCGTTCAATGAGGCCGACTTTACGCCCCGGCTCACACACATCAAATCCGGCACGGTGATCACGACGATGGGCGCGCCGGAGGTGATCTATACCTCGGTTGAGCCGGTCTTGTGCAAGGGCATTCTGGAGGTGTGCGGCGTGCAGCGGACGCGGTGGTATAACCTGACCGAAGTCTCGCTGCAACCGGAACACGTGCGCGATGCGTGGGTGGACGAAATCCTCGCGCACGTGCGCACGCTGGCATAGGCCGGGCGACACCCTGGTAACGCATCTCGCACCGGCTCGCGTGCCGTGCGCACCGCGTAGCCCGCATCACAACACCCAGGCACGGCAGGGCGCTGGCCTGGGTGTTTGGGTTTGCGAAGGGTTCTGCGCGCCGCGTTTGGCGTGCTTTGTCGGGAACGGCGGCCTGTACGGGTTATCCGTGCTCGTAGGCGCGCTGCAGCCCTGCGATGTCAAGCTTCTTCATCTGGAGCATCGCCTCGGTGACGCGGCGTACCTTTTCAGGGTTGGAATCGCTCATCAGTTCGCCCAGCACGGTGGGCACGATCTGCCATGTCACGCCGTACCGGTCAGAAAGCCAGCCGCATTCTTGCGTGGCGCCGCCCTCCGAAAGCCGGTCCCAGAAGTAGTCTACTTCGGCCTGCGTCTCGCAGTTGACCACAAATGATATCGCCGGGGAAAACGTGAAGTCATGCACCAAGCCGCTGTCCATCGCCACAAAGCGGTACCCGTCGAGCGAGAACGCGGCATGTTTGGTCATCCCTTCAGGCTGCCCTTCGCCCGGCCCGTAACGCTCGATGTATTCAAGGCGCGCGTTCTCAAACAGCCCGATGTAGTGCCGGATCGCTTCTTCCGCTTTGCCGTGCTGGGCCCCGACGAACATCAGGCTGGGGCTGATCTTCTGCGCGTGGCTGCCAAGCATAAGCTGCCACGAAATGCCGAACCTGTCTTCCAGCCAGCCGTATCTTTCACTGAAGGGGTAGCTGTCCAGTGGCATGAGGATTCGTCCGCCATCGACCAGGCGGTTCCAGAGCGAATCGAGTTCGTCCGGCGTCTCGCAGTATACAAGGAACGATATCGCCGGGGTGAATACGAATCCCGGGACCTGACCGCCGTTCACCGCCGTGAAATCCTGCCCGGCAAGCTGGAAGGCCACGACCATGACCGATCCTTCCGGGCCCGGCCCCGCTTCGCTGTAGCGGGCGATCGTGGTGATGCGGGAGTCGTCGAACAAGGACGTGTAAAACGTGGCGGCCACTTCGGCTTCGGTGTCAAACCACAGGTCGGGGCTGATTGATGGCATCGGTGTCTCCTTGGTTGTCTGGCGCTGTTCGGCGCGTGTCTGCATTTTAAGGATGGCTTGTCGGTGTCTCAGGTGTGTGCATTATTGTTCTCTGCGGTCGTGTTTTCCTTTCGGTTCCTTCTTTGCGCGGTGCCTGCGAAACGCAAGTGAATAAAGTTTATCAATTTTTAGTTAAATAGTCAAACATATGTTCTATGCTCAAATGTTCTGCTGCGCCGGAACAGAGAGGGCATGGCAGGCTGCCAGATCGCGTTATGGTGATCGTCGCGGGGTCAGAGCGGGGGCAGCGTGGTGGTGTGGTTACCGGGACGGGTTATTCGCGTTGCTTCTGCGCGACCAGTTCTTCGAAATAGGCGGCGCTACGCTGCGCGATGCGGTCCCAGGTGAACTGCTGGGCCAGCCGGAAGGCGTTCGCGCCCATTTCCTGGCGCAGCTTGGGGTTATCGGCCAGGTCCTCGATCGCCAGCGCGAGCGTGGTCGGGGAGTCGGGCGGGATCAGGCGCGCGTGTTCGTCGCCGCACAGGTCGGGCATATCCATTTCCGGGTACGTCGTGATGATCGTACAGCCGTGTGCCAGCGCCGCGAGCAGGCTGCCCCGGCGGAACGAAGCGCCGTCGCGGTAGGGCAGCGCGATCATGTCAGCGGCCATGAGGTGCCCGCTGACGGCGGCGCTATCCACAAAACCGGTCCAGTGGATGTGGTCCAGCAGGCCGAGTTCCACGACCATCTGGTCGACTTCCTGCGCGTAGATGATGTTGGCCGGGTCGCTGGTGCCGGTGCGCCCGCCGATCATCAGCAGCTTGACCGGCAGGTCGTTGTTGCGCGCGATGCGCACGGCCTGCAGCAGCGTGTCGATGCCTTTGCTCGCGTTCAGGAATCCGAAGTAGCCGACGACGATGTCCTGCTCGCTGAAACCGAGCGCCGCGCGCCACACCGCACGGTTGTAATCCGGCGGGATGTTCGGTTTGATGTTGGAGCCGATCGGGATGTGACGCAGGCTGGCGATCGACTTTTCAGCAGCGAGGCGTTCTTCGTCGCCGCGATTGGTGACGATCACGCCGTCGCTGCTGCGGGCCAGCGTCAGCACGGCCTGGTAGCGCAGCGGCCCGGCCTTCGGGAACAGGTACGGGACCAGCAGGTCGTGGAAGGTGGTCACGACGCAGGCATGATCGATGCGGATCGGCAGGACGTGGATGAACGCGGCCATGTTGTAGGCGGCGGCCTGGTACTGGATGTTGATCACGTCGAGCTGTTGGGCCTGTGCCCAGCGCCGGATGCGGCTGAGCGTGCCCCAGCCCCATGTGTGTGCATCCGCGGTGATGTGAGCCGGATCGTCATTCTGGGCGTCTTTGGCGCGGTGGTCGGTGAAGACGAACACGTCGTGTCCCAGTTCGGTCAGGGCGCGGGACAGTTCCTGTGTGAACGCGCCTACGCCCCCTTGCATTGGCGGATATTCGCCCGTGATTTGTCCAATTCGCATAGCGTCTAGTGTCTGTGAGTCGCGAGTTAATGCGCGTGCGTTAGTCGGGTGTGTGTCCGGTCGCCAGCGCGCGGATGACGTGCGCGTAGGTGGTGATGCGGTCGCGGCGCATGGCACGGTTGTGCCCCAGTAGCGCTTTACACCCTTCCAGCGCGATCTGGGCAAGGTAGCTTAACACCAGAAAGACCCGTAACGCAAGGGCGAATCCGCGCCCGTGAAATTTGGCGAAATAGCGAATCTTGCTCTGCTGGAAGTGGATGTGTTTGTTAGTGGTGACCTGCCCGGTGCTCTTGCCGCCGTAGTGGGTGATGTACGCCTCACCCAGGTACACCACGCGCCAGCCGCGATCGCGGGCGCGTCTGCACCAGTCGAGTTCCTCGCTGAACATCACGTAGCCGCTGTCCAACCCGCCGACCTGCTCGTACACCGCGCGGCGGGCCATCAACGCGCAGCCCTGCACCCAGTCCACGTCGTAGGTGCCGCCGTCCGGCAGGTCGCGCACGTAGAAGCGATCCAGCATGCCGCGCGGCGCGTAGCCTTGCAGCCAGGTGCTCTCAAAGAACGCCTGCGCCCGCGTCGGGAAGCGGCGGCGCGTCGATTGGTGCGTCCCGTCGGCGTTGAGCACGTGCGGCCCGACGATGCCTACGTCCGGGTGTGCGTCGAGATAGGCGACCATGCGGTTCAGCGCGTCATCGTGCACCACCGTGTCGGGATTCAACAGCAGCAGGTGCCGTCCCCGTGCGCGTTCCAGGGCGCGATTGTTGCCGCGCACAAACCCGATGTTCTCATCTGCGGCGAGCAGGTGCACCCAGGGATAGCGCGCGCGGATCATGGCAGGGGTGCCGTCGCTGCTGGCGGAATCGACGACGATCGTTTCGACGCGCAGGTCGCCGGTCGCGGGCGCGTCCCCGGCATCCGGCGGGACGCGCGTCACCGGGGCGGCGGCGATGCTGTCCAGGCATTCCGCGAGGAAGTCGCGCACGTTCCACGAAACGATGATGATCGAGAGGTCGGGTTGGTTCATGTGTCGTTTTGGGCGTTGTGGGCCGGTTCAACGCTGAGCAGGTGCCCTGCCGGGCCGTAGTAGGCGCGGTAGGTGCCGGGATAGCGCGGCTCCATCCGCCGCCAGCGCCGCGACGTGATCCACAGTTCGGACGTGCCGACGAAGACCGACGGGCGGAACGCTTTATCGCCGCGCCGCAGCGGTCCGCTGACGCTGTGCACGGTCGGGCGCAGCACGCGGTACAGGTCCGCCAGCAGGATCGCGGCATTAATGACCAGCAGCAGCACGATCCCCGCCAGCAAGACGTAGTCGAACGTGCTCCCGGCGGATGGCGCCAGCCACGCCGCGATGCCCCCGCTGACGACGATCAGCACCACGCCGCGCGCCAGATAGCCCCAACTGCGGTAGAACACAGCCTGCCGCTGCCGGGCGCTGAGCGTGCCGGCCCGGTTGAGCGCGAGTTCGTCCGGCGTGAAACCGAAATGTTCCGCCAGTTCAGCGGCGTCCAGGGGGATTTCATCAGCACCTGTGTTGCGTTCGGCTGGCATAGCGGTTTCCTTTCCCACTCTCATTTTACCAGGAGTTTACAATTTGCCCGATCCCGTTTCACGCTTCGGTTACATTTGCCGCGCATAATAAGCGTAAGCTGTCAAATCCGCTGCGATCACCATCGTGTCGCGGCGTGGATGTGAAAGCAACCTCAAGAGGAGCGAAATGATGAACACATGGATCAAACGTACCGGGTTGGTGGTGTTGGTGGTCGCGCTGGTGGTGGGCGTTGTTGGCACAGCGGCGGCGCAAGGGCCGGGCGAGGATGGACGGCCCCGGCACGGCAGGGGTGCATATTTGCAGTGGCGCTTTGATGCCCCGCTGGACCGGGCGCTGCAGGCCGTGCTCACGGCGCTGCGCGACGCGACCGGGCTGACGTGGGACGATGTCGCGGTGGAGGTGCGCGGTGGCAAAACGCTGAGCGCGATCATCACCGAGAACGGCATGGACCCGGACGCGATCGCTGAGCAGGTGGTCGCGGACCTGACCGCCCAGGTCGAAGAGGCGGTGGCGGACGGCACGATCAGCGAGGAACGCGCCCAGGTCGTGATCGCGAACCTGCCCGACGCGGTCGAGCGGGTGATGAATGCAAGCCGGCCTTTGACGCCCGTACGCGATCGCATCGCTGACTGGGTCGCGCAGGGCGTCGATGTGTCGCTGGCTGGCGTGCTGGCGGAGATGACGGGGATGGAGCCTATTGATCTGCTGCGCGACGTGCTGACCCCGCCTACACTGAGCGAGATCGCTGAAGAGCTGGGGCTGGACCCGGACGCGGCGCTCGCGGAAGCCGAGGCACGCATTACCGCGCGTGTGAACGCGGCACTTGAGGATGGCTGGCTCACCGAGGAGCAGGCGGCGCAGGTGCTCGACGGGCTGGCGGAGCGGCTGGAAGAACGGATGGAGTCCTCGCTTGGTCGATTCGGTGTGGGGCCGGGCGGTCGCATCCCCTGGCGTCCGGGCCGCATGCTGCAGGAGTCGCCCATCGCCTGAGTGCCCGATAACGCACGAACTCGCAAATGACACACATAGCCGTCCCCCGTTACGCGAACCGGGGGGCGGTGTTTTTGCTGCGTGCGACGCCCTAACCCTCGAACGGTGGCAGGCGGAACAGGCGCTCGGCGTTGGCGGTCGTCTGTGCGGCGAAGGCGTCATCGGCGACGTTGCGCAGTGCCGCGATCCGCTGTGCGATGTGGCGCACGTAGGCGGGCTTGTTGGGGCGCTTGCCGCGATGCGGCACCGGCGTCAGGAACGGGCCGTCGGTCTCGACCAGGATCCGGTCGGTGGGCACGTGCGCGGCGATGCGTCGCAGCGCGTCCGCGTTCTTGAACGTCACCGGGCCGGTAAACCCGATGTAGAACCCCGCTTCAACCGCCGCCTCGGCGGTCGTTTGCGGCGCGGAGAACGAATGCAGCACGCCGGGGCGGTCGCGCAGCGCTTCGGGTAGCGTCTGCGCCCAGTCGAGCAGGATCGCCAGCACATCCGCGCTCGCCTCGCGGTTGTGGATGATCACCGGCAGTTCGAGTTCTGCTGCCAGCGCGAGCTGTGCCTCGAACGCTGCCCACTGCGTCTCTTTCGGGGATGTGTCCCAGTGGTAATCCAGCCCGATCTCGCCGATGGCGACGACTTTTTCGTGTGCGGCCAGGGCGCGGACCTGTTCGAGCACGGTGTCATCAAACCCGGGCGTCTCGGTCGGGTGGATGCCGACTGCTGCATAAACGCCGGGGTAGGTATTGGCGAGCGCGAGCGCCTTCCGGCAGCGCTCCAGGCTCGTGCCGGGGTTGATGATGCGCGTCACGCCCGCGTCCGCCGCTTCGCGGATCACGTCGTCGCGGATCGCGTCGTAGCTGTCGAAATCCAGGTGGCAATGAGTATCGATCAGGTGCATGCGTGCGGTGATTTGCCTCGGTGTTATTATGCTGTGCCGCCGGATTTGAGCAATTCCAGGTCGGCGTCGATCATCATGTGGATCAGTTGCTTGAAGCTGACTTCCGGCTCCCAGCCGAGCACGCGGCCTGCTTTGCCTGCGTCGCCGACCAGCAGGTCGACCTCGGCGGGGCGCATGAAGCGCGGGTCCTGCACGACGTAATCGTGCCAGTCCAGCCCGGCGTACTCAAACGCGACGGTGACCAGTTCCTCGACCGAGTGCGTTTCGCCGGTCGAGATGACGTAGTCCTGTGGGGTGTCTTGCTGCAGCATGAGCCACATCGCGCGCACGTAGTCGCCTGCGTAGCCCCAGTCGCGCCGCGCGTCGAGGTTGCCGAGCCGCAGTTCGTCAGCCATGCCGAGCTTGATCTTGGCGACGTTGTAGGTCACTTTGCGCGTGACGAACTCCAGCCCGCGCCGGGGACTTTCGTGGTTGAAGAGGATGCCGCTGGTCGCGTGCATGCCGTAGCTCTCGCGGTAGTTGACCGTGATCCAGTGCCCGTAGACCTTCGCCACGCCGTAGGGGCTGCGCGGGTAGAAGGGCGTGGTTTCCTTCTGCGGGACTTCGCGCACCTTTCCGAACATCTCGCTGCTGGACGCCTGGTAGAAGCGGGCATCCGGCTTGACGTGGCGGATCGCGTCGAGCAGGCGGGTGACACCGAGCGCGGTCACGTCCCCCGTGAAGACCGGCTGGCCCCACGAGGTCTGGACGAAGCTTTGCGCGGCGAGGTTGTAGACCTCGTGCGGCTCGCATTGCTGCAGCGCGTTTTGCAGCGAGGTCTGGTCCAGCATGTCACCGGGGATCAGCGTGAGCCGATCCTGGATGTGCTCGATGCGGCTGAAATTCACCGTGCTGGTGCGCCGCACCAGGCCGAAGACCTCGTAGCCTTGCTGGAGCAGGAACTCCGCGAGATAGGAACCGTCCTGCCCGGTGATGCCCGTGATAAGCGCGCGTTTGCTCATGCTAATTTGCCTCTCCTGCTCCGTGACCGGGGCGCGGTTCCAGGCCCATCTGCTGCCGCCAGTCGTTGAGAATATCCAATAGACTCTGTTCAAAGGGGATCGTTGGCTGCCAGCCCGTGCGCGCCTGCAGTTTAGACGCATCCCCGACGCGGCGCGGCACGTCCGAGGGCCGCATCCGTTCGGGGTCCTGCCGCACGTCGATATCGGTGGTGCTGTAGCTCAAGAGCGTGTCCAGCAAGTACTGGATGCTGTAACCTTTGCCGCTGCAAATGTTGTACGCTTCGCCCGGCTCGCCCTCAGTCGCCAGCAGGTGATAGGCCCGCACGACATCGCGCACATCGGTGAAATCACGCTCGGCGGTCAAGTTGCCGACGTACATCACCGGCTCGCGCTGCCGGGCCTCGATCGCCGCGATCTGGCTGGCGAAGTCCGCCGCGACGAACCCGCCGCTCTGGTGCGGTCCCATGTGGTTGAAGGGGCGCGCGCGGACGACCGGCAGCCTGTAAGCGATGTGGTACTGCAGGCCGAGCATGTCTTGCGTCACCTTGCTGACACTGTAGGGGTTGCCCGGCTCGAACGGTGTTGATTCGTCCAGCGGCGCGGTTGTGCCGCCCGCTGCCCCGTAAATCTCGGCGGAGCTCACGATCACGATGCGCGGCGTGAGGTTCACCGCGCGGATCGCTTCCAGCAGGTGCACCTGGGCGGCGATGTTGTTCTCCAGCGTGGGCCAGGGGTGTTTGAACGCGTCGGGCACGCTCGCCAGCGCCGCGAGGTGGATCACGATGTCGGGCCGCACGTCCGCCACCAGCGCGTGCACGGCGTCTGCGTCACGCAGATCGACCTGCCGCAGCGTGACGGGCTTGTTGCGCAGGCGCGGGAACGTGTCAGGCGGCCTGAAAACGGATCCGTACAGCGCCAGGTCGGGTTGGGCCAGCAGGTGATCGATCAGATGTCCGCCGGCAAAACCGCCAGCACCGGTAATGAGGACTCGCACAACGTTTCTCCGCTCTGGTGGCGCTTCAGGTCGCTCGGGCGTCCTGCGCAAGGGTCAAAGCGGCGGACATTATAGCATGTTCAGATGCGAGGGCAAGGATTGCCGCGACGAGGCAGGGTTACCCGGTCTGAGAAAACGCCGCACCGAGCGCTGTGCCGATCGCAATGCCAACGCCGAGAAATGCGAAGTTGTCGACCGCAACGGACAGGGCTACGCCGAATATCAAGCCGAGCGCGATTCCTGTCGCCATGTAACCAACGCGCATTCTCGCTTGCTTCTGGTGCTTGTGGTGGTTTCTCTCAGGATCGCGTGTCATGTTGGGGTTGCCTTCCTCAAAATGGTGGTCTGCTTCGTGTCATTTTACACCGCTGGGTCGGATCAAAGAAACCGCCGGGTGGTTATGGCGGGCCACCCGGCGGCACAAAGTTGGGAAACAGGGAATATGCTCTTGTGTTAGCTGGCTTTGACCGTGATCTGGCGCGGCTTGACGGCTTCAGCCTTCGGCAGCGTGAGCGTCAGCACGCCGTTGTTGAAGTTTGCCTCGACCTTGTCGTTGTCAATCGGCGTGTTGATCGTCAATGTGCGCTCGAATTTACCGGTCGGGCGTTCCAGCAACACGTACTTGCGGTTGTTGGCGTCGTCACGCTTGATCTCGCCGCGAATGGTCAGCGTATCCCCTTCGAGCGTGATGTCCAGGTCGTCCGGTTCGATGCCGGGGATGTCAGCGCGGATCACGATCGCGTCGTCGGTGATGTAAGCATCCATCGGTAGCAGCCAGGCCCCGGTCCCGCGTGATTGCGAGCCGCGCGCAAAGGATTCGTCCAGCATGCGGTCGACAGCTTCGCGCATCGAGATCATGTCGCGGATCGGGTCCCAACGAGTCAGACGGTTCACCATGGTTTCGCCTCCTGTGTTCGTACAAAAAGCCGGTATGCGTTGATCTGGAAGACAATCACGTCGTTACCTGATTAGCTACCTTAACCATACCCCGGCTGTACAAGAGAAACGTAAGCGCCGCGTAGAAAATCGATCAGCGCCGCGTCAATATTGCGTTAGCGTTCGGGCGCGCCAGGGGCAGGGACGTCCAGGGCGAGGCGATCATGCTGCTGTGCCCACAGGCGGCGGTAAGCCCCGCCAGCGCGCAGCAGGTCGGCGTGTGTGCCGCGCTCGACCACGCGTCCGCGCTCCAGCACGACGATCGTGTCTGCGCGCTCCAGCTCTACCAGCCGGTGCGTGATCATCAGGATGCTGCGACCGGCCAGCGCGGTGAAGATCGTCTCCAGCAGGGCGCGCTCGGTGATGCTGTCGAGGTTGGCGGTCGCTTCGTCCAGCAGCAGGATCGGCGCGTCCTTCAGGATGGCGCGGGCGATCGCGAGTCGCTGGCGCTCCCCGCCGCTGAGCGTGAAGCCCTGTTCCCCGATCGCGGTGTCGTAGCCCTGTGGCAGCCCCGCGATGAAGGCGTGAATCTGCGCGGCGGTGCAGGCGCGGACCAGGTCGGCCTCGCTGGCGTGGGGATCGGCAAGCTGCAGGTTGTCACGGATCGTGCCGTTGAACAGGTATGTGCGCTGGCTCACGACGCTGAACAGGACGCGGACCTCGTCTTCGGGCAGCGCGCGCAGGTCGTAACGGTGGTCGCGGTTCGCAACCGTGATCGCGCCGCTGTAGTCGTCCCAGAAGCGCAGCAACAGGTTGACCAGCGTCGATTTGCCCGCGCCGCTGGCCCCGACCACCGCGACCGTCGCGCCCGGTGGCAGGTCCAGCGACACGCCGTCCAGGGCAGGGGGATCGTCGGGCGTGTAGCGGAAGCGCAGCTTCGTGATGTGCAGCGCGGGCGGGGGCAGCGCGTGGACAGGGTCGCGAAGTGGCGCGGGGGGTGCGTGTGCCTGCGTGTGGGTGGCGCGTTGCCCGGCGCTGTCGTCCGCGATCGCGAACAGGCGCCGCGCGGCGGCCAGGCTCGCGTCCAGGTGCTGAAACGCGGCGGGCAGCGGCCCGACCGCTTCAAACGCGGCGAGCGTCGCCAGCGCCAGCACCGCGAGGATCACGCCGCTGTAGGTGCCGCCCGTGACCAGCGGGATCGCGATCACCAGCGTGACGATCACGGCGAGGCCGGTGAGCAAGGCCACCAGCGCGCTCTGCAGCCCGGCGACGCGTGCCATTGCCGCCTGCTGATCCCGGTAGCGGCGGTTCAGGGCCTCGATCCGGGCCGCGTGGCGGTCCTGCGCGTTATAGGCCACGAGGTCCGCCAGGCCCTGCACCCCGTCGATGAGCTGCACGGTCAGATCGGCGCGCGTCTGGACCGTCTGCTGCCCCACGTCACGACTCAGGCGGCGCACCAGCAGCGGCACGCCGGCGCCTGCCAGCGCGAGGAACGCGGTCAGGCTCAGCGCCAGCCGGAGATCGTGCAGCGCCATGAACGCGAACATGCCGCCCGCGACGAGCAGCGCGACCAGCGGCGGCGCGATCACGCGCAGGAACACGTTTTCCAGCGTGTCGATATCGCCCACGATGCGCGCCAGCAGGTCGCCGGAACGCTGCTCCATCAGGCGGGCCGGGGCCAGCGGTTCGAGGCGGCGGTAGAACCACGTGCGCAGCCGCGCCAGCAGCCGGAACGTGGTATCGTGCGCGACGAGGCGCTCCAGGTAGCGCAACACACCGCGTGCGATGCCGAAGAAGCGCACACCGACGATCGCGATGTTCAGCTCCGCGATGGATGGGTGCAGCGCGGCGGTCGCGATGATCCACGCGGACAGGGCCATCAGGCTGATGCCCGCGCCGACGGTCAGCACGCCGAGCAGCACGCTCAGCAGCATCCACCAGCGGAACGGCCACGCCAGGCGCAGCAGGCGCAGAAAGGTACGGCGGTCGTTCATGGGATAGCTCCCTGTGCGGCGATCAAACGCGCGTATGCTCCCCGGCGGGCGAGTAGCTCGCTATGCGTGCCGGTCTCGACGGCGCGCCCGTTCTCCAGCACCACGATCTGGTCGGCGGCGATCACCGTGCGCAGGCGGTGCGCGATGATCAGCACGGTGCGATCGCGCATCAGGCGCTGCATGGCGTGGGTGATCTGCGCTTCGGTGTCGGGGTCGAGATTGGCGGTCGCTTCGTCCAGCAGCAGGACCGGCGCGTCCTTGAGGAACGCCCGCGCCAGCGCGATCCGCTGTGCCTGCCCCCCGCTGAGCCGCGCCCCCTGTTCTCCGATCGCGGTGTCGTAGCCCTGCGGCAGCGCGCGGATGAAGGCGTCCGCGCCCGCGTGTTCGGCGGCACGGATCACGGCGTCCGGCGGCGCGGTGGGATCAGCAAGCCGGATGTTGTCGGCCACGCTCACCGCGAAGAGATACGGATGCTGCGGCACCCAGGCGACGCTTGCGCGCCAGTCCCCGGCGGGGACCGCGCACAGGTCCTGCCCGTTGGCCGTGAGCTGCCCGGCGGTCGGTGCGATGAAGCGCAGCACAAGCTGTGCCGCCGTCGACTTGCCCGCGCCGCTTGGCCCGACCAGCGCGACGGTCTGTCCCGGCGCGGCGGTGAACGTCAGGCCGTTGAGGGCTGGTCGCGCCCCGTCGTCGTAAGCGTAATATACGCCGCTGAAAGCGATCTCCGGCGCAGTGGCCGGTTTGCGCCACGTCCCCGGCGCTGACGGTGCGCCGCAGTCAAGGACCGGTGTTTCCAGCACCGCGAAGATGCGCCCGGCTGCCGCCGCGCCCGCCGTGCCCGCGTGAAAGCTCACGCCCAGCGCGCGCAGCGGCAGGTAGTATTCCGGCGCGAGGATCAGGATGAACAGCGCTTCGTCGAACGGGATGCGTGCGTACAGCAGCCGCAGGCCGATCTCGACCGCGATCACGGCGACGCTCAAAGTGGCGAGCAGCTCCAGCACCAGCGCGGAGAGGAACGCGACCCGCAGCACGGACATGGTCGCGTCGCGGAACTGGTCGCTGATCTGGGCGATGGTTTGCGCCTGTTCTTTGGCGCGCCCGAAGATCTTGAGCGTGGTCAACCCTTGCAGCACATCGAGAAAATGGGCGCTCATGCGGCTGAGCTGGTGCCACTGCCGCCGTGATCGGGACGCCGCCAGCCTGCCGATCAGGATCATGAAGACCGGGATCAGTGGGGCGGTGAGCAGCAGCACCACGCCGGAGAGCAGGTCCAGCGGGAACACGACCACGAGCATCGCCAACGGGATCATCACCGCCAGCGCCATCTGTGGGACGTACTCGCTGAGATATGCGTCGAGTTCCTCGACACCCGCGATCGCGGTGGTGGCAAGCTCGCCGCTGCGCTCGCCGCGAGTGAAGGCCGGTCCCAGCGCAGCGACATGCGCAAACAGGCGCGCGCGCAGGTCGGTTTTGACGTGCCCGGCGACGTGGTGCGCGCTCACCTCGCGGCCCCACAGCACCAGCGCGCGGGTCGCGGCCACGAGCGCCAACCCTGCCAGCAGTGGCGCGACGCCACGCAGCGTTGCCCCGCCCAGAAACACGCGATCGATCGCCTGGCTGAGCAGGTACGCCTGCCCGACCAGGAGCAGCCCGGCCAGCAGGCCCAGCCCGATCGCCAGCCCCAGCGTCACGCGCACCGGCAACAGCGCACGTAACAATCGTTTGTCAAGCATCATAACCGTCTTGCACCTTGTGGTCTTCGGTGTCCGGCAGCGTTCAATGCACGGCTTACGTCCGGCGGCAGCGCATCAAGCGGACGCTGAGCACCGCCAACCGCGCAACGCGCAGCGTCTAACTATAACAGAGATGGCGCGGCACGGGGAGGCGATGCTGCCCCCGGTCGCGCCCTTTTGCTCTAAGAAGAATTGTCGAAAACTGGAGTAAGAATGTATAATCGCGACGGACTTACCGCGCG
Organism: uncultured Anaerolineaceae bacterium; assembly: GCA_964425755.1. Taxonomy (GTDB): domain Bacteria; phylum Chloroflexota; class Anaerolineae; order Aggregatilineales; family Aggregatilineaceae; genus CAYRNY01. Next base: position 33,109 of record CAYRNY010000002.1, read on the forward strand.
CAGGAGGAAAACTGTATGCGCTATTCTCATTTGATCTGGGACTTCGACGGCACCCTGTTTGATACCTATCCACCGCTGATCAAGTCAATTGAGCAGGCGCTGGCGGATTTTGATATTGTGGTGCCGCGCGACCAGATCGTGGCGCTGCTGCACGGGACGCTGTCGGACACGCTGGCGACGCTGTCCGGTGCGCACGCGCTGCGTGTTGAGCAACTCCAGGCGCGAGTGACGTTTTATACCAAGCAAACCACCATGCGTGACCGGCGGCCATTTCCCGGCGCGATCTCGTTCTTGGAGCGTATGCTGGCGGCGGGCGGCCAGAACTACCTCGTCACGCACCGGGACGCCGATTCGCTTTCTGCGCTGTTGAACTGGTACCGCGTGGGCGGGCTGTTCGCTGACATCATCACGGGAGATGACGGCTTCCCGCGCAAGCCAGACCCCGCGAGCATGACCGCGATGATCGAACGTAACAATCTGCCGCGCGACAACGTGCTGGCGATCGGGGACCGCGAGCTTGACGTCCTTGCCGGGAAGGCATCACGCGTGCATACCTGCCTGATTAACGCGTCGCTGCCGGCGAGTGTGTCGCCGGATTACGTCGTCACGAGTTATGACGAGCTTGGTTCGGTCGTGCGATCGGGTTCTGTTGACAACTACCCGGCGAGCGCTTGAGCCAACGGCAACAGAACTAGCCTTTGTCAGCCACGAATAAGCCCCTGCCATGCTTGCACAGAGGCTTGTCGTGTCCGGTTGATCGTTGGGAATTTTAAGCACGTCCGGCGGGCAGCGCCAACCGGCGTCAGTACTCCAGCTCCGACTCGACGCTGATCCGCTTGCGGAACACCCAATAGCTCCAGCCCTGGTAGATCAACACGACCGGCACGAAGATCAGTGCCACGACGGTCATCACTTCCAGCGCCTTCTGGCTGGCAGCGGCGTTGTCCACCGTCAGGTTGAAGGCCTCATCCGTGCTGGACACCATCACGTTCGGGTACAGGAACCAGAAGAACGTCGCCACCGCGAGCACGATGGTCAGCCCGGTCATGATGAACGACCAGCCGTAGTTCTTCTCGCGCAGGAAATAACCCACCGCCAGCAGCGCGCCCGCCGAGGCCACCGGCATGATGCCGGGGTTGACGCCGATCCGGTCGAAGATATCGATGTAGGCGTAGTTGGCGATCGCCAGGACCAGCGAGACGGCGACGACAGGCACCCACATCGACTGCGCGATGCGTTCGGCGCGCGTGCGGATCACGCCGTCGGTTTTCAGCGAGAGGAAGACCGCGCCGTGCAGCAGGAACACCATGAAGCCCGCGATGCCCGCGATCAGCGTGTATGGGCTGAGCAGGTCGAAGAAATTGCCGGTGAAGTGCATGTCGGCGTTGATCGGCGTGCCCTCGACCAGGTTGCCGAACGCGACACCCCACAGCAGCGCCGGGACCGCGCTGCCGATGAAGATCGCCCAATCCCACGTCCTGCGCCAGGTCGGGTTATCCTCTTTGCTGCGGAACTCAAACGCGACACCGCGCAGGATCAAAGCCAGCAGGATCAGCACCAGCGCGAGGTAAAACCCGCTGAACAGCGTGGCGTACCACTGTGGGAACGCGGCGAAGATCGCGCCGCCGGCGGTGATCATCCACACCTCGTTGGCGTCCCACACCGGGCCGATGCTGTTCACCACGACGCGGCGTTCCTGGTCGTTTTTGCCGATGAACGGCAGCAGGATGCCGACGCCGTAGTCAAAGCCTTCCAGGAAGAAAAAGCCGATAAACAGGATCGAAATCAGCACAAACCAAAGGTCTTGCAATTCCATCGTGATATCTCCCCCTCGTGGTTATTTCGCTGCTGCGGGTGATTCGGCGCTGCTGGCTGCCGTCGCGTCGCCGGAAACGGGTTCGGGGCCCTGCCGGCCATATTTCGCCAGCAGGTAGGCGTCCACAACCATCAGCACGCCGTAGACCAGCGAGAACGCGATCAGCGAGAACGCGACCATGCCGACGGTCAGGTTAGGCGAGACGGCGTCTTCGACGCGCTGCAAGCCGAACACGATCCAGGGCTGGCGGCCCATTTCGGTCATGATCCACCCAGCGGTATTGGCAATGTAGGGCAGGGCGATCGCGAAAGGCAGCGCCTTAAGGAACCGCCGGTATTGCGTGAACTGGTTGCGTGTGATCAGGTACACACCGAACGCTGCCAGCGCCAGCATCAAGAATCCGGCCCCGACCATGAAACGGAACGACCAGTAGATCACGGCGATCGGCGGGCGGTAGTTCGCTCCCTCGCCGTAGCGGTCGGCGTATTGCTGCTCGTACTGCGCCTGCAGGTTATTGATGCCCTGGACTTCACCATCCAGCCGGTTATAGGCGAGCACGCTCAGCAGGCGCGGGACGCGGATCGAGAACACTTCCTCGCGCTGTTCGAGGTCGCCGATCGTCAGCAGCGAGAACGAGGCGGGGTCTTCTGTTTCGAACAAGCCTTCGGCGGCGGCCATCTTCATCGGCTGCGTTTCGACCATGTGCTGCGCCTGCGAGTGCCCGACCATGATCACGCCGATGATGCCGATCAGGCCGAAAATCGTCGCGATCTTGGCCGACTGCAGGAAGAAGCCGTATTGCTCGTGCTGCGGGTCTTTGCGCAGCAGGTGCCACGCGCTGATCCCCAGCACGAAGAACGCCCCCGTCACCATGCCCGCCGTGAAGACGTGCGGGAACTGCACCAGCACGTTGGGGTTGGTCGCCACGTCGAGGAAGTTGTCCATCTCGACCTTGACCAGGTTGCCGGCGCTGTCGAGGCGCTCGATGTAGCCCACCGGCTGCTGCATGAACGAGTTGGCGATCAGAATCCACAGCGCGGAGATGTTCGACCCGATCGCGACCAGCCAGATCGACGCGAGGTGTAACTTCTTCGGGAGCTTATCCCAGCCGAACAGCCACAGGCCGATGAAGGTGGATTCCAGGTAGAACGCCAGCAGGGCCTCGATCGCCAGCGGCGCGCCGAAGATATCGCCCATGAAGCGCGAGTATTCCGACCAGTTCATACCGAACTGGAATTCCATCACGATGCCCGTGACGACGCCCATCGCGAAGTTGATCACGAAGAGTTTGCCCCAGAACTTGGTCATCTGCTTGTAGACGGGGTTGTTGGTCCGCACCCAGAGGGTTTGCATAATCGCAACCAGGAGCGACAGGCCCAACGTCAGCGGGACGAAGAAGAAGTGATAAACCGACGTCGCCGCAAACTGGAGTTGAGACAGCTCTACTACATCCATAAAACGATGCCTCCCAAAGATGAGAAACGCTCAAAGTATTAGGTGAATGATTCAAGTGCCGTGTGCCACCGACGATTTTTAGTTTAGCGTGATTCCTATTTGATAATTAGTGACGAATATCCCCAACACCCCGCGCAGACTGGCACACCTCCGGTCGCCTGGCGGTTTTGATGATATACTAAAAGGCGTATTACCGCCGCCTGGCGTCTTGATCTGCTGGTATCATTGGTTAAGATGCAGCCGCGCGCGGTGGGGTTACAGCCGGCTGGGACATCTGCGAGGTTATCGGCACCATGCGCTGTGGTGCGCCGGAAAGTGGACTTGGAGGCACACACGATGAAACTCGACGTATTGCTCAAGGGCCTGACTCATGCACAGCCTGCGGTGCGCCTGGACGTGGTGCGCGTGCTGGGGATGCTGGACGAAGTGCGCGCGTTGCCTGCATTGCGCGAGCGGCATCAGGTTGAGACCGATCCCGACGTGAAACGGGCGATCGCGTGGGCCGGCAAGCGGCTGTACCGGGCGCAGCAAGCCGGGTATTCAACCGTCGACGAGGTATTCCGTTATTTCCGCGTGGACCAGGCGATCGAAACGACGCCGGATGTGAGCGAGCAGGATGTCATGCAGAAGCTGCAGGACCGCTTCGACAGCGATTTGCGTGACATGCAGCAGCGGGCCGCACGGCGCAAGGCGGGCTGGGCGCTGGCTGCCGGGCTGGGCGGCGCGGCTGCCGGGTTGAATCCGATGCGCATGGCGTTCGACGCGCTGCAATCCGGCTCGGACGCCGCGAGTTCCAACCTGGGCGGCCCCGATCAGACGGTCGAGCGCACGCCTGCTATGGCCCCAACCGACGCCGATATCACGGTCTGGCTCAAGCGGCTGGAGTCGGCGTCCGAAGCGGCGGAGCGCGTCCAGGCGATCCTGGAGCTGAAACTGCTCAACAACCCGCGCGCGCTGCCGTATCTGGCACGCGTATTTCTGAACGACGAGTCGCCTGAGGTGCGGCAGGCCGCGCAACAGCAGGGAAAAATCCTGTACTGGGGCGCGGTGTACTGGGACATGGAACGCAGCGGGGAACTGGCGCAGGAGATGCAGCGCCGTGCTGCCGCGCTCGGCAAGACGCTGAAGTTTGACCGCCACGAGCCGGGCGCGCCGGAAGCCGAACCGTCCTCGCAAGCCGGGCCCCAGCGTGACGCACGGCAGCAGGAACCGGACCAGCAACCGATCGACGTGGCCGAGATCCTGCGCAAGGCCGAGGAAGGCCGCCGCAAGCGCAAACGCGACCAGCGCTAGCAGGCTCGTGGCCGGTCGAACGTGCCGGTCGTCGCTGTTTGCTCGTGGTTTCGGGTGGCAGAAACGCGGGGCTGCGGTTAGACTGAACGACGAAACGACAGGCTGTAGATTGGTTGAGGATTGATGACCTTATGCGCACTGTAGAATGGACCGGAAACAACCGCGTGCGGATGGTGGACCAGCGGCACATCCCCTGGAACCTGCAACACGCGGAGTATGACGATTACCGCGACGTGGCGCAGGCGATCACGGAGATGGTCGTGCGCGGCGCGCCCGCGATCGGTGTGTCGGCGGCGTTTGGCATGGCGCTGGCGGCGCGCCAATCCCCGGCACAGCAGGCCGGGCCGCTGCGCGATTTTCTTGCAGAAGCGGCGGAATTCTTGAAGCAGGCCCGCCCGACGGCGGTCAACCTGGCGTGGGCGGTTGATCACATGCTGGGGATCGCGCAGGACGAACGCCACAACACGGCGGACGCGATTCGCAAGGCGCTGCTGGATGAAGCACAGCGGCTCGCGGATGCGGACGTGGCGACCAACAAGGCGCTTGCCACGCACGGAGCCGAACTGGTCAAGGACGGTGACACGATCCTGCATCACTGCAACACCGGCATGCTGGCGACGGTCGATTACGGCACCGCGCTCGGCGTGATCCGCATGGCGCATGAGCAGGGCAAGCGCATTCACGTGCTGTTGGACGAGACGCGCCCGCGCCTGCAGGGATCGCGGCTCAGTGCGTGGGAGTGCGAGCAGTTGGGCATCCCCTACGATATCATCCCCGACACGGCGGCGGGTTATTTCATGCGGCGCGGCGAGGTCAACCTCGTGCTGTTCGGCGCGGATCGGGTGGCGGCGAACGGGGACGTGGTGAACAAGATCGGCTCGTACCAGATCGCGGTGCTGGCCCGCGAGAACGGCATCCCGTGTTACAGCGTGTTCCCGACCTCGACCGTTGATTTGACCAAGCGCAGCGGCGACGACATCCCGATCGAGGAGCGCGACCCGGACGAGGTGCGCGCGCCTTACGGCTGCGAGATCGTGCCGCCCAGCTACAACGCGCGTAACCCGGCCTTTGACGTGACGCCGCAGCAGTACCTCAGCGGGCTGGTCACGGAAGAAGGGGTCGTGCAGCCGCCGTTCGAGCAGAACCTGGCGCAGGTCGTCAACAATGCGCAGTCCGTGCTGCTGCGCAGGCCGGGCGCGTAGCGGGCATTCCGCGTCACAGGATCAAGGTGGTAGGGGCGTGCCGGTGACACACCAACCGGGGCGCTCTTTTTGCTGCGCGGGTTCCGCCTACATCCAGAACGAGTCCGGCAGGTCGAGCGCGTGTTCCGGGCGTGAACCGGTGCGGGTCCAGCCGTCGCTGGCATATTCCAGCAGCGGGCGCAGATTCAGCGCGGCGGGGTCGCCGGGGTCCAGCGCCCACTCCGCGATATACGCCAGGCGCGCCGACTCCCCGGCGCGGCGCAGCGCGACCACGAACGGCAGGCGTTCCGCGAGCGCGTGGTTGATGTCGAGTTGCGGCAGGGCCGGCATGTGCTGCCGGATCGTCATGCTGAGCGCGCTTTTCAAGCGGTCGGGCTGGCGCGTGCCGCGAAACACCCACAGGTAGCGCGGCGCGGCGTCCCGTGTCAGAGCGTCCCACACGGCGGCGGCGTCCTCGCTGCGCACCTCGTCCGCGACCAGCCACGCCGGGCGTGCGTCCAACGCGGCGCGCAGCGTCTCCGCGAACGGTTCCCCGGCGTCCGGTGTGTAGCGCGTGGCGTGAGGTGGCAGGTGCAGTTCGGCGGCGCGTTCGGCGGCCCCGATGCGCGTTTCTTCGCCGGTCAAGGCGGCCAGTTCCGCGACTAATGCCCCGGCAAGCGTCGTTTTGCCGAGGCCCGCGTCCCCGGCGATCAGCAGCTCGTGCCCGGCCCGCAGAATCGCGCGCAGCACATCAGCGGCGGCAGCGTCCAGCGCGCCGAAGCGTTCCTGCAGCGTCGCCAGCGTGAGGGGATCGGCGGGGTGCAGGCGCAGCGACAGGCTGTAATCCGTGCGCACGGGCGGGCCGATCACGCTCAGGCGTGCGGGGCGTCCGTGCAGGATGATGCCGGTTTCGAGAAACGGCGTTTCAAGCGTGATGCCGCTTTCGGCCAGCACGCGTTCGAGCGTTCGTTCGAGGTGGTGTACGTCGTCGAACGTGGTATCGAGCGGGACCAGTGCCCCCATGCCGCGCCGCGTGTGGACGTCATACGGCCCGTTGACCGCGATCTCGGTCACCTGCTCGTCGCGCAGCAGGTCATCCAGCGGGCCGAACGAAAACAGGTTCGCATAGGCGCGGCTGATCAGGCGCTTGCGGTCCGCCGGGGCCAGCGACACAGCTTCCCCCGCCAGCACGTAGTCCGCGATCTCGCCCAGGAACTCGCGGCGCTTGGCTTCGCTGTCCAGCGCACGCAGGATGTCGCTGCGGCCCTCGGTTTCGGCGTTGAACTGGCGCTCGACCAGCTCGCGGAGCGCTTCGAGCGAATAGCTGGGCCGTCCTGCGCGCCCCGGCATGATCGGGGAGATGCCGCGCGGTGTGCGTTTATCCTTGCGTTTGCCGTTGGGCGATTCGTGTGCCGGGTTGTCGGGCATGGCGGCGCTATGCTCCCTGTGTGCTAGGCGATCTGATGTGTTGCAACGGTAGCCTACCCGCGCCGGAATTGCAACTCCCGGTGGGGACCAGGCAGGCCCGGGACTGCCGCTCGCGCGCTTGGCATGCCGCCCAAAAAACCTTTCACCGGCATGATTTGATGGTATACTCGCTTTGTTTTGCACGGAACCAAGTTTTACATAGGGGATGGTGATGAAGATTGTTGTGACCGGCTCGATCGCGTTTGATTACCTGATGCGGTTTCCGGGCCGGTTTCAGGACCATTTGATCGCAGACAAGCTCGATTCGATCAGCGTGAGTTTCCTGGTCGAGGACCTGGCGCGCGAGCGCGGGGGCGTGGGCGCGAATATCGCGTATAACCTCGCGCTGTTGGGCGAGCGCCCGATCCTGATGGGCACGGTGGGCCGCGACTTCGGCGATTACCGTGACTGGCTGGAAGCGCACGGCGTCGATCTTTCGGCGGTGCGCGTGATCCCGGACGTGTTCACCGCGTCGTTTTTCGCCAACACGGACAACGAAAACAACCAGATCGGCTCGTTTTACACCGGCGCGATGGCGTATTCCAAAGGCTACACGTTGGCCGAGGCGCTGGACGAAAAGCCCGATCTCGTGGTGATCTCGCCCAGCGACCCGACCGCCATGAGCGAGCTGGCCGAAGAATGCGAGGCCAATAACTACCCGTTCCTGTTCGACCCCAGCCAGCAGGTGATCTGGCTGGACGGCGATTTCCTGCGACACGGCATCGACCGCTGCCGGATGCTGATCGTCAACCAGTACGAATGGGAGATGATCGCCAAGAAGACCGGCCTGGAGATCGACCATCTCGAGCGGGAAGGCAAGACGTTGATCATCACGCGCGGCAACGAAGGCTCGCGCATTTATGCCGGCGGCGAGCGTTACGACGTGCCGGTGTTCCCGGTTAAGCACATCGCGGACCCGACCGGCGTGGGCGACGCGTACCGCGCGGGCGTGCTCAAGGGCATCGCGTCCGGCTTCGGGTGGGAGCTGACCGGCCAGGTCGGCGCGGTGTCGGCGGCATACGTCCTGGAGCACAAAGGCACGCAGAACCACCATTATACGCTGCCGGAATTCGTGGCGCGTTTCCGCACCGTCTTCGACGATCAGGGCGCGCTGGATGCCTGGCTGCAGGACGTGCAGTTCTGATCATGTCCGGTATCCTGCACCGGTATGCCGTGCTGCCGCTGACCGCGCCGGACATGATCCGCGCGTTTTTGAACCGCGACCGCACCCTCACCGCGTACCTGCTTGGCGATCTCGACCCGGCGTATTGGTCCGCAAGCGAGTACATCGGCGCGTTCGATGGTGGCGTGCTTGCGGGCGTGGTGTTGTTCTATCGCGGGCTGGAACCGACGATCATCACGGCGTATGGCAGTGCCGATGCTGTGCGTGCGGTACTGGACGCGACCGCGTTGCCGTGCGAGATGTACACGCTGATGCCGCCGGAACTGGGCGACGTGATCGCGGGCTACTACCGCCTGCACGATCCGCATACGGAATGGCGGATGGTGCTGGATGCGGACGCCTTCACCGCCCCGCGCCTGGACGCGGTGACACGCATCCAGCCGGGGCAGGCGGAGCAGCTCGCGGCGCTGTATGCCCAGGCGGCAGGTCCGGGCGAAGCAGTGATCGCCTTCAGCCCGGCGCAGATCGCGCGCGGTGTGTTCTACGGCGTGTGGGCCGGTGACGTGCTGGTGGCGACGGCGGGCACGCACGTCTGGTCGGTGGTGGAGCATGTGGCGGCGATCGGCAACGTTTTCACGCATCCGGACTACCGGGGGCGCGGCTACGCGACGCAAGTTACGGCGGCGGTGGTGCGCGACGCGCTCGCGGCGGGGATCGACCCGGTCGTGTTGAACGTCAGGTACGGCAACGAACCGGCGATCCACGTGTACGAGAAGCTCGGCTTCCGGCGTTCTTCGACGTTTCTGGAAGGGCCGGGCCTGCGGCGGTAAGCGGCCCGCAGGCGGGCATGCGTGCCCGCCGTGCAGCATGGCGCTTTTGTACCAGCCTGCCACGTGACGCTGTTGGGCAGGCTGGTTATGCGTTAGAATTGGCGACTGGCTGCACACTGAGGCAGTATTTCACAGTAATACAAGGAGCACTTCATGACGGTTGAACACGATGTACGCGATTTGAGTCTGGCCCCGGGGGGGCGCTATCGCATCGAATGGGCCGAGCGCGATATGCCGGTGCTGCGGCAAATCCGCGCGCGGTTTGAGAGGGAACGCCCGCTTGACGGCGTGCGGGTCTCGGCTTGCCTGCACATCACGACGGAAACGGCGAACCTGGCGCGCACATTGCAGGCCGGCGGCGCGGACGTGGTGCTGACCGCGTCGAATCCGCTGAGCACGCAGGACGATGTCGCGGCCTCGCTGGTGCAGCACTTCGAGATCCCGGTGTACGCGATCAAGGGCGAGGACAACGCGACCTACTACGATCACCTGCGCGCGGCGCTGGACCACAAACCGCACATCACGATGGACGACGGGGCGGACCTGGTCAGCGAGCTACACAAGAACCGCACCGAGTTGCTGGAGACCATCGTCGGCGGGACGGAAGAGACCACCACCGGCGTGATCCGGCTGCGCGCGATGGCGAAAGACGGCGCGCTGAAGTTCCCGGTGATCGCAGTCAACGACAGCCTGACCAAGCACCTGTTCGATAACCGCTATGGCACGGGCCAGAGCACGATCGACGGCATCATCCGCGCGACCAACATCCTGCTTGCGGGGCGTGTGGTCGTCGTGGGCGGGTATGGCTGGTGCTCGCGCGGGATCGCGATGCGCGCGAAAGGCATGGGCGCGAACGTGATCGTGACCGAGGTGGACCCGCTCAAGGCGCTGGAAGCGGTGATGGACGGGTTCCGCGTGATGAAGATGATCGACGCTGCGCCGATCGGTGATGTGTTCGTGACGTCGACCGGCGATATCAACGTGGTGGACGTGCACCACTTCGACGCGATGAAGGACGGCGCGATCGTGGCGAACAGCGGGCACTTCAACGTCGAGCTGAATCTCAAGGGCCTGGCCGCGATCGCCGACGGCGCGCCGGAACGCGTGCGCCCGTTCGTCGATCAGTATCGTATGAAAGACGGACGCCGGATCAACGTGCTGGCCGAAGGGCGGCTGGTGAACCTGGCGGCGGCGGAAGGCCACCCGGCGAGCGTGATGGATATGAGCTTTGCCAACCAGGCGCTCGGCTCGGAGTACATGCTGCTCAACGGCGAAACGCTGCAAAACCAGGTGTACACGATCCCCGAAGCGATCGACCAGGAGATCGCGCGGTTGAAGCTGGACGCGATGGGCGTGGAGATCGACACGCTGACCGATGAGCAGGTCGCGTATCTCAACCAGTGGCAGGAGGGCACGTAAGCCCCGGCCCGGTGTTGCTAATGACCAGATAACCACAGGGGGCGTAGACGATGCGCCCCTATCACGTTTCGGCCAACATCCGGGCGGCGGGAAACCGTCGCGGCGGCGTTGGGTAACGCGCGCGGAGTGCGTTAAAATGGTGCGCGTTGCGAGCAAGGAGTTGACCTTAAGCGGAGTTCTCAGGAGAAAACACTACCATGAAGCATCGAAACTGGAGTATTTCCGGTCTGCTGCTCGTCGTGCTGGTGCTGGTGCTGGCGATGCCGGCCAGCGGGACGGCACAGGCGCAGGAACCGACGTCACGCGTGCGGTTTTTGCACGCGGTGTCCGGCGCGCCGATGGTCGATGTGTATGTTGACGGTGCGCTGGCGGTCGAGGGGCTGTCATTCGGTGACGTAACACCGCACCTGAACGTGCCGGGCGGCGAGCGCCAGATCGAACTGCGGTCATCCGGTAGCGGGGCGGCTGCCCCGGCACTGCTGGCCGTGCCCGTTCCGTTGGTCCCGAATCTGGCGTTTACCGTGGTCGTGCAGGGGACGCCGGATGCATTGGAAGCCTCGTTGTATGAAGATATTTTGGACGAGATCGACCTGGGCTTCGCGCGGTTGACGGCGGTCAACGCCATTCCCGATGCGCCGCCGCTGGACGTGGTGACGACCGAGGGCGGCCCGCTGCTGCAAGGCGTGAATTACGGTACGCAGTTCGGCACGGTCAACATTGGCAGCGGCGTGCAGAACCTGGTGATGGTCCCGGCGGGTGGCGCGGTCGAGAGCGCGGTCGCCTCGATCGGTGAGGTTCCGTTGCGCAGCGGGATGCTGTATACGTTTGTGGCGATAGGCACGCTGGAAGGGGCGGGTTCAAGCTCGGCGCTGGTGCTTGAGACGCCGGTAGAAGGCGCAGCGGACACCGTGCGCGTGCAGTTTGCGCATGGCAGCCCCGATGCCCCGGCGGTGGATGTGTACCTGGGCGAAACGCTGGTCGCCCCGGCGCTGGCGCTGGGCGATCTGTCCGGCCATATCGCGGTTCCAGCGGGGGATTATTCCGTCGCGCTGCGTCCGGCAGGTGCGCCAGCGGGGGATGACCCCGTGCTGGCGGCTGATGTGAGCCTCGCGGCGGACACGCCCGCAGTGACGGCCCTCGTGACGGGACAGGCGGCAGATGCGTCGCTGGCCGTGAACGTGTTCCCGGAAGACGTGGCCGGGATGACGCCTGAGCAGGCACGGGTGCGCGTCGTTAACGCGGTGCCTGATGCCGAGGTTGAGGCTATGTTCGAGGACCAGACGACGCTGGTCTCCGCGCTGGCAGCGAGCGCACAGGGCGACGCGGTCGAGGTCGCGCCGGGGAATTACACGATGCTGGTGCGCGTGGAAGATGCCACGAACCCGGTTGACCTGGCGGTGCCGGAGATGGTTTATGCCGGCGGGACGTACTACACCGTGCTGGTGTTCGGCGGCGGGACGTCCGGTGCTCCGTATGACGCGAACGTTGCCGCGACACCGGTCAACGTGGCCGTTGGCAGCCTGCCGGTGAGCGTGGGCGAACCGATGGTGGCCGAGCCTGCCACCGAAGATGAGGGCGCGGATAGCGAAGCGTTGCCGGCCACCGAAGCGGCACAGGACGCCCCGGAAATCAGCACGCAGCCGGATGAAGAACCGGCACCAGTGGTGACCGAGGAGCCACCGGCGGCTGAAGAGACCGCGAGCGAGCTGGTCCAGGAATCCAGCGAACTGGTGGCCTCACCGGAGACGGGCGAAGCTGTCGCGCAGCCCACCGCGCCGCCGATCCAGCCGCAGCAAAGCCCTGTTGCCTACGTGGAACTCGACCCCGGCGCGAATCTGCACTGCCGCGAGCTGCCGGGCGCGGACATGCGCTCGTTGGGGTTGATCCCCAGCGGCACGACGCTGACCGTGCTCGGGCGCACGGGCACGCCGCTGGTCCCGGAGACGGGCAACGTCACACCGGAGCCAACCCCCGATCCGCAGAGCATCGAAGAACTGTGGCTGTCCGTGCAGTGGGATACCCCCGGCGGGGGCTATCTGCGCTGCTGGGTAAACGCGCAGTACTTGCGCGTGGAATATCGCGGGCAACTGCTCGATACGCTCGAAGAGCTGTGGACGGAACTGCCGGAAGAGCCGTTCAACCGTCCGGGCGAGAATCTCAGTTCCGACGTGACGCCGCCGACGCCGCAGTTTGACGCGGTGCTCGCGACCGTTGAGCTTCAACCGGGCGTGAGCTTGCAGCTTCGCCGGTTCCCGGAGACAAGCGCCGAATCGCTGGACCTGGTGCCCGCGATGGCGCAGCTTGAGGTATTGGGTGTGGCCGAAGCCCCAAGCGAAGGTCTGGTCGGTCAGCCCACCAGCCCGTACTGGCTGTATGTGCGCTACCGCACCGAGAACGGCGGCGCGACGATCGGTTGGGTTTCGGAGGAATATACGTCGCTTGAGCGGCAGGGACGCCCGGTCGATATCGCCGATCTGCCCCTGGTCGATGTGAGCGAAGCGGGCTACTACGAAGCGCCGGGTGAGGTGCAGATACCGGTAGAAATGCAGGAAGTCGTGGGCACGGTGGACCTGGACCCCGGTGCTAACCTGAACCTGCGCGACCGTCCGAGCGCGGATGCACGCGTGGTCCTGGGGATTCCCAGCGGCGACAGCATGGTGCTTGACGGGCGCAACGGTGATGGTTCGTGGGTCCACGCGGCGTACGAGACATCGGGCGGCACGGTTGAAGGCTGGGTCGCTTCGCAGTACCTGCTCGTGACGCGCGGCGGCCAGGCGTATGATATCGCGGAACTGCCGATCCTCACGGATGAGACGGACGAGATGCAGGGCTAACCCCCGGTAACATGAGCGTTCGAATCACAAGCCCCCTCACACCGAGGGGGCTGTTTTGATCGCGGGACTGGTGCCGGGTATGCGCCCGCTATTGAGCGGCGTTGGCGCGCTCGGTCATCTCCGCCATGTTCGCATAGCCCCGGTACGCGCCTTCGATACGCGTCCACTCGTCTTGGCCGGCATAGCGCACGAGCAGGGTCGGCGTGCCGCTGACGCCGTGATCTTGCATGAACATCTGGTGCTCGATCAGCAGCGGGCTGTATTTGCCGGCTGCCACGCAGTTGATCAGCGCGTTGCGATTCAGGCCCATATCGTTAGCCGAATCGCCGATCTGCCCCATGGTGAAACTGCCGATACCCCCCGCGCGTGCCAGCCGGTACAGTTCATCCGTCATTTCCCAGAACGCGCCCTGTTCGCCTGCACATAACGCCGCCTGGGACGCGACCTCGGCATAAGCCGGTGCGGCAGTGGTTGTGACGATCACAAAGCCAAGCGTCGCCTGCCCGGTCATGACGTAGTCTTCGATGAACGGTGCGAGGTCGTTGCTGTGGTACGTGTTACAGTGGCTGCACGCGAAGTTGGACACGGTGCGGAAGTGGATCGGCGCGCCCGGGTCCCCGATAAAGGGTACGTTGTCCTCCGTCATGCCGCGCACGACGCCTGCAACGCCGTGCGATTCCTGGTCCAGCTCGCGCGTGCCGCTTGCCTCAAACGCTGCATAATCGTTGCTGAGGTTCGCCATCGGCACGCAGTATTCCGGGAACGATTCACAACTCACCGTCTTAGTCGCGCCTGCGTTCTGCCAGTTGAGCAAGATTGCGACGAACCCCAGGACAACGGTCACGCCGAGCGCCACATATAGCATGCTCTGCTGCTCGCGAAGCTGCTTCTGTCGTTTGCGACGGCTCTTGGCGGGTTTGTAGCTGGCCCGTTTGCGCCAGGGCAGTGGGGCGCGCGATTCGCCGGAAGAAGTTTGTTGAGTGCTCATTACGCTTTCACCTGTTATGTGTCATGTCTTGAGCGAGTTGTCGTCCAATAGGCATCGAATTATATCCGGTTTTAGCACAAACGCTATCGCGTTGGGGATATCTGCAGGGCGATCGCGCCTAAAGCGCAACGCAGGCGGGGCCGGTCGTGCCGGGTTGTGCTGCCGCAAAAGTGCGGGGCGCTGTGGTATACTGCAAGCAGAATCTAACTGGTTTTTAGCCGGTCGTAAGCGGTTTTCGGGCTTGTGACGCTGCGGAATGAATCCCCGGCGGGCGACGCCCCGGGAGCGGTTTACACTGTTCTACTCTGAAGGATAACGAACTGTAATGCGAGCAATTGATATCATCGAAAAGAAACGCGATGGCGAGGAACTGACCACCGAGGAAATCCGCTGGTTTGTGGAGGGCTACACCAATGACGCGATCCCTGATTACCAGGCGGCGGCGTGGCTGATGGCGGTGTATCTCCAGGGCATGACGCGCCGCGAAACGTTCGACCTGACGCTGGTTATGGCCGAGAGCGGCGACCGGCTCGACCTGTCGGGCGTGATCGATTACGCGGTGGACAAACACTCGACCGGCGGGGTGGGCGACAAAGTCACGCTGGTGGTGCTGCCGCTAGTCGCTGCGGCGGGCGTCCCGGTCGCCAAGATGAGCGGGCGCGGGCTTGGCTTTTCCGGTGGCACGATCGATAAGCTGGAGTCGATCGCCGGGTACAACGTGCAGTTGACAGATGAGCAGTTCTTGCAGCAGGTGCGCGAGCACGGGATCGTGCTCAGCGGGCAGACGAAGAGCCTTGCCCCGGCGGACGGCAAAATCTACGCGCTGCGCGACGTGACCGGCACCGTGCCCAGCCTGCCGCTGATCGCCAGCAGCATCATGAGCAAGAAGCTGGCTTCTGGCGCGAACGCGATCGTGCTCGACGTGAAGGTCGGCGCGGGCGCGTTCATGAAGCAGGTTGACGAGGCGCGCGCGCTGGCGCAGATCATGGTCGATATCGGCGTGGACGCGGGGCGCGAGATGGTCGCGCTGCTGTCGGATATGAACCAGCCGCTCGGGGGTGCGGTCGGCAACGCGCTTGAGGTGCGCGAGGCGATCGAAGCGCTCCGGGGCGGCGGCCCGCCGGACCTGCGCGAGCATTGCCTCGTGGTGGCCGCGCACATGCTGCGCCTAGGACGGCGCGACACGCGCGCAGATGCGCTCGACGGGTACATCTCCGAACTGGCCGGGTTGATGGACAACGGCAGCGCGCTGGCGAAGTTCCGCGAGTTGGTCGCGGCGCAGGGCGGCGACGTGGCGATGATCGACGATCCGGGCAAGCTGCCGCAAGCCCGCATCCGCGAGGAGTTGTCGGCGCGCGAAGACGGTTATCTCGCGCAGGTCCACGCGATGCAGGTCGCGCGGGCGGCGTTCGAACTCGGTGCCGGGCGTGAGAAGAAGGGCGACCCGATCGATCCGGCGGTTGGCGTGGTCGTTCACCACAAGGTCGGGGACCGGGTCAAGCGGGGGGACGTGCTGTTCACGCTGCACGCGAATGACGCGGACCGGCTGGCGCGGGCGCGGGCGATCCTGGCCGAAGCGGTCGGATTTCGTGCGCAAGAACAGCAACCTTTGCCGCCGTTCTACGATACTATTTATAGCAGGAAGTGATCGGCGGTGCGTCAACGAACGCCGTGCGGCTTTCTCTAAAGCTCGAAACGGCGTGCCGGGGACGTTGCCGGCGGACATGGTGGAACGGAGCTATGCATGGCGCTGTGGAATGCCTTGAAATATGCAGGACACGCTTTGGCCGCGTTAGACATAACGGAGGGAATCATTGAGATGACCGAGTCGGGTGAACCCAGGGACGACCGGGGCCGCACGGGTGAGGATGCGGCACGTACCTTTGTCGAGGAGATCGAGATCGAGGCAGAGCAACTCGTCAAGCGGATCAGGGAGTTGATCCGGCAGGGCAACGTGCGCACGCTGCGGATCAAGGATCAGAAAGGCAAGTATTTGCTTGAAGTCCCGCTGACGGTAGGCGTGCTGGTCGGTGGTGTGTTTGCACTGTCCGCGCCGACACTCACCGCGCTGAGCGCGATCACGGGCCTGGTGGCGAAAGTCAAGGTCGAGATCGTGCGGAACGTCGAGGCCGAGGACGAGGGCGACGAGATCGCGCCCGGTGACGATGGCGACGGTTAGCCGCGCCGTTTGTTTTCGGTTTAGGGGTCACACGTGCCCGGCATTTACTGCCGGGCCTTTTTGTTTGTTGATGTATTGTGTTTGTAAAATTTATATGGTACCTTAAAATTATTGTGCATGCGTTGCAACTTTCCCGTACTGGCCGCGTATAACGTTACTGAAGCGAGGTTCGCGGTTTGCAGCGGAAGGAAACAGCCCGCATGAGAAAACAGTCACTGCGCACGTTTTACATCATCCTGCTGACGCAGACGATTTCGCTGATCGGCAGCCGCATGACCGGGCTGGCGGTCGGCATCCGCGTGTTCAAGGACACCGAAAGCGTCACGCCGCTGGCGATGGTCGCGTTTTTCTCGGCTTTGCCCACCGTGCTGAGTGCCGGTGTGGCCGGTGTGCTGGCCGACCGCTGGGACCGCCGGAAGGTGATGGCGGTCGCGGATGCAGGGCAGGCGGCGGCGACCCTGTTCCTGCTGACGGTGTTCGTCACCGGCGTGTTTGAGGTGTGGCACCTGTACGTCGTGGCGGTGGTAGAAGCCGCGTTCGGCATCTTCCAGGCCCCGGCGTTCCAGGCTTCGATCACGATGCTGATCCCGGACGACCAGCGCGACCGCGCCAACGCGATCCAGCAGTTGACGGGCCCGGCATCGGGGATCGTCGCGCCGGTGCTGGCGGGATTGCTGTTCGCGGTGGTCGGGGCGGCGGGCGTGATGGTGATCGATCTGGTCACGTTCCTGTTTGCGATCGTGGTGATCCTGCTGGTGCACATCCCGCGTCCCGTCGTGACCGAAGAGGGCCAGGCGACGGCGGGCCTGTCGGTATGGAAGCAGGCGTTTGTCGGCTTTAACTACCTGCGCACGAAGGGTATGCTGCTTTGGCTGGTCTTCGCCGCGACGATGGCGAATTTTTTGATCGGCGGCGCGTTGATCTACAATACGCCGTATATTCTGACCATCACCGGTAGCGAGGCGACACTCGGCCTGCTGCTGGGGGTCATGAGCGCCGGGCCGCTGGTTGGTGGCATTATCATGAGCGTGTGGGGCGGCACGAACCCGCGCATCCACACGATCCTGCCCGGCATCGCGCTGGAAGGCGTGTTCCTGATCATTTACGGCATGACGCGTAGCCCGCTGGCGATGGGCATGGCGCTGTTCTTCGTGCTGTTTCCGGTCCCGATCATCAACGCGTCATTTATGTCACTGCTGCAGATCAAGATTCCGCCGGACTTGCAGGGGCGCGTCTTTTCGGCGGTGCTCCAGTTGGCGATGCTGCTCAACCCGCTGACGTACCTGATCGCCGGGCCGCTGGCGGACAAGGTCTTCGAGCCGGCGGTTGGTACGGCAAGCTGGTGGCCCGTCGTCGCGCCGCTGGTCGGCACGCGTGCAGGGTCCGGGATCGGGCTGGTGATGATGATCTACGGCGTGCTGATGATCGTCGTGCAGCTTGGCATGTACGCGATCCCCGCGATGCGCCGTCTGGAAGCAGACCTGCCGGATTACGTCGTGCACAAGGACGCGGTGGACGAGGCCGCGCGCGACGCTGCGCCGCTGCCTGACGCCGAGACGGAAGCCATGCCGGCACACTGAGCGCGTAGAGATGTGTGCTTAACGGCACTGCCGCAAGTGCACCTGTTGGGGTATAACAGGCGTCCCGCGCGCTGCGTGGGGCGTTTGTTTTCATGTGTTCCATTGGGGAGTAGGTTTTTATGGCAACCGAGACTCGCGGACTGCTGGCCGGGCTGCGCGTGCTGGATTTTTCGCGCGTGCTGGCCGGGCCGTTCTGCACGATGCTGCTGGCGGATATGGGCGCGGACGTGATCAAGGTCGAGCGACCGGGGCACGGCGACGACACGCGCGAATGGGGGCCGCCCTGGTTCGGCGCGGCGGACGCGGCGCAGAGCGCGTATTTCATCAGTGTGAACCGCAACAAGCGCAGCCTGACGCTCGACTTGAAGTCCGAGCGCGGGCAACAGATCGCGCGCGATCTCGCGGCCCGCTCGGACGTGGTGGTCGAGAACTTCAAGCACGGCGGGATGGCGTCGTTTGGGCTGGGCTACGACGACCTGCGGGCGCTCAACCCGGCATTGGTGTATTGCAGCGTGACCGGGTTCGGCCAGACCGGGCCGTACCGCGAGCGCCCGGGCTACGATTACGTGATCCAGGCGATGAGCGGGTTGATGTCGATCACGGGGCCGGTTGAGGGGCCGCCGACCAAGCTCGGCGTGGCGATCTCAGACGTGATCGCGGGGCTGTTCGCGGCGTCCGCGATCCTGGCGGCGGTGCGCCATGTGGAACACACGGGCGAGGGCCAGTACATCGACGTGGCGCTGTTGGATGCCTCGGTCGCGGCGCTGGTCAACGTGGCGAGTAACTTCCTGGTCTCCGGCAAGCCGCCGCAGCGTCACGGCAACCAGCACCCGAACATCGTGCCGTACCAGACGTTCGAAGCGGCGGATGGTGCGTTCGTGCTGGCGGTGGGCAACGACAGCCAGTACGCGAAGCTGTGCGCGCTGCTGGACCGGCCCGACCTGCGCGACGACCCACGCTTTGCGAGCAACCCGGCGCGCGTGGCCCACCGTGACGAACTGGTCGCGCTGCTGGCTGATATGTTCCGGCGGCGTCCGGCGGCGGAGTGGGTCGAGCGGTTGCTGGCGGCGGGCATTCCTGCCGGGCCGATCAACGACCTGCCGGCGATCGCCAGCGACCCCCATGTCGCGGCGCGGGGCCTGGTCCACGCGCTTGATGTGGCGGGCGACGTGCTGCACATGGTTGGCCCGCCGGTGCAGATAACACCGCAAGCCGCGACGGTACGCACGCCGCCCCCGTCGCTGGGCCAGCACACGGACGCGGTCCTGCGCGAGGTGTTGGGCCTGGACGATGCCACGATCACCAAACTACGGGCAAGCGGTGCGCTGTGATGGCATGCGCTCACGCCGTTTAGGTAACGCTTGCTGCCGGGTGCATGAATGGGATGTTTTACGGGCATTCGATCGCGCTGTGGTCGGCGAGATTGGTTGAGAATATGTGCGTCTGGTCGTCGCAGGAACGGAAGTACAGGTAATCGGTCTGCGCCGGGTACAGCACGGCATTGATCGCGGCGAGGCCCGGCGAGCAGATCGGGCCGGGCGGCAGCAGTTCGCTGCGTGTTGCGCCATCCTGATCCAGGTACGTGTTATAGGCGTACTCCGGTTGGGGATCGTTCAGGGCGTAGTAGTCCGACTCGCCGTAGAGATTAGGCCACCAGCGCCCCTCTCGCCTGCCGATGGCGTACTGCACCGTTGGATCGGCATCCAGGCGCATGCCGCGTTCCAGGCGGTTGAGGTAAACCGAGGCGATCATACTCGCTTCATCGATTACGCTCGCTTCGCGCTGCACGATCGAAGCCAGCGTGACGATCTCGTACATACTGTAGCCCATCTCGGCGGCACGCGCGTGCATGGCGTCGGTCACGTTCGCGTTGAACGCTTCCAGCAGCCGGTCGCGCAGGCCAACCGGCGTGATGTTCGGCTGAAGCTTGTAGTCACCGGGGAACATGAACCCTTCCAGCGAGGGCGGGTTGCCGTCGCTGAGCGTTGCCGGAATCCCCACGCGCGCCGCGAAATCCGGCGGGATGGGGGCACCGCGCCCCACCACGTCGAGAAATGCCTGCCCATCGAAGTCAAGCAGCGGGTTGGTGTCGATCACGTTCTCGGCGAGTTCTTCCAGCCGCCACCCGGCGATGGTGCGGAACGCGATCGAGGCAGCGCTGGCGTCGGTCAGCGCGTAGGCGATCGCTTCCATCGTCTGGGTCTGCCGCAGGAAGAACGTCCCCGCTTCGAGCTGGCCGTCCAGCCCGTGATACTGCACGTAGTCTACGAACAGGTCCGGGTCGGTGATCAGGCCCTGGGTGAACAGGTTCACTGCGATCGTGCTGGCGGTATCGCCGGACGCGACGACAAACTCGCGGTAGGAATCGTCGGTCCCGGCGGGGGAGGTAAGTTCATCCTCATGGCGTGCCAGGTTGATCTTGAGCCGGATCGCCGTGATCGGGTTCAGGCTGGCGTCGGTATCGTTGGCGGCCCACAGGTACAGCCCCACGCCGACCACGCAGCCGACCAGCGCGATCCCCAGGCTGACCACGACCAACAGGATAAGCACTGTTCGAAGCATCCCACGCATGCTGTTTTCTCCCCGGGTGATGATCGGTCACGCTGGCGATTATACGGGCAAATTAGGGTCAGGAAAAGCGCCCCTGGCGGACGTTTTGGCGGCGTTTGCGCTACGCATCATTCCTCAGCGGGCGGGACCGGGTCCGGCCAGTCGACGCCGTAATCACGCCGCGCGTTGAGGAAGCTTTGCAGGATCACCGCTGCGGCGACGGCGTCCACGCGCGCGGGGCGTTCTTTGCCGCTTTCGGCGAGCAGCTCCTCGGCTTCCTGCGAGGAGTACCGTTCGTTCCAGAGGTAGACCGGCACGTCGATCGCCGCCGCCAGCCGCGACGCCCACAACCGGACGCGGTCCGCCTGCGTGTAGGCGGTGATCTCCGGCGGGGACTCCGGCAGGCCGACGACGCACGCGGCGACGTCGTGTTCTGCGATCAACGCGTTGATCCTGGCGAAGTCTTCGCGCTTCGAGGTACGGTGCAGCACGTCGAGCGGGCGCGCGATCAGGCCGGTCGGATCGCTGAGCGCCAGCCCAATCACCTTCAGGCCGTAGTCGATGCCGAGCAGCCGTCCGGGGAAACCGGTCATGGTGTGTTCACCTGCACGTTGATGCGAAACGGCAGCAGGGGCAGGCGGCTGAACCAGCCCGGCCACGTGTCGATCTGCGGGGGGCGGTCCGGGTCGAGCAGCAGTTCGGATTCCAGGCGCGCGCGGGCATCGTCCACGCTGAGACCGGCCAGCCGCGCGCGCACATCGGCGCTGTCGATGGCAACGGCGATGTTGCCGCTGACCGTCATCAGGAAGGTCACGCGCCCGTCGGGCTCGATGTTGGTGATATCGCCGCGCGTGAAAGTCAAGGCGCTGGGCGCGATCTCCTGTCCGGGCTGGATGTACGGCGCGAGGCTCGCATAGGCGACCTGCCGTGCCTGCTGTTCGTCGACGATCACGGCCTGCACGTCCGCGCGCAGGTCGAGGCTGACGCTGTTGGCCGTATCGCCCACGATCGCGCTGTATAGTGTCCACTCCGGGCGCTCGCGGGTGATCACGACCGATCCGGGCACCAGGAATTGGTCGCCCGACAACTGGTGCAGCAGGATATCACGTGCGTTTTGCAGCAACTGCTGGCGGCCCAGCACGAGCAGGCGCTCGTGGTCGGCTTGCGTGACGATCTTCATTTCCTGCCGCGCGCCGCCATACGTGGCGTTGGCGT
Organism: uncultured Anaerolineaceae bacterium; assembly: GCA_964425755.1. Lineage (GTDB taxonomy): Bacteria > Chloroflexota > Anaerolineae > Aggregatilineales > Aggregatilineaceae > CAYRNY01. The sequence continues at coordinate 55,039 of CAYRNY010000002.1, forward strand.
TGGTGACGCTGACCGCGTCCGCGAACTCGGCTTCCACACGGTTGATCGCGCCGGGATCGACGTTGCCTTCTGCACCTGCATGTTCGGGCAGCGCCTGGACCGGCACGTCAATGCTGGCGCTGTCCCCGGCGGGGAGCGTGGTTTCGATGGACGTGGCGAAGCGGACCGGGAACGTGTCGCTGGTCATGACGACCGTGCCCAGCGGGATCAGGATCGGGGTGTCGGTAGTGTTGCGGAACGTGACCAGTCCCTGCGCGCGGGATGCGCCGGCGGATTCGACGCCTGTCGCCTCGACGGTGACACGCGCCGTCGCCTGCAGCGTGACGACGTTGGCGGGCATGCGGTAGTTTTCGATGTCGATGTCGTTCAGGTCCGGTGCGGCGACGATCGAGACGGTTTCAAAGACCTGGCGGCTGGCAGGCGTCAGCGTGACGGTGGCACTGGGCACGGTGACCAGCAGCCCCAGCCCCAGCAGCACCAGCAGCCCGGCGAACAGCACCCAGCGCCCGATCTGGCGCAATCGCTGCTGGCCGGGCGTCAGCGGCGCGCCGCGCAGTTCTGCGACACGCTGCGCGATCGCGGCCTGTTCGTAGGGGTCGCGGGGCGAGGCCAGGGCGTTTTCGCGCGGGCGCTGCCACCGGCTGCGGGCTGCCGTTTGCTCGTCTGGGAAAACGGAGATGTTCAGGTCTTGCGCGTGATCGATGGTGTTTCGGTCGTTTGTGAGCAGCGCGATCTGCTTGCCGAGCCGTGTCGCCTGGCGTTGCACGAGCAGCAGGTCGAGCTTGCGTTGCAGCACCGGGCCGTGCGGCGGCCAGCGCAGCAACACGCGCGGCGCATCGACGAACGCCAGGCGGTCGCGCACGGATACCGCGTCATCGTATGGTTCGAGGTGGATGGTGTGGATATCGTCGCTCATGCGGTTATTTTACCGCAAAGTTCGCCTTGCGGATAACGCGCAGCGGGCGAAACATGCGCGATACGGTGGCCGCGAAACGAACGGGGCGACCTGCTGGCCGCCCCGTGTGAATGGCTGCCTGTGCCGGCTTACTGGCTCAGCGCGTCCTTGATCAGGCTGGCGGCGTGTTGCAGGGCTGCGTTGAGCTTGTCCGGGTCCTTGCCGCCCGCCTGGGCCATGTCCGGACGCCCGCCACCACCGCCCCCGGTGATCCTGGCGGCTTCGCGGATGATATTTCCGGCGTGGATGCGCCCTTTGAGGTCCTTGGTGGCCGCGGCGACAAGCTGCGGTTTGCCGCTGTCCGCGACCATGCCCAACACCACGACGCCGGAATCGACCTTGTCGCGGAACCAGTCGGTCATTTCGCGCAGTGTGTCGGTAGCGGTCGGCGCGACCTGTGCCACCAGCACCGCCACGCCGTTGACGGTTTCGGTTTTTTGCAGCAGGTTTTCGAATTCCAGCCGTGCCACGCGGCGGCGCAGGGCGGCGTTTTCCTGCTGCTGGGCTTTGATGTCCTCTTGCAGCGCGGCAACGCGATCCGTGAGCTGGTCGGGCGTGGTGCCGAGCAGCGCGGCGCTGTGCTGCAGTGCGTGCAGCTGGCGGCGAATGTAGCTTTCTGCGGCGTGCCCGGTGCGGGCCTCTACGCGGCGGATGCCCTGCGCGACGCTGCCTTCGCCGGTGAAGACGAACGTCCCGATCACGCCCGTCGAGCTGACGTGGTTGCCGCCACAGAGTTCGTAGCTGTAGCGCTCGCCGTTCTTCCAGATGTTGATCGTGCGCACCGTGTCGCCGTATTTCTCGCCGAAGAGCGCCATCGCGCCTTCGCTGCGTGCCTCGTCCAGCGTTTTCCACTCGGCAGTAACGCGCATGTCGGCCAGGATCGCCGCGTTGATGTTGTGCGCGATCGTGTCCAGTTCGTCCTGGCTGAGCGAGGCGTCGTGGCTGAAGTCGAAGCGCAGCCGGTCCGGCGCGACCAGCGAGCCGCGCTGTTGGACGTGCGGGCCGAGCACCCGGCGAAGTTCGGCATGCAGCAGGTGTGTCGCGGTGTGGTTGCGCATGATGTCCATGCGCCGCGTGTCGTCTACCGCCACGGTGCAGGCTGCGCCGCGCTGCGGCTGGCCCTCGACGACTTCACCGATGTGCACGATCAGGCCCCCAAGCGGCCTGCGCGCGTCCTCGATATCGACCGTCCAGCCGTCGCCCCGGATCACGCCCGTGTCGCTGACCTGTCCGCCGGACTCGATGTAGAACGAGGTGCTGTCGAGCACGATCTCGACCCTGTCGCCCACGCTGGCCGTCTCGACCATCTCGCCATCGCGCAGGATCGCCAGCACGCGGGCTTCGCGGCTCAGCGGGCCGTACTGGTCCTGTTCGACGCCGTCGTCAAGCAGGCCCTCGCTGCGCAGGGAGGCGAGCGTCTGCTGGTAGGTCTGGCCCATGTCGATCGCGCTGAACGCGCCGCCGTCCGCGCCCCGGCTGATCGCCTCGTGCTCGCGCTGGGCCGCGCGGAAACCGACCTCGTCCACCGTGAACCCGCGTTCCTGGGCGATATCGCGTGTGATCTCCAGCGGCAGCCCTTTTTCCGCGTGCAGCCGGAACGCCTGGTCGCCGGGAAGCTGGCCGAGCAGCAGCAGTTCATCGCGGATGGCGCTGTCGGGCGCGAATTGGTCGAGCACGTCGGTGAGCTTGACGTCGAACCCGATGCGGCTGATCATCTGCTCCAGCGCGCTGCCCGCGCCGGAATCCGCGAGCGCCTGGTCGAGCTGGTCGAGCTGCGCGGCGAGTTGCGCTTCTTGCGGGTTGCGTGTGTCGAGCGCCGCCTGGGCCGCCTGCTCCCCGCCGAGTATGGGCGCCAGCATCTCGCGCAGGGCGTCCTGTACGTCGTAGGTGAGCGCGTCGAGCATCTCGTCCAGCTCGGCGAGCGCGCGGTCCATCGCGCGGCGGAAGCGCACTTCCTCGCCTGTGATCGTGCGCCGGATCGTCTCGCGCGCCTCGACCAGTTCGGGGTATGGCTCGCCCATCTTGTCGATCACCGCATCTGCCACATCCGCGAGGAACGGCTCCTCGAAGCCCAGCTTGGTCCCGAAGCGCACCGCACGCCGGATCACCATACGGCAAACGTAATCCCGCCCGGTTGCGCCGGGCCGCACGCCGTCCGCGATCAGGAAAGTGGCCGCGCGCATGTGGTCGGCGATCACGCGGTAAGGCACGATGTTGGCGTCGCGTTCGGCATCGGTCTGGCCGGTCAGTTGCTGCACGCGCCCAATGATCGGCATGAACAGGTCGGTTTCGTAATTCGCTTCGGTGCGCTGCAACACGCTGACGATGCGCTCCAACCCGGCGCCGGTATCCACGCCGGGCGCGGGCAGCGGCGCGTCGAATTCGCCGCTATTGTGCGGGTCCGGCTGGGTGCGGTTGTATTGCATGAAGACGAGGTTCCAGATCTCCAGGAAGCGGTCATCTTCGGCGACCAGTGCATCGATGATCGTGTCTTCGCCTTCTTCGGGGCGCAGGTCGAAATGAATTTCGCTGGTCGGGCCGCAGGGACCCGTTTCGGCCATCTGCCAGAAATTGGTCGCCGGTCCCATTCGCGCAACGCGATGCTTGGGCACGCCGATCTCCTCGGTCCAGATGCGGTACGCTTCGTCATCGTCTTCATAGACCGTGAAAGCGAGCCGCTCAGGCGGGATTTCATAGACTTTCGTCAGCAGGTCGAAGGCGTAGCGGATCGCGTCCTGCTTGAAGTAGTCGCCAAAGCTGAAGTTTCCCAACATCTCGAAGAAGGTGTGGTGCCGGGGCGACGGTCCGACGTTTTCCAGGTCGTTGTGCTTGCCGCTGACGCGCATGCATTTCTGCGCGGTGGTGGCGCGGGAGTAGGGGCGCTTGTCCAGGCCCAGGAACACGTCCTTGAACTGCACCATTCCCGCGTTCGTGAACAGCAGCGTCGGGTCGTTGCCGGGCACAAGCGACGACGAGGCGACACGCTTGTGATGCATCTCTTCGAAGAATTCTAGAAAAGCCTCGCGCACTTCGGCGCTGGTCATGTGTTTCATAGGGCGCTCTCTCGTAATGTGTGCCGTGTTGCTGCGGGTAGCGGACCGGTTGCTACGGCTTGTTCCGCCGCGTGATTACCGCTCGATTATAAAGAACGGGCGGGTGCTTGGCAATGCCGACGTGGGATCGCACGCCCGGCAGAGGCCGCTTAATCCGACTGCAAGAACTGGCGGATCAGCTTCACGGCGCGGGCCGCGTCCTCGCGTTTGAGGTTACGCTTGACCGCGTAGTCCGGCATCTTGATGAAGTCGATCACCAGATCGCAGCGCGGGCTGGCGTCGGGCGGCACCTCGTCGATGAGCTGCCCGTCGCCACACAGCGCGGTGATGCGCCGGATGTCGCTTAGCGAGTAGGTGTCATCCCCCGGCACGAGATAATGGCGCTGGCGTACATTGAGCGTTTGTGCGTCGCGGTCAAAGGTCAGGGTGACGTGCTTTTCCATGATCAGGCGCAGGAACCCCGCAAAGGCGAACAACGCGCCCACGAGGATGAACACCGGCAGGTCGGACGCCGATCCGTAGATCGCGAACGCCAGCCCGATCACCAGCGCGAGGACGAAAATTACCGCCGGTAGAATCGCGTTACCGAAACGAATAGCAAGCCGGGCGTATGTGTTTTCGATGATCTTCATGCTGCGTTCCTTTCTCTTGAGGCGGAATGTATGTGCCGCGTGCGGATGCGTGGTTTCTGCGGCGACTGTATTCTACACCTGCTGCGCTCGCGCCGTTAGCGACAGGTGCTGGCTGCGGGTTGGCATGCGCGGCGTTTTCCCCGTAAGTCGCCAGATTCGCCGCTGGCAGTTGGCCTTACCCATGTTATTATAGGGAGGACTTGCACAGGGTGAAAAACGGTTGTGGCCAGGTGCGCGGCACGACCGTTGATTTCGCAGCCGCATTTGATCGGGTTGGCAAGAAAGGAACACACAGCGCATGGCAACCATTGAGCAGCAGGTTGAGGTATTGATGGCGGGCGCCGAATACGGTGATCCCCAGACCAAAGCGAACATGACCAAAGAGCTACGCGAGCGCCTGATCGCGGCGGAAAAGGAAGACCGCCCGCTGCGGGTGTATTGCGGCTACGACCCGCGTAAGCCAGACCTGCACCTGGGGCACACGATCACCATGCGCAAGCTGCGCCAGTTCCAGGATTTTGGGCACGAGGTGACGTTCCTGATCGGGACGTTTACCAGCCTGATCGGTGACCCCTCGGACAAGGACGAAGCGCGCGAGCAACTGACGCCGGAAGAGGTCGAGCGCAACGCGCAGACCTACACGGACCAGGCGTTCAAAATCCTGGACCCGGAAAAAACGATCGTGCGGCGCAACGACGAATGGCTCGCGTCGTTGGACTTCCGCGATATCATCAAGCTGGCGCAGCACTTCACCGTGCAGCAGTTTCTGGCGCGCGACAATTTCGCCAAGCGCATCGAGACCGGCGAGCCGATCTACCTGCACGAGCTGTTCTACTCGCTGATGCAGGCGTATGACGCGGTCGCGCAGGAGACGGACGTACAGGTCGGCGGGCAGGACCAGCTTTTCAACATCGTGGTGGCGGGGCGCAAGCTACAGCAGGCGCTCGGCCAGCCCCCGCTGGTCGCGATCATCATGGGCGAGAGTTTGCCGGGCACGGACGGCGAGATCAAGATGAGCAAGAGCCTGGGTAACGACATTCCCTTGATGACCACGCCGGAGGATATGTACGGCAAGTTGATGAGCGTGCCGGACAAGGCAATGCCGATCTACCACAAGCTGTTGTTTGGCTACACCGAGAGCGACCTGGCCGAACTCCGGCGGCGCATGCAGGAAGACCCGATGGGCGTCAAGAAAGCGCTCGCGTTCCGCGTGGTCGAGGAGTTTCACGGGACGGAGGGCGCGCAGCGTGGCCAGCAGCACTTCGAGACCGTGATCCAGGGCGCGGGCCTGCCCGACGATATGCCCGTCTACGCGGTCAACGGACCGGTGCGCGTGATCGACGTGCTTGCAGAGGCGGGTTTGACATCCAGCAAAGGCGATGCCAAGCGCCAGATCAAGGGCGGCGGCGTCAAGCTGGACGGGGAAAAGGTCGCGTCGATCGACGTGGAATTGTCGCCGGACGCGCTGCCGGTGGTGTTGCAGGTTGGCAAGCGTAAGTTTGTGCGCGTGATCCCGCAGTAGCGACCGGCGATGTGCCGCCCACAAGGCACACATGGACGAAACAACAGGGCGATCCGTTCAAGCGATGGATCGCCCTGTTGGTGATTGCAGCGCTTACGGCGTGTCGTCCGGCGTTTGGGCCGGTGTGTCGTCGGTTTCGCGTTCCGCAGCGGGTTTGTCGAGTCGCTTTTCGTCGCGGTCGATCATTTGCTGCGCGCGCTGCTGGATTTCCTGGGCGCGGTGTTGGGCGCGCTGCTGGAAGTCTTCCGCTTGCTGCTGAATCCGGGTGCGGCGGCGGACTAGCGCCCTCCGCGCGGCGAGAATCCACGTCGTGGGGGAAAGTAACATCAAGCGCCGCCACCAGCGCATCAGGGGCCGGCGCAGCCAGGCCAGCGCGTATTCGCCCTTGCGCCGGCCCCAGTTGATCGAGTAATTGCTCTTGGGTGGCAGCGCCGACCACTCGACGATCATCGAGGCCCACGACAAGCCCCCGCCAAACCCCACAAAGGCCACGAGATCGCCGGGCCTGACGCGGCCCTCTTCCACGGCTTCCGCCAGCGCGATCGGGATCGAGGCGGCGGACGTGTTGCCGTAGCGTTCGACATTGCTATAGACACGATCTTCGGGGATGTGGAGCGACTTCGCGGCGTAGGTGATGATGCGCGCGTTGGCCTGGTGCGGGATCACGAGGTTGAGCGCGTCCGGCGTCAGCCCGACCTGGTCCAGCGCGTCGCGCACGCTGTCCCCGATCACCTTGGTCGCAAAGCGGAACACGCCGCGCCCGTCCATGTAGATACGGTGCATCTCGTGCTTCCCGTCCTGCAGGTAGGTGTCGCGACTGCTGACGGTCGGCAGGGTGAGCATATCCCACCCGGAGCCATCCGAGCGCAGGACGCTGCTCAACACGCCGCCGGGCACGTCGCTGCCCTGCAGCACGACCGCGCCCGCACCGTCGCCAAAGAGGATGCAGGTTCCCCGGTCGGACCAGTCCACCACGCGGCTGAGCGTTTCCGCGCCGATCACCAGCGCGGTGTTGACCGAGCCGGTGCGTATTTTGTTCGCGGCCATGTCCATCCCGTAGACGAAGCCGGAACACGCGGCGCTGAGGTCAAACGCCCCGGCGCTGCGCGCGCCGAGGTAGTCCTGCACCAGGCTGGCCGTGCTGGGGAAGATGTGTTCCGGCGTTGCTGTCGCCACGACGATCAGGTCGAGATCGCTGGGCAGCACGTCGGCCACGTCGAGCGCCTTCTGCGCGGCGCGGATGGCGAGGCTGGTCGTGGTCTCGCGCGGCTCGGCGATGCGCCGCTCGCGGATCCCGGTGCGCGTGACGATCCAGTCGTCGTTGGTATCCACGATCGCTTCGAGGTCGTGGTTGGAGAGCACCTGCGCCGGCACTTCCATGCCCCAACCGACGATATGCGCGAACCGCATGGCGCGCGGCTTGTAACTTTTGAGCGCGCGGCCTGGGAGCAGCCGGTGCGGGTATCCGTTGTTGTCGATCATGCGTGTTCCTTGCAATGTCCGGTTAACGGCTATCGGTGCGCGGCAGTGGTGGTCAGGCTCAGCGTTTCCGTGCTGTAAACTTGCCCCTGGCAACAGCCGGCTGCCGCCAGGATCAGTCCTCGTAACGGCTGAAAATCAGCACGGCGTTGTGCCCGCCGAACCCAAACGAATTGCTCATCACGTGTTTGATGTCCGCCTTCACGCCGACATTGGGCGTGTAGTTCAGGTCACATTCGGGATCGGGTTCGTCCAGGTTGATCGTCGGCGGCACGAACTGGTGCTGGATCGCCTGGACGCTGAACACGGCCTCGACGCTGCCCGCTGACCCCATCAGGTGCCCGGTCATGGACTTGGTCGAGCTGATCGCGACGTTGTAGGCATGTGCACCGAAGACCGCCTTGATCGCCCTGGTCTCGCTGACGTCGTTCAGCGGCGTGCTGGTGCCGTGCGCGTTGATGTAGCTGATATCTTCCGGCTGGAGTCCGGCGCTGCGCAGCGCGAAGCGCATCGCGGCCTGCGCGCCTTCGCCGTCTTCCAGCGGCGCGGTGACGTGGTACGCGTCGCACGTCGAGCCGTAGCCCGTGACTTCTGCATAGATACGCGCGCCGCGTGCTTTGGCGTGTTCGAGTTCTTCGAGCATCAGCACGGCAGCGCCTTCGCCCACGACGAACCCGTCGCGGTCCTTCGCGAAGGGGCGCGATGCGGCCTGCGGATCGTCGTTACGCCGCGAGATCGCCTTCATGTTCGACAGGCTGGCGATGGTCAGGTCCAGCAGCGCCGCCTCTGACGATCCCGCGAGCATCGCGCTGGCCGCGCCGCGGCGGATTATCTCGTAGGCTTCGCCGATGCTGTTGTTGCCGGTCGCGCAAGCGGTCGAGATTGCCATATTCGGACCCCGCAGGCCGAAGTCGATCGCGACTTTGCCCGCCGGGCTGTCCGGCAGCATCATCGGCAGCAGCAGCGGGCTGACGGTGGCATGACCTTCGCGCATGAACTTCTCGATGCCTTCGTAGAGCGTCTGGAACCCGCCGATGCCGGTGCCGATCAACACGCCGGTGGCATAGGGGTCTTCATCGTTGGCGTTCAGGCCGGAATCGTCAAGCGCCTGCTGGCTGCTGTACACGGCGACCTGGGTCAGCGGGTCGGTGCGGCGCAGGTCGCGCTTGCTGAAGTGCTCTTCCGGGTTGAAGTTCTTGATCGGCGCCCCGAAGGTGACCTTCAGGCCGAGTTCTTCGAATTTCGGGATGTGTTGTGCGCCGGAGACGCCGTTCGAGATGTTCTCCCACGCTTCTTCGGGGGTGTTGCCGACAGGGCAGATAATTCCCAGACCGGTGACAACCACGCGTTTCAATTCCACTTGTCGTATCCTCCGCTATTCGGTGCGGCGCTGCCCGGCACGCCAGCGCGACCAACGGGCAGCGCACGATTCGGCGCAGTACGGTTACGGTTCAGGCCACCGATTATACCGCATCGCTGCGGACTTAGCGCCGGTGCATGTTTATCTCCCACTGTATAACCCGGTTTGGCGTGGATCGTTGCGCGCGACCGGTGGCAAACCGGTGTGTGGAAATGCGTTTGATCGGGCCGCGCATGGTATAATGCCGCGCGCGGAAGGAGTAAATGCTTCATGATCTTGGTGACAGGGGCGCGGGGGCTGGTCGGGCGCGAGCTGGTCCCGTATCTGGTCGAGGCTGGCTGGCCCGTGCGTATACTGGTGCGCCCCCGGCGGCGGCGGCGGATCGACTGGCCCGCAGCGGTTGAGGTCGTCGAGGGGGCGCTGGAGGATGCGGCAAGCCTGCATCAAGCGATGCAACGCGTGCATACCGTGATCCACCTGGCGAGCGCGCAGTGGTGGGGCACACGGCGCGACCTGGAGCGCGTGGATATCGAGGGCACGCGGCGCGTCATTGCGGCGGCACGTTCGGCGCGCATCGGGCGCATGTTTTACATCAGCCAGCTTGGTGCCGAACCGGCTTCGGCGTACAACTTGCTGCGCGCCAAGGGGCGGGCCGAAGACCTGGTTCGCAGCAGCGGCCTGGCCTATACGATCATGCGTAGCGGGGTGTTGTTCGGGCCGGAGGACCATTTCGTCAACGGCGTGGCGATGTTGCTACGCTCGAATCCGTTGTTTTACTTCCAGCCGGGGCAGGGCGAAAACCTGCTGCACCCGCTGTATGTGGGCGATCTGGTCAAGGCACTGACGAACAGCCTGGAACGGATCGAGCTGGTCGACGCGACGATCGAGATCGGCGGGGCGGAGTACCTGACCTACAACGAGTTGATCCGCACGGTGATGCGCGTTTCCGGCGCGCAACGCGTGATCGTGCCCGTGCCGCCGTATATGCTGCGCACGGTGAACAACGTGGTCAGCCGGCTGATCCCGCGCTGGCCGATGACCCCACAATGGCTTGACATCCTTGCCGGGAACCGCACGGCCAAGCTGGGCAACCTGTTCGATTACTGCGGGGTGCGCCCGGTGCGGTTTGAGGACACACTCCTGACGTACATGCCGCAGCGCCGTTACCTGCCGGAACTGGTGCGCTTCATGTTCACGCGGCCCCGGCGCTAGGGCAAAATTCGCGGTAGCGGGCGCATGGGGGACCACGCGCCCTCATGATCGGTCTGGCGCTACTGCTGCCCGTCCTGCGGGCTGACCTTCACATCCGGGCTCACGGGGGCATAGGTGACGATTGGCAGTGGATCGCCCAGGTCGAAGTGTTCGGCCCACAGGCGCTGGTACGTGCCGTCCTGGGCCATATCCTGCAAGGTGGCGTTGACCAGCGCGCGGAAGTCCGAATCGTTGCGCGGCATGGCGAACGTGATCGGCAGTTCGTCACCGTAAGGCGTCTCGATCAGGCGCACGCGATCTTCGTACCCGTCACGGATCAGCGCGGTCAGGCGCAGGCTGTCCCCGAACACCGCGTCGAGGTTATTCTCGACCACCATCGCGTACAGCGCGTTACCCTCATTCTGGATCGCGAACGGCTCGCGGATGTTCTGGCTCACGCCGAATGCGTCCGCGAGGGCCTGGATCTTCTCGGCGTCCGGCGCGTCGTCAGCGAAATAACCGATCCACCAGCCCGTGCCCAACATGTCCTGGAAGCCGTTCTCAACCTGCGAGTTCACCGGCACGGCGAGCCGGTCCCCGTGCAGGATGTAGGGCTGTGAGTATTCGACACGGTCCGCACCGTCCCAACGCGGGCTGGCGCCGACGGCGATATCGGCCTGCCCATTGGCGACAAGGTTCACCGCGTCAAGTGGTGATGCCGGCGCAATGGCGATCTGCACGTTCCAGCGGCGCGCCATTTCCCGGATCAGCGCGTCGTTGAGCGCGTTGGTGATCTCGTAGAGGGCGTTGGGCGCTTCCTGGCCTTGCGGGACGATGCCCGCCACGCGGATCGACTCGCCGTTTGCGATGCGTTCCACGACGGAGTGTTCCGGGTAGGGCATATCGGTGGGGAAGTCGTTAACCGTGCGTTCGTCTTGATACAGCGCGTCATAAACCGGCACCAGTTGGTCGAAGTCGATCGGGTCTTCCTGGAACCAGTCGCTGAAGATCGCGTCCAGCCGCCCGCTGGCCTTGAGCCGCTGCAGCGAGCGGTTCAGCACATTGCGCAGGTTGACGTCGCCTTTGCGCAGCACGATCGCGTAATACTCCGCCAGCACCGGCTCGTCAATCAGGCGCATACCCTGCCGCCCGGCGCGGCGCAGGCTGTCCAGCGGCCCGACCATCCCCGCGACCTCGCCCGCTTCCAGCGCGTTGAGCGCGGCATCCTCGGTGAAATAGGTCCGCACGTCGAACTGCACGCCGTTTTGCACGCTCCAGTTATGCAGCGCGCGCTCGCTGCGGCTGCCGATCGCCACGCCCACCGGCTGCCCGGCAAGGTCCTGGAGCGTGTTGTACGGCGCGTCGGTCAGCACGACCATCATCTCGTGGTTGACGTAGTAGGGATGTGTGAAGTCGAAGCGCTCGTCACGGTCGCGGGTATGGACTTGCTGCCCGATCAGCACGTCGACGCGCTCGCCCAACAGCATATTCTCGTCATTGTTGCGCGTGACCTGGGTGAAATCGATCTCGATCGACAACTCGATCCCGATCGCGCGCAGGATGTCCGCTTCATAGCCTTCGATCTCGCCGCGCTCGTTCATCCACGAAAACGGGAACGCGTTGAAATACGTGCCCACGCGCAGCGTGTCGAGCGTCTGGACGGCGGCCAGCGCGGACTGCTCCGGTGGGGTATAGGGCGTCGGCGTGAGCGTGGGCAGCGGCGTCGGCGGGACGAGCGTCGGCGCGGACGGCGTGCTCGTCGGGTAGGGCGTGAGTGTCGGTGTGCTGGTGGGCGCGGGCGTTTCCGTCGCGGTGGGCATCGGCGACTCCGCCGGTGTTGGCGTGGCGGTCGCGTCCTGGTAGGCTGCCGACGGGCCATTTAGAGACCCCGTTGCCAGCAGTGCCAGGGCGATCAACAACGGTATGGTCAGGTAGTAGCGTTTGCGTGTCAGTTGCGTGTGTTGGGTCCTCATAATGCCATCCTGATCGACAGTTTAACGGGGCGCAGCCGCCGGGATTCGGCGCGCGGTCTGGATGCTGCCGCCACCTGAAGCCCGGCGGTCCAGTGTCGGTTTATGGGCCGGTGGTGCGGTACAGGTTGTGCTGTTCGATGTAGACGCGCACCGAGTCGGGGACCTGGTAGCGCACGCTGCGCCCTTCTGCGATGCAGCGCACGATATCGCTGGCGGCGATATCGATCAGCGGCGCTTCGACCCAGTCGATGCGCGCGGCGATACCGGAGATTTCCGCGTCAATCGCGTTTACGTCCGGTTCCACAAACGGGCGGCGCATCACGGCCAGCCGCGCCAGCGTGATCAATTCTTCCGGGCGCGACCATGCCGGCAGGTCGCGCAGCGAGTCGCCGCCGATCAAGAAATACAGGTCGGCGTCGGGATAATGCTGCTGCACCAGTTTGAGCAAGTCCACGCTGTAATGCGGGCCGGGCCGGTCCACGTCCAGCCGCGTGAGGTCGAAGCGCGGGTTGTCCGCGATGGCGCGTTCCACCATCGCGACGCGGTGTTCAGCGGGTGCGCGCACGTCGGCGGCGTCTTTGTGCGGCGGCTCGCCCGTGGGGGCGAACAGCACGCGCGCCAGGTCCAGCCGGTCGGCGGCGGTCTCCGCGAGAATGAGATGGCCGAGATGCGGCGGGTCAAACGCGCCGCCGTAAATGCCGAGGCGGTATGTCACGCGGCGATTCCTCCTGTGTGGCTGTGTGGCGGGCTAGTCACCCCATTCAAGCTCCATGTCCCCGATGTAAACCATGTCGCCGTTTTGGATGCCGAGGTCTTCCAGCGCGGCGGTGATGCCCATCGTCTCCAGGATGCGTTGGAAGCGCGTCACAGCCTGGTCGTAATCCCAGTAGGTCATGGCGACGGCGCGCTCGATGCGCGGCCCGGTCACGCGGTACGCGTGCGCGTCCAGCTTTTCGACTTCAAAGGCCAGCGGGTCCGCGCCCAGCTGGTACAGCGGCAGTTCTTCGACCTGCGCCGCGTCTTCTTGCGGCAGGGCGTCGATCGCCTGCTCCACGCGGTGCAGCAATTCGCGCACGTTTTTCTGAGTCGCCGCCGAGATCGCCAGCGGTTCGTAGCCGAGTGTTTCGAGTTCGCTCTTGACCAGCGGCCAGTATTCCTGGACCTGGGGCAGGTCGATCTTGTTGTAGACCACGATCTGCGGCTTGTCGCGCAGGCGATCATCAAACAGTGCCAGTTCGGTGTTGATCTGGTGGAAATCCGCGATCGGGTCCTGCGCCATGCCGTCAAGCATGTGCACCAGTACGCGCGTGCGCTGGATGTGGCGCAGGAAGTCATGCCCCAGCCCCGCGCCGCTGTGCGCGCCTTCGATCAGGCCGGGGATATCGGCAAACACGAGGTCGCGGTCCTCGCGCACGACGACGCCCAGGTTCGGCTGGAGCGTGGTGAAGGGATAGTCGGCGATCTTCGGTTTGGCGTTGCTGATCACCGACAGCAGCGTGGACTTGCCCGCGTTAGGCGCACCGACGATGCCCACGTCCGCCAGCAGTTTGAGTTCGAGCTTCAGCTCGCGGCGTTGGCCCGGCGCGCCTTTTTCGGCGATGCGCGGGGCCTGGTTAGTGCTGCTGGCGAAGCGTGCGTTTCCGCGCCCGCCACGCCCGCCCCGGGCGACCAGCACACGCTGGCCGGGCTGCGTCAGGTCGGCGATGATGTCACCCGTCGAAGCGTCGCGCACGACTGTGCCCGGCGGCACTTCGATCTCCAGGTCCGCGCCGCTTTTGCCGGTGCGGTTGCTGGACCCGCCCGGCTGCCCGTGCTCCGCTGCGAAGTACTGCTGCCGCACGAAACGGACCAGCGTGTTCAGCGTGGGCTGGACGACGAGATACACGTCGCCCCCCTTGCCGCCATCGCCGCCGGAAGGGCCGCCGCGCGGCACGTATTTCTCGCGGCGGAAATGCACGATACCGTTGCCGCCGTCGCCGCTTTGGACTGTGATCGTCGCTTCGTCAAACATAATGTCCCGTAGTCTAGCGTGCGTCGAATCGGGCGTCAAACGCCGCTTGCTCGCCGGCCATGTAACGCCGCTGGTAAACGCGGCCCATCATATACCATTTCGCCGGATTGTGCAGCGGTGAGTTAAGGTCCGAAGAACACAATGAGCGTCCCGGTGCAGGACGCTCGGCTTTGCAGACGCGGTGAATTGGCGGTAAGGCGTGCCGGGTCAGTGGTCGCGTTTCAACACGAGCTGTGCCAGATCGCGCAGTTCGTCCACTGCTTCGGACGGGGGCAGCGCGTCCAGGTTTGCGACCGCGCGCGCGACGAGCTCGCGCGCTTTGGCGCGGCCCTGCTCGATGGTGGCTTCCAATGTGCTGCCGCCGATCATGCTCTGTTTTAGCGGGGCCGGGGCGGTGTCCTGCGCGAGCACGGCTTTGGCGGGCTGGAATTGCCTGCCGTTGCCGTCCCCTTCACCGCCGCGCACGATCGCGGCTGCCAGGCCGCGTCCCTGGACCAGGTCGATTCCGGCGTTCTTGCCGATCTGCTCAGGGTCAGCGATCAGGTCAAGGATATCGTCAGTGATCTGGAAGGCGAGGCCGAGGTCAAAGGCGTAACGCGCCAGCGCGTCGCGCTGATCCTGTGGCGCATCGGCTGCCAGCGTCCCCATTTCCGCGCAGGCCACGAACAGCGCGGCGGTCTTCTTGGCGATGATCTCGTAATAGGTGTCGCGATCCAGGGTGCCTTCTTTGGCGGCATGAATTTGCAGTGTTTCGCCTTCGACCAGCTCGATCGCCGCTTTCGCCAGCGCAGCGTTGATATCCTGGGGGTAGGGCGCCATGATCTCGTAGGTTTTGGTGAACAGGTAATCGCCCGTCAGCAGCGCGAACGTCCCCCCCCAGCGGGAATTCACGGTCTCGCGTCCCCGGCGGATCGTGCCCTTGTCGTTGATGTCGTCGTGCACCAATGTCGCCGTGTGGATGATCTCCACTGCTGCCGCCAGCGGTACGACATAGTCAGTCTTCGTGCCGCCCGCTGCCGCGTGGGCGAGCAGCAGCAGACGCGGGCGCAGTCGCTTACCACCGGCACCGAGAATGTGCGTGCTTGTTTCGGTCAACAGCGCCACTGAGCTTTCGGCAATTGAAAGCAGCAGTTCCTCTACAGCCTGGAGGGGAAGTTGTGTTGCCATGCAGCCTCGCGTATGTGTTACTTTGTGTTAACCGGGCCTGGCGTGGTAGTAAGTCGTCTGTTTGTGTCTTTTAGAACATTCTAAAAGAATTATAACAAGACCGTTACAAGCACGCCAATCGTCCATAGGGCTAACGGAATCGTGTCAGTCAAGGTCGATGTTGATGGTATCGGTGCTGCCGCTGTCGGTCTGGTTTTGCGCGTGTTCGATCAGCGACATCAACAGTAGTTGCGCCAACTGGAAAAAGTCTTGGAGCTGCGACAGGCGTTCGATGTAATACGAGGCGAGGCGCTGTTCATCCTCGTCCATGTCCGGCATCGAGTCTCGCAGGTGTTCGGCGTTATCGTTGAGCACGCGCAGGGCCTGGTTGACATCGCGCAGTTCGCGGCTGCCGAGGATGTTGCTCAGAATGCGCCAGAAGTCGCTCTCAGCCCGGTAGAACTTGCGCCGGTCATCTTTGACCCAGACTTCACGCACGATTCCCAGGTGCTCCAGGGTGCGCATGTTGGTGCTGACACTGGCTTTGGAAATGCTCAGGCGCTCGACCAGGTCGTCAAGGTTAAGCGGGTCCGGACTGAGCATCAACGCGCCGAACAACTGGCCCATGACTTTTGAGAAGCCAAAATAACTGGCTAGCTGCCCCAGCCCGTCCATAATGTTGGTATTCACTTCTTGCAGCGTGTCGTTGAAGGTCGCTTTCGATGCCGGGTCGTCCATGTGATACCTGCCGTTGGTGCCGTTCGAACCAGTTTACCCCAGCCGCTGCGGGATGGCGCGAGATTGTCCCTGATGGTAGCAGGCTCCGCCGAGGCTTGCAAGTTCAATTCGTGCCCGCCAGCCTGACTCGCGTGGGACATGCCGATTTTTACAGGCTCGATTATTAGCGGTATAATGAGGGCATCCGGTAGGGGGATCAGGGGCCTCCGTTGACGTTGGAGGAAGCATGAGGGATCGACTGCATCTGATCATAAAAGGGGTGATCGTCGCGCTGCTGCTGGTGCTTGTGGTGGGTGCCTTGCCGTATAATCTTCGCGCTGCGGACGACCCGACCTGGGCCGCTGCGGATGAAGGGCATTCATCCTACCCGGCGCGGGGGTCCGGCAACCTGGCCGCGTTGGTGGGGCGGCTGGATACAGTGCAATCACGCTTCGCCCCGACGTTTAAGATGACGGCGGTGCTGCCTGCAGGGTCGCTGGGGCTGCCCGGCGAACCGATCACATGGGTGATCACCGTTTCCAATTCGAGTGCGGTGTCTGGGACGGACCTGATCATCACCGATAAGCTGCCGCCTGACCTGCGCGTTGAGTCGGCCCAGGCGGCGCGAGGTGAGGCTGCCGTCAGCGAGCAAATGGTCATCTTCACCCTGTCCGAACTCGCGCCGGGCGATCAGGCCACGTTTTTCATTTACACCACCGTGCGCCGGGCACCGCCCAACGGCGTGTTTGAAAATCAGGCGGCGCTGGTCGCCAGCGGTCCGAATGGGCCGGTAAGCCAGGTCGCGTTGGCGGAAGTATCCGTGCCGACCGGCTTGCCACCGACGGGGTACGCACCGGCAGGCGAGAAACTGACGGTGGGCAGGCCGTCGCTGGCGTTGATGGTGGCGCTGGCGGCGAGTGCGGTCGTACTCACGGCGCTATTCGTGTACTATCGCGGGCAACGGGCGTAAGGATGGTGCCGCCGGCATGCCATGCCGGCCCCGTCACTCACGGGGCGTCAGCGGGAGCCAGTATTTGCTCCGGCGGCGGCACGTACCCGGCGGTACCCAGCGCCAGCCCCGCCGAAGCAGCGAGTTCGGCCAGGTGCGGGAGCATGTACTGGCCGGGGCACACGGTCTCCGGGTTGAAGGCGTAATGTCCGGCCAGATGCGTCAGGGCTAACCGCAGCGCCAGCCAATTGATTAACCGCTGCCCTTCCTGTAACTGCGCGGCGGTCGGTTGTGTCGAGTGCAGGTCGCCCAGAAAGACCACCCCCACGCTGCCCGTGTTATAGCCGGAGACATGCGTACCGCGCACATGGAGCGCGCGCCCTTCGAAGATTTGCCCGCTTTTGCCCACAACGAAATGATAGGCGATGTCTGCCCAACCGCGATCGTCCATGTGCAGGTTTTGGATGTCGCGCACGGTGGCGAGATCGTTTTCCTCGTATTCGACGGAGTGGTGTACGATCACGGTACGGTAGACATCGCGCAGGTCGCCCGCGTACTCGCGCCAGCCGTTGGTGTTTTGCAGGCTGTAGAACCCCGGCTCGTTCCTGGCGGTGTGATCCGGCTCGCGCGCGCCCCATTGCGCGCGTGCCACGACCGGTGGGCGCGCGATCTGCTTGACGCGGTCGGGCCGGGTAGGTGGCGCACCCGGTGGCGTGGACGGCGTTTTTGTGGCACGGGGCCGGTCGCCTAACAGCAGGTAACCGGCGATCCCGGCAGCACACGCCAGGCCACCGGCGGCGGCACTCAGCCCCGCGGCGACCAGGAACCGGCGGCGTGTGTAGCGTTGGGGTGGGGGCATGGACTCGTTCCTCGTCTTTGCCGCGATCATACCCAACCGGCATGCTTGGCAGCCAGTCATAGTGGGTGACGATATTTGCGGATACGCATTAAGTTAATTAACGTCTTGTTTTTGAGTCTTGAACATGCTACGATTGCACCAGAATTCACACAACAATGGCTGTTGATTTTTTGAGAGAAAGGGGCCAGCGGCCTGATGGGCACATTACAGAATATACCTGATATTGTGATTGGGCGGTTGCCGATCTATCTGCGCGCGCTGAACCGGATGATCCACGAGGGGAAAGAATACACGTCCTCGCACGAACTGGGCGAACGCCTGGGCATCAGTTCCGCCCAGATTCGTAAAGACCTGTCGCATTTTGGCGAGTTTGGCAAGCAGGGCACCGGTTACAACGTTGAGTATTTGCAGGAGCAGTTGCGGCAGATTCTGCATGTGGACCGCGAATGGCCGGTGGCAATTGTCGGGATCGGTGACCTGGGCCGCGCGATCGCGCACTACCGGGGATTCACACCGCGTGGATTCCGCGTGACGTGCCTGTTTGACGCGGACCCGGCGAAGGTAGGCGACCGGGTGGGCGATTTGACGATCCATTCGATCGAGGAGATGCCGGCTGAATTGCAGCGCCAGCAGGTGAAAGTCGCGATGATTGCAGTTCCGTTGGAGGCGGCGCAGCAGGTCGCTAACCTGTTGGTACAGTCGGGCGTGCGCGCGATCTTGAACTACGCGCCGATCACGCTCGCTGTGCCGCCGGATGTGCACGTGCAGTACATCGACCCGGTGGCGCACCTGCAGCACATGACGTATTACCTGACGCCGTAGCCGCCTGTGGCAGGCAGGACACAGCGCACATGCTTAAGGCGCATGGTGTGGAAGCCGTGCGTTTTTTGCGTTAGCGTGCCGGGCGCGAAGCCAGCGCCGCCCGATCAGGCTGGCAACCAGCGCGCCGAGGGCGTCAAAGCCGACGTCCAGCAGCGAGGCGTTGCGGCCCGGCACGAACGCCTGGTGCAATTCGTCGGTAAGCCCGTAAGCGACTGCCAGCAGCAACGCGAGATACGCGACCGTGCGCGGGCTGCGGTCGCTGCTGCGCCACAGCGCGCGCATGAGCAGCACGGTCAGGATGCCGTAGCCGATGACGTGCGAGGCCTTCTTGATCGCGAAGTCCCATGCGCCCGCTGTAAAGATCGGCATGATGCCGGAGAAGTAAACGCTGCTGCCGCCGGGCGGCGCGATCTTCGGCTGTGCGGAGAAGACGAAGATCAGCGCCATGAACGCGATCACCGGTCCCCACGCGACGAGCCAGCCGAAGCGGGTCATGGGCCGGCAGTGGCTGCGGCTTGGCAGAGTTGTGTCACTCATAGGGCACGACCTGGCACGGGCTTTTGGATGCGGGACTTTTTCGCTATCATAAACGGCATTGCATGGCCTTAACAGCTCACCGGCAGTCTGGCGATCGGGCGACTGGTGTTACGCTAGACTGTAACACAGCGTTGCTGGCGTCTCAACCGCCGTCCAGGTGGCACTTGTCTGACGCAGGGGCGACGCAGGTCGCATTGCACACATGGGAGTAATGACTATGTTTTCTGACCTGACCATCGGGTTTATCGGCAGCGGCAATATGGGCGAGGCGATGATTCACGGGCTGGTCAAACAGAAGCTCGTGCCACCCGACCGGATAATCGCTGCCGATCCGCGCCAGGAACGGCTGGACGAACTGCACGCGCGTTACGGCGTGCGCGTGACTACCGATAACCTCGACGCGGCGACGCAGGCGGATATCCTCGTGCTCTCGGTCAAGCCGCAGGTGCTGGATGCGGTGTTGCCGGAAGTGCGGCGCGGCGCGCGGACGTGCTCGCTGGTGGTCAGCATCGCGGCGGGCGTGCCGATCCGCACGATCGCCGATGGGCTGGCGAATGCGTCGGTGGTGCGCGTGATGCCGAACACGCCCGCGCGGATCGGCAAGGGCATGAGCGTGTGGACCGCGACCAGCGAAGTGCCCGAAGCGCAGCGCGACCAGGCGCGGTTGATGCTCGCGGCGCTGGGCGAAGAGGTGTTCGTGGATGACGAAGATTACCTGAACATGGCGACCGCGCTCAGCGGGACCGGCCCGGCTTACGTGTTCCTGTTCCTGGAGGCGCTCGTTGATGCGGGTGTGCACCTGGGCTTTTCGCGGCATATCGCGGAGAAGTTGGTGCTGCAGACCCTGCGGGGTTCCGTCGAGTACGCGATCGAGTCGGGCGATCACCTGGCGGAGCTGCGGAACCAGGTCACCAGCCCGGGCGGCACGTCTGCCGAGGCGCTGTACCAGTTGGAGAAGGGCGGCCTGCGCACGGTGATCTCGCGCGCGGTGTGGGCCGCGTACCAGCGCAGCGTCGGGCTGGGTGGCGGGCGCAAGTTCTCGCGGCTGGCGGGCCGGCACCCGGACGAGAACGGCGATTCCGATTTTGAGGGGACGTGAGCGGGCGCTCGCGGGCCGCATGATGGGCCGCGCACGCGTAGCGCAGCATGGCCCATGCGGTTCTGCCGTCGCGCAGACGCTGCGGGCCGGTGTGACGCGTAAGGTTCCGGCACCGGCCCGGCGAAAAAGTATCATTAAGTTTTGAAAATTTCCGTTAATTGTTCTATATTTAACAATGTATCCACCATCGCGCGGCGCGCACGCGGGGGCGATGCGTGTGGGGTTGGCGCACAGCATCTTGTACAATCTTGTTGACACGTGCCGGTAGGTATTGACCGTTTCGCATGGCACCAGACCTTCCCAGGCTGCGAGGAGAGGCTTTTTCATGGCGGAAATGACAAGCGATATTACCAAGAGTCTACTTGACCAGATCAAAGGCTTTGAGCGCGAGCGTAAGGCCGTTGATGTGGGCTATGTTATGGAGGTTGGCGACGGGATCGCCCGCGTCGCCGGGCTGGACAGCGTGCGCGCCCAGGAGCTGGTCCAGTTTGAAAACGACGTGATGGGCATTGCCTTCAACCTGGAAGACGACAACGTCGGTATTATCATCATGGGCGACTACCTCAACATCAAAGAGAATGACGAGGTGCGCGGTACGGGGCGGATCGTGTCGATCCCGGTTGGGGAGGCGATGGTCGGGCGCGTAGTGGATGTGCTCGGCAACCCGATCGACGGTAAGGGCGCGATCAAGGCCGACCGCGTGATGCAGATTGAGCGCATCGCGCCGGGCGTGATGCAGCGTAAGAACGTCGACCGCCCGGTGCAAACCGGCCTGCGTGCGATCGACGCGATGATCCCGATCGGGCGCGGGCAGCGTGAGCTGATCATCGGCGACCGCCAGACGGGGAAGACGGCGATCGCGATCGACACGATCATCAACCAGCGCGGCAAGGACCTGATCTGCATTTACGTCGCCATCGGCCAGAAACGCGCGCAGGTGGCGAGCGTGGTCGCGACGCTGGAGGAGCACGGCGCAATGGACCACACGGTCGTGGTGGTCGCGTCGGCTTCGGATCCGGCGGCGCTGCAGTACATCGCCCCGTATGCTGGCTGTGCAGTGGGCGAGTACTTCATGGAAAAGGGCCAGGATGCGCTGGTGGTGTACGATGACCTCTCCAAGCATGCCTGGGCATACCGCCAGGTGTCGTTGTTGCTGCGCCGCCCCCCTGGACGCGAAGCGTATCCCGGCGACGTGTTCTACCTGCACAGCCGCTTGTTGGAGCGCGCCGCGCAGTTGTCGGATGCGGAGGGCGGCGGCAGCCTGACCGCGCTGCCGATCATCGAGACGTTGCTGGGTGACGTGTCGGCTTATATTCCCACGAACGTAATCTCGATCACCGACGGCCAGATATACCTGGAGAGCGACCTGTTCTACTCCGGCGTGCGCCCGGCGGTGAACACCGGCTTGAGCGTGAGCCGCGTCGGTGGGGACGCACAGCGCAAGATCATCAGAAGCGTGGCGGGGCGTCTACGTAACGATATGGCGCAGTTCCGCAGCCTCGCGGCATTCGCGCAGTTTGGCTCGGACCTCGACAAGGCGACGCAGCAGCAGTTGGATCGCGGTATGCGCCTGCAGGAAATCCTCAAGCAGCCGCAGTACGAACCGACGCCGCTAAAGGACCAGGTTGCCTTGATCCTGGCCGGGACGCGTGGCAAGCTCGATCATGTGCCGGTGCCGCAGGTGAAAGAGTGGGAAACGGGCTTCCTGAACTACTTCAACAACAATTATCCTGATTTTGAAGATAAGATGGTCGAAGCTGAATACCAGCTCACCGACGAACTCGAGAGCCTGTTGCTGCAAGCGATCGACGAGTACAACGAGGCGTGGGCCGAGTTGCACGCGGACCGGTAACCGCGTCGTGACGCAGGAGCTTT
The DNA here is from genome assembly GCA_964425755.1 of uncultured Anaerolineaceae bacterium. Taxonomy (GTDB): domain Bacteria; phylum Chloroflexota; class Anaerolineae; order Aggregatilineales; family Aggregatilineaceae; genus CAYRNY01. The sequence goes on from CAYRNY010000002.1 coordinate 77,219, forward strand.
AGGAGCAGACTATGCCAACGACACGGGAAATCAAGCGCCGCATCCGTTCGGTCAAGAACATCAACCAGGTGACGCGCGCGTTGGAAGCGGTATCGGCCTCGGCGGTGCGCCGGGCACAGGCCGCGATGCTCGCCAGCCGTCCTTATGCCCAACACGCGTATGACGTGCTGGTCCACATCGCCGCGCAGACCACCGGTGTGCCGCTGCACCCGCTGCTGGAGGTGCCGGAGCAGGTAAACCGCGTCGGCATCGTGTTGATCACCGGCGATCGCGGGCTGGCGGGCGCGTACAACCAGAACATCGTGCGCCGCACGATCCGGTTTGCCGAGCGTTACGAATACCCGGTGCGCTGGATCACGGTGGGGCGCAAAGGGCGCGACCTGGTCCGCCGCTGGATCGCGCGCCATCAGAGCGCCGACGATGTGCCGGACTACCTGCGCCAGCAGGAGATCGTCGCGGAGTTTTCGCATCTGCCCGTTGACCCGGACCTGGGCGACGTGGCGCAGATCGCGCGCGTGGTGTTCGATGAGTTTATGACGGAAGTGGACGAGGTGTTCATCGCCTATACCAACTTCATCAATACCATGACGCAACAGCCGCGCGTGTTGCCGCTGTTGCCGCTGCGCCCGTTCGAGCCGCGCACGCGCGCGATCATCGACCTGGTCGAGCGCGACCCGGAGGTCAAGCACCGCAACCGCGATTACATCTTCGAGCCGAGCGCGGCGGCAATTCTGAGTGAGGTCGTCCCGCGCTTCACGGAACTGCAAATCCTGCAGGCGATCCGCGAGAGCCTCGCCAGCGAACACAGCGCGCGTATGGTCGCGATGCGCAACGCATCAGAGAGCGCGGAGACGCTGTCCAGCGAGTTGCAGTTACAGTTCAATAAAGCGCGCCAGTTGGCGATCACGAGCGAGATTTTGGACATTATCGGCGGTGTCGAAGCGCTGGCCCAGGATGAGAACTAAGGCCGGTCCGCGCACCGTTGCTCTTAATTCCAAGAGGAGAAATTAGGGCGTTATGGCAACAGCAGCGAAACAGGAACTCAAGGGCACCATCTTGCAGATTCTCGGCGGCGTGGTCGATGTGGCGTTTCCGCCGGACGAGGAACTGCCGGAAATCTATGACGCGATTCGCGTGCCGCGCGAAGGGGACGACGATCTGATCCTGGAAGTGCAGCAGCACCTGGGCAACGATAAGGTGCGCTGCGTGGCGATGGACACCACCGACGGGTTGCAGCGCGGGGTTCCGGCCTATGCAACGGGCGCGCCGATCACCGTGCCGGTTGGTGACGTGGTGTTGGGGCGCATCTTCAACGTGTTGGGCCGCCCGATTGATGGTGGTGACGCGGTCGATGCTGAGACTTACTACCCGATCCACCGCAAAGCGCCGGTCTTCGAGGAACAGTCGACGTCGGTTGAGATGTTCGAGACCGGGATCAAGGTGATCGACCTGATCGCACCATTCCGGCGCGGCGGCAAGGCCGGCATCTTCGGCGGCGCAGGCACGGGCAAGACGGTGATCATCATGGAGTTGATCCGCTCGATCGCGGCGGAGCACGAAGGGTTTTCGGTGTTCGCGGGCGTGGGCGAGCGCACCCGTGAGGGCACGCAACTTTACGGCGAGATGAAAGAAAGCGGCGTTTTGAGCCAGACCGCGATGGTCTTCGGGCAGATGAACGAGCCGCCCGGCGTGCGCCTGCGCGTGGCGCTGAGCGGGTTGGCGATGTCGGAATACTTCCGCGACCAGGGCCGCGATGTGCTGCTGTTCATCGACAACATCTATCGCTTCTCGCTGGCTGGTTCTGAGGTGTCCGCGCTGCTGGGACGGATGCCCTCAGCGGTGGGCTACCAGCCGACGCTGGCGCAGGAGATGGGCGACCTGCAGGAGCGCATCACCTCGACGCGCGCGGGGTCGATCACCTCGCTGCAGGCGGTGTACGTCCCGGCGGACGACTACTCCGATCCGGCCCCGGTAGCGGTGTTCGCGCACCTGGACGGCACGATCGCGCTCGACCGCGCGATTGTGGAGCAGGGTATCTACCCCGCGGTGGACCCGCTGAGCAGCACGAGCCGCATCCTGGACCCGAACATTGTGGGCGAGGACCATTACAACACGGCGCGTGAAGTGCAGCAGGTGCTCCAGCGTTACCAGGACCTGCAGGACATCATCGCGATCCTGGGCGTGGACGAACTATCCGAAGAGGACAAGGCGATCGTGGCGCGCGCGCGCCGGACGCAGTTCTTCCTGAGCCAGCCGTTCTTCGTCGCGACGCAGTTCACGGGCCGCGAAGGGCGTTACGTGCCGATCCGCGAGACGGTGCGCGGCTTCCGTATGATCCTGGACGGCGAGCTGGATCACATCCCGGAGCAGATGTTCTACATGGCCGGTTCGATCGACGACGTGCTGGAACGCTACGAGGAATCGCAGCACGACGAGGGATAAACGCCGTGCCCGTTGTGGCGGCAGGTCCCGTTGTATGACGGGTTGGGAGAGAACCTGATGCCTTTAGAGGTTGAAGTTATATCACGCGTGCGGCAGCTTTACCACACGGACCACGCCGACATGGTGATCATCCCCGGCAGTGAGGGTGAGATGGGCGTGCTGCCCAACCACACCCCGCTGCTGACGACGCTCGCGTTTGGCGAAGTGCGGATCGTCGAGGGCGATGATATCGTGAGCTTTGTGGTTTATGGCGGCGTGGTGGAGGTGCGTCCCGACAAGGTCACGGTGCTGGCGGACGGTGCCGAGTCGATCTACGAGCTGGACCTGGACGAGATCGAGGCGGCCCGGCAGCGCGCGCGTGAATTGATGGAAGAGAGTCCGCACCCGGAGCAGCGCGCGCAGATCGTGCAAGAGTTGCGCCGTGCCGAGATCGCGGCGAAGATTCACCGGCGTGCATTGGACCGGCCCGGCCAGCGTGTTCGCAGCCTGGAAGACGAAGACTCGCTCTAGTGATGTGCGCGTCGCAGGCTGCGCCGGCAGACGGGGCTGTAACAGCATTCGCATTCTCAAACGCGCGGGAGCGCCTGTTCCGGCGCGTCTTTTGATCGGACAGGACAGCCACGCAGGTTTTCCGGCACGGCTGTGGTCGATTGTGCGCACGTCCTATCGTGGGGCCTGTGATCGCTGGTATAATGCAATGTCGTGATGTTCTCATCGGTGTGTGGGAGGAAAAGATAGTGCAGGCAGTATTGGCGCCATTTAAAACGATCTGGATCACACTGCCTGGGCCGGTTCGGGGCCTGGTGCGCACGATGCGGCCCCACCAGTGGATCAAAAACGGGTTCGTGTTTGCGGGGATCATGTTCGACCAGCAGTTTCTTGATGCGCAGCCGCTGGCGCGGGTGCTGGCTGCATTTGCGCTGCTGTGCATGACGGCGAGCACGATTTACCTGGTCAATGACGTGGTGGACATCGAAAAAGACCGGCTGCACCCGAAGAAGCGCAACCGTCCGCTGGCCGCCGGTCAGCTACCGGTCAGCCTGGCGATAACGGTGGCGCTGATCCTGCCGGTGCTGGCGCTGGGCCTGAGTCTGCTGGTTACGCCAAAGCTGACGCTGGTGCTGCTGGCTTACCTGGCGCTGCACGTGGTGTATTCGCTGTGGCTCAAGACGATCGTGATTCTGGACGTGTTCGCGATCGCGGCGGGGTTCATTCTGCGCGTGGTGGCCGGGATCGTGGTGATCGACGTGACGAACTTCTCGCCCTGGCTGTACGGCAGCGCGGGGTTGCTGGCGTTGTTCCTGGCGATCGGCAAGCGGCGGCAGGAACTGCTCCTGCTGGCGGAGAGTGCCGGAGACGTGCGCGCGACATACAAGGATTACAACCTGCCGCTGCTGGATGACATGCTGCGCATGGTGACGACCGGCGCGATGCTCACGTACATGCTCTACACGATGGAAGCCAACACGATTCGCGGCAACGGGCACCGCATGATGTTGACGATCCCATTTGTGATTTACGGGTTATTCCGTTACCTGTACCTGATCCACGTGCGCGGGGAAGGCAGCGCGCCGGATGAACTGGTGCTGAAGGACATCCCGTTGATGGTCGACCTCGTGCTGTGGGCGCTGACGGTCGGGTTCGTGCTGTACGTGTGGTGATAGCGCCGGGTCGAGGTGCGGCGATGGGATTTGCGGGACGTGGTGAGCGGATGATGGCGGCACGGGCGTCTGCCCCCGGCAAGATCATACTGGTTGGCGAGCACGCGGTTGTATACGGGCAGCCGGCGATCGCGGTCCCGTTGGCGGCGGTGCAGGCGACTGTATCTGCCGAACCCGGCGAGCCGGGCGCGGGGTTGCTGCTACGCGCCGCCGACCTGGGCGAGACGTTGCGCGCGGACGCGATCGCCGAGGGCGACCGGCTCTATGACGCGCTGGTGTTTCCGGCACGGCTGGCGCTTGAGGCGCTGGGTGAGCCGGTCCCGGACATGACGCTGGTGGTGCGTTCCACGATCCCGGTCGCCAGCGGGCTTGGCAGCGGCGCGGCGATCGCGGCGGCGATCATCCGCGCGGTGTGTGGTGCCTTTGGCGTCACGCTGCCACGCGAGCGGCTTAACGCGCTGGTGTACGAGGTCGAACGACGGCATCACGGCACGCCCAGCGGCATCGACAACACCGTGATCGTCTACGAACAGCCGGTGTATTTTGTGCGCGGCGCGCCGCTGGAGACGTTTCGCATCGCGCGCCCGTTTACGTTGCTGGTCGCGGATTCCGGCCAGCCCAGCCCGACGCGGGTCGCGGTGCAGGACGTGCGCACGCTGTACGAGCAGGACCGCGAGCGCTATGGCGCGGCGCTGGCGGCGATCGGTGCGATCACACGGCGGGCGCGCCAGGCGATCGAGACGGGGCAGGTCGACACGCTCGGCGCGTTGATGCGCGAAAACCAGGCGCTGCTGCGTGAACTCAGCGTGTCGTCTCCGGCGCTCGACCGGTTGTGCGCGGCGGCGACCGAGGCGGGCGCATGGGGCGCGAAGCTTTCCGGCGGCGGGCGCGGCGGCAACCTGATCGCTTTGACGGCGGCGGATCGCGTCGGGGCGGTGTCCGAAGCGCTTTACGCAGCGGGCGCAGTACGCGTGATCGCGACGACGGTCGGCGCGCAAGATTGAGGACGCTGGCGAACGCGTATGCTGTTGGTCGGGCTGATAATTTCGGCGCTGCTATTGCTGGCCGCGCTCGTATTGGTGCTACTGCGCGCGCGGCGCTATGTCGAGGCACACCCAGAGCTGGTCGAGACGGGTGTGCCGGTTTCGTATGTACGCTGCCAGCGCACGCTGAGCGCCGTGATCAGCCGGTTTCGCCAGCTTCACGGGGCCGCGCTCAGCGACATGATCGCGTGGCAGTCGCCCGGCGGATACCGCTACATCGTGGATCGTGAGGCGATCGACCAGCGGCGCGGCGACGCGCACCGCTACCGGCTGCGCTGGTCGGAGATCGGCGGAGTGGGGGTGCGGATGCAGCCGGGCTTCCGTTTTGCGGACCGTGACTACGATGGTTCTACTGACAGGCGGTATATCACCGGCTACGCGTTTTACTTGCTGGTTGTGCCGCTGACCGGGCGCACGCTCAGCATCCAGATTCCCACCGACGGCAGCGAGGACGCGATCGCCTTTGCGGCCTGGGTGCTGGCGTTGGCCGACCGGCAGCGCAAGCGGATCAACGTGTTCGGGTTCGACAAACCGCCCGGCGCGCGCCGCCAGCGGATGCGGCGTTATTAACGCGGTGCTGCTAGAGCATCAGCGTGAGCGCGACGCTCAGCGTGAGCATGCTCAGAATGGTGCTGACCAGGATCGCGCCGGCCACGAACTCGGTGTCCGCGCCGAACTCCATCGCCAGGATGCTTGAAATCACCGCTGTGGGCATCGCCGACTGGATCACGGCGACGTTGCGCGTCAGGCCGGATATGCCCAGCAGCAGCGCCAGCAGCAACCCGATCACCGGGGCGACAAGCAGGCGCAGCCCGGACGCGGCCAGAATCGGCGCGATGTGGCCTTTGAGTTCGGCGCGCCGGAGCTGCAACCCCAGCACGACCAGCATCGCCGGGACGGCGGCCTGGGCGAGCAGGCCCGTCGTGCGGGCGATCGGGGTGGGCATCTCGATATTGGCGACGTTCAGCGTGATGCCGGCCAGTGCCGCGTAGACCAGCGGCACGCGCAGGATGTTCAGCAGCGCATCGCGGGTAGGCAGGTTCCCGCGTGAGGCCAGGAAGACCCCCAGTGTATAGGTCACCAGCACGGTGCTGACGAAAAACACGACCGCGCGCGCTTCGCCTGCCGCGCCAAAGGCGAAGCGGTTCAGCGGCAGGCCGTAGTTGCCCGCGTTGACCAGCGTGGCAGTGAGCACGAACGCGCTGCCCGTACGGCGATCCAGGCGCAACCACCCCGCCACGATCGTCGCCAGCGCCGCGATCAACAGCGACATGCCGACCGCCACCCCGATCAGGCCGCCCGCTTCACCGGCGGTCAGTTCGGTGGTGGCGAGTTGTTCGAAGATCAGGAACGGGGTAAACAGGTAGATCACCAGCCGAGACATCGGGCGCGGGTCGATCTCGAAGATGTAATCCACCAGCATGACGATGCCGATGACCAGGAACAACGGCAGAATGATGTTGTAGGCGACCTCGCCCAGCGTGTCAAAGAACATGGCGCGTCACATGTCCTTTAGCTCAGGTCGCGTTCGCCCACGCTCAGCACCTTGAGGAAGTTGGTCTGGCTGCCCACGCCGAACGGCACACCGCCGATGATCACCATCAGGTCCTCTTGCTCCACCAGCTCGATTTCTTTCGCTTTGTTGACCACCACGTCGATCATCTCGTCGATCGTCTCAAATTCGTCCACCAGGATTGGCATCACGCCCCAGACCAGCGCCAGCCGGTTGTAGGTCTCGCGGTTCGGCGTGGCGGCGAGGATCGGCGTGGTCGGGCGCACGCGGGCGACACGCCGCGCCGTGTAGCCGGACCATGTCGAGGCGACGATCAACTTGGCGTTTAGCATCTTGGCGAGTCCGGCGGTGATGTGGCTGATCGCGGCGGGCACGGAGCGCAGTTTTTCGCCCTCGATCGCCTCCAGGCTGGGCGTGACGCGATGCAATTCCTCGTGCGCGTCCATGTATTTCTCCGCGATGCCCGCGATGCGGACCATCATCTCGACGGTTTGCAGCGGGTACTTGCCGATCGCGGTTTCGCCGGAGAGCATGATCGCGTCGGTCCCGTCGACGATCGCGTTAGCGACGTCGGTCGACTCGGCGCGCGTCGGGCGCGGGTTCTCGATCATGCTCTGCAGCATCTGGGTGGCCGTGATCACCGGCTTGCCGACCTCGTTGCAGCGGCGGATGATGTTCTTCTGGTGTACGGGGACCTCTTCGGCGGGCGTTTCGACGCCCAGGTCGCCGCGCGCGACCATGATGCCATCCGATTGTTCAAGGATGCCCTCGAAGTTGTTGATCGCCTCGGCCTTTTCGATCTTGGCGATCAGCGCGGCGTCGCCCTTCAGGTGGCGCACCAGCCAGCGCAGCTCGCGCATATCGTCACCGGAGCGCACGAAAGACATGGCGATGTAGTCGACCTTCTGGGCCAGCGCGAAACGGACGTGTTCGCGGTCGGTGTCGGAGATCGAGGACAGACTGAGCGCGGTGTCCGGCGCGCTGACACCTTTGTGCGAGTGCAGCGTTCCGGCGATGACGACCTCGCAGGCGACCGTGTGGCTGTCGATCTTGTCGCGCACGACGAATTCGATCTGGCCGTCATCCAGAAACAGGCGCTCGCCGCTGCTCAGGTCCGCGATCACGTCAGCATGCGGGAAGGGGATGGTAAACGGATCGGTTGTCTCCGGGTCGAGATCGGGCATGGCGGTGAGCGTGACGCGATCCCCCTCGGTCAGTTCCAGCGGGTCCCGGACGAGCCGGCCCAGGCGCAGCTTAGGCCCCGGCAGGTCGCCCAGGACCGCGACGACGGCGTTCTCTTCCTCTGCCAGGCGGCGCACGTTGGCGATGTTGCGGGCGTGCGTTTCGTGATCGCCGTGACTGAAATTGATCCGCGCCACGTCCATGCCGGCGCGGATGATGGCGCGTAGCATACTCGGTTCCTGCGAGGCAGGGCCGATGGTGGCGACGATTTTCGTCCGTTTGTTGTGTACCTTAATGATTCCCACGCGACTCAGCCTTTCTCATGGTTAGCGGGTTGTTGGTGGCTGGCAGTTGCCAACCGGCGGGACAGTTACCCAGGATGGGGGTGTCTGTCTGAGGGCCAATAACAAATGACCGGCAACCAACAACAGCAGCCTTTAACCAACAGCCTGAGGACGGCGCGTACCGTGTCATCCCCAGGCTGTATGTATCAAACCGGCAGCCGCGTTAGAGCGTGCGGTTGATGTTCGGGAAGGCGTTACGCCCCGCGTATTGGGCCGCGCTGCCGAGTTCGTCCTCGATGCGCAGCAGTTGGTTGTACTTTGCGACGCGGTCAGAACGTGCGGGCGCGCCGGTCTTGATCTGTCCCGCGTTCAGCGCGACCACCAGGTCGGCGATCGTCGCGTCTTCGGTTTCGCCGGAGCGGTGGCTGACCACGACGGTCCAGTTGTGTTTCTGGCTGAGCTGGCTGGCGGCCATCGCCTCGGTCAGCGTGCCGATCTGGTTGACCTTGCACAGCAGCGAGTTGCAGGCTTTCATGTCGATGGCCTTCTTGACGCGCTCAGGGTTGGTCACCAGGAAGTCATCGCCGACGATCTGCACCTTGTCCCCGATCGCTGCCGTGAGCTTGACCCAGGTGTCCCAGTCGTTCTCGTCGAGGCCGTCTTCAAGCGAGATGATCGGGTACTTGTTGACCCATTCAACCCAGAACTCGACCATTTCGTCACCGGTCAGGCTGCGGCCTTCCTTAGCCAGGACGTACTTACCGCCTTCGTAAAGCTCGCTGATGGCGGGGTCCAGCGCCAGGAAGATGTCCTGGCCCGCCTTGTACCCGGCAGCCTCGATCGCTTCGAGGATCACCTCGATCGCGCCCTCGTTGCTGGGCAGGCTGGGGGCAAAGCCGCCCTCGTCGCCGACGGTGGTCACGTACCCCTTCTGCTTGATGACCTGCTTGAGCGCGTGGTAGACTTCCGCGCCCCAGCGCAGACCTTCGCGGAAGCTCTCCGCGCCGACCGGCATGATCATGAACTCTTGCAGGTCGGGTCCGCCTTCGGCGTGCTTCCCGCCGTTGAGGATGTTCATCATCGGGATCGGCAGCGTGTGCGCGTAGGTCCCGCCCAGGTAGCGGTACAGCGGCAGGCCCACGCTGATCGCGGCGGCCTTGGCGGTTGCCAGCGACGCGCCGAGGATGGCGTTCGCGCCGAGTTTGGCTTTGTTCGGCGTGCCGTCGAGTTCGATCAGCATCTCATCGATCGCCTTTTGCTCGGTGGCATCCCAGCCGACCAGTGCTTCCGCGATCGTCGTGTTGATGTTTTCGACGGCCTCCAGCACGCCCTTGCCGCCGTAGCGCTGCTTGTCACCGTCGCGCATTTCAACGGCTTCATGTTCGCCTGTGCTGGCCCCGCTGGGGACGATCGCGCGTCCGAAGCTGCCGTCTTCCAGCAGTAGCTCGACCTCAACCGTCGGGTTGCCGCGCGAGTCGAGCACTTCACGTCCGTTCACAGCCAGGATAATTGACATGATTCAGATCCTCTCCTGATGAAGCTATCGTTCGGCGCACCGCTCGACTCGATGCCACGAGGCGGCAGCGCCGGTTTGTGTGAGTCTGGATACGGTTCAGGCAGGGGCTTTAGCTTGCCGCCCCTGCAGGAATATGCCGCGTGCTACAGCCCCAGGGCCGCGACCAAATCTTCGTATTTGAAGTGCTCGGAGAGCATGGCCTGGAAGCGGCTCATTTTCTCCGGTTGGCCCAGGCTGGTCCGCCCGAAGATATTTTCGACGCGCTCAACGGCCTCCAGCGTGTTGTCCGGCACGAGCAGAACGGCGACGTTCAGCTCTTCCGCGCGCTTGATGATCGTGGCGCTGGGTTGCAGGTTGCCGGTCAGCACGAGGCAGGTAGTGGACGTTTCCAGCGCGGCGGCCTGAATGTCGGTGCGGTCGCCGCCGGTGAACACGGCCTTGTTGAGCTGGCGACGGAAGCGCGGCAACGCCGCTTCAACGGACATCGCGCCGACGCTCATGTGCTCCACGATCCGCTCGCGCAGGTGCGACCCGGTCAAAACCCTGGCGTTCAGCGCGTCGATGATCTCGCCGACACTCAGGGCACGCAGATACGGGTCATGCGGCAGTACGCCGAAGACTTTGACGTCCTTCTTTTCCAGGAAGGGGATCGCTTTCTTGTGGATGAAGTCCATGTCTTCGCGCGGGACGCCGTTGATCACGACGCCAATCAGGTTGTCGCCGAGGCGACGCTGGGCGGTCAGGGCGTCGTCGATGACGCACATCCCCGCCAGGCAGCCCTCGCCAAAGCTGACCACGCTCAGCGCAGGCACTTCGAGGTGCTGGACGACGCTCAAGGTGTTCATACCGACGGCGTACCCCTCGCGCATCGTCGCGCCGCCTTCCATGAGCACGACGTCGTTCTCTTCGGACGCGAGAGCCACAGCGTTTTTGATCTCTGCCATCAGGTCGCGCTCAAGCGTGCCATCGAGGACTTCATTGAACAGTTCGGACGTGATCACGACCGGGGAAAGCTCCCAGGGCGGGGTTTCCAGGCCGAGCGTGCGCCGCACAAAGTCGGCGTCTTCGTCGAGCACGCGCCCGCCTGCCTCATACGGCTGGGTGCTGACCGGTTTCAGGTAGCCGACCTTCAGCCCGGCAGCTTGCATCCGCAGGCCCAGGCCGAGGCTGATCGCGGTCTTGCCGGAGAACGTGTTAACGGAAGTAATGTATAGACTCTTCGCCATGCTGTTCGTCCTTCTCGTTACCTCAATAGTCTCTTGGTTTGTCAACTCTTGAGCACCAGACGCATATCCAGTGCGATCGCACCTTCCCCGCTTGCGTAGACCATCAGCGGGTTGATGTCCATTTCGACGATCTCCGGGAAGTCGGTCACCAGTTGGTTGATGCGCAGCAACGTATCGACCAGCGCTTCCCGGTCCGCCGCCGGACGTCCGCGTACGCCTTCCAGCAGCGCATGGGCGCGGATTTCGTCGAGCATTTCTTCGGCGTCCTGGCGACCGAACGGTGCGACGCGGAAGGTGACGTCTCTAAGCACTTCTACCAGGATACCACCTAAGCCGAAAGTCACCAACGGGCCGAACTGCGGGTCTTTGCTCATGCCGACCAGCACCTCGACGCCGTCCATCGATACCATTTCCTGCACCAGGCAGCCCCAGATGCGGGCATCCGGCACGTAACGCGTGGCGCGGTAAACGATCAGGTCGAACGCGTCGCGTACATCGGTGGCGCTCTGCAAGTTGACTTTGACGCCGCCGACATCGGTTTTGTGCAGGATGTCGGGGCTGGCGATCTTCAACACGACCGGATAGCCGATCGCGCTGGCGATCTTGACCGCTTCGTCGGCGGATTCGGCCAGCTTGCTCTCCGGCAGGCGGAGTCCGTAGGCATCGGCAACAGCGCGTGCCTCTGCTTCACCCACGCTCACGCGGCCCTCGCTGCGTGCTTTCTCAAAGACATCGGCAACGGCGTCGCGGTCAACGTCGAACGTGACGATTTCCGGGTCAGGGCGATCGCGTGCTTCGATGTAATCGCGCATGGCGGCAAACGCGCGCGCAGCATGTTCGGGGAACTTGTAGTTGGGGATCTCGTAGCTTGCCAGCACATCTTCGCCGGCGGTGGCTTTTTCTTCGCCCATGAACGCGCCGAGGATCGGTTTGTCGGTGCGCTGGCTCAGCTTGCCGATCGCGTTGGCTGTTTCCACGATCTCGGTCATGGCCTGCGGTGTCACGATGCACATCAGCCCGTCGACGCTTTCGTCCTGCGCGATGATCTCCATCGCCTGGCCGTAACGGTCGGCGCGGGCATCCCCCAGCACGTCGACCGGGTTGGATGTGCTGGCAGCTTCGGGCAGGATTTCTTCGAGCTTCTGCACGGTCTCGCGTGAGAGGCGGGCGAGTTCCATGCCGCTACGCTCGAGCGAGTCGGTCGCCAGGATGCCGGGGCCGCCGGCGTTGGTGACGATCGCGATCTTGTTGCCGGTTAGCATGGGCTGGTTGGCGAAGGCGCGCGCGCTGTCAAACAGGTCTTGCAGAGTATCCATGCGCAGCACACCGGCCTGGTAAAACGCCGCGTCGTAGGCTTTTTCCGCACCGGCCAGCGACCCGGTGTGGCTGGACACGGCGCGCGAGCCGGACTCGGTGACGCCGCTTTTCAGCACCAGGATCGGTTTCTGGCGGCTGACTTCGCGTGCGGCCTTGATGAATTCCTGCCCGCTGGGCAGCCCCTCGATGTAGGCCAGGATGACGTGTGTCTCCGGGTCTTCGGCCCAGGCGCGAATCAGGTCCATTTCGTTGACGTCGGCCTTGTTGCCGAGGCTGACGAACTTGCTGAAGCCCAGGTCGCGCGCGGCCAGCGACCAGTCCAGGATCGCGGTTTGCAGCGCGCCGGACTGCGACGTGAACGCAATGTTGCCGCGCGGGGGCGTGCCGGCGGCGAAGGTCGCGTTCAGCGATGAGAACGTGTCGATGATGCCAAGACAGTTGGGGCCGATGATGCGGATGCCGTACTTTTTGGCGATCTCCAGCAGTTCTTCCTCGCGTTCCAACCCTTCGACGCTGGCCTCGCGGAACCCGGCGCTGATCACGACGACCGACTGTGTGCCCTTTTCACCGACCTCGCGCAAGGCGTTAGCGACGTGCATGTAGGGGATCGTGATGACGGCGAGATCGGGCGTTTCGGGCAGGTCGAGGACGGACTTGTACGTTCGAAGCCCCTGGATTTCGGATGCCTTGGGGTTGATGGGGTAGATGTTGCCGCCAAAACCGGCCTCGATAATGTTCGAGAGGACGGTGTACCCGAGTTTGCCGGGTGTGGCGCTGGCACCAACAAGCGCTACAGATTTTGGTTTGAAGAATCCCTCTAGCATAGATACTCCCGCAAGGAACACTAAAAGCGAAAATCCGATGTCAGCGTGCCGCACCCCGCGTACAGGTGGGGCCGTGTTCACGTTGTCTTCGCTTGGATGGCGAATGTGGTTGGCTCATGGTAACACGACCGGGTGACAACGCAGGGACAACCCGGCGTCTGCTGCTGTACGGCGGCAGACGTCGCTCCCCTGGGACGCTAACGTATTTCGCTCTCAACACAAGAACAAGACAGGCTATGGAACGCGAACTCGTGGCGATGTCTGCCGGCGGCGTATTCGCCCGGTTCCAGCCACGCGCCATTATAACAGTCCCCGCTGACGCCGCCACCGAGATAAGTCACTCCGCAGGCAGTCAATTGGCATGCACCCTTGACGGGGTGCCGTTTCGCTGCACAATCGTTACAATCTGACGCAGAGAAACGCGAATTATTGCATCGAGGGACACTGATGAATCGCACCGGCCAGCACGACCCGATTTACATGGACTACAGCGCGACCACACCGCTCGACACGCGCGTGTTGGACGCGATGCATCCCTATTTTAGCGAACATTTCGCCAACTCCAAAGCGGTTCACCGGTTTGGGCAGGTGGCGGAACACGCGATCGAAGAGGCGCGGCAGACGGTCGCGCGGTTGCTGAACTGCAACCCGTCGGAGGTTGTGTTCACCAGCGGCGGCTCGGAGAGCAACAACCTGGCGTTGCGCGGGCTGGCGCAGTACGCGCGCGCGCTCGATAAACCGTTCACGTTGGTCACCAGCCCCGTCGAACACGCCGCTGTGAGCGCGACCGCGCGGCAGCTGCACGACGTTTTTGGGGTCGCGCTGCGTGTGGTCAACATCGATCGCTACGGGCGCGTTGATCCCGACGATCTGCGCGCGGCGCTGCGCAGCCTGCCGCCGGACGGCATCGCGTTGGTGAGCCTGATGCACGCCAACAACGAGATCGGCACGCGTAGCCCGGTGGACGAATACGCCGCGATCGCGCACGAATCCGGCGCGTACTTCCACACCGACGCGGTGCAGTCGCCGAGCCATTACGCGCTCGATGTGGCGGGGTGGGATGTGGACATGCTCTCGCTGTCGTCGCACAAATTCTACGGGCCGAAGGGCGTGGGTGTGTTCGTGATCCGCGAGGGCGTGCCGATTCTGAGCCCGGTTACCGGCGCGTCCCACGAGGGGTATCGCCGCGCCGGGACGCACAACACGCCGGGGATCGTCGGCACGGCGGCGGCGCTGCAACTGGCGCACGAGCAGCGCGACGACTACACCGCGCGTCTGCGCGGGCTGCGCGACCGTCTGATCGCGGCGGTGCTGGACGCGGTGCCGGATTGCGAGCTGACCGGCCATCCCACCGACCGGCTTAGCGGGCACGCGAGTTTCGCGATCAAAGACGTGGAAAGCTCGCTGCTGCTGATGCACCTTGACCAGCACGGCATCATGGCGTCTTCGGGCAGCGCGTGCAAGACCGGCAACGAACAGCCGTCCACGCTGTTGCAGGCGCTCGGCTACGGTCCGGCCTGGACACGCGGCGGGCTGCGGCTCTCGATGGGACACAGCAACACCGAGGAACACGTCGCACGCGTGATCGAGACGCTGCCGGGGGCGGTCGAAGCGGTGCGCAAGCTCAAGACGCTGGCTTCTTCGTGAGCGGCGCGGGCAGGTTGCCGGCGGCTGTATCGTGCCATTACGATCGATCATGAAGCCGGTGCGCGACAGACCGGCGCGCTGGCTGGCACACGTTCGTCCGGCAGCACGGAGCATCCATCATGACCGAACCCGTTGGACACGACGAAAATCTGAGACACTGCCCGATATGCGGCAGGCACATGCTTACGTTACATTCCAAGTGGCGCACATGGGTTTGCCGCAACTGCGGGTACCAGGAACCTTTGCCCGATCCTGATCGTCAGGATCAGCAGGACGAGAACGGCGAATAGAGGAAAGACAGAGATAATCGCGGCCCTGGCCCGATATTGTGCGGGCCGGGCCGCCGGGACATGGCGCTATGGAACGAGGAAAGCGAGTCGTCGTCGCGATGAGCGGCGGGGTGGATAGCTCGGTTGCTGCGGCCCTGCTCAAACAGCAGGGCTACGACGTGACCGGCATGATGATGCGGCTGTGGTCCGAGGACTGCGGGGAAGGCGGGTCAAACCGCTGTTGCACGCCGGGCCAGATGGCCGACGCACGCCGGATCGCCAATCAGCTTGGCATCCCGTTTTACGTGATTGACACGCAGGATGTATTCTACAACACGATCGTCACGTTCTTCACAGCACGCTACGCGGCGGGCGACACGCCGAATCCGTGCCTGGAGTGCAACCGGCACATTCGCTTCGACTGGCTGCTGAATCACGCGTTGGCGCTGGGCGCGGATTACCTGGCGACAGGACATTACGCGCGCGTCGAACACCGGCCCGATGGGTCCGCGCGGCTGTTGAAGGGGCGCGATCCGGTCAAAGACCAGAGTTATGTGCTGCACGTGCTGACGCAGGACAAGCTGCGGCATGCCCTGTTCCCGGTCGGAGATTACGAAAAGTCCGAGGTGCGGCGCATCGCGGGCGACCTGGGGCTGCCCGTCGCGCAGAAGCACGACAGCCAGGATTTGTGTTTTCTGGCCGATGGCGACTACCGACGGTTTCTGCGCGAGCGCATCCCGGAGGCGATGCAGCCAGGGCCGATCATGCTGCGCAGTGGGGAGGTGTTGGGCCAGCATGAGGGCCTGCCGAATTACACGATCGGGCAGCGTAAGGGGCTTAGCATCGGCTACCATGAGCCGTTATACGTGCTCGAACGGGACACGGCACGCAACGCGTTGATCGTCGGCTCGCGCGGGGAGTTGGGCGAGCGCAGCCTGGTTGCCGGGCGCGCCAACTGGATCTCTGGGATTGCACCGGTCGAAACGTTCCGCGCCGACGTCAAGATTCGCTACACCGCGTCGCCCGCCCCCGCGACGGTCACACCGCTTACCAGCGATCGCTTCCGGGTGGACTTCGATGAGCCGCTGCGCGACATCACGCCGGGGCAGGGCGCGGTAGTCTACGATGGTGAGGAATGTCTCGGTGGCGGCATCATCGCGCGGGCGGGGGATTAGCTGCGCAGGTCAATATCCCCGCCGCAGGAATTCCTGCACCTCGTCCCGCGCGAAGAGCATCATCAGCGTGCCGAAGACGATGTACGGGCCGTAGGGCAGCGGCTTGAGCCAGCCTGCGCGGTGGCCCGTCACGATACGGGCGACCATGTACAGCAGCGACCCGGCGGCCCCGGCGAAGATCGTCAGCATTGACGCGAAGATGAACGGCTGCCAACCGAGCATCAAGCCGCTGAGCCCGGCCAGCATCACATCCCCGAACCCAAACGCGACCACGTTTAAGCCGCGCAGCCGGACGTACAATTCTCCGCCCAGGTACAGCAGAAAAAACATGCCGAAACCGAGCGCCGCACCGAGCAGGTAATCGGTGAGTGCGAACTGGCTTTCGGGGGCGAAAAGGGCCATCGCCAGCGCGAACAGCGCCGCGGGCACGATCACCACGAACAGGATCAGCCGGTGCTCGATGTCGATCACGGTGATCAGTGCCAGGATCGCCACGTAGCCGAAATATGCCCACAGCCGCACGTCACCCCAGTAACCGATCACCAGCGCGGCGTAGGCCAGCCCCATTACGATTTCGATGATTGGATGGCGCCATGACAGGCGCGCGGGCGAGGTCGAACCGGCAGGTTCAGGCGAGGTCGCGCGCGAATCGCGCTGCCCGCTCAGGAAGGCCGTGAGCCCTAGCCACGCCAGCGGCGGGCGCGGCGTGCCGTCGGGGTAATGGGGGCGCTGCGGGCTGCGGCGTGCCGGGAGATCGTCGGCCAGTACGTTGATCGCGCCCCCAATCACGATCCCTGCGAGTCCGGCAAGAATGGCGGCTATGATCTGCATCAGGAACTGCTCCTGTTGTGTGGTTACTCGGCCCTGATCGCGTGGCGATCTTCGGGCCGCATGCGAAACACCGGCGGCGTCGGCGTGGGGTCACCCGGCGGCGGCGGCAGCAACGTGATCGCGCTGCCCAGCACGATCAACGCGATCACGATCGCCACTGCGATCAGCAAGATCGTACGCTCTGGAGATAGGTACGGTTTCATCGTGTCTGCATGCTCCGCAAACCGGGCGAGTTGTCGCTGTATCCGCCCGCGATTATAGCAGATGTCGCCGCTGCTCGCGGATCGCTTTGGCGTGATCGCGCCGCGTGCTGTTCGCTGGTGTCAGCTTGTCAGCTTTACGCGGCAGACGGTCAGGTGCTTGTCAGCGGTACGCATTGCTCCGCCCGGTCTCCGATCCTATAATTCAGGTAACGATTGGGTTGCATTTAGCATCGAGGGTAAGATCATGGTCCCAATACTGGCGAGCGCGCTCAGCGACTTTCTTGCTGAAAGCCCCTTACACGTCGTGTACGCTGCGTCGTTGTTCATCGGCGTGGTGTATGCCGGATTTCTGATCTTCTTTCAGGGGATCGGTGATGCGCTCGGCGATTTCGATTTTGATCTGGACATTGATGCCGATGTCGACATGGCCGATATCGATACCCTGGTCGACGCCGAGGGGGTGTCCGAAGCGACCGGCGTCAGTATGATCGCGATCGCCAGCTTCGTTTCGTCCTTTGGCGCGTTCGGCTTGTTTGCCGCGACGATCCTCAGCGCGGGAACGATTGTCGGGCTGGTGATCGCGCTGGCCGGGGGCCTGCTGTTCGGCATCGCCGCACAGGTGTTCTTCCTGTACATTCTGTCGCCCACGATCAGCAGCGAGGTGCGCCAGGCCGGCTTGATTGGCCGCGCTGCTGAGATCACCACGCCGATCCCCCCGCACGGCGTCGGCCAGATCGCGTTCATCGCTGAAGGAAGCCGCATGACATACACCGCGCGCGCCGCAGACGAGGTCAGCGCGATCTCGCGCGGCACGCCGGTGCGCATCGAGCGCATCGTCGGCGGCATCGCCTACGTCACTGAGATCGATGGCAGCGTGTCCGTAGCGACATGACACGCGCCTGCGGGTTGCCGGTTTTCAGCCCCTGGGGCATAGTTGTCCCTTGTCTGAATAGCATCATTGGTTGGCAGTTAGCCAGTCCCAGAAAGGACTAAAGCAGCATGGCGGAAATAGGTGCAGTTGGCATATTGCTGTTCTTCTTCGTCATTTTCACGATTGTGGCGGTCTACGCCACGCGCGTGCAGAAGGTCGGGCCGAACGAAGTGCTGGTGATCTCCGGGCGCGAAACGCGCAACCGCAAGACCGGCGAGGTCGAACCGTACCGCATCGTGAAAGGCGGGCGCGCGTTCATCTGGCCGATCCTGGAGCGCGTCGACAAGCTGATGTTGGAGATCATGACGATCGAGGTCACGACCGATGACGTGTATACGCGGCAGGGCGTGCCGATCACGCTTGAAGGCGTGGCGCAGATCAAGATCGCCAGCGATGACGTATCGATCCGTACCGCAGCCGAACGGTTCCTGAGCAAGACGCGTGACGAGATCATCAACGTGGCGCACGAGACGCTGGCCGGTCATCTGCGTGCGATCGTCGGCAACCTGACCGTCGAGGAGATCTACCGCGAGCGCGATACCTTCGCGCAGAACGTGCAGGACGTGTCGGCCAGCGACTTCGCGAACATGGGCCTGGGCATCGACACGTTCGTGATCAAGGACGTGCGCGACAAGGAAGGGTACCTGGACGCGTTAGGCCGCCCGCGCGTGGCCGAAGTCAAACGCGACGCGACGATCGCCGAACAGATCGCGCGCACCAAAGAAGCCGAGGCGACGCGCGACTACCAGCTTCAGCAGGCGTCCTACGATAGCGAGGTCGCCCGCAAGCGCAAGGAAGCCGATCTGTCCGGCGTGCTGCAGGAGAAGATCACCAACCAGCAGATCCGCGCCGAAGAGGTGCAGATCGAGGTGATCGACCGCCAGAAGAGCATCGAGGTCCAGGTGCAGGAAGCGCTGCGCATGGAAAAGGAACTCGAGGCGACCGTGCGCAAGCCCGCCGAGGCGGAGCAGTACCGCATCCAGACGCTGGCGAATGCCGAGAAGTACGAGCTTGAGGCGCGCGCCAACGGTGAGGCCACCGCGATCCGGGCCAAAGGCGAAGCCGAAGCCGACGCGATCAAGGCGCGTGGCCTGGCCGAGGCCGAAGCGATGGAAAAGAAGGCTGCCGCATGGCAGCAGTATAACCAGGCCGCGATCGTCCAACAGTTGATCGAAGCGCTACCGCAGATCGTCGCCGCGGTCGCCGAACCGCTGAGCAAGACCGACCGCATCGTCGTGATCAGTAATGGTGACGGAAGCGGGACCGGTGCGTCAAAGGTCAGCGCGGATATCGCCAACATCATCGCGCAGGTGCCCGCCACCGTCGAGGCGCTGACGGGCGTCGACCTGACCGAGACGATCTCGCAGCTTCCCGGCATCCTGGGCGTCGATCAGAAGGACCAGCAGCAATCAGGCGGCGAGCGGAAAACAACGTAACCCGGCCCAGCGAGCCGCCAGCGTGGACGGCGACATCCCGCGCGGCGATCGTCATAAATCCCGGACACCGGCACAGGGGCGGCCCCACGTCGCCCTTGCTGCCGGTGTGGTATGATTGGGTCTTGTCGCGCCGGGTGCGCGGTCTGTGTGGCCGCAACAGGCGCGGGTTTGATTGTCATCCGCGCGTTTCCGGCGCGTATAACGTCACAGTGGAGCTACAGTTTTTGGTCTTTCCGTACCCAGGAGGTTCGTTGCTTATGCCTGGTTTGTCCCGCCTGTCCGGTTTTCGTCGCAGTGGCGTGCTGCTGACCGTAAGTGTGTTGTTGGCCGCAGTGGTCGCGGGCGCGATGGCGTCCCCGGCGCGCGCGCAGCCCGGCGATACGATCACGATCGGCATGACCGATCTGCCCGTGTCGCTCGATCCGGCGGATGTGTTCGATTTCAATGCCTGGGAGGTGCTGCGCCATCTCTATACCGGGCTGACACGCCAGATTCCCGGCACGCTGGACTATGAGTTAGCATTGGCAGACGACGTGCGTATCAGTGAAGACAGATTGACCTACACCTTCACGCTGCGCGACGGGATCGCGTTCACCGATGGCACCTCGATCACGGCGCAGACGTTCGTCGACTCGCTGGCGCGCGTGGTCGCGCTGCGGGGCCGTGCAGCAGAGGCCGTGACGCCTTACGTCGCGGATGTCAGCGCGCCGGACGAGCGGACGCTTGTGTTCACCCTGACGCGCCCGATCCCGTATTTTCTGGGGCTGGTGGCGCTGCCGCCGTATTTCCCGCAGCACCCCGATCTTGCCGCTGCTGACACGCCGCAGCCGTTCGCAGATGGGTTCGTGGGTAACGGGCCGTACTTGCTGGATGCGTTCGCCGTGCGCGAGCAGATCCGGCTGGTGGCGAACCCGGATTACGACCTGGGGCTGCAGCCGAAAACCGAAACGATTGTGTTGCAGTACTTCGCGCGGTCGCAGGATTTGCGCAACGCGATTCAGACGCACGCGGTCGACCTGGCGTGGCGGGCGCTGCTGCTGCCGCACCTGGAGCAGGCCGCCGCGGTCGAAGGCGTGACGCTGGTCGACGTGCCCAGCACGCGCGTGTTTTACATGGCGCTGGGGCAGGTGCGCGAGCCAACCGACGATCCGCTCGTGCGCGAGGCGATCACGGCGCTGATCGAGCGCGAGAAAACCGCCTATGACGTGTTCGACGGTCACATCGCGCCGTTGACCAGCCTGGTGCCGCCCATTTACCGCGAGGCTTACGCCCCGATCTGGCCGGATGAGCCAGATTATGATTACGCGGAAAGCGTGCTGCTGGTTGCCGGGTACCGCGAGCGCCAGACGTCGCGGTTGAGGCTCTCCATTGCGTTCTCGCAATACGTGTATGGCGATCCGTACCCGGCAGGCGTAACGCAGATGGCGCGCGCGAGTTTCAGCGGTACCGATTTCGTCGATTACGGCATTTACACCGAGATCGAACCGGATGCCTTCTTCGATGTGCTGACCGAGGGCACCGGATCGGTCGCCATCTACGGCTGGAACCCGATCGTGCCGCACCCGCACGCGTACCTGTACCCGATCGCGCATTCGTCGCAGGCTATGCCGGCCAACAGCCGTTACGCGGCACCGGAGATCGACGCGCTGCTGGAACAGGCCGCCCTGCAGGACGATCCGGCGGAACAAGGCGTGTTGTACCGGCAGGTTGCGGAGTTGCTGAAAGAGGATTTCGCGATCATTCCCTTGTGGCAGGATCATTTGCAGATCGTTGCGTGGGACGATATCGGCGGGATTCAGATCGAGCCGAACTACTTTCTGCGTTACGATTTGCTGGTGCGCGAGTGAGAGGTTTTCGCGCCGCGCGGCTGCACAAATGCGCGCGCTGATGGTGACCGTTGGCGGCCCTGGGCGGGGATGCTCACCTGTACCGGGGCCGTGTTATGCCGTGTGGTATGCTCCCGGCCACGCCAGGGCGATTGCATCAAAATCCTGACGTCATCCAACGCGGCCCACCCTGGCGCGGATGGTTCCCAAAGCTTGCTTGCTAGTGCGCTTTTTCGCTCAGAGCCTCACCCCCTGGCCCCCTCTCCATTCAAAATATGGAGAGGGGGAAGTTGAGCGAAGCGAAAAGGGGGTGAGGTGCCCGCCACCGGCTGGGACGCGGGGGAGCGTCCCAGCACACGGCCCGGTTTGGTGCGATTACCCCGCGGCCACGCGTTTGGCCTGCGAAAGCGGCGCCGCTGCGGTAGAATGAGCTTTGAACGCATTCACAAACGGTGAGAGATGTTCATGGCGACATTGGATGACCACATCCGGGCATTGACCGAAGCGGTTGTGCGGGGTGCGCAGGGTCTGGACGAGGCATTGAACGACGTCGAGCGCTGGCTGGACGCCCACGCCCCGGCGCTCTCCGAGGCCGACCGCGACGCGTTCAGCGCCACGTTGGACCGCGAGAGCAACGACGACAACACTTCACTGGTGGATAGTGTGCTGCGGATGCACGCCACGCGACTGCTGTATCGCTATGACGAGGCGGCGAGCCTGGGCGCGGCGGCGCGTGGCGTGGTCGATGACGCCGAAACGACGCCGTACAGCGTGGCGCGGGACCAGTTTAACGCGGCGCTGCGCCAGAGCGAATCCGGCATCCGTGAGGCGCGGATCGACATCGCGATCGCCAACGCGCATCATTTGCTGGGCGATATGCACGCCAACCGGGAGTGGCTGGATTCCGCGCTGGCGCACGTGCAGCCGCTGGCGTCGCTGGACCTTGTGCGGCTGGCGGACGCGATCCCGTCCATGCCTGCCCCCCGGATGGGAGCGCTCAGGCGGATCGGGCTGCGCCTGCTGGGCGTGAATCTGGAACGGCTGGCGGAGCGCAACCGCGCCAGTTTCCACGCGATCGCGCAGATGCAAATGAACCAGGTTGTGCTGCTGGCCCACCTGATCGGGGCATCGTTTGAGGCATTGCGCGAGCGCCCGCGATCCCGGCGCGCGTATCGCGTGGCGGCGCACCTGGTCGTGCGTTACGAGGGCCTGCTGAACGACGACGCCGCCCATGCGCTGGCGGTGGCTGAGGACATCCGCCGGGCCGAACCGGAAGCGGCGGCGTTGCTGGCGCGGCAGGCTGCCGGATTGTACCGGGCGGCGGGTGATGCGGCGGGTCAGGCGCGTGCCGAGGCGCTGCTGGCGTTGTGCGGGTAGCGCGGGAGCGCCAACCTGCCCGCGATCAAATCAGGACGCCGGTGAGGGCGTCCTGTTAGGGTGTTGGTTTGGGTCGCTTGCGCGAGATGAGTCAAGGGGCCGAATCGTAACCGGGGCCCTCTTCAAAGAACTTGTAGTTCGGTTCGATATCCTCGGTCAGGTCGACGATCTCGCCGCCTTCGGCTTTGATTTCCTGCTTCGTGTTCCAGGGGATGCGCCCCTGACCGGGGGCCATTTCGTACGCATCCGGGACCTCTTCCTCAACGAAAATCGCCTCAAACGGGCATTCGGGAATGCACGCGCCGCAGTCGATGCATGTTTCGGGGTCAATGAAGTACCAGGGCCATTCATTTTCCGGAAAACCGGGAACAATGCAGTCCACCGGGCAGACTTCGACGCATGCACCGTCACGCAGGCACAGACTGGTGATGATATGGGTCATTAGATTTGCTCCTTAGTAAATGTCCTTGCGTAACACATCTTGTGAGTGTTCCAGGCCGGATTGGTGACGCCGTCGCACTTTGCAGGGTGTGCTTATCAGCATCCACAATCAGACCTCGCCTTAACTATAGCAAACTCTGTGAATCGTGCAAAACCGCACAAGAGGGCTCCAAGCCAAAACGGGGAGGCTGGAGCCTTCCCCGGTTCTGGCGAGCTTTGCTGTGCACGGGCCCGGCGCTAAAGCGCGTCGTAGCCCGGTCCTTCCTGGAAGAACTTGTAGTTATACTGGATGTCTTCGGTCAGGTCGACGATCTCGCCGCCCTCAGCGGTGACCAGCACTTTGGTATCGTGCGGCACGCGCTGCTGACCGGGCTGCATCTCGTACGCCTCCGGGACTTCGGTCTCGTCGAAGATCGCTTCAAACGGGCATTCGACCGCGCAAGCCTCGCAGTCGATGCAGGTATCGGGATCGATATAATACCACGGCCATTCGTTTTCCGGCTGGCCGGGGACGATCGCCTCGTTCGGGCAGACATCCACGCATACGCCATCGCGCAGACACAGACTCGTGATAATGTGTGGCATTGTGTCACTCCTGTTGGAGAATCATTCGCCAGTTAACGTCATCAAAAACACTATACCGCGTACTGGCGCGTTGTCAGGTGACAAAACGTAAGCATAATATGTGACGTTCGGCACTGCTTGATGAGGGAACGTCCGGGGGAACAAAAAAAGAACATTCCCACCTGCGTTGAGGGGGAATGTCCAATTTGTTTGCAGTGAGCAAGTCGTCTGGCTGCTCGCGATTATCAGCCGCGTGCCGCTTTAAAGCGTTCCGCAACGTCGGCCCAGTTCACGACGTTCCACCAGTTATCGACGTACTGACCGCGGTTGTTCTGGTACTTCAGGTAATAGGCGTGTTCCCACACGTCCAGCACCAGCAGCGGCACGACGCCCCACTGGGTCAGGTTCTGGTGCTTTTCGGCCTGCAAGACCTCAAGCAGCCCGCCGTTGGGTTCCCATACCAGCAGGCCCCAGCCGCTGCCCTCGACCGCTTTCGCCGCAGCGGAGAAGTGGGCCTTGAACTTGTCGAAGCTGCCGAAGTCGCGGTTGATCTGCTGCGCGAGTTCGCCATCTGGCTCGCCGCCGCCGCCGTTGCCGGCGGGGGCCATGTTCGGCCAGAAGATGCTGTGCAGCAGGTGGCCGGAGCCGTGAAACGCCGCTGCCTTGGACAGGGCCTTCACTGCTGAGAAGTCACCGCTGTTGCGCGCCGCTTCGAGCTTTTCAAGTGCTGTGTTCAGGCCGTTGACATAGCCCTGGTGGTGTTTGTCGTGATGCAAACGCATCGTCTGCTCGTCGATATAAGGTTCGAGCGCATCATACGCATAAGGCAGAGGTGGAAGTTCGTACTTAGTGGCCATTGGTGTTGCTCTCCTTGTGTGTCCAGCAATCCGAAAACACTAATGAAGCCGCATGAGCCGCTGCCATGCTGAGGAGTCGGTGATGTGGGCCCGGCACGGCTCATGCACTCTGACGGAGATTATAGGAAAACGCCCCGCCGGACGCCCACAAGATTTACGTATGAGCGCGGCGGGTAAAGCGTTGGTTGAGGGGGCGTTGCCGGGTTAGCGCGCGTTGGCGCTGGTGCCGTCAGGCAGGGTGGCGATCAGCGCGACCTCGTTCAACATCACGTCGTACTCGTGCCCTGAGGCGTAAAACTCGATCCGTGTGATCGCGCCGGGACGCAGCTCTTTCGGCCACTCGTTGAGCAGGTCGCCGGATTCGTAGGTATACCAGGAGTCCGGGTTGATCTGTTCGTGCGGTTCCCAGCAAGAGTCACAGATGCGCATCCCTTCGCCGGGGCGATATTCGGCGTAAAAGCCGTGATACCAGATGCGCGGGTTGCTGTTCTGGTCGATGTAGTCCATGCGAAGCATGATCGCGCATTCGGTCCCCGCGATGCCGCACGCGCTCAGGCTCTGGTGGATGACTTTCATCGTGACGCGCAGGTGCAGCGATTCGTAGGGCATCACGTCGAGACTGCTGCCGTTGTCGCCCATTTGCTGGTAGCAGCCGGTTTTGGCCGGGGTAGGGCCGGAATCGTAGCGCCAGAGGTGGATCATCGGGCGACCGTCGCTCATGCCGTATTCCGTATCACCACCGGGCGCGTTGGGGAATTCAGGGTCGGGAACATGCGCGCAGATCCACTCTTTGGGCCAGGCGGTGCCGAATGTGCTGTAGGGCAGCAGGTCAAGTGGCCCCTGGCTGAGTTCGATCGCCGACGCGCCCAGGCGCAGCGTGGCGACCATCGTCCGCGCGACCGCGCGCGTCTCGCCGTTCGGGGCGTGGACCACCGCGCTGCCGTCCCGTGCGGTGACCGTCATCTCGTCCGGCCTGACCGTGATCAGGATGTTGCCTTGCTCCACGATCCGCACCATTCCCTGCGGGGTTTCGATGTCCACCTGGATATGGCGTTCGAGCGCGTTGCTGACCCACACTTCGACGTTGCCCACAACGTCCTTCATGCGGATCGTGTACGCGTTTTCGCTGAGGTTGAAGCGAGGCCGGTTTGCCCGGCTCAGCGTGGCCGCGCTGTCATTGCCCAGCATCACCGTGGCGACGATATCGCCGGAGTAGGGGTCGGAAAACGCGAGATAGCCTTGCGACAGGTTATCGGTAGAGAGCCGGTCGTTCAGGTTGACCTCGGCGCTGCTGCGGACCGCGCTTTCGCTGCTGCTGTCCGGCGCTTGCAGCCCGACCGTGCCCTGGCCGACATGCAGCGTTACGTTCATGCCGGTGGGGGATTCAAACACCAGCCAGCGCGCAAACGCCACCGTGCCGATACACAAGAGCACGAAAACGACCAGGCCGGCGAGCATCGTGAACCACGCGAGGCGCTGCGGGTTGATCGCGCTGGTTTCGCGCGTGGGGGTGTCGGTGGTGGTGACCATACTGCCTCGTTAATAGCGAATGTTGAAGCGGCTGAACTCGCCGGTAGCCTCGCTGTAAGTGACATCAACGCGATCGACTACGGCAGCCGACGGTCCCCGGCGCAGAAAGCGCTCAAACGCTTTGACGTCAGGCTCTGTGCCTTCCGCGACGACTTCGACCGTGCCGTCGGGGGTGTTGCGCACCCAGCCGGTGATCGCGCGTGTGACGGCCTGCCGCTGGGTGTTGGCGCGGAATCCGACGCCCTGCACGAAACCGTGTACGATCGCGTGCAGGCGGATTCTGGGCGGTCGGTCTAGCGTTTCCGGCATAGCAGATCGCTCCCTGTAGTCCAGGCAGTCGCACATGACGGGATTATAACAAGCCGTTTTCGCTTGGGCTAGGTCTCGGTGCTACTCGTAGGCGGTGGCGGCGGGTGTTGCCGCCGGGACGCGGCGCAGGGGCATACACGCCCCTGCGCGTGTAGGTGCCGGCGGTCTTCGTACAATCGCGTGCCTGGATGCAGGAAAGGACCGGGCGGCGTGTCAATTGTTCCGGGGATTGTCCGGGCGGCTGCGGATTTCTTCGACCTTGGCGCGCATGTTGCGGGCGTCCTGGTCGTGGGCGTTGACCTCTAGCGCGCGGGTGAAGGCGTCGAAGGCTGCATCCCATTCGCGGCGGTCGATGTAGATCAGCCCCATGTTGTAGTGCACGTTAGGGTAGGCAGGGTCCAGCTCGATCACACGCTGGTAGGCGGCGAGTGCTTTCTGCTGCTTGCCGCCCGTTGAGGTGACCAGCTTGCCCAGGTAGGCCGCCGCAAGGTTCGACCACACCGACGGGTTGTTGGGCGCGATATCGGTCGCTTTTTCCAGCAACGGGATGGCGTGGCGATGCCGCCCGGCGAGGATGTACGCGCCGCCCAGGTTCAGCAGCACGTTGACATCATCCGGTCGGAAGTCCAGGCAGCGTTCCAGCAGCGGGATCGCGTCTTTGCCGTTGCCTGCGGAAAGCAGCGCGGCAGCCTGCGTCATCTGGCGCTGGAACTGTTTTTCGCCCATGCGCGACATGTGCGCTTCAAAACGCCGGCGTTCGTCCTGTGGTTGGGAATCGTGCGAGCGGTTGTGATTGTCGGTCATGCGTGTCGTTCTCCCATGACTTAACGGTTACGGTGTGTTGTGGAAAACCATCGCCCGACGGGATGTGCTGTCGGGCGGCTGGGGAACAGGTCCATGCGTCGCGTGCCGGATCAGGAGTCGAAGTCCTCGTCCATGTCCATTTCGATCAGTTCGTGTGGACCATCGTCTGCATCATCGTCGTCGTCCAGGTCGTCCAGCCGGAGGATGTGCATATGCTCGTCATCGTCTTCGTACTCGCTGAAGTCGAACAACGGCAGGACTTCATCTCCGGAGAGCGTGGCCGCCCCCTGGGCCTCGGCAATGGCAGCGGCGAGTTCGTCATCGCCGGTTTCATCCGCCAGCGCTGCGAGATCGGTGAGCACGGAGCGAGCCGCGTCACCGCCGATCTCGCCCAGCGCCCAGATGGCCGCCTCCTGGATTTCGCGGTCGCCCTCGTAGGCCATCTCCGCGAGCCGGGGCAGGGCCGGGCGCAACTCCAGTTCGCCCGCCGCGCGTGCCGCTTCGTAGCGCATTGCCGGATACTCGCTGGACAGCTCGTCCATAATCAGCGGTAGCCACACGTCATCACAGGACCGGCCCATCGCGAACACGGCACTGAGGCGCATCGGCAGGTCATCGGCATAGTACGCCTCGCGGATCAACTCGCTGACGCCTTCGCGCCCGCAGTTGCCGAGGGCCTCGAGTGCCCGGCGGCGCACGTCAAGCGCTTCGTTCAGGTTGTTGTAGAGCGTCCACATCGTATCTTGCAGTTGCAGGTTCAGGGTCTCCGGCAGCTTGCCAAGCTCACCTTTGAGCACGAACTGGCCGAGCGCCTTCGCTGCAGCAGCGCGCACTTCCGACAGCGGATCGTCCTGTGCACGGTGCAGCAGGTCACGGATGACGTGGTGCGGGCTGTCTTCCAGCACCCCGCTGATCGCGGCCACGCGCACTTCAGGATCGGCATCGTTAATCGCCGGGTTGATGATCGCCGAGAAGTCAAGATCGAAGTTGGTTTCGCTCGTCTCAACCAGCCGCGCGATCAGCTTACGGCGGCGCGGGACGGGCATTTCATCCCAGACATCGCGGAAGCGTTCCAGGCGCTCCCCCGCGAGATCGGAGATGCCGTAGATCATCTCGGCGGTGAATTCAGCCTGGTTGTCGCGCAGGATTTCGATCGCGCGTTCAAACTGTGCGGCGGCTTCTTCTTGAGTGAGTAACTGCCTGATCATGTGGTGTCTTGCAACTCCTATTGCAACCTAAGCTAGCGGCGGGATGGCGTGTGTCTGATCACGTGTTGCGTCTATTGTACGTCACGGGCCACCGGTGATGTCAATAGGGTTCACGATGTCGTTGATCACGGTGAAGAAGATCAAGCCCAGCAACAGCATCACGCCGATAAAGTGGATCAACCCTTCGCGTTCCGGCTCCATCGGTTTGCCGCGAATCAGCTCGATCACCACAAACAGGATGCGGCCCCCGTCCAGGCCAGGGATCGGCAGCAGGTTGGTGATCGCCAGCGCGATGCTGATCAGCGCGGCGAACATCACGATCGGATACATCGCGCCTTCGTTGAGCGTTTGCTCGAACACCGGCCCGCCGATCTGCCCGATCCCCACCGGGCTGACCGGGCGCGCGGCAGAGGGCGCGACATCACCGCGGATCAGGTCGCCGACGAATTCGAAGATCAGCACGTGCATCTCGACGAATTCGTCAACGCCGGTCTTGACCGCTTCGCCGGGGGGCAGCGCGCGGGTGTACGTTTCCTGGTCGTGATTCACAGCCGTCAGGCCGATCGCCGCCGGTTCGACGGTGGTGATGCCGATGCCTATGCGCACCGTGCCGTTATCGTCCTCGCGCGGGATGAGTGTGTAGTCCAGTTGTTGCGCGCCACGCAGCACGGTGACGGTCAGTTCCTGCCCTTCGTGGGCCTGGGTGATTTCCTGCAATTGCTCGATGCTGGTGATCTCGGTGCCGTTCACCGCGATGAGCAGGTCTTCGGGCTTGAGCTTACCAGCTGCCGGCATGTCGTTCTCAACGGCGGTGACGTAGACCCGTTCGATACCGGGGCCGGTCGTGGGCCGGGCCAGAAGCGTCTTTTCGATGCGTTCCCCGTCGCGTTCGACGACCAGCGTGATCGACGCGTTGGTGTACTGCGCGATCAGGTCGTTGAACTGGTCGGCGGAGGTGATCTCCTGGTCGTTGAGCGCGACGATCACGTCGCCGGGCTGCAGTCCCGCCTGGGCCGCGGCGGAGTCCGGCTGTACGTCGTACACGGTCACGTCGGCGCGGGCGAACGGCTGCCCGATCAGGGCTACAAGGATGAACAGCACCAGCGCGGTCAGGAAATTGATCCCCGGGCCAGCGGCCATGAACGCCATCCGCTGCCAGGGACCGGCCTCGAACACGCTCTTAGGATTCTTGATGCCGCGCTCTTGAATCTCTTGTTGGTCGGCGCTCAGTTCTTCTTCGGATTTGGGCCGGACGAAATCTTCCCCATATGGGCGCACAAAGCCGCCGATCGGCAGCCAGTTTAGCGTGTAGATCGTGTCGCCGCGTTTGAAGAGTGTCGCTGCACGCGGCGGAAAGCCAATCCCGAATTCGAGCACGGTGATCCCGGCGAGTTTGGCGGCGATGAAGTGCCCGAACTCGTGGATGATCACCAGCGGGACCAGCACCAGCACGAACGACGCCAGGCCCAGCAGAAAGTCATTCATGTACCTGTTCCTCGCATAGTGTCACCAGCAAGCAAAGAGGGCGTCAGATCGTTTTGACGCCCTTCAAGTGGTGTCATATAGAGATTATAGCCTCCGGCTACAGCAAGGGCAATAGTTAAGCCGCATTCGCTACAGGTTTTAATGCGTGTCTTATGTAGGAATGACGCTATTCAACAATGCCCCAAACGCGTACCACGCCATCGTTTTCACGCGTCAGGGCTTCGGCCAGGCTGACACCGAGGTCGTCGATCGCCAGCGAAGCGATAACGACATCGTCCGGCGCGTCGTGCGGGGGCAGCGTCGCGATCACGGTCTCCGTTTCGATGTCCCAGAGGTGTACGAAGCCCGCTTCCGTCGTCTCGTCCTCACCGCTGTTGCCGGTGATGAGCAGGGTTCCATCAAGGTTAAACGCGACCGCGCGCAGCGCCGTTCCAGTTTCGATGCTGCGTGCTTCGCCTGCGGCGATGTCCCACAGCACGATCTGCCCGTCGTCTCCCACCGAGGCCAGCAGCGCGCCATCCGGGCTGAAGGCGATGTCACGCACGGGGCTGTTGTGATTGGTCAGGACGGTTCCCGGGCTGGCCTCAGCGATATCCCAAAAGCGGATGGTTTCGTCCAGGCTGGCCGAGGCCAGCAGCGTGCCGTCCGGGTTGAAGGCGAGCGCGATCACCGCGCCGGAGTGGCCGGTCAGGGTGGCGATTTCGGTACCCGTTGCGATGTCCCACAGGCGGACGGTACTGTCATCACCCGTGCCAGGATTCCCGCTGCCGGAGGCCAGCGTGACGCCGTCGGGATGGTAAGCCACAGCCCATACAGGTTCCGTGTGCCCGCGCAGTAACGCACGTAAGCCGCCGGTGCTGGTGTCCCAGATGCGTACCTGCGCATCGTTGTGTCCACTGGCGATCAGCGTACCTTCTGCATTGAAGGCCGCGCTCGTCGTGGGGCCGTCCGGCACGCTCAGCACGCGCGGCGGGTTGCGGAACGCGATCATGTTGTACAGCCGCAGGCCCGACTGCGTCGTCACCGCGAGCAGCACGCGGTCCGGCGACCAGGCCACGCCGGTGACCGTCTCCGCGACCGGAAACTCGAGCTGGCGCGCGACCTGCGCGACGTTTTCACGTGTGATCTCTCTGCGGAAACCTTCCGGCAGTGCATGCACGATCACGGCTTCGGAGATAGCGGGTGTGCTGGCCGGGGCAACTGCCGGGCTTTGGGGTGTGGCAGGGACCGAGGTCACGGTGACGGCTGTGCCGGTTGGTTCGAGCCAGTAGGTGCCGCCAGCGCCTTCGGCAGCCCAGCCGGTGACCGCATCGTACTGTACGTTCCACCATACCATGTTTTCGGCGCAGGCCGGCCCGCCGATGATCGCGAACGTGTCGCCAGGAGCGATCTGGTCCACGCGCGGGCTGGATGTCGTCGCCTGCTCGCGCAGGTTCACCGGCAGCCCGCCGGGGCGCACGCGTGCTTCCTGGCCGATGTCAAGCCGCGTGTTCATCGCGTTTTCGCATACCGCGCGGCCAACTTGGGTGGCGGTGGCTGCGGGTTCGGCGGGGACGGGAGTGGGTGCGGCGGTCGGTTGTACGCTGGGCATCGTTGCGGGACCGGAGCACAGGAACAGGTTGCTACCGCTTTCGGTGGCGCGGTAGTCAAAGGTAGCGCCGGCGTAGACAAATATGATCCGGTACCCCATTGTGAGCGCCTGGGCGTAGACCTGGCCTTCCTGGGGGCAACCGAGGCTGGCGTCGGGATACTGGTTGAGTTCCCAGCGCCAGCTTGTCAGATCGTTGAGTGTGAGTTGGATGCCGGCGCGGTTGCTGAGATCGGCCAGCGCAGCGTTGATCAACGCGGTGGGGGTATCATCCTGGGCGCGGCCAAACGGCGCGACGAGCGCGAGCGTCAAAACGGCCACGATGACGGCGATCATGCGTCTGGACATGGTCACGACTCCTTTTACAAGCTGCTTATGCGATAGCGGCGTGTGGGGTAATCGTTGCAGCAGCCAGCACGCAGGGATCAGTCGTTGAGCATGTCACGAGCTGAGCGCGTCTTCCACATGACGCGCGGCGTCACAACTTACCCGTATTGATCGTCCTCAATATATTCTACCGTATCAAACGTTTCCTCGTTCGTGTAGGCGGGTGGGGGCGGTGTTGCGCCCATCTGTGCCGCAACGCTGCGGCGGGCGCGCCGTTGCTGCGCCGGGACGTCCTGCGGGACCTGGCTGGTGGCGCAGTAAGGGCACAGGTTCCAGGCAAGGTCAAGCAGTTCGTCGCAGTTCGTGCAGACTTTCTTCAGCTTCGTGTGGCAGTGCGGGCAGACCTGCCAGTCGTCTTTGGTCGGGCGACCACAGCCGGGGCAGATGGGTTTCTCTTCGATATTTTGCAGCAGCGCCTCTTCTTCGAGCGAGCGCTCGTAGGCTTCGGACAGCGTCTCGTGGGGCCGCAGCAGGACGTAGATGACGATGCCGAAGATGCCCAGGACCGCCACAACCAGGCTGGCCGCGATCTGGGCCAACGGATCGCGCGAGCGCTGCCGCATATCGCGCCAGGTCCACAACACGAGCGCCAGCCATGTCGCTGTGATCACAGCTCCTGCGGCGGTGATGATATAGAGCAGGATGGTGTTGATGGTGTTCTGATCGAGCGTCATGCCATAAACTCCAACGTGTGTGAGCGTATTGAGCGGAACGCGCGAAGCGGAATCCGCGTGCCCGATTGGTGGGAGTATAGCACGGTGAGGATCGGCGGGCAATCTGCCGGTGTGTGGCACAGACTGCCCACCGGGTGATCGGCGTTACAGGTCATTTTGCGGTTGTGCTGTCCGGTTGGGGCAGGGGCGCTTATGTCCCGGTCAGCGTGCGCTGCAAGAACGCGATATCCTCCAGCGCGCGGCCCGCACCGATCGCGGTGGCGACCATCGGATCGTCGCTCTGGTAGGCCGGAACGCCGATCTTCTGCGTGATGAAATCGGCAATTCCACGCAGCAGCGCCCCGCCACCGGTCAGCACGACGCCGCGATCGATGATGTCGGACGCGAGCTCGGGCGGCGTTTTTTCGAGCACGGCCTGTGCTGCGCTGACGATCGCTGATAAGGGTTCCCGGATCGCTTCGATCACCTCGCTGGTTGTGATGGTGATCGTACGTGGCAGCCCGCCAACCTGGTCGCGCCCCTGAATTTCCATGCTGAGTTCTTCACCGATGTCGGTGGCCGCGCCGATCTGAATCTTGATCGATTCGGCGGTTGGCTCGCCGATGACCAGGCTGTACTTGCGGCGCACGTAGTTGATGATCGCGTCGTCCAGGCGCATGCCGCCCATGCGCGCGCTTTCGGCCACGACGATGCCGTTCATTGCCAGCACAGCCGCTTCACTCGCGCCGCCGCCGAGGTTGAAGATCATGTTGCCTGCTGGGGTGCTGATCGGCAGCCCTGCACCCAGCGCCGCGAGCAGCGGTTCGGGCAGCAGGTAGGCTTCGCGCGCCCCGGCACGGACCGCCGCTTCGTGCACGGCGCGTTTTTCCACGCTGGTGACGCCATACGGCACGCTGAGCATCACTTCCGGCCCGCGCAGGCGCATCCGCCCGCTGACCTTGCGGAAGAAATAGCGCAGCATGGCCTCGGTCACCTCATAATCCGCGATCACACCGTCGCGCAAGGGGCGCACCACGTCGATGTGTTCGGGGTGCCGCCCGTACATGTCGCGCGCCTCCTGGCCCACCGCTACGACGCGTTCTTCTTCTATCGTCAGCGCGACCATCGACGGCTCTTGCAGCACGATCTGGCCGCCCGCGTAGATCATGACATTGTTCGTGCCCAGGTCTACGCCGAGTTTTCGTGAAAGCATCCCCATGCTGAGTACACCTTATTGATCGTTTTCCCGATTGGCGCTCACGCACAACATATACCGCAATCCATCCCGGCACGCGAAATTTTGCACAACTGCGCGTGAGGTGTTATCGCGGCAGGACTGACGCAGTATAGCATAGCATGGTAGCTCCGGCGAGATGCGACAGTCCGCGTGCGGCTATGATCGGTGCAGACAGGACGTGCGGGCGTCTGGTACACTTGGTGGGGATGCATGGACGGCTTTTGAGGGTAGAATGGGACGAAAAGTACGGCTTGACGTGCTGCTGACCGAGCGCAACCTTGCACCAAGTCGCGAGGCGGCGAAGCGCCTGATCATGGCGGGTGACGTGCGCGTCAACGGCGAGGTGCGCGATAAGCCGGGGATGAAAGTGCCGCGCGATGTCGCGATCACGGTCCGGCAGGTGCCGCGTTTTGTCAGCCGGGGCGGGGAAAAACTCGCCGCAGCGCTCGCCGTGTTCCCGGTACAGGTCGAGGGGCGTGTTTGCGCCGACGTGGGCGCGAGCACGGGCGGCTTCACCGACTGCCTGCTGCAGAACGGCGCGGCCCGCGTCTATGCGATCGATGTGGGGTACGGCCAGCTTGACTACCGGCTACGTGCCGATGACCGCGTGATCGTCATGGAACGCACCAATGCGCGCTATGTCGAGGCGCTCCCTGAACCGGTGAGCCTGGTCGTCTCGGACGTGTCGTTCATCTCGCTGCGCTACCTGCTGCCCGTGATCCGGGGCTGGCTGGCGGGTGATGCGGAACTGCTGGTGTTGGTCAAGCCGCAGTTTGAAGCCGGGCGTGACGCGGTCGGCAAGGGCGGCGTGGTGCGTGATCGCGCTGTGCACGAGCGCGTGCTGCGGGATGTGCTCGGCGCGGCGCAGCGTGAGGGGTACGCCGTGCGCAGTGTGACGCCGTCACCGTTGAAGGGCCCGGCAGGTAACGTCGAATTCCTGGCGTGGCTGGCGCTGGAACCGGGACCGGAGCCGTGCGACGTTGCAGCGGTGATCCGGGCGGCGGTCGCGGCGGCACATGCCGAAACAGCATCACCGGAAGCGGAGTAAAGCGCTTCGAGCGGATTGAAATTTTGCGGCTGAAACCGTATGATTAACGGTCAGGACTGCGGTGGGAGAGTCGTGTTTGCAAGGGGTTAGCCAGATGCAGGTCTGTCCGCACTGCCAGAAAGAGAACTCTGATCAGGATGTGTATTGCTACGCGTGCGGGCACATTCTGCCGCACGGGTTGCAGTTGGACGGCGAAACAAGCAAATTTGACGTGTCATACGAAACGCTTGAGCCGCAGCGCCGCTGGGGAACCGCGTATTTTGACCGCGCAAACAAGCTCCGCCTGACGTTCCGTGACACCGGCGAAACGCTGGATATTGCTGTTGCGAGCACGGTGGTGTTGGGGCGGGCGCACTCCGAACCGGGTGTCATACAGCCTGACGTGGACCTCTCGCCTTTTGGGGCGATCGAGAAGGGCGTATCGCGAACTCATCTGGAGTTTGCACGCGACTACGACACGGTGATCGTAACCGACCTGGGCAGCTCAAATAGCACATTCCTCAACGGGCAGCGTATCCTCCCGTTCGAGCCGCGTATCCTGCGCGACAATGACGAACTACGGTTGGGGCATCTGGTGGTGCAGGTCGCGTTCGTATAGCGGCTTCAAGGCATGCCCGGGTTGTTTTGGAAATCAGCCTCATCTGGCGGCGCGCGCCGGCGGGTAGAACCGGTACCTTTTGCGCGGTGAAAATCTGCCGGGTGCGTGTATAATCGTTTATGGTAAGTGTCCTGTCATGCGCGTGGTAGAGGTGGCCGGGCGCAGTTGTTAGTTTTCAATTGCCAGCTTGAGCGTTTCGTGGTGAAGAAACGCGGTTGAAAACTGATCGCTGCAACCATGTGACTTCTCGCGTGAGCACCGTCACCTTGCGCGCATGGCATCAGTTCAACGGTGGATGCAGGCGCTTTGTGTCTGCGCAAGTGATGACGGATGATGTGCGATGACGGAACTGGCAAAAATACAGGAGCGTTTGGGGATCACGTTCAACGATCTGTCGCTGTTGCAGCGCGCGTTGACGCACCGGTCGTATCTCAACGAGCACCCTGAACATTCCCTGGAGGACAACGAGCGGTTGGAGTTCCTGGGTGACGCGGTGCTGGACTTTGTCGCCGGGGCGTACCTGTACCATCATTTCCCTGAGATGGACGAGGGACAGCTTACGCGGCTGCGCGCGGGGCTGGTGCGCACGGAAACGCTGGCACGGTTCGCGCGTGACTTCGACTTGGGTGATGCGCTGATGCTGGGGCGCGGCGAGGCGGAATCCGGCGGGCGCAGGCGTGCCAAAAACCTGTGCGGAGCGTTCGAGGCGCTGATCGGCGCGTATTACCTCGACCAGGACATGCAGGCCGTGCGGAAGTTCGTCGAACCGCTGTTCAAGCCAGCGGTAGACGATATCCTCGACCGGTCGGCGGATAAGGACGCCAAGAGCCTGTTTCAGGAGTGGAGCCAGTCTGTGCTGGGCGAGACACCGACTTACAACACCGTCGCCAGCGAAGGGCCGGATCATGCCAAGCAGTTCACCGTCGAGGTGGTGATTGGCTCGACAGTATACGGCCTGGGCGTCGGTTCCAGCAAGCAGACCGCCGCGCAAGCTGCGGCCCAGAATGCGCTGGACGCGATCGAGGCGGGCGAGATCGCGTTTGAAGAGGCCGAACGCGACCGGTGAGCGCACCTTGTTTGCTGATCCTGGGTGGCAGCGGAACGCTCGGCGGGCCACTGAGCCAGCGCGCGGCAGCCCAGGGGTGGGACGTGGTCGCGACGTACCGTACGCGCCCGGAACGCGTGCGGGCCGGGCTGCCGGTGCAACTGGACCTGCGCGACGCGGCGGCCCTGCGCGATCTGGTGGACGGCATACAGCCGGACGCGATCGTCCACGCGGCAGTGACCGAACGCAGCGGCGACGATCACGCGCCCGCGATCCGCGCCGCAGCGGAACACGTGGCGCAGGTCGTGCGCGAGCACGCGATCCGGTTGGTGGCGCTCTCGACCGACCTGGTGTTTGACGGCACGGCGACGCGCTACACTGAGGAGTCGCCGCCCGCGCCGCGTGCCGATAACCCCTACGCCGTAGCGAAAGCCCACATGGAGCGCACGATCAGCACGCAGGTGCCGGATGCGCTGATCGTGCGCACGAGCCTGATCTACGACTTCGAGCCGGAAAATGCCCAGGTCGCGTGGATGCTGCGCGCAGTCCGGCGCGGCGAGCGGCTGCGGCTTTTTGCCGACCAGGTACGCTGCCCGATCTGGGTGTGGAACCTGGCTGATGCACTGCTCGAACTGGTACGGTACGATGTATCCGGCGTGCTGCATGTTGTCGGCCCGGAGCCGGTCAGCCGCTACGATCTGGGCGTGGCGTTGCTCGACGCGCAAGGTTACGATCCTGCCGAGCATGTCGATCCGGTCCCTGCGCCGGACACGGCACCGAAGGCGTTACATCTGAGCGCGGCACACGCGCAAGCAGTGCTAAAAGACACGCCCTTGCTCACGCTGGCGGCGGCAAGGGTGCGTTGGGATCACCAGGCGCGCGGCTAGGGGTCGATCCCGCCGTCACGCGCTGTCCCCTTGGCGATCAGTAGATCGTGTAGAAGAACGCGTCCTGTTTCGGGAACAACACGTCAAACAGGGGGCGCGCCAAGCCCCAGGCCGCGAAATCCGGGTACGTCGCTTCGAGTTCGTCGCAGCTGCGCCAGCCGAAGACCAGCGGCGCGAGCAGATTCGGCGGCAGGTGGTTTTCGGCGTTGTTCGCAGCGGCTGCCGTCGTGTCGATGCCCGTGATTGCCCCGTCCTCGAATTGCAATGCCACAGCCGAGCGGAACATGTTGAGTGTGAGCGTGTGCGTCAGGCCCGCGAAGGGGCTGTCGGCGATACGGCGTTCCAGTTCGGGCGCGATGGCGCGCAACAGGTGCGCGGCGTCCGGTATGTGGAGCTGCCAGGCATAGCGGCCTGTGTCGCGCGCGTCGTGCGTGCGCGCGAACGTGATCAGCGGGTTTGAGTCGGCCATCGCCAGCCGCAGGTAGGGTTTGCTGCGGGTGATGGCAAGCTGCTTGAGCCAGCCCAACGCGGCGAGCGCAGCGGGATAGCGCAGCGGCGATGCTTCATGCACGATCAGGCCATCGCCAAAACCGCGTGCCGCGATGCGCAGGTAGCCCTGCGGGGTACCGCCCGGCGCGGCGACGATCCACGTCGCGCCACCGTCTGCGGTGGCGTCGATGTGCTCCAGCAAGTAGCGCCACGTGGCCGCATCGCGCGCGGCGTAGATGTCCAGGTCGCGCACCATGTCCGCGTAGTACGTTTCGAGCAGCGGGATGTCGGCGGTGGTCGCTTGCCGGAAGTGATAGCCCCGCGCAAACTCGGGCTGTTCGTCCGGTATCCGGCGTAGCTCCAGCTCCCAGCCGCCTTCCAGGGGCAGCGCGTACTCATAACCGAACTGGCGATAGTAGTACGGGATGCCCTGAATCTGGCTGACGTGCGCGCCGGACGCGGCCAGCAGACGTTTGAACTGGCGGTCAAGCGCCCGGACCAGGCCGCGCTTGCGGTAGTCGGGCAGCGTCCCGACGATGCCCATTTCGTGGGCTTTGAGCTCGACCGCGCCGTAACGCCAGCGCCAGGGTATCTGGCACAGCGACGACACGATCAGGTCGGCGCGTTCCGGATCGACCACGACCAGCCATTCGTCCGGGCGTGTGTGTGGGTGGTGCCGGATCATGGCGCGGGTTATGACGCTGAGAAATTCTTCCTCGTGGACGGTCGCGTTGAACGCGGCCAGGCGTTCGACTTCCTCGTCGGTGCTGATGGATTTCAGAAGCAAGCCGTTCGCCAACAGTTCGCGGATCGGGTTAGGGTCGGTAAACACCGGTTGAGTCCTCCATTGATGGCCGGTTAAGGCCGTTGGTTTTCGGGGTGCAGGCCGCACGGTCTGCGGCTCGAATCGAAACGCGAGCCGGGCGCGCGGCGTGATGACATGCGCTATGGTGGCAGGTACGCGTAGCCGGGCGTCAGCGGAAAAGCGGCAAACAGCCGCAGCTAACCGCTGCGCGGGGAACAGTTGAGAGGTGCCGGGATGTGATCCGCGCGTGTGTGGCGCTTGCGCCCTGCGCGGCCCCGGCTGTCACACAAGGGCCAGACTCATCAGTGTTGTCATGCCGCCGATTATGCGTGATGTTTTGCACAATGTCAACGGCGAGTCCGCGTGCAGTGACCTACGGCGCGCACTGAATCCCTTCGCGGCGGCTGATCGCGATGATCGCGGAGCGGTGGTCGGACGCCTGCGCGGCTTCCGGGCTGTGGTCGATTCCGGCGCTGTTCAGCGGCAGGCTAGCCGTCCACAGGTAATCGAAACGCGCGGCGGTCCCGTCCACGAGAAAGACGGTCATCGTGTCCTCGGCGCGCAAACCGGCGAAGGGGTCTTTGAAGACCGGGCTGTTCAGTGCGCGGTACAGCGGCGAGTCGGGTGGGAAATTGAACGTGCCGCCCAGCACGATCCGGTCCTTCCACGCCGGGCCGTGTTGCGCTGCGACCCAACGCAGCATGGTATCAAGCTGGCGATTCTGATCTTGCTCGCCTTCGGGCACCGGTTGCCCGTCACGCTGCGCGACACGGAAGCCGAGCCACGCGTTATAGACGTGCAGGTTGCCCACGTTCCCCGCTTCGGGGTCCGCGACGAGGCGTTCCGGATCAAGGGTGACGTGCATCACGGCGGCCTGGTTGCCCTCGCTGGGCAG
Organism: uncultured Anaerolineaceae bacterium; assembly: GCA_964425755.1. Classification (GTDB taxonomy): domain Bacteria; phylum Chloroflexota; class Anaerolineae; order Aggregatilineales; family Aggregatilineaceae; genus CAYRNY01. Next base: position 116,752 of record CAYRNY010000002.1, read on the forward strand.
GTCGAGGCCCTGCATCGCCGCGATCGGCACGCGGCTGAGCACGGCCAGGCCCTGTAATTCCTCGTTCTGCGGGTAGAAGGTCCACTCCATCTGTAGCCGCCGTGCCAGCCAGAGCGCCTGATCGACGCCAAAGCTCGCCATACGGCCCGTGTCCACCTCTTGCAGCAGCACGATATCCGCGCCGTTGAGTTCGATCACCTGCGCGACGCGTTCCAGGTTCGGGTTGAAGTACTGCGAGTAGCCACCGTGAATGTTCAGCGTGGCGATGCGCAGGCAGTCCGGGTTTGCGGGGCGGCGGATCACGTTACCGGACGTGGCGGAAGCACCCACGAAGCTCGCGCCGAGGACGACCAGCAGCCCGACGAAGGTATACGGGGACCTGCCGCCGGACCACGCGATCCCCCGGCGCGTGAGAATGATCGGGATCGACAGCACCAGCGCGGCGATTAACGTCAAACCCAGCCCCATGTCGCGGAACGCGCGCAGGAAGTCGCTCACGTTCTGGTAGGGATCGCTGAGATCGCGCACGTAAGCGTAGTCGTAGGAGAAATAGTCCCCTACAGCCAGCACGCCGAAGCTGAGCAGGCTAAACAGCAGCGTGATGCCGGTCAGGTTTGGCCCGCCGGTGTGCGTGCGATAGACCCACCATAACGTGAGGCCGACCATGAACTGCGCGGCGACCAGCATGATCGCGGCCAGCACCCCGTCGTATTGCCGCCCGATCACAAGCAACAGGCCCAGTAGCAGCACCCACAGCCACCCGCGCCACGCGATATCAAACATGCCCGCGAAGCGCCGCGCCTGCTCGCGCACTTCCGGTACCAGCGGCAGCAGCGTCGCGGCGACGAGCCAGGGCACGAGCGCGGCGTAATCCACGCCCGACCAGTGCGCGACGGCGTTCGGCAGGCCGAACAACGTGAATTCGAGGAACAGGATCGCGCCAAAGGCCAGCCCGCCCCAAACGTTCATACGCCCGCGCTGGAGCAACTCCGAGGGGGGCGCGTCGCGTTCCGCCTGCTGGGCGGCGATCTGCACTGCGCGGCGCTCGACATACCACGTTGCGATCGTCAGCGCGATCAGGGCGATCGCCGCGAACGCGATCAACGTGCCCATTTCCTGGTTCGTCCCGGCGATGTCGATGGTATAGTCACCTTGCCAGGTGCGGTCGTAGGTGTTAAAAGCCGCGCGGATCAACTGGTCGCCTGCCACGCCCAGCAACAGCGCTGCCGGGAATACCGCCGGACGCCGCATCACGAGCAGCGCCAGATATAGCATGCCTGCGCCGACGACCAGCGCTGTGGCGGGAACTTTGAGTTCGGCAGCCTGTAATGCCAGCGAGCGCCCCATCGCGATCAGCAGCACCGAGAAGGGGATGCTGATCCGCCAGCGCCCGATAACCAACGCGAGTAGCGGCAGCAGTAACAGCCCTGCCAGCACGACCAGCTCGCTCTGCACGGTGTGCAGCTCCACCACGCCGGGAACCCCCGCGACCGCTGCGGCCCCGCCCGGCGTGCGCTGGACCAGGTCGGCGCTGCTGGCGCGCGCGTAGAGCGTGGCGTACAAGAAACGCACCGCCTGCACGAAAACCAGGCCGACGATCCCGGCTTCAAGTGTTCGGAAGAAATCGACTCGCAGTCGCGACATGGACGGATTGCCTCACATGGGGTAGTGGCAGGCGCAGTCGGGCGTCTGCAGTGAAGCCGCCCGAAGACCACCTGTTCATTAACCGGATACGTCAACATGCACACCCCTGATTTTACGCGGTATGGCGTTTCGTGCCAGCCCACCGCCGTGAGATTGCCTTGTTTGCGCGCGGTTTGCAAGCGTTTGAGGCGAGTTACGGTATAATATGCGGAATTTATGCAGAAAGGATTGAGGTTATGCGGCATGTTGATACCTTGCTTTTACACGGCACCGTGCTGACGATGAACCAGGAGCTGGATGTATACCCGGATGGCGCGGTTGCGATCGAAGGTGACAGTATCGTCGCGGTGGGCGCGGCAGACGCGTTGCAGGCGGAATTCACCGCCGGCGAGGTGATCGATTGCCGGGGGCAGGTCATCATGCCGGGGCTGGTGAACACGCACACGCATATGCCCATGTCGCTGCTGCGCGCGATGGCCGACGACCTGCGGCTTGACGTGTGGCTGATGGGCTACATGATGCCGGTCGAGCGCGAGTTCGTCAGCCCGGAGTTCGTGCGCTGGGGCACGCTGCTTTCATGCGTTGAGATGATCCGGGGCGGGACGACGCTGTTTGCGGATATGTACTACTACGAGGCGGATATCGCGGCAGCGGCAGCCGAGGCCGGGATGCGCGGGGTTTGTGGCGAGTCGGTGATGAAGTTCCCCGCGCCGGATGCCAGCAGCTACGAGGAGAGTCTGGCCTACACGCGCAAATTCATCGAGGAGTGGAAAGATCACCCGCTGATCGTGCCCTCGGTAGCGCCGCACGCGCCGTATACGTGCACGGACGATATCCTGCAGGCGGCGGCTGACCTGGCGGTCGAGTATGGCGTGCCGCTGCAGATTCACATCCTCGAAACGCGCCAGGAAGCCGAAGATAACTGGAACGAGTTCGAGAAGAAGGTCGTCAACCGCGTGGCCGATCTGGGCGTGTTCAGGGCCAAGACGATCGCGGCGCACTGCGTGCACGTCGACACCGAGCAGATCATGCTTCTGCAGCAACACGGCGTCGCGGTGGCGCACAACCCGACGAGCAACCTCAAGCTCGCCAGCGGGATCGCGCCGGTAAAGGAAATGCTGGAACGTGGCGTCAAGCTGAGTGTGGGCACGGACGGTGCGGCGAGCAACAACGACCTGGACATGTTCGAGGAGCTGCGGCTTGCCGCGCTGCTGGTGAAAGGCGCGACCCATGACCCGGTGGTGCTGCCCGCTAAAGAGGCGCTGCTGATGGCGACGCGCTGGGGGGCTGAGGCGCTGCATCTCGACCACCTGACCGGCAGCCTGGACGTGGGCAAACGCGCCGACCTGATCGTGCTGGACCACGCGCCGGCGCACAACATCCCGCACTTCGAGCGCGACCCCGGCGGGGTGTATTCGCGCGTGGTATACGCGAGCCAGGCGGCGGACGTACAACATGTGATGGTGAACGGGCGCTGGCTGATGCGCGACCGTGAGCTGCTGACGCTGGACGAGGACGCGATCCGGGCTAAGGCGCAGGACTACGCGCGGCAGATGGACGAGTTCCTGATCGCGCGGGAAGGGAACGTGCTTAACAAGCTGGTGGCGATCGGTGGCTTGCAGCAGGAGGAGAGCTTCGAGATTCAGGTCAAGGCGTTGGTGGATGACGAAGCGGTGATCGAGCGCTTGCTGGCGCACGAAGCCGTGGGCATGGTCCGGCACAAGCATTACCGCCAGTACGACACCTATTTCCTGTTCGACGACGAGTCACAGGGGCGCGTGCGCTACCGCGAGGACGACCTGATCACCGAGGGGGATGACGTGGCGAACGTCCGCACGCGCCTGACGTACACCATCCCCGACAAAGAGCGCGAATTTGACGAGGCGATTCTACTGTCCCACTCGCGTTTCATCGCGCCTGCCGACCGCCCGCTGCGCTTCTACCGCGAATATTTCCAGGCCGGGCAGGAATGCGAGATCCACAAGGATCGCCTGCGCTGGCACGTGCTGTATAAGGGCGTGCTGTTCTACGTCAACCTGGATCGCGTGATGGAACCGCCATCCGATCGCCGTTACGTCGAGATCAAGGCCCGCACGTGGTCCGCCACCGACGCCGAATACAAGGCCGAACTGGCGTCCGAGATTCTCGATGACGTGTTGGGGATTCCGGCAGATGCACGCGTGAAGATGGAATACGTCGAGTTGTGTGAATAGACGATTTGTGATGTGATTTTATTGCAGACGGGGCAGGGGCTAGAACCTCTGCCCCGTTGTGCTGTGGCTGTTTAGCGACGCGCGTGTGTCGCGTGCGGGATCAACTGGCGCAGCGAGCGAGCGCGGCGTCGCCGGGCGTCCGTTTCGAGCATATGCATGCTCTCCGGCAGGCTCCACGCGGCGAGTGCACCCGCGCCCGCGATCACGATCAGGATCACGAATACGGTGTGCAGCCCGGCCACGCTCGCGATGCCGCCCAGCAATGCCCCCAGTAGCCCGACCACGCCGATCACGGTGTTGCTAAGCGCGACGTACATCGGGCGGTCGGTATCCGGCGTGCTGTCGATCAGATACGTGTCGGCCCCCAGGCGCACGCCCGCGAACGCGAAGTTGATGCCCAGGAACGGGATCGCGTAGAGCACGGGCAGCCGCCAGTCGAGGGGCAGGGCCGAGATCAACAGCACGCCCAGCCCCGACAGCGCGCTGATCGCGGCGGCCCCGGACAGCACGAGGCGGCTGTCCCGGTCGGCGTGCCGCGCCCAGAAGCCGTTGCTCAGGATTTCGGCCAGCGCGACCGCGATCATGTACAGACCCAGGCTGACGCCGCGCTCAGCCGTTGTGAAGCGCAGTATTCCCAGCGCGAAGAACGGGATCGTGAGCTCGATGATCAGCAGCAGGGCGCGCGTGCTGATGTAGTGGCGAAAGCCGGGGAACCGCCGCAGCAGGTCGATCCCGGCGCGTACTTCATGCAGCGGATTGCGCCGCGCGGCGGTTTCGCCGTTGTGCTCGACCATCCCCGCGACGATCGCCGCCGCCACGAACCACATGAGCGCGGCTCCACCCAGCAGCACGAGGTACGGTGTGACGCTGGCGCTGTCAATGCCATACGTCTGCACCAGCAAGCCCATGCCCAGTGTGATGATCCCGCCGAACGACGCGCGCCGCGCCAGTAGCAGGCCGCGCTGCCCCGCCGGGATCGTCTTGGCGACCACGTCCAGGAAGGACAGCACGCCCAGGCTAACGGCGATGCCGTACAGTCCGGTGAGCACGACAAGCGCTACGCCTGCCGCATAAGGGGGCAGCAGCAGGGTAGCGGCGATCATCAACAGCAGGATCGGCGCGCGCGTTAGCGCGGTTGCGATCCAGATCCATTTGCGCTTCTTAAAGGCGCGCATCTGCCCTGAAAGCGCGAGCTGCGGGAGCAGCACGCTCGCTTTGAACACCGGCATCAGCAACCCGAACAGCACCGTCGGCGCGGCGATGGCGGTCATCAGCAGTGGCAAAATCAAGGACGGGCTCGCCAGTTTCCCGGCGAGGGTGGTCGTGCCACCGTGAACGATATTCAGCAGGAAGTTGCGGCGATGATGCGGCGCGACGTCGTGCGCACCGGCCAGGGTGGTATAAGCGCGTTCGCTGATTGTCTTGTGTGGGTACTGCTCGTGCATACAATCTCTCTGCCCGCAGGCTTCGATAGGGTCAAACACCGGGGACTCTAGCACTGTTTGTGGCGGGCCGGTACCGTGAGTTGGGCTCCGTATGATAGCCGTTGGGTTGTAGTCAAAATGGGCGGTTGCGGGTGGGGCGTGCTGGCAGCGTGCGGCAGGCATCACGGCCCCGGAATCAAAACCGGGCGGTGTGGGCCGCCCGGATCCGGTGCGCGGTGGTCGCGGGGACCGGCCTACAGACCCGCGATGCGGTCGAACGCCGGTTTGAGCAGCGGATATAGCTCGCGGTACAGCGCGTAGAACGGTTCGTAGGTTGCAGCGTCTGGCCCCGGGTCGACGCGCGCGCCGGTCTTGACGGTCGCTTTGGCGGCAGTGGGTACGTCCGGCCAGATGCCCCCGCCGACACCCGCCAGCAGCGCCGCGCCGTAGGCCGCCCCTTCGACGGCTTCCGTCACGATCAACGGCACGTTGAACACGTCCGCCAGGATTTGCCGCCAGACGGGACTTCTCGCACCGCCGCCACTGACGCGTATTTCGTTGATGATCCCGGCTTCGCTCTGTTTGATCAGCTCGAAACCGTCGCGCAAGCCGAAAGCGACGCCTTCCAGCACGGCGCGGGTCATGTGCGGGCGCGTGTGGCGCGAGGTCAGCCCGATGAACGATCCGCGCGCGTACGGGTCGGGGTGCGGGGTGCGTTCGCCGGTGAGATAGGGCAGGAACAACAGCCCGTCAGCGCCCGGCGCGATGTCGCGGGCTTCGCCGGTCAGGGCGTCGAAGTCCTTGCCGGGGGCGAGCGTGTCGCGGTACCATTGCAGGCTGCCCGCCGCGCTGAGCATCACGCCCATGAAGTGCCATTGGCCCGGCACGGCGTGACAGAATGCATGCAGCCGCCCGTCGGGTTCGTAGGCGTAGGACGCCAGCGGCGCGAAGACCACGCCGGACGTGCCGACGGTCAGGGCGACGATCCCCGGTTCGACCGCGCCGACGCCGGTCGCCTGTGCGGACTGGTCCCCGCCCCCGCCGACGACGGGTGTCCCGGCCTGCAACCCGGTCAGGTCGGCAGCTTCTGCACTGACCGTGCCGGTGATCTGAGGGCCTTCGTGGACTTTGGGCATCCAGGCGCGGGGGATGTCCAGCGCGTCGAGCATGACGTCCGACCACTGGCGTTCGGCGACATTCAGCAGCAGCGTGCCTGCCGCGCCCGCCAGGTCGGTGTGATAGTCGCCGGTCAGTTTGAAGCGGATGTAATCTTTCGGCAGCAGGACGTGCGCGATCCTGGCGTATACGTCCGGCTCGTGATTGCGCACCCAGAGGATTTTGGGCGCGGTGAAGCCGGTGAGCGCGCGGTTGCCGGTCAGTTCGATCAGGCGCTTGGCCCCGATCGTTTCAGTGATCGCGTCACATTCGGCCTGCGTGCGCTGGTCGTTCCACAGGATCGCCGGGCGCAGAACCGCGCCCGCGTCGTCCAGGCAGACCAGCCCGTGCATCTGCCCGGTCAGCCCGATCCCTTTGATGGCGCTGGCGTCGATGCCATCCAGCACGGTACGGATCGAAGCGACCATGCCGTTCCACCAATCTGCCGGGTCCTGTTCGCTCCACAGCGGGTAGGGCTGGCTGAGCGGGTGGGGCGTGGTGTGGCTGGCGACGACCGCGCCGGTCTCGTCGATAATGAGTGCTTTTGAGCCGGTGGTGCTGACATCTAAACCCAGTAAGTAGCTCATGATCCTCTCCTAACGTGCGAACCATACGTTGCTGAACGGGGAAGGTCCCCCTCTGGCCGCGTATCAGCGTGCCAGAGAGGGGGCAGACAGGGAATTAGTAACGCTTGTTTTGCGCGGCCAACGCAAAAACCAAGCTCTCTGCAGCATAGCTATCAAGGCGGCACTACCGCACGCCGAGCAGCAGTTCGACCGTAAGCTGGTCCAGTTTTTCGTATAGCAGGTCGCGCTTGCCGAGCGCTTCGCGGTCGAAGGTCTCGCGTTTCAGGCGCGCGGCTTTCTCGGCGCTGTAACCGCCTGCCACCCAGCCCAGCGCGCTATCGCCGGCGTTGATCTCCGCCAGCAGGCCCTGGATCTCTTGGTCTTCGTTGAACTGCGCGGCCTTCTCTTTCAGGATCAGGTACGAGCGCATACACCCGCGTGCGAAGGCCTTGACACCCTCCGGGCCTTCGGTGCGGTAGGCGTGTGCATCGAAGTGGCGCGGGCCGTCATAGCCGACATCTTCAAGGAACTTGACCAGGAAGAAGTTCTGTTTGAGCATCTCCGAGGCGAAGCGGAAGTCCTGGTCATAACGCCCGAAAAGCTGGTCATTCAAGTCGATGTGAAACAGCTTTCCTGCATCCCAAGCCTGCGCGACGGCGTGGTAGAAGTTGAGGCCCGCCATGTGCTCGTGCGCGACCTCCGGGTTCACGCCGACCATGTCCGGGTGGTCCAGTGTGGCGATGAAGCCGAGCATCGCGCCGGTGGTGGGCAGGTAGATGTTGCTGCGCGGCTCGTTCGGCTTGGCTTCGAGCGCGAATTTCAGGTCGTAGCCCTGGTCGAGCACGTAATCGCAGAGGAAGTTGATCGCCTCGCGAAAGCGTTTGCCGGCCTCGACGGCGTCCTTACCCGCGTCGGTTTCGGTCCCTTCGCGCCCGCCCCAAAAGACGTAGATTTTCGCGCCGAGTTCGACGCCGAGATCGATCGCGTACATCGTCTTCTGGAGCGCGTAGGCACGCACGCGCGGGTCGTTGGACGTGAAGGCCCCGTCTTTGAACGCCGGGTCATAAAACAGGTTGGTCGTCGCCATCGGCACCACGACGCCCGTATCGTCCAGCGCCTGTTTGAACTCCGCGACGATCCGGTCGCGTTCGGCGGGCGTGGCGTCGATCGGGACGAGATCGTTGTCGTGGAAATTCACGCCCCATGCGCCGACCTCCGCCAACAGGTGCACGATGTCGACGGGCGACAGCGGATCACGCACGGGCGCGCCGAACGGGTCGCGGCCCGGGTTGCCGACGGTCCACAGGCCAAACGAGAATTTGTGTTCCGGTCTGGGATTGTAGTTGCTCACGAGGTATGCCCTCCTTTACTGCTAACTGTTCGGTGTCATGCGCGGGCCATAGACGCGCCCGGCGTCTACGCTGCGGGTTGTTTGAACGCAGCGGGATCGTTGAGAATCTGCTGGCACACGCGCGCCACACCGCCGATCACGCAAGCGTCCGCGCCGTGTTTGGCCTGCATGACGCGCGTGGCCTGGGCGTGCCAGCGCAGCGCACGCCGCGCGATCACGTCTTCGATGATCGGGATCACGATCTCCCCGGCCAGGCTAAGCGGCCCGCCAAACAGAACCAGGTCGGGATTCAGCGCGTTGACCAGCGACGCGATCCCGATGCCGAGCTTCTCCCCGATGCCGTCGAGTACTGCACGGGCGACCGCGTCGCCGTTGCGAGCGGCTTCGACGATCTGCGCGACGGTCAGCGCGTCCAGGTTGTCGCCGGTCATGGCGCGCAGGGTGCTGGGCGCGCCCTCTTCGATCGCGCGGCGGACCTCGCGAAACAACGCCGCCTGGCTGACCTGCGTCTCCCAGCAGCCGCGATTGCCACAATTGCACAGGATGCCGTCGGGGTCCATCGTCATGTGGCCGAACTCGCCCGCGAACCCGGTGATGCCCGTGTCGACCTGGCCCGCGCGTACCACCGCGCCACCAAGCCCGATCCCGACGCTGATGAACAGCACCTGTTCATGGCCCTTCGCTGCGCCGAAAAAGTATTCGCCCAGCGCGGCGAGATTCGCCTCGTTGTCGATGAAGACCGGCACATCAGGGAACGTCTCTTGCAGCAGGTCCAGCAGGGGGACGTTCTCCCAGTGCAGGTTGGGCGCGAAGAGCAGCGTGCCGCTGCGCTGTTCAACCAGGCCCGGCACGCCGACCGCGATCCCCAGCACGCGTCTGCTGCCGGTGCATTCTGCGCGGCAGCGTGCCATCACGTCGCGCAGCAGTGCGATCAAACGCGCGATGATCGTGTGCTGGCCCGATGTGGGGCGGGTGGTCTCGTAGCGCTGCTGGAGGATCTCGGCGGCGAAATTGGCGCACTTGACCGAGATAAAATCGACGCCAAGTTCGGCGCTGATGATCAGGCCGGCGTCGGGGTTGAGTTCGAGCATCACCGAGGGCCGCCCGACGCCGCTGGAGTTGATCCCGGCCTCGCGGACGAAATCCAGCGCGTGCAGCTCCTGGACGAGGCTGGAAACGGTGGATTTGTTCAGCCCGGTGATGTCGGCCAGCGCCGCGCGGGACAGCGTGGCGTTTTCAAACAGGCGGCGCATGATCAGCGAGAGGTTGATCGCGCGCACAAGCATCTGATCGCCGGTTCGGTAACGCGCCTGACGGGGCATTCGTAAAAATAACCTTTAATAGAATGATAATTTGTCGTGTTGGTGGTCAATGTATGTTATGTAATTTTGTAAGAAGCAGTTTTGTTTGTTGCACCAACCAACTAATTACATTGTACGTCGATTTTGGCCTGCCGTCAACGTCTGGCGCAAAGTTGGGCGCATCTCGGATTCCAGGCAGTTCTGGCTACCCTTGAGTGGAAAAACGCGAATTGTCGCCATTGTGCCTAAAACTTGAAATGCACCCCGCAGGTTGGTGCCGGTGCGACACGCGGCTGCTGGCGTTCGTTTTTTGGCGGGGGTGGTCCTTTTGTGTCAATATCGGTGTGCGCGAGCCGCGAGGTGGTGCGCGCCGGGAAACAACTGGCTTGGTCGATCTGGGCGGAAGCTTCACATGTCAGGTGGCTTGCATTGTTAAGCGAAATACTCGACGCACTCGCCACGTGGGGCGAAGAAACCGTTCGCGTGGTCGGATTGCCCGGGATCGTGCTGCTGGCGTTTCTGGAAAACCTGTTTCCCGGCACGCCATCCGAATTCTTGTATCCGCTGGCGGGCAAGCTGGCTTACGACGGTAAGCTGGTTGTCTGGCGTATTATCGTGGCGGGGGTAGCCGGCTCGCTGGCCGGGTCGCTACTGTACTATTATCTCGGCTACCGGTTGGGCGAAGTGCGGGCCAGGAACGCGATCGCGCGCTTTGGACAGTTTCGACTCCTGGGCGTGCAGTTCACGATCGTCTCCGTGGCAGATTATGACCGCGCGGTGGACGTGTTCCGGCGGCGCGGGGGCAGCATTGTGCTGGTGGCGCGGCTGATGCCGCTGGTACACAGCGTCATCTCAATCCCCGCCGGCGTCACACAGATGGGGTTGCGCGCGTTTATTTTCTACACGGCCCTGGGGTCGGCGCTGTGGATCGGTCCCCTGACCGTGCTCGGCTGGTGGCTGGGGAGCAACTGGGAGCGCGTGCTGTACTGGATGGACGTGTATGAATACGCCTGGTATGCCGTGATGGGACTGGGCCTGATGATCTACATCGTCCGGCGCAGGCGATCCAGATGGCGCAGTGATGGCGCGCACCACGCAGAATAGCGGTGTTATCAAGGTGATTGCAGCATACAGTACACATTGAAGAGGATGAACGATTGTTGAAGCGTCAATTTGCGGCATGGCTGGTCCATGTGTATACGGCATTAGGTGGGGTGATCGGCATGTTCGCCCTGTTTGCTACGTTGGAAGGACGTACCCGTCACGCCTTTCTGTTGCTGATCGTCACGATCGTGATCGACGCGACCGATGGCATCCTGGCCCGGCGCGTGCGCGTGCGGGAGGTGCTGCCGAATTTCGACGGCGCGATGATGGACAACGTGATCGATGTGCTGACCTATGTCTGGGTTCCGGTGGTCATTATGTGGGCCGAGAAGTTGCTGCCGGGGACCTGGTGGTACGTCGTCCCGGTGCTGGCTGCGCTGTACGCTTACGGGCAGGCGCATATGAAGACCGAGGACGCGTTCTTCCTGGGATTCCCCAGCTACTGGAACGTTATCGCGCTGTATTTGTACTGGTTGCGCCCCGGCGCGTTTGCCGCCGTCCTGATCGTGTTGGTGCCTGCGGTGCTGACGTTCGTCCCGACGCGTTACCTGTATGCCAGCAAAAACCGCATATTCTGGAAAACGACCTGGGGACTGGGGGCGCTGTGGCTCGTGCTGGCACTTTATTTGCTCACGCAGGAGCACCCGAATACCACGTTGATCTGGCTGAGTCTGTTCTACCCGGCGTACTACATGCTCGCCAGCTTCTATGTCGATTGGTATGCGCGGCACCGTTCGCTGCGCGAACTGGCGCAGGTGTTGTAAGCAGGCGCGATGCAAACGCCCCTGGCAGCGCAGGGGCTTGTCCTGTGATGGTAGGTTGGGGGGCGAGCGTGGGCCTAATTCTCAGGATTATCGAGCCGGAAGCCGTGCCCGCGCACCGTGACGATGTACTGGTGATCGGGATCAACCTCGGCCAGGCGGTCACGCAGGCGGCGCACCAGCGCATCGATCGCTTGCTCGCTCACGCCTTCGCCGACCGCTTCGGGCCACACAGCCTCGACCACTTCGTCACGCGTGCATACCGCGCCTTCGCCGTCGTAGAGTAGTTCCAGCAGCCGGTATTGCGGCAGGCTCAACGGCGGGTCGATCTCCACGTTATCAATGAACACACGCCGCGAGTCACGGTTGATCTGCAGGCGTCCGAGCGTGTGGGGGATGTCACTGACCAGCAGCGGGGCGGTGGCTTCCGACCCCACGAACGTGATCTTGACCGCGAGCGCAATCTGAATTTCATCACCATCTTGTAGCGGGACGGTGTCGGACTGAATCTGCTTGCCATTGACCCAGGTGCCGTTTTTGCTGTCCAGGTCTTCAAGGTAGTACATATCACCGGCGCGGAAAATGCGCACATGCTCGCGCGAAACCTGGCGTTCCGGCAGCACGAGGTCACATTCTCCGCCACGCCCGATCACGAGTTCGTCTTCATGAATGGTCCAGCGCTTACCGGCCCGTTCGCCCTCGTGAATGATCAAGACTGGTTTATCTGCTGCATCAGACATAAGGCTCATCCTTGACATTTAGTATGCGCCGGGCTATGGTGTCACAGCGACAGCAGGCGGCGTCTGCAAACACAATGACAATAATAACACCGATAATGCTTTTAGGAGTATAGCGACACTTATGCCGTACCTCAAGCCCGGCGATGTGCTACGCGAACGCTATACGATCGTGGAGGTCATTGGGCAGGGCGGGATGGGCTGCATCTACAAGGCCGCCGATCTGCGCCTGGAAGGGCGATTCACGGCGATCAAGGACATCCGCACCGATCCGGATGATTCCCCCGAACAGCACGAACAGGATCGCCGCCAGTTTCAGCGCGAGGCCAGCACACTCGCGCGGCTCGATCATCCGAACCTGCCGAAGGTGTCCGACTTCTTCTCCGAAGGCGGGCGGGATTTCCTGGTCATGGATTTCGTGCCGGGCTACGATCTGCGCCAGGCGGTCGAGCAGGCGCTGCGCCGCGACGAGTTCATCCCCGAAGACGTGGTGCTGGACTGGGCGCGCCAGCTTACCGATGCGCTGGCGTACCTGCACGGGCAGGAACCGCCCGTGCTGCACCGCGACATCAAGCCCGCCAACATCAAGCTGACGCCGGACGGGTTGATCAAGCTGGTGGATTTTGGGCTGGTGCAGGTGATGGCAACCGACGAGCAGCGCACGATCACGGTGGTGCAGGGGCGCGGGACTGCGCTCTACACGCCGCTGGAGCAGTACGGCGGCGACCTGGGGCATACCGACGTGCGGACGGACCTGTACGCGCTCGGCGCGACGCTGTATCACCTGGCGACATGCACCCCGCCGGTTGAAGCTCGCCAGCGCTTCTTGACTCCGCACGCACTGCGCGACCCGCGTGTTATCAACCCGCAGCTCAGCGACCGGACGGCGCGCGGCATCCTGTGGGCGATGTCGATGCATCCGGACGACCGGCCTGAAAGCGTGCGCCAATTCGCCGAGACATTGTTTGGGACAGGCAATCTACCGCCAGAGACTTTCGGGGCCGGGTTGCGCCGCGCGGACTTGGGCAAGTTGCAGCGCCGCCCGCAGCGTGACGACCTGGCGCAGGGCAACCGGGCGCTGGCGATCCTGGCGGGGGTGTTGCTGGTGCTGGCCCTGATCGTGACGTTGATCTCGCCACCGGTGTGAGGGTGCGGGGCATGAAAAACGCGCATGCGGGCCGGGGATCAGGGCTGGTCATGCCGCGCGGTGTGACGCAACAGCCACCACGTATACAGCAGGCCCACCGCTCCCGCGACCAGGGTCGTGATCATCGGGGCAAGGTTGTCCAGCAGGGTGTAGAGTTCGGCCACGCCCGGCCCGCCCACGCCGTAATAAACATAGCCCGTCAACCCGGCGACCACATTCCCCAACACGACACGCATGCCGCCGCTGCTGGACTGCGCCGCGTGCCGGCCCGCGGTGTAGCCCGCGATGCTCATCAGCGTAAGCGCGAACAGTGACAGCACGAAGTCGATTGCCGTTAGATGATGCTGGGCGTTGTCCCCGGCGGTGCTCGCTGTGGTTGCTGGATCGGGCGGGGTGTCCGGCGGAGTGGACAGGCTGGCTAGTCCGGCATCGCCCGGCGTGCCGTTCGTGTCGCCGGCGACTTCGGCGGCGGTGTTGCCTTCCGGTCGCGCGAGGTGGGGCGTGCGCGTGCCAGACGCGCTGGCGGCCTGGGCGGTGCTGTTAGCGCTGGCTTCGGGCATGACGTTGAGTTGGAGCGTGGTCGAGCGGGTTGCAGCGCCCGCGCTGGCCGTGATCTGGATGCGCCCGGGGCGGCTGGGCGTGAACTGTGTTCGCGCGATGCCATCCGCCGTGACCGCGGACTGCTGGGTCTGCAGGTTGTCGGTCACAAACGTGATCGTGAACTCAACCGGGGTGTTATCCGGCACGATGTTGCCGTTGAAATCGTGGATCGGCGTGGTGCGCAGCACGATGCGCGTGTCGGGTTGGACGGTCAGCACGCTGGCCGTGGCCGACGCCGGTGTGACGGGGTTCCCGTCGAGCTGGTCGATCCGGACGTCCAGTGTTTGCGAGGGGTCAGGTCTGGTGCGCTGCAGGACGTCATAGCCCACCGCCCGGACGCTGACCGGCGGCGCGCCGCCGAAGCTGCTGTCCTGGAACAGGGCACGCGCGGCGGCGTCGATGTACGGCGGGGTGTGGCTGTAGAGGCCATAGTACGCCGCGAACTTGCTCACCTCGGTGGACGTGAGGTAGGTTGGTGCGCCAAGTGCGATCGTGACGACCCTGGCACGCTCCACGATAGGCGATTCACGTTCCAGCAGTTCCCGTACGATGGTTGATTCCGGCACGGCAGGCGAAACGTCAAGCATCACGAAGACCAGCCAGTCAACCTCGCGCAGCGCTTCTCCGATACGTTGGTTGGTTTTGAGCTGGCCGTCTTCGGCAGTTGTGCCCGCGATATCACCGTAAATATACGTCGCGAGCTGGCTGAACGAAAAGCTGACGACTTGCTCGGGGTGGATCTGCGCGTCGGCGTAAGGGCCATAACGCTGCTCGATCGCGCTCTCCAGCGCGTTGACCGCTACCAGCGGGTAGGTGGCACAGTACGAACACTGCTGGACCAGCCGCACGTCGGTGAAGATCACGATGTTGTCATCGCGTTCCGGCGGTGGGGGCAGGCTTTCGCGCCGTGGGGCCAGCAGCGTGACCGCGCGTTCCGCGACGGTGTAGAGTTCGGCGCTGTAGCCACCGACCGCGTTCACATCGTTGACGCTGCTCAGGACGTGGGCAAGGCTGAAGTCCCGCTCGTAAAGGGAGAGCTTGAGCCGCAGAATCCGGTGCAGCGACGCGTCGACCTGGCCCCGGAAGACCGGGTCGTCGGCGTAGCGTCCCGCGAAAAACCTGATCACGTCGGTCACGTTGCGTAACTGGTCGTCGGTTGGCGTGGGGCCGAAGTGGCTCAGGTAGAGGATGTCGTTTCCGGCCAGGAACGCTTCGCGCGCGACCTGCCGGTGGGGGAACGGCGTCACGTTGTAATGGCGGCGGATCGCGTGGGTGCCCAGCGGGGGACTGACCATCACCCCGTCATCGCGCCAGGAACGGAAGTAATCCAGCCGCATGATCTGGGCGGTGGCGTCCTCGTTGAGGCACACCGGCCCGGTGAGCGAGCGGATCGTCTCGCCCTGGTAGCGGATGGTCGCGCATTGCAGGCCGTCGGCGGCGGCAAGCGTGCCTGCCGCAGCACCGGTCACCGCGTGGAACGGGACCAGGTCAAACGCTCGAAGTTGCTCAAGCGAGCGCGGCACGACCGGAATCTCCTGGTCCGGTCGGGTATCGGCAAAGCCCAGGCCGGGGAAATCCTGCGCGATCACAGCGATACGGTCCTGGCTGCCTTCGTGCACGCCGGTGATGTAGGCCTGGCCCATCTGGCCGACCCAGTGCGGCTCGCCGCCGAACGTGTGGACGCCAAGATCAAACGACTGTTCGGGTTGGGCGGGCTGCGCGACATTCAGCGCCGGGCCGAGCAGCATATTGATGCCCATCGCGCTGAGTTCGATCCCTGCGATCTGCCCGACCTGCCGCGCATAACCTTCATTCCACGTCGCGCCAAGCGCCATTGGACTGGGCAGCGGCGTGGTGTCTTTGGCGATCTGCGTGCCCGGCTGGCCGTCTCCGGCGTGCGTGGTGGCGATGAATAGCGGTACGAATTCACGCGGGGTGGTGCGATCGGTGGTGGCCTGTGCGCTTGCGTGGGCCAGTTGCTGCAAATCCTGGGTCAGCGACTGGACCAGGCGCGGCGTGTTGACCTGGCCGTTGATGTTGTCGTTTTCCGCCAGCAGGACCACGCCACCGATGTTGTACTGCGTGATGAGCTGCGCGATCGCCGTATCCGGGCGCAGGCTGCTGCCCTCGAACGTGACGAGCATGAGCTGCCCGACGCGTTCTTCCGGTGTGAGCGTCGCCATGATCGCCGCGACCTGGACGTCGAGTTCATCGGCGGGCTGCGCGAACGGGGTGCTGCCGGTGGCACGGGGGAATGCCGCCACCAGCAAAACGGCGATCAGGAAAATGGCGGCGAGACGGTGCATATTAATTTCTGCTCAGTTCGACGTTGATCTCAACCGGGCTGGGCGTGTCCGTATCGACGGCGATCCCGTCGGCGCTGACCGGCAGGTAACCTTCGGCACGCACGACGACGCTATACAGCAGCGGGTCATCGCGCGCGCCACGCGGCAGCAGGTTCGCGATCTGGAAGTAGCCGTCGCTGTCCGCCAGTGAGGTGCCGAGCACCTGGTCCTCGATCCAGAGGAAATCTTCGACGCTGTATTCGGGTTCCAACACGATGAACATCGCCCCCGGAATGCCTTCGCCGGTCTCTGTGTCCGTGATGTACCCGACCATCTGCACGCCTGCGGCGCTGGCGAACGCCTCCACCGGGAGCTGGCCCAGGCCGACCGTCGCGCTGGCGCGGGCCACCGTCACGTTTGCGATCACGATCTCAAAGGTATAGGTCGCATCCGGCAAGGCGTCGAGACCCGCCAGGCCAGCGTAAAACTGCTCGCCGGTCGGCGCGGCGGCCCAGGGCTCGGTGACCTCGAAGAGCACATCGCCATCCACCAGCCAGCGGCGCGTCCAGAGCGTGCCGGGCGCGAGCAAACGCCAGTCAAAGAAGATATACAGCTCGTCGATCCCGGCCTGGAAGTCGGTGCGCAGGTTGCCGGTAGGCACACCGTCAATCTGCCCGTCGGTGAACGCGAGCGCCTCAAAGATCGCAGCCCGGTTCGCCTCCGCGCCACCGGCGATCACGAAGTCGGCGGTCGCGCTAAGCGTGTTTTCCACGTAGAGTTCGAGCCGGTATTCACCAGGCAGAAACTCAGCGGCGGCATCCATGATGTAAGCGCCCTGCTCGCCTTGTTCCCAGGTCAACACGTCGCGGTTGATCTCGTTGCCTTCGAAATACCAGATGTACGCCCAGGGCGTGCCCGGGCGCATGTTGCGGTAATTGAAGCGGGCCTGGATCGCGGTCCCTTCCGGCAGTACGTAATTGGTCCCGACAAGCATGCCGTCGCCCTGCAAGCCGAAAATAATGTCGGAAAACTGCGGCGTGTCGCTTGGGCCGCCGCCAACGATAATGCTCTTGCTGGCGACCTCGCGCCCCTCGATGAACAGTCGGAAATTGTATTCGCCGTTGGGCCAGGGAATGCCTGAACCGCCGATATACCACATGCCGCGTTCGCCACCGCTCCACGTGATCGGCGGCAGGCTGTAGGTTGCGTTTGGCACGTCGTCGATGGTCACGCGTAGCTCGTAGATCATGCCGTCGACCATGTTAGCGTAGTCGAAGAACAGGTACAGGCTGGTTGTGCCGGTGGGGACCTGGCTCACGACGTTGGCCGCGACGCCCGCCTCGTTAATGCGCGTGGCGAAAAACAGGCGCCGGAATACCGGCTGCTCGGTGGGAAGCGGTGCCTGGCCGGGGGTAGCATCGTCTGCCTGGCGGATGCCCAGTGCCGCCGCGCGCACAAGCCCGCGTGCCAAACGCGACGGGCGCAGCGCGCTGATGAAACCGCCGACCGGCACGCAGCGATCGTTCTGGTCGGCGCGTCCGTCTCCGTTGGTGTCCTGGATGACGCGACAGTCAAGCAACTCGCCGCCCGCGCGTGCCGGGGCGATGGTCGGGATGCCGATCAATCTGCCTTCGCGGTTGTACGCGCCGCCGCCGGTGATTGTGCCGGGGATCGTCGCGTCGGTGCGCATCCAGGCCCGGTTACCGGCGCGCGCTTCGGCAGTGAAGCCGCTGATCGTGCCGCGCCGCGTCTCAACCGGCGCATTGCCGAAATCGGGATAACCTACGACCGTGATCGTGTCGTCCAGCGTGACGGCTGACGAGTCGCCAAGCTCGACAAACGGCAGTTGGAGGCTGCCGCGCGCGATCTCGCGGCCATCCAGGTAACCGTTGATGCGCAGCACAGCGAGATCAAGGCCCTTGCTGGAGTCCACGATTTCCGCCGTGTAGGTGGGGATGGGGGGTTCGTCCAGGCGGACGGTGACCGCGATCACGATCTCGTCCGCGCGGCAAATGTCACCGGGCAGCGCGACGTGCGCGTTCGTCAAGATCAGGCCGTCCGCGCTGACCAGCGTCCCCGACCCGACGCACGAGATCACCGGTTGGCCCCGGCTTTCGTAGGTCTGCATGACCAACACGGTCGCGCGCTTGATGATGTCTACGTTCAATTCGATCAGCGCGGGCGGGGGCGGTGTGGGCGTCGGTTCGCCGTCCTCGCCATTCTGCGCCGTGGACGTGCCGGGGAGCAGCAGCGAAGCGCCGGTCGCCAGCACGACGCCGATCAGGGCGATGAGCAGCCCGATCCGGACAGTGAGGGGGCGTTGGTTACGGGGCATTAGAAGATCTCCACCGTATTGAGCAAGTTTTCGAAGCGGTACAGGTTGGTGTCGAACGTGTTGCGTTCTTCGCGATAGGTGATGATCACGGCCTGCCCGCGCCGCAGCACGACCACGTCCACGCCCTGCACGACGATCGGCACAGTGGCAAGGAACGGGTTTCGTTCGTCTTGCGTGTAAGCGTAGATCATGCGCTTGGCCGGGTCACCGCGCAGGATTTCATCGGTGCGCGCGATCTCGCGGTAGGTCGAGAAGCGCGGCGCGCGCTGCATGTTGAGCAGGTCCAGCACGATGTTCGGCGTGGCGTCGTTCCCGACGGTCAGCACAGAGACCTGCAAGATAGTCTTGAACGGCAGCGCGTTGGGGTCCTGGGCGCGGAACACGTACTCGTCGCTTTGCGTGTCGATCAGCCAGTCAGCCGGAACCCGGGCGCGGACGCCGGCTTCCAGGTCTTCGAATTCCTGGGTCGCGCTGAGTGCGTTGTTCTTGAGCGTGAGTCCCACGGCCAGGACGAGGACCGCCACCGCGAGCGCGAGGTACGTGTTCCAGCGCTGGTTGAAGTTGAGGGCGATCGGTTCGTCGCTCTGCACGATATCGGTCATAGCAATTCCCGGCTTATCTCAGGTCGCCTGGTGGCGTGTTGCTGGCGCGTGTCGGCGCTCTCGATGATGAATGCGATGGCGACGTACATCGCGGCGACCAGGCCGAATGCCAGCGCGAAACCGCGAATAGGGTTGCTGCCGGTGCCGGCGGTGCTCAAGCCCCCGACGATGGCGACGGCGCGAAACGCGTGGTACAGCCCGGCGACCAACGCGGCGAAGCTCAGGCCGAACGGGAGCCAGATGATCGGCACGCGCCCGACGACGAGTTCCGCCATGAAGAAGCCAACCAGCGCACCAACAGCGAGATGCGAGTACGTGATGCTGGCGACGCGCAGCGCGGTAGCGACGAGGGTTGCGTCGGTGTCCAGCACGCTGTGCAGATTGTAGACGCTGGCATAGCCAAGCGCCGCTGCCAGGGCATAAGCGGCCCCATCCTGCCGCTGGGTGAAATGGCCCGGCCAGACGCTGTAGCGCAGCATGAGATACAGCAGCAACGCGGTAGCCATGCCGCTCGTGAAACCGTAACCCCACACACGCCCGAAGAATCCGGCTTCCGGCAGCCACAGTTCCGGCTCGAACAGGCGTCTTTCCAGCGGCACAGCGATCGCGTTTGCCACGAGCGCCCCTAGTACCAGCACGGCAAGAATTCGCTGTCGCGGCTGCGGGGCGCGGCGTTCGGCGCGGTAGGATATCAACAGCCAGGCTGCCAGCGGGACGAGCGCCATCGCCAGCCGGGGCAGGGACGCACGGGTCACCGGCAGCAGGTCGAACAGGCTTGTCGCCGCCCAGATTCCGGCGACGGTCACGGCCAGGATAAGCGCTTCGGCCCAGCTTGTGCGCCATACGCGCCGGTACGGGTAAATTTCCCTGATCTCTTCTTCCGGCGCGAGCAGGATTGGTTCAAAGGACACGAAACATCTTCCTCATCTATTGATTGCAGACAGCCCAAGTGGTAGACTTGCTCCGCCAGTTCAAGCTGATTCTACCGCGCTCTGAGCGATGTATCCACGATGCGGTGGGTGACCGCCCGGTGCAGGGTGCGCGGCTGGGCACGCGCAGCGCGATCAACTGTTAGTCCGCGCCGAGTGTGTGGCCCGACCTATCGTGAGCGCAGAGCCTACCACAAAGCATTGCCGTTTTGCTAGAGAGAGACCATGAGCGTAGAACAATCACAACAACGGCGCGGGCTGCGGCTAGGGGTACTGGGGATCGTGATCGTGCTGTTGTGCCTGTGTGTCGGGGCCGTGGGGCTGCTGGTGTTCACGGACGACGAAGCAGCGGTCAGGGGTGGCGATACGATCGTCTACGGGCTGACGCTCAACCCTTCGGGCTTCGACCCGCATATTCACAACTCGAACGAACTGGGCATTCCATTCTATTCAGTTTACGACCGCCTGGTGTACCGGCACCCGCAGACGATGGATTTCGTGCCAGGGCTGGCCGAGCGGTGGGAGATGGCCCCGGACGGCCTGTCATGGACGTTTTACCTGCGGCAGGACGTCACATTTCACGACGGGGAACCGTTCAATGCCTACGCGGTCGCGGTGAACCTGGATCGCATCACCAATCCGGAGATCGCATCACGCAAGGCGGCGCTGCTGCTGGGATCGTACACGCATTACACGATCGTCGACGACTACACGATCACCCTGCACCTGGCGGAGCCTTACGCGCCGCTGCTGGATGCGTTGAGCCAGGTGTATCTAAGCATCGCCAGCCCGCAGGCGCTCGCGGAACACAGCAAGAATTCCTACCAGTGGCACCAGGTCGGCACCGGGCCGTATAAGCTGGCCGAGGTCGTGCCCGGCGAGCGGATTGTCCTGCAGCGCAACCCGGATTACGCCTGGGGGCCGGTCTTCTATGCCCAGGAGAGCGAGGACACGCTCGACACGATCGTGTTCCGGTTTTACGAAGACGCACCAACGCGCAGCCAGGCGCTTGAGAGCGGGGCGGTGCAGATGATCGGGGAACTGCTGCCGACGGACGCCGAGTTGCTGCTGGGCAACACGGCGCTGAATATATTTCGCGTGCCGATTGCCGGGATGCCACAGCAGTTTTTCTTCAACACCCAGCGCGAGCCGACCGACGAGCAGACGCTGCGGCAGGCGTTGCTCTACGCGACAAACCGTACCGCGATCGCGGATGCCGTGTTCCAGGGACAATCACCCGTTGCCTACGGGCCGCTGACGTCGGTAACCCCGTTCTACGATCCGGACGTGGAGCAAATGTACCCATTCAGCCCGGCGGAGGCGCGGGGGATGCTAGAAGGGCTGGGATATGCCGACACGGACGACGACGGCATCCTGGACCGTGATGGCGATCCGCTGCGGCTGACGATGGTCTTTGCCCCCTGGAACCAGATGGGCGACGTCGTGCAATTGATCCAGAGCCAGTGGCGCGATCTTGGCATCGACCTGGAACTGGTTCGCGCGCCAGATTTCCCGTCGCTGCGCGAGCATGTCGACGCGGGCGACTATCACCTGATCGCGTTCTATGATTTCGGCGTGGATGCCAGCTTGCTCAACCCGTTTTACCTGAGCGACGGCGCGAACAACTGGTCCGGCTATGCTGACGAGGAGCTTGACCAGTGGCTGCACGAGGCGCTGCGGGTGCCTGACCCGGCGGCGCGCGCGGCGCTGTACAGCTCGGTGCAGACCCGGATCATGGAGCAGGCCGTGATCCTGCCGGTGCGCGAATATGTCAACCTGAACGGCGCGACGGCACGACTCGACGGCGTGATCTTCAGCGCGCAGGGATGGTGGCCGTTGCTGCGCAACCTGCAGCTCACCGGCTGACCGGCGGCGCGATGGTACCGTTTGTCGTGCAGCGGATCGCGGCGGCGTTGGTGGTCGCGTGGTTGGCGATGACATTGGCTTTTGTCGCGCTGCGCTGGCTGCCCGGCGACGCGCTCGACGCAACACTGGGACGCGCCGGGTGGTCCGACGATGTGATCCAGGCCCGGCGGTCCGATCTTGGCCTGGATGCGCCCGTCTGGTGGCAGTACGGCGCTTACCTGGCTGGGGTTGTGCGCGGCGAGTGGGGCACGTCGTTGATCTCCGGGCAGCCGGTGACCGCGATCATCTGGCAAAACGCCGGGCCGACCGTCGCGCTGGCGCTGGCGGCATTGGCGGTCGCTGTGGCGTTGGGAGTGCTGCTCGGCCTGCTTGCCGGGGCCGTTCCTTACGGCATCGTGCGGTACAGTGCCGAAGCCGCTGCATCATTCGCGCTGGCGACCCCCGTTTACTGGACCGCGACCCTCGCGATCTATCTCTTCACCGTTGCGCTTGGTATCCTGCCGGGCGTGGGCGGATCGTCGCCACGCTACTTGATCCTGCCCGCGCTGGTGTTAGGGTTCCACACGGCGGGCAGCATCGCGCACGTCACGGCGCGCAGCATTCGCGAGATGTGGCACGAGGATTTTGTGCGCACGGCGCGTGCCAAAGGGCTGCCATCGCTGGACGTGTTGGACCACGTGTTGCGCGTGGGCTTGCTGCCGGTGGTGGCCGTGATCGCGCTGCAACTCAGCTTTCTGATCAGCGGGACCGTGATCACGGAGGTGATCTTTGTGCGGCGCGGGTTGGGCCGCGTGCTGCTGGAAGCGATCACCGACCGCGATTACCCGGTCGTGCAGGGGCTGGTCGTGCTGGCGGCGCTGGCGATCAGCGGGATCAATGCGCTGGCCGACGTGCTATACGCGCTGCTCGACCCGCGCGTGCGGGGGGAGGAGTGAGCCGTGCGGCGCAAGCGCAACCTGCGCGTCCGGCTTGCTGTGGCGCTGCTCGGCGCGATCGTGCTGGTGACCTTGCTCGCGCCCTGGCTGGCGACGCACGATCCGCGCCGCGCGATGCCGGAAGACCAGTTGCGGCCCCCTTCACACGGGCACCTGTTGGGCACGGATTTGCTGGGGCGTGACGTGTTCAGCCGGGTGCTATATGGCGGGCGGCGGGCGCTGATGATCGCGGGGATAGCGCTGCTGGTGACGGCTCCGCCCGGCCTGTTGATCGGGGCGGCGGCGGGCTATGCCGGGCGCTGGCTCGACGCGGCGCTGATGGCGCTGGTCGACGCGCTGCTGGCGTTCCCGGCGCTGCTGCTGGCGCTGGCCCTGGTGACGTTACTCGGGGATGGCCTCACGCAGATCGCGGTGGCGGTGGGCATCGCGGGGATACCGGGATACGCGCGGGTAGTGCGGGCGGCTGTGCTGGAAGCACGCGCGCGCCCGTTCGTCGAAGCGGCGCGATCACTGGGCGCGGCCCCACCGGGGATCGTGTGGCGGCATGTCGTGCCCACGATCCTGCCGCCGGTGCTGGCCTTCACCAGCGTCACGTTGAGCTGGGCGATCCTGAATGGGGCGGCGCTGGCGTTCCTGGGCTATGCGGGGGACCTCAGCGCGCCGGATTGGGGCATCATGCTGGCGGACGGGCGCGCGACATTCCGCACCGCGCCCTGGATCGCGCTCGCGCCCGGCGTGGCGATCAGCGCGCTGATCTTCGCGCTCAATCTGCTGGGGGGCGGCCTGGCGCGGCAGCGTTAGCGGGTTGTTCGCGCGTCGATCACCCCAGCCGCCCGTAAGCGTCGAGGATGCGTAGGTTCTTCAGCGTCAGCACGCCGGACCATTCGCGTTCGACCTGCGGCCAGGTTTCCGGATACGTGCCACCCCAGGACACCGGCATTTTCCAGCTTCCATCGTCGCGCTGCTGGGCGATCAACGCGTCGAGATTGCGCTCGATCAGGTCCCCGAACAGGGACGCGAACGGCGATTCCGGGGTCGGGGCCACGTCAAGCGGCTGCAGATTGTAGTCTTTCCACCTGGCGGGATCATGTTCAACGGTCGTACGGACCAGCGCGGTGAGCTTGCCGGTGATGCGCTCGCGCCTGTCGTCCGGCAGATTAGGTGTGTCATAAAGCCGCAGCACGCACAACAGGTCGTGCATCTCGATCGCATCCAAGGCGAGCAGGTGCTCGGTCACGGCGTCGGTGACGCGCTGCACCATGTCTTGCGAGAAGTGTTTCGCGTAGTCATGTAAATAACCGGCGATCTCGGCGCGCGGGTTCAGCGCGTGGGCGGCGGGGTCGGGACGATAAGCCCACCAGGGGGCATGCGGCGCTGCGTCCACGTTGGGCGGGACGATCCACCAGACGCCGTGAACGGCGTCATAGGTATCACGCAGGTAGGCGCAGCCCTGCACGATCAACGGGTGATCGCCGGGCGGGCACAGATCGCGGAAGATTTGAAACGCGATCGTGGTCGCGATCGCGGACGAGTCCGGCAGGCGGATGTCCGGTTCCAGCGCGTTGCCGAAACCACCATCCGCGTTTTGATACGTACTGAGCACGTCCAGCACGTCCGTGGCGGGCGCGTTTTCGAAGTGGAAGCGGTAGAGCGCGCGCTCCAGCGGGCGCGCCTGCGTGGTCATGAACTCAACCGCCTGGGCACGCCGGGCGGGTGCAAGCATGGCGGACATGGCACAGCAATCCTTTCGCAGCGTTAATGATCACTACCTTACAGTGTAGAACCGATGTTCGATTCCGTCAACCGGTTCATTGGGCGGGGGGTTGCGGTTCTGTCGTGCTGATCCGGAAGCGCACTTCTTCGGACGAGACCGTGCCGGTCCACACGCCCTGAGTGGTGTATTCGGGGAACGGGGTGGCTGTGACCACGCCCACCTGCAGGTTAGCCTGGGGCAGGTTGCCGGCACTGGAGTTGCGGAAGAACGCCCGGATGCGGTAATCCTGTCCGGGAACGAGGCCGAGGTTTTGCAGCGTTTGCGCGCTGATGGTGATCGTCTCGTGGCAGCGCGCCCGCGCACCGAGCAAGTGCAGCGTGCGGAAGCTGGCCCCGGTGAACACGGCTGGCGGCGTGTAGGTGCCGGGCTGGCTTGCCACGTTCACGGTGAGGTCCACGCTGGTGATGTCGAGCGTGATTCCTTCTACGGCGGGGTTATTGGTCAGGATCGCGTCCTGGTCAGGGATGTGCAGGATCACCGGACCGCGATCTCTGTTGACGAACGTGAGCGTGACTTCCAGGGGACTGTTAGGGCCGATCGTGCGCGCGGCGAGTTCAATGTCAAGGTCGAGCGCGTCGGCCTGGTCGCTGCGGTGGGCGAGGATCGAGCGGTTGTTACCGCCGATCGGCGGCGCGAGGTCGCTGCATTGCGGGCCGTTCCGTGCTGCCGGGAAATAGCGCGGAAAAAGCAACGTGAATAGCAGCGTGACCAGGGCCAGAATAAGGCCAAGTTGTGAGCGGTTCCATTGGCGTAACCGCTGGAGTCGTCGGTTGCGTTGTTGCATAAGTTTCAGCTTTCGCGAGCCAGCCAATTCTGAATCTGCGTGACCACGTCTTGCGGCGTGAGCGTGGTAACATCCAGCCAGCGGATGCCGCTATCATGTCCCCGGAACCAGGTGTACTGGCGGCGTGCAAAGGCGCGTGTCTGGCGGCGGATCGCGTCGATGGTGTCGTCGTAGGATGCGGTGCCTTCCAGGTACGCGCGCCACTGGCTGTAGCCCAGCCCGCTCATCGCCGGACAGTCCCAAGTATAGCCTGCTTTCAGGAGATCGCGCACTTCATCGAGCAGTCCCGCCTCAACCATGCGCGTGATGCGTGCGTCAATGCGGGCGAACAGTTGCTCGCGCGGCAGCGTCAGCCCAAGCTGCAGGATGCGGTACGGTGGGGGCTTCTTGCGTTGCAGCGCAGTGATCGGCGCGCCGGTCTCAAGATACACTTCCAGGGCGCGAACGACGCGGCGCACGTTGCGGTAGTCGATGCGGGCGGCGGCGTCCGGGTCGGCGGCACGCAGCCGGTCGTGCAGAGCTCGCGCGCCGTGCTGTTCGGCGTAATCCTCAAGCTCGCGGCGTAGATCGGGGTTGGGTGGCACCTCCGGGATACCCCAGCCTTCGACAACCGCCGTGATGTACTGACCGGTGCCCCCAACCAGCAGGGGCAGCTTACCGCGCGCGTGGATCGCGTCGATTGTGGCATAGGCGGCGCGCTGGTACTGCGCAAGCGTAAACGTTTCGTCCGGCGTGACGATATCGAGCAGATGGTGCGGCACGGCGGCGCGTTCGGCGGGCGACGGCTTGGCTGTACCGATATCCATCCCGCGATAAATCTGCCGGCTGTCCGCGTTGATGATCTCGCCGTTCAGCGCGCGCGCGACGTGGATCGCCAGCGCGGTTTTGCCGCTGGCGGTCGGGCCGAGGATCACGACCAGCGGCGGGTTCTCGTCCGGCCCGGTGTCGGGTGCGGGGGCGGGTTCGGCAGCGGTAGCGGCTTCCGGCGCGGTGAGCGGGCCGGTCCCGACGCCGCCGGGGGCGAGCAGTTTACCAGGCCAGCGCATCGCGGATGACCTCCAGGCGGTGTTGCTGCCCCTGCACGGCGACGGCGATCACGTCCACGCGCCACCGCGTGCCTTCAAGCCCGTGCTCGGCGCGGTAAGCCTGGGCGAGCTCAAGCAGGCGCGCGCGTTTTTGCGGCGTGATGCTTTCCAGCGCGGCGTCGATCGCGGGCTGCAGCGAGCCGCGCCGGGCGCGCACTTCCACGAACACGATCTCGTCACCGTCCTGTGCTACGATATCCAGTTCGCCGTGTTGGCTGTAGTGCCAGTTCCGCGCCAGGATTGTGCAGCCTGCGCGTTCCAGGTGGGCGGCGGCGATCTGCTCGCCGCTTCGTCCGAGCGTGTGCCGGGGGTCGGTCATGGTCATGCGTGCCTTTGCGGTGCGTGGCGGATCGTTGTGTCGCATCCTACCATAGATCGAGCTTGCCGGCGATTTTGAAAACATGCTACAATCGCGCGCACGATGCGATAAGGCCGTCCCCCGGGCAGGAGCGAGCGATGCCGATCACAAACGTACTGAGGCAAGCAGATATATTTGACGAGCTGACCGATACGCAGCTTGAGTTGGTCGCGTCTGTGTGCCGCGAGCAGCGCTTTGAGCGCGGCGAGGTGATTTTTGAAGAGAATTCCTTCGGGGATGAGTTGTACGTGATCGTGGACGGTGAAGTTGATATCGAGGTCGATCCGCGTTCAATTGGCAAGGCGGACGCGCCCGGACCGCAGCGGATCGCGACGCTGCGGCGGGGCCAGTCGTTCGGCGAGGTGTCGCTGGTGGATCAAGGGATCCGGTCGGCATCGGCGCGCTGCGCACGCCACGACACGCACCTGCTGGTGATCTCGCGTGATAAGCTGATGCTGCTGTGCGATACGTACCCGCAGCTAGGGTACCGCTTGATGCGCAATCTCGCGGCTGACCTGGCGATGAAGATTCGCAACACCGACCTGCAGATTCGCGAGCAGTTGACCTGGGCACCCAACGACGAGAAGTGAACACAAGCGGGGGACGCCCGGACAGCCGCCACGTGCTACGGGAACGCGTTTGCTGCGCTCCCGTTTTTTGATCGGCACGCCGTGACAGCCGCGCAGCGTGGTATACTGATCGGACGGTTTCTTTTCGGCAACACGAGGTCGGATGATGAACGCAGAGATTATCACGATCGGCACGGAGCTGCTGCTCGGCGAGATCGTGGACACGAACGCGACGTACATCGCGCGGCAGTTGCGCGATATCGGCATCAACCTCTACTACACGACGACCGTCGGCGATAATCTGGGGCGCATCGCGGAAGCGATCCGCACGTCGCTAGGTCGCGCGGACGTGGTGATCACAAGCGGGGGCTTAGGGCCAACGGTGGACGACATGACGCGGCAGGCGGTGGCTGATGCAACCGGGCGTGCGTTGGAGTTCCGGCCTGAGTTGTTCGAGCAGATTCGCACGCGCTTCAGCCAGATCGGGGCCAGGATGAGCGAAAATAACCGCGTGCAGGCGTATATCCCGGCAGGATCGATCCCGCTGGAGAACCGGCTGGGGACCGCGCCCTGTTTTATCGTGGAAGACGCGCGCGGCACGGTGATCAGCCTGCCGGGGGTCCCGCGCGAGATGGAAGACCTGATGGTGCGCTCGGTGCTGCCGTACCTGCGCGAGCGCACCGGGTACAAGGGCATCATCAAGGCGCGCATCCTGCGCACAGCAGGGATCGGGGAAAGCAGCGTCGATGATCGCATCCGCGACCTGATGACGTGGAGCAACCCGACGGTGGGCCTTGCCGCGCACACCGGCCAGACGGATATTCGCATCACGGCACGCGCGGACTCCGAAGAAGAGGCCGATCGTCTGATCGCAGAGGCGGAGCAAGCGATCCGTGCCCGCGTGGGGGACTATGTTTACGGGACAGGCGATGAGCCGCTGGAAGACGCATTCGTCGCGTTGCTGCGCGGGCGTGGGCTGTCGCTGGCGGTGAGCTATGTCGGGCCGGAAGAACTCGCGGTGACCGAGCGCTTTGCACTGGGCGACACGGTCATCGCGCTGCAGACCGAACCGGACCTGGCGGCGTTGTTGCAGCGGCTAGGACGCGACCCGGACGGCGACCCCGCCGGGCTGGACTTTGCCGAACTCGCGCAAGCTGAAGCGGCCAGGGTGATCGCCGCTTCCGGCGCGGATGTGGTGATCGCGTATGTCACACATGAGCAGGGCACGGGGATCGCGGTCAGGGCCGGTGAGCACACGCGCACGCGGCGTTATGGCTTCGGGGGCGCGGGGACGGATGCGCCGGTCTGGGCCGGGACGTGGGCGATCAGTATGGCGTGGCACCTGGTGCGCCGGGTGGATGCGAAGGGGCGCACATGACTGACCATTGGTCGCAGCATACGGGTGAGGAATTGGCGCTCGCGCTCGCCGAAGCAGGCTTGATCCAGTTTGGGCGTTTTCAACATGCGGACGGCGCGATCTGGCCGGTAGCGTTGCACCTGCGCTGGCTCCCGTCGTACCCGGCTTTGCTTCACCAGGCGGCGGTGGCGTTGGCTCCGTTGCTGGCGCAGGTAGCCGCCGACCGGATACTGACCACCCGCGACGCGATCCCGCTGGGGGTGGCGCTGAGCCTGCACACCGGCATGCCGATGACGTATCCGCGCGATAGGGGGCGTGATCTCCCGGAAGCGTACGCGATCGAAGGGGCGTATGATGTCGGGCACCCGACGGTGCTGCTCGCGGATGTGCTGCTTGATCCAGCGCAGGCCGATACGATCACCGCGCTGGCGCGGCGCGTGGGCCTGGATGTGGGCGCGGTACTGGCTGTACTCGACCTGGGATTCGGCGCGCGGGACCGGCTCAGTGCGTCGGGCTACCGCGTGGCAAGCTGCATCGTGCTGCGGGACGTCCTGCCGGCGCTGGAAGGGCGTGGTTTCCTGCCGCCAGCGATGCGCGCAACGGTCGAGGCGTGGCTTGACCGGGACGCGGGATAACCCCGCGTTGCGGGCGGGGCGTCAGTCCCCGGCGGGTTGGTGTTGGCGTGCGGTGCGTTGTTCGTAGGTCACCAGCCGCGTGCTGAGCACAAGGCCGAGAACGCTGAACGCCAGCAGGATCGCGCCGGCGACCTGGAAAAAGACGCTGAAATCGCTGCCATTGATCAGCGTGCCGAGTATCTGCGCGTTTGCCCCGACCGCGATATCGAAGCTGGTGTAGATCATGGCGGCGCTGATCCCGCGCAGGGCCGGGGCGACGGCGTCCTGCGCGATCGATTCCGCGATCGCCCGCGCTGACCCCCATCCAACGCCCAGGATGATGACCGCGAGATAGGTGCTGGCGGTGTCGTGCGCGTGGCTGAGCATGGCCAGCCCGCCCACCGCGATGATCACGCCCGGCAGGGCGACGCGCAGCCGCCCGATATGGTCGGAGAGCGTGCCGGCCAGCGGTTCGACCACGGTGTCCACCAGCGCCCAGATGCTCAGTCCCAGGCCCATTGACACGCCCGCGATCAGCCCTGGGGCGTCTGCGAACAGGTGCTTGCGCTCCGCCATCAGCGGGAAGTAGGTGAACATCAACGCCAGCACCGTGCCCATGCCCAGCATCATGATGTTAGCCGCCCACGTGCCGCGCTCGCGGAAGATGAGGCGGATATTACGCCGGACGTTTTCCTGCGGCTGGTCGTCCGGCAGCACGCGCGGCAGGGTGTAGGTCACGGCGAAGCAGATCGCGGACAGCAGCAAGCTGGCGGCGAACACGGCCTGAAAGCCGTACCGGTTCTTGAGTTCTTCGCTCAGCAGCGGGCTGACCACAATCGCGAGCATGAACGCGCTGTTGCTCATGCCGAGCGCTTCGCCGCGCCGTTCTGGTGGCGCAAGATCGGCGATGAACGCTTTGTTGGCGACGGTGTACAGGCCCAGCCCGGCCCCGGACATCAAGCGCCCCAAGAGAAAGATCGGCAGATTGACGCTGACCAGATACAGGCCGCCCGCCAGGATGCCCAACCCGGCCCCGACCAGCATGATCCGGCGGCGGCCCAGCCGGTCGGAGATCGAGCCGCCGGGGATGCGCAGGCTGACGGCGGCGATCGCCACGCTGACCGTCGCGGTGCCGATCCAGACGTCGGCGGAGCCGAGTTCTTCGGTGATGTACAGCGGCGTGATCGGCAGCAGCAACGTGATCCCGAAGGCGAACAGCCCGACTGCCAGCAGCGCCACGTAAAACGCGGGCGAAAAGCGCGGGCGTTGGGCCGGGTTAGTCGGTGTTGGTGAATGCATGAGTCAATCTGCGACCGGTCAGTGTACCAAGGTTACAGGCGCAACAGATCAGCGGGCGCTACGCGCGTATGGCCGTGCGATGCGCCCCTGATGGGTTGCGGTCATTCATCCGCGCGCGAATGTTTCAAGGCGTAGGCGTCTTCGGTGAGGATCATCGTGGTGAACCGCCCGTTTGCCCACACGTGCTCGACCTCAAACCCGACTTTCTCACACATGCGGATGGCGCGCGTATTGTCGTTGCTGACATCCACGCGGATCGCGCCGCAGTGGTCGGTCGCGAACAATGCGCCGGCATAGGCATCGAGCGCTTCGCCGCCATAGCCCTGGCCCCATTTGTCAGTATCCCCGATGAGCAGGGCGACGCCGACGCAGCCGGGGCGGTCGTCGCTGGCGATGTAGAATTCGCCGATCGGCTGGTCGTCGCCGCGCAGACTGATGATGAAATGGGTATGGCACTCGCGCCCGTCGACGTAACGCCGGAACCAATCTTCCATGTCCTCGTCGTCGTACTGCATGCCGCTGACGTCATTGCCCGGCCCGGTGATGGCGGGGTCGTTCCACCACTTTTTCAGATAGGGCGCATCGCTGCGCCGGGTGGGCCGGATCACCAGGCGTTCGCTTTCGACACGTTGGGGAACAGGATTCAGTTCTGGTCTGCAGTTGTTAGTCATCGTCATTCAGCCTTAGCACAGCCATAAATGCTTCCTGCGGAATTTCGACATTGCCGATCATCTTCAGGCGTTTCTTGCCTTTTTTCTGCTTTTCGAGCAGCTTTTTCTTGCGCGTGACATCGCCGCCGTAGCACTTTGCGAGCACGTCTTTGCGCAGGGCCTTGACGTTGGCGCGGCTGATAACCTTTTTGCCTACGGCAGCCTGGATCGGCACTTCGAATAACTGGCGCGGGATCAGCTTCTTGAGCTTGGTGATCAAGCGCTGACCCTTATGATAGGCTTCGTCTTCATGTACGATCATGGTGAGTGCATCGACGGGCTGTCTGTTGACCAGCACATCGAGCTTGACCAGCCGTTCGGTCCGGTACCCATCGAAGTGGTAGTCCAGACTGGCGTATCCGCGTGTACCAGACTTCAGCCGATCATAGAAGTCAACGATCAGTTCGGCAAGTGGAATCTTATATTTGAGTTGCACGCGTTTGGCATCGAGGTATTCCATGCTGACGTATTCGCCGCGCTTGCCGGTGACCAGCTCCATGATCGCGCCGATATACTCTTCCGGCGTGAAGATCTCGATCGCCATCCAGGGCTCGCGGATCGCCTCGATGGTGCTCTCGTCGGGCAGGTCGGCGGGGCTGGTGATCGTGATCGTCTCGCCGTCGCGCAGCACGACCTGGTACTCCACGCTGGGCGAGGTGGCGACGATGTCGAGATCGTATTCGCGCTCCAGGCGTTCCTGGACGATCTCCATGTGGAACAGGCCCAGGAAGCCCACGCGGAACCCGAAATTCAACGCCTGCGAGGTCTCCGGCTCGTACACGAGTGCGGCATCGTTGAGCTGGAGCTTCTCCAGCGCGTCGCGCAGGTCGTTGTAGTCGTCGTTGTCGGCGGGATAAAACCCGGCGAACACCATCGGTTTCGCCTGCTTGTAACCGGGCAGCGGTGCGGGAGCGCCCCCTTGTGCGAGCGTGACCGTGTCGCCGACGCGGCACTCGCGCACGGTTTTCAGGCCGGTGGCGATATACCCGACTTCGCCCGCGCCGAGTGCCTTCACCGGCTGCATGCGCGGGTTAAAGATGCCCAGTTCCAGCGGTTCGACGGTGACACCGGTCGCCATCAAGCGCAGGTCGTCGCCTGCGGTGAACCGGCCATCGACCACGCGCACGTAGGCGATCACGCCCTTGTAGGGATCATAATGGCTGTCGAAGATGAGCGCGCGGGCGGGGGCGTCGGGATTGCCACGTGGCGGGGGCACCCGGCGCACGATCGCTTCGAGCACATGATCGGCGTTGAGGCCGGTCTTGGCGCTGACCTGTAACACATCCGCCGCGTCCAGGCCGATCAGGTCTTCGATCTCCTGCGCGATCTCGTCAGGGCGGGCAGCAGGCAGGTCGGTCTTGTTGACGACTGCGATCAACTCGAGGTCTTGCTCCAGCGCCATGTACAGGTTGGCGAGAGTCTGTGCCTCGATGCCCTGTGTCGAATCCACGACCAGCACTGCGCCTTCGCAGGCTTGCAGCGCGCGGCTGACCTCGTAGGAAAAATCGACATGGCCCGGTGTGTCGATCAGGTTGAGCGTGTAGGTTCCACCGTCGGCGGCGGTGTGCTGCATACGCACCGCCGACGCTTTGATCGTCACGCCGCGCTCGCGTTCAAGCTCCATGTCGTCGAGGAATTGTTCCTGCATGTCGCGCTCGCTGATCGTGCCGGTTAACTGGAGCAGACGGTCGGCCAGTGTGCTCTTGCCGTGATCAATGTGGGCGATGATCGAGAAATTCCGAATGTATGATTGATCCATGATCGCCAATGTGTGTGAATCGTCGTTGGTTTAGGTTCCGGGCTGCTCAGGGTCTGGTTAACCGAGCAGCGTTGTGCGCCCCAAGTGGATAGGATCGCAGTCGTGGCGTCGTAACGTTCGGTCACCAGTGAAGATGCTGTCCAGCGTTCATAATCGGGATCACCAGCACTCCGTAGTGATGACGCGGTAAAGACGCGCTGTGAACCCGTGTAGCATCTATCAGTACTTAGTATAACCGAACTAATTGCGCTTGCACATAGGCGGTCGGTGTGGGGTTTGGCGGGTCCAGGCGCGGTCACGCACCCTTGCCGCGTGTGGATTCAGCCACTATACTCAAGGATCGCTAGAGCAGCAACTTGATGCAGTGAACAATTAAGGTGGGACAAGCGTGGCATCACTAAACCAAGGCATGAGAAAGACGCGCCGCTCGTTCTTTGGGCGCATTGCGCAGATGTTCGGCGCGACAGAAATTGACGACGAAACCTGGGAAGACGTCGAGGATTTGCTCGTGCAAGCGGATGTCGGCGTGCAGACGACGATGCAATTGATCGACACGATGCAAAGCCGCGTGCTCCGCGAGAATATCAAGCGCCAGGAAGAGTTGATCGAGGCGCTGAAAGAGGAACTGCGCAACCTGTTGATCGAACCGACGCCGCTGAACCTCAGCGGGCGTGACCTCTCGGTGATGCTGATCGCCGGTGTGAACGGGTCCGGCAAGACCACGTCGATCGGCAAGCTGGCGTACCGTATGCGGCTGAACAACCGCAAGGTGATCCTGGCCGCGGGCGATACCTTCCGCGCGGCGGCGATCGACCAGCTCAAGCGCTGGGGCGAGCGGGCCGAAGTGCCGGTGATCGCGGGGCTGCCGAACAGCGATCCGGCGGCGGTGGTGTACGACGCGATCAACGCGGCGCGCTCGCGGCAGGCCGAAGTGCTGATCGTCGATACGGCAGGGCGGCTGCACAGCAACTTCAACCTGATGGCGGAGTTGGTGAAGATTCGCGACGTGCTGCGCAAGGTGATCCCGGACGCGCCGCACGAGACGCTGCTGGTGCTGGACGGCACGACGGGACAGAACGCGCTGAACCAGGCTAAACGCTTTCAGGAAGCGATCGATGTGACGGGCCTGGTCGTGACCAAGCTCGACAGCACGGCCAAAGGCGGGATGCTGTTCGCGATCCAGCACGAGTTGGGGCTGCCCGTACACTATATCGGCATTGGTGAGTCGCTGTATGACCTGGTGTTCTTCAACCCGGCGGCATTTGTCGACAGCCTGTTTGAAGACAACGACAACGATGATGAGGACGAGTAAAGCTAGCTAAGGAGCAGGACGGTGGAAGCATTGATCAGCCAGTTAAACCAGATGCGACGCACGGTTGAAAATCTCATGGAGCGTCTTTGACATACCGGCGAAGACGGGACAGTTAAACGCGCTGGAGAAGGAAGCCGCCCAGCCGGATTTCTGGGACGATCCGCAGGAAGCGCAGAAGAAGATGCGCCAGTTGTCGCGCTTGAAGGCAACCGTCGGCGTGTGGCACCGGGCCCAGCAGCGGTTGCGCGACGCGATCGAACTGGCGGAGATGCAGGACGAGTCGATCGCGGACGATCTGCACGCCGAAGCTGACGAACTGGAGGCAGTCATCGAGCAGTTGGAGTTCCGCGCCAAGCTAAGCGGAAAGTACGACGCCGAGGACGCGTACCTCGCGATCTACGCCGGGGCGGGCGGCACGGACGCCCAGGACTGGGCCGAGATGCTGCTGCGTATGTATTTGCGTTGGGCTGAACGGCGCGGCTTCAAGGTCGAGATCGTGGATCAAGCCCCCGGTGACGAGGCGGGGGTCAAGTACGCCACGCTCTTGATCCAGGGCGATTACGTGTACGGTTATGCCAGGTCCGAGCGCGGGGTGCACCGGTTGGTGCGGCTCAGCCCGTTTGACTCGAACCACCGGCGGCACACGTCGTTCTGCCTAGTCGAGGTGTGGCCGGACGTGCAGGAAGATATCGACATTGAGATCGACGATAAGGACCTGCAGATCGACACGTTCCGCAGCAGCGGGGCGGGCGGACAGAACGTGCAGAAGAACGAAACCGCTGTGCGCATCACGCATATCCCGACCGGGACCGTCGTAAGCTGCCAGAACGAGCGCAGCCAGACGCAGAACAAAGAACGCGCGATGCAGGTGCTCAAGATGCGGCTGCTGGACCTGGAGCGCCAGAAGCAGGAAGAAGAGTTCGCGGAGTTGAAGGGCGATCACGTCAGCGCGGGGTGGGGCAACCAGATTCGCTCCTACGTGCTGCACCCGTACCAGATGGTCAAGGACCTGCGCACCGGGCATGAGACCGGGCAGGCACAGGCCGTGCTGGACGGCGACCTCGACCCGTTCATGGAAGCGTACCTGCAGCACACGGTCGGCGTGGGGGCGTAGTCGCGGGGTGTGTGCGGTGTAACCGGCGGGCGTGCCGGCGTGGTGCGCCCACCGGTGACAGTTTCGGTGTGCGGTTTGCGGCGGTTGCGGTGATGC
Source organism: uncultured Anaerolineaceae bacterium (assembly GCA_964425755.1). Lineage (GTDB taxonomy): Bacteria > Chloroflexota > Anaerolineae > Aggregatilineales > Aggregatilineaceae > CAYRNY01. The sequence continues at coordinate 152,538 of CAYRNY010000002.1, forward strand.
GCGAAAACTCACCCGTGCGGGCGTGCGCGAGGTGTGATATGCTTGGGCTGTGGGCCGGGGGTAAGCCGGATACAAGCCGCGCGAAAAGCTCGAAATTCGACAACAAAAGTCTTGGCTGTGGCGAAAAGGTATGCTATACTATCATTTTGACTGTTGCGTTAAGCACGGGCGTGGTGTGGCACAGCTAACAGCAATCGTTTGAGGAAGACTGACAGGAAAAGCGCAGAAACAACGGTTTCGTGCGCTGTTTTTGCATGCCGTTGGTAGGTAGCGTTGCTGGCCCGTGCGGGGCGCTTCACCACTCCACCCAGTTCGAACTCGCAATCACGCATGAACATTCACGCCATCTGGATAAGATATACCCAAGCGCAGAGGAGGGCACGCCTTGGAGGCGAAAGACTTTAGCGCACTGCGTATCAGTTTGGCCTCTCCCGAACAGATCCGTTCCTGGTCGTACGGGGAAGTCACCAAACCTGAGACCATCAACTATCGCCGCCTGCGCCCGGAAAAGGACGGGCTTTTCTGCGAGGCCATCTTTGGCCCGACGAAGGATTACCAGTGTTACTGCGGGAAGTATAAGAACGTCCGCTATCGCGGGATTGTCTGCGATAAGTGCGGCGTCGAAGTGACGCGGTCGTCGGTGCGCCGCGAGCGCCTGGGGCACATCGAACTGGCCGCCCCGGTGGCGCACGTATGGTATACGCGCCGCGTGCCGAGCTATCTGGGCATCCTGCTGGATGTCAGCCGCCGCAACCTGGACCGCGTGCTGTACTTTGCGCAGTACGTGGTCACGCACGTGGACGAAGAAGCGCGCCAGAAAGCGCTCAAACGCCTGGACGAAGAGCTTGCCGATCAAGAGGCCGCGATCCGCGCCGAGTTTGAACAGGCCAGCACTGAGATCCAGCAACTGCACGGCGGGCTGGACGAGATGGAAGCCCGGATCGAGCAGTTGAACCACTATTTCAACGACGAACAGGCGCGCCAATCCGAAGCGGTGATGTCCGAAGCGCAGATGCTGCAGGACCGCATCGAGTCCCAGATGGGGCAGCCGTTGGAGGGCGACCTGGAGTTTAAGGCGGCGGGCGAGCTAATCGCTGCCGAAGGCGAGATCGTTTCCAACGAGATGCTGCAGTACGTGCAGGAAGCGGCAAAAGACCGCCTGAACGATATCCTCGCGGAGATCGAAACGCGCCGCAAATCCGAACTCGACGCGCTGGACGCGCAGGCGGACGAAGCATCGAGCGCTGCCGAGGACGAGATTCACGACATTCAAGAGCAGGTGGACCGCAAGCTCAATCGCCTGCACCAGGTCGTGGCGGAAACGCGCGAGGAACTGCTCTCGCTGGAAGAATTGATGTTCCTGGGCGAGCCGCGCTATCGCGAGCTGAAGTCGAAGTACGGGCAGGTGTTCAAGGCCGCGATGGGCGCTGAGGCGTTCCTCGAGATTCTGAAACACATGAACCTCGAAAAGCTCGCCGAAGAGCTGTGGATCGAGGTTCGCACAACCCGCAGCAAGCAGCGCCGCAAGAAGGCCACGAAGCGCCTGCGCGTGGTCGAGAGCCTGCTGAAAAGCGGCAACCGGCCTGAATGGATGATCCTGACCGTGCTGCCGGTGATCCCGCCCGACTTGCGCCCGATGGTGCAGTTGGACGGCGGGCGGTTCGCCACCTCTGACTTGAACGACCTGTACCGCCGCGTGATCAACCGCAACAACCGTCTGAAGCGCCTGCTCGAACTCGGCGCGCCGGATGTGATCGTGCGCAACGAAAAGCGCATGCTGCAGGAGTCGGTGGACAGCCTGATCGACAACAGCCAGCGCGGCAAGGCGCTGAGCCGTCGCGGGCGGCGCGAGCTGAAATCGCTGAGCGACATGCTCAAGGGGAAGAAAGGCCGCTTCCGCCGCAACCTGCTAGGGAAGCGCGTGGACTATTCGGGCCGTTCCGTGATCGTGATCGGGCCGAAGCTGAAGCTGCACCAGTGCGGCCTGCCGAAGATCATGGCGCTGGAGCTTTACCGCCCGTTTGTGATCAGCCGCCTAGTCCAGTACAACTACGCCAGCAACGTGAAAGGCGCGAAGCGCATTATCGAGCGCGAGCGGCCTGAGGTGTGGGAAGTGCTGGAAGAGGTGATCCAGGAGCGCCCGGTGCTGCTCAACCGCGCGCCGACGCTGCACCGGTTGGGCATCCAGGCGTTTGAGCCGCAGCTGGTCGAGGGCAAAGCGATCCAGATTCACCCGCTGGTGTGCTCGGCGTTCAACGCGGACTTCGACGGCGACCAGATGGCGGTGCACGTGCCGCTGAGCGATAAGGCGGTCAAGGAAGCGCGCGAGCTGATGCTCAGCACGAAGAACCTGCTGAAGCCCGCCGACGGTTCGCCGGTGGTCGCGCCGTCCAAAGACATGGTGCTGGGCAACTACTACCTGACGATGGACCCGACCGCTGACATCATCACGCACGTTGACCGTGCGGACGAGTTCCGCACGTGGGACGTGCTGCGTGAGGGCGGATATCGCGTCGCGGCAGTGCATAACACCGCCGGGTCGCGGCAGGTCGAGCGCCGCGAACTGGACTACGTTAACGAGGTGACGATCCTGCAGGACATGCGCCTGGAAGATGGGAGCCGGTACCCGGCGCTGGACCAGGCGATCGACGGCCTGCTGGACGGGCAGTTCGATGCACTGGTGCACAACGCCTACGAGATCGACCAGATGCTGAGGCGGGACCCTGACCTGCCGCTGGCAATCGCGAATCTTTACGAGCGGCGGCTGGTGGTGGATATGGACGAGGTCGATTACCTCTATGGTCTCGGCATCGTGGACCTGCACACGCCGATCCTGCTCGGCAACTACTACGACGATCCGGGGCGCGAGCCACTGGCGGAACCTGAAATCTGCACGATTGGCCGCGCGCTCTTCAACCGCATCCTGCCGGACGATATCCGTTTCGTGCAGGAGACACTCACCAAGAAGAGCCTGCAGAAGCTCGTCGCGCGTGTGTACCAGCGTTTCGGGCCGGAGTTGACGACCGATGTGGTCGACGCGATCAAGAATCTCGGTTTCCACTACGCGACGGTCTCCGGCACCACGATCGCCGTTTCCGACCTGACCGTGCCCAACGAGCGCGAGCAGATCCTGGAAGACGCGCAGCATACGGTTGACACGGCGCAGCGCGACTACCGTCGCGGGCTGCTGACCGAGGACGAACGTTACCAGATCACGATCGATAGCTGGTCGCAGGCCAAGTCCGACCTTAAGGACGTGATCAGTATGGCGCTGGACCCGTTCGGGCCGATCGCGGTGATGGCGATCTCCGGCTCGACCAAGGGCGGTTTCGGCCCGATCACACAGTTGGCGGGGATGCGCGGCCTGATGGCCGACCCGTCAGGGCGGATCATCGACCTGCCGATCACCAGCCACTTCCGGATGGGACTCACCGCGCTGGAATACTTCATCTCAACGCACGGCGCGCGTAAAGGTCTGGCGGACACGGCATTGCGAACGGCTGACGCGGGGTACATGACCCGCCGGTTGGTGGACGTGGCCCAAGACGTGATCGTGAATCGCCACGACTGCGGCACCAAAGCGGGGATGGAGATTCTCAACCCGGCGCACCCGAGTAACCAGGATGCGCGTGGAATCCCCTTGCCGGAAGCGGATGTCGCGGGGCAGAACCTCTACGAGCGCATCGTGGGGCGGGTCGCGGCACGTCCGGCGTTCCACCTGGAGACCGGCGAGCTGATCGTCGACCGCAACGAGATGATCGATGAGGATGTCGCGGAGGCCCTCGAACGCGCAGTCGTGGAAAGCGTGTTCGTACGCAGCCCGATGACGTGCTCGCTGGTACACGGCATCTGCGCGATGTGCTACGGGCGCGACCTCGGGCGCGGCGATATGGTCGAGATCGGCGCGGCAGTCGGTATTGTCGCGGCGCAGTCGATCGGCGAGCCGGGCACCCAGTTGACGCTGCGCACGTTCCACAGCGGTGGTGTGGCGCAGGCGGGCGGCGGCGATATCACCAGCGGCCTGCCGCGCGTGGAAGAGCTGTTCGAGGCGCGCAAGAAGCCGAAGGGCGAAGCGGTGGTCGTGGATATCAGCGGCACGCTGCGCCTGCTGCGCAGAGAAGGCGTCCGCATCGCGCAGGTGATCAACAGCCAGGTTGAGAGCGAGAAGCACGAAATCCCGCAGGGTTGGAGCGTGCTGGTCGAAGACGGCGACACGGTCAAGGCGGGCAAGGCGATCCTGCGTGACCCCGACGAGGAAGAGGAAATCCAGGCGGGGATGTCTGGCGAGGTCTTCATTGACGGAGATGAGCTGTACATCCGTGATGAAGTTGAGGACGTGCGCGACTACGAGATCCCGCAGACCGCGCGCCTGCTGGATGAAATCAGTGACGGGATGCAGGTTACTGCCGGCCAGCAGTTGACCGAAGGGCCGCTGAACCCGCACCGTATCCTGCGCATCCTGGGCCATGAGGCCGCGCAGCATTACCTGCTGAGCGAGGTACAAAAGGTGTACCGTAACCAGGGCGTGAACATCTCGGACAAGCACTTCGAGGTGGTCATCCGCAAGATGCTGAGCAAGGTACAGATCACGCGCAGCGGCGGCAGCGAACTGCTGCCGGGCGAGCTGATCGACAAGCTGGCGCTGCTGGAGATCAACGAGCGCCTGATCGCTGACGGGCTGGAACCGGCGGCGGCTGTGCCGGTGCTGCTCGGCGTGACCAAAGCCGCGCTCACGACGGACAGCTTCCTCTCGGCCTCAAGCTTCCAGCACACGATCAAGGTGCTGGCAGGGGCTGCGATCGAGGGCAAGGTCGACAAGTTGTACGGCTTGAAGGAAAACGTCATCATCGGCAAGCTGATCCCGGCGGGTACGGGTTTCCATGCCTACCAGGACCGCGAGATCGCGATCAACGACGAGATGTTGGAGAAGCAGTCGGTGCTCAAGGCGGACGAAGAGCACGATGATGACGATGACTTTGACGACGACCTGGACCTGGAACTCGACGACGAGGACGAAGAAGTCGCCCTCGCGCTGGAAGACGACGAGGAAGCCGAGTTTGAAGAGGACGAGGACGACGAGCTGGAACTCGATGACGAGGAAGAAGAGGACGACCTCGATCTGGAAGAAGAGGAAGAGTCGCTCGAAGCCGTCGCCGAAGATGAAGAGATGGATATGATGGACCTGGACGAGTAGCGCCAGGGCGATCAGACCGGATGTAAACAAGCGGGCGGAAGCTGGAAACGGCTCCGCCCGTTGTGTTTTAGCATGGGGGTATACGCATTATGCTTGAGCTTCGCACGCACGGGGACGCACCGTATACTGTCGCGGTCGTGCACGGCGGGCCGGGTGCGCCGGGGTCGGTCGCGCCGGTGGCGCGGGCGTTAGCAGATCGGTGGGGCGTGCTGGAACCGTTTCAGACTGCCGCCACGCTGGAAGGGCAGGCGCACGAACTGCGGGGGGTGTTGGCAGCGCATGGTGCCGTGCCCGTCGCGCTGGTGGGCTGGTCGTGGGGCGCGCTGCTGAGCTTCATCACCGCCGCGCGCTATCCTGAACTGGTGAAGCGCCTGATCCTGGTGAGCAGCGGCGTGTTTGACGCCCGTTACGCACCGCAGATCATGCAGACACGGCTCAGCCGCCTGGCGGATGCTGAACGCGACGAACTGGCGCGTTTGCAGCAGGTTTTGGACGCGGATTACGGCACGGTTGCGGCACGTGATGCGGCCCTGGCCCGCATCGGGGAGTTGTTCAAGACGTGCAGCGACAGCTACGATCTGCTGCCGGAACAGGATGACGCGAGCGAGGGCGTGTCGTCAGGCATGCAGTTGGCGATCCACCGGCGCGTGTGGGATGATGCCGAGGCGCTGCGCGCGCGTGGCGACCTGATCGAGCTTGGCAGACGCATCCAGTGCCCGGTGGTGGTGCTGCATGGCGACCACGACCCGCACCCGCTGGAAGGGGTTCGCGCCCCGCTGACGCAGGTCGTGCCGGGGCTGCGGGTGCATCTGCTCGAACGTTGCGGGCACTATCCCTGGCTGGAGCGCCACGCGCGGGACGCGTTCTTTGAGTTGCTGCGGGCGGAGCTAGAGTCGTGAGGTGTGGCGCGATCGCGCTCGTGCGCCGCTAACGCTTGGGGGCGTTAGCCAGGGTGTGATATGCGGGGCGTGGCTGGCCTCTGTTATCGAGCAGGCCGTACCCGGTCTGCGGGTGCGAGCGATCCGTGTAACCGGGGATCATGGCGAAGTTCAGGTTCCACAGGATCATCGGGCCGAGGTAGTCGCGTTCCTGGGCCATCTGGAACGCGCGCAGGGTGTACTCGGCCTGCTGCCACTGGTCGATGAATCCGTAGAACGGCTGGTCGGGCGGGTCGGTCGGGCGCTGCCCCAGGCTGTTGGTCAGGCCATCGAAGGTTGCCCAGCCGAATTCGGTCCCCCACAGCCGCGCGTTGCTGTGACCGTTGCGCACCATGATCTGCCGGTATTCTTCGATCGTGTCGCGGAAGAAAAACTGCGGCTGGTTATCCCAGCCCCGCGACTGCGCGCAGCACGTCGCCTGGGGCGGATTGGCCCACCCGTAGGGATGGATGCCCACCGCCACATCTGCACCGTAGCGCGCCAATCCCGCGTTGTAGAGCTGCTGTAACCAGTTGCGGTCGTTGGTTGATACGTCCGAGTCACCGGTCGGGGCGGGGGCCGCCGTGATCACCGTGATCGCCGGCGAGAACGCGCGGATCGCGTCATAGGCAGGCGCGAAGTAGCGCATATAGTCGCCCCCGGTGAGCGGGTGCCCGTACCATTCGCGTTGTAGGTTAGGCTCGTTCCAGACTTCTACCGCGCTGATGTACGGTTGCCCGTACACATCCGTCCCGATCGCATTCAACATCCCGCTGAGGAAGCTGGCGAGCGTCTGGGGGTCGGCGGGCGGAGCGTCTTCACGCAGGACGCCGCCGGGCACCCCCTGGCGCGCCCAACCGGGTGCTTTCGCCACGCTGACGAGCACCTTGAACCCGTCACGGTGCGCGCGCTGGACGTACTGCCGCAGCATGTAAAACTGCTCGGTGTAGCTTCCGGGCGCGGATTCCAGCAGCGCCCAGTTAAACTGGAATTTGACCCACGTCAAGCCGAGCGTGCGCGTGTGTTCCAGCGCGGCGCTGAACTCGTTGTTGTCGACATACGGGTGAATCTGCACGCCCATCAGATCGCTGACCAGGCCGGGGCCAGGCGTCGGACTCGGCCCGGCAGTGGGCACGGTGGTGGGCAAGGGAGTCGGTGGTGGGCGGGTGTCGGTCGGGGCGAGGGTGTAGTCAGGATCGACGATCGCGCCGAACGGGACATCGGGCGCGGTGGGGGACGCGGTGCTCGTTGGTGCAGGCGTGCCGGTCGGTAGCGGCGTGATCGTCGGTGTGGCTGACGGGGCCGGTGTGTCCGTGTTGAACTGCCCGGACGCGGCCTGTCCCACCCTGGCAGGGCTGTTCTGCGCGGCGGCAGGTGGCGCGGGTTGGTCCGGCGAGCTGGGGCGCGTGATGGCGATCACCAGGGCGAGCACCACCAGCACCGCGATCGCAGCGATGATTAAGCGTGTCTGTCGAAACATGTGCCTCAGTGTAGCATGGCTCACCCGGTTCTGTGATGAGAATCCGGTGAACGTTTTGACGCTAAATGACTGCCTGCGAAACGCTCACAGGCAGTCAAGCATAGCGCAAGAAAGGGATGTGTCAAGCCGTCGTGACTCCCGTCGCGGCGATCAGTCATCGTCTGCGCCGTCCGCTATGTCCTCTGGTTCGCCGTTCGTTGGCTCCGGCACAATGATGCGCGGTTCCAGCTTGACCACGCGCGCCACCGCTTCGTTCTTGCGCGTCATGGCGATGACCAGGTCGCCCCTGGCGTTACGCCCGGTTTCCGGGGCGAGGCTGATACGCATGTATTTTGCCTTGCCGCGATTGGTCACGAGGATGATGTTGTCGTCCGGCCAGCCGACAGTCGCGGCGGCGAGACCCTTGGCGTCTTTGGACAGCTTGATCGTGATCACACCCTGGCCGCCGCGACCCTGGGTGGGATAGTCCGGCACCGGGGTGCTCTTGGCGACGCCGTTGTCCGTGCACACCCAGACGTTGCCGTCCTCATCGGCGATCCCCGCGCCGATGACGTGATCGCGTTTGCTCTTGAGCTTGACCGCGCGCATCCCGCCGGCACCGAGTCCGGTGGGACGGACGTTAGCGACCGGGAAGCGGATCGACTGGCCCTCGAAGGTCGAAACGATCAACTCGTCGTCATCGTTCACGTGCCCGACCCAGATCAGGCGGTCGCCCTGCTCCACGTCCATGAACTTGAACGCGTGCGCCGTCAGGCCGGGGAGATCGTCGATGCGCAGGCGCTTGACCTCGCCCAGGCGCGTGATCGCGGCGAGGTAACCGGTTCGCAGCGCCGGGGGAATGCTCAACATGGCGGTGATATCGGCGTCCTCGCTGAGCGAGGCCACGGTCGTGTGGGCGATGCCTTGCTGCGGGTCTTCCGACTGCGGCAGCAGCTTGGCCGGGGCGGTCGACGCCTGCCCGTCGGCGGTGAACAGGTACAGCGTGTGCGTGGTGTTGCTGGACAGCACCGCGACCGGCGGGTCGCTGAGATCGCCGGTGATGCGGGGTGGCGCATCGGCATAGGTGCGGCTGAGCACGCCGCGTTCGGTCAGCGTGATCCACGTATCCTCGTTCGGGCCGAGGAAGTCATCCTGTTTGACGTCGCTCACGCCGGCGTCGATGATCACGGTGCGGCGCGGGTCGTTATATTTCTGGCGGATCTCGTTCAGCTCGCGCGCGACTTCCGTCCGCATCAGCTTCGGGTTTTTGAGCAGCGCGGTGAGCATCGCGATCAGTTCGAGCTTTTCCTTGTGCTCGTCTTCGATCTTGCGGCGTTCCAGCGCGGCCAGCCGCCGGAGCTGCATCTGCAGGATCGCGGTGGCCTGTTCGTCGGTGAGCTTGAAGTTCCGCCGCAGGTTGTTATGCGCGGTCTCAGCCGTGCGCGAGCGGCGAATCGTCTCGATGACTTCGTCCAGGTTGTCCAGCGCGACGAGCAAGCCCTCGAGGATGTGCGCGCGTTCCCTGGCGCGGGCGAGGTCATGTTCGCTGCGGCGGCGGATGATCTCAAGCCGGTGTTCGAGGTAGACTTTGAGCGCCTGCTTCAGCGTCAGGCGGCGCGGCTCGCCATCGACCAGCGCGAGCATGATCACGCTGAACGTGCTTTCCAGCGGGGTGTATTTGAACAGGTCCGCGAGCACGTCCATTGCGTCCACCGTGCGCGAGAGATCGATCACGATGCGCAGACCGTTACGGTCGCTTTCGTCGCGCAGATCGGTGATGCCCTCAATTCTGCCGTCGCGGGTGAGGTCGGCGATGCGCTCGATCAGGTTGTTCTTGTTGGTCTGGTACGGGATCTCGCTGATGATGATGCGGCTGCGCCCGCGCCCCAGGTTCTCGATATGGGCCTTCGCACGCAGCTTGATCTTGCCGCGCCCGGTCGCGTAGGCTGCTCGCAGCATGTTTTCGTCGTCATCGTCGTAGCGGGTGTAGACCACGCCGCCGGTCGGGAAGTCCGGCCCTTTGATGATCTGCATCAGCTCCGGCACGCCGATGTCGTCCAGGTTATCCCAGTTGCTGAGCATGAAAACCAGCGCGTCGCAGACTTCGCCCAGGTTGTGCGGCGGGATGCTGGTCGACATGCCGACCGCGATCCCCGACGCACCGTTGATCAGCAGGTTCGGAAAGGTGGCGGGCAGCACGGACGGTTCGGGGAGCGTCCCGTCGAAGTTTTCCGCCCAGTCAACGGTGTCTTTTTCGATATCGTCGAGCAGTTCGACGCCGAGCGGGGCCATTCGCGCTTCGGTGTAGCGCATGGCGGCGGGGGCATCGCCGTCGATGCTGCCGAAGTTACCCTGTCCGTCTACCAGTTCGTAACGCATCGAGAAGTCTTGCGCCATGCGCACCATCGCATCGTAGACCGCCATGTCGCCGTGCGGATGGTACTTCCCGAGCACCTCACCAACGATTCGCGCGCTCTTTTTGTACGCCGAATCCGCGCGGATGCCCATATCGTACATCGCGTAGAGGATGCGCCGATGTACGGGCTTAAGGCCATCGCGCGCGTCGGGCAGGGCGCGCGACACGATCACGCTCATCGCGTAATCCAGGTACGCCTCTTGCAGTTCATCATTGATGTCTCGCGTCCGAACAGTACCGACGTCCATCATGTTACCCGCTTTCTTGTCCAGTGATCACAGTGGTTCATGTCCAGTTCTTAGCTCAGGAAAACGCTCAGGACCGAAAACCGGTCGTTAAAACGCCGTGTAGTTTACGGGACTTTCCCCGTGTCTGTCAATTTCTTGTTTGCGCCGCCGACTGCACGCGCCGGACGTTCGCCCGCGTGCGGCCACCAGCACAGGGGAGAGTCCAGCCTTGTTGCGAACGTATGTTCGATGCGCCCGTCATTATACTCAACACGGCACGATCGCGCCAGTACGAATCAGGTCGCGCTGCAGGTGGGGATTGTATAGGATTTAGACAAATACGCGTTGATGATCTGGTCTGCCGTTGGCTAATTTGGTATAATGCGCTGGCTCTTGGAGCGCATGTTCTGCGTGCTCCCAGGCCGGAGATCGGACTGATGATCCGGTTTCTGTTCTGATGCTGTGACAGGCGATGCAGCCGGGCGGGCTGTCTGTGCGCTGTCCCGTGTCAGTGCATACTCATCAGTATCGGCTCATGTCGAACGTAGCGTCGCTGAGAAGCGGCGTTAACTTATGTATGTGTATGTGCCAAGGAAGAAACGACCATGACAACGGATTCTCAAACGCTGGCTTCCGATCGCGTGACGCTGAGCCGCGATCTCGGGTTCTTTGATATCGCGATGATCGGTGTAGGCGCGATGATCGGGGCCGGAATCTTCGTCCTCACCGGTGTTGCCGCCGGGGAAGCTGGGCCAGCGCTTATTCTGGCGTTCCTCTTGAACGGGATCGTCACAACCTTCACCGCGATGGCGTATGCCGAGTTAGGGTCGGCCTTCCCGGAGGCGGGTGGCGGCTACCTGTGGGTCAAGGAAGGGCTAGGTGGCACGAACGGGTTCCTTTCCGGCTGGATGTCGTGGTTTGCACACGCTGTCGCCGGGAGCCTGTACGGACTGGGTTTCGGGCACTTCGCGGTTGAGTTGTGGGTTTACGCCGGTATCCCGACGTTGGGCATCGACACGCATTGGTGGGTGTTGGCGTTCACGACGGGGATTATCGTGCTGTTCACGTACATCAACTATCGCGGCGCGTCAGAAACGGGCGCGGTCGGCAATGTCGTGACCATCGCCAAGGTGATCATCCTGGGCCTGTTTGTGATCTTCGGTTTGATCGCCATGTTTCGGACGCAGAACTGGGAGAACCGGTTCACCGACAATTTCATGCCGAACGGGTTCGGCGGCGTGGTCATCGCGATGGGGTTGACGTTCATTGCCTTTGAGGGGTACGAGATCATCGCGCAGTCCGGCGAAGAGGTGATCGATCCCAAGCGCAACATCCCCCGCGCGATCTTCGCGTCGATCGCGGTCGTGGTCGTGATCTATATCGCGGTGGCGTTCGTCGCGCTCGGCGCGGTCGAACCGCCGGAAGGTATCCCCGTGTTTGAGTTCCTGGGTATGCAAAAGGAAACTGCGGTTGTTGAGGCGGCGAACCAATTCATGCCGATCGGCAAAGTCCTGCTGCTGATCAGCGGGTTGGCTTCAACCATGTCGGCGTTGAATGCCACGACGTATTCATCCTCGCGCGTGTCGTTTGCGATGGGGCGCGATCATAACTTGCCGGGAGTCTTTTCCAAGATTCACCCGCTGCGCCACACGCCGTATTACGCGGTGGGATTTTCCGGCCTGTTCATGGCGCTGATGGCATGGTCGCTGCCGATTGAGGATGTCGCGGCGGCGGCGGATATCATGTTCTTGCTGCTGTTCTTGCAGGTGAATGTCGCGGTAATGACGCTGCGCCAGAAGTTGCCGAACCTGGATCGCGGTTTCGTGATTCCCTGGTTCCCGTTGGTGCCGCTGGTCGGCTTGCTGACGAATATGGGCCTGGCGATCTACCTGTTCACGTTCAGCCCGCAGGCGTGGTATGTGGCGTTTGGGTGGCTGGTGGCCGGCCTGCTGCTGTATTACATGTACTTCACGCGCATGGAAGCACTCGAAAAGCCGTCGGATATTCTGCACGAGGAAGTGCTGGTCTCGCGCAAATTCTCGGTGCTGGTCCCGGTCACGAGTCACGAACAGGCGGAGCGTCTCGGCGGTCTTGGCGCAAGCATCGCGGGGCAGCATCGCGGCGAGGTGATGGCGCTGTATGTGGCCGAGGTGCCGCCACAACTCTCGCTGGCCGACGGGCGCTTGTTCTTGAAGGAAGGACGCGAATACCTGGAAACCGTAATCGACGTGGCGAAGAGGCGTGATGTGCCGGTGCACACAATGATCCGCCTGGGGCGCAATGTCGCCGAATCCGTGCGCAAGACGGCAGCCGAAAACGCGAGCGATATGATCGTGCTGGAGTGGCCCGGCAATACAAGGTCCGCCGGGCGCGTGTTCGGCAGTGTGATCGATCCGATCGTGGACAATCCGCCGACGGATATCGCGGTCGTGCGCTTCCGCGGGGAACGCCCGCTGCGCAGCATCCTTGTCCCGATCGCGGGCGGTCCGAACGGCTACCGCGCGCTGGAGTTGGCGATCACGCTGGCCGAACAGGCCTCCAACGGCGAGCAGACCGAGATCGTGCTGTTTTCCGTCATTCCGTCAAAGGCGCGCGTTAGTGTAAAGGTGCGGATGCAGAAGACTCTGGACACGTTGTTGCAGCGTGCCAGCTACCCGCACATCAGGGCGCTGACGGTGGAGCACGATAATACGGTTGACGCGATCGTGGAAGAGGCGCGCGCGCATGATATGATCATCATCGGTGCGAGCGCCGAGCCGTTGTTCCAAAACATCCTGGTCGGCACGGTGCCGGAACAGGTCGCGCGGCGCGCTGAAGTGACCGTGATCATGGTCAAACGCCGCAGCAGCGCGATGCACAGTTTCCTGCGCCAGACGGTGCTCGAACCGTCGACCGGCGCGAGTGTCAAGCGGGACGCGAACGGCAAAGGACGCGAGGTTGGCGTGTCGGGCGATCGTCCGGCAGCCTGATCCTGCGTAACCGGTGCGAAAATAATAAACAGGGCATACCGCAAACGGCGGCGTGCCCTGATTTGTTTGGGACACCTGCCGGGAGCGAGTTCCCTCCAGGCGCGTTTTACCCTATACTAGGGTGGCGTTGGTTAATATTCTGGTTATTAATTGCTGTCAGGTGCTATCTGCCATGCAAACATTTCCCGCCGCATACCCGGTAAGCGTCAAATGCCGTCCTTGACAGTCGTTACAGGAGGTGCATGTTGCTCGAGATTGTCAATCTAGACCAGAAGCTGAAGAAAAAAGAGTGGAAGGCGCGGCGATCGGTCTATCGCCAGCGGTTGTATGACCTGTCAAAGGCGGCGTTTGATGCGCGAGTGCCGGCGGTGGTCGTCTTCGAGGGCTGGGATGCTGCCGGGAAAGGGACCTGCGTGAAGACGCTGACATCGCGCATGGACCCGCGCAGCTTCACGGTGCACCCGATCCGTGCGGCGCGCACCTACGAGCAGAAACGCCCCTGGCTGTGGCGCTTCTGGCTCAAGCTGCCGAATTACGGCTACATGGCGATTTTTGACCGCAGCTGGTACGGGCGCGTAACGGTGGAGCGGGTTGAGTACGGGCTGCCGCAACGGGAGTACATGCGGGCGTACAACGACATCGTGAATTTTGAGCGCCTGGTCGCGCTGGACGGCTATGTGATCGTTAAGTTCTTCTTGCACATTTCGAAGGACGAGCAGGCGCGCCGGTTCAAGAAGATCGCGAAAGACCCGCTGGAGAGCTGGCGGCTGGAGGACGAAGACCTCGTTCGCCACGAACATTACGACCTGTGGTTGCAGGTATACGAAGAGATGCTTGAGCGCACCGATACCAGCTTTGGCCCCTGGACGATTGTTGAGGCCACGAACCGTTGGTTTATGCTGGATAAGGTCTACCGCACGTTGATCAATGCGATGGAGGCGCGCCTGGCGGAGCTGGATGCCGTGCCGCCCGCGATCAGCGAGCTTGAGGCGCAGGGGGAGGACTTGTGATGCTGGAGACGGTTGATCTCACACAGGCATTGGATCGCAGTACATACCGCGAGCAATTGATCCGGTACCAGGTGCGGCTCGGCGAGCTGGGCTTCCAGGTCTACCAGCAACAGCGCCCGGTCATTATCGCCTTCGAGGGGTGGGACGCGGCGGGTAAGGGCGGGGCGATCCGCCGTTTGACCGAACGGCTGGACCCGCGCGGCTACGTCGTGCATTCGATCGGCGCGCCGAAGGGCGACGACGCCGAACACCATTACCTGTGGCGTTTCTGGCGGCGGTTGCCCGAAACCGGGCAGATCGCGATCTTCGACCGGACGTGGTACGGGCGCGTGCTGGTGGAACGTGTCGAAGGGTTCTGTTCAGAGGAAGAATGGCGGCGCGCGTACCGCGAGATCAACGAGTTCGAGCGGCAGTTGGTCGATTTCGGGACGGTGATCGTCAAGTTCTGGCTGCACATCAGCGAAGACGAGCAGCTCGCGCGGTTTGAGGCGCGGAACGAAACGGCGTACAAATCGTGGAAGCTGACCGACGAGGACTGGCGCAATCGCGAGAAATGGGACCTTTACGCCGAGGCAGTGGAGGATATGCTGCTCAAGACCAGCACGACCGTCGCGCCCTGGACGGTTGTGCCCGCGAATGACAAACTTTTCGCGCGCGTGTTCGTGCTCCAGACGGTGGTCGAGGCGCTGGAACAGGAACTTGACCTGTCCTTCGACGCGCGCAGAGATGGCGCGAAGAAGAAGAAGCGCAAGAAAAAATAACGCCGCGCTCCGCACAGGGTGGTCCCATGCGGAGCGTCAGAAAGTTGTCATCGTGCCCATCGCGATTACAGTTTCGCGCGGATGCGCTCGGCTAGTTCAATTGTCTGACGGTCTGGGGCCACACCGAGCGTCGCTTGGAGTTCGGCCTCCAGGCGTTCGTAAGTTGCCAGTGCGTCGGCGGGTTGGCCGAGCCTCTCGTAGAGCCCCATGATCGCGCGTGCCAGGTCTTCGCGTTGCGGGTTCGTTGCAGCAGCGCGCAGGTAGAATCCGAGCGCCTCGCGCTGGTCTTCTTGGCGTTCGTAGATGCGGGCCAGCCCGGCGAGGGCCTCCGCATAGCTGCCGAGCAACTCACTCCGGCGGCGTTCGATCCATTCCTGACCGGTGATCGTGCTCAGAAACGGGCCGTTATAAAGCGCGATCGCATTCTTGTAGAGCGCGATCGCCTCGGTGTCCGGGGCGACGGCGGCGTTTTGCACCGCTTCCGCGAATTTTATCACGTCGTAGTGCAACTCCAGTTCGGGCGAGATGCGGTAGAAACCGGACCAGTACACGGTGAGGTCGGTATCAAGGATCTCGCTGATCTTGCGCTTGGTGACGTGGAAGACGTTGGTTGCCTCGCGCGTGCTGAGTTTGGGCCAGAAGGTCGCGAAGATCTCATCCCGCGTGGTCATCCCGCGGTCGACGAAGTAGTAGAACAACATGCGCGGCAGCACACCGTCCCAATGGTCGATCCGGCGCCCGTTGATCAGCACGCGGCCCGGCCCGAGCGCGCGCACCTCGAGCACGTTCTTATCCGGCGGCTGGATGTAGTCCAGCAACATACGGTCGGGATCGGTCGGGACGAGCGCCAAGCGGTCGTGCAAATCGTCGTGTGACAACAATGCCATCGGCAGAACGCGCGTGCCGAGGATCACGCGCGAGCCTGGCTTGAGTTGCCTGGCGAGCCCGGCCATGAAGCGCGTGCTGTGCTCTTGTTCGACCTGGTCATACGCATCCAGGATCAGCGTCACATTGCCGCGCGCGTTCAGGTGTTCCGCGACCGTCTTGGCGGCACCAGCCGGGTCGCTGGGCAGGGAAGGGCGCGGTAAGCCGAGCTGTGTTTCGAGCGCATCACTAAGCCGGTTGAGCAGGTCAGAAAACGGCAAGTTCTGCTCATTGACCGACACGAACACGGTAGCTATGGCGGGATTCTCCAGTACCGGCGCGAAGAGACTGTGCTGGCCGTGAAAGTCCGGGTGGAGGACGACCAGGGTGGTATCTGGCGAGAGTTGTTTAAATTGGTCGTGTGCAAACGAAGCAGTGTCGACTATATTCATGAGTTTCTACTCCATCGTGCAAGTACAGGTGATGTGTATTCGGACAAGTAATCATTGTTTTTTTTGTTATAGGGCTAGACTTAAGGACTTTATTGATAGCATTATACACGCATGGTGAAAAGTCTACAACCTATGGTATTGTTTGAAATCGATTAATGCTTCTCATGTGGGGAAATAAGAGGGCTGTTGTGTACGCGGCTAGTTTTTGGTAGAGTCGTGGCGTGAAGGTGCGTGCAACGGGCTGGGCGGTTGGGAGGATGGCGTTCCGCCGTGCGCCGCCGGATGCTGCGGCTGGCGCTGTTCAGGCGGTGCGCCGGACGGCTTCGACGACGTTTGGCAGGCGTTCGATCTTGGTCAGGATGCGTGCGAGTTGCTTAACATCGCGGATTTCCATCGTCAATTCGAATGTGGCGATGTTCTGCCGGGTGCTGATATTGACGTTCGACATATTAATGTTTTCGTCAGCGATCACTGCGCCGATGTCACGCATCAACCCTTCACGGTCATAGGCGACAATCACCACCGGCACGGGGAAGCTCTGCTGCCCGCCTTCTGGGGGCCAGGTGACGTTGATGATCCGCTCCGGCTCGTTGGTGTTGAGCACATTCTTACACTTGTGATGGTGCACGGTGATGCCTTTGCCGCGCGTGATGAAGCCGACGATCGGGTCGCCGTAAGTAGGGTTGCAACAGCGGGCCAGCGTGACCAGCAAGCCGTCGGTTTCGTCAATGCGCATCCCCTCGGCCTGAACCGGCCCGTCATGCGTGACGGTCGCTTCGAGCAGCGCTTCTGTCTCGGTATCCTGCTCGGTTTCCAGCAGTTTGAGGCTGATCTGCGCGCCGGTGATCTCGCCGTACCCGATCGCGAGCATCAGGTCTTCGGCTTTGGCATAGCCGAGCTGGGAAGCGACATCTTCGCGTGAAACGGTGCTGCGGCCCAGTTTGCGCAGCTCGCGTTCCAGCACTTCTTTGCCTGCTGCCAGCGCTTTGTCGCGCTCGCGGCGGCGGAACCACTGCTTGATCTTGTTGCGCGCGCGCGTGGTCTTGACGTAGCCCAGGTCAGGATTGAGCCAGTCCAGGCTGGGGCCGCCGCGATTGGCGGTCGTGATCTCGACGCGGTCGCCGTTGCGCAGTTGGTAATCCAGGCCGACCAGCCGTCCGTTAACATTCGCGCCCCGGCAGCGGTGCCCGACCTCGGTGTGCACGTAATAGGCGAAGTCGATCGGTGTCGCGCCTTCCGGCAGGTCGATGATGTCACCTTTTGGCGTGAAGGCGTAGATGCGGTCCGGGCTGATTTGCTCCATCATGCCTTGCACAAAGCCGTCGGCATCCTGTGTGCCGGTTTCCTGGACCTCTTCCATCATGCGGCGCAGCAGCTCCAGGCGGCGGTCAAACGCATCACTGGAGCTGGCAGTGGAGCGATTTTCCTTGTAACGCCAGTGCGCCGCGACACCGTATTCCGCTTCTTCGTGCATGGCGCGGGTGCGGATCTGTACTTCGAGCGTTTTTCCTTCGTTGTCCAGTACGGCGGTGTGTAGGCTGCGGTAGTGGTTTTCTTTGGGCGACGAGATGTAGTCGTCAAACTCGCCGGGAATGGCATGGAAGACGTTGTGAATGATGCCGAGCGCCTGGTAACACTCTGGCACGGTATCCACGATGATACGTAGCGCGCGGATATCGTAAATCTGGCTGAAGGGCAGGTTCTTCGTCTCCATCTTGCGGTAGATGCTGTAGATGTGCTTGGGCCGCCCGGTGATCTCAGCCCGCAGCCCTTCTTTGGCGAAGAGCTCCTGGATGTGGGCCTTGATGCGCTGGACATATCTTTCGCGGTCGGAGCGCCGCTCGTCGATCTGCGCGGCGATCTCGCGGTATTTTTCTGGCTCCAGGTGGCGAAAGGCGAGGTCTTCGAGCTCCCATTTCATCTGCCAGATGCCGAGCCGGTTGGCGATCGGCGCGAAGATCTTGATCGTTTCGGTGGCTTTCTGAACGCGCTTGTGCGGCGGCATGTGGCCGAGCGTGCGCATGTTGTGCAGCCGGTCCGCCAGCTTGATCAGGATCACGCGGAAGTCAGACCCCATCGCCAGGAACATCTTGCGCAGATATTCCATCTCGCGGTCGCCTGCCTTGCCCCCGTGCATTCCTTCGACGCCGGTCGGCAGCTTCTTCAGTTTGCTGACGCCGTCGACCAGTTCGGCAACCTTGGTGCTGAACTCCGCTTCGAGTTCTTCGCGTTCGATGTCCGTATCTTCGAGCGTGTCATGCAGCAGGGCGGCGGCGATCGTGGTCGCGTCCAGGCCCATGTCCGCGAGGATCTGCGCGACGGCGATGCAATGCGCGATGTACGGCTGGCCGGATTTACGGATCTGCCCTTCGTGCGCGATGCGCGCGCGCTCATAGGCCCGCTCGATCAGGTTGCGGTCGCTGATCGAGAGGTGCGGAAGCGCCTCAAATATCCCCGAAATCTCGGGGGCGGTTGTCCCAAGCATCGTCATCTCGCCCTACCTCTACCTGTTCGCTGGGTGCAGCTATTCCTACTGCTGAAGGTGCGTCCGGTTGGCCGGATTTCGCTTTGCTTCACGTTGCCGGTCGGTAAAGATTTATCTAGATAATGTTTAAGTATAGTCACTGCGCGGGTGAGATGCAACGACTTTGTAGGTTTTGATGTCAAAGCAAACTGCTTCAAAAAATGCGTAGGCCGAAGTGCGTACTGACGGATGCCTGTTGCCATGCAAGGCGGACGTGTCACTAAACAGTGTTAAGGGGAACGGCCAGCGTACGATCTAGTTGAGACATACCTTCAATTAAGGTATATTCTAACTGTGATCACGTGTCAAGTGCCACGTAATCATACGCGGTGCGATCTAGACGCACACCACACTATGGAGATCATAACCGAACTGGTGTGCGTTTGGTATATTTCAGGAGGGTTGTGTGGACACTGCGAAGACGAACAATGCGACTCTTGCCCGGTTGAGAGTGGTGACGGACTGGCCGCGCGTGTTGGCGATCGTGCTGGCGATTGGCGGTATGTTTGTTGCCGGGTATATGTCCTGGGCGGAGGTGACAGGTAACGAAACCGTGTGCGTCGACACCGGCAACATAGACTGTGTCGCGGTGCAAGAGAGCGCCTATGCGACGACGTTCGGCGTGCCGGTTGCGGCCATGGGGTTGCTGGGCTATATCGCGATCCTGGGTGTGCTGGTGCTGGAAGACCAGTTCAATCTTTTGGCTGCATACGGGCGCACGCTGGTAGTGGCGATGGCGTTGTTTGGTGTGATGTTTCAGACCTATCTGACGTATATTGAGGCGGCGGTGCTGGAGAAGTGGTGCCAGTGGTGTATCGCCTCATACGTGTTGATCACCGGGATTTTTCTGATCGGCATCTACCGGCTGAACAAGTTCTTCAGCGAGCTTCGCCGTTAGGGGGCGAGCTTGTTGTGAGAGGGAACAACGGGCGGCTCAGTTGTCGGGCCGCCCATTTGTCGTTCGGGCGAACGGATTATTCTTGCGCGTGCTGCTGAAGCGTCCGCGCGAAAATCTCTTCCCGGTCTTGGCTGCGCTTATTCTTCTTGCGACGTTTCTTGTTCGACTTGTCGGCGGGCAGGTCAAACCCTGAGTCTTCCATCGCACGGCGCAGCGCCACTTCCATCGCGGTCGGCATGTCTTCATCCGGCGCTTCGACTGTTGTGGTGGCCTGTACGGGTTCTTCGAGCGCGCGCACGCTCAGGTCAATTTGCTTTTTGCGGCGGTTGACATCGATGACTTTGACCTGCAGCTCGTCGCCCACATTCACGACGTCGGACGGATCACTGACGTACCCCGTTGCAAGTTCCGAGACGTGAACCAGACCGGGACGTTCAGCGCCGATATCCACAAATGCGCCGAACTTCTCCAGGCGGACCACCGTGCCGGTATAGACGTTGCCCGTTTCGATCTCATTCCAGGTCACTGCCGGTGGCTTGAGCATCGTCAGGCTGATGCGGCCCTTCTTGTGGTCAACGTCCTTGACGAACACGGTAACTTCGTCGCCTTCATTGACCACGTCGGTCACATTCTTAACATGTCCGTCGGAGAGTTGCGAGATGTGGAGCAGCCCAGGCCGGCCAACGCCAATGTCAACCAGTGCGCCGTATAATTCGGTCTTCTTGACTACCCCTTTGAGTTCCATTTTGGGGGTGAGTTCTTCTATCGTGGATGGCGCGTTATGTTCGGTAGTCATGGGACGTGCTCCTTACGTATCCGTACCGGTTGTGTGCCGGTAAGTTCTCTATAGGGATCGGGCGGATTATACCGGTTTAAAATCAGAGGGTCAACGGTTGGTTTGCCGGATTGTGCCTTTCGGCGCAAGATTAGGGTAAAGTGGCGCTCTGAGGCGTGTTCTTGGGTAAAGCCGTGCAACACGAGACCGGGTCGCCGCTGTGTTGCACGACCCGGCACGACACGCGCGTCGCGATCAGGGTGTTGCGGCTGGCGGCTGCGTGCCGGAACTAGCTTTCGTCGGCGAGATGTTCTTCGATAATGCTCTGGAACACCTCGAACGGCTGCGCCCCGATCGCGTACACCACACCGTTGATCACGAAACCAGGCGTCCCGCGCAACCCGTATTCCTCAGCGGCCTGGAAGTCAGCCAGCACCTCGTCGAAATATCGCTGGCTGCTGAGGCATTCGCGGAAAGCGTCCGTATCCAGGCCAATGTCGCCGGCGTAGGCTACCATGGTATCCTCGTTGATCGGCGTGTTTTCCTGTTGTGTCAGGCGATCAAACAGCCGGTTGTGCATCTCCCAAAACGCCTCGGGTGCTTGCTCTTCGGCGCACTCGGTCGCCATTGCCGCGATAAGCGATGGCTCACCGAAGATGGGGAAGTCGCGATAGACGAACTTCACCTCGTCAGGGTAAGCTTCGAGGATTTTCGGCAGGGTTTCGCTGTACCAACGCCCGCAGAAACTGCACTGAAAATCCGAGAATTCCACGATCACGACCGGTGCATCTTCCGGCCCCAGGAACGCGTCATCATCCTCAGCCACACCGCGCGGGATCACGGTCGGGGTGGGGGGGACCGGCGTGTTGGTCGGGCGCAGCATGGCGACCTCTGTGCCCACCGCGTCGCCCACCATCTGCTGCAACGCCGCCGGATTGACTGAGCCATCCCCATCCGCAGCGGCGATCGACTGCGCGATCTTCGTTCCGACGACCTCGTCGGCGATCTGGCGTACCTCGACTTCCGAGAGCGACTCGTTCTTGCCGGAGTTGAACGCGAAATCGCCAAGCGGGGTGGTTATGGCGCATGCCAGCGTCACGAACGCGCCCGCAATGAACGCGACCACAAGCGGCCAGCGGCGTGTAGCCCCCGGGCTGGACGCTGGCGGCGCGGTGCGCGGCGTGTTGTCACGCAGCGAAACCGGCTCGGCAGTGTTGGGGGCGTCGGTCTTGTGTTCTGACATGGCCTTTCCTTCTTGTGCTCCGCTGTTGAACGACAATACAAGTTTAAGGATTATACGAAATCCATTGCTGGATTGGCAATACCGGATGAGGTTACCCGTCTAAGGGTACCACGTTCGCGCGGTTGGCAGTGTTGCCGGGGCAACACCAATCGTTTCAGTGGCTGGATGGCGCGCCGCTGGGATGCGGGATCAGCAATGGGCTGAGCGGGTCATGGGCGCGGTGGCGCGCAACGGCCCGGGCCTGGGTGCGGTTGGCGTAGCAGTACACACAGCCGTAGGGACAGGTGTCGTACATGCCGATGTCGCGGCTGGCGACACAGCCGCAGAAGTGCCGCGTCGGGCGGTGCCCGGTGACGTGCGGGCGGTCGGGGAAGAGCGCCGCCAGCAGGTCGCCGTCAATGCAGTGTGCCTGCCGCACGCGAGCGCCGTGCAGGTCGTCCTGGCAGCATGCGTGCAGCGTGATCCTGTGCGCGTCCGCGATATCGGCGAGCCGCTCTACCAGCGCGCGTTTGGCGGCCAGTGGCGGATCGTCGTACGCGATCCCGGCCTGCTGCATCCGCTGCAAGACTTTGCCGTAGAACGTGGCGAAGCTGAAGTAGCAGCGCGTGGTGTGTCCTTCCAGTGCGGCGGCGATCTGCGCGAAGCGATCCGCATACCACGCCGGGGAAAGCGCCGGAGTGATCACGATCGGGTCGAAGCGCCATTGAACGTGATACGGGCTGGTGCGCTCCGCCAACGCGCGAGCAGCATCTGCTACATGTTCCCAGCGCGGGACGTGCGGCTCCAGTGCCCGGGGCAGGCCCGTGATCGTGACATGGGTGATGAAGCGGTACCCACGTGCGTGTAGCTCAGGAACACGCTCGACCAGCGGCGCGGGATTCTTGGTCCAGAAGACGATGCTGTGCACATCAGCAGGCCGGAGCGACACCGTGTGAATCTGCCCGCCGAACGGGTTCGGATACGCTGCGCAGCCTTCATCCAGGCGGTACATGAACCAGGGCTTGTAGAAGGCGGGGATATCAGTACGGCGGCTGGCGGAGATGATGTGCATGGTTGGCCTTTCACAGGCGGGCGCAGAGCCGACCGCGCCCGCGGGCTACAGATGCACCCCGGGCGCGGTACCTCAACGGCCCCGCATGACGTGCGGCGTGCGGGTCGGGCAGATCATCGCTGCTCCTGTCTGTTCCCCGAACCTGATGTGACGCTTAATCTTCCGCCTCAAGTGCGGGTTCGGGTTCGTCTTCGGCGTACTCGGCGTCGTCATAGGCGTGCAGCGGCATGATCGCGTACTGCTCACGGATGAGCATCTCGAGTTCGTAGGCCAGGTCGGGATTCTCGCGCAGGTAATCCTTGGCGTTTTCGCGGCCCTGGCCGATCAAGCCGTCGTTGTAGCGGTAGAACGCGCCACGCTTTTCGATGATCCCTGCTTCGACGCCCAGGTCGAGGATGTCGCTCTCTTTGCTGAAGCCGTGATCGTACATCAAATCGACTTCGCACTGGCGGAACGGCGGGGCCACCTTGTTTTTGGTGATCTTCACCCGCGTGCGGTTGCCGATGATCTCATCTTTCGCCTTGATCGCCTTGATGCGGCGAATGTCGACGCGCACGCTGGCGTAGAACCGCATTGCGCGCCCGCCGGATGTCGTCTCCGGGTTGCCGAACATCACCCCGACCTTCTCGCGGAGCTGGTTGGTGAAGACCACGGCGGTGTTGGTTTGCTTGATCACGCCGGAGAGTTTACGCAGCGCCTGGGACATGAGGCGCGCCTGCAGGCCGACATGTGCATCACCCATTTCGCCCTCAAGCTCCGCACGCGGGACGAGCGCCGCGACGCTGTCCACGACCACCACATCCAACGCGCCGCTGCGGACCAGCGCCTCGGTGATCTCCAGGGCTTGCTCGCCCATGTCCGGCTGCGAGATGTACAGGCTGTCCACGTCGACGCCGAGCCGCTCGGCATAGATCGGGTCGAGCGCGTGCTCCATATCCACAAAGGCGCATACCCCGCCCATCTTCTGCGCTTCGGCGATCACGTGCAGGCACAACGACGTTTTGCCGGAGCTCTCCGGCCCGTAAACCTCGGTCACGCGCCCGCGCGGGATGCCACCGACGCCCAGCGCCAGATCGATCGCCAGCGAGCCGGTGGGGACGACGTCCACCTGGAGGTGGCTCGCATCGCCGAGGCGCACGATCGTGCCGTCGCCGAAGCGCTTGGTCAGATCGGTGAGGGTGTTTTCCAGTGCTTTGAGGCGTGCCTCATCTACCATGTGCTGTTCTCCGCTTGTCTGAGGGACGTTCATATTTGCTGCTCGTATTTTAGCACGTGTGTTCTATAACGTCAACGTGTTGATGTGCGAAATGTTCGCCTGTTACAGCATCCTGAAACCCGCCTGGTGTGCGCTGGCTTGTCTTCCCGCAGGCTGGTAGCGACAACGCCCACAGCCGAAAGTTGGCTGCGGGCGCTGTGTGGTTTGGGCCAGTGCTTGATAGGGCGGCGCTATTCTTGCACGAGGGTCAGGCTGAAGGTACCCTGCGTCCCGCCGACATCAAGCCCGTAGTGTGTCGCGATGACGTAGTAGGTGCCGCTTGATGGCAACGTGATCTCCTCGATCAAAGAGTCGCGATCCTCGCCGGGCACGATGTCGTCATTTTCCGCGATCTTGATGTTGTCCGGCGAGATCAAGTAGAGCGCCGGATCGAGCGTGCCGCCCGTGGCGTCCATGCCGATTGTGACGCTGTCGCCGGCCTGGCCTTCGAAGGCATAGAGCACGAAACGATCCTGTGCGGTGATGCTGCCGGACACCGTCTGACCGTAGCTGATTTCCCGGGCGTTCGGCATTTGCGCGGTGTAGTTGAGCGTCGCCGGGTTGGTCATGTCGAAGAACCCACCCGGGCCGGCGGTCGCGGTGCCGTCCGGCTGGACCTCAAACGTGATCATGTAACGCGAATCGGGGCTTGCCGCCTGGGTCGTGTTGATGATCGTTTGTTGGTTGACGTTAACACTCAGGCCGAAGGTCACCGGGCGGGTGTCACCACAGGTGTCCTGGTACCATACCTCGACCTCGTACGTGCCGGGGCTGAGGCGGTTCGGCGGCCAGTAGATGTAAGACAGCGGGTTGTCGGTGGGTTCCACACAGCCGATATTACCGGCTTCCTCGAGGATGCCGCCGCTCGGAATCACCGGCTGGTCATCGTAGACGGTGTCGCCGTTCGGGTCGCGCACCTGGAGCTGTATGTCGGCCTGGGTTGCCCACTCAAGCGCAACTTCGATCGACCCATCCGGCAGCCCGGCGGTAGCCGTATCATCGACGGCGGGCGCGGTGCCGGTGTCTGCCGGGGGCGCTTCCGCCGCGGCCTGCTGCCCGGTTACGCTGAGGTTGTATTCGCCTTCCGTGCCGCCGATGGTCAGCCCGTAGCGTGTGGCGATGATTGTGTACGTGCCATCGACCTGCAGCGTGGTGCTGATGCGCGAATCGGTGCTGGTCTCGATATCGTCGTTTTCCGCGAGCATTGCGCCGTTCGGCCCCAGCAGCGCGAGGTAGGTATCCAGGCTGCCGGATTGCGCGGTCAGATTGATATTGACGTTCGTGCCGGCGTTGGCGGTGAACGTATACGCCTGTGCGGGCGTGTTGTTGGTGATCGTGCCGGATACCGTGCTGCCGAGTGCGACCGGGGTGGCGTCCGCGATCTGGCGCTGGAAGACTGACACGTTGAGTCCTGCGTTCACGCCGCCGTTGACAAGCTGCCAGTCGCCGTTCGGGTCGAGCACGAGCCGCGCGAGATATTCCTGGCCGGGATTTAGCGTCCCGGTGAGTGACTGTTGTTCCTCACCGTTGACCTGCGCGCTGAGCGTGAAGCTCTGCGAGCCAAAGGTTTCGCAGGCGTCGACGAAGTAGATGATCGTCTCGTAGCTGCCCGCCGGAACGTCGCCAGCAGGCCAGGCGATCGTCTCGGTCGGGGACGTCGCGACGGCTGTGTCGCAGTTAGCGTTAATGTCGGCATCCAGTACGCCACCGGTAGGCGAGCCAGGGCTGTCGTGGTAGACGGTATTGCCAAGCGGGTCGCGGACCTCGAGGTCGAGGTTGACTGCAGCGTTCCACTGCAGCTCGAAGACGATGCCGCCGTTTTCGAGGGTGACGGTTTGCCCGCCGATCTGCTGGAATCCGCTCAGGCTCAGGGTGAAGGTGCCGCTGGCGTCACCGTCCGCGCCGCTGCCACGCATGACGGTGATGTAGTACGTGCCGGTGCCGGGCAGCTCGATATCTGAGATCGTCGCGGTGGTGGCGGTGTCCAGATCGAGGTCCTGGGCGATGACCGTGCCGTCTTCATCGGTGACCATGACCACCGGCGCGAGTTCGTCGACGTCGGTCGAGACATCGATACTGATCGTGTCGCCGGCGCTTGCAGCAAACGTGTACACCTGGACCACGTTGTCCGCATCCAGCGTGCCGGTCACGACGTCGCCGACCGTGATGGGGCGGCCCGTGTTGCCCTGGGCGAATGCTGGGGATGCGAAAAAGGTTGGGGCCACCAGCATGGCGCACAGGGCAACGACCAGTGCCAGCGCGCGCGTTTGGTGGATCAGCTGTCGTAGCGAAGTCATAGCGTTCATAACCAAGATTACTCCTCACAAAGGACGAGAGCGGTGGTCGCTCACATAGTGCCCACGAGTGTAGCCAATTGGCCCGGCAAAGGCAAAGGTTGCCTGTGCATTGAGAGGTGAAAACCGGCAAGTCGTAGGTTACACGCCGAAAATGAACGGCGTGCTGTCCGGCCCGCCAGGCAAACGCGCTATGGCCGGGTGACTCTACGCCGAAACAAAACCTGTGTCCAGGACGAATCCTCATTCAGACGGGACGCCGGTGCTGCGGCCCGATGCGCCAGCTTCAACCGGCTGCGGGGTAGCGGCAGGGCCGTTCCCTAACGTGATGAAGTTCACCGTGCCGGGCACGACCGTTATGTTCTGCGTGATGCGCTGCCCGTACAGCATCACGCTGATCTCATAGTCGCCTGCCGGGATGTCGCCCAGGACGAAATTTTCGCGCAGCGCCGGGTCCGGGACAACATGCCAGTCGCGCGTTTGATCGGATGAGTGCTTCGGTTTAATGTAAGTTGTCGTGCTTTCGACCGTGCGCCCGCGCTGGCTCAGCGTCACGACGACATCGTCCACGTAATTACCGTCCTGGCCCAGCACGCGGCCCGCGATCACGCCGTGTCCCTGGTAAGGTGCGATCCACAGCAGCGGGTTGACGGTCGAGTAATATTTGTTGTCGCCGAGCCGTACTTCCATGTGCACGTGTGGCCCGCTGACGTCACCGGTGCCGCCGCTGAGACCGATCACCTGGCCCGCCTCGACGCGCTCGCCTTCCTCGACCAACAGCGCGGTCATGTGCGCGTAGAGCGTGTAGAGCTTCTGCCCGCGATAGCCGAAGTCGTGCAGGATGACAACCACAAGGCCGTATGACGGGTAAATGTCGATATCTTGCGTGTCAACCAGCACGCCGCCGTTGTCGGCGAACACGACGGTTCCGCTGCCACCGGCCCGGATCGGCTTTCCGATCGGGTTCGGCATATCAACGCCGTGGTGGACGCGCCATTCATTCTGCGGGCCGTCCGACCCGAAGGGGTAATAGAACAGGCTCTCGCTGTTGGCGCTGGCATCGACCGGGCGCACAAACCAGAAGTGATCGGTGACGTTCGCGGCCAGCGGCACTTCTTCTGGCGGGGGCTGGTAGTTCAGGCTGACGACAGTCGGCTCGGTAATGATCCCGGTCGGGCTGGGCACGGCGGTCGGGCCGGACGCGGTCGGGGGCAGATCTGTCGGGAGCGGTGTGGCGGTCGGCCAGGGCGTGAAATCGATCTGCGCCGGAGCCAGCACGGTCGGTGAGGCTGCCGGGGGCAGCGTCGGCGGGACGAACGCCGTCACGTCGAGATCGGGCGTGGTGTGTTGCGCAGCGGCTGCGGCGAGTTGCTGCTCCAGCGCGATCTGCCAGTCGGGTTGCGTTGCTGCGCCGGGTGTCGCGGTCGGTGCAGGGACCGCGACGGTGACAGAGGGCTGGCTATTCTGCCACAAGTACAGCGCGCCGAGCGCGATCAGCACGACAAGGATCAAGAGGCCGGTGAGGTGTGACGTACGTTCCATAGCTGCCTGGCTCCGCGTGCAGGGTTACTGCTGATCCGGCGGGATCGGTGTAGCAGTGCGGCGTGGCGCGGCGGTCGGTTCGGCGGTCGGCAGCGGCAGCGGCGCGGGGACTGCGGTCGCCGAGACGAAGAAGTTTTGCAGTTCTTCGGGCGTGTAGAGTTCGAGCATGGCCGCTTCCCAACTCAGGCCATCGGTTTTGTGGAATTCCCAAAACTGGATCGCACTGAAATTTGACTGCCAGGTACGCCGGGCCGGGACGCGGTGCCAGCCGTAATCCGCCGCGATCTGTGTCAGGTCGACGTAATAGCCCGGCGGGACCGCGTCTTTGAGCTTGCCGCCACTCTCATAGCCCTGTACGTCACCGCTGATGCGGGCGGTGAAATCCCACGGCACCTGGCGTAACGGCTCACCGAGCGTGCCGTTTTGCGCATCTTCGACGACACGGACATAGACGCGCCAGTACGTGTTCACCTCTTTTGTCTCGCGCACGATCTCGACCGGGGCGGGTGGTCCGGCGTAGATCAGGTTGCGGTCAAAGGCGATCGCGCGCCCGGTGTAGTGCCAGTTTTCGCGCGGTTCGCCCGGTTCAGGTGGGCGGTCCCGGTGCCAGAATGCGTCTTCAAGCGTGCCGAAGAAATCATAGCCGACTTTCTCCAGCACGCGGCTGCGCAGCGCCTCGAACGAATCGTTGACCCGGTCGGACAGATACGGTTGCGGCGCGACGACATTGTTAAGCAGCGCCATGCCGTACAATCCGTCCGATTTGCGGTTTTCGTTTTCGACGTATAGCGGCTCGCTGATCGCCGGGCTGGCCGGGACGCCCCCGCTGGCGACGAACTGCGCAGGCAGCGTTGTGCCGGTCCAATGCGGATCGGTGGCGGTATGGTCGAGTGCGATCGCGTCAGTTGCCGCGCCAAAGTTGCCGATCGTCCCGGCGAGAATCTGCGTGCGGGCCGCGACCTGCCCGACATCCAGGATGTAGGCGATACTGCCGTCATTGGGGGCCCAGGTGGGCATTTTGCCGCGCCCGACAAGGATCGGGGTGGCGGACGGTTGCTCGACGGGTTTGACGTATACGCCCTCGACACCGTCAACGACCGCGCTGTAAGCGATGCTGTTGCCGTCGTGGCTCCAGGCCGGGTAATTTTCGTCTATGTCCGGCGTGTTGGTCAGGTTGATCGCCTGCGCATCCCCGCCGGTGGCATCCAGGCTGAGGATGAAGATGTCCTGGTTGCCGCTGCGCCAGCTTGTGAACGCGATATGCCGCCCGCCAGGGCTCCAGGCCGGTTCGATGTCGGGGCCGGGTGTGAAGGTCGCCCGGAGCGCGCCCTCGGCAGCGGCACGGGCGGGGTCGCTGCTGATGATGTAGATGTCGAGGTCCTGGGTGTCCTCGCTATACCCTTCATAGGCCAGATATGCCCCGTCAGGACTCCACGTCGGCGCGCCTTCGAAACCGGGCGTATAGGTCAGGCGTGTGATGGCACCGGTTGCGATATCCAGGATGTACAGCTCCCAGTTGCCTTCGCGGTTGCTGGCGAACGCGATGCGTGTGCCGTCCGGACTCCAGGCCGGATCGCGTTCGTCGGCAGGGCTGTTTGTCAGGCGTAACGGGGTGCTCTGCCCCACACTGATCGCCCACAGATCGTTCTGGCTGTTTTCGCGCATCGTGAATACCAGGCTGCCGCCCACGCGCAGCGGGTCGGGGATCGGGGTCGGCGTGGGTTCCTCGGTGGGGAAGATCGCGGTCGGCACGGTGGTGTTTTCCGCCTGGGGCCAGAGTCCGCCGGACGCGGGGACTGAAGGGCCATCGTCGTCGGTCGTCTGCAACACGACGATCGCGAGCAAGACCAGCAACAGCAGCACAGCAAACGCGCTGAGCGCGCGATTCTGCGCCAGCAGCGGGTCGCGCACGACGGCGGGTTTCATCTCCGCTTCGGCGGCTTTTTGGGCCATGCGTTCTTGGTGGCGCTGCGCGGTGGTTTCGACAACGTCAGTCGTGGTGCGCGCGGAGACCTTCGCCAGCCCTAATGCCCTGAAGACAAGTAGCGTTACCAGGTTGAATGTGCCGGATATGACCTGCGCCAGCCCGCGTTTGAGCAGCGTCGCCTGTGCGACTGATGCCATTGCCGCCCACGCGGCCACGCGCAAAAACGCATTTCCCAACCGATCGGTAACACGGAGCGCACGAACTAACATAACCCTCTACCCGTAAGCGACATCATGTGCCCACCAGCCTCTAATTTCTCGGATTGTACAGAAAAAGAAGGGGGCAGGCAAACTACGTGCTGTATGTGATTGGCCGCCGTTGCAGCCCGGCGCGCCGGGCCACATCCCGATCATAGTCCCAGTTCGCGCGGGAATGCGAACAACGCGGCTGCACCGCCGGTGTGCCAGAACAGCACGCGCTGGCCGGCGGTGAAGACGCCGCGCGCGATCAGGTCAATTAGCCCGGCCAGGGCGCGCCCGGTGTATACCGGGTCGGCCAGGATGCCTTCGTGCCGCGCCAGCAGGCGGATTGCTTCGCGCTCCGGCTCGCCGATCACCGCGTAGCCGCCGCCGGTGTATTCGTCGTTGATCTGCACCGCGCCGGGTTCGATTGACGTTTCCAGGCCGAGCAGTTCCGCGCCGCTGCGTGCCAGCGCGATCACGCTGGCCGCGAGATCGCTGGCCGGGCGGTCCACGCTGATGCCGAGCAGTTCCACGTTAGGCGACAGGCCCGCGAGATGCGCGCCGAGCAGCAACCCGGCCTGCGTGCCACCGGACGAGGTCGCGAAGACGTGCGAATCGAACGGCGCGAGCTCGCGTTCCTGTGCGGCGAACTCGCGCATCGCGTTGACGTATCCCAGCAGCCCGTAGGCGCTTGATCCACCGTAAGGAATAATGTACGGCTGTTGCCCCGTTTCGGTTAATGTGGCGGCGACGCGGGCGATCGTGGTGGTGTAGGGGGCGCGCTCCTCAGTCCAGTGGATCGTCGCGCCGAGCAGGTGCATCAGCAGCAGGTTGCCGTTGATCTCAGCGGGCGGCTCGCCACCGGGCGCATAGAGCACCAGATGTGCCGCCAGGCCGCAGCGCGCAGCCCCGGCAGCGGTCTGCCGCGCGTGGTTGGACTGCGTTGAACCGGCGGTGATCACGCAGTCCGCCCCGGCGTGGAGCGCCTGGGCCAGCAGATACTCAAGTTTGCGCGCCTTGTTGCCACCGGTCGCCAGGCCGGTCTGGTCGTCACGCTTGACCCACAGCTCCGGCCCGCCGAGGTGCGCGCTCAGGTGGGGCAGCGGTTCGACGGGGGTGGGCAGGTGTGCGATCAAGGTGCGTGGCAGGGTGTCGAGAGAGGTAAAGGGGTCGCTCGTCATATTTGGCGTCGTCTTTCTGGTTAGCGGACACAGCGTCAACGCGTATGAAATGGGCCTGGTTAGCGGCGAACGTTGCAGGTTCAGTATACTCGAAATGGGCGAATTGGTGCATATGTTAAGGATTGGAACATGGCCGAAAGCGCAATGCCCACGCTGCCTGATCATGGCGCGCAGGGCGTGGTGATCCTGGTCAGCGGGGAGCGGCGGGCTGGAAAGACCCGTGTGCTGCAGGCTGTGCGCACAGCCGCGCTGGATGCGGGCCTGTCGGTGGGTGGGTTTCTCTCGGTGGCACGGATCGTTGGCGGTGTGAAGGTGGGCATCGACCTGCTGGACGTCGCGACGGGCAGCATCATTCCGCTGGCGACACGCCGGGACGAACGTCGCGACACGGGCGGGATCATCAGCACCGGGCACTACACGTTTGACCCGACGGCGCTTGAGCGCGGGCTGGACTATGCCAGGACCGGCAAGGCTGCCGATGTGTTTTTCGTGGACGAACTCGGCCCGCTGGAATTCAGGCAGGGTCTGGGATGGGCCGGTGTGATCCCGCTGATCCGCGCGCGGACGTTCGGCGTGGCGTTCGTGGTCGTGCGTCCGGAACTGGTCGGTGTGGCGCAGGAGCAGATGGCGCTCGCGCCGGATTCCCCGCTGATCACAGTCGACGCGGTGAACCGCGATGAACTCGCCGCGCGGCTGTCCGCGTGGGTGCGGAAACGGGCCGGGTGAGCGGTTCAGCGTGCGCTGCCGCTACACGGTTTCGTCAGGGGACTCGTGCAGGCCAAACGCGCCTTCCAGCACGCCTGAGACCAGGCTCACGACCAGGCCGCCGAGGATCGCCCAACCGAGCGTGTCCACCTCAAAGCGGCTTCCGGCAACGCGGTCGGTGAGCAGCAGCAG
This sequence comes from uncultured Anaerolineaceae bacterium, assembly GCA_964425755.1. GTDB lineage: Bacteria > Chloroflexota > Anaerolineae > Aggregatilineales > Aggregatilineaceae > CAYRNY01. The sequence goes on from CAYRNY010000002.1 coordinate 184,636, forward strand.
CATGCCGTTGATCACCAGCGTGAACAGGCCCAGCGTCAGGATGATCAAGGGGCAGCTCAAGATCATGAGCAGCGGCTTGAACAGCGCGTTCAGGATGCCGAAGACCAGCGCGACCAGCAGCAGCGTGGCGGCCTGGTTGGTGGGCGCGTGAATGCCGGGCAGGATCGTCGCGGCAACGGCTAACGCGACGGCGTTGATGATCAGGCGGAGCAGGAAATAGCGCATGATGACGCTCCTTGTGCATAACTCAGGCGCATTGGTACCTGTTAAGTCTACACCTGAGCGGGTGCGGGGGCGAACGGGGCGCACGCGTGATGTGGTGGCGTGCACCCCGGTGGGTCGTGCGGGCTACTGTGCTGATTCGGCGGTGCGCTCGAAGCGGCCAAAATTGTAATACGCGGCACACGCACCCTCGGACGACACCATCGGCGCGCCTAGCGGTTTGCGCGGCGTGCACTCTTTGCCGAACGCGGGGCACTCGTTGGGTTTCAGCACGCCCTTGAGCACGTCCCCGGCGTGGCACAGCGGCGATTCCTGCGTCTGGATGTGGCTCACGGCGAAGCGCCGCGCGGCGTCAAACGCGGCGTAATCTTCGCGCAGCTTCCACCCGCTGTTGGGGATCATGCCGATCCCGCGCCAGTTGCGATCGGTTTCTTCGAACACGGTGTTGATGATCTGCTGGGCCTGGACGTTGCCTTCCCTGGTGACGGCGCGTGCGTAGGCGTTTTCGACCTCGGCGCGGCCATCCTCAAGCTGCCTGACCGCCATGTGAATCCCGCGCACGACGTCCAGCGGCTCAAAGCCGGTGACGACCATCGGCACGTTGAACTGCTGCACCAGCGGCGGGTACTCCCAGTAACCCATCACGGCGCACACGTGCCCCGCCAGCAGGAAGCCCTGCACTTCCACATCGTCCGCGCTGAGCAGCGCCGCCAGCACCGGCGGCACGCGCACGTGCGAGACCAGCATCGAGAAGTTCGAGATGCCGAGCTGTTTGGCCTGGTGCACGGCCATTGCGTTGGCGGGCGCGGTGGTCTCGAACCCGACGCCGAAAAAGACGACTTCTTTGTCCGGGTTGTTGCGGGCGATGGTGATGCACTCCAGCGGCGAATAGACGACGCGCACGTCGCCACCCTGGGCTTTGACCTGGAACAGGTCCTTCTGCGAGCCGGGCACGCGCAGCATATCCCCGAACGAAACCATGATCGTATCCGGCAGTGAGGCGATCGCGATGGCCTGGTCGATCAATTCCTGCGGCGTGACGCAGACCGGGCAGCCGGGGCCGTGAATCATGGTGATGCCTTCCGGCAGCAGTTGGTCGATGCCGTGCCGGATGATCGCGTGCGTCTGCCCGCCGCAGACTTCCATCAAGCGCCAGGGCCGCGTCGTGACGCGGTGCAGGTCGTCCAGCACCTCGCGGACCCGGCTCGCGTCGCGGTATTCGGTGATGTATTTCATGGCGCTCAGCTTTCCTGGGTCTCGTCCGGCGTTTCGCCGAGTTCGTCCGCCAGCATGCCGATCTCGTCGAGCAGCGCGAGCGTCTCCTGGGCTTCTTTTTCGTCGATGATGTTGAGCGCGAAGCCGACGTGCACGATTGTGTAGTCGCCGACCTGGGCATCGGGGATGTACGCGAGACAGGTCTCGCGCACCACGCCGCCAAAGTCAACCTTGCCCATTTGCAGGCCGTCTTTTTCGTAGATGTCAATGATCTTGCCGGGGATACCGAGGCACATGGTTACACTTCTCCATTGTTACTTTTGTAGCCGGCGATAGCTGCCTGTCCCAGCGCGATCCCGCCGTCGTTGGGCGGCACAAGCTGGTGCGTCAGGACTGTGAATCCGGCATCGTGCAGGCAGTGCAGCGCCTTTTGCAGAAGGGTGCTGTTTTGGAATACGCCGCCGCTGAGCGCGACGGTGTTGATCGTCGTGGCGTCACGCGTGAGGCGGCACACGTCGCAGATCATGCGTGCCACACCGTTGTGGAAGCGCGCCGCGATGGCCGGCACCGGCACACCCGAGCGTCGATCGTTGATGATCGCGGCCAGGACAGGGGCCGGGTCAATGCGCTGCGGCAGATCGTCGCCTTCCGGCTCCTGCAGCGCGAATTCATAGCCGCCGGTGATCGCAGGGTCGAGCTGCGCTTCGAGCAGGATCGCGCCTTGCGCTTCATAGGTTACCGTTTGCAGCACGCCGGTCAGTGCCGCGACCGCGTCGAACAGGCGGCCCATGCTGGATGTCAGCGGGGCGTTGAGGCGCTTTTCAAGCTGCTGGCGGATGATCGCGCGTTCCTGGTCAGTCGCGGCCTGCACAGGGGCGAGATCGCCGTCCCAGGCCAGACCCGCACCCCACAGGTGTGCAAGCGCCGTGCGGTAGGGACGCAGCGTTGCCGCGTCACCGCCGGGCAGCGGGACGTATGCCAGCTGCGCGAAGCGGTGCATCCAGCCATAGCTACCGACCAGGATTTCGCCGCCCCAGATCGCGCGGTCCGTGCCCAGGCCGGTCCCATCGAAGATCACGCCGATCGCGGCTTCGGCGGGCGGGATTTTGTGCTCCGCGAGACAGCTCGCCAGGTGCGCGTGATGGTGCTGCACGGCTACGCGCGGCTCCGGGCGTGCCCGTGCCTCGCGCGTGGCGGCGTAGTCCGGGTGCAGGTCGTGGGCGATTAGTTGCGGCGAGACGCGGAACAGCGCCTGCATGTGCGCGATGCTGTGCTGGTACGAGCGCAGCGCGTCGTAGTTTGACAGGTCTCCGATGTGCTGGCTGATGAACGCGCTGCTTTCACGCGCCAGGCAGAACGTGTTCTTGAGTTCCGCGCCGGTAGCCAGCAACGGCGGCACCTCGAACGGCAGCGGGACGGGGTAGGGCGCGTAACCCCGCGAGCGCCGCAAGGGCATGATGCCGCTGGGCGTCGCGTGTGTGCTGTCGTGGGCGCGGATCACCGAGTCGTCACAGCGAATGTGAATCGCGCGGTCGTGCAGCAGGAAGGCGTCCGCCAGCGGCGCGAGCCGGTCCAGCGCGTCCGCGTTGTCTGTCGCGATCGGTTCCTCGCTGTAGTTGCCGCTGGTCATGACCAGCGCGGGCGGGAAGTCGTCCGCGCGCTCCAGCAGCAGGTGGTGCAGCGGCGTGTAAGGCAGCATGACGCCTAACTCGCGCAGGCCGGGCGCGACCTCGCCCGCGATCGTGGTGCCCGGCTTGAGCGGGAGCAACACGATCGGGCGTTCGGGGCCGGTGAGCGCCTGCGCCGCCGCCGGGCTGACCGCGCACACCTGCCGCACGGTGTCGAGATCGGGCAGCATCACGGCGAACGGTTTCGCGGCGCGGCCTTTGCGCTGGCGCAGCGTTGTGACGGCAGCGGGATTTGTCGCGTCACAGGCCAGGTGGAAGCCGCCCAGCCCCTTGATCGCCACGACATGCCCCGCGCGGATCAAGGCGCGGACGGCGGCGATCGCATCTTCCGGCAACTCGTCCCACAGCGGCGGGACGGCATACGCCGGGCTTGGCTGCAGGTCAAGCTGTGGGCCGCAGACCGGGCAGGCATTCGGCTGCGCGTGGAAACGGCGATCGAGCGGATCGTCGTATTCGCGCTGGCAGTCCGGGCACATCTCGAATGGCGCCATCGTTGTCAGCGGGCGGTCGTAGGGGATGTCCTGGATGATTGTGAAACGCGGGCCGCAGTTGGTGCAGTTGGTGAAGGCATAGCGGAAGCGGCGGTCGGCGGGGTCGAAGATCTCGCGCAGGCAGTCATCGCAGGTTGCCATGTCGGGCGATATCGGCTGGTACGCGCCCGCCACTGCCGCACTGTGTTGAATCTCGAAGCGCGTGAAGCCGTTGGACGCGATCGGTTGCACGGTCACGCCCTCAATGCGCGAGAGAGGCGGCGCTTGCGTGGCGATCGCGCTGACGAACGCTTCCAGCGCGTGCGGGGGACCTTCAACCTCGATCTCGACGCCCGCCGATGTGTTGCGTACCCAACCGCACAACTCAAAGCGCCGGGCCAGCCCGTAGATGAACGGGCGGAAGCCCACGCCCTGCACGACGCCGGTCACGTGGACGCGGCGGGCGGCGGTATCTGTAGTGCTCACGCGGTTGATTCGCTCCGTTCCGCGATGCGCTTGCGCAGCCACTCCAGCCAGGGGCCAAAACCGTCCCCCGTGCGGCAGGAGACCGGGAAGAATGCCAGGCCGGGGTTGAGCGCTTCTACGCCTTTGCGGAAATAGTCCACGTCGAATTCAAAATACTCGGCCACGTCCATTTTGTTGAGCAGCAGCACGTCCGCGCCTTTGAACATCGAGGGATACTTGTACGGCTTGTCGTCGCCTTCCGGCACGCTGGCGATCACGACATTGACATCGACCCCGAGGTCGAACGCTGCCGGGCAGATCAGGTTGCCCACGTTTTCCACGATCAGCAGGTCGATCGCGTCCAGGTCCATTGACGGCAGGGCGCTGAAGACCATGTTCGCGTCCAGGTGGCACTGGCCGCCGGTGTTGATCAGCGAGACGGGGATGCCCATGCCGGACAGCTCTTCGAGATCGATCTCGACGATGTCGCCGTCCATCACGCCGATGCGCGTCTCGTCCTTCAGCGCCTCGACCGTTTTCAGGATCACACTGGTCTTGCCACCGCCGGGCGACGCCATGAAGTTCAACGAGAAGACATCGCTCTGTGCCAGCCGCTGGCGTATCTGGTCCGCGAGCAGGTCGTTTTCGTTCAGGATTTTTTTGACGACGGGAATGTTCTTGGTCATGTTACGAGTGTCCTCGGTTGGTTAGGTCGGTGAGCAGGCGCGCGGTGCCGTGTCGCTGCGCCGTATGCTGTTGCTAGCTTATCCGGTTTCTTTAGTTTGTTGCGTTTCTTCGGCCAGGTCGACATCAATACTCTCGATGAAGAACTCGTCGCCACCCGCCACCACGACCTTCGAGCCGCCGCAGTTCGGGCAGGTGTAGTCGTGCCGGTTCAGCGGAAATTCGTGGCTGCAGGTGTTGCAGTGCAGCTTGGCGGGGACGCGCTCAAAGTTGAGTTGTGCGCCATGCGCGATCGTGTTCTCGCTGATCATGTCCCAGTAGAACTGCACCGAATCATCCACGATGCTGCTGAGTTCGCCGATCACCAGGTTAATCTCTTTGATGCGCACCGCCCCGGCTTCTTTGGCGTGGTGCAGCACAATGTTCAGGATGCTTTGGGTGACGCCAAGCTCGTGCATCGCGGGTCCGTTTCGCTAAGCTGCCATCGAAGGCTGTTGATTTTTTCTAGATGATCGTGATGTTAATTTTAACACAAGCGCCCGGCCTGGATAGGTGATGTTTGTGACCCTCAGGGGGGTGCATTTGTCCCGATTTCCGGCGGTGGCACGTTGACGACGGCGGGTTAACGCTAATTTGCGCCAGCATAACAGGCATTTAACGGCGCGGGTTTAAAATCCCTGGTAGATCCACTGCGGCGACGTGTCGGCGGTGGCGATGACAGTCATAATCAGGATCAACGTGAGTAACAACGCGAACAGGTTTTCGCGGCTGAAGATGTGGCGCAGCAGGGTTTGCAGGTGGTGCATGGCGGGCCTCACGAACGGTTGAGCACTTCGGACAGGAACTTGTCGCGGTTGGCGGCACGCGCGATCTTACCGCTGGACGTTTTGACCAGCCAGTTCGGGCCGGTGATGTGGACGTAACGCGCCATGACGTCGGTCGCCTGGGCGACGCGCTGCCGGACCTCGCGCGTGATGGCGGCGTGCGTGGCAGGATCGCCGGTTTCCGCCTCGACGATCACGGCGATATCCTCGGTGCCCAGGTCCTCGTTGTATACCCCGAAGGCGACCACGCGGCCCGGGTGCACGCCGGGCACGTCGTTGAGCAGGTTTTCGATGTCCTGCGGGTAGATGTTCTTGCCGCTGACGATGATCAGGTCCTTTTTGCGCCCGGTGATGTAGAGTTCGCCGTCCGCGATGTAACCGAGATCGCCGGTGAAGTACCAGCCGTCCTGCATGGCCTGCGCGGTCTCGTCGGGCCGGTGATAGTAGCCGGAGAGCATGCAGTCGGAGCGCAGCGCGATCTCGCCCACATGCCGCGCGGGCAGGTCGCGGCGCTGGTCGTCCACGACGCGCAACGTGGTGTTGGGGATCGGCGTGCCGCAGGAAACCAGCGTCACGGTCGGGCGCGCGGAGTCCTGTGGCGCGGGCACAGCGCGGCGCTGTTCCATCAGCGTATCACGGTCGACGGTATCCAGTGTTGGGGGCCGGTCGAGCGGGCTTTGCGTCACGGCGAACGTGTTTTCGGCCATCGCGTAACACGTGTGCAAGGTGCGCGGATCGAGGCCGTGCGCGGCGTAGCGGTCGGCAAAATGTGTGTGGCTTTCGGCACGCACCGGCTCAGAGCAGTTAATAAACGCGCGCATGCTGCCAAGGTCCAGCCCATCACCGCCCAACGCCGACCGGCGAACGCGCGTCGCCATGAACGTGTAGGCGAAGTTCGGCAGCCAGCACAGCGTCGCGTTGTAGTCGTCGATGGCCCGCAGCAGGGCCAGCGGCTCGCGGACCCAGTGGAACGGCGACATCAGCACCAGCGGCACGCCCTGCACGACCGGCATGATGAACCCTGCGATCAGGCCCATGTCGTGGTACAGCGGCAGCCACGACACGATCACGTCGTCTGGCGTGAGGTCGATCGCGGCGCTGTAGGCGGCGATCTGGTTCAACACTGCCTCATGCGAGAGCATGACGCCTTTTTGCAGGCCGGTGCTGCCGGATGAATGTTGTAAGAACGCGGTATCGCCGGGTGCGGCGGTGGCACGCTGCAGGTAATGCGCGAGCGTGCCTTCCGGTTCGAGGTCGTCCACGTTGATGATCGCGCCCAGCGTGGCGATCCCTGCGAGATGCTCTTCGAGGTCCGGTTGCTGTCCGGGATAGGTGATCACGGCTTTGACTTCGGAGAGCATCACCAGTTTTCGCACGCTGTCGTAATAGCGGCGCGGGTCGAGTTTGGGCGTCAGGAACGGCATGATCGACGGGATCGCCCCCAGCAGGAGCGCGCCCCAGAACGCGTATAGCACATCCGCGCCGTGTTGCAGGACCAGCACGACGAGATCGCCCGGCTGGACGCCTGCCTTCTCCAGCGCGCGGGCGTAGTGGGCGGATTGCTCGAAAAACGTGCGATAGGTAATCGTCTGCCGATCGTCGGGTGCGATCAACGTGACCGCGTTACCATCGGGCGCGTGCTGGACCAGGTGCGCCGCGCAGGTGATCAACGTCTGTGGACGCCGGTCCAGTTGCACGGGGAGCGCGACTGTGGGGGTGCGATGGGGTGTGTGTGCTGTGTGTGCCATGCGGTTCCCGTTATGCTAGCTTATCGAAATCGCTGTGGTGCAACAGGCATAAAACCCGGCGCGTTGATTTCAGTCATACTGCCGTACCCGGCTACGCGCCGGTCGCCTAAACTACGCTTGACGGGTGGGTGCTCACGCGAATTATATAACCTGTTCCCCTGTCCTGACCAGCGGCGTAGCCGGTGCGTATCTTACGAAAAAGTTTAACGCAAATCTGATTAAGTCCACAGTTGAGATTTACCGAAAACCGGGTAAGCTAGTGCTCGTAGCGCCAGCTAGAAGGGGAGACACACGCGATGGAACACAACACAAGCCCGCTAAGTCAGGCGAGATCGCGTGAGATATGGAATCAAGCCCGCCGCCAAGCCTTTTGGCAGCGTATTTCCGGCACGATCGGGTTAAGCCGGCAGCCAACGACGCTGCTGTCGTTTGAGGAAGTGCAGCAGAAACTGCGCCTGCACCAGAATGCCTATCGCGGCCTGCAGCAGGTGCCCATCGATCAGATCGTGGGGAGTGTGGGCCGATATCATGACTTCACGCGCACGTTTCTGCCGTTGGTGGAGAGCGACAGCGCCCGTTGGAAACGCGTGGCAGAACTGCAGATGGAAACGGGACTGCCACCAATTGAACTGTACAAGGTGGGCGACGCGTACTTCGTGAAAGACGGCAATCACCGCGTATCGGTTGCGCGCCAGCTGGGCATGCGCACGATCGAAGCGTACGTGTGGGAGTACCCGACACCGACCGGCGGCGTGAGCGCAAGTGTCGACGTCGACGAGTTGATCGTCAAGGAAGAGTACCGCGCGTTTCTGGACCGGACCCGGCTCGACGTGACGCGGCTAGAGAGCAACATCAACCTGACCGAACCGGGCATGTATCCCGCGTTGGAGCTGGAGATCGAGGTTTACCGCGAGAACCTGGAACGCATCGACGCCGAACCGCGCTCTTATGTGGAGGCAGCAGCGGCCTGGTACGATATGGTGTACTCGCTGTCGGTCGAAGTGATCCGTGAATCCGGCGTGCTTGATCTGTTCCCGGATCGTACGGAGGCCGACCTGTATGTGTGGGTATCCCGCCACCGGAAAGAGCTGTCCGAACGGTACGGCACATCGGTTTCGCTGCGTGACGCGGTGGCCCAGATCGCGGAACAGCAGCAGCGGCCCGGACCGGTGGAGCGCGTGGTACAGTCGGCGACGCGTTTCGTGCAGAGCCTGACCGCGACCGATCACGCCGAGAAAGATACGCAAGAGTTCATCGTGCCGCCTTCGGAAAGCGAGCCGTTTGGCAAACTGATAGCAGAGTTGGGGCGGCTTGACCAATCAATGGCGTACCGGGACCAGCGTGGCGATGACTGGAGGCGCTGGAAATCCGACCTGCGACAGAAGGTGATCGATCTGCTGAAACTGCGCTATGAACCGGCAAAGCATGTCGTGGTCGAAGAACTGCATACCGACATGATCAGCGGGGTGGCGCGAACCAAGTTGTTGATCGAAGCAGCGGACGGGTTGATGATCCCGGCGTTTATCATGCGCCCGGTGGATATCGAAGGGCCGCTGCCGGGGCTGCTGTTTTACGCCGGGCACGGGACAATCGCCCAGACTGCGGGCATTGAGCGCAGCCCGCACCGCTCAAATGCGCTCGCGCTGGCGCAGTCGGGTTACGTGACGCTGACCTTTGAGGCGCGCGGGATGGGCGAGTTGGGGCAGGTCAGCCATGAAGCGCTGGACTATGTCGCGCGGCTGATGGGGCGAACCTGGCTGACGATGGTGCTGGAGGACGGCCTGCGCGCGCTGGACTACCTGCAAGCCCTGCCGGACGTGATGCCGGACCATCTCGGCGCTGCCGGTTTTGGGCTGGGCGGCGGCCTGGCGTTTTACACGGCGGCGCTGGACGAACGCGTGCGCGCGCTGGTGGTGCAGGGTTTCTACGGCGGGGGTATCGACCCGGTGATCGTGGACGGGCACGGGTGTGACTTCATCCCCGGCTTGTGGCAGTACGCGCAACTCAGCGACGTGGCCCGGCTGATCGTGCCGCGCCCGGTGCTGTACGTGTATCCTAAAGGGCGCGCGGTGACGCATGTGGCGCGGGCGTGGTTCAACCGGTCGCGCCCGGCCTACGAAGTGTTTCGCTGCCCCGACCGCACGAACTTTGTGGAGATGGAAGACGGTATGCGCTTCTACCGCGTGGTGACGCGTAACTGGTTTGACCGCTGGCTGGCGGAAGAGCCGGACTCCAGCGTCTTGCTGTGGGCGCCGCGCGAATGATTGCGCGCCTGCCCGGCGGAACACACATCCGGTGGTGACACGCACCGGGTACGTGCTTTTATGCGGGGTGATCGAACCGGTGGAGCGTGACTGTCACAAGGAGACGAACTGCCCGGTAGCCAGCACGAAGATCGTGGCGGCGTGCTCAGCGTCGCCCTCGGGGGTGGGGCAGTGAGTGCGGATCAAGTCCAGCGCGTGTTCGACGCGGCTTTCTGACACGCCGACAAGCAGCGTGGTGCTGTCGTGGCGCAGAAAACCGCCCAGACTGCTGAATTCGGTTACGCGAAACCCCGCGTCGAGCAGGTGGGGGGTCAGCTTCTTGGCGCGGTTGCCGCGCACGATGACGATCAGGAGCTTGGTGGGCGGGTTTGGTTTCATGTTTGTTCGAAATGTTCCACGTCCAGCACGAACACGGTCGCGCCCCCGACTTCGACTTCAACGAATGCCCCCATCATCGCCGCCGACTCGACGATATTCGGGCCGGCGGGGATCAGGCGCGTGCGACGTTCGCATGTCTGCCTGAAAACCGCGATCACGTCATCAACCGCGTCATCGTCCACGCCGCTGAGCAGCGTTGTATTGCCGACACTGAAGAATCCCCCAGTGCTGGCAACACGAGTCACGCGGAAGCCCGCCTCGTTGAGCGCCTTGATCGTATCGTCAGCGTCCTGATCCTGGACTACGGCTATAATCAGCTTCATCAGGTTTAGCGATCCTCCCCCTTCGATCTGCACTATAGCATAGAAACGATAATAACTGAAATGATACATTTTTAACAAACCGCCGCTCGGTTGGCGCGCAGTGGCGGGTACTGTTAAGGGTTCGTTTGAGTCCGGTGTATGTGCTTTGTCGGTTAAATAGGTTAATGTATAATGAACTAAGTGTTGAATTTGGTCATGGGAAGCGCGTGGTGGGTTAATGGTGGAGCGTGATGTAGTAGATGTGGGGGAGTAATGGTAGCGGGCACCCGTAACAATGGTGGTAACGGAGCGCGGAGCGCGATACAGGACGCCACAATCCTGGTCGTGGATGATAACGTCGCGTTGCTGCGCAGTATCGAGCAGTTGCTTTGCCTGGAAGGTTACACCGTGTGGCTGGCGCGGCACGGCAGCGAAGGGTTGGAGCAACTTGAAGCAGCGACTGGCATGCCCGATCTCATCATCAGCGATATCGCCATGCCGGTAATGGATGGATTTGAATTCTACCAGGCCGTGCGTGAGCGCAACGAGTGGATACGCATCCCGTTTGTGTTCCTGACGGCGCGCGACCAGATCGGGGACCTGCAGACCGGCTATGCACTGGGGGCCGATGACTACCTGATCAAGCCGCTGGATCAGGATCGCTTGCTGATGATCGTGCGCAGCAAGATCGAGCGCTCGCGGGAGTTGATGCGCTACATTGATTTGCAGCGGCAGGCGCTGGCGACGGTGCAACGCGAGCTGTCGCTGATGGTGGCACACGAATTGCGTACGCCGCTGGTGTCGATCACGATGGTGTCGGACATGCTCGCGCGCGAATTCGAACAACTGGACGCCCTCCAGGTGCACGATATGCTGGATATGATGCGCTCCGGCAGCGTGCGCATGCAGCGCCTCGTTGAGCAGATGGTGCTTTACGTGCAGTTGCAGTCCGGCGGGTTGGAGGATGATGTCCGCAAACTGGCGCAGCGCGTCACGATTGATGAACTGCTGCAGTCGGCGCTGCGCAAGGCCCGCCAGTGGGACTATCGCGGGCGTGAGGTGGCGGTTGACCTCACCTGCGACACACCTGGTGTCACGGTCGAGGTGGAGCGTATGGCGCTGAGCCACGCGATCGCTGAAGTGCTGTACAACGCGATGATGTTCGCGCGGCCCGGCACCGCGATCACGCTGCGGCAGCACTGCGAGAGAGACGTACTGCAGGTGCTCGTCGCTGACGAGGGTCTGGGCATCCCGCAAGAGCAGCAGGCACGTGTTTTTGAGCCGTTTTACCAGGTTGACCGCGCGCAGTTTGAACAGCAAGGCATTGGGATCGGGCTGACGCTGGCTCGCCGTATCGTCGAGGCGCACGGTGGCGGCGTGACGCTCGACGCAGAGCCGGGCCAGGGCACGCGGGTGACGTTGCGAATGCCGGTGATCGTTGGCGCGGTGTAGGCTTCGGTAGTGTGCCGGCTGGGCGGCACGCCGGATTGCCGTAAGTGGATTGAGCGGGGCGTATGCGTCAACGTGACGTTACGCCCCGCTGCTGATCGACGCGGTGCGGGCTTTATGGCACGATGACGAAGATCGTGATCTGCCGGATCACTTCAGTGTCATCCATTCGCACGACGCGCAGTTGGTAGGTTGTGGTGCTGGCCGGGCATTCCTCGCGCGTTTCGTGCCCGGTGACGCCTGTGCCCTGGTAGTAGACGGCCTTGATCCCCTCGACGTCCCATCCTAGCGTGACGCAGTCGCCCTGGTTGATCGTGTAGGTGTTCGCGTAAAAGTCGATGCTCTCCGGCACCTCAGTCGGTGGCGCAGCCGCGACCTGGATCCAGTAGCCGCCCGGGTCGCTGTCCGCGACGTAGCCGATCGTGGCCTCGCCCTCAAGCTGGACTTCCCACCAGCGATAACCCTGTCCGCAATACGGGCCGCTGCGAATGGTCATGCGCGTGCCGGGCATGAGTTCCCTGATCATGCTCGCGTCAAGTCGTGGCGCGGTGCGCAGGCGGACCGCTGCGCCGTATGGTGTGACCTCGGCGGTATCACCGATCGCCACCGGCAACCCCCCGCCGCCCACGAAGGCGTATTCGCAGCCCAGGCCGATCGGGCTGCCCGGTGTCGCGGTTGGGATGGGGGTCCAGGTGGGGATCGGCGTTAGCGTGGGCCGGGGCGTCAGCGTTGGGAACGATGTCGCCGTGACGAAAGCAGGCGGCAGGTCGGCTGGTGTCGGCGTGGGGATCGGCGTCGCGATTCCGCCGGGCGTGGCGGTGGGGATGATCGGCAGCGTGGTGATTTCGGTGACGGGGGCCCATTCCGTCCGGTGGATCGTCATGCTGGCGTCCGGCAGGCTGGCTTCAAGAGCGGTGACAAGGCTTGTCTCCGGCGTATAGAGCGACAGTGTATTCGCACCGCTCACGACCAGGATATGCTCGCCGCCGGGCTGCCAGGTCAGCGCGCGGGCGTCGGTAAAGCCGGGAATCTGTTGCAGCGCGCCCGATTCCACATCAAACAGAAACAACTCGCCGGGATCGTCGTCGCGCAGAGTCCCGTCGCCGGTTGAGTCGGACGTCGCCCCCGCGATGGCGAGCGGGGAGCCTTCCGGGCCGAACGCCAGGTCATAAATGTGTATCTGGTAATCTGCCAGCCGGGCCGGGTCACCGTCAACCGGCGCGTAGAAGCCCGAGTCGCCCGCCGTCTCCAGCGTGCCGATCGCGGCGCTGCCATCCGGCGCGATATCGTAGGCGGTGATGTCGGGGAAGGTGCCGATGGTGTACAGGGGTTCAAACGCGTCTTCGCTGCCCTCGTAGACGCTGGCCTGGATGTTGCCGGTTTCGTCGGTGGCCGCGCAGAACAGATACAGCGGCGCGGCGGAGACTGCGATCCCGGCGCTGCAATCGGTGTCCAGCGCGCTGATGTCGGCAGGCCGGGCGCGCGGCGCGGAGATGTGCAACCCCGCATCGGTCAGCAGCAGCAACTGCGCGCCGTCAGGCGTCCATTCGACCTGTTCGACCATGAACGGCGGGTACACCTCGACGATGTCCAGGCAGGTGCCGCCCGCTTCAAAGCATCCGCGCAGGCTGCGTAACAAACCGTAGCCACCGTCGGCGGTGGTGAAGACGAGCATTTCGTCATCAGGATGCCATTCGAGATCGACATCCGGCGCGACGGGGGTGTCAACCACGCCAACCGCACCGGATGCGAGGTCCAGCAGGTACAGGGCGGCGTTGTCTTCAGCATCCACGCCGACGAACGCGATCACGCCACCGGGGACGCCGTCTTGAGCGCGAACGGGCGCGGCGAACGTCAGGACGATGAGCGCAGCGAATATCATCAGGCCGGGCAAAGGGCGCGTTCTCATAGCTGGTTACTCCTTGTGTTGTGTGCGGATAACTGCGTGCTGTAAACTCGTATCCGTTGCGGATGACGTGCTGAACGAACAATCACCGGCAGGTAAAAGCAGAACTGCTTGGGAAATGCGTAGGGTTCAGGGCGATTGTCCTTTCATTAACTATACTCAGCACCTTTCGGGAGGCAAAAGTGGCGCGAGTGAAATGGTTACGGCCAGAAGCTGAACGACCATCGCCGCGTTACGCGGACGTGCTGGCCGTGCTAGATGCGGCGCTGGATGCTGTCGACCCGGCGCAAGCGGTCCGGCGCGTGATGGCACGCGAGGGGGACGTGCTGCAGGTCAACGGCGTGATCTATGATCTGGCGCGTTACCGGCGCGTGCTGGTGATCGGTGGCGGCAAGGCCGGGGCGTCGATGGCGGGCGCGGTTGAGGACGTGCTGGGCGCGCGCGTCGCGGGGGGGCAGGTGAACGTGAAATACGGCTACACCGCGCCGCTGGAGCGCATCACCGTGCAGGAAGCGGGCCACCCCGTGCCCGACGCTGCCGGGCTCGCGGGGACGCGGGCCATGGTCGCATTGCTGGACGAGGCACGCGAAGACGACCTCGTGTTGTGCCTGATCTCCGGTGGTGGCTCGGCGTTATTGACGCTGCCCGTCGCTGGGGTGACGCTGGATGACGTGCAGGCGCTCACCGAGTTGCTGCTGCGGTCCGGCGCGCCGATCCAGGCGATCAACACGGTGCGCAAACACCTATCGCAAGTCAAGGGGGGGCAGTTGGCACGGCTGGCACACCCCGCGACGGTGATCGCGCTGATCCTGTCTGACGTGGTCGGCAGCCCGCTGGATGTGATCGCGTCCGGCCCGACGGTGCCCGACACGACGACTTATGCTGACGCGCTGGCCGTGCTGGAACGCTATGGGATTACGGACCGGGCCCCGTCGTCGATCATGCGGCACCTGACGCGCGGTCTGAACGGCGAGGTGCTCGATACGCCAAAGCCGCGCGACCCCGTGCTGGACCGGGTGCAAAACGTGATCGTCGCGGATAACGCTGTTGCGGCTGCGGCGGCAGTTGAGGCAGCGCAGGCACGCGGCTTCAACACGCTATTGCTGACGACCTACCTTGAAGGCGAAGCACGCGAGGTCGCGCAGGTGCTTGCGGCGTTGGCGAAAGAGATCGCGGCAACCGGACGACCGGTCCCGGTCCCGGCGTGCCTGATCCTGGGCGGCGAGACGACGGTCACGCTGCGCGGGGCGGGGCGCGGCGGGCGCAACCAGGAGATGGCGCTCGCGGCGGCGCTCGCGCTAGGTGATGTGCCGCACGCAGCGATCGCGTGTCTTGCCACAGACGGCACAGATGGGCCGACGGACGCGGCGGGCGGCCTGGTGAATGCGCAGACCGTCACGCGGGGGGAAGCGCGCGGACTCTCGGCACGGGCGGCGCTGGCGGACAACGACTCGCATACCTACCTGAACGACGTGCGCGACCTGCTGGTGACCGGCCCGACGAACACCAACGTCAACGACCTGCTGGTGGTGTGCGTGTTTGAGGCATAGCGAGCCGCGGCGGGCGGATCGCCGGGTTGTTAGTGCCCCGGTCGCAAGGTGGGCGTGGGGAGATGGGACGCCAGTCGTATTCACAGCCGCCGCGTGATTTCACTACAATATAAATATGGGTCTATCAGACTGAGCCGGATTCCGGCTCACAACTTGAAGGAGGAACCATGAGCATCAAACGGGCTCTCTTAACGTTGATTGCCGCGTTCGTGCTGGCGGCGCTGGGTTTTGTAGGGCTGCATGGGACTGATGTGGTTGCGCAGGATGATGAAGGTCCGGGCATGGTGGTGTTCGCATCCGACCGCACCGGGAATTACGAGATCTTCGTGCTCAACCCGCAGACCGGGTTAACCACGCAGCTTACCAACGATCCCGCCAACGACATCGAACCACAATGGTCGCCGGACGGCACGCGGATCGTGTTCGCGTCGGACCGCGACGGGGATTACGAGATCTTCGTGATGCGGGATGATGGCACAGACGTGCAGCAGATCACGTTCAACACGGCGGAAGACCGCCAGCCGCGCTGGCAGCCGGATGGTGAGCACATCGTGTACGTCTCTGATGTAAACGGCCAGTGGGATCTCTATCTCGTTTCGGCGGACGGCGCGGTCGTGCGTCAGTTGACCAACGATCCCGCCGATGAGCGCGGTCCCGGTGTGGATGTGGAAGGCGGCCCCGACGCGTTGCAGCCGACACCCGGCGGCCCGGCAACGCCGTTTGCAACCCTGACGCCCGTTGCCACCACCGCCACGCTGCCCGATGCAGTTGTTGACACGCGCACGCTCAACGTGCGCGCGGATCCCGGCACCGGGGCGCGGATCGTGGACCGGTTGGTAAACGGTGACCCGGTCGAGATTCTCGGTAAGTTCTACAGCACCGCGTTCCAGGAACAGTGGGTGCAGGTGCGCACGCCGGGAGGTACGGTAGGCTGGGTTTATGAGCCGTTGTTGAGCCTGAATGTACCGTTGAGCAGTGTGCCGAACGTCAGCGCGCAGTTCATCGCGCCGCCGCCGACCGCAACGCCGACCCCTGCCGCCACTGCCACCCCAAGCGTGAGCATCGAATTCTGGTCAGACGCGGGCCAGATCAACCAGGGGGATTGCACGACGATCCACTGGCGCGTGGAGGGCATCAAAGCGGTGTACTTCCAGGGCGAAGGTGTCGTGGGCCAGGGCGATCGGGAAGTTTGCCCGACCTCGACCACGACGTACAACCTGCGCGTGATCTTGCAGGACGACACAGAAGATAATCGCTACATCACGATCGCCGTAGTCACACCGTGATGCGGAGGTCAGGCGTGTAGCTTTCGCTATGTGATCGGTGAGATGCAGGGGCGTGCCGGACCTGGTGCGCCCCTTTTTGTTTAGGCAGCGCGCAGGTCTGCCGTTTGAACGAATGTCCGTTTCCGGTCATAATGTGGACCACATGGCTAAGAAGCGCTTATCCAAACCCATTGTCAAGGGGACGCTATGGCTCACGAACCCCAACAGCAGCCTGAACCGGAATATGATCCCGACGAACTCGATCGATCGCGGGATGATGGCGAGGAGGCGGCTCCATCAACGCCGGCAGCCAGCGGCGAGTTGATCGGACGGACGCTCGAAGGCCGTTATCGCTTCGACGCGTTGCTGGGTGAAGGGACCTTCGCGCGGGTGTTCCGGGTATACGACCTGCACCGTCGCGTAAACCTGGCGGCGAAAGTGCTGCGCAGCGACATCGCGCACGAGCCGATGTTTTTTGAGCGTTTCCAGCGCGAGGCGCGTGTCCTGGAGCGGCTGCAGCACCCGAACATCGTGCGCTACTACGACATTGTCGAAAGCGGCGACCTCGTGTTTATTCTGACAGACTACATCCCAGGGCGCACGCTGCAATCCGTGCTGCGCCAGCAGGACGGCCCGCTCGACCCGGCGGACTCGCTGAAGTACCTGACTCCACTGGCGGCGGCGTTGCATTACGCGCATAACGAAGGCGTGGTACACCGGGACCTCAAGCCCGCGAACATCCTGATCGACGAGAATGAGAATCTGTACGTAACGGATTTTGGCATCGCGCGGATCCTCACCGATGCCAGCACGCTGACGATAGACACCACCGCGACCGTCGGCACGCCGCATTACATGTCGCCGGAACAGATCATGGTCGGCCAGGTAGGGCCGGCGACGGACGTCTACGCGCTGGGCATTATCCTTTACCAGATGTACACCGGGATGCTGCCGTTTACGGGGGACATGCCGGGGGCTGCCGGGACAACTACCGCGATGCGGATCGTCTACGAACACCTGCACCTGTCCCCTACGCCCCCCACGCAACTAAACCCGTCGCTCAGCCCGGCGATTGAAGACGTGATCCTGACGTGCCTCAGAAAGGACCCGGACCAACGTTACCCAACCGTGAGCGCGGTGTACGACGCGCTGAGCGAGGCGATCGGCACGCCGGGCGTGTCGCTGGACGCGGCGGCGGTGGGGATGGAAACACCGGTCGAACCACGGGCGGAGCGCGTGCCGACCGGGGTCGGGGGCGTGTCGCAGATCGTGCCTGAAACGGAGGCTGACGCGCCGGAATACGCGGACGTGACGGGTGAATATGCGGGTGAAGACGAGGACATCGATCATCTCGCGTGGGGCGAGGACTGGCGCGAGTATCGCAAGCGCAAACGCGAGATCAAGCGCGAGGCGCGTAAAGCCAAACGCCGGGCGCGCTACACCGAGGCCGACTACGCCGAGATGGGCGAAAAAGAGCGCGAGAAGAAACAGGAAAAAGAGCGCGAGAGCGACGAGAAGAGCGACGAAAAAACGCGCGAGAAGGGCCACGAGGTGGAGTTTGAGAAGGGCGAGTTCTGGGTTGATATCGCCCCTTCGGATCGCTTGAGCCAGTTCACCTGGGGCGCGATGGTGCTGTGGGCCGGGATCGTGTTCTTGCTCAGTGATTACAGCGCCACCGCCGCGACGTTTGCTGACGAGTGGGCCTGGATATTCGGCGGGGCCGGGGCGCTGCTGTTGGCGGAGGTCGGCGCGCGGCTCATGATCCCGGAGTTGCGCGCCAAGCCGGGCGGGCGGCTGGTGCTGGGCGTGGTCTTCCTGATGCTGGGCCTGGGCATGAACTTCGGTTTTTCGACGCTGTGGCCGGTGATTCTGATCGCGATCGGCGCGAGCTTGCTGATCAACCAGATGGTGGAATAGGGCGAGCCGCCGGGCACGTCATGCTTAGCTGCCGCGTCTATTTGCCACGCCGGAAGTCGAACAGGCTAAGGCGGCGCAACCAGTAGGCCGGTCGCGTCCAGGGCCGGTCCCTTCCGATGCAGAGGAACGTCGGCGGATCGAAAGCACGCACGAGGTCGAGGATTTTGTAGCGCGGCAGTACCGGCGTGCTCGCGATCAGGCTGCCGGTTTCACCCGGCTCCATTTCGTGGAGCGATTTCACACCGCGCGGTGTCTGCACTTCAAGAAAGTAAAGGTCATAGTTCGGCACCCAGCGGCGGCGCTCGTCGTACTGCTGCCCGAACATCCCTTCAGTCGCGCCGTAAATCTCCATGATGCCTGTGTCCTGCCCGTAGAAGGCCAGCAGGCGCGGGCGCAGCGTCGAGTTGATGCCGGGGGTACTGCCGAGCGTCAGCACGCCGAAGTTCCACACGTCTTTGGGGTAGACGCCGTGCGTTTTGCGCAGCCACTTCGCAAACCTGAGCGCCATCTGTGCCGCGCCGCCCACCAGCGTGATGTTGGCGTCTTTGGCGCGGGTGTAGGCGAGTTCGAAACGGGCGTTCCAGGCCGCTTTGCCCGCATCCCCGCCGAGCTCGTCGATCGCCTGCTGGGATGGGATCGAGGCGATCGGCGTGCGTGCGGCGACGTGTTTGACGTAGATGCCGGTCGCGTAGCCGTATTCGAGCGTGCGCCCGTTGACGGTCATGGTCCCGACGACGCTGGGAAAGCTGAGATTCAGGTTTGCGCCGGTCAGGATGTCATAACGTTTGCTGTGCAGCACGTAGCGGATCACCGCGCGGGCGGCGTTGTAACGCTGGTCAAGGTCGCGCGGGGTCATGGGGATGTACTTGCTGGCCCCGGTTGTGCCGCGCGTCATGGCCCAGCCGAGCGGCTCGGCTTCCAGCAAGGCGTGGGTGTCCCCGCCCATGACGCGGCGCAGCAGGGGGTAGTAGTCCTGGTAGGTCTGCACGGGGAATTTGGCGCGGTATTCTTCGACCGAGCCGATGTGATCCGCGCCGTGCTGCTGGCCGTACTCGGTCTTGGCGTAGATTTTGAGCAGTTGTTGCAGCACATTTTCCTGCGTGGCAGCGGGATCGGCCAGCGCGTCGTACCAGGGCTGTACGAAGGCAGTCAGGATCGGGACGATCGGGTTTTCTGCGGTCATGGCGGCGACTCCTTTGGCGCGGTGCCCTACTGGCGGGCAATTGTACTGCAAACGCGGGCGGACGCCAGGGCACATGGACGATCCTGCAGATGGTCACGCCGAAGGCGCACGCGCGGCAGCAGGGGACGCCTGCGGTATAATGGGAAGCTGGCAAGGTTATGATCGTAGAAAGGGTACGCTTGGGATGCAGAGATTGACGATTTCGACCGGTGCGAAGACCGAACTGCAGGACATCACCGGGCAGGTGTCGCGCGCGCTGGGTGAACTGGGCGGCATGGACGGCGTGCTGTATCTGTTCTGCCCGCACACCACCGCCGGTTTGACGCTGAATGAGAACTGGGACCCCGATGTCGAGCGTGACATTCTGCTGACGGTGGACGAGCATATCGCGCCGCGCGATTCGCGCCACCGGCACGGCGAGGGCAACTCGCCGGCGCACATTAAGACCGCGCTATTCGGGTCGAATACGCTGGTGTTTGTGGAGCAGGGCAAGCTGCAATTAGGGCGCTGGCAGGGCATTTTCCTGGCGGAGTTTGACGGCCCGCGCACGCGGCAGGTCTGGTTGAAGTTTCTGGGCAGCTAAGGAGCGAGCGACGTGCATCTGTTTTTCGTGCGGCATGGGGAAAGTTACGTCAATCTGCCGGACTGGGACGGCGGGTTTGTCGACGCGGGCTTGACCGACCTGGGCAAGCAGCAGTCGGAACGTGTGGCGCGGTGGATGGCCGAACGGCTCACGATCGACGCGCTGTATACCAGCACGATGGTGCGGGCGCGCGATACGGCGCAGTACATCGCGCGGGTGGCAGGCATCGAGCCACAACCTGATGACCGGCTGCGCGAGTTCGGTAACTGTTTCGCGGACGGTCGCCCGGTCCCGCTGGATGACGGCGCGCGGATCGAGTACCCGGCGGACTGGTGGGGCACGCAGCGCCCGAACACGCGCATCGCGCCGGATGGCGAAAGTTGGATGCTGTTCCGGGCACGGGTGAGCGCGTTCATTGAGGCGATCACCGATGCATACGGCACGCGCGATCCGCAGGCGACGGTGATCGCGGTGTGTCATGGCGGGGTGATCGAGGCTGCGTTTGACCACGTGTTCAACGTTGGAGAGCGCCGGTGTGTGGAAATCTGGAACCACAACACGGGCATCATGCACCTGGAGTATGTCGTAGACGCCTCGCGGGACGAGGTCTGGCGGTTGCACGGCCACAGTATGGTGTACCACTTGCTGGACTCCGATGGGGCATGGTACGGTGCCGGGCCGGTGCTGCATCACGCAGAGCGGAGCGGCGGCGACGGCGCGTAGGGTAGACTTGAACCGGGGACGGGGGTCTCCGGTTTTTTGTGGGGGCGTGGTGTTGTGATGAACCTGGCATCTGGAGGAAAAAGAGAAGGTTCTGCCCTCAACGGTCCCCTGTGGGTCACCCCAAAACCGGATGGCAAGGGGGGCGAAGAGTGGCTGCTGACCTTCCAGCGCGTTAAGGACGCGGTCGGACCCTGGGGCGCGATGGTATACTAGACGCCGGCGGAACCTGGCGCTGCGTTCGAGCGTCTAGAACGTATAGGCGCTCGATTTTATTTGTGGAGGAGTGTTTAACATGCGTGGATTGCATAGATTGTTTGTGTTCGGTGTTGTGCTCATGGCGCTGATTGGCGGCGCAGTGATGGCAGCAGGGTCAGCCGGCGCGCAGTCCGGGGCGGGCGGGATTTCGTACGCCAGCCGTCCGGACGAGGCCGCACTGTACCTGAACGATATGGTATTCGTGCGCGACACGGTGACGCTGCCCGGTGAGGACGTGCGCGTCCTGTTGCCGCCGGGCACCTATCCCGACACGCTGATCCTGACTGAGAACGGCGCGCGGGTACGCTCGTACCGCATCACGCCGCAGGGCGGCGATGTGTACTACAGCCAGGCTGCGTTTCGCTACGACAGTGTCCCGGCGGGTTACGGCGGCGGGACGGCGTTTGCGGTGACGTGGGAGTCTGAGGTGTCCGGTGCCGAGGTGCGCACGATCATGCTGGAGTACATGATGTCCGGCGCGCGGTGGACTCCGACCTACGACATGACGCTCAATGGCGCCGAAACGGTCGATCTGGCGTTCTTCGCGGAGATCCGCAACACGGCGCTGATGCTGGACGCGGCGAGGGTCTACCTGATCGCGGGGAGCGTGGACCTGAGCCAGCAAGTGAGCCAGACGCCGGAGATGACAATGAACCAGCGGGCAGTCGGCTATGCGGGCGATACGGTGGCGCTGCCTGCCTTTGGCGTGGGGTCGGTGGATCTGCAGCATATCTACGTGCTGGACGAGGTCACAGCAATGCCGGGCGACCAGGTGTACGAAAACCTGGTTGATGCTGAGCTGCCCGCGCGGCGATTGCTGGTATGGAACGCGCCGACGGAGAACGAGGTCGACGTGATTTACAAGGTGCGCAACACGACCGAAACGCCGCTGGCGCAGGGCATCGTGCGTGCGTATCGTGACGGCTTGTTCCTGGGCAGTGACTTTGTCGAAACCACGCCGCTGAACAGCGAGGGCAGCATCACGGTGGGCAGCCTGCCGGATGTGCGCGTGTCCCGCACGGCGCGCGAGGAATACCAGGGCGGGACAATGGATTACATGCTGCATACGGTTGAGCTTGCGATCAACAATTTCAGCGCAGATGATCTTGAACTGGTGGTGCTGGATCGCTGGTTGGATGCGGCATGGCAGTTTGAGTACTCGTTGGAGCCGGAACGCCAGCAGGATAATCTGCTACGGTGGGAAGTTGCGGTCCCGGCAGGCGAGAGCTTGACCATCAGCTACACGTTCCGCACGGAGTACTAGGCGGCGCGGGGACGGCTCACCGCGATGTTGTGGGGTGGTGTGCTGTGTGCGGTTTAGGCTGAGTCGTTTTCGCGGTTGAAGCCGGTTACGCTGGTACGCAACCAGTCGAGCGCGTCGTCCCATTGGCGCGGGCGGCGCTGGCTGGCTTCGATGGACTGCTGCGCCTCTTCCAGCAGGGCGAAAATCTCAACGCTGCCCCAGGTCGAGGCCAGTGGGATCACCTGGTTCAGGAATTTGTAGGCGCGCAGAGCGTGTCCCTCGTCGAGCCATGCTCGCGCTGCACGGGCGTATGCCTCAAGCAAGGCCGGGGCGTCTTCGTCCAGTTCTTCGTGGTTGAGGTCCAGCACGGCGCGGGCCGCGATCGCGCTGTTCTCGTATTGCCCAACCTGCGCGTAGGCGATCGCCAGTGCCAGGTGCGCGTGGACCTGCTGGTAAACCGTGTGGGCTTTGTGCCAGTCGTCCGGCGCGACGGTTGGAAACGTCGCGTAACGCGCGGTCTCTAGCAGCGGGATGGCTTCCGCGATACGCTGGCGCTCGATCAACAGGCTCGCGAGTCCGAGCGCGGCAGGGCCGTAGTCCGGGTCGCGTTGCAGCGCTTCCTGGAAGACCGCGAGACTTTCGCGGGTCGCTTCCGGGTCGAGCGCGAGGACCTGGCCCAGGTTGTGCAACACGGGCGCGGTCGGTGTGTCGGCGGCAGCCGTGCGAAACAGGTCGACGTAGTGTTTGTATGTGTCGGGGTCGTTCAATGAGGCGACAATGTCTTCGTACAGCACCGCGTAAACCAGGTCGGGGTCGATCTGGATCGCCTGCACCGTGGCGGCGTCGGCGTCTTCATCATTGTCGTCGGTGTTCCGGTAAATGTCCGCCAGTGCAAGTTGGGCAAAGGGAAGGTCAGGATTGGTGTGGACCGCGTCCTCTAGCCAGTTCCGGCCTTCGCTGATGCGACCGGCGGCGACGAGCGTCTCGCCCCATTCGGCGGCCACCTCCGGGATGCCGGGATGTTCTTCCCAGAGGGCGCGCATCTGCCGGAGCGCCTGTTTAGGTTGGTGCTGCGCGTCACGCAGGGTGCGAATCGCGTATAGCACGCGTTGGAGTTCGGGTGGTGCCGCCGGGCGTTGGGTGGCGGCAAGCTCGCGGCGTTTTTTCGACAGCGTGGCGTGTTTGCTGCGCGTGATCGCGGTCTTGAGGTCGGCCAGGAACTCGCGCGCGGTGGCGGGGCGTTCGTAGGGGTCTTTGCTCAAGGCCCGCAACAGCGGCTCCTCGATCGCCTGCGGCACAGACGGGTGATGCCGGTCTACCGGCAGTGGATCGGCATTGTCGATCAAGTCCAGCAGCAGATCATCGTCGTCGTCATCTTCGTCAAACGGGAAGTAATAATGCCCGGTGATCGCTTCATACAGCACGATCGCCAGGGAATAGATGTCCGAGCGCGGCGTAACTTTGCGCCCGAAAGCCTGTTCGGGTGACATGTAGAGCAGCGTGCCCGGCTGGGGGCCGCGCGCGTCGGCAGCGCCGTGCAACTGGCGGACGTGCGCCAGGCCAAAGTCGGCCAGCTTGAATTGCTCTTCCGGGCCGATCAGGATGTTTTCCGGCTTGATGTCGCGGTGAATGACGTTGCGTGCGTGCAGCGTTTCGAGCGCGCGGCAGATGTCCGATGCGACCTTGAGCAGGCGCGCGCGGTCCAGCGGGCCGTGTTTTTGCACGAGCTCGTGCAGGTCGCTGGGCAGGTATTCCATGACCAGGAAGATCAGGTCGCCTTCGTCGCGCAGTGAGTAGATCTGGACGATATTGGGATGTGCGAGGCTGGCCGTAAGCTGCGCCTCGCGGATGAACCATTCGCGCGTGCCTTCTTCAGAAAACGCTGCCGGGCTGAGCTGTTTGATCGCAACGGTGCGAAGTAAGTTTGTGTCTCTGGCGCGGTACACGACGCTGAAACCACCGTTGGCAATGACATTCAGGATGCGGTATTCGCCGATGGTGTCACCGGGCTTGAGCTTCATGGCGTCCTCGTTACTGCGCGGGTAGCCTCGTCCGATTCTAACTGTTTGCTAACCAGTATAACCACAATTATCGCATGAATATTATGTTTTCATCAATTTTTTAGATACGCTGGCGTCTGCATTTCCCGCCGCGAGCGCGTGTGAAGCCTGCGTGTGGTGCGCGGGGTCTGAATCGCCCGTGCTGTGCAAGCTGGTGATTGCAGTTATACCATACATCAGGGCGTCCCGACGAGACTCGGAACGCCCTGTTGGTACACCACTATATGCCGTGGCTGGTTGCGGGAGCCAGCTTGCGCCTTACTGCAGCACGCCGGCGAGGGCTGTGCACGCGGGGCACGAACCGTCCGGGCGGATGATCGCGTAACCGGCCTGCGGGTCGGCACCCCAGTGGCTGAAGTCAACGTTGAAGACGATCATCAGGCGGACCTGACCGCTCTGGGCGCTGAGCACGGCGGCTTCGGCCAGCCAGGTCGCCTGCTCGGCCACACTGGTATCTGCAGCCCATCCAAAGGCGGCAGGCAGCGAACCGTAACCTTCGGGCGACAGGTAGCCCAATTCGGTGAAGCAGGCTTGCTTGCCGCTAAACGGGCCGATCGCGCGGCTGAGCATGGTGCCGTAGTAGCGCGTCGGGTAGTTGTCGCGCGGGTCGCCACTGCTCCGGGTCGGGCTGACGATGCCCTCGTTATAGTGCACGCCAATGCAGTCGGCATACTGGCCCGCGCCAGCCGCCGCCATCTGCTGCGTGTAGACGTCATCGTTGCAGCCCTGGTCGGTGCAGCCCGCTGTGCCGAAGAAGCCGGTCGGGGCCAGCGCGCCCGTGATCACCAGCGTGTTTGGATTGGCGGATTTGATCGCATTGTAGGCTTTCGCCAGCAGCGGCACGTAGTTCGCGCCGTTGATCTGGCCGGCAGGCCATTCGCGGTCGATGTTCATCTCGTTCCAAATCTCGATCGCGTCCGCGCCTGCGCGCGCCAGCCCGGCGACGTAACTGGCGTAGGTGTCCTGGTAGCCGGGATTCATGACTTGGCTTTTGTCCCCGATGACCGAGAACAGGATCTTGAAGCCAGCGCCGTGTGCTTCATTGATCAGGGCGCTGCCGTCCTGCCCGACCTGCAGTTGAAACTTGACCCATTTCATCTTAGCGGCGTTGAGCGCGTCGCGGGTGTCGGGGTAGAGGCCGGTGATCTGGCCGCCAACCTCAAAGCTGCCGCTGACCGCCGATCCCTGGACCGGGGCGGGCAGGTTAGGATCGGCGTCCACATCCACGCCGCCGCCCGTGCCAACTGTGACCTCGTCGCAGACGGTGACGATCTGGTAGTTGAAGCTCGTGCGCACCTCGTAGGTCTGGTCGCTGAGCGTGGTGATGATGAAACGCCAGCCCCAGTAAAGGTCGCGCGGTTCTTCCAGCACGCCCTCTTCGGTCTCCTGGAGTGTGCGACAGGAGTCGATGCCTTCAATGAACTCGGCCTGTTCGTACGACCAACGCCTGACGTAGGTCAGGTCCTGGTTGATTTTGTTTTCGAGTGCATTACGTGCGGCGTTAAACGCCATCCAGATCGGGTCTTCCGGTGTAGCCGTGGGGTCCGCCTGAGGCAAGCTTGCGCGACCGGCGGGTTCGGTATTGCTGGCGCTGACGGCGAAGGGGGTCAGGCCCGCCAGCATGATGATGATAACGATTGCCGATAGGAATAGAGTGTTCCGTTTTTTCACGATACAGTGTCCTTTCACGTGCTGCTGTAAGCTAGCTGGCTCCAGCGGGGCCAGGCTTGTATAGGCTGTGTATGTTTACCGTTGGGGCGTTATTGTGATCGAAAAGTCGCGATTTGTCTACGTCTTATCGGTGGTTGTTTTACCTACGTTTGCCTGACGACTGTGCAGCAAGACGACGCGGTCTGCGTGCGCCAGGGGCAAAGCATGAGGGCGAGCAGCCGTGCCGCACACCCTCATGCCTGTGTGTGCGCATCACGGCACGGTTTCGCCGCCTTGCAGTTGGGTGGTGTAGAGATCGTAGTAATGGCCCTTCTGCGCGAGCAGTTCGGCATGTGTGCCGCGTTCAATGATGCGCCCGTGATCGAGGACGACCACCTGGTCAGCACGCACGATCGTGCTGAGCCGGTGCGCGATCACGAACGCGGTACGATTCTCCAGCAGCTTATGGAGCGCGGCCTGCATCTGCAGCTCCGTGACCGTGTCGACGCTGCTGGTCGCTTCGTCCAGAATGATGATCGCCGGGTCTGCCAGCAGCGCCCGCGTGAAACTGATCAACTGGCGCTGGCCGGCGCTGAGCCGCGACCCGCCTTCTTCGACATCGGTGTCGTAGCCTTTTGGAAGCTGCATGATGAACTCGTGCGCGCCGGTTTCCTTCGCGGCGGCCTCGATCTCCTCGTCGGTGGCGTCAAGCCGCCCGTAACGCAGGTTCTCGCGGATTGTGGTGGCGAACAGCCCGGTGTCCTGGGGGACCCAAGCCATCTGCTGCCGCAACGATTCCAGCGACACTTGTGTGATGTCGTGCCCGTCAAAGAGGATGTGGCCTTCCTGCGGCTCGTAGAGCCGTCCCAGCAGGCGCACGAGCGTGCTCTTGCCCGCGCCGGTGTGCCCGACCAGCGCGATGGTCTGGCCTGGCGCGACATCAAGGTCGATGTCGTGCAGCACGTTTTCGGCTTCGTCTTCCGCCTCAGCGCGGGCGGTGGTTTTCTCCGTGTTGTCGGACGCGGTGTTTGTTGCGCCTTCGGAAGCAGGACGCGACCCGTTTTCGGGCTTGGTGTAGTAGAAGTTGACGCCCTTGAGTTGGACCGCGCCCTGGATGTGGGGCAACGTGGCCGCGTCGGACGGGTCTACAATCTCCGATTCGGTGTCCAGCACGTTCAGGATGCGCTCACCGGCGGCAGACGCCTCCTGGAACTGGTCCAGGCGCATCGCCAGATCGCGGATCGGGTCGAAGAACATATTCAGGTACAGCAGGAAGGCGACCAGCGTCCCGGCGTCCATGTGGCCGTTGAGCACGCGCACGCCGCCGAAGCCCAGCACGATCGCCACGCCAAGCTGCGAGATGATGTCGATGCCGGGCATGAAGATCGAGGCGAGGATATCGGCGCGCAAGCTCTTGTTGAGTTCGTCGGTGGCGACGCCCTCAAAGCGGGCGCGCTCGCGATACTCGCGCACGAACGCCTGCACGATGCGCATTCCGGCGAGGCTTTCTTGCAGCGTGGCGGAGACCACACCCACGGCCTCGCGCACGGCGCGATAGCGCTTGCTGGACTCCTTGCGCCACCACAACGTGAGACCCGCCATCAAGGGCAGGATCGTGAACGTGACGAGCGCGAGCTGCCAGTCGTAGACCAGCATCAGGACGATGATGCCGAGCAGCGTGAGCGTGTTGCTGATCGTGTTGACGACGGCCCAGGTGATGAAGTTCTGCAGCGAGTTGCTGTCTTCGGTGATGCGTGCCATCAGGTCCCCGACGCGGTTGTGGTCGAAATATCCCATGTGCAGGTCGAGGTACTTGTGGAACAGGTGGCGGCGCACATCCATGATCGCGTGCTGTCCGATCCACACCATGCTGTACATCTGCAAACGCAACCCGGCGGCCTGCACCGCGATCGTGCCCAGGAACAACAGGCTGAAGACGATCAGTGCGTCGCGGTCCTGGTTGCCGGGTTGCAGGCCGCGATTGATCGCCTCACGTACCAGCGCGGGGGCGGCCAGTGCCGCCGCAGACGTGACCAGCATCAGCAGGATCACGCCGAAAACACGCTTGCGGTACGGGGCAACGAAGCTCAGCAGGCGCGCGAGAATCTCGCCGATAGGACGTTCGAGTTTTGGCTTCTGGTCCTCGCTCATGATTCGTTCCCCTTGCGATGGTCGCGCCGCGCGACAACGGCGGAGAATTCAGCGGTTGTGCGTTTGTCAGGCGCGCGATCTTCGACGGCGGGCGGGGCATCTGCCGGCGGAAACGCTTTGTCATCGGAGCGCCCGATGCCCCGGATGTCTTCTTCAGGCGCGTCGCTTTCGGTCTGCAAACGCCAGAGATTGGCATACCGCCCACCCAGCGCGATCAGTTCGTGGTGCGTGCCCTGTTCGACGATGCGCCCGTTTTCGAGCATGATGATCTGGTCGGCATGCATCACGGTGCTGATGCGCTGTGCGACGATCAGCGTCGTGCGGCCCTCCATCAGGTTTTTCAGCGCGTCGCGAATCTGGTATTCGGTGCGGCTGTCAACGCTGGCCGTCGCGTCGTCCAGGATCAGGATGCGCGGGTCAACGATCAACGCGCGGGCGATGGCGATACGCTGGCGCTGCCCGCCGGAGAGCGTGACGCCGCGTTCCCCGACCAGGGTGGTGTAGCCGTCAGGGAACTCCATGATGAAGTCATGCGCGCGGGCGGCCCTGGCCGCATCGACGACTTCATCGTGTGTGGCGTCTGGACGCCCGAAAGCGATGTTCTCTTCGATGGTCGCGTTGAACAGGAACGTGTTTTGCATCACGTAACCAACCTGGGCGCGCAGCAGCTTCAGCGGCAGGTCGCGCACGTCGTAGCCGTCGATGCGGATGCTGCCCGCGCTGACGTCATAGAAGCGCGGTATGAGATCGATCAGGGTGGTTTTGCCGCTGCCGGTCGTGCCGACGATGGCGGTCACAGTCCCCGGCCTGGCTTCGAAACTGACGTCCTCAAGTACCTCGACCTCTGGTTCATCCTCGCGGGCGCTGTAGACAAATGACACGTGGTCGAACGTGATGTGCCCCTCGATTTTGCCGGGATTCACCGCCCCCAGGCGGGTCTTGATCTCCGGCGTGGTATCGATGATATTGAAGATGCGCTTGCCGTTTGCCAGCGCGCGCGCCGTCACATCGATCATAAAGGCCAGGCGGTGCGCGGGCAGCGAGAGCAGCATCACATACGAGTTCATCGCGACCAGCGTGCCGACCGTCATCTCGCCGCTCAAGACCATGTTACCGCCTACAAACAGCAGCAAGAAGGTCAGGAATCCGACGATGAACCACACGGTTGGCAGCGAAAGCGTGAACAGGTTGGCGAGCCGGATCCACGCGTTGAGCACCTTGGTGTTGTCTTCGCCGAATTGCTCGCGGGCGAACGGTTCGCGGGCGAACGCTTTCACCACCACGATCTGCGAGAGATTCTCCTGAATGCGGGCGTACATTGCGCCGCGCGCGGAGCGAATGTCACCGAACATTGGCTCGATGCGGGTGCCGAACAGGTACGCGACGGCGAACAATACCGGCAGGGGGATCAGCAGGATCGCGGCGAGCGTGGCATTGGTCGCGAACATGATCCCGTAGATGCCGAGCAGCAACACGAGCAGGTTGAGCACGTCGCCGATCACAATACCCGCGAAGAAACGGATCTCGTCCACGTCGCCAATCGCGCGACTCATGAGCTGCCCGATGCGCGTCCGGTCGTAAAACGAGAAGGGCAGACGCTGGAGATGGGTGTAGAGGTCCAGGCGCATGGCATAGGCGACTTTGCGCCCTAACCACTGTGTCCCGTAGCGCTGCACGAAGTTCACGCCGCCGCGCAGCAGCGCGATCACGACGACGAGGATCGCGGTGACGGTCAGGGTGCGGCGCTGTGACCAGTCGTCCGGAAACAGAATAAACTCGTCGGCGGTGCCAAGTGCTGCATCGACAGCGTTGCCGATCAGCCAGGGACTGATCAAGGTCAAGAGCGTGGCCCCGACTAACGCCGCGTAGATCATCGCGGCAATCCGCCAGTAGGGGCGCATGTAGCGGAGAATGCGGAGCAGAATCTTCATAGGTGCTTCTCCCTGTGCTGCACGTTTGAGCGCTGTTAAGCCGGAAGCGAATAACGACACATGACGTGCCAAACGGTGCATGACGCGAGGGAAGGACGAATCCCCCCGGCTTGAAGAGAGACGGACGCAGCGCGTCGTTGGTAAGTGGACACGGCCCGGTTGAACCTGACGAATAGCAGATTATAACCGCGAAGCATGTAGAGCGTCCAGCCCGGTTTTCGCCAATTGCGCAATTCAGCATGCAGCGGAATGTGCCATTGGTGGCCGGCATGGCAGGCCGTAGTATACGGGAAGCGGTGTTGATCCGTTGAGAGTGGGTAATGGCAGCCAAAGCTTGAGTCGATCTTTGCGCTTTTTCAACAGAACTCTAACCCACAAGCGGCGCGTTATGCATTAGAATCACAACGTATGTTTGCATTGCGCCTTAGCAGATTTTCCCCCAGGAGCAGATCTAGTGACCGATCCCCGACGACCTGACGCTCCCTTTTCCTCCGACGCTTTACCCGCTGACCGCCCGAAGTACCGCATTATGCGGAAAGGAAGCCGCTATAACATTCTGGGACCCCATGGACGCGTGTTTACCAAGTACCGGAGCGCGAGCACAGCCGGGCCGCGCTGGGAAGAGCTGACACATACGCCCTGGCCGTACGCGAGCAGCGCTTACACGCGCGGGCGCCGGCTGTGGGAGTTGGGCCTGATCGACCGGCAGCAGGTCGGCGCGCAGGAGATCAACATCAGGCCAGGTAGCGGAGCCCGGCCCGCAAGCCAACCGGAACAGAGTGAGTCGCCTGTTGCTCGCGTGCCACCGGAACCGCCAGCGATCGTGGTGCCGCTGGCGTGTTTTGCGCTACCTGCGCCGTCGCTGGACCGCGAAAGCCACGAGCGGATGCTGCGGGCGCTGCAACGCGATCCCGCGCTGCTGTTCACGCCGGAAGCGCAGCACGCCCTGCGTAACGAGGTGCTCTACCACCGGCCCCAGGCCCGCTGGGCGCAGCATTTGTTGAATCTGCTGGCCCGCTACGAGCGCCAGCAGCGGCGGCAGCGTCCCGCCCCGGTGGACCCGGAAACCGTGCTGCAGAAACATATCGCGTGGCAGGAACACCGGATCAATATGGCGGCGATCGCGTCGCTGTCGTGCTAAGCGTAACGCTAGAGCGCACCAATCACGCGCCCTGTGGCACACGTCGCAGGGCGTTTTGTCTCAGATGGGCGCAGGGCGATCGCGGACTGTGCGGGTTTACAGGGCGGTGCGAAGGCTCTATAATGCTGCGGTGGCTTCGGTTGAGCTATACACCACTGTCAGTGAGTTCGAGAGAGTCGAGATATGCAGCGGTTTCGCAAATGGCTGAAACAGACGATGCGGCAGCGCGCCGCGATGTTGCGGTTGTTCATTACGGGGTTCAGCATGGGGTCCGCGGACCTGGTGCCGGGGGTCAGCGGCGGGACCATGGCGTTGATCTTCGGGATCTATGAGGAGCTAATCCACAGCATCAAAATCGTGAGCGGCAAGGCGGTCAAGCTGGTTTTGCAGGGCAAGATCAAGGACGGGCTGTCGGCTGTGCCGTGGCGATTCCTGGTTCCGGTAGGGCTGGGGATACTGGTCGCGGTATTCTCGCTGGCGAACCTGATTTCATATTTGCTGACCAACCATCCGGTGTTTATATGGTCGTTCTTCTTTGGCCTGGTGGCGGCATCGGTGTGGGTTGTGGGGGGCAGAGTGGGGCACTGGAACGTGCGTACGTATGTTGCGCTGCTGGTGGGCGCGGCTGGAACCTATCTTTTGGTGGGGGCGGTCCCGGTCGAGACGCCCGCGACGCTGCCCGCGTTTTTCGTGGCGGGGATGATCGCGATCATGGCGATGATCATGCCGGGAGTTTCGGGTTCATTCCTCTTGGTGTTGATCGGTAAATACGCTCAGGTGCTGGAACTGGTGACGACGCGTGATGTGTTCACGCTGGGCGTGTTCATGCTGGGGGCGGTGGCCGGCCTAGCGCTGTTTTCCCGGCTGTTGTCCTACATGTTCGTGCATTATCACCACACGATGATGGCGTTCTTGACCGGGGTACTGCTGGGATCGCTGCGCAAGGTGTGGCCCTGGAAGGAAACGATCGAGTCGGAGCTGGACCTGCACGGGAATGAGGTGATTCTGGTGGAGGCGAATCGCCTGCCTGCTGCCGTCAATGGGGAGTTGGCGCTGGCGGTGGCGTTAGCGGTGATCGCGGTCGTGCTGATCGTGTCCCTGAGCAGGCATGAAACGACCAAGGAGCAGGTGAAAGAAGAGCTCGACGATCTGGTGCAGTCGAGCGAGCTGGGCTGATCACGGTTTGTGCCGTAATCTGCAGCATCTCTGACTTGCAGCCGGGCCACGCGCCCGGTTTTTTGTTGCAGGCGAATAAGTATCATCCGGCAGGCCGTGCCGTGACAGAAGGCCATACAAAGTGGTGGGTGCGCTCCGTATACTGGATATACGCGTTAACCGGAAAAACCAGACGAAAATTATAGTTATGTGAGGGCACTCTATGAAGACATTCGTTCCACTTGGCAACGAGGCGATCGCGCAGGGGGCACTGGATGCGGGACTGTCCGGCGTGTACGCGTACCCGGGCACGCCGTCCACCGAGATCACGGAGTATATCCAGCGTGCGCCGGAAACGCGCGAGCGCGGGATTCACTGCGACTGGGCCGCCAACGAAAAGACCGCGATGGAAGCCGCGCTCGGCATGTCCTACGCGGGCAAACGCGCGCTGGTGTGCATGAAGCACGTCGGGCTGAACGTGGCGGCGGACCCGTTCATGAACTCCGCGATCACCGGGGCGCATGGCGGGCTGGTGTACGTCGTTGCCGATGACCCGTCGATGCATTCGTCGCAGAACGAGCAGGACACGCGCTATTACGGGCGCTTCGCGATGATCCCGGTGCTGGAACCGGCGAACCAGCAGGAAGCGTATGACGTGCCGTTTTACGCGTTTGAACTCTCCGAGAAGCATAACGTCCCGGTGCTGGTGCGCATGGTGACGCGGCTGTCACATTCGCGCGCGGACATTGTGACGCGCGATCCGCTGCCGGAGAATGAACTCGCCCTGCCGCAGGACCCGCTGCAATTCCTGCTGCTGCCGTCGCGCTCGCGGCGTAGTTATGCCGACCTGATCGCGAAACAGGACGCGTTCGAGCAGGCGGCGGCGGACTCGCCGTTCAACCGCTACGTGGACGGGCCGGATAAAAGCATGGGGTTCATCGCGTGCGGGATCACGTACAACTACTTGATGGAGAATTTCCCGGATGGCTGCCCGCATCCCGTGCTGAAGATCGCGCAGTACCCGCTGCCGCGCGCGTTGGTGGCGCGGTTGATGGACGCGGTCGAGCAAGTGATGGTACTGGAAGACGGGATGCCGCTGGTCGAGGAATTGCTGCGCGGTTTCCCGTATGAGTCGGAGCGCGTGCGCGGGCGGTTGGACGGTACGCTGCCACGCACGGGCGAGCTCGACCCGACGCATGTCGCGAAGGCGTTGGGGCGCGAGGTGCCGCGCGTCGCTTCATCTCCGGTGGACCTGGTCGCGAACCGGCCTCCGCAGTTGTGCCAGGGCTGCCCGCATGGCGACACGTTCCGCGCGTTGAACGAAGCGCTTGAGCCTTACGGTGACGGGCACGTGTTTTCGGATATCGGCTGCTACACGCTGGGTGTGATGCCGCCGTACAACGCGATCAACACCTGCGTGGATATGGGCGCGTCGGTGACGATGGCGAAGGGCGCGGCGGATGCCGGGCTGCGGCCTGCGGTTGCCGTGATCGGCGATTCGACATTCAGCCACAGCGGGATGACCGGGCTGCTGGACGTGGTCAATTCCGGCCTGCCGGTGAAGGTCGTGATCGTGGACAACGCGACGACCGCGATGACCGGCGGGCAGGATCACGCCGGGCAGGGCCACCTGGAAGATATCGCGGTTGGGCTGGGCGTGCCGGAAGACCACGTGCGCGTGATCACGCCGCTGCCGCGCCAGCACGCGCAGAACGTCGCCGTGATCAACGAGGAACTGGCTTACGGCGGCGCGTCGGTGATCATCGCGCGGCGTGAGTGCATCGAAACGGCGAAACGCAAACGCAAGACCGCGCGGGCGAAGGCGTAAGGGGGGCGCGATGAAGTACGATATTGTGCTGGCCGGTGTTGGGGGACAGGGCGTGCTGTCGATCGCCGCGATCCTCGGCATGGCCGCGGTTGAGAAGGGGCTGCGCATCAAGCAGGCCGAGGTACACGGTATGTCGCAGCGCGGCGGCGCGGTGCAGAGTCACTTTCGTGTTGCGGACCGCGCGATCCATTCCGACCTGATCCCGTACGGCGACGCGGACATGGTGCTCTCGATGGAGCCGATGGAGACGCTGCGCTATACCGCGTTTCTGGGGCCGGACGGGGTGATCGTGACCGAACAGAATCCGTTTGTGAACATCCCGAACTACCCGGACCTGGACGCGATCCATGCAGAGTTGCGGCGCTTCCCGCGCGCGTACCTGGTCGACGCGCAGGGTATCGCGCGGGAGATGCGCGCGACGCGGGCGTCAAACATGGTGCTGCTGGGCGCGGCGTCGGTCTTCGTGCCGCTGGCGGCGGATGCGTTGGAGAGCGCGATTGAAGCAGTATTCGGGCGCAAGGGGGCGCAGGTCGTGGAGACGAACATCGAAGCGTTCCGGCACGGTCGGGAGGTGGTTGAAGCGCGCTGACCGAGCAACCTTTGAAACCTGCGACCGGGACCGGCGATGTGCCGATCCCGGTTTTTTGTTCGTGCTGGCGTGGTATCACCACTGCACGCGTACTGGCGTGCCGATCGGTGCCCAGTTCCACACCCATTGAGCATCGGGCGTGTACATGTTCACGCAGCCGTGACTCATGGGCGTGCCGAAATTGCTGTGCCAGTAGGTGCCGTGCAGCGAGTAGCCCTTGTAGAAGTACAGCACATACGGCACGCCGGGCAGGTTATAGCCGGGGCCGGACATGGTCTGCGATTCGTACTTGAGATAAACCTTGAAATTCCCCTGGACGGTGGGGAACGCCGCGGTCCCGGTGGACACCAGCATGCTCTTGAGAAGCTGCCCATCTTCATACGCGTAGACACGCTGATCGCTGAGATCGACCACGATCTGTTTGCCGGTGGTGATCGTGGGGGCAGGTGCGGCGGGCGGCGCGCTGGACTGCGGGACGTAGCTGCCCGGTGCGTAGTCCTGGGCCGGGATGACCAACGTCTGCCCGGCGAAAATCTGGTTCGGGTTGGTGATGTTGTTCGCCATCGCTAGCGTGGGATAGCTCAGGCCGTACTGCGCCGCGATCGCCGATAGGTGCTCGCCCGCTCTGACGGTGTGCGTGCGCTCACCTGAAGCGGCTGATGCTGCGGCGGGAGCAGGGTTCGCTGCCGGGGCCGGTGCGGGTTCAGCCGCCGGGGCCGGTGCCGGGTCCAGGATGCCGAGGTCTTGGACCGAGGGGGCCGGATTGACCGCGGCGACCTGATCGGGCACGGCGTAGGCAAATTGCGCGGATTGTGCAGATTGTGCAGCTTGCTCGGACGGGGTGATGATGCCGAGGTCTTCGGTCTGGATTTGTGGACGGATCGCCTGCACCTGGTCAGGCACAGCAAAGGCAGGCTGGCCGGATGCTGTCGAGTTACCGAGATCGCCGTCCGGCTGCGAATCATCGGGTGTGTCCTGGGCGGGGATCTCCAGCGCGAGGGCTGCCGCGGACGCCGGATCGGCTGCTTCATCACTCACGCCAGGCACCAGCAGCTTTTGCCCGACCAGAATGTGACCGGGGTTGCCCAGTCCGTTGGCAGCGGCGATGACTTCCCAGCCCAGGCCGTATTGCTGCGCGATGCTGGTCAGGGTCTCGCCGCGCTGCACGACGTGATAGACGGACGTGTCTGGCGCGGGGTTGACCGCTGCGCTGTGCAGCGTGGGTTCGCCTGTCTCTGCGGCGGATGAGTCCGCGTGGCCCGGGATCGTGAGTACCTGTCCGGCGAAGATGCGTGTCGGGTCGCTGATGGCGTTGGCGGTGACGAGCTGGTCGACGGTCAAACCGTAATGCAGCGCGATACGGTAGAGATTTTCGCCAGCCTGGACGGTGTGCGTCGCGCTGCCGTCCTGCGCGGCGACCGGGGAGACGGCGCCAGCGAAAACGAACGCGAGCAGCACGGTTAGGGCCAAGGATGCGGCACGCCGCACAGCGAATAGAGTGGGATAGACATGGGCTTGGTTCATGTTAATGTGTTGTCCTTTACAACTATAACGAGTCCCAAACACGAACCCCATCGTTAGAAAAAGGTATGTGTTGCGCCTACTTGTAAAGTGTATTAGGTTTCGCGATAGCTGGCAATTACGGGAAAACAGGCCCATATTTGAGCCATTGGCGTGGCGAAGATGCTGCAGGAATGCGAGAATTATTTCGCATAGTCATAAACAAGGGGCAGGAAACACGATGTGTTGTTCGCCCGGAACGCAGCGGATCAAGTAGTGCAGCGGTGAAGGCACTCGGCGCTTCACTTCGTGTAGTCATTAGCAGCATAGAAAAGCCACACACAAGGATCAGCACAGACGCTTGAGTTCGCTTAACAATCGTTTCAATGCCAGTGGACGGATCAACCCCAGCCACAGCACGTATACCCCTGCGCCTGCTGTCCCTGTGATCACCAGCCTAGCGTCTGTGCTGATCCTTGTCTGTTCCGTGTAGTGCAGGACAGGCGCGGCGGCGAGCGCCAGCAGCAGGGTGCCGGTCGCAGCAGGAACCAGCGCACCCAACCAGCGGCGCAGCGAGAGCCCGGTTGTGCCGAACAGCAGCAGCCAGGACAGCGGCTGGAGCAGGAACCCCGTCAGCACGATCAGCAGCGCCACCCCGGCGATACCGTGCCGCACGCCGACCACGAAGGCCGTGAGATAACACGGCACGCTGGCGAGTTCTAGCAGGGTGTGCAGGTGCGGGCGGTTCAGGGCGCGGTAAACCGGGCCGTTGAGCATCCCCGTCGCGGCACGCAGACCGCCTACCGCGAGAATCTGCGCGGGGAGTGCTGCCGGTGCCCACCGCGATCCAAGCAGCCAGGGCAGCAGCACCGGCGCGCTGATCGCCAGCAGCGCCAGCACCGGGAACGCGAACAGCGTCGCCAACGTCAGGCTTTCCAGGTAGGCCGCCTGTAAGCGCGCGCGATCTGTTTGCAGGCGGCTGAAGACCGGGTATAACACGACGGCGATTCCCCCCAGCACGTCGTAGACAGGCCACGCCATAAACGCATATGCGAGCGCGTAATAGCCGAGCGCATCCGGGCCGAGGTAAAAGCCGACGATCTGGTCATCCAGTTTCGTGATGCTCGCACTCAGCGCTGCGAAGATCGCCACGCTGGGCGCGAAACGCCACAGGTCACGCAGCGCGGCGGGGGAGACGTTCAGCGCGGGACGGTATCCGGCGCGTCGCGCGATCAACCCCAGCGTGATCGCGTTCACCAGCGCGACATGCGCGACGAGGCTCCAGGCCCCGGCCCCGGCGGCAGCCAGGAGTACCGCGCCGATCCCCGCAACCAGCAACCCAGCGATCCGGACCAGTGCCAGCGTGCGAAAATCCATGTGGCGGTGGAGCAGGGCACGCGGCACGGTGCTGAACGCACGGAGCAGGGCGGCGAAGGCCATGCCCACCAGCAGCGGCGCGAGCTGCGGTTGGCCGAACCAGGCCGCGAGCGGCGCTGCCAGCGCGATCAGGCTGGCGGCGGCAACGAGTGTGATGGCGGTCACGCTCCAGAAGGCGCTATCCAACACGCGTGGGGTCAGGTCCGCGCGCTGGATCAGTGCGTCCTGAAAGCCGATCGGCAGGATGTGCTCGATCAGCAGCTGGGCCAGCGCCGCGATCGCCACCAGCCCGAAATCCGCCGGGGAGAGCAGGCGCGTCAGTGCCAGCGTGGTGATCCCTGCGAGCAGGTAGCGCCCACTGGCACCAAGCATGGCCCATAACCCGCCGTGCAACGTCGCGGCACGGGTGGGCGGGGACGCGGCGTACACTGGCGCTGTGGTATCCGGCGGCATGATCGGGTGCGTACCTCACGCAGGCTGAATCGCTGCGCCAACTATATGTGAGTATAATGACGGGCGCAACGGTGGGAGATATCACAGACGGGGTGTATGTGGACGCAACAGCGAGACGGTATGACGTCGTGATGCTTGTGCTCAACGATGTATCCGTCGATGGGCGCGTGCGCAACGAAGCGGCGGCGCTGGCTGCAGATGGCCGCCGCGTACTGGTGATCGGCACGCAGCGCGCCGACGGCAGCTTGCCGGACCGCGAGAGATTGCGCGGTTTTGAGGTCTGGCGCGTGCGTTACGGGGCTTACGGCGCGGCGAAGTGGTGGCCCTGGCGCTGGGTGCGGCACGCGATCCAGGCGGTGCAGATCGTCGCCACGCTGCGCCGCGTGCACACACGTGTGTATCATGCCCATGACCTGCCGGCGCTGTTGCTGATCCCCTTTGCGCGTGTTCTGCGCCGTGATCCGCCCCGCGTGGTCTATGACGCGCACGAAGTGTATCTATTCATGGCCCCGGAAGGATCGCGGCTGCGCCGTTCCTGGCACCGGCTGATCCGCCCGCTGTTCATGGGCATCGAGCGCGCGTTGGCCCGGCGGGCAGATGCGGTATTGGGGCTTGCGGAAGCGCGTGTGCAGCTGTTGGCGCGCTGGTACGACATTCCGCGCCCGGTGGTGATCGAGAACTTCGTCGACCCGGTGCCGGATGATGCACCCGCGCCGGTCGATCTGCGCCAGGTAGTGGGGCCGGATCGCCGCTGTGTCGTGCATACCGGCTTCGTTGACCCCAAGCGGCGCGCCACGCGGGAACTGATCGCAGCACTGCGCCACCTGCCGGGCGATATCGCGTTGGTGTTCCTGGGGGGCGGGGATGGTGTCCCCCAACTGGACGTATACGCGGGCGCGCAAGGGCTGGCGGAGCGTGTGCATTTTCTGCCGCCGGTCGCGCCGGAAGCCGTCGCCGCGACGATCAGGGCGGCAGACGCGGCGGCGGTGTTGATGCGCGCGGAGTCATGGAATACGCGCGCCGGGCTGCCGAACAAGCTGTTCGAGGCGGTCGCTGCCGGGCTGCCGGTGGTTGCATCGGATATGGTCGTGCTGCGGCGCATCGTGCGGCGGTACGACCTGGGCGTGCTCGTCGATCACCGCGATCCGGCGGCGATCGCACAGGGGCTGCTGGCAGTGCTGTCCCCGGACGGGCAGGCGCGTTACCGGGTCGCCGTGCGTGCAGCACAGGCGGACCTGAACTGGGCGCGTGAAGCCGCACGGTTCCAGCAGTTCTATCGGGGTATCCTGGATGGCTAAGCGACCGCATACGGCGTTTTTGTTATCCCGCCCGTATGGGCCAGATGTGCGCGCGGAGAAGCAAGCGCATACGCTGGCGGCGGCGGGATGGCGCGTCTCGATCGTGGCGTGGGACCGCGAGTGCCGCTACAGGCCGCACGCACACGCGGCAGCGCCGGAACTGCTGGCTTCGGCACTCGCGGAGTGGCCGGAAACCGTCGCTTCGCCGGGCCAGGTAACGGTAACGCACATCCCGATCCGGGCCGGTTACCTGACCGGACGGCGATTGCTGCGCACGCTGCCCCGGTTCTGGTGGCGGGTGTGGCAGGAATTGCGCCGCTTGAAGCCTGGCGTGATCCACGCGAACGACCTGGACACGCTGCCGGTCGCGGTGCTGTACGGGCGGGCGGTGGGCGTCCCGGTGTTGTTCGACGTGCGGGACTACTATCCCGGCATGGTGCGCGCGAGCGTTGGCGTTGCGCTCAGCGCGGCACTCGAAGGGCTGGAGCGAGCGCTGTTGCCGCTGGCGGACGGTACGCTCGCGGTCAGTGAGGCGGCGGCGCGACGTTACCGGGACCTGGGGGCGCGGGCCTGGGTCGTGGAGAACGCGCAGCCGCTGCCGGATCGCGCCGCGCTGGATGCACAGGGCCGCGCGTTTCGACGGCGGCTCGGCGTGCCGGATGGTGCGCTGCTGGTGGTTTACGTGGGCTATTTGAATCCGGAACGCGTGCTGAAGCCGCTGCTGGAAGCTGTGCTGGAACTCGATAACGTCTGGCTGGCGGTTGGCGGGACGGGACCACAGTTGCCTGCTGTCCAGGCTGCGGCGACAGCCTGCGCGCGGATTCGCGTGCTGGGCTGGGTGCCGCTGCATGACGTCTTCACGGTGGTGGCGGCGGGTGACGTGGCCTACTACGGCTTTGACGCGCGCAACCCGAACAGCGCGTACTTCATGCCGAACCTGGCTTACTTCGCGCTGGCAGCAGGCCGCCCGATCCTGACCACGCCGGTGGGCGCGATCGCGGAACTGGTGCGGCGCGAAAGTTGCGGGGTCGTGCTGGATGCGCCGGAACGGGACGCGGTCCGGGTGGCGCTGCGCCAGTTGTGTGATACAGCATATCGTGATACCTTAAGCAAGTATGCACGAACTATTGGGCAGCGCTATCACTGGCTGGACGCGGCGGAACAATTGCTCGCGGCCTACCGGGCGCTCGTACCGGACGCAAACTGAGGTGTAGGGCGCGCATTTAGAAACACCTCGGTGAGCGACCAACCTGTTCTGTGCCATGCCAAATGTCAAGAACTGTCAAAAAGCGCGTCATTACGTACCTGGGTACCACCCATTAAGACCGGCAAGCGTGATATCCTTAAAGAAGTATGTGTTACGACACGATGAGATACTAATCACACCAGGCCATTTTATTCCGCGTGTTACACCATAACTCGCTGCGGGGGATGTACCGGTGATAGGAGTTATACGATGAACAAGCGATTCATACCTGTGCTACGGGCATTATTGATCATCACGCTGCTGGTAACGGGGCAGGTGCAGGCGGTTTTTGCAGACGAGGCTCCCGACACGGTGGTGCAGGGGGCCGCCAGCGTGGGCGCTGCGCCACCGGCGGACCAGTGGGACAACGGCTGCAAGGTGTATGTCAACACCGG
This sequence comes from uncultured Anaerolineaceae bacterium, assembly GCA_964425755.1. Taxonomy (GTDB): domain Bacteria; phylum Chloroflexota; class Anaerolineae; order Aggregatilineales; family Aggregatilineaceae; genus CAYRNY01. The sequence continues at coordinate 225,744 of CAYRNY010000002.1, forward strand.
CATGCTGGCCGCGCCGCTTGGCGGCGCGCCGGATTTTGATTTGCCGTGGCCGCATGGCGCGTCGTTGCTCAACAGCGATGTGGATGATGTCGGCTCGTCACCGGAAGTGTTCGTCTCCGTCGGGGAGACGACAAGCTGGTTCGTGGCGATTGAGAACGCCAGCGATCAGGATGGAGATTCTCGCTGCAATCCGCCCGGTAGTGAGGAATTGTACGATATCGAGGTCGAGGTGGTCTTCCGTGATACGGCCACCAGCAGCGTAATTGAAACGGTCAACGTGGCGCTGATGTGGCCCGATCCCAATCAGCCGGGCGTTTTACCGGCGCATGGCGATGCCGCGTGGGCCACGTTCGACTGGATCGTGCCGCCGACTGTCGCGGGTAATGTTGGGGTGCGCACCAACTACTATTCCGAGATGGAGTTCGGTGATAAGTTCACCGGTTGGGACATCCTTGATGGTGACGACGATATCTTTGGCGTCGAGGGGCCGGGGTTCCAACTCATTTCGTTTGTCACCGACCCATTGGTGACCGAGGCGGCGCTGGGCGAGACGCTCGACTATACGCTGATCATCGAGAACACGCGCCCGGCAGCGATCCAGCAGATCAACGCGTCGTCGGCGTCGGGATTGCTGGCGGGGTGTAACGGCATCAACAACTGGACGCCAGTGGGCGGTGGCGACCCGCTTACCGCGGTGGCGCCAGGCGAGCAGGCGCAGTGCCGGCTGCTGGACGTGCCCGTTTCGGGCGATCCCCCGCCGCAGAACTTCCGCATCGTGGGCGAGCTCACCGTCTACCAGGACGCCAGCGGCACGGGGCTGAGCTTCACCGACGAGGTGATCAGCGAGCCGGTGGCCGTGGCGCTGCCCGATATCGGGATCGAGAAGCGGGTACGCGCCGTGTATCGCAGCGGGTCACGGATTTACTCGATTGACGGGACGGATCCGTTGCCGGTGGTGTTGCCCGGCGACACGATCGAATACGAGATCGTCGTCACCAACACCGGCGAAGTGGAACTAACAAACATCTTTGTGGTGGACAGCCTGACCGGGCCACAGTACGTGCCGCAAGGCACCACGCTTTTACCCGGCGAGTCGCTCGATCCGTTTAGACCAACATATACCGTGCCGCCGGACAGCCAGGACCCGCTGCAAAACACGGCAACCGTGACGGCGGACGCGCCAGGCTTTACATCGGTGTCCGCGCGGGCGATCGCGTCGGTGGATGTGGCCGACTCGGTGCTGGAGGCCGAACTGGTCGCGGTCGACCCGGACACAGGTGATGTCCTGTCGACCGGGATCGAGCCGAACACCCAGGTGCGCTACAGGCTGACCGTATACAACCGGGGCACGTTGCAGGTCACCAACCTGACGACAGTCCCGGTAGCGCTGCCGCTCAAAACGGTTGGCACGCCGCCGGCATTCTTCCCGGATTCGGTGCCGGGCGGGGGACAGGTCACCATTCAGTGGGATTACATCGTGACGGAAACGGACGACGACCCGCTGGTGAGCACGGTACGGGTGCGCGGGCAGTTATCCGGTGGCGGCTTGCTATACGCGCAGGCCCAGAACACGCTCGACCTGACCAGCCCCGGTATCATGCTCACGGCAGTGGTGACCAGCCCGGCGGATACCGGCACGGTCCTGCGCGGCCAGACGGTGCAATACCAGGTGACGGTGACCAACACCAACTCCAGCGTCGACGCGGCCATCTGCAACATTCTCGTCAACCAGATCCGGCGCGACCCGAATACCGGGCTGGAGTACACGGTACTGACCGGGATACCGCTAAACTGGCGGTCTGACCAAGAGCCGGACACGCTCGCTGGCGGCGACAGCGTTTCTGGTGCGACGTCGTACCTGGTGACCGGCGAAGATGTCGATCCGCTGCACATGATCTTCGAGGTCACGGCGGTTGATTGCGCGACATCCGCGCCGCTCTCGGATCGCACCGCGCGCGTGCTGGATATCTCTGACGTGCAGCTAAACACCAGCATCACCGGGACGCGCACCGATGGTGATGATACATACCCGGTCGGGATAAACAACCCGGCCCCGGTGGGCGCAACGGTTGACCTGACCTACCAGGTGATCAACATCAGCGCGATGACGCTGGAGAACGTCAGCGCTACATGGTGCGTCCCACACCGGCCTGCGGCTGACTGGTGCGGGCTGGTCTTTGACTCCGCGGAGCCGAATCTGCCATTGTCGCTGGGGGCGTTTGAGGACGGTGCAGAGCGCTTCAGCTATGTGATCACGCCCGAAGACGCGACAGAAAGCCCGATCACGATCGAGGTGACGCTGACCGGGACCGACAACAAGGGGAAGAACGTCTCGATCAGGACGGCGTTCCGGATTGCTGTCGCCACGCCCGACCTGGCCTTCGCTCTGGACGGGGTCCCGCGCGCGGTGCTGGGCGACACCATCCCGTTTGACTTTACCATCGTCAACGAAACCCAATCTGAACTCAGCGAGGTGCGCGTCTATAACTTGCTGAAGGAAGATCCGTCCGACCCATTCGGCTTTGAAGAGGTCGCGTACTTCCCGACGATATCGAACATCGCGGACCTGGACCAGAACGTCGAGACGGGAACGTTTGACTACACCATCGATTCGCTGGCGGGCATCCAGGAAGACGTCTTGACGATGCGCGTGCGGCTGGTGGGCATGGCCGGCGATGACCAGGTCATGGCGACGGCTGTGCACGAGGTCGATATCATCCCGATGGTCGGCGTGAACAAGACCGGCGACGAATCCCGTCCGGCGGGCTTATCCGTGCACTACGCGGTGACCATCCGGAACAACTCGCAAAGCCAGTTCCTGAAGATCACCGACTATCAAGACGCGGTGCTGGCAGGATACGGGGTCTCGGTGGGTGAAGATGATTTCGGTCCCTGGCCGGCGTGGGGGCCTGAGGGCGAAAACGGCCCCGAACCGGGGGTGTTGCCGCCCGGCGAATCGGTGGTCGGACAGTTCCGCATCCCAGGGCCGCCGGAAGACGCCGACGCGCCGGGAGTCAACGCGTTCCCCAGCCCGCTGGTGAACACGTTCATCGTCAATGGCTTGCGGTCTGAAGACCCGTACAGCACGGGCGGCGAGGTCGTGTCAGGGTCTGGTTCACACAAGGTGCTGATCGAATGCCCGGTCGGGTTCAACTTCCAGGTCGAGAATCTGGACAACGACCCAGACTGGGTATTAGGCGAGACGTTGCGCTGGCGGATCAGCTTCCGCAACATCAGCCTGGACACCATCGAGGGCATTCAGATCATCGAGGACCTGGAGTGGGGCGGGCAGGTTGACCATATCCAGTGGCCTGACCCGGCCAACCCGGGACGGTTGGAACCGGGACAGACGGCCTGGATTATGAACCAGGATGGCACAACGCCTTACTTCGACAAGCAGATCACATACGAGTACTACACCGGCGATGGCAGCACAATGGAAGACTACGTCCGCGCGGACTTCAGCGAAGTTGGCGGCGCGGCGATGTGTGAAGACACCGCGGCACGTAAGATCTACAGCCCGATCCAACTGCTGAAGGTTCCGAACGTGGGGGTTGCGTTCACGGGCGAGGAGGTGGACTACCTCATCGTCGTGCGGAACGTGACCGAGGAGGACGACGCGCCGTATAACAACTTCTATGTGACGGTGTACGACTCGCTGCTGCAACCCAGCCCGCTGCCGCTGCAATACAACGGGGAAGGGGCTGCCGAAACAAATGCCGGGTGGATTGGGCCAGGCGAGCAGTTGCCGGCCAAGACGGTTACGCGCGAAGTGCAGGCGACCGACCCGGAAGAGCTGAAGAACGTGCTGACGGCTGAGTTCTATCCGGACCCGAACCTGGTCGAGGAGAATGTCACGTACATCACCACGACCAGCGCGATCGTCTACACCGGGAACCCGCTGGACCTGCGGAAGAAACCGAGTGTTCGCAAAGCAGCGGCGGGCGAGACGATCACCTACGACTACACGATCGCCAACGTCAGCCCGTATTTTGTGGTTGTGACTTCGGCCATCGATGACCAGATGCCCGACGACCCGTTGATCCCCGATCTGACGGACGGCGTGATCGAGCTGGACCCGGGCGAAGTGTACAACCTGCTCGACATCCCGTTCACGATCCCGCTGGAGGCGAGCGGGTCGTTTGAGAACACGTTCATCGTGACGGGCGATGTCTTTATACCGGAAGCTGGCGTGCGCACGATCACTAACTCGATCGTCGCGTCCGTGGCGTTGGAAGAAACCGATCTGCAAGTTGAAAAGTCGATACGCGTGGACGAAGATGGGGATGGAATCCCGGAAGAAGGTGAGGAAGTAACCGACACCTTCGGCATCGCAGACGGCATCCCGGATGTCGAGTCGGGCACGGAGGTGTACTACTGCTTCGCCGTTGAGAATACGAACCCGGGTGAGAATACGTATGTCCGCGACATCACGATCCAGGACAACATGTTCCCCACGCTGCAGCAGACGTTCGAGCAGGCGGTGCTCGCACTTGACGGGCACCCGCCGGACCAGCCGAACTGGCTGTATGGCGGCGAGCGCGTCGAATTCTGCGTCGGACCGCAAGCGTTGACCCAATCGCCTGAGTTGGGCGATCCGCGAACCAACATTGTGACGGTGAACGGCGTGTCAAATGAAGGACGCGCGCTGTTCAACGAGGCGCGGGTAACGGTGGACATCCGGGGCACGACGCTGCTGGTGACCAAGCTACCCTCGCAGACGACCGCATTCGTAGGGGACACGATCACGTATGTGATCACGCTGTACAACAACGACGAGTCGACCGACGTGGTGCTCGACGAAGTGATCGATGACTTCATCAGCGGCGCACCGGCCCCGATCGCGCTGGAAGACTTCGACTGGAGTAACAGCGGGGTTGACGGTCACCCGGTCGGGCGACTGGGACCTGGCGGCCAGGCGACGTATATCTACACGTACACGGTACGCGCCGACGATCCCGACCCGCTTGAAAACACCGTCATGGCGACGGGGTGGCTGGTGGATAACGAGAATCCCGATGACTGGACGCCGGTATACGACAACACGCGGTCGGTGATCGCGGTGACGGACAGCCAGCTCATCGTGCGCAAGACCGCCGCGCCCAACATTGCCAACGCCAGCCCTGACAACTGCGGGCAACCGGGTGGGCCAGCGTGCAACACGGTGTCATACTCGATCAGCATCACCAACCAGGGCAAAGTGCCGGTCTATGGCGTGATGGCAGTGGATGAGCACTTCGACGCGATCAGCGGGCAGATGGTGCAACGGGTCTTCCAGGGCGACGACCTGACCGACACCGTGCTCGATCCGTCCGAGACGGCGTTCATCTCGTACACGCTGCCAATGCCGACCTCGTCCCAGATCGCGGCGGCAGCGGCTGGAGACCCGCTGGACCCGTTCATCAACACGGTGACGGTGTACGGCCAGCTGTTGGATGCAAACGACCAGGTAATCCCGATAGAGGACGACGACCCGGACGACCCGTATGACGATGATAAGTCGATCAAGACCATCGCGACGGATGCGGTCGACATCATCCAGCCCGGCATCCGCGCGCTCAAGTCACCGGTGACGCTGGCGGCTGCGCCGGGACAAGAGGTGCTTTACGAAATCACGATCACCAACACCGGCAGTGAGACGCTCGACAACATCACGTTCGAGGACCTGCTAGGTGGCGGTGTCGTGGACCTGGACGGGCTGTGCATGTCGACCTGCAACTGGGTCTACAGTTCAGGCGAGCAATACGAGCCGGTGGCGATCAAGCTGCCGCCGCTTGAGCGCCTGCATGGCTCGGTACAGGTGACGGTGCCGGAAGACTGGACCGCGCCGAAATTCACGAACGTGATCGAAGTCTCGGCACAGGATGCTACCGGCAGGGTGCTCACCGACCGCACCTCGGCCACGATTGACGTGCGCGACGAGGGGATCAGCGTCGAGAAGATCGCCGGTGCGTCATCTGCGGCCATCGGATCGCAAGTGCCGTACACGGTCAACGTGACGAATGTCGGTAACACGGCGTTCGAACGCATCCAGATCGTCGACCCCGGGATGGACGCGGAATTCGACACCGCCGACGGGAACCCCGACGGTGTGATCACGATCGAGAGCGGTTTCCCGGATGACCCGGACATCGAAGGCGACGACAGCGGCACGCTCGATCCGGGCGAGGTGTACACCTTTAACTACGGGTACACGCTCACCGCGCAGGATGGCGAGCTCTACATCAACCGCGTGACCGTCACAGCGACGACTGCGACGGGCGGCGCGGCGGTGAGTGTGGACAGCGCGGCGGTGTCCGTCGAGAAGGCGTCGCTCAACGTTGAGAAGTTCGTGTGTGCCGGGTTGCCGGATGTGCCAGACAGCCCGCCGCCGCCGGACTGCACGACCGTTGTGAACATCGGTGATGAGATCACGCCCGACACGGTAACGTACTATCTGCACGTTGCCAACACCGGCGGGATCGCGCTCAACGACATCACGATCACCGATTCGATGCACGGGCCCATAACCGGCCCGGCGACGCTCGATCCGGATGATGGCGTCGCGGATGAAGGCAGCGATGAGGTGTGGATCACGTACACCTACGACGTGCAACCCAACGACCCCGACCCGCTAACCAACTACGTGCTGGTTTCCGGCGTGCCGGAGGGCGACACGCAAAGCATATCGGCGACGGCAGCGGCGCAGTTGGCGCTGGTGACGGGCGATCTCGTGGTGGAGAAGTCCGGCCCGGCGCAGGCCGTGCTCGGGCAGACGGTGACTTACGACGTGACGCTGTGGCACGCCGGCGGGTCCAGCGACCCGATCACGGATATCGTGGTGTACGATCCGCTGAGCGACGACTACGGCACAGCCCCAATCACGGAATGTGGTGTTGTGTCGCTGGCGGCGGGTGAAACGCATGAATGCACGATCTCGCACACCGTGACACAAGCCGACCCGTCGCCGCTGGTGAACACGGTTTCGGCCAGCGGCACGCAGGGCGGGGTGACCGTCTCCGATGCGACCACGTACTCGCTGGTCATCGCGACGCCGGGGCTGTCGGTCAGCAAGACCGCGGACAAGCAACACGCGACGATCGGTGATACGGTGACCTATACCTACCGTATCGAAAACACCGGGACGACGCGCATCGATAACCTGGTCGTGCAGGAGAGCGATCCTGGCGCGACCTTCAGCGAACCCTGGCCGGGCTACTTGCTGCCGGGGCGCGACGCCGTCCGCACGTGGACGCGGACGATGAGCGCTGCGGACGCCGATCCGTACACCAACACGCTGACGGTGACGGGCACGGTCGGCGGCGAGCCGATCCTGGCCCAGGCCAGCGAGACAGTGTACCTGGCAAACGGCGCGTTGCTGGTGACCAACGAGCCGAACGTTACCTTCGCCCGGGACGGCCAGTCGGTGATCTTCACCTACGCTGTCGACAACGTGGGCACCGACCCGATCTATAACGTGACGCTTGAGGACAACCTGTGCTTCGTGGGCGGCGAAACGGTCGCTGCTGTGCTGGAGCCCGCAGATCCGCCGGTACGGCTGTTCTGCGAAGTCACAGCCAGCGCGCCGGGACCGCTGGTGTCTAGCGTATACGTGCAAGGTAACGATGGGGCGGTGGATGGCCCGCTGCTGTCCGATACCGCGACCGCCGAGGTCGGCGTGGCGGATGGCGCGGTGTTGCTGACCAAGACCGCCGATGTGCGGACCGTCACCACGTCCGCGCCGGATAACCAGATCGGTTACACGGTTACGGTCACGAATATCGGTGACGAGACGTTGAACTTCGCTATCGATAGCGTGGAAGATTCGCTTGTCGCGCTGTCGCCCGCGCCGCCGGAATCGCTGCGACCGGGCGCGAGCTTCCGCATGACGGGGACCTACACGGTAACCGACCCCGCGCCGACATCGATCAACAACACCGCGACGGTCACGGCGACCGGCGCGTCAACCGGCGCGACCTATGCCGACTCGGACAGTGCAGCAGTCGCTGTGCTGGAGAACCCGGACGCGATCCTGCTGCTGACGAAGTCCGCCAGCGCGCTGGTTGCTGATCCGGGTGACACGATCACCTACACCTATACCGTGCAGAACTTCACCCCAGATACGACCGCGACCGGCGTCACGTTGACCGATCCGCTGCTGCCAGGCAGCCCGGTGAGCCTGCCGGACCTGGGACCGGGGAACGCGGTGACGCGCTCCTACGACGTGACGATCCCGGCGGACTGGACCGAGGCCGAGTTCACCAACACGGCTGAAGTCGCCACGACGGAAGGCGTGCAGGACACGGCCAGCGTGACGGTGGATGTCAACCTGCTGACGCTGGAGAAGGTCGCGTCTGTGCCTGAGGTGGACGAAACGACGGGTGAATTCGTGATCACCTATACCTTCACCGTGACCAACAACAGCACGGCGGACGTTTCCGGCGTGGCGCTGAGCGACCCGATGGTTGACACCATGGGGGGCTGGGTTGAGGAGTTGCCGGATACGATCCCGGGAAGCGGAACGGAAACTGCCACCGCGACGGTCGCGCTACCAGTGGATACGGTGTCGCCGGTGGTGAACGAAGCGACGCTGACCGTCAACGGCATCGAGGAAGCGACGGCCAGCGCCAGCACAGAACTTGTCGTGTCGGCGCTCGAAGCGACGATCGTCAGCATCACGCAGGAAGCCGAAGACGGGACGCCGCTGGACCTGATCCAGACGGGCGAGCCGGTCACGGTAGAGGTCGAACTGCGCAACGCGGGCACGACGACGCTCAGCAATCTCGACTACAGCGTGACGGTGGACATCACGGCGGACCCGCCGCTGACCTGCGACCCGGTCGATCCTCTGCCGGATACGCTGGCGGCGGGCGACTCGGAGACAGTGACGTGCCAGTTTGGCGGTCTGCCGGTTGGTGCTGAGTTCTACACCGAGGGCGGAACTATCGACCTGGAGCGGCTGTTCACGCTTGACGCGTCCGCCGTAGGCGACGACGAGACCGGGGTCAACGCGGCAGATGAAATCTTGGTCGAACTGGTCGATCTGCAACTGGGGGTCGATCTGACGCTGGCGCCTGCGGATGGCTCGGCTGTGCCGGCATCCTGGCTGCCGGGCGACGAAATCCAGTTCGCGCTGACGATCACGAATCTCGGCGCGAGTCCGATCGGGTGTGGTGGGGCGGTCGCTGCGGACGCACCGTGCCACCTGGCCTTCGACGGCGGTGATGATCAAACGCCTGATACCGAGGATTCGCTGCTTGATATCGTGTTCGCTGCGCTCAACGATCCGGCAGCAACGGACTTCCTGGGCAACAGGGTGCTTGATCCTGGTGACAGCGTGACGTTTGACGGCGCGAACTACCGGTACACGGTCACGGAAGACGACGTATCGCTGGACCTGATGGCGATGGTGGACGGTGGCTACCACGACAACGCGCTGGAAGCTGACGGCCTGCTCGGCGAATACACGGTGCATGGCGAGGACGTGGGCGAATCGCTGGTGATCGGTGCTGCCGATATCACCGCCATAATCAACGTCACGCCGCTGCCGCCGATCTTCGGGCAGCCCGTGACCTACACCGTGACGGTGATCAACACCGGTCCAGTGACGGTAACCGGGTTGAACGCCAACTACCGCATCATCCCGTATGCGCCGGGGGTGTCACGCACGGATGGGATCATGCTCGTCGGTAACCCGGCGGACCGGCTGGCGCAAGCCCCGCTGGCAGGCACGCTGACGTTCCCCGTGACGACGCTCGCGCCCGGGGAACAGGTCACGTCGAACCCGCTGAGCAAGATCGAGGACCAGCAAGGGCGGTACCAGTTTGAGGCAACCGTAGGCAGTAGCTGGCGGACGGTCAACGACACGACGGCGCTGGTGCTGATCGACCTGGCCCCGGTCGGCAGCGCGGATGAGGCACTCGATCCGAGTGCTACCGAACCGGTGGTCACCAAGACGGTGGACAGCGAAACCACGCAGCCAGGAGGCACGCTCACGTGGACGGTCAGGGTGCGCAATAGCTGGACTCAGCCGATGACGAACGTCGTGCTGCAGGACAACGTCCCCTCATCGCTGACTATCACTAACGTGAGCGTCGATCGCGGTGCGGCACAGCTCGAAGGGCAGTACGTCGTCGTCAATGCAGGGCAGTTGAACCCCGGTGAGACGGTCACGCTGACGCTCACGACGCGTGTCGATCAGGATGTGACGGCCCCTGCCGCGATTACCAATACGGCGTGCGCCCAGAACGCGGGCGGCCCGCAGGCATGCGACACGATAACGGCGAATGTCGGCCCGGACGTGGGCGGTCTGCCCGCGACGGGAATCGCGTCCAAGCCGGGTGGTGGCACAGGCGGGGCCTGGTTTGGCCTGTTGAGCCTGGGGCTTGGCATGGGCCTGCTCGTGCTGATGGGAGCTGCCGTGTCGCGTCGCCGCATCTGGATCGCGGTGCTGTTTGCGCTGGTGGCCGTGGCGATCGTCGTCGTTGCGGTGGTGCTGGCGCTGTCCAGGGGCGACGGTGACGGCGAGCCGACAGATGTCGCAGGTCCTGCCCCCACAGTGACACCAGAGGGGGGCGAAACGTCCCCCGCCACCGTCCCCGCTGATGGGACGGGCATCCAGTTCCCGCCCACACCGACACCCTACGTCGTCCCGACGCCTGCCGGGCTGCGCGCGTTGATCATCCCGAAGCTCGACCAGCAGTTTGACATGCCGGTCCCGATTGTGGACTTGCCGGTCGTCAACCGGCAGTGGGATGTCAGCGGGCTAGGGCACTACATCGGCTGGCTTGAGGGCACGACCTGGATGGATACAAGCTGGGGTAACACGGTGCTCGCCGCGCATGTGCAGTTGGGACACCGGAACCCGGGGCCGTTTTGGGGCCTGGGGGAGCTTGTGCCCGGTGACGAGATCATCGTGCTGGAAGGCGACACCGAGCGTCGCTTCCGGGTGGACAGCGTATCGAAGGTGGATCCAAACGACTGGACGGTCACCGCGCCGACATCTGAACCGGTGCTGACGCTGATCACCTGCACTGAATGGGACAACAACTACGGCGTGTTCTCGCAGCGCATGGTAGTACGGGCGGTACCGGTCGAGGCGGAAACCGTCCAGAGCTGACGGTTCCCAAGCCTGACAAAGCGGATATAAATAACGAGGTGCCTCGCGCCTGACGCGCGGGGCATCTTCTTCTCCTGGTGATCGTTGTATTGGAGAGAGTTTAGCCGCCACCCCAGACACGGATGGTCAGCACCACCGGACGCCCGATCGCGATCGTGCTGTTCGGGTAGAGCAGGTCCCACACGCTGTAGTAGCATCCGAAGACGTTGGGCGCGGTCCCGGTGAAGCGCATAGGCTCAGACTGCCCGGTGACGTCGACCGGTCGGGTCAAGAAGAAATTGGGCCGTTCCTGCTGCGCGAAATTCAGCCCGGCGTAATTCGTACCGCAGGCATTTTCCAGCGGGCCGAGATTGACGGTTTCGTCCGGGTTTTCGGTCAGTTCGGCGTTGTACCGCAGGCGCGCGCCCTCCGGCCAACGGCACGTCCCGACGTTTTGGAAAATAATATCAAAGGCAAAATCGTTATTCGCCGCGACAAGGCGCGGGTTGCCGGTATCGCTGAAAGACGGCGGCTGGTTGTAGCGCTCCGGCTGCATGACGATGTACTGGAGATCGCAGGCGGCGAGCGTCTGCGTCATGTTCGGTGTTGGCGATGCGGCGGCCTGTGTCGCGAGAAAGTTGAAGACTGCCGTGCCGGTCAAGTCCGGCGTGGGCGTGGCCGACGGGGACGGTGTGGGGGTTGCCGTCGGCGTGCGCGTGGGTGTCGGCGTGCGGGTAAACGTTGGTGTGCGCGTGGGGGTGTTTGATGGCGTTGGCGTGCTGGTCGCCGTTGCGGTACGGTCTGTCGCGGCCAGGGCGGGCGTCGGTGAGCGCGGCTGAGTGGCCGTGCGGGTTGCGGTTGGTCTGCGGGCAGGAATCTCCGTCGGGTCGGCCTCGTCGGGCAACGAAGTAGGCGTGATGGTCTCAGGTAGCGCTGCCAGCGCGGTGAGTGTTTGCTGTGGCGTGACGGAAGCATCACCACCACCGAGCACGCTGTTCAGTGGACTGTCGTCGTTGCCAAATAGCGCCAGCGCCAGCAGTAACACCGCCACCAGGATCAATGCCAACAACAGCACCGGTGCCGGGCGGAGCCGCCCTTGCGCTCCCGGTTGTGGGGTCGTGGCCGGGGTGGTGGCCGTGGTTGACCGGTTACGTGGCATAACCGGCGTGTGATGTTTGTCGTCACTTTCCAGTGCTACCGGTGGCTCAAGTGTTGGCGCGCGCTTGGGAGGCGTGGCAACCGAACTAAGCAGGCGGGCACGTTGCTCCGGCGTGATCACCGGGCGCGTGTCGGAGGGACCCTGCACCGTGCCCCCGATTTCGCTGGCGACGGCTGCGAACGCCGGATGCGGATTGCCGTGCTCGTCCAACATGCTGAGGTCCTGCGCGAACTGGATCGCCGTCTGGTAGCGCTGGGCGGGGTCTTTTTCCAGCGCCTTTTGCACGATATCAGCCAGCGCGTCGGAGAGTTCCGGCGCGTAACTCCGGGGGTCGGGCAGCGGTTCGTTGACATGCTTCAGGATGATCGCCAGCGGTGTGTCGGCGTCGAAAGGCAGGCGGCCCGTGAGCAATTGGTAGAGGATGACGCCGAGCGAGTAAATGTCGGAGCGTTCGTCACCCGGCTCGCCGAGCCCCTGTTCCGGGGCCATGTATGCCGGGGTGCCGACCATCCCGCCGCTGGCGGTGAACTGCGTGCCGATGACGATCTTGGCGATGCCGAAATCGGTCAGGACGAGTCGCCCATCTTCGTCGAGCATCAGGTTCGCCGGTTTGACGTCGCGGTGTATCATGTTGCGCTGGTGGGCGTAGGCCAGCGCTTCGGCGGCGCTGCGCACAATGCGGACGGTATCGCCAACGGGCAGGTTGCGGGATTCCAGGCTCAGCTCAAACAGGCGATCTTTGAGCGTCGGACCGTTGATGAACTCCATCACCATGTAGTAGCTGTCGCCTGTGTCATCGTATTCGAAATCGTACACCTGCACGATGTTCGGATGTCGCAGTTTTGCGACGTTGCGCGCCTCGTTTTCGAAGCGGTCCTTGAATTCCGGATCGTCGGCCAGGAACGGGTGCAGCAGCTTGATCGCGACATAGCGGTCAAGCGACACGTGATAGCCGCGATAAACCTCAGCCATCCCCCCGCGCCCAATGCGGTCAATGATTTCGTATTTCCCCAGCTTTTTTCTGGACACAGCCACGAACTGCCTTTAGCGGTGCATAAGATGTTCGCACGGTCGGTTTGGTGTGTCTTCGTAGTATAACTAAAATTGATTACGCGCCCAACACAAAGTAAACGTATTCTGTGTCGGTTTTGTCAGAATTTTACGTTTGTGCGGGGATCTCCAGAGGGGTGTCAGCCGCATGCTGCACCTCGTCCGGCGATTCGTAATAGAGCTGCACGCGCACGGTATAACGCCCGGCGGGGTCATCTGTGCCGCGCAGGTGGAGCACGTACGCAGTGCGGAAATTCATCAACGCGATCGCGTCGGTGCTGGCAACCTGGCGGTTCTCCGCGTCCATGATCGCGATCGCCAGGTTGGGGCGCTCGCGAAACGGGGTGACCTCGACTTGAACCTTGATGCGCCGGTTATCGGGGTAGGGTGACAGGGTGACTTTTTCGATTTTGATTTCGTCACGCGGGCGCAGATTGTCGTTGTTGCTCAGTATCAGATCGATGCTCATACCGTCCCTCAAGCTCTTTGTGTGATGCGATTGAACTACTGGAGCGTCCCTTTCCTCAAGTCATATCACCCCGGGCGCGGGCCATTGGTAACCGCACATCTTGCCAGTCGCCGTGCACCTGTTTGACGCGGAAGGTCTGGCTCGCAAGCGAGCGGTCGCGTCGCTCGCCGTCATTTTCCAGCGCCATTGTGCCTGTGCAGGTGACGAGCGTATACTCACCGTCTGTCCCGGCGGTCCTGCATTCGGCCCCTTGCAGCTTGCCCGTGATGCCGGAGAATGCATCGGCGTCGCGCTTGGCGATGCCAGCGGCACAGGGATAGACCACGCGGGCCGTAGTGTGATGTGCATAGGGTCACTCGCCCGGTTCAGCGGCCATGACCGCGCGGTGCACCGCGTCGATCGCTTGCAGCGCGGTCAGGTTGCGCACCGGCCAGCCGTCCCGCAAGCGGTGGGGATTGCTGTAGAAATTGCGTGCCCAGAGCAGGTGAAAGCCATCGTCCCAGGCAGGATCGAAGCCATGTTCCGGCAATGATTGGGCCGCCAGCCAGAAGTTCCACAGCGGGACGTTGTAACGATCGGCCACGCGCGCGATCGCCTGGTTGATCGCGTGATCACCTTCCAGGTTGTCGGCTTTGGTACCCAGGATCGGGATCACGCCGCGATCCAGCCAAAACGTGACCACCTCACCAAGATACGCTTCGTAGTCGCTGATCGGTTGTTTGCCGCTGCGGTTCCAGGTTTCCATGCTGATGATCACGACGCTGGGGTTGTTGAGACGGTCTTCACATTCCAATGGCGTTTCGTTACGCTCGCAGATCGCAGGATCGGCCCACAGCGGCGACAACGCCGACGCGACGGTGTACCCAGGTTCAACGGCGGCACTGTCACGCGCCCACGATCCTTTGAAGTGCCCGATCGTGCCCTGCAGGCCGCTGTAGGGGCCGAGGTCGTATTGCTCCGGCTGGTCAAAGCTGGACAGGAAATACGCTTCGACATTCTGACAGTCGCCAACTTTTGAGAACGCGGTAGGATCGTTGCCCGACGCCAGCCCGCGCGCGTAGACCGTGCGCAGGTGCTCGCGCATGGCCGCATCGATCACGGGCACAACCGGGCGCGTCTGCCAGGGTTGCGGCGTGCATGGGCGGGTGCGCGTGCTGTGGACGTAACCCCGGACGTGTTGGACAGGGTCTTCCACGTGCAGCCATAGATCACTGCCGAAGTCGCGGTCACCCGTCGCGGTATCCACAACAGGCAGCAACGTGCCCGGTGAGTAGCTCAGCAGGGCATCGCACTCATGCCAGAACGGGCAGGCCCGCAATGTCGCGTCACTTACCGTGCACCAGTAGTCCACTGCGTCACCGTCTTCTTGGGCGATCGCGGTATCCGGTGCCGGTGGCGTTGCCAGCAGGGCAAGCAAGACGACGATCAAAACGAGACGAGTCATAGCATACATTTCTCTGAGAACCGGTTACTGCCTTTAATCATAAGGATGGCGTTGGTCTTGTCTGTCCGGAACGCCATCACTTGCAGATTTCTTGATCGATATTACCAAAATCGTCCAGGCGTGGCACGAATCATCCGTGCTGTGCCGCGTGCAACGCATCCCAGGCAGCCTGAAACTGGTCCTCCGTGACAAGGATGTGATCGCGCTGGTACGCCGCAAACGGCAAGATCGACACGCCCGCATCGGCAAGAATCTGGCTGACAAGCGCGATGAACCCCACTAGGCCGGGGTCCAGCGGCAGGTCAAACGTGATCAGGCGGTAATCGTCCCCCATGTCGTTGTGTTCCGGCAGGCGCGCGCTGAAGTGCTCCCACTTGTCAGCGGGCACCACAAGTGTAACCTCGTCCTTGTCCGCGATCAGCGCGCTAAACGGTTCCGCGATCTCCGCCAGGACGCCCGCGCCGGCCCAGATCGCCGGGGCGGGCAGGTGAATCACGCGGTAAGTCTTCTCGTCGGTGTAGAGTGTGGCGTTCTTGAACGCTGCTCTCGCATCGGTCATCGTGGACTCCTCTGGCAGGTGTGCACCCGCCACAAACGGGACTGGCAGGAAAGGCGCAAGCGACACGTTGCCCCCATGACGTACACTGCCGCATTCAGCGTTCCTGGCCCGGCGCATCCAGGCTTACAGGGTTTCGTCCGGGGAGAGCGGCAACATTGACAGGCCGGAGATCACTTTCGGGTAGAAGTCGGTACTCTTCTGGGGCATCTTTTCGCCCTGGGCAGCGACCGCTTTGATCTGGTCCATTTTCGTCGCACTGACGAAGAACACGAAGTTGCCCTTGCCGCTGTCCACGTTCGACACGGCGAGCTGCGGGTCGCGGTGGTAGCGGATCATCGTCTTGTCCTCTATCCCGTGCGCCGGGACCTGCGCGACCTGGTCGAGCAGGACACTATGCAGCACGCTGACAGCGAGCGATTTCCATTCACTTGAATGGTCACTGGCGATCAGGTCGTTGACATCAATTGTGTCCTTCAGCGCCAGGACGTGGAAGCCGGTGCCCGGCCCGCCGTAAAAGCCGAAGGTATGTCCTGCGGGGTCCCGATTCGCCGCTTCCAGACAAGCATCCAGGTCGTCCACCCTGTTGATCGCGAAATACTGCTGCGCGCGGTCAAGAATTTGCTGCGGCGTGGTGGCGGTGAAATTGTGGATCTCGCGGTGGGTGGGTAGCACAACGAGGCCGGGATCATTCATGCTAACCAGCGTGGCCTGGACGAAATTGAAGGCGGCGTTCCGGGGCGCGTCAGGGTGCTTCGCACGCTGTTCGTCCCGGTAAGTCAGGCCGGTGCTGTAGCGATGGTGCCCGTCGGCGATGATCAGGTTGCGTTTGGGTGCCAGTTCCGCCTCGATTTGCTGCAGGATGGCGGGATCGTCCACGCGCCAGATGCGCTGGCGCACATTGCTTTCCCAGATTTCGATCACGTCGATATCCGGCTCGCGGTCCCCGACTGCCTCGCGGATCAACGCGTTGACCGCGTTTTCCTCGTCGGGGTAGAGGATGAAGATCTGCTCGGTGTTGGCCTGCATCGCGCGTAGAAGGCGCAGCCGGTCTTGCTTTGGCCCGGCGTGCGTGCGCTCATGTGGCAGGATGATGCCCGCGTCAAAATCGACCAGCTCCACCGCCGCGATCAATCCCAGGCGCGAGTACGCTTGCCCGTCCACGCTGAATGTCTGCTGGTAGGCCAGGTAGGCGGGTTGCGCGTCACGGATCAGGACGCCTTCGGCGAGCCAGCGGTCGAAATAAGTCTTTGCGCGCGTGTAAACATTAGGTCCGTCCGGGTTTTCGGGCCGGTCGCCTTCCTGGGCTTTGCCCTGGATGATGCGCGCAATGTTGTAGGGGCTGAGGTTGTAATATTCTGCTTGAAGCTCGTCGGTGATGCGATCGTAGGGCTGCGCTACAACGGCCTGCATGTTATCAATGCGTTCTGGGTTGTAGCGCACACCGCGAAACGGTTTGACGACTGCCATGAAACATGATCCTCCAATAACGGTTTGTTGTTCGGTACTGCCGGAATGACATAGCTCTCGCAAGGGGCGATTGTACCAACACAGCAACGTGGAAGCGAAACTTTGATCGCCCGGTGACCGGCGACACGCCAACGGCCAGGTGGCGTTTCACCGCAATTGTTCAATTTGAGAAGCTGGTATACAGTTAGTAGCGACTGGCAAGATGCCGGGGTTATGCATCTTCATTCCGCGCTCTGGCAGTGCGGTACAGAAAACTGATCAAACCATGAATGGCGTTGTTATCAAAACTGTACTATAGTGTATGGGGACATCATGTCACCATTCGAAGGAGGCATCGTTATGCACTATGCGCGGCGACTAATCACCGTCATCCTGGCGTTGGCGATGTTGCTGGTAATCCCGGCGACGGTTCTGGCGCAGGATAGCGGCGGGCAGGTGATTCACACCGTACAAGCCGGGGAAAACCTGTACCGCATCTCGTTGAAATACGGCACGACAGTTAGCGCAATTGTCCAGGCCAACAATATTAC
This sequence comes from uncultured Anaerolineaceae bacterium, assembly GCA_964425755.1. GTDB lineage: Bacteria > Chloroflexota > Anaerolineae > Aggregatilineales > Aggregatilineaceae > CAYRNY01. Next base: position 243,499 of record CAYRNY010000002.1, read on the forward strand.
CAATCCGAACATCATTTTGGTGGGTCAGCAATTGGTCATTCCGGACGCAAGCGTGACCCCGACCCCCACACCGACCGAGTCCCCGACCCCTGACAGCACACCAGACGCGACACCGACGCCGGCACCATCGCCGGGTGAAGTGGTGCACGTCGTGCAGCCGGGCGAGAATCTGTTCCGTATCGCGTTGCGCTACAATCTGCTGACCTCAATCGTGGCGAATTACAACGGGATCACGAACCCGAACCTGATTTTCGTCGGGCAGCGGATTCGTATTCCGCTGGGCGGGCAGGCCGTGGCAACCCCGACGCCGACGGCAACGACAAGTACAGAAACCCCGGAACCGGACGACGGAACACCGCCGCCAAACGATGCTGGTAATGTCGACTTCGCCTATGGCATCCAGGTGCATCTGCCGAATCAGGACATGACACAGGTCATACAGTGGAGCACCGACCTGGGAATGACCTGGGTGAAGCAGCAAATCGAATGGTCGCTTTACGAGCCGGTCGCGGGGAATGTCAATTGGACGCCGATTGACGATATGGTCGACGCGATGGACGCGGCAGGCGTGAATATCTTGCTCAGCGTTTCATCAGCGCCGGACTGGGCGCGCGAGTCCGACCAGGAGAAAGGCCCGCCAACGGATTACCAGACCTTCGCGAACTTCCTTGGACAGCTTGCCGCGCGCTACGCGGGGCGGGTGGACGCCTACGAGATCTGGAACGAGCAAAACCTGCGTCGCGAGTGGAACACGCCACGCGGCATCAGCGCGGCGAGTTACGTTGAAATGCTGCGGCTGGCCTATACCGCGATCAAGAACGCGGATTCCCAGGCGATTGTCGTGACTGGCGGCCTCGCGCCGACCGGGTTTAACGACGGGGTGAACGCGATCGACGACCGGGTTTACCTGCGCCAGATGTACGCCGCCGGGGTCGAGCAATGGTCGGACGCGATCGGGGCGCACCCTAACGGCTGGGCGAATCCACCGGACAGCACATGCTGTCGCAATAATCGCCCGGCAGTTCCCGGCTGGGACGATCATCCAAGCTTCTTCTTCAAACAGACGCTGGCTGACTACCGCCAGATCATGGTCGAAAACAGTGACAGCGGCACGTATATCTGGGCGACAGAATTCGGATGGGGCAGCAATGACGGCCTGAACGTCGACCCGGCCCCCGAATATGCCTTCGTGTCGTATACCAGCCTCGACGAGCAAGCATCGTACACGTTGCGCGGGTTCCAACTCGGGCGCGAACTGGGCTACGTCGGGCCGATGTTCCTGTGGAATCTGAACTTCTGCATGGTGGTCGGCCCAACGGGCGAGCAGTGCTTCTGGGGCCTGCTGGACCCGGCGGGCAATCCACGCCCGGCATATCTTGCACTGGAAGATTTGCAAGACTGATAACCGCGCACGATCAAGAGCTGTAGCATCATGCCGCCTGCTGAACCTGCAGTGGGCGGCAGTTTTGTTTGCAAACAGCCGCTTCGTCCGGTTGTCAGGTGGCAGGTTAATCGCTGATCAGTGTTTCCAGGGGATTAGGGGTATCGGTCACTGTAGGTGTCGGTGTGTCGCTCGGTGTCGGCGTGCGCGTGGGCGTGCGTGACGCGGTCGGCGTCGGCGTCACGGTTGGTGATGCCGTGTTGGTGGGGGTCCTGGTCGCAGTGGCCGTATCCGTCGGCGTAGCGGTGTCGGTTGGTGTCGGGGTGCGGGTCGGCGTGTGCGTCGCGGTCGGAGTCGATGTGTAGGTAGGCGTGGCGGTATCAGTCGGCGTATGGGTCGCGGTGGGCGTGGCGGTGTATGTGGCGGTCGGTGACGCCGTATATGTGGCGGTTGGCGTGTTGGTTTCCGTCGGCGTGGCGGTATCAGTCGGTGTCGGGGTCATGCTGACCTGCGGGGTGCGCGTCATGAACGCTGTCCCGGCAGGTGTGGGCTCGATGGCCGGGCCGGCGAAACGGAACGCGCGCACGGCGATCTGCGAGCGGAGCGGCAGCAGTTCGATCCGTAGCGTATTATCGCCCGGTTGCCCGGTCAGTGTAACCGTCTCCTCGCCGATGATGTCGCCCGTAAGCGGGTCCCACAGTGTGACACGATAGCTCCCGGCAGGCATGCCCGGCGCCAGCAGCGCGACGTTCAACGAGTCAAGCTCCCCGCCTTCCGCGACGATGTCCCACGTGTAATCGCGGTGCTGGACCCAGGTCAGCAACGCCCCAAGCGACCGATCAACCAGGGCCACTGTACGCACGGGGGCGCGGTACTGCGCGACTTCGATGAATTCAAGCTGCAGCCAATCGTCGCCCGCGTTGTCCAGTACGATGTTATGCTGCCCTGCGCTGATTGGCAGCGTGACAATGATATCCTCGCTGCCGGCGCTGAGGTCCACGCGGGCGGCTTCCTCGCCGTCGATGATGATCACCAGCACGGCGGGCGCGGATGATGAGACACTGCGGATGCCGATGCTGAGTTCGGTATCAACCGGGGGAGCGATGACAAAGGACTGCGGGCGAGAGCGTGCTTTGTTCAGGTCGCCGTAAAGATAAGCCGAGAGTTTTTCAGCCGGGGGCAGAAGCCCGTCACCGGTCAAGCGATAGATGATGTCCTGCGGCGTCTGGCCGGAAAAATCGCGATTGAAGTCGCTCACACGGACGGTGCCGTAGAGCAGGGGACTGCTGGCACTCAAGGTGAGCTGCGCCGGGCGGAAAGCGCCGCTGTTCCAGGCGATATCGCGCGCGAACAGCGCCAGCGGTTCGTACAGCTCGTGCAGGTCGCGCGGGTGGATGTACGTGTCCCACCACCAGGACATGGCACTGCCTGCCGCACCGGACAGCGCCGAAGCCCAGATCGTGTTGCGGATGTGCACACCGCCAGGGTCTGCCTGGGCTGGCTCGTGCCACCGGTTGAGCGAGAACTCAGTGAGCAGGACCGGTTTTTTCGCATGTGCAAGCGCAGCGTTGACGGCTTCAAGCGTACCTGCTACCTGGTCCCGGGTTGTTTCCGGCAGGTTCTGGTAGAACTGGACTTGCGCGATATCGAGTTCCGGAAGCTCCCACAGCAACGGAGAGGGGTTGGCGGCCCCCGCCGTGATCAGGTGATCGTAAGGATCGAGCATGCGCAGTGTGTTCGCTGCGTGTTGCAGCCACGGACGAGCACGGGCGGGCGTGTAACCGAGCATCTCGTCGACCTGGTCCACGATCTCCCAGGCGAAGATGTTCGGGCTGTACCCCCAGCGCGCGACGATGTACTGCAGCCGGCGTTCGAACAGCTCGCGGGCGGTGTTGTCGGCAAAGAGCGCGGACGGTGTGGACAGCGGGCCGCCATTGCGCGCGTTGAACGGGTTGTCGTCCCAGTTCAGCGCGGTATCCGGGCGCGGAGGAGACGATGGAATCGAAACCGGCGGTTCCTCGTAGTTGGTGAAGGGGCGGTGCCACAGCAGAACGAGTTGCAAGTAGATGCCACGCTCTGCCGCCATTTCGAGAATGGTGTCCAGCCGCCAGGCGGCGCTTTGCGCTTCGTCATAATCACCGACCGGCCCGGGCCAGTCCAGCGCAATGAACCAGGGCGCGTCGATGTTGATCCGCGCGTAATTCGCCCCAACGGCGTGTAGGTCATCGAACCAGCGCTCGACCGCGACGATACCGCCGCCCTCTTCCCAGGACCACGCAAGATTGTGCCCAATCGGGAAGTACGCGACGTTATTGGTGAACGCGAAATAGCGGTTGTTGTCCGCCACGCGGATGTATCCCGGCCTTTCAGCGCCCACGACGACAAACGCGCCTTGCTGAACAAGCTGCTCGCCATCCGCATCACGCGCGGTGACGGTGTACGTCCAGCGCCCGACCTGCGTGGGCGTGAAGCGCACGCGCCATTCTGCCGGTCCCGCGATGCGCAGGTCTTCGACCGCACAACCTGGGTCGGTGCAGACATTGCGATAAGGGCGCATGAAGAACCCGGGGATCGTCACGGTGTCCCCGTTAGGCGCTTTGAAATCCGCCAGCACTTCGACCACGTTCGGGTTGTAGGGGTTTGTATAGCGGCCCGGAACACCAACGCTCAACTCCAGCAGATCGTAGAGTTCGATGGGGCTTTCAGGGCTGAAGAACGGCACCGGCGTATTGCTTGATGTGGGGGAAGGGGAAGGTGTCTGCGTCGCGGTGGTGGTGATGGTTGGTTCCGGCGCTTCGGTTGTCGCCTCGTCCGGAGCCGGTGCAGGCGTCCGGGTGTCTTCGGTCGGTCCTGGCGTACCGGGTGTATCTTGCGCGGCACTGGAATGCGCGACCAGGGAAACGACAATAACTCCGGTAACCAGCAACGCGATCACCAGAGCAAACGTCCAGCGGGCAGAACGTGTTTGTCGCAGCATAGCTACAGTTTAGATCGTGCTAATGAAAATGTGCAAGTTTTCAAACCGGATTCTATTCGCGCTCACCAGCCGGAAGGTAGCCGCCGTATCCTGCCGGGCTGTGCGTCAGCGTGCAGCGGCGAAGATGAGGCGCAGCTCATCGTGTTCGTCATAACTGGCGTGGGCGAAGAATGGCCGGTCTTCGGCTGGCCGGTCGAACAGCAGCGGGATCAGGACCGGCAAGTCCTCGACCAACGGCAGGTGCTGGACCTGGTCGCGCGGCACCCATTCGAGCGTGCCTTCGTCAGAGTTGGTGAAATCGCGCGAGGTCGCTTCGGCGCTGAAGACGAAGACCATGATCCCGCTGCGGTCGGCCCCGGCGTCGACGTGGATCACGCCGCGAAAACGCACGTCGGTGACAACAAGCCCGGTCTCTTCGTGCATTTCACGGATCGCGCTGGTCTGCGGGTCTTCGTGGCGTTCGATGTGCCCGCCGACGCCGTTATAACGTCCCGGAAATACGCGCTTATGCGTGCCGCGTTTAAGCAACAAGATATCATCGCCCTGCGTGATGAAACACAACGTGCGCGGAATCGTGATCCAGCGTCCGGCGATGGCGTCCGCGCCCTGTTCTTTGGCCCCCATGCGTTGCTCCTGCGCGTGTATGTAACCCGGACGCATTATAGCATATATACACCCTGGTTTTGGGGTTTGTCTAACGCGCCGGTCTTGTTGTATGCTTAGACCGATATGATCGTGCCTGGCACGGTCGCTCTCACAAGGAGAAAGATGCATATGGACGATCTTTACAGCAAAATCGTCAGGGAACGAGGATCAACCGAGAAGCTGTTCGCGCGGATGCCCGGTTTCCGCGGCTATATGGAGATGGGGGCGCGGCGCGAAGCCGACCGCATGATCCGCAAACATGTTGCCGGGAAATTGCAGGAACAGCTTAACCGCCTCCCGCAGATTGAGAAGGCGCTGCTTGACGCGGGCGGGCTGAACTATATGAGCAAGACGCGCAGCATCAAAACCAAGTTTCAGACGTTTATCGACCGGATCGCGACGGATGCACCGGGCTATTCCGGCTTTTTCGAAGCGAACAAGGTAACCCAGGAAGACTTGCAGGTCGTTTATGCTTTCGATCTGGCGCTGCTGGATTACGTCGAGCGATTCAAGGCGCAGCTCGACGCGTTACAACAGGCGGTTGCCGCAGGTGAAGGCGTCGATGGCGCGATCAGTACATTCGATGCGCTAACCATCGAAGCGAACAAAGCTTACAGCTTGCGCGAAAGTGTGTTGCAGGATATCGAGTAGGCACGTTACGGTGCGTGGATGGCGGTCAGTTAAGGAGTGAAGCCGATGCCGCGAATTATTGATGTTGTTGATCATGTCAACGTGATGGATGACGAACTGATTTACCGCGAACCCCAGCAGGGCGGCGGTGACTGGCGCATGGGATCGCAGGTGATCGTGCAGGAGAGCCAGGTCGCCGTATTTGTGCGGCAGGGGCAGGTGCTCGACGCGTTGGGGCCCGGGACGCACACGCTCAGCACGATGAACCTCCCGCTTTTGTCAAGCATGGTCGGGCTGGTGACCGGCGGGCGGAATCCATTTACAGCGGACGTGTATTTCGTGAACCTGAAAGACATGCCACAGGTGCCCTGGGGGACAAATCCACCGATTGTGCTGGAAACGCCGGGCCGGGGTGTCGGGGTGGTGCTGCTGATCACACATGGCGTGATCGACATTGGGATTGAGGACCCGGTACGCTTCCTGAAACAGTACGGGGTGGGGAAGCCGATCACGCGGCTGGGCGACGTGCGCGACCGCATCCAGTCGATGCTGCTGGGCGAGCTGGCGGCGTTACTGTCATCGTCGGGCGCGCAAAGTATTATGGACGCCAACCGCCTGTTACAGGACCTGGAAGGCGCAGCACTGGCACGGCTGAACGAACAGTTCGCCGCGATCGGCATGCGCATTAAAGCGTTTGAGGCCAAGCCGTTCACGGCGAAAGACGTCACCACGGACGAACTGCGCAATTACGTAGACTTTGAGACGTGGGAACGCATCCGCCGGCTGGAAGTCGCCGACGCTGCCGCCAGCAACGAAGGGCTGGGTGGCGGGTTGGCCGGGGCCGGTGTGGGCCTGGGGGTCGGCCAGCAGGTCGGCGCGGCGTTGAATCCCGAACAGGCGGCGCTGGAACGCCAGCAGCAGATGATGATGATGCAGATGATGCAGCAGATGATGCAGCAGGGCCAGCAACCACAGCAAGATGCCCCTCCACAGCAGCAAGAGGCCGCCGTCCCGCAAACGGCAGATGAGATCCGCGCGTACCTGGATCAGCTTGATGCCAGGTTGATGAGCGGCGATCTGTCCGAGAAGCTATACGAGCGGTTATATGCCAAGTGGGAAGCGCGTCTGAACGAGCTTGAAGGCGGGGAATAGCGCCCTCCACGCACACTTCATAGACGCCAGCGTCCCCCTTGCTCTGTGCGGGGGACGTTTTTTATTGCATGGGAAATTGCAACGTCGCAAGTGTGAAGCTGTCGCCGATCGCGTTGCCCATTTTGTCGTAAACCGGCAGGCGCGTATTGCTGTCGGGATCGTAGAAGCCAACCTGCAGCACGTAGTCGCCTGGGGCGGGCACGAGTGATGGGTCTTCGAGCAGGTGGTACGGGTCGCGGATCAAATCACCGGTGGGCCAGTTTAACGTGCTGGCAAAACCGTGTTGCGGGCGGTGATCATCCTGGTCCCATAGCGGGTTGCTGTCCGGCTTTGGCGGGCCAATGAGGTGGACGAAGACTTTGTAGTCGACGGACGTTTGGCGCACAGGCTCCCAGTACAGCAGGACGGTGAGCGCACGGGTGGCGGGATCAGGGCCCTGGATGGTGTAGCCGCGCAGGATGGCGACTGCGCCCGGGTCGGGGCCGCCGAACGCGACCGCGGTCGTGTGTTGCGGCTCGCCGGGGGCGGGTTCCCAGGCACGGTATTGCATCACGCCGAACCCGGCGACGGTGTGAAAGCTCACCCGCTGCATGTGATCATCGAGATACGCTTCTGCTTCCGGATCGCGGCCCACTAGCCAGATCGTACGGTAATAGTTGACCTGGGGCCGGAGCTGCGCGACTGCGCTGGCGAGCGGCTGCAGACTGATCTCGTCAGCACTCCCCTGGTAGTAGTAACCGAAAGCAGGATCGGGCAGGTGCTGTACGATCAGGTCACCCGGCTGGGCACGTGTTTCGAGATACGCCGCCAGCGTGGGCCAGTCGGGCGCTTTGGGCGGGTCCGGATTGTAGAGGCCGGGCAGGGCGGCGAGGGCGACCAGCGGCACGATGATCACCAGCAGCGGGGCGGCGAAGCGTAGGCCCTGCGCGGTCAATGCGGGGCGCTGCGGAAGAACCAGCGCGCGGGCAGTCAGCAGGACGGTGGCCGGGACGAGCGCGATCAGGTAACGCGGGTGGAACACGCTCATGCGCGTGGCGGCGGCCAGCAGCAGCACCGGGGGCAGCAGCAGCCACGCCGCGATCCACAGCGCGAATAAGGGCGCGTGCCGCGACGTGCCGGGCACCGTGTTCCACAGCGCCAGCGCGACCAGCACCAGCCAGCCCAGCGAAAGCAATACGTCCCAGGGCGCGCCAGCCGTCTCGCCGGTCAGCAGCGTCGGCACAATCCAGGAGAGTATGCGCGCCGGGTCGGCGTCTTCGGTGGCCCCTTCATAGCCGCTTTGCGACAGGAAGTACGCCTGTCCCAGCCAGGGCAGCAACAGGATCAGCAGCACGCTCCACGCGAAGAAGGCGCGCTCCTTGATGGGGCGGTGCGTGCGGTGCACGAACAGATAAACCACCTGCAGCGGAAACAGGAAAAGCTCCAGGAAAAAGCTGTAGAAAGCGGCAGTTTGCGCCAGCACATAAGCGGCCCAGGTGCGCGGGCGGTTCGTGCGCGTGGCACGCAGGAACAACGCCAGTGCCAGCGGACTCAGGCCGGACCACAGCGCGTAATTGCGCACATCCCGCGCGTGCCAGATCAGGAACGGGTGCACTGCCCACAGCGCCGCCGCCAGCAGCGCGACGCGATCATCGGCGAACAGTTGCCGTCCGAGCGCGTAGACCGCCGCGATGCCGATCAAGTTGCCCAGAAGCGGCAAATAGCGCATCGCAAATTCGCTGCTTCCGGCGGCTTGCTTCCAGGCGTGAAAAGCGAAAAACGTGCCGAGCGGGTGCGGTTCTTCGCCCGCCAGCTCGCTGATCACAGACACCGGGTCAGCGGCCCAATAGCGCACCGCGTAGGCTTCGTCGCCACGCAAGGGGACGCTGTCCAGACGGTAGAGCCGCAGCCCAAACGCCAGCGCGATCAGCCCGGCGAGCAGCCACAGACGGGGATAAAGACGCTGCCGGTTCATAGGCGCGCCGTCAGTCCCGGTCGCCCTGCATATCTTTGAGTGACGAGACGTCTTTCTTGCTCAACCCGTACCAGTGCTCTTTCTGGCGCTTGCGGCTGTATTTGTCGCGCAGGCGCCGCACGACCTTGTCGGGCGCGCTATGTGTGAAGCTGTGGATCACGTTGATCGGGTCCTGCACTTCGTCCGCGAGTCCGAGTTCGGCGATGCGTTCGTCCGGCGTGGTCGCGGTCGCCCCGATGTAGAATAGCTGCCCAGCCTGCGCGATGAAGACTGTCCCGGTAGCTTCGGCGGTTTCTTCATCGGCTGCGGCCTCGATTTCCTCTTCCTCGGTATCGTCCTCTTCATCAGCCTGGCCCAACATTTCGGCGATTTCCTGGCGCGTGAGCAAACCGTACATCTTGTCGATCTTGTCCAGGTCTTCCTCGGTAAGCGTCTTGTGCGCTTCAGCCGAGCGATCGCGCAGGTAGCCGCGCAGGGATGGTTTTTTCTTGGGGTCGGCGTACAGCACCGGGAACACCGGATCTTCGGCTTCGAACGAGGCGTTCGGCGCGATCAGTACGACCAGCGGCTGCACCTCGACCCCGCTATGCGGGGCGATCTTGTCCACGAGACGTTGGACTTGCTGCGCCTGGAAGGACGCGTCGGCGAACGGGTTACCGACGAGGTCCTGGCGCAAGTAGCCCATCAGCTTACGGCTGAGGCCCTCCTGACCGCGCCATCGTTTGCCTTCGATGGTGAAGTCACCTTCCTGCCAGATGGTCGTGATCGTGAATACCCCTTCCGGGCCGATCAGAACATGCGGGGCGGGTAGAAGGTAGTGGAAGATGGTGTATTTTTTACCAAGCCCTTTGAGCGCATCTGCCAGCACATCCTTCGGGCGCGGCTCGCGAATCCAGTTGTTTGCCATGCGCACTGAGCTGAGCGTCAACAGCATCAGGACCGGTAGGATGAAACAGCTAATCTGGCTGGTAGTGCTGGTGGCGTCGGCGGTCCAGGTATAGAAAAAGCCGATGCCCATGCCGGCCAGACTGATGAAGAACAAAATATGCGAAAGCTGCCGGTTGCGCTTTATTTGCGCTTCATTGACCACAACGCGCATAGTTTCGGGGCCTTTCTGTTGCTGCGAGTTCAGGGTATTCACGGTAGAGTCTTACCGGGTGAATGTTAACACAAAAAACGCACATCATGCAGGCGCAATCATAAAAACGTCAGGTTGGTGTGGGCCAGTGGGCGGTGATCGATGCTGGTCAGGCGGTGATGTCCTGGTATAATTCGCGTCGCGAAGAGCCTGCTGTACAATCTCATGCAGCGGGGCGGCATATGGTGCTGCGCGTGTCAATGAACGTACAGACAGTGAGTAGACAGATAGCGTATGAGTGAATCAGTTCCGCGCGAGGGACGACCGGTCCAGGAATGCCCGATCTGCGGCGCGAAGCAGCCATTGAGCGCGCGCACGTGTTCGATCTGTGGGGCAGTACTGCCCGGCGAGCGTGTGCCGGTTGTCCCGGTGGCGGCACGTCCGGACGATGCGGCATCCGGTGACCGCCCACGTTACGATCCGGCGCTGGGCGATGATGACCTGTATGCCGGCGATCTCGGGGGGCGTATGTGGCGTTTGCTGCTGTTAGGGGGCGTGTTGCTGGCGTTGGTCATTGGGCTGGGGGCAGGGGTCGTGATCGGGCAACTGAGCGGTGACAGTGCTCCGGGCTCCGGTGGGGGAGATGCGCAGGTAGAAGACCTCACGGCACCTGCCGACGGGACCCCGCCGTCCCAACTGACGCCCCAGGAAGGTACAGCGACCACACGAACGCCCCCGCCGACGGCGACCCCGCGCGCGCCAAGTGATGTGCTCACCAAGACGGCTGAGTCCTTCCGCGCTTTGCCGACGGTCACGCCGCTGCCACCGTCTGAGACGCCTACGCCCACACCTGGCCCATGTTACCAGACCGCTGCAGAGGGTGACACCGTGATCAGCATGGCGATACGTTGCGGACACCGGGGAATGGACGTGGTCGACTTGATCCTTGAGATCAACGACATGAAAAGCCCAGAGGAACTCCAGCTTGGGCAGACGCTTGAGATTCCCTGGCCCACACCGACACCCGGCCCGCCGACCGATGTGCCGGACGATGCCACCCCCGGCGACAGCGCCGCGATCACGGGGGCGGTGGATGTGACCGTCGCCGAAAGTGGCGAAGCCGCGCCACCTGAGGCAACGCGGGAAGCACGGGTGAACGAGTTCGGAACGCCTGACGCGCTGGCATATTACCAAGATCTCGAGCCGACGCTGCGCCCGGGGCTGGCGTGGCATACCGTCTTGGCGGGGGAGACGATCATGGGGATCGCCTACCTGTACGACACCTCGGTTGAGACGTTGTCGCAGATCAACCCGGAGATTCCATTTCGCCAGTGTGATTACGGGTTGCAGTACGGCGGGCCGAACTGCTCGGTCTTGCTGATCGAAGGGCAACGGATTCGCGTACCGGTGCCGATCCCGACGCCAACAGCGACCCCAACACCGGACGGCACGCTCACACCAACGCCATCACCCACGCCGACCTATAACGCGCCGTATTCGCTCAAGCCGGAAGATGGCGCGCAGTTCATGGCTGACGAGATCGTCACGTTGCGTTGGGGCGGTACCGGCAGGCTGGGAGAACGCGAGCGTTACGCGGTCCGCGTGCGCGATCTGGAGGGCTACGAAACGCACATCGCCCTGGTGGGCGAGACAACGTTCAAACTGCCGGGTGGCTGGCAACCGAACGACGGGCGGCGGCATACGTTTGAATGGACGGTTTCCGTCGTGGTCGTGGATGATGATTTGAACATCGTGAGCGAAAATCACCAGACCGAGCCGCGCCAGTTTACATGGGCAAGCCGGTAATTCCGGTACAGGTTGTTTAGCGGCGGGCGGGGGCGTAGTAGTGCGTAAGGAAAGGGATTTGTGATGGTAATGGTTCGACGTTTGGGTTTGATAGTTGTGCTGGTTGTTTTGATCCTGTTGGTGGCTGTATACGCCGGGCAGGTCGCGCAGAGTGCGCCGCGGGATACCGCTACGCCGGCGAAGGTCGCGCAAGCTCCGACGCTGCCGCCGACGATCACGCCGTCGTTTACCCCGCCGGAGCCACCGGCGACGCCAACCCCAACCGCGACGGTGACTCCTGGCCCGCACGAGTACGTGGTACGTGCCGGTGACAGTTGCTGGCTGATCGCCGCGAATTATGGTTTGAGCGCGGACGCGATCAGCGCGATTGAGGCCCTCAACGGCGCGGGCAAGTGTTCTGCGCTGCGTGAGGGGGAGACGATCCTTGTGCCACGCCCGACCGCCACGCCGACCCCACAGGGCGCAGACCTGACACAAACGGTTGTGGCGACAGCCGCCCCGCCCCAGATCACGCTGGACACAGGACCGAGCTTCGCGATTGACCGCTACGAAATCCAGACGGGTGATACGTTGAGCAGAATCGCGATCATTCACGATAGCTCTCTGCAGCAGATTTGTGAGCTTAACCCGTTGCCGGACGGCATCGATTGCTCGGCCTGCCAGTGGGAGTCGCCGAACTGCTGTTGCATGCGCCCGATCGTGCTCAGTGCGGGGCAGGAAATCAACGTCCCTGCACCGACGCCGACACCGACGCTCACGCCAACGTTCACCGGCGATGAGACGCCGACCGCGACCCCCACGCACCGCGCGCCGGAGCCGACATTTCCCTTGCCCGGGGCGACGGTGTCCGGTTCCGTGCGGCTGACGTGGCTGTCAACAGGCGTGCTGTCCGATGATGAGCATTATCTTGTGACGGTACGCGACACTGATACGGGAGCGATCTTCAACGTCGCCACGCGCAAGCTGTCGCTGGATATCCCGCCCGACTTCTTACCCAATGATGGGCAGACACACACCTTTGAGTGGCAGGTCGGCATCGTGAGACTGGGTAGTGATGGGCTGTTCTACCCGCTTGGGGAAGTGATCCAGCCGCGACCGTTCTCCTGGACCGGCTGGTGAGCACGGGCGCAGCGGCAGGAATGGGAAACCGCTGCCACCGCCCAGGCCAACAGGGCCTGCACCAAACGACCGCTCCGCCGGCAGCCAGCGTGTCGGGATGACGGGTACGGGTTTCGGCGTGGTGCGAGTTGCTACGGTCCGGCTTCGGCGGTGGCGGTGGCGCTTAGCAGCTCGTCGTCAAGCACGCTGGTGAGCTTAACATTGACGGTCTTGCCCTGTTCCAGCGCTGTTGTGACGCGTTTGCTGTCGCATTGAAGACTGCCGGGCATGCGCGGGTAGGTGACTTCGTAGCGGTACTCGACCAACGGGTCAAGCGTCACTTCGTGTGTTTCGCCTTCTTCGATGGTGAATTCTTCGACATTGCCGGTCTCGATGTTAGTCAGTGTGATCGTGGCCGGTCCACATTCGGTTTCGTTGGTAAAACGCAGCGCGGTTTTGCTTGAGCAGGCGCTCAGCACGGCGGTCAGCAGTGGCAGGATCGCGAGCGTAAGGGCTAGCCGCTTCATGGATGGTTTTCTCCCTGGGGTAGGTTCCAGTAGACTTTCCGAATGCGGAATTATAAAGACGTTGGGGGCTTGTTACAAGGTCTTGCTGGCATGCCGGGCCTGGATGGTACACTTTACGCGCGACACCTGTGAAGATGTGCCGTGGTAGCTGTACGGTTGAGAGAGGTGAAGATTGCGATGGCCGAACACGACAGGGTGGTGGTGTACGACGATGGCCTGCGCGTCATCCGGCGCGAGCGTCCGGCCCCTGCGCCCGACGAGGTTCTAATCGGGCTGCGGCTGGCGGGTATCTGCAACACGGACCTGGAGCTGATGGCAGGCTACAAAGACTTCTCCGGCGTGCTGGGACACGAGTTTGTCGGGGATGTCATTGCAGGGCCTGCGGAGTGGCGCGGGCAGCGCGTGGTCGGGACGATAAACGTCGGCTGCGGGACGTGCGACATGTGCCGGCGCGGGATCGTCGAACACTGCCGCAACCGGCGTGTGCTGGGCTTGTTGAACTATGACGGCGCGTTTGCCGACGCGTTCCGACTGGTGTGGCGCAACCTGTACCGGGTGCCCGACGTGCTCAGCGACACACAGGCGGTATTCACGGAGCCGCTGGCCGCAGCGTGCCAGATCACGGCGCTGGTGCAGGTACGCCCCGGCGATCGCGTGGTGCTGATCGGCGCGGGGAAGCTGGGGATGCTCGCGGCGCAGGTGCTCAAGCTGACGGGCGCCGATTTGAGTGTGGTTGTACGGCGTGCGGCACAGGCCGATCTGTTGGCGGCCTGGGGGATCGATGCAGCGGCGCGCGATCAGATCGCTGATGGGCAGGCGGACGTCGTGGTGGACTGCACCGGAAACGCACAGGGGCTTGCAGAAGCGCTCGACCTGGTGCGTCCGCGTGGCACCGTGGTTCTGAAGAGTACGTATGCTGGCATTCCACAAGCCGACCTGACGCGAGTCGCGGTCGATGAGCTGCGCATCGTGGGCAGCCGGTGCGGGCCGTTCGGGGCAGCGCTGCGTTTGCTTGAGCAAGGATTGGTTGATGTCGAGTCACTGATCGCGGCGCGATACAAGCTGGATGACACGCCAGAGGCATTTGAACACGCGGCGCAGCCGGGCACGCTCAAGGTGCTGCTGGAACCGTGAGCGCGGGCGCGCCGGGAGGGCGCGGTTGGCGATTTGCTCAGGCTGATGTCAGTTCGGCGCTGCCGGGCGGGTGTTTGCTGTGCCCGGTGATCGCTTCGGCGGTGGGGAGCGTGAAGTAAAAGGTCGTGCCGACGCGGGGGGTGCTCTCGAACCACAGATCGCAACCGTGCGCCTCAATGATACGTTTGGCAATGACGAGGCCGAGTCCGGTGCCGGAGACGTCATTTGACACGCCGGGCACGCGGTAGAATTTCTCGAACAGGCGGGCCTGATGTTCTTCATGAATACCGACGCCGGTATCCGCCACGCTGAGCAGTAAGCAGTTTGGCGGGCAGTCATGATCTTCATCAGGGATGTTGAGCGTGATGTCGCAGGTAACTGAACCGCCTTCACGATTGTATTTGATGGCGTTGGTCAGCAAGTTTAACAACACCTGTTTGATCTTGCTCCGGTCGGCTTCTGCAGTGCGATAGATGCCGTGAACGCTCAAGCTGATGCCGGCCTCGTCAGCGCGCGGCCTGACGATGTTCAGGCATTCCTCGACCAGTTCGCGTACGTCGAACACGTGCGTATCCAGCCGTGACCGGCCCGATTCCAGCCGCGCAAGATCGAGAAAGTCGTTGGTCAGTGTGGTCAGGCGCGCGGTCTCGCCCTGAATGGTGGTGATGATCTCATCGCGCAGCGCGCCGGGCAGGTTTTGGCGTTGTAGCAACGTGGTGCTGGCCCTGATCGCGGCGAGGGGCGTGCGAAGCTCGTGGACCATCTCGGCGATGAAGTCGTTTTGCTGGAACAGGCGCGCATTCTGAATCGCGATCGCGGCCTGGTTTGCCAGCATCGAGAGCGTGTCCATGTCGTCTTCGGTCCAGGGTTCGTCATCGCGCTTGTTGATCGCTTCGACCACGCCGATAGGCTTGTTTTGCAGGTTCATCGGCACGGCCAACAAGTTACGCGTGATGACTTGCGTGGTCTTGTCCACGCGAGGGAACCAGCGTTCGTCGCTGCGGGCGTCCTCAACCAGGACCGGTTGGTCATGGGTGACGACCCACCCGGCCAGACTGCCGTTCATCGGGACCGGGATTGCTTCCATTTCGGCACGGGTGAGGTTGGACGATGCTTCGAAGCGAAGCTGTCCGGTTGCGGGATCGATCAGCAGGATCGACGCTTCCTCGGTTCCGGTGAGTTCGGTCGCGGCGTCAATGATGCGATTGAGCAGCGTGCTCAGGTCGAGTGTTGAGTTAAGCTGGCGGCTGATCGCCATCAGGCGTTCGTAGCGTGCCTTGAGTCTGTGGTAGTCTTCCGGTGTGGTTTGCGCGTCGGGGGGTGGGGATGAGTGTTCGTTCATGGGTCTTGGCTATTCATGCTCTAGGGCGTCTGCGATCTGCGGAAGCACATCCACGACATCGGCGTGGATCACAACGTCGGCCAGCGGATCGAGTTCGGTTGGGCGGAGGTTGACAAAAACCAATCTCGCGCCGGCCTCTTTGGCCTGTACGGGCAACCCGGCAGCAGGATAAACTTCGAGCGAAGAACCGGCGACGAGCATAACATCGCAACGCTGCGCTTCCCGGCGGGCAGCAGCTAAGGCGCGGGCGGGTAGCTGCTCTCCAAACAAGATCACGTTCGGTTTGAGAATATGCCCGCAATCAGGACAGGTCGGGATAGTATCGTGTTCCAAAAAACGTTCGATGTGCTCCGCCGCCGGGTAGACTGCAAAACAATGGATGCACGTCGCCTCGCGCAGATGCCCGTGCAGCTCGTACACGGTCCTGGAACCGGCGCGCGTATGCAGCATATCGATGTTCTGCGTGATCACACTTTGCAGCCGCCCAATCGCTTCCATACGTGCCAACGCGTGATGCGCGATGTTCGGCTCGGCATTCAGCAGCGTGTGCGCCAGCGGGCGTATCCAGTCATAGAAGCGTGCCGGATTATGCCGGAAGCCGTGAATGCTGGCGACTTCGGCGGGATTCCAGGTTTCCCAAAGGCCGGAGTTAGGGCTGCGGAAATCTGGAATGCCGGAGCGCGTGCTGTGCCCCGCACCGGTCAATGCGACAGCGTATGTTGCCTGGCGCAACAGGTTGACGGCGGCATTGAGTAATTCTATCTCCATGGCCTAACTATACCCCAAAACGAGCGAGCATGCTGCAGTCTTGGCTTGTGCCAGGGCGAACGCATCAATCGCCCGGCGCAGTTCGAGGCTTGCGCGGCTGGTTCAGCTATTGGCCGGGAAACGAACAGCATGCTGGTGGCGCGCGTACTTAGCCCTTCCAGCAGGCTTTTCAATGGCTGGCGGTCGGAAACCGGACGTTGGCCCACGCGCGTTATATGCATCGATTTGGCGTGGAGGCCCTGAGCATGTGTGGTGCCGGTGCAGGCAGGCACGAGAGAAACAACGGCCTGCCTCAGAGTAGAGACCGCCGTAGAATGTACTATCGGATGGCCTAGACCAGGCGATTACCCCCGGCGCGCGATGACCTCTTCGGCGAGTTTCATGAACTGGCTGGCGACGATGGAGTTGGGTTGGTAAAGCACGATCGGGAAGTGCGCTTCCGCTGCCTGAAATGCGAGTTCCGGGGCAGGCGAGATGATGGCCGTCATCTCGTGGTTAAGGAGTTGCTCCGCTTCTTGCCAGGATGTTTGCAGGCTGGACTGCACGCGGTTGATCAACACCAGGTTGACTCGCGCCGGCGACATGCCAAGCTGCTGGACTTCTTGCAGAATGTCACGGGCGATATTTAGCGCGATCCGGTTCGGCTCGACGGCGAGCGTTAACTGGCTGAGGTCCCGAATCAAGCGGGCGTTGAGCCGGTTCAGCCCTGCGCCGAGGTCCAGCAGGACGGTGCGGCTGAGCGTCCTGAGGTGCCGCAGCACGACCCCGGCACTTTCCGGCGACATATTGAGCAGTGTCTCTTTCGGGCGCGTCGACGACAATAGTAACCGCAATCCGCTGCTATGTGTGACCATCTCACTCTCCACGGCGCGCGCGGTGATCTCGTTGTTGGGCCGGGACATGATGTTCGCCATGCCGGTCGAGCGTTCGAAGCCCAGTGTAAGGCCAAGCGTGCCCTGGCCGGGCCGGAAGTCTGCCAACACAACCTGTTCGGTCTTCGAAAGTGCAGCCGCGATATTGACCGCGAGCGTTGTCGTGCCAACGCCGCCTTTAGCTCCCAGGAAGCCGATAGACATCCCGTGTTCACCGCCGGGTTGACGTTGGGCTGCGCTCCGCGCCAGCACGGCTTTGACGCGCGAGGCCAGCTCAGCGGGATGGGTCGGCTTGGTGAGGTAATCGTCCGCCCCGGCCTCGAATCCGGCCACCTTGTCATCGACCATTGTCTTGGCGGTGAACATGATGATCGGGATAGCCTGGGTGGCGGGATCATCTCGCAAGCGGCGGCAAACTTCGTACCCGTCCATGTCGGGCATCATAATATCGAGAATGATCAGGTCCGGCTCATCGGCATTTGCGCGGCTGAGGGCTTGCTGCCCGTTGTTGGCAACGACAATATCGTAACCCTGACGCTGGAGCATCAAGCCGATAAGCTTAAGGCTGTCAACGTCATCGTCTACTATTAGAATTCGTTCGGCCATGCGTCATCACCGTTCGCTAAATGAGTCAGGTGCAACTATTTTGATTGGTGCTGCGAGTGTAGCATGGTCTGATCGCGTGTGCAAGCAAGGGCAGGCGACAAATTACGCATTTTGAAGGGACGATGCCGGTCAGTTTGCACGGCTCGTATAGCATTCGTGAAGATGCCTGTTTAGTTTTTCATGGGGTTTTCATAATCTGTAAGGTTAGAATTCCGTTAAGTAAGTGGGGCGCGTGGTTCAGATTGTCATGTACATGGCCGTTCGTTGCGGCACGTCCATCAGCAGGCATTAGACAGCGTCCTTGTTGTGCGACGATGCCCTGCAGGTTATGGGGCCTCGATTGCCCACAGAAGGGGCTGATGCTATAATTCGCGGCGTGTTGAACGATGCGGAACGGTTAGCGCACAGGTTGGATGGATGCGTCCCGGGGCGCATCCGGTATTGATGTGTAAGCACGGATACAGGCAAATGGCGGCATGTCCATGTTAGAAGACCCGCAAGCCCGGCTCCAGCAATACGCTGAGCAGCAGCAGTTGCTGCTTGAGATCACGCAGCAGATCGCTGACGGTGCCAGCGCGGGCGATGTGCTGCCACATATTGTGGAGGGGATCGCGCGTGTCTTCTCGGCGCGTTGCGTGCGGCTGGTTGTGGCGACATCCGACGCGCGATCGCATGCGTTCGGTGCGGGGCCGCTTGCAGAGCACGGGGCGACGCTTGATGAGCGTTTGCTTTATCTCGTTGCGGAGCACGGCGCATTTGAGGTTGCGCCCGGCGGTGATGCGCCGTTTGACGTGTCGTTTGTCCCGCCGGAATTCGTCTCGCTGGTCGTGTTGCCGCTGGAAACGCGGGATGCGCTGCACGGCGCATTGTGGTTGGCGTTTGGGTTCCGGCGCGTGCTCGGCGAGGCCGAACACAAGTTGCTGGCGATCCTGGCCGGGCAGGCGGCGATCGCAATCGCCAACGCGCGGTCATTTGCCGTCGCACGACAGCGGCATGAATGGCTTGCCGCGGTGCTGGCCCACACGCCTGATCCGGTACTGGTAGTTGACCGGGAGCTACGGTTACAACTGGCTAATCCGGCGGCGCAAGCTATTTTCCCGGCGCTGGACCGGGACGCGATCGATCAACCGCTGGACGCGATCGCGGATGTGCGCGATCTGGCGGTGCTTTTCGATGCGGACGAGGTGCCGCACGCCGACGGTGAAACGCCGCCCGAGTTCATGTTGGGCGACGAACGCATCTACATACCGAGCATCTCCGAGGTGATCACGGATGATGACGCGCCAGCGGGGTGGGTGCTTGTGCTGCAAGATGTGACGCGTTTCAAGCGCCTGCATGACAATATGTCGGACTTCCTAAGCACCGTATCGCACGACATGCGCACGCCGCTGACGTTCATGAAGGGTTACCTTGACATGTTGGGCATGATCGGCACGCTTAATGACAAGCAGAGTGCGTTCGTCGACAAGATCAGGACGGGATTCCTGCAGATCGCAGACATGGTCGAAAAAATCCTCAAGGCCGGGCGGCTGGACCCCGTGACCGGTACGTACCGGCTGGAGCGCGAACCCTGCGATCTGGTCGCGGTGTTGGATGAGGTCTACAGCAACCTCAAGGGACCGGCACAGGAAAAGGACCAGGAGTTGCGGCTTTCGGCAAGCGACGACATCCCGGTGCTGAACGTCGATCGCGACCTGATCGCGAGCGCGCTCATGAACCTGGCGGAGAACGCGGTGAAATACACGCCTGAGGGCGGCCACATCACGCTTGAGCTGTCATTACAGGATGGCAGCGTGGTGTTTCGCGTGGCCGATGACGGTCTAGGGATCAGCGAAGCGGATCAGCATAAGTTGTTCCGGCGCAACGTGCGCATTCACCGCAAGGAATGGAAGCGCGTGAAGGGTAGCGGGCTGGGGCTGTTCATTGTCAAGAATGTCGCGCAGCGGCACGGTGGCGATGCATGGGTTGAGAGCGCCGAGGGTGAAGGCAGCACATTCTACTTTTCGATTCCGCTGGCAGGGTTGAACCTCGTAGGCGGCGAAAACCGCGAAGAGATGGCAGTTCAAGCAGAATGATGGCGGCAGGATCGCGGGTGTGACCTGTTCCGTTATAATCTGCGCCATCAACTGGTTGTATACACAGGACCCCGGTTCTCCGGGGTTTGTTGTCAACGGTACACAAGCATTGGGGAGCGTTGGATAGAGATGCCGATACGGGTGTTGTCGGAGGTTGTGGCGGCGCAGATCGCAGCAGGCGAAGTTGTTGAGCGACCGGCTTCGGTGGTCAAGGAGTTGATTGAGAACGCGCTCGATGCCGGGGCGACGTCAATCACGGTCGAGGTGGAGCAGGGTGGCAGAAAGCTGCTGCGGGTGAGCGACGACGGGATGGGGATCGCGGCAGAAGAGGCCGCGCTGGCGTTCGCGCGGCATTCAACCAGCAAACTTGAGACCGTGGACGACCTGAGCCGGATCGAGACGTTGGGGTTTCGCGGCGAGGCGCTGGCAAGTATCGCGTCGGTAAGCCGTACCACGCTTGTCACGCGGCATCGCGAGGAAACGACGGGCGTCGAAGTACGCGTGGAAGGCGGTGAGCTGCGTCACGAGCGCCCCGCAGGTGCGCCTGCTGGCACAGTGGTCACGGTGGAAAACCTGTTCTTTAACACGCCGGCCCGGTTGAAGTTTATGAAGGCCGAGAGCACCGAACGACGGCACATCACGCAGCTTGTCACGCGTTACGCGATGGCTTATCCGCATGTGCGTTTTCAATTGGTGCAGGAAGGCCGCGAGCAGTTCCGCAGCACCGGCAGCGGTGACCTGGCGGATGTGCTGGTCGAGGCGTTTGGGCTGGACACGTTCAAGGAGATGCTTGAAATCAACGCGCCACCATACCAGCGCGAGGACTTGCCGCCAATTGAGGTGCATGGGTTCACTTCCGTACCGACCCTGCACCGGTCAAACCGCAGCCATATCGTGCTGTTTGTGAACGGGCGCGCGATCGTCGATCAGAGCCTGACCTATGCGGTCGTGCAGGCTTATCACACGCTGATGCCGCAGGGACGTTACCCGTTGGCGGTGCTGTTGATCCGGCTGCCGCCGGACGAGGTCGATGTGAACGTGCACCCGACCAAGGCGGAAGTACGGTTTCGCACACCGGACGTGGTGTTCTCGGCGCTGCATCGCGCCGTGCGACAGACGGTCATCGACCAAGCACCGGTCCCGTCGCTGCGCGGCGATCCGTATCGCGTTGACCATGATCATGCCGCTGACTACGGGCCGCAAGGTGAGCGCGCGCGGATGTTTTCCACGCCGGGGCAACGCCCCGAGATTCCAGGTGAGCAGCAGCTGCGTATGTCGCTGGAGACGCGCGATCCTGGCCGGTTTACGCAGCAGCGCGAAGGCTATCCCCGGTTTCCTGACGTCGCCGATCGAGAGACCGGTGACGATACGGCGATCCCGGCAGGGCCGGAGGGTCCGGCGCGCCCGCGCACGCTTCCGGTGTTGCGCGTGATCGGTCAGGTCGGCGCGATGTACATCGTTGCGGAAGGTCCGGCAGGGTTGTATTTGATCGATCAGCATGCCGCCCACGAGCGCATCTTGTACGAGCAATTCATGGCGCAGCAGGCGCAGCAAAAACCGGTCGCGCAGCACACGCTGACCGCGACCACGATCGAGCTGCCCCCTGCAACGGCGCAGTTGGTTGAGGAAGCGCTTGATCTGCTGGCCGGGCTGGGCTTCGATCTGGAGCTGTTCGGGACCAACACCTTTCGCGTGCGGGCGATCCCGGCGCTGCTGGCAGACCGCGATCCCGGAGATGTGCTGCAGATGATCGTGCAGGACCTGGAGCGCGACGTTACGCCCGGCGAAACGACGCTGGAGGAAAACCTTACGAAGCGGGTCTGCAAGGCGGCGGCGGTTAAAGCGGGGCAGACGCTTAGTTACGAGGAAATGACGGGGTTGATCCAGCAGCTTGAACGCTGCGAGTACCCGCGCACGTGCCCGCACGGACGCCCGACGATGCTGCACATCAGCGGGTCGGAGCTGGCGCGGCAGTTCGGGCGGGAGTGAATGGCTGGTACAGGGGAAGGGGGACGTTCAATGCAGGTTGGTGCAGTATTTCCACAGACAGAGATCGGGGCCGATCCGGCAGCGATCCGTGACTACGTGCAGGCTGTCGAAGAACTGGGTTTCGATTACTTATTGACATATGAACATGTGCTTGGCGCGGACCCGGCGTACTATCCCGGACAGAAACGCTGGACCTACACGCATGAGGATATGTTCCATGAGCCGCTGGTGCTGTTTGGTTACCTGGCAGGCATCACCCAGCGGGTGACGTTCGCAACCGGGATTCTGATTCTGCCGCAGCGCAACACCGTTTTGACCGCCAAGCAGGTCGCGGAGGTTGATATCCTGTCCGGCGGGCGACTGCGCCTGGGTGTTGGCGTTGGCTGGAACAAGGCGGAGATGGAAGCGCTCGGCTATGATTTCCGCACGCGCGGGCGGCGCATCGACGAGCAGATCAGGGTTATGAACACGTTATGGACAACCCCGTTGGTAACATACGAAGGTGAGTTTCATAACTTACGCGCGGTGGGGTTGAATCCGTTGCCGGTCCAACAACCGATCCCGTTGTGGTTTGGCGGCAGCGCGGATGCCGTCCTGCAGCGGATGGCGCGCTTCGGGCAGGGCTGGATGCCGACCGGGTTAGGCCCGGAACAGGCGAAGCCGCTGGTCGATAAGCTGCACGCATACCTTGCCGAGGCGCAGCGGGACGTGGAAGCGTTTGGGATCGACTTCCGGGTGAAGGCGGCAGAGCAGCCGCGCCATACCTGGGAAGCATATATTGAGGCGTGGCGCGCGCTTGGCGCGACGCATGTTTGTGTGAACACGATGGGCGCGGGGTTTGCGTCCGTTGGCGAGCACGTCGGTGCGCTGCGCACGTTCCGGCAGACGGTGGGCTAGTGGCGGCTGACGGCGTCGCGCAAGCGCCAACAAACGGGGGCGTCTGCACAGTTGCAGGCGCCCCTCGTGTTTACCCCATTTATGCTTGCTGTCACGACACCGTGACTTCCTCAGCGGGGGTGTGACGCTTGCGTTTGGCTTCGCGGTTCACGAAGGGGATTTCGCCCTTCTCCCACGAAACCAGCAGCGGCACCGCGTTGAAGATCGAGGAATACGTACCGCTCATCAAGCCGATCAGCATGATGGCGATGAACTGTTTGATCGTCTCGCCGCCGAACAGCAGGATGGCGAACATCACGAAGATCGCGTTGAGCTGCGTGGCGAGCGAGCGGTGTACTGTTTCGAGCACGCTGCGGTTGACGATGGTTTCATACGGTTCGCCGCGATAGCGCGGAATATTCTCGCGGATACGGTCGAACACGACGATCGAGTCCTGCACCGAGAAGCCGACAACGGTCAGGATCGCGGTCAGGAATAGCGCGTCGACTTCCCAGTTAAAGAAGATGCCCAGGATCGCCATGACGCCCATGGTCACGAAAATGTCGTGGAACATCGCGATGATGGCACATGCCCCGTAACGGAAGGACTGCGGCACGCGGCGGAAGGCGAAAACAATGAACGCCAACACGACGACCGCGACGACCAGCGTCGCGACTATGGCGGCGCGTGTCACTTCTCGGCCCACAGTTGCGGACACATGGCTGGACATGATGGCACTGTCAGGGTTGTTCGGGTTGGGCGACCAGATCGCGCCCAGACGGTCCGGCTGCTGCAAAAATGTCTTAAGCTGGTCCTCTTCATCGGGATCGAGTTCTTCCAGCCGAATCTGCCAGCGGCTGCCCGGTTCGGTAGGCTGGGGGTTGATTTGGGTGACTTCCAGCCCGTATTCCGTTATTGCCCCGCGCAGTTCATCCGCGCTGACGGCTTCCACAAACGGGATTTCCATCCGGATCGTGTCGGCGTCTACCCGCTCGACGAGTTGGGAAGCGGTGCGATCGGGGTCGTCGTCTTCGCTGTCAGGCGACCAGAACGCGCCCAGATCGGCCTGTAATGCCGCGTTGAATGCATCCAGGTCTTCGATTGTTCCCGTGACCAGGGCTTCCCACCGACTCTGTGCCTGCCCGATGACGACATCTTGCGGGTCCAGGCGCTGGACGATGTAATCATCCGATCCGAAGGCTTCGAGCGCGTCACGGACTTCTTGCTCGTTCAGATCGTTGACAAACGGCAGCTCCAGCAAAGTGCCGCCGGTGAAGTCGATACTCAGTTTAACCGGCGTGCCTTCCGTCGCGGTCAGGTAGCCCATAGCGATCAGGCCAGGAATGATGATCACAGCCGAGATCATGAAGAACAGGTGCCGGCGCTCAGCAAAGTTAAACATGGTTCCTCCTGGCTTGCTAGACGCCCAACAGGCGACGGTTCGCACGCAACTGCTTACCGGCCAACAGCACGATGCTGTGCAGGAAGGTGCGTGTGGCGATGACAGCGGTGAAGAGGTTGATGATCAACCCCATCCCAAGCGTGATGGCAAAGCCTTGCACGGCGCTCGCGCCGAAGGCGTTGCCAAAGAAATACAGGATCAACGTGATGATGATCGTTGAGATGTTCGAGTCGCGGATCGAGGTCCAGGCACGCTCGAAGCCGGCCTCGATGGCGCGTTCCATCGTGCGGCCCTTGCGCAGCTCTTCCTTCATGCGCTCGAAGATCAGGATGTTGCCGTCCACAGCGGTGCCGATCGAGATCAAGAAACCGGTGATGGCGGGCAGGCTGAGCGTGACCGGGATGAACTTGTACAGTGCGAAGTTGATCACGGTGAACAACAGCAGCGCCAAGTTAGCGGCGATGCCCGGTACGCGGTAGTAGACCAGCATGAACAGTAGCACCGTTGCCACCCCAATGATCCCCGCGCGGATCGAGCGTTCAACCGAGATTTGCCCCAGGGACGGGCCGATTGTGTCAAAAGCGATGATCTCCAGCGGTACAGGCAACGCGCCGTATTTCAACTGCGCGGCGAGGACTCGCGCTTCTTCCTGGCTGAAGTTCCCGGTGATCACACCGCCATCCATCGTTCCGGCGCGCGCGCTGTCAGAAAGGCCGGGCTGGATCGTGGGATACGAGATCAGGCGGCCATCGAGGACGATCGCCATCGGGCGGTTGGGGTTGTTGGCGACGTAGTTTTCAAAATCGTCGACGCGGTCACCGCCGCCCCGCAGCGCGAAATTGACCGCCCAGGCGCTGCCGATCTGTCCGTAAGGCGCGGCGGCGGCGTCCGACAGTCCCGCACCGGTCATGATCGTGCGGAACGGCTGGCCGTTATTGAGTATGGCGGAGTCCTCGGAAGGATTCTCGATATCTTCGCTGGGGCACGTGTACTCTTCGTAAGGCGGCGGTTCTTGGCCTTCAGGCAGGCGTGCTTCTGTTAGCGCGACCTGTTCGGTGGTCAGGATGCAGGCCCCTTCAGGAATCTGGCCCGCGCCGACGCTTGAGAAATCGACGAATTCGAGCAGGCCGGTGGATTTGATCGATTCAAAGGCGACGGACTGCTCTTTGACGCCGGGCAACTCAACGATGATGCGATCTGCGCCCTGCCGCTGGACGACCGCTTCGGTGACGCCCAGGCCATTGACACGCCGTTCCACGTTGCGGCGGGCCTGGTCGAGCGTGGCGTCGTCGTAATCGGTGCCAGGCGCGACCTGAAGCAGCACCCGCGACCCACCCTGCAGGTCAAGCCCCTGCACGACCTCTATGTCGCGGTCGATACCCAGGGTGTGGATGCCGGGGTTATTCGGCAGGCTCATCCAGGTCGAGACTGCGGCAATCGCAAGAATAACTACAAGCCAGAGGCGATACCCTCTCATTGCTTCGTCCTCTCAGATGGCGGTGAACTGGCCGGAAAGTCTACCATCAAAAACCAGCAATACACTGCTGCAAACCCAGTCATGATAACAAGGAGAGTGGTTAAATGGCAAGAGTAGTTTTTGGCGGGGCGCGGTCTGTGTATGGTTCAACGCGGGGTGTGAGGCGAAGGCGGGGTAGGGCAGCATCAGGGCGGGCGACAGGAGCACAGCATGGCCCGCCCGGTGATGCGGCGTCGGGTGAGTTGTTCAGGCGTCACCTGTCGCTGGCGCAGCGTCGCCCAACGCGGAACCGTCCAGTCCCAGCTCGCCGGCGATGCCTTGCATCGCTTCCAGCACGCGCGGGACGTGTTCGGACCACAGGTCCACGCCGAGCACGTCTGCCGCATGCTCGATTTCCTCGCGGCTGACGGCGGCGGCGAAGCTGCGGTCCTTCCATTTCTTCTTGATCGACTTGATCTTGGTGATATCGCGAATATCCTTCGACGGGCGCACCAGTGCAACCGCCGTCAGGAACCCTGTGAGTTCATCGACGGCAACGAGCGCTTTTTCCATGCGCGTTTCCGGCTGTACGCCTGTGCGTTCCGACGCGTGCGCAGCGACCGCGCGGACGATTTCCTCGTCCACACCTTTCTCGCGTAACACCTTGATCCCCGTAAGCGGGTGCCCATCCTCAGCTTCCATATCAGGATGTTTTTCATAGTCGAAATCGTGAATCAGGCCGGTAACGGCCCATTTTTCCACGTCCTCTCCAAAGTGCTCGGCATACGCGCGCATCGCAGCTTCAACTGCCAGCATGTGCCGACGCAGGTTTTCGGAGGCCGTCCATTCTGTGACCAGGTGCCAGGCTTCTTGACGATTCATAAGTTGCTCACTCTTCCGGTTCGATGATTTCGTAATCGTAGTGCATGGTGGCGGTATGGCGCAGGGTCGCCGACGCGCCGCAATATTTGTCGCGCGATAGTTCGATCGAGCGTTCGACCGCTTTCGGATCGATATTGTTGCCGGTGACGACGAATTTCACCCATATTTCAGTATACACTTTCGGGTGTTCATCGCCACGCACGCCCTCGACTTGCACCTCAAACGCGGTGACGTCCTGCTTTTTTTTGCGCAGGATGCTGATCACGTCCATGCCGGTACACCCGGCCAGTGACGTGAGCATCAATTCTATGGGGCTGATGCCGGCGTCGTGCCCGCCCACACCCTTTTTAGCGTCTAGCGGAATGGTATAGCCATTGCTGCTGTGGCCGGAGAACACCATATCATCACGGAGTACCACCTTACTGCTCTTGCGTTCGCCCATTATACACGTTCCCTTCATGTGATTGGATGCAACGCGCCACGCCTGGCGCCGTGCATGAGATTTTATGCCAAATGTTGGTTGCTGTACACTTTTCAGATGCACCGGTGCGGAATTGGTTACACGCGCGATGCAACCGCCGGGGGTAATATGGCATCGAAAGATCAACAATGCATAAGTATTCTTGGGCCGGATACGCGGTTGCGTTATCATACATGGGGATGCCGCCGATAACCGTGTATCTTGATTACGCCTAAGGGTGCTTATGAACGACAATTACGATGATGCCGAGTTGGTTGAACGGCTTCAGGCTGGCGATCAGGCTGCGTATGCCCAACTGGTTGACGACAATGCCAGCCGCATTTACCGTTTGGCGCTGCGCATGATGGGTAACGAAGCCGACGCCGAAGACGTGCTGCAGGAAACGTTTTTGAGTGCGTTCAGAGCAATTGACAAATTTGAGGCCCGGTCCAGCCTGAGCACATGGCTGTACCGCATCGCCAGTAATGCGGCGCTGATGAGGTTGCGCCGCAAGGAGCCGGAGCAGGTTTCCGTCGACGAGCCAATCGAACAGGACGATGGCGACCTGATCCCGCGCCAGTTTTTTGACTTTTGCTGCTTGCCGGAAGACGATCTGATGCGGGATGAGGCGCGTGAAGAGATGGCCCGCGCGGTCGAGGAGTTGTCGCCCACGCTCAAGAGCGTGTTCATCTTGCGCGACATCGAGGGGCTTTCCACGCAGGAGACTGCCGAGGCGCTGGACCTGTCCATCTCTGCCGTGAAAAGCCGCCTGATGCGTGCCCGGCTGAAACTGCGCGAGCGGTTAAGCGTCTATTTTTCGCAAGGTCCGGTCATTACCGAGTCGAGGTGAGTCATGTCTACTGGGTCTGATCATCCCCCGTTCGCCGGACACGATCACGGGCATAAACACAGCGGGCACGGTCATGACGCGTCCGACTGCCAGCGGTACCTGGGCAACCTGTCCGATTATATCGATGGAACGCTGAGCGAGGAACTGTGCCGCGAGATCGAGGCGCACATGGCCGACTGCGAAAACTGCCGCGTGGTGGTCAACACACTCTCGAAGACGATCACGCTTTACCGCCGGTTGCCGGAGCCGGAAATGCCGAATGCGGTACGGAACCGGCTCTACAAAGTGCTGAACCTGGACGACTTCCTGCCGCACAACGACGCTGTTGAATAAGGCGATCCGCCCGAAACGGCAGCGCATGTAAAGACCCGCCGAGCACATCCCCGGATGTGCTCTCTTGTTGTGCGGGGGTTGCGTTTGAACAGGGTTGAAACAAAACCGCTCGCAGCATGTGAAACCTTTGCGGCGACGTTGCATCTAACATGTAGTGTAAGGCGGGTTTATCGTTTGAGTATTGCCGAGTAAGAGGGAAATCATGACGAAAGAACGCACCACTAAGCGCAAAAAGAGAAATCGCGTGATCTTGTTCGCGACGCCAAGCTGCCCGCACTGCAACCATGCTAAACGCTATCTGCGCCAGCGCGGCATTCGCTTCCGCGACGTTGATGTGAGCAAGGACGCGATCGCCGCCCGCGATATGGTCCGGCGCAGCGGCCAGCAGGGGGTGCCCGTGATCGATATCAACGGCAAGATTGTCGTGGGCTTCAACCGGGCTGAAGTCGACCGCTTGCTGGACCTATAACGGTCTGCACGCGCAATCAATCAACCAATGCAACGGGCGATCCCGCGTGGATCGCCCGTTTGATTTGACCCGGTGCTGCGCGAGTCCCTTACCCGGCATAGGATTCGACAGGCAGGTTTTGGCTCAGCCACGCTTGAATCCCGCCATCGATGTTGTACACGGGGCCGTAGCCGAGATTGATCAGATGCTCGGCAGCAACGCGGCTACGATTGCCGCTGTTGCAGATCACGTAGATCGGCTTGTCTTTGGGCAGACCGTCAACTGCCCCGGACTGCACGCCGGTGATAGTGCGGAGCGGGATCAGCGTCGCGCCTTGCGGAACGCCGGTCGCAGCCCATTCGTTAGGCTCGCGCACGTCTACGATTACCGCGTCTTCTTCTGCGTTGAACCGTTCCAGGGCGGCGTTCACATCAAGCGTGATGTAGCTCTGTGGTGCGTTGCTGCTGGCGGGATTTGAGTCGTCACCGTCTTCACTGTTACAGGCCCCCAGGCCAAGCGCGACGAGCACCAGCAACACGAGCAGTAAAATCGTCCGTTTGCGCATAATATGCCGTTTCTCCTTGTGAGTGCTTGTGTTATGCGTTCTCAGAAGCCGGAATCCGTGTGTGACGGTGGACGATGCAGCCGGAACAGCGTTCGCCTGCCGCGACGGTCGCCCCGGACAGGACAAGCGCGTTATCCAGCGCCACGCCATCCCCGATCACCGCGCCGGATTCCAGATAGACGTTAGGGCCAATCCGCACAGATTGTCCAACGGTCACATTAGGATCGATGCGCACGGGCGGCATAAGATGCACCGAATCAGGAATTTCGCTCAGGATGTGTGTATCAGGGTCTTGTTCAAGGAAGTGCTTGGTGATCGCCAGCAAATCGCGCTCGCGGGTCAGGTGGAGGCGCGAATCGGCGATCGCATAGCTGACGAGTCTGCCGCCCGCGATGCTGGCCTGGATCGCGCTGGCGATCTCGCGCTCGCCACGCGGCGAGATGGCGACGCGGTCCAGATAGTCGACGATCGCGGTGTCGAACGCGTAGAGCATGATCGAGGCATAGGTGCCGCCTGGGTTGGCGGGTTTTTCTTCGATGCGCGTGATGCGTTCGCCGTCGATGCGCACACCGGACGACCTGCGGATCTGTGCGGGCGAGGCAGGGAGCAGGCTCAAGGTGGCGATCGTATGCGGCGTGCGGACGAACGTATCGATCAGGCGCTTGACGTGGGCGAGGGGAGTCAGGTTATCGACTGATGATAGAAGAAACGGGCCGGTAATATACGGCCATGCACACTTGAGCGCGTCAACGGTGCCGGTGGGCCTGGCCTGAACCGCGATGGTGATCCTGCAGTCAGGCGGTTGTGCGCTCTTGAGATAAGCGGCGACGGCATCATCGCGATCGCCGATCACGACGACGAATCTCCTGACGCCCGCTTCGTACAGGCGGTCCATGACGCGCATAAGGATCGGGCGGCCCAGGACGGGGAGCATGGACTTTGGGCGATCGGCGGTGAGATGCCCCAGGCGCGTGCCACGCCCGGCAGCCAGGATAACGGCTTGTTGGATCACGTGTGGCTGACCTTTCTTGATCTGAGGGAAAGATACCTCATTGAAGACAAAAACAGGGCCATAGAAATTGCGCCAGGGGACACCCCGCTTTAGCGGGGTGGGGAATAGCGCTTGCCTCCTTGCTGATTTTGCCTTGCCAACGAATGCCTATTATACTCCAACTTAATACGGTCGGTACTCACAACGCCTAGCAGGAGCATAGCCTCAGGGCGCACCGATGCGGCTCTTTGACAACTTCAGATAGGCGGTTGCCAGCGGAAGGCGCTGGCGTAAAATCTGAACCGCACGCAAGAGAGAAACGTCTCCTGGGCCCGGACGGGGCCTTCAGGCGCTAACGTGGCCCGTTGGGGCGTGCGTCGCCTGAGAAGCTCCCCGCTTTAGCGGCGAGAGTCGTCACTATAACACGATCCCGCGTAGCACGATCGGCACGGCATTGCTATACTGAACGCGGAGAGGACCGCGAACGTTTTTTGAGGCGGGCCCTGGCACATGGCCGGTAAGGCGAGGTGGAGTGCAAACCATGCCAACGGCGACCGAACGCATGATCGCGTTTCACATTGCCCGGCTGAAGGACAAAAACCCTGAGGTGCGGCTCAAGTCGATTCGTGAGCTTGAACTGCTGAACGCGGTCGAGGCGTTCAGCGCATTGGAGGCGTTGTACCATAACGAGTCTGACCCGGCTGTCAAAGAGGCGGCGCGCAAACTGGGCGTGAAGCTGTTCAAGCAGCTGCGTTCCAGGGGGAGCCAGCAGGGGGGTGCGACGACCGAAGCAGAACCATGAGGAAAGCGGGTTGCGTTTTCCACCCTGCAGCACACAGAAAGCGCCGGGGCCGATCGCTGCGATCGGCCCCGGTTTTCGCTTCGCGTTGTGTCCGCGCCAGGCGGATTAACCGGCCAGCGCCGAAATGCGTTCTTCGATCGCTTCGCGGCTGGCGGTCAGCGTGGTGAGTTTGTCACGCTCGCGCTGGACGACTTCCGGCTTGGCCTTGTTGACGAAATTATCGTTCGCCAGCAGGCCCCGCGTGCGTTTGATTTGCTGGTCGAGCTCTTCCAGTTCTTTGGTCAAGCGCTCGCGTTCCGCAGCCAGATCGACCAGTTTCGCCAGCGGCAGATAGGCGGTCACGTCGGCAGCGACGATCGTGGCGGCTTGTTCGGGCATAGGATCGCTTGCGCCCAGTAATTCGATCGTTTCGACATTGCACAGGCGCGAGAAAATGTCGCGGTGCGTGTCGACCAGGGCCGTATGCTCAGCGGCGTCGAACAGGGCAGTGATCCGGCGGCCCGGGTCGACGTCGTATTCGGCGCGTGCGTTGCGGATACCGCGCACGAGGTCCATCAGGATCGCGAACTCGGCCTCGATGTCGCCCGCGATCCAGCCCTTGTCGGCGCGCGGCCATTCGGCCAGGATGAGCGGGGTGTCATCCCCGGTGGGCATGTAGGACCAGATCTCCTCGGTGATGTACGGGATGTAGGGGTGTAGCAGGCGCAAGCCGTTTGTGATCACGTAAACCAGCACGTCGAGCGTGCGCTCGCGGGCGTCTTTGTCATCGCCGTAGAGCGCGTTCTTGCTGATCTCGATATACCAGTCCGCGAACTCTCCCCATAGGAACTCAAGGACCTGGCGGCCCGCCTCGCCGTACTGGTACGTGTCGAATAGGCGCTGCACGTTGGCGATCAGGCGGTGCAGGCGGCTGAGTATCCAGCGGTCGGGCAGGGTGAGCGCCTCACTGCCCGGTTCCGGGCGCGGCGAGTAGCCTTCCAGGTTGGAATGGATGAAACGCGCCATCTGCCAGAGCTTGTTGCCAAAGTTGCGGCTGTACTCGATGCGGCTTTCGGCCAGGTTCATGTCATTGCCGGGCGAGCTGCCGGTCAGTAGCGTGAAACGCAGCGCATCCGTGCCGTACTTGTCCACGATCTCCAGCGGGTCGATCACGTTACCGGCGGTCTTGCTCATCTTCTTGCCGTGCTCATCGCGCACAAGCCCGTGCAGGTAGACGGTGTGGAACGGGATGTCATCAGTGAACCACAACCCGAACATGATCATCCGCGCGACCCAGAAGAACAGGATGTCGTACCCGGTTTCCATGATGTCGGTCGGGTAGTAGCGTTCGAGATCGGGCGTCTGGTCCGGCCAGCCAAGCGTGCTGAAAGGCCACAGACCGGAACTGAACCACGTATCCAGCACGTCGGGGTCCTGCTCGATGCGCGTGCTGCTGCAATGCGCGCAGCGGTCCGGGTCTTCGCGCGCGACGGTGATCTCGCCGCAGTCCTGGCAGTGCCAGGCCGGGATGCGGTGGCCCCACCAAAGCTGGCGGCTGATGCACCAGTCCTGGATGTTCTCCATCCAGTTGAAGTACACGCGCTTGAAGTGTTCCGGCACGATTGCGATGCGCCCGTTGCGCACGGCCTCGATCGCTTTGTCGGCCAGCGGCTGTATCTGCACGAACCATTGTGTGCTGACCAGCGGCTCGATCACTTCGCCGCCGCGCTGCGAACGGGGCACGACGTGTGTGTGCCGTTCGACCTTGACGGTCAGGCCAGCGGCTTCCATGTCTGCCCACAACTTCTTGCGTGCTTCAAAACGGTCCAGCCCGGCATAGGGGCCGGCGTTTTCGTTGAGTGTGGCGTCACGGTTCATGATGTTGACGATCTCAAGCCCGTGACGCTCACCGATCTCGTAGTCGTTTGGGTCGTGCCCGGGCGTGATCTTGAGCGCACCGGTGCCGAATTCACGGTCGACGTATTCGTCCGCGATCACCGGGATGCGACGGTTCAAGATCGGGACCAGTGCATGTTTGCCGATCATGTCCTTATAGCGCTCGTCCTGCGGGTGCACGGCCACCGCAGTGTCACCGAGGATTGTCTCCGGTCGCGTGGTGGCAACGGGAATGCTGCCGCCGTCCTCAAGGGGATAGTTGAAGTAGTACAAATACCCTTTTTCTGGCTCGCGATCCACTTCGAGATCGCTGACGGCGGTCTGCAGGCCCGGCGACCAGTTGATCAGGCGCGGACCGCGATAGATCAGTCCCTGTTCCCAGAGCGTGACGAATGCCTCGCGCACGGCACGCGACAGCCCTTCGTCAAGCGTGAAGCGCTCGCGATCCCAGTCGCAGCTTGCGCCCATGCGGCGCAATTGCTGGACGATCCGCCCGCCTTTTTCGCGTTTCCACTGCCAGGTACGGCGTAAGAATTCCTCGCGCCCGATTTCGACGCGGCTCGTACCCTGGCTGCGCAGCATGTTCTCAACTTGAAGCTGCGTGGCGATGCCGGCGTGGTCCGTGCCGGGCACCCACAATGCCGCTTTGCCGCGCATGCGCTCGTAGCGGATCATCAGGTCCTCCAGGCTGACGAACATGGCGTGGCCGTTGTGCAGCGCGCCGGTCACGTTGGGCGGCGGGATGCTGATCACGAACGGTTCAGCGTCGGGGTGTACTTCCGGCTTAAACCAGCCGTTTGTTTCCCACCATTCGTAAAGGCGGGGTTCGGCTTGCGCGAAGTCGAACGTCTTGGGCATTTCTTTGCTCATGAGCTGCTGTTTCCTCGCTGCTGTTGTGTCTGGCTCAACATTGTTGTGTTGTGCAAAAATGGATGCCAGGCGGGGCGAGATGATCCCGGCCCACCAGTGAACCCGGTTGGTGTGCGTTGTATACGCCGTCTGCGACAAGTGACATAGCCGATCACCTCGCTCTCCACTGCTCGCTGTTGCGCGTCCGGGGCGGGCGCAGATTTACCCCGGACGCGTCGCGGTCATCAGGATTTCCCAGCGATCGCGCTGCGCCTGGAAGTTTTCAAAGCCGATTTCGGACAACACGACTTCGACTTCGGCAGGCGTCAGGGCGCGGAAGACGACCGGGCGTTTGGTGACGCGGTACAACTCGTCCTGCCCGCGCACGACGAATGTGTTGACCGTGACTGTGACCGGTGGCCCCTCGTCCCAATCCCAGATATCGAACGTGATGATCTGTTCTTGCGGCTCGTCATGCACGCGCCCCGGCCAGAAGCGCGGGCGATCTTCCAGCAACAACTCAAAGTCGCGCATGCCCACGAGCAGCAGGCCGCCAGGACGCAGCAACTCGTAGAAGATGAGCAGCGTTTCCTCGATCTGTTCGTCATGAATGAGATGTGGGATCGAGCTGCCTTTGGTCAGCACGGCGTCGAACGGCCCTTTGACCGAGTTATGCAGGTTTTGGAAGTCCGACTGCACAAAAGTGATCTTATCCGCGACGCCATATTGCGCGGCGTTCTGCTTGGCGCGCTCCAGAATGCCCGCGCTGGGATCGGCAGCGGTGACCGTGTAACCAAGCTGGGCCAACGCGATCGCTTGCGTGCCGGGACCGCAGGACGCGTCCAGCACGGTCTGGACGTTGTGATCGCGGAAGAAACGGCGCAGGTTCAGCCCTTCGCGTTGAAGTTGGGCGTCCCAATCGCGGTACCAGAAATGGTAGTCGTCCGCGATATCGTCATAAAAACGCGCTATGTCATTGGTGTGTGTCATGGTCCGTATGCCTGTGCAAAATAAAACGCCCTTTCGCCTGCAAAGGACGAAAGAGCGCGATCTTCCGTGGTACCACCTTCGTTCCTGACCGGATTCCGATCAGGCACTCGTGACGCGATAACGGGCGTAACCGGGCACGCTTACTGGGCCGGAGCCGTTCGGCGAACCAACTTAGGAGCGACCTTCCGCGGGGCCCACTGCGCAGGCTTTCAGCCTGGTGACCTGCGCTCTCTAGCAGCGGCAGGACCGCGTACTCCTCTCCCTCACCGTTGTTCAGGTCGGTATGTGTCGGTTTGTGAATTGGGACCAGTATATCACGCGGCGCGGAAGAGCGTCAACGGTGGGCCCAGCGCCGTCAGTGGATGAGCCACGTCTCGACCCAGTCTATCGACAGCATGCCCGCCAGCGCGATCAGCGTTGACTGGATCGATTTGCCCGCGAAGGTCGCGCCGAGAAAATGGACGAGGGGCATACGTCCCGCCCCGGCAAACAGCCCGGCCAGATCGAAAAACGGGTTGGGAACGACGCTGAGAGCGAAAATCGTCAGCAACCCATTCCTGCGCATCCAGCGATTGATCCGGGCCGCAATGCGCGAGTCTTCCGAGGCGCCGATGCCACTGTACCCGGTCAGGTAGCCTGTGATCTCGCCCAGCGTAGCGCCGGCGGCACCCGCAACGCCGACCAGCAGCGGGTTCAGCGAGTGACCGAGCGCGAACACGACGATGAGGCCGGGTGCAGGCAGGATCAGCGTGGCATTGCTGAGCAACATGGCGAGAAACGCCCCAATGTAACCGAACGCGTCAAATCTTCCCAGGCGGTCGCGGTAAACCATGATTCCAATTGTGATCGCTACGACCACCAACAACGCCGCAATACGTGCGAAGATGTTTGGTGGGTTCGTTTCGGGGTCTGTTGGCGTGTCAAGCATAGCGCGCGCCTCAACTAGATTCCGGCATGGTAGGGGTTAGCGTCGCGGTAGGGTGGGCCGTTGGTCCGGGTTTTCAAGCATGTTACGGATCCGCGCCGCCACTATATCGATTGCGACAACGTTATGCCCACCTTCGGGAATGATCACGTCGGCATAACGTTTACTTGGTTCGACAAAGTCCAGATGCATCGGGCGGACGCTGTGCAAGTATTGTTCAATCACGGAATTGACTGTGCGTCCGCGTTCGTCAATGTCACGTTTTAAGCGGCGAATGAAGCGAATGTCCGCTGCAGTGTCTACAAAGATACGCACGTCGAAGAGACTGCGCAAGTCCGGCTCGGCAAAAATGAGGATCCCCTCGACCAGGACGATCGGTTGAGGTTTGACGATGCGGACCTCATTGGTGCGGCAGTAGGTGGTGAAGTCGTATACGGGCACCGGGACGGATCGTCCCTGTTTGAGCTGTTTGATATGGTCGATCAACAGCTCCGTCTCAAGAGCATCCGGATGGTCGAAGTTGATAACATCTGTGTGCAGATGGGGGATGTCGCGAATGTCTTTGTAGTACGCATCGTGGGCCAGATAGGCGATGTG
Source organism: uncultured Anaerolineaceae bacterium (assembly GCA_964425755.1). Taxonomy (GTDB): domain Bacteria; phylum Chloroflexota; class Anaerolineae; order Aggregatilineales; family Aggregatilineaceae; genus CAYRNY01. Next base: position 279,834 of record CAYRNY010000002.1, read on the forward strand.
GTCCGTGCCAACACGTTCCAGGATCGCGTTTGAGACGGTCGTTTTGCCGGAACCGGAGCCGCCCGCAACGCCAATCGTGACGACAGGGGTGATTGTCCCTGAGAGGTCGGACATAAGGTTGCCCTCGTCCTCATAAAAGAAAAGCCCGCAGCCTTGAAGAACTGGGGCGTCGTACCGTAGGAGCCACCCAAGGGAGTTGAACCCTTAACCTAACGCTTACGAAGCGTTTGCTCTGCCGATTGAGCTAGGGTGGCGTTGCTGGAGGCATTATAGCAACGCGGGCGGTAGATGACAAGAGCGAATTTTAGCAGTCTTTGGAACTCAACCGCTGTTCCAGTATTTGTGCTTTCTTGCGCAAATCTGATACCTTCGTCTGGGAGAGTGCTAGGCAGTCCCGCTATAATCAAGACGATTGTGCACCTGTGAGTATACTCAACCTGTAGGGGATGATGGTGAAAATCACGTTGTATAACGACCAGTCGATCTTCGACGACTGTTGTGATGACTGGCGCGAGTTGTTGGAAAACAGCACCGCGAACCAGGTCTTTCTGACCTGTGAATGGCAGTCCGCCTGGTGGGAAGCGTACCATCCGGGTATGCTATGGGTGCTGGTAGTCGAGGACGAAGAGTCCGGGCAATGGCAAGGAATCGCGCCCTGGTTCATCAGCCGGGGGGATGATGGGCGGCGCGTCGTACGTACGATCGGCTGCGTGGACGTGACGGACTACCTGGATATTATCGTCCGGCGCGGCATGGAGGATGCGGTTTACGAGGCCCTGTTGGGGTGGCTGGCCGAACACCAGGGCGATTATGACGACGTGCAGTTGTGCAACATTCCCCAGCATTCACCCGTGCTTGAGCGCTTGCCTGCCCTGGCAGAAAGTTATGGGCTTGCAACTGAAAAACGGTTGCAGGATGTTTGCCCGGTGGTGAAACTGCCGGACAGCTTCATCGATTATGTGAACGGGCTGGACAAGAAGAACCGGCACGAACTGCGTCGTAAGCTGCGCCGCGCGGCGGGATCGACGGCGTGGTACATCGTCGGACCGGAGCATGATCTCGACGCGGAGCTGGGGCGGTTCCTCACGTTGATGGCGGAGAGCAGCGAGGAAAAGGCCGCGTTTCTGGAGGACGAGCGAAACCGGCGTTTCTTTGAGGTGGTCATCCCGAAGATGGCCGCGTGTGGGTGGTTGCAGTTGGCGTTCCTGACGGTGGGTGATGATCCAGCGGCGGCATATCTGAATTTTGAATATGACAACCGCGTGCTCGTGTATAACTCCGGGCATGCGGCGGACGAGTACGGGCACCTGAGTCCGGGGATCGTGTTGTTGGGGCGGTTGATCGAGCACGCAATCGAGCAGGGACGGAGCGAATTCGACTTTTTGCGCGGCGACGAACCGTACAAGTACGACATGGGCGGCCAGGATATCAATGTCTATCAACTGCGGATCGCGCCTGAGGAGTAGGGGATGTCACGAACAACGATTCGCCGTGTCGCGATCCTGAGCGTTCACACCAGCCCGCTTGCAACGCTTGGCGGCAAGAAGACCGGCGGTATGAACGTCTACATTCGCGATGTGAGCCGTGAGCTAGGACGACGTGGGATACCGGTGGACGTATTCACGCGCGTTGCCCAGCCGGACCAACCGCGTATCGTGCCGCTGGGTGAGAATGTACGCGTGATCCATGTGCCTGTTGGTCCGCCCCAGTTCTTGAGCAGCGACGCGATTTTCGCGTATCTTCCGGCGTTCATTGATGATGTGCTGGCGTTTGTCGCGCGTGAAAACCTGCACTACGACATACTCTTCAGCCATTACTGGTTGAGTGGCTGGGTAGCACACGAGTTGCGGGCGCAGTGGCGTGTGCCGGTGGTGCAGATGTTCCATACCCTGGGGCGCATGAAAAACCGCGTAGCGCAAGAGGCAAAGCAGGTCGAGACGGACATTCGCGTCTTCACGGAGACCGATATTATGTCGTGGGCCGACCGGCTGATCGCGGCGACTCCGGCAGAACGCGCTCAACTGCTGTGGCTGTACCGGGCCGACCGGCGTAAGATCGTCGTTGTGCCACCGGGGGTGGACCTGGCGCGCTTCAAGCCGATGCCGGCAGCCGAAGCGAAAGCGCGTATCGGAGTTCCGGAAGAGGACCGGTTGCTGTTGTTTGTGGGGCGCATCGAGCCGCTGAAGGGCGTGGACAATATTCTCCGCGCGATGGCGTTGCTCCGGCGAGACGAGCCGGCGGTGCTGCGCAACGTGTGCGCGATGGTAATCGGCGGGGCGATCGATACACCACAGCCGGACGCTGAGATGCGGCGCTTGATGGAATTGCGCGAAGAATTGGCGGTGCGCGACCGGGTGCGTTTCCTTGGGGCGCGCGATCAAGACCTGCTGCCGCATTACTACAACGCGGCGGAAGCGCTGATCATGCCCTCTGATTACGAGAGCTTCGGAATGGTGGCACTCGAGGCGATGGCATGTGGCACACCGGTGATCGCTTCGGAGATTGGGGGGTTGGCTTTCCTGGTGCAGGATGGCGTGAACGGGTTACACGTCCCGACGCGCGAGCCAGCGGCCCTGGCCGAGCGCATTGGCTGGCTGCTGAGCGTGCCCGAGCGGCGCGCCAAGATCAGCAGGGCCGCGCGCGAGACAGCGCTTGAATACGGATGGCCGGTGATTGTTGAGCGCCTGCTAACGATCTTCGAAGAGGTCAGGCAGCGGTGGGCGGGCGTTGGCGCGGGGATGGTGCCCGCCTCTCAGTCGTGATAGCCCGCCTGTCCCGCACTTAGCCGCCGTAGGAATCGACCGTATTGATGGTTTCCGCCGTGATGTAGGGCGGTTTCTCGGTCAGGTTGTACAGCGCGTCGTCTTCTTCGATTTTGCGCTGGCCCATGTGATACAGCACGTTATCGAACGCATCGTAGCGATAACGGCGATTGACCCAGCCGTAGCGCGGGTGATAAAACACGACATTGAAGCGGATCGTCTCTTCGTCGGGGATCGGCTCCTCATTGACAATCCATACGGGGGCATATTGTTCCAGGTGCGGGATCGCTTTCCGGTCACGGAATTCGCGCATGCGCTCGATTTTCTCTTGTGTTTTGATCGTCATCATAAAACCTTTTGAGTCTGGTGCGATGAACACAGTCTAGCGTAATTGTATTCGATTGGCGACGCTTACGGTAGTGCGATCTTACAAGTGAGGGACAAAAAAGCCGGGATCGCTACCCGGCTTGAGCTATACACTTCGCGTTGGTATACGGTCAGTGCAGGCGATCGGAATTGTGCCTGCCGCTCGCGGGGATCAGTGCCACTCCTTGCTCCCCCACGACTTTGAGGTAATTCCCCGCACGTACCAAGAGAGCGGCGCGTGTGTTAACCCGGCGCACCGTGTTGTTTATCTCAACGTCAGCCCAACCGCGACCGACGCGCAAGACCCGACCTACTTCAGCGACGGTGCTGCTCATGATGTTGCTCCTTGTAACGCTACGCCTACATGAACCTGTGCTTCTGACAACCAACCGTCGTTTTACTTCACATGCTTACCCGTAACATGTCCTTGATCTATTGAACCATCGAAGGTTCATCTGAGTCAACGAATTTTGTTAGCAGTCGCATTATAGAGCGCAGAAAAAACACTCGTTAAGTTGATTAGTATTAGTATTATATATCCGCAGAACTAGACATCTATAGGTTGGATCGTCTGGTATAATAAGTTCGACTGGCCACCTGGACCCTGTGGGCATGGTGGCCCAATTGTACCTGTCACATTTGCACAGCTTTCCGGTGGCCCGACACACAAGTATTCAGTATAATCCGCGCCGGTCATAGGGTTAAGCTATCGTGCTGTCGCCCCGCGTTAGAGAGGAAAACATGCCGCGTGTCATTTTGAGTACGTACGACAAAACCGGTTTGGAAGCGTTTGCCCGCGAGCTGGTCGATTTGGGGTGGGATCTCGTTGCCAGCGGTGGGACTGCGCGTGTCCTTGAGCTGGCGGGGCTGGACATCACGCCGGTTGAGCGCGTGACGCAGGCCCCGGAGATGCTGGCAGGGCGGGTGAAGACGTTGCACCCGGCACTGCACGCGGCGATCCTGGCGCGTGACACCGCGGATGACATGGCGACGCTCAGCACACACGGCTATGCGCCGATCAGCATGGTGGTGTGCAACCTGTATCCATTTCAGGAAACCGTGGCGCAGGAAGGCGTCGCGCTGGATGAAGCCGTTGAACAGATTGACATCGGCGGGGTAGCGTTGGTCCGGGCGGCAGCCAAAAATTTCGAGCGCGTGACGGTGGTCACCGATCCGGCAGACTATCCGGTGGTGGCGCAGATGCTGCGCGAGGAAGGGCTGGTCAGCGCCGCGACGCGACGGCGGCTGGCGTTGAAGGCGTTCCAGATGACGCGGGACTACGACACGGCCATCCACGCGTATTTGTTGCAAGCGTTTGATGCTGAGGCGGGCACGCCGGCGGATGACCTGCCGGATGTGCTTTCACTGGGGCTGACGCGCATCCAGATATTGCGTTACGGCGAAAATGCGCACCAGAAAGCCGGGTTGTTCGCGCCGCATGCGGACAATACACCCCTGGGGTGCGACCAGTTGGGGGGCAAGCCCCTGTCGTACAATAACCTGCTTGACCTCGATGCAGCATGGCGCACGGCGGCAAGTTACGAGGTGCCGGTAGTGGTGATCGTCAAGCACTTGACGCCGACCGGTGTGGCGACCGCTGCCACGCCTGCCGAAGCGCTCCCCCTGGCACTGGAGTCGGACCCTGTCTCGGCGTTTGGGGGCGTCATTGCATCGAACCGATCGGTTGACGAGGCGTTTGTCGAAGCGCTCGGCTCGCTGTTTGTTGAGGGGATCATCGCGCCGGACTTTACACCCGTTGCGCAGGATATGTTGCATGAGACGCGCCAGAATTGCCGCTTGATGCGCATCCGGTCCCAGAAGGCTGGCGACGCCCTGGACCTGCGGAGCATCCTGGGCGGGTACCTGGTGCAACAGCCAGACATAGGCGATCCTGAAGGGACCACGTGGGAAGTTGTTTCGGAACGGCGGCCTACTTCCGAAGAACTGCAGGCACTGCGTTTTGGCTGGAAAGCGGTGCAGCATGTCAAGAGCAACGCGATCGTGCTGGCGCGTCCCACGGCGACGGTTGGCATTGGGGGCGGTTTGCCCAGCCGGGTCGATGCGGCTCGGCTGGCTATTGCGAAGGCTGGAGCGCGCGCGCAGGGGGCGGCGCTGGCGTCGGACGCGTTCTTCCCGTTCCCGGACGCGGTCGAGATCGCGGCGGAAGCCGGCATTACGTGCGTTGTGCAGCCCGGCGGTTCGATCCGTGACCAGCAGGTGATCGAGGCGGTGAACGAGGCAGGCATGGCGATGGTTTTTACGGGTGTGCGGCATTTCCGACACTGATAATGCTGCACATTGTGAGACTTGGCAGGTGGATCGCGGAGCAAATTACTTGTCTTGAACGCGGGTCAATGCCATAATAGACTAACTAAGGAATTGTTCAAAAGCAAAGTGGTTGCTTTCAGGCGAAAGATTATGGGAGGACATCTGTGGCGAGTGTAACTTATCGAAACGTTACGAAGCGCTGGGGGGATTTCGAAGCCGTCAAGGACCTGACGATCGAAATCCCTGACGGTGAATTTCTGGTGTTCGTCGGCCCGTCGGGGTGCGGCAAGTCTACCAGCTTGCGTATGCTGGCTGGTCTGGAAGAGATCACCGAGGGTGAAATTCTGATCGGTGATCGCGTCGTGAACAACGTTGCGCCGAAAGACCGCGATATCGCGATGGTCTTCCAGAGCTACGCGTTGTACCCGCACATGACGGTATACGACAATATGGCATTTGGTTTGCGCTTGCGCCGTACCCCTAAGCAGGTCATTGACGAACGTGTCCGCGAAACGGCAGCCAGTCTGGGCATCGAACAACTGCTCGACCGCCGTCCACGGCAGTTGTCGGGTGGCCAGCGCCAGCGTGTGGCGGTGGGGCGTGCGATCGTGCGTGAGCCTGCGGTGTTCTTGCTGGACGAGCCGTTGTCGAACCTGGATGCGAAGCTGCGCGTTGAGGCGCGTACGTTCATCAGCAAGCTGCACCAGCGTCTGGGCACCACGTTCATTTACGTGACGCACGACCAGGTCGAGGCTATGACGATGGGAGAGCGCATCGCGGTATTGAATGCTGGTGAGCTGATGCAGATCGACACGCCTACGAACCTCTACGATCACCCGCAAAACGTGTTCGTGGCTGGTTTCATTGGCAGTCCGGCGATGAACTTCTTTGACAACTGCGAGTTGCTGGAAGAGGACGGAAAGATGCATGTGGACGCCGGCTCATTCCGGGTAAAAGTCCCGCCTACCCGCTATGATCTATACCGTCCGCACTTGGGCAAGAAGATCATCTTCGGCATCCGGCCCGAGAATATCGCACACATCGACTACCAGCCGCCGGGGATCACCCCGTCCGAGGTGGAAGCGACGGTTGACGTGGTCGAGGAAATGGGCAACGAGAAGATTCTGTACCTGGACAAGGAAGGCAAGACCTTCCTGGCGCGCATCGACCCGCGCGCTGAGGTCCACGTCGGGCAGACCGTCGGGTTGGCGTTTAATGCTGACGTGATGCACCTGTTCGATGCCGAGACGGAAGAGGCCCTGCAGTAAGCCCGTAATTGCTCGTTTTGGAGGAGCCGTCTGTGTTGTCGCACAGGCGGTTCTTGTTTTATAAGGTGTGCGTGTTGCACAGTGAGCGAGAATCTTATGTTACAGTCAATTAGCGAAGAATACGCGGAACTGGCTGCGGAATTGCGGCGCGTCGTGGACGGCACGATCGACTTCAGCCAGATGACGCGTTTGTTGTACAGCACAGATGCCAGCAATTACCAGGTTGAGCCAGTGGGAGTCGTTTTCCCACGTAACGCGGACGCGGTGGAGGCGCTGCACCGCGTTTCGGCACGCCACAACGTGCCGCTGCTGCCGCGTGGAGGCGGGACGAGTCTCGCGGGGCAGACGGTGGGGCGCGCGCTGGTGATGGACTTTTCGCGCTACATGCGGGGGGTGACGGCGATCAACGCCGAGGCGCGCACGGTGCGCGTGCAGCCAGGGCTGGTGCTGGATCATCTCAACGCGCAGTTGAAACCGTTGGGGTTGATGGTCGGGCCGGACCCCGCCAGCGGCGACCGGGCGACGATCGGGGGCTGTGTCGGAAACAACGCGACCGGCATGCACAGCATTCTGTACGGCATGTTTGGCGATCACGTGCGCGCGGTCGATGTCGTGCTTGCGGATGGTACGCGCGTGACACTGGGGCGGGATGCCCCGGCCAGCCCGACGCGGGATCGGTTACAGGACGCGATCCGGCGAATTCTACACGACAACGCGGACGCGATCGCGAGGCATTACCCGCAGACCTGGCGCACGGTCGCCGGTTACGCGTTGAACACGCTCGATCCCGGTGACCTCAACCTGGCGCGGTTGTTTGCCGGGGCGGAAGGCACGCTGGGCACGGTTGTCGCAGTGGAGCTGGGACTGGTGCCGCGCCCGTCACGGACGCGTCTGGTGTTGCTGCATTTCGACGACCTGCGCGCCGCGCTGGAGATCGTGCCGCACATTCTGGAAGCCGAGCCATCGGCGATCGAGCTGATGGACAAAATGCTGCTCGATATGACGCGCGCGCACCCGGACTATTCCCGGCTGCTGACGTTCATCGAGGGCGACCCGGCGGCGGTGCTCGTCGTTGAGTTCTACGGCGCGGGCGAGGCGGACCTGGCGGCGAAGGTCGACCGGTTGCGCTCCCTTATGGCACAGCATGGCTATCACGGTGCAACGGTGGTCGCTGCCGACGACCTGCAAATGGGAAACGTGCTCAAGGTGCGCAAGGCCGGGCTGGGCTTGCTGATGAGCATGCGCGGCGACTATAAGCCGGTGCCATTTATCGAGGATGCGGCGGTGCCGGTAGAACGGCTGGCGGATTACGTCGAGAACGTCGAGCGCATCGTGGCCGAGAACGGCGCGCGCATGGCGATCTATGCGCACGCGAGCGCGGGTTGCCTGCACATCCGCCCGTTGCTGAACCTCAAAACAGCCGATGGTCTGCGACAGTACCGCGCGATCGGCACGGCGGTGGCGGACTTGCTGCTGGACTTCGGCGGTACAACCAGCGGCGAACACGGCGAAGGCCTGGCACGTGGCGAGTTCAGCAAGCGACTGTTCGGCCCGACCTTGACCGAGGCGTTTCGGCAGGTAAAGGCGGCCTTTGACCCGGCGGGCCTGATGAACCCGGGCAAAGTGGTCGACGTCGGGCCGATGGACGACCCGGATACGCTGCGCTACGGCCTGAATTACCAAACGGCCTATGAACTGCGCGAGACGCGGCTTGACTGGTCCACCGACGGCGGATTCGCTGGTGCGGTCGAGATGTGCAACGGGGCGGGCGTGTGTCGCAAAGAAGGCACGGGCGTGATGTGTCCGAGCTACATGGCGACCCTTGACGAGGCACATTCCACGCGCGGGCGGGCTAACGCGTTGCGACTGGCAATGACGGGAAAGCTGGGCGAGCACGGGCTGGCTGACGAGCGCGTTTACGACGTGCTGGACCTGTGCCTGTCGTGCAAGGCATGCAAGGCTGAATGCCCTTCGCTGGTCGACATGGCGCGCCTGAAGACCGAATTCACGGCAGCGTACTACGATACGCACGGCGTACCATTGCGTTCCTGGGTGTTCGGACACATTCACCGGCTCAACCAGATTGGAAGCCGGTTCGCACCGCTGGCGAACCTGGTCATGCGTTCGGCAGTAGGGCGCTGGTTGTTTGCGCGACTGGGGGTCGCCACGCAGCGCCAGCTCCCGCTGTTCGCGCGCCAGCGTTTCAGCGTGTGGGCGCGGCGGCACTACAAACCGGGCGTTCCGTCTGAAGCGGGGTCGCAGCAGACGCGGGCTTCTCAAGGTACGGCCAGCGCGCCAATTCTGGTGTCAGATACCTACACCGAGTACAACTACCCGCACCTGGGGCGCGCGGTGCTGCGCATAACCGAGGCGGCAGGGATTCCGGTGACGATCTGGGGGCCGCGCGAACTCGATTGCTGCGGACGCCCGTTGATCTCGAAAGGGCTGCTGGACGATGCCCGCTGGCTGGCCGTGCGCAACGTCAAGCGGATGGCTCCCGCAGTGGCACGCGGCGAGCGGTTCATGTACATTGAGCCTAGCTGCGCAGCAGCGTTTCGCGATGAATATCCGGACCTTGTGCCGTCCGAACTCCGCGCGGATGCTCGACGTGTGGCAGATGCGGTGATCACGGTCGAAGAGTGGCTGGCGGAAGCTGCGAGCGCGGGGTTGCTGGACGACCTGACGTTCGACGACGGGCCGTGCACGGTGATGTTACACGGACATTGTTACCAGCGTGCCTTGTGGGGCACCAACGCAACCAAACGCATGCTGGCGCTGTTGCCCAACTGCACATTGACCGAGCTGGATGACGGTTGTTGCGGTGTGGCAGGGTCATTTGGGTTCGAAGCCGAGCATTATGAGTTGTCGGTCGCGATCGGCGAACAGCGGTTGCTCCCGGCGGTGCGTGAAGCGCCAGAAGCGATCATCGCGGCCAGCGGGGTGTCGTGCCGCGAACAGGTCGCGCACGGGACTGCTCGCGAGGCGTTGCACCCCGTCGAAGTGCTGGCCGCCAGGCTGCGCGACGCAGGGAACGGCGCGCAGCAGGCGGCGGACGATGTGCAGTCCGCTGAAACTTGAGGAGAGGGGATGATGGTTGAGACGGCAACGATCGCATTGGAGACGCGGGGCAATGGGCAGGTGATCGACATCACCGAGCAAGTGCAGGACACGGTGCGCGGATGCGGGCTGAATGCCGGGATCGTGACCGTGTTTTGCCCCAGTGCAACGAGCGGGATCACGACGATCGAATTTGAAAGCGGCGCGGTGCATGACTTCCAGCGTCTCTTCGACGAGATCGCGTCCCCGGATCGCGAATACCGGCACAACTTGCGTTGGGGCGATGGCAACGGACACAGCCACGTACGCGCAGCGTTACTCGGTCCTTCGCTGACCGTGCCATTTGTTGAGCAGCGCTTGACACTGGGCACATGGCAGCACATCGTGTTTGTGGATTTTGATGTCCGGTCACGCAACCGTCGCCTGGTTGTTCAAATCCTGGGCGAGTAGCGGCGTTCGATGCGCGGCTGAGGGGGAAAGAACGTATGACTGTGGATCGGCAACTCAGAATGGCCGGGATCACACAACTCGCCGCAGTCGTAGCGGCCAACCGGGATACGGCAACCGGTATTCGCCAGGCGTTGGACCTGTTGCAGGAGCGGCTGGCATGTACCGCGGTAGGTGTGTGGGTGGTGGAAGAATCGGGACGCGTGCTGCGCGGCTTTGCGACGTCAACGGGCGGGCACGCGGTGCCAGACATCGTCACCCAGCAGGACAGCGTGCTGGTTGCGGCTGTGCGTAAAGGACGTGCGGTGAGTGTTACAGGAGGACAGTGGCCCGCCGGGGATGGCGTGTTCGGTGCAGCGGGATATGTGACGGCGCTGTTTATGCCGTTGCTGTGGGGCGGACAGGCGCGCGGTGTGTTAGGGCTGTTTGATCGCGCTGCGGAGCGTAACTTTGACACGGCTATGCCCGCTGTTCAAACGATCGCGCCCCTGCTCGCGGCGGCACTGGCGCAACCGGTACAGGATGCCGCAGAGATGCGCGCGCTCCTGCAAGCCGAAAGGGATCGGCTGCTGCATCTGCAGGTCGCGACACGGCAGATGCTGGAACAGACGAATATGGACGCGAATCTGCACGCCGCGGTCGAGGCAATCCAGGCATTGGGTTGGCAACGCGTCAGGCTGGCGTTGTTTGAAGAGGGGAACGGGCATGTTGATAAGCTCTTTGCGGCGGGGCTGGACCGTGAGGGGCAGCAAACCCATACAAGCATGATTGTGCCGGGTGGCACCTGGCAGCGACTGGTTAACGGCGAACTGGAACGACACCGGGATACGGGCCTGTACTGCCTGTACATCGGCGATCCACACAACCCAACATGGCAAGCTGGGGACATGCTGCTGGCAGTGTTGCAGGTAGGGCAGGGCGACATCGTGGGGCTGATCCGGCTCGACGAGCCGGTAAGCGGGCTGCGCCCAACGCCAGAGGCGTTACGCCCGGTTGACATTCTCGCGAACCAGATCGCGTACATTGTCGAAAACGCGCGCCTGATCCGGCGCGTATCGGAGACGGCAGACGCCCTGTCCGAACAAGTCGAAGAGCTTTCGATGATGCACCGCGCCGATCGTGAGTTGAGCACGCACCTGAACGTCGAGCGGGTCATGCGGTTGACGATGGATTGGGCGCTGCGCCGCACAAATGCGATCACCGGCCTGGTGATGGTGATGACGCAAGATCGCCGCGGGTTGGTTCCATCGGTCATTATGGGTGAGATCGACCGCACGTCGTTTGTGTACGACGAGCAGAATCCGTATCCGGTCATGGACGGGGTTATCGGGGCGACTGCCCGCACAGGGCAGACACAGGTGGTTCGGGACGTGCATGAAAAACCGGGTACTGGCGCGTTCTTCCCACGCGCACGCACATATATCGCCGTGCCGCTATCCATGCGCGGGGAAGTGCTGGGGGTAATCGTGCTGGCATCCGATCGCGCGGATGCGTTCGGGGAGGCTGATGTGAGCTTTCTCGAACGGCTGGCGCGCCGTGCGGCGGTTGCGTTCGACAACGCGCGGCTGTACCGGCAATCCGAGCAACTGGCGGATGACATGGCGGTGATATACACCGCGAGCCGCGCGATCACATCCACCCTCGAGCATGACGAGATTTTGCGGCGCATCGCGCAGGCGATGGCAGTTGCATTGGAGTGTTCCAGCACGGTGATTTTTGATTACGTGCGGGAAAACAGCGAGGTGCAGGTGTTGAGCGTGTACCGGCTGGGCACGGCGAACAATGCGAGCGAACAATTGCCCGATGTGAAGACCACGCTGCCGCTTGACGCGTTTCCATCCCTGCGGATGGCGGTCGAGCAGCAGCATCCGCTTGTCCTGCGCGCCGACGACCCGGCACTTTCGCCAGCAGACCGGCAGTACCTGCTGGAAAATCAAATGTACGCGATGGTGTTGATCCCGCTGGTAGCGCAGGATGAATTGATCGGCCTGGCCGCCGTTGTCGAAGGGCGGCATGACCGCCAGTTCACATCGAACGACGTGTTCAAGGTGGAAACGCTCGCCAGCCAGGCGGCGATCGCATTGCGGCAGTCGATGCTGTACAACGAGGTGCTAGGGCTGGAAAAACTCAAATCCGAGATGATCCGCATGGCGTCGCACGACCTGCGCAATCCGCTGAACAACATTATGGGTTATATCGAACTGCTGGCGATGGAAATCGGCGAAAGTGAACCCGCGCCCGACGTGATGATGCACCTCGAGCAGTTGCGGCGCGGCACGCGCGCGATGCAATCACTGCTCGAAGACCTGCTGACACTTGAACGGATCGAAAGCGACCGCCTGGGCGAATGGGAGCTGTTTGATCTGCGTGGCCTGGCGGCTGAAGTAGTCGAAGAGCAGCAGGGCAGCGCCGCACGCAAACATCACACGCTGGCGCTGGAGTACCCCGACCTGCCGATGCAACTGCATGGCAGCATCACGCAGATGCGGCAGGCGATCGCCAACCTGGTGGGAAATGCGATCAAGTACACCCCGGAACACGGGCAAATAGAGGTTGAGCTTAAGGGGCAGGGTAAACGGCTACATTTTGAGGTGCGTGACAATGGTTACGGCATTTCGCCAGAACGACAGGCGCGCGTGTTCGAGCGATTTTATCGCGCGCAGGAACCGGGCACCGAGCATATCGGTGGCACGGGGTTGGGGCTGAGTCTGGTCAAGACGGTGATTGAGCGACACGGCGGGGCGGTGTGGTTTGAGAGCGCGCCCGGGGCCGGCAGCACGTTCGGATTCTGGGTACCGGCGGCGACGGAAGAATGACGCGGCCTTCCGATAAGAAGGCGCTTGGAAGGCGAACGATTTGTCCGGCTGAGCGGTCATGCTTCTGTGTTCCGGGCAAGTGACGGAGGTGCATCGTGAGCGACATCTCGTTTGAGGAAATTCTGACCCTTGCGCGCCAGGAGTCCGCCAGCTTGCACCATTACTTCATCGGGGTGGAACACCTATTCATCGCGCTGACAAAAGTCTCCGGCGGCCTGACAGCGGCAGTACTCGACCGGCACGGCCTGTCGGGGCGTTTCGTGCGCTACAGCATTCGTGAGACGGTCGGACGTTATGAGGACCGGCGTTTCTGGCCCGGTTTCCCTGAGACGCCGCGCGCCGCACGCGTGCTTGCTCAAGCTTCGCATTACGAGGCACAGGGATATTCGCCGGAACGGGCGCTGCTGTTGGCGATTCTGGAAGAGAACGACAACGTGGTCGTTCGCGTCCTGCGCGGGATGGGGATGGAGGCAGGCGTTTTGGCGCGCGCGGTAGCGGAATGGGACATCCCGCTGGAGGCGCGGGTGCCGGAGGTACCGATTCGCGGCCCCGTGACGCTGGACACCGGGCGCGAGCGCGTGCTGCAGATGATGTTCCGTGAGTATGCCGCGATCGATGTACTGCGCGAATTGGACGGCGGGTACAGCACGGCGCAGGTCTTGCTGGTGCATCCGGAGCGCATCGGCGGGGGGAAAGATGCCCCGGTAGTCGTCAAGCTGGATGACCGCGATCACATTCTTTACGAGCGGCTGCGCTATGACCAGTACGTGCACCGCAGGTTGCCGTTGGGGGCCGCGCGATTGATCGATGCCCCGGCCACACCGGATGACACGCCTTATGGCGGGCTGAAGTACCAGTTTGTGGGCGACCTGGACACGACCAAACCGGTCAACTTACGCGAGGTCGCTGTTCAGGATGCGGGGTATGATCTCAACGTTTTGATCCGGCAGTTGTTCGACCAGTTCGGCGCTGGCTGGTGGAAAGAGCGCCAACCATACCGCTTCGGTGCGTGGCGTGAGTATGAGCACGTGCTGCCGCCGGCCCTGGTGGCGGATTGGCTGCCGGAAACGGCGTTTGGAGCCACCGGGCACGTGATCGCTCCGCTGGGCAACTGGAGCCGCAGCGACCATATCTTGCCGGGCGAGATCGTGCGGCTGAACCGGTTCTTCGTGCGCAAAACCGACGTGGAGCGTGACGCGCTGTACCTGGTGGCGGGGGCCAAGCCGGAGGCGATCAACCGGTCCGGTGAGGTCGAGGTGCGCGGCATGAACCTGGTGCACAGGCGCTTTTTGCGCGGGCAGGAGGTTGAGGCGCTGGTCGGACGTGTGGTGAGCACGCGCTACGATCTGCTGCTGCGGCACTTGCAGGAGCTTGACCCTGGCTTTGACCTGCGCCTGGATGAGCTGCCTTCCGGGCGCACAACCATGCCGACGCTGCCCAATCCACTGCAGCATTTTTACGAGCTGTTGCAGCGGCAGATCAACGGTAATCTTTCGACGATACACGGCGATATGCATATGGCGAATGTGCTGGTCGGGCCGCAAGGGAACCCCTGGCTGATCGATTTTGCGCTGGTCCGCGACGGGCACACATTGTTTGATTGGGCGCTACTGGAGCTCAGCCTGCTGGTTCATGTGGCAGCGAACCTCGTGCCTTCCGATTGGGAAAGCCAGTGGGGCGTGGTCGAGCGATTGCATGCGATCAATCGTGGCGAAGAAAGCGCGCTGCACGCGGAACCACCCGTAACGCGCGTGCTGGCCGCGGTGAAGACGATCCGTGAGGTGGTGCGGGAGTGTCTGTACGATCCGGCGCTCTGGAATGAATACTACATTCCGCTGGCTTTGATCGGGCTGCGCGCGATGGGCTGGCGGACTGAGGGGATAGGCAGCCGGCGCCTGGCGTTCCTGGTATCGGCGTTGGCGCTTCACGAGGTTCGGGGATCCGAGGGAGTGGGGTCGACGGACGGGATGGACATGGCCGCGACGGATCGCGAATTCTCCGCCTACATCGATCCGACAGGTCCCATGCACAAAGCCTCGGGACAGGAGACATCACCAGAACCTGACGCGGACCGGGTGGATGATGAAAGCGACGACGGTTTGTAGTCCCCGTGTGTCTCCGTGCCTTGCATAGCTCGCGGTGTTCACGGGCAGGCAAAGGGCCGGCTGACGGTGGTGCCGTCGGCGCTGGCGGTTGCGAGCCAGCATGGTTCGGTTAATACGATCTCGTCGCGGGTTATATCGGTGATACGAATCGTGACGTCGCTTTCATCCAGCGGCGGATCGGCCTCGTCGAAATAGTAACGGGCGGTGCCGCCATCCTGTTCGACGATTAAGCTGTAAGCGCCAGATGCGCGCACGTGCCCGATCGTGGTCGCTGTGCGCTGTGATTCTACAAGCTTGAAGCTGGCCGGACCTTCGATGTCTGCGCGCCCGCCGTTGATCGCAAACGTGATCACCGCGCGGCTTCCAGGCTCAAGTTGCAGGGTATGGTTAACGCGCAGCCGGGTGTGCTCGCCGTCGTTCTGCGACAGGGGGCGCGGGGCCCGGTTGGGGATGATCAGCACGGCGTCACCTTCAAGTGCGGTGATTGTGGCGTCAAAAGTGACGTTATAGGACACAAAAAGCGATGCCGCAAATGCCGCCGCTGCCAGGATCAGCACGGCAAGCAGGGCCCGGATTATGCCTCGGCTGTGATGATCCATCGCTTCCCCCTGGTATCGTGGAAACGCCGCGCGGTTCTCTGTGGCGTAATTTCTACGAATTATCGCGTGCTGAAACAAAAAACCAGGGCGCATTGCGCTGTGTGTGCGGTATGCGCCCCTGTGTGTGTTTGGGTACTGGTACGTATCGCTTAACGACGCGCCCAGGCCGGAAGGTCCCTGCGGTATTTGCCGCTGCTGTAGACGTAGACCCAGGCGTCGTTGTGCTCTTCGGCGCTGGTCCAATCGTAGAGCCACCAGGAGTCCATGATCGACAGATTGACGCAGCCGTGACTCTGGCGGTAGCCGAACCGGTCGTGCCAGTAGGTCCCGTGCAGGCCGATATCATCATCAAAGTACATCACGTAGGGCACTTCTTCGATGAAGTAGAAGTCCGGCTGGCCGACCGCGCCGCTCATGCGTGTGGCGTCATAACGCTCATAGATTCTGAACAACCCTTCGCGCGTGCTCCACTGCGGCAGCCCCGACGAGATCAGCGTGGCAAAAACCATCCGATCGCCTTCATAAGCAACCGCCGTTTGCTCGTAGAGGTCTATGGCTATCCAATAATCATCCGGGCCGACTCCTTCGGGGCGTTCGATAGTTTTTACTTTAGCGACGCGGATTTGCTGCACCCACTGGTTTGGGCCGACGAGGTACCATTCCCAGCCGTCCACAATCTCGATGCCGTAGATGTTCATCATGGTGTAGCGTTCGATGATCTCGGCGTCTTGATCTTGCGGGCCGCCGGGGTAGTGGCTGGGACGCGCTTCAGCCAGCATCCAGGCGAAGGGACGCCTGGGCTGCGTGGTGATTTCGACACCGGAAAACTCTGAGACATCAGCCCAGGTGATGTGCTCATCCTTGACCCATGCGCCATAGTTGATCTGCGTGTGGCCCTGGGTCGAGTTGATGATCGTGACGTAGTTATACCCCTGGCTGATCTGCCCGATGGGGTTGCCGTTCGGGGCGTCGTAGATCGTGACATCGCCGAGCAAACGCCGGTAGGCACGCGTCCAGACGACCTCCTCGTCATAGGGCACCTGGACCACGTCCGGGACCGGGTGCGCCCGCATTTCAGCTTCGGCGGCACGCAACTCGATCGCGGTCATGCCGGTGTCGGTGATGCAGTCGTCAGGGATGTTCGGTTCTTCGCCTGCGGGCGTAGCCGCGATCGCAGCAGCGATGCGCTCGGCACAGGTTTCGTCGCGTTCGTCACCAGGAAAGGCGGCAACGGGTAGGGCCTGTAGCACAAGGACAACAACGGTTACAATAATGACGATAAACTGCTTCCGACGGACGCTCATCAGATGCTAACCTCATCCTGATTTTCCGGTAGTTTAAGAGCATAGCAATGTTTGGGCTGCCGGTCAATATGTTGGCGTGTGGCGTCATTGTAGCGTCGGTTTTGGGGACGGTATGCCGGGTAAAGATGAATCGTTGCGAGAAGACCATCCCCATCCAGTCAACAATTGGTTATGATTAGGAAGGAACGCGTTACGACTTTGTGCGCCATGCTGCGTATAGTCTCATAAACACCGGGCACAGAACAGGACGATCATTATGGATGCAGGAGAAAATGGCCGCCGCGTCGTGCTGCGTGCGCTTGGATTGGTCAAAGATTTGCCACTGGGTAAGGTAGTGGTGCACGCGGTTCGCGGCGTTGATCTGAAAATCTACGAAAACGAGATGGTCGGCATTGTCGGCCCGTCAGGAAGTGGCAAGAGCACGCTGTTGGGGCTGATCGGAGGGCTGGACACGCCAACCGAAGGACGCATCGAGATCGACGGTGTCGATGTTACGAATATGAGCGAGGGGCGGCTCACCGAGGTACGGAACGAGAAGATCGGGTTTGTGTTCCAGTTCTTCAACCTGATCCCGACGCTGACGGCACTCGAAAATGTGATGCTGCCGATCCAGTTCGCGCAGCACCCGAAGTTTGACCCGGAACAGCGCGCGCGTGAGTTGCTCGACCTGCTCGGGCTCTCAGACCGGCTGAACCACCGCCCGATGGAGCTTTCGGGCGGCCAACAACAGCGTGTGGCGATCGCGCGGGCGCTGGCTAACAAGCCGCCCTTGTTGCTGGCTGACGAGCCGACCGGGAATCTTGACTCTGAGGCGTCGGCGGTGGTGATCGAGGCGTTGCGCGATGTGTGGCGCGAGACCGGCACCACGGTGATCCTGGTGACGCACGACCCGGAGTTGGCGGGGGAAATGGGGCGCACACTGCACCTGATCGATGGGCAGATCGTAGATGACCAGCAGCAGGTTACGGCATGATCGAAAAAGTTGCTGGGGCCGGTACGATGTGGAAGTTCGTGTGGTTTTCGATCGTTCACTCGCTGCGTGATATGTGGCGCAGCCGGGGGCGGACGCTGTTTGCGCTGGTGTGCGTGGCGACGGGCGTGGCCGCCGTTGTCGCGCTGCGCACGCTTGCCTTCATGGTGGGTGACGAACTCACATCCAACTTGGCGCAGATGAACCGGGGCGACATCCGTGTTTATGCGTCAACCGGGGTGCCGGAACTGGTCGAACTGTCGGGCGGGCAACCCGTGTTCACGCAAGAAAGCGTCGACTTGATGCGCGAGTGGGCGGATGCCGAGGGGGTCGATATCATGGTCGCGCGGATGTCCACGGTCGCGCAGATCAAAGTGATAGATGACGGGCAGACTGGCGCTTCGGCCCCGGCGTTGGTCCTTTACGTAGAGCCGGATCGCTACCCGTTCTACGATGTGCTGCGGTTGTTTTCCCCCAGCGGCTTAACGTTCGCTGCGGCGCTCAGCGTGCCGGCGGACGAGAGCGATCCCTACCCGATTGTGATCTCCCGATCCATGTCGCGGCAGACGCGACTGGGGCTGCAGGTGGGTGATACGTTGCAGTTGGGGGCATCGGAACGCCTGTTTGTGGTAGCCGGGATTGCGGAAGCCGAAGCCGAGTCGTTGCTGACGCTGCCGCAGTCCGCTTTTTTTGATTACGCTTATTTGCCGCTGGATGCGCTGCCGCTCTTGGGGGAAAAACCGCTACCGGACCAGGTGTTCGTTCGCGTCCCGGCAGGCCGCGATGTTGGGCGGATTGAAGCGAGCCTGATCGCGCATTTGCAGGACGGCGTTGGTGCCGAGACCGATATAGAAAGAGAACTGAACCGCGCGACGGTGCCGGAACTGGAGGCGCAGAACCAGGAAACCGCGGATGTGATCGACGACATGATCCTGGTGATGGGGCTGTCATCCCTGCTGATCGGCGGGATCGGGATCATCAATACGATGTTGGTCGTGGTTGGCCGCCGCACGCTGGAGATCGCGGTGCTGAAGACGCTCGGCCTGAAGGCGTACCGCGTGACGCTGCTGTTCCTGATCGAAGCGCTATTGCTGGGGTTGATCGGCAGCGTGATCGGGCTTGTGCTGGGCGTCGTGTTGAGCTACCTGATCCGTGACGTGGGCGAGACCGCTTTCCAGCTCACGCTGGAGTGGCGTCTTTATCCGGAAGCGTTGTCAAGCGGGCTCTTTCTGGGGCTGGTAATGACCGGGCTGTTCGGTTTCTTGCCCACACTGATCGCGGGGCAGGTGCGGCCTGCGGTCGTGCTGCGACCTAACGAGGCCCAGATGCCGGCTGCCGGGCTGGTGCAAGTGCTCGTGACGCTGGTTGTGATGATCACGGTGATCGGGCTGCTGGTCGACTCAATTGTGGAAGGCGCGATTGAGTACGGGCCGGTGTATATGATCGTCGGTGGTGGCGCGCTGGTCGGCCTGTTCGGGGGCGTCATCATCGCCAATACGCGGTTTGGCAAGCCGATCCCGGACTTTTACACCTTCCGGCTGGCGCGACGTTTTGAGCGCCTGGACGGTTGGATCACCGGTGTGGCGGGGATCGTGTTTGGCTGGTTACCGCTGGCGCGCTGGCAGCGGGTTCCGCGACGCGAGCGTGGGCGGCGCGCGATCACGGCGGGTTTGCGCGGCCTGCGGCAGGCGATCCTGTTGTACGGCGCGCTGGCGATCGGGGCTGTGCTTGCATCCGCAATCATGCTAATCGCCAGCGAGGTGTGGTTGCCGTTCGGCCTGGGGGATGTGAAACCGGCCAATGATATTTATTACGCTTTCAAGAACGGTGATGCCCTCTGGGTTGCGGCGTGGCTCGCGATCACCGTCACTGTTGGTGGGCTGGTACGGTGGTTGGGGCGAGCGCTGGTGAGCGTGATCGCGTTGGGATCGCTCGGCGTGACGATCGGCAGCCTGGCCGGTCTGACCGCCGGGCGCGCGCTGGAAGCGGCGCTGTACGGTACGGGAGTCTGGAACGTGCTCGCGGAAATGTCGACCGGGGTGGTGCTGGTCGAGAGCGCGCTGGCGTTGCTGGGGGCTGTCTACGTCGGTTACTGGCTGCTTGTGTGGGCGGTGGGCAAACTGTCCCCGACGTTGTTGATGGCGTTGGTCAGTGTGGTGCTGGCAAGCCTGATCGCGGGGGTTGTGGCGGCGGCGGTATTGGTTGGCCGCTGGGCCGTGATTGTGCTGGTTGTGCTGGCAACGCTGGTGTGGCTGGCGATCCGGCTGCGCTTGTGGCAACGTTGGATGCGGGCACCGGTTGCCGCCCAAGCCTTACCCAGCCGGCAGCAATCCACTGTGACCGAGATCGCGCGGTCGGCGGCTTACGGCACGTCGAAGGTGATGCTCGGCTTGATGTTGCTCGGCGGCGGTTTTCTGATTGCGGATGTGTTGGGATCGCCGGAGTGGTGGGGCGGTGCGTTGGGGATGTTGGTGCTTGCGGCGTGGTTGTGGCGCTATCTGCGGCGCAGTTACACCGTCGATGGGCGCTTGATCCTGCGTGAAATGTCGGGACGGCGTGGCCGCGTCGCCTCGACTTTGCTGGGGTTGAGTGTCGGTATTGCGGGGCTTAGCCTCGTGTCGTTGACGACAGGCGCGGTCAGCCAACTGCTGCGCATACAGCTTGATCAGTCCACCGAAGGCAATCTCATTGTGTTTGGCACCCGGCCCGAGTTTGGGGCCGAGATCGGCGCGACGCTGGACCAGCAGCCGGATGTCGAGCATTACGCGCAGCTTACGGCGTATAACGGCATCTTAACCGCGATCAACGGCGAGAAAATCGACATGGGCGGCCCGCCCGGGGTTGATCAGGCGGCAAGGGAAGAGCGCGAGAACAGCAATTTCGAGCACGTGGAAGACGGCATC
Organism: uncultured Anaerolineaceae bacterium; assembly: GCA_964425755.1. Lineage (GTDB taxonomy): Bacteria > Chloroflexota > Anaerolineae > Aggregatilineales > Aggregatilineaceae > CAYRNY01. The sequence goes on from CAYRNY010000002.1 coordinate 300,699, forward strand.
ATGCTGACGCTTTCCGAGCGCTCGGACATTGCGGCGTTGCCGGACTACGACATGAAAGAAGGGCGCAAGCTGACAGCCGACGATATCGGGACGCATCGTGTCATGCTGCGCGAGTCGTTTTTGACTGAACGGTTTGCCATCCATGCCGGCGATCGCTTGATGTTCCGTTTCGAAAACGAACCGGGCGAAGCGGACGATGTGCTGCTGCTGTTGAACGTTGTCGGTATTATCTCGCGGCAGTCAGAACAGACGGGGCTGGAGGAAGTCGGGAACCTGTTCTCCGTGCCGCCGCGCACGCTGTCGGATGCAGGGATCACACCGCAAGGTGTGTTTGCGATCGTGCAGGTCAACGATGCGGACGACGAAGCGATTGACCGCGTTAAGGCCGCTGTGACGCGGGTGCCGGGCGTGCTGGCGTTTGAGTTGAGCGCGATCACCCAACTGCTCGAGAACCTGATCGAACAACTCAAGGCCATTCCGACGCTGGTCGCGTGGTTGGCGCTGCTGGCGGGCACGGCGATCATTGCCAATACGGTCGCGCTGGCAACGCAGGAGCGCCGCCGCCAGATCGGCGTGATGAAAGCGGTCGGATTGAAGGGGCGCCGCGTGCTGACAATGCTCGTGATCGAGAACGGGCTGATCGGTTTGATCGCGGGGTTGATCGGTGTGTCGGTCGGGTTTGTGGTGACCGTCGTGCTGGTGCTGGCGACACAGAACCCGGATCAACTCCGGGAGACGATCCAGTTTTCCACGATGGGCTGGCTGATCCTGATGTCGATCGCGGTGGCGATCGGCGCGGCGGCACTGTCGGCGTGGCGTGCAGCGGCAGAGAAGCCGATGAACGTGCTGCGCTACGAATAGCACCGGTGCCATGAAACTACAGGGGCGTACCGTTACGGGTACGCCCTTTGAGTTGGTGAGCCGTTGCTACACCGGCACACGTGTCAGCCGACGATCGGGGCATTCTCCGCAATGCCGCGAATGTTGAACTCGGCGCGCTGGATCCACACGCGCCCTAGCTCGGTTTCGATCTGCGCCCACTGGTAGCCCGGACTCCAGCCGACGAGCGGGTACATGCCGGGCTGGACGACCCCGGCGGGCATGTCCCAGGCCGGCTCGCTGTAGACGTTGTGCGGCGTGGCAATGATCACCTGCGGCACTTCCAGCGCACCGACCGGCTCGGTCACCAGCGGCACGGCGCTCCAGTTCCCCCGGAAGATGATGAACATGATACGCACCCAGCCGGTTCCGTAATCGCCCGTAACACGAATCCAGGGCAGGGTGGGATGCCGCCCGGAGACGGACAGCGTCGTTCCTCCCGGTACAGATGTGAGCACGGCGTATTCCACGCCGGGGCCGCTGCGGATGTTCAAGCGCCCCGTGTTGACGATCACGACGTTTTCGACCACCGGGGTCAGATCGTAGATCGGCAGATCGGCCATGCTGCCTTGTAGAGTCAGGCCGCTGAAGTTCATCCAGCCGCGCCAGCCGTTTGATTTTATCACCTGCAGCCACAGCCCGTTGGGGCTGCGCGCCAGCACGCCCAGATGCTCGCCACGCCGCGCGTCCCAGATGGGGTCGCTGTCGTACGTGTTCTCCCCATAGGCGACTTTGCGGTCGGATTCGACGATCGCGTTCATGGCGCTGGCCCCGGTATAGCCCGGCCCGCGCGTGTAGGCATCCGCCACGACGGGAATGTTGCTGGCCGATCCGGCAATACTGACATGCGCGACAGGAAACCAACCGTAACCGAAATCGCCGGACACCTGCCACCATGTGTTATCGGCACTGCGCCCGCGTACAGGCAGAGTGGTGCCGGCGGGCAGCGTGGTGACGGTGTCACCGCCGCCGGGGTGCTGCGTCACCGTCACGTCGACGTTCACGCGCACGGTTGGGCCGCGAAACGACGGGCCGGGATCGCCGACCGTGGGGATGATGCTCGCATCACCGCGCAACGCCACCTCAGTGATGTGAACCCAGCCCGACCCCATCGCGGTGCTGACCTGCCACCATGCGCCATCAGGGGAACGGCCAAGGACGGGCAAGCTCACGCCGCCGGGAACGATGCCCATCACAAACGAAGCGGTGTTGGGGTTGCCGTAGACCGTGACGGGCAGTCCCTGGACGAATGCGACCGGCGTTTCGAGCGTGCCTTCCGGAATGCTCACGATGGGCACGGCGTCGATATTGCCGCGAAACACGACGTAATAGTCGGAAACCCAGCCGGTGCCGAATGGCGATTGCACGCGCCACCACGTCGAGCCCGGGTTGCGCCCGGTGACGGGCAGTTCGGCCCCGCCCGGCACGGTGCCCAGCACGGACGTATTCGCGGCAGGGCCGCTGCGAATATGTAGCGCGCCCGTATTGACGATGACGACATTGCTGCTCTCTTGTGCCAGCGCGGGGACCGCGTGAAAACCGGCGGACGAGACCGCGAGGCCGAACAGGATAGTAAGAAGAACAACGCGATAAATGCTGTACCTGGAATGAAACATTCGATCCCCTCCTGACTGGTTTTTGCGGATGTTGGCTGTCGTGGCTTGTAGTAAATGGCCGGACTGCGAACAGCGGCGCTATCTCTTAGTATAGTCGAAATACGAGATGGCGCACGCGAGGATACGGGAGGGAAAATGGCGGTGGCATCCCGACATCGGGCGCGTTCAGCCGATGCGTTTGCCGGTGGTGCTATCGAACAGGTACAGGTGCTCCGGGGGGAAATGGAGGCGTAGCATATCGCCGTGGCTGACATCCTGGGTGATGCTTGTGCTGACGATGCAATCCCGCCCCGCGAGGTTGGTGTAGAGCAGTTGGCGCTGCTGGGTGATAATCGGTTCGCTGTATTCTACGCGCGCAGGGATACCGTCTGAAGGAACGATCTGGATGTGCTCCGGGCGGATGCCGATGTGTACGGCCTGGCCCTGGCGCAGGCCGGGGCGTAACGCCTGGACTTTGAATCCGCGCCCTTCCCAGACATTGTTGAAGACATACCCGGGGAACAGGTTCATTGGCGGCGTGCCGAGAAACTCCGCAATAAACATGTTTTGCGGCGCATCGTATAGTGTGCGGAACGTGCCGGCCTGTTCGATCTTGCCCTGGCGCATGATCGCGATGCGGTCCGCCAGGGCGATCGCTTCGGTCTGGTCATGCGTGACGTAGACGGACGTGATACTGTAGTGCTTGAGCAGGCGTTTGATCTGTATGCGTGTCTCGCTGCGCAATTTTGCATCAAGGTTGCTCAAGGGTTCGTCGAACAGGAACAGCTTGGGGTCACGTGCCAGGCAGCGCGCGACTGCAACACGCTGCTGCTCGCCACCGGAAAGGGTAGGGGGTTTGCGACTGAGCAGGTATCGCAGGTCCACCCCCATGATCTCAACGATTTTACGGATGCGCTCGGGGATTTTTTCCGGCTGCCTGCGGATTAAGTCGTAGAACCCAATATTGTCGTAGGCTGGCATGTGCGGGTAAAGCGCGTACGTTTGGAACACCATGCCAATACCGCGCTCGTTCATAGGGATATCCTGCAGCGGCACGGCGTCGTAGGTGATGTCACCGGAGTCCGGTTTAATTAGCCCGGCGATGACGCGTAATAACGTGGTTTTGCCACAGCCGGATGGTCCAAGCACAGCGAGGACTTCACCATCGCGGATCGTCAGCGACAGATCATCGAGCGCGTTGGTGCGATCGGGGGGGTCGTGCCCGGTGCGCGGGGCGGTTGCCTGCTGCACGTGCTGCTGGTCGAAGATTGTCGTTGCGGAGCTGGCGATGCGCTCCAGTGGGCCAAGCTCACCGCGTTCACCTGCGCGGTATTGCTTGGTGACGTGTCGCAGGACGATTGTGGGCATGGCAACTTGTCCTCTACTGGCAAGATGGACGGTAGTTAGCGGCAACCGGCACAGGCGTCAGGGGGATTTGTTATGCGAGAGAAATGCCTGGATAGTGTGCAGGACGATGCCGGTGAACAGCGTTTGCACGCCTACGATAAACAACATGATGCTGATCAAGGCGTATCCGACGGCGAGCGTCTGATGGACGTTATAAATCTGTACCACGAGCACGCCCATGATCAACCCGAGGGTGATGGCGATTATGCCGGGCGTGCCGAAGAAGAACAACGGGCGATGCTGGCTGACGAGCGCCAGGATGCCATTTAGCACCTGCAATCCGTGCGCGAACGGGTTGCGTTTTGAAGGGCCTGCATAATGCACGTGCACCGGCACTTCTTGAACCGTGAGCCGGTGCTGCTGGACGAGAAATTGCATCTCCGATTCAATCGAGAAGCCGCCTTTGGGCCGGAATCTCAAAGCGTCAAGCGCACTGCGCGACAGGGCGCGAAAACCGCTTTGCGAATCCGTGAGCACGACGCCAGATGCGACGTTGGTTGCCAGGGTGAGCGCGTGCTGCCCCAGGATGCGCCAGCGGGGTATCCGGCTGCGCACGCCGAGAAACCGCGATCCCACGACGATATCGACCTGGTTTGCCTGGACCGGCGCGATCAGGGTTGGGATCTCGGCGGGGTCGTGCTGGCCGTCCGCGTCCAGCAGCACGACAATACCGGCGTCGTTGTCTTTCGCGTAGCGCAGGCCGGTATTGATCGCTTCGGCTTTGCCCTTGTTTTCGTCGTGCCGAAGCACGGTTGCGCCGGCTGATTCGGCGATGCGAGCTGTGTCGTCCTGCGATCCGTCGTCCACCACGATCACGCGATCGACGTGACGCAGCGTTTTGAGTACCACACTGCCGATGAAGCGATCTTCGTTATATGCCGCGATCACGGCAAATATCGGTTGGAGGGCGGCTTCTGTCACGGCGATTTCCAGGCTGGTATGCAAGTTGCATCATGCACATGTGGCATGATTGTAACACGTTCTCGCCGCCCGGAAAGGGACTTCGGGCAAATATGCGATTGGCGTATGGGAGGCGTTGAGCAGGCGCGTGGAAAACGCGACACAAGCACGTTGACTTCTGGTATACTCTACTCGCTACCAGGGCAGGGCCGGTGCTTTGCCCCGATGATGTGTGTGTCCGATCGTTCAGACGATTATTTGCGAGGCTTTGTTGTATGGGGAGTGGAATACGCCTGGTGCGGCTGGTATCAAGCACGTTGATTGTCACAGCTTTGTTGTTGGCCTCGGTCGGTTATGCCGTCTATGCGGTGAACGGCATCTTGGACGAAGTGGAAGCACGCGACATGCGCGAACGGCATGATACGTTGATCGTCAGCACGGCGACCGCGTTGGCCGGGCGTCTGACGCGAGTGGCTGCCGGAGAGATTGCGCCGGAAATTCTGGCGACTGCGACGGGTGAAGTGACTACCGCGCCGACGGAAACGCTTATGCCCGAACCTTCGGCAACGGACACCGCCACTGCGACTTCCGACCCGTCCCTGATGGCCGCATCGGAAGATGCGGCGGCGCTACAAGCTCTGAATACCGACACCCCCGTGCCGAGCGACACGCCAGAACCCAGCGCTACCCTGACTCCTTCACCGGAGCCAAGTAACACGCCGGTGCCTACAGCGACGCTCAAGCCGACGATCACGCCGATTCCTACCAATACGCCGCGACCGACTGTAACGCCGATCCCCACGAATACGCCGCGTCCGACCCTGACGCCCGTGCCGAGCGATACCCCGATTCCCAGCCCAACGTTTACCCCGTCGGTGACCAACACCGCGACACCCACCGCGACGTTTACCGCCACATTTACCCCGACGGTGCCGCCCACCGCGACGTATGTGATCGAGGGGACGTATGCGATCCCTTACGAGACCCCGGTGGTGCCGATCCCGCCTGCGATGCCGCTGCTGGATACTGATCCGGACGTGATTAATTTCTTGCTGTTGGGCAGCGACACAAGCGGGGGCGGCGTGGGGCATACGGACGTGATCATCCTGGTGTCGGTGAATAAACGCGCCGGGTCGGTCGCGATGTGGCACGTGCCGCGTGACCTGTTTGTGTATATCCCGAACCACACGATGGAACGCGTCAATCTCGCTTATGCGCTGGGTGCAGGCAATGACTATCCTGGCGGCGGGTTCGGTTTGATGAAGGAGACGATCCGCTACAACTTCGGGATCAACGTCGATCATTTCGCGCGGGTGAATTTCGACGGGTATATGCGAATTATCGAAGAGCTGGGTGGCCTGGAGATCAGCGTCGATTGCGCGATCGAGGATTGGCGTTTGAAGTCGCCGGAACTTGACCAGACAGACGAGGAAAACTGGGAATACTATACCCTGCCGATCGGTCGCCAGAAGCTCAGCCCGTACATGGCGCTGTGGTATGCACGCAGCCGCATGACGACGAACGACTTCGACCGGGGTCGCCGCCAGATGGACGTGCTGCGGGCAATGTGGCACCAGGCCCGCGAGCAGGGCCTGTTCGCGCAGGTGACACAACTCTGGCCGGACGCGATGGAAGTGGTCGAGACCGATATGCAGCTCACCGATGTGCTGTCGATGGTCCCGTTGGCGATGGGACTGGACATGAGCAATATCGCGCGTTACAGCGGCACGACCGGGGTACATTACGAGCGGTTCATCACGCCAGACGACAAGCGTGAGGTCATGCTGCCGAGACGTGACGCATTGGAGAATCTGATCACGAGCTTCCTGACTCCGCCCACGGCAAACCGGCTGGGACGGCAAACCGTGACCGTGGATATCGTTGATGCCACCGCTTACGGGCTGGGGTTTGACCTCGTGGCGGCGGACCGGATGGCCTGGGAAGGTTTTTCGGCGCGTGTGCTGCCGCCGATGTCCGGGGCGGTGCTGGAACTGTCACGCGTGTACAACTACACCGGACAGGCCAAGAGCAGCGCGCTGGAAGACCTCATGCGGGTGCTACGTGTGAGCGAGTCGCAAGTCGTTACGCAGCCGGACCCGAACCGGACTGCTGATTTCCGCGTTGAGATCGGGCGTGCGTACAATTCATGCGTGTACGGCAACGCGGAAGACGCGATCGAAGCCGGGCCGCCCGTTCCGACGGCAAGCAGCCCGAATGATACCGACGCGACAAACAACGTCGGTTAGGTGCCGCGTTTCAGTTGCAGAACGTATACACCAGGCAGGACAGCCAGCGTTCCGGCAGGCTGTCCTGTTTATGTACGGCTGCATGGTGTGCGATCAGTGATACGGTTCCCAGTCCGGCAGGAAATTACGGTCCTGGCCTGTGAGGGCAGTAGGGGTTCCCCCGGCGACCGGGATTGTGTAAGTCGCGGAGATGTCGGGGTTGCCGCGCTGGTAGATGATTTGCGTCCCATCCGGTGACCAGTCCGGAAACGTGTTGCGGGCGTTGTCATTGGTTATCTGGCGGCGGCCCGTGCCGTCGGCCTGCATAATGTAGATATTGGCGTTCGCGTCGATGGATGATATCGCGTTGTACGCGATCTGTGTGCCGTCCGGCGACCAGGTTGGGAAGGTGTTGGTGTCGTTGTTGTTGGTCAGGCGGCGAATTTGCCCGGTATTCAGGTCCAGGATCGCCAACTCGTAGGGAAAGTCCCACAGGCTGGTGTGAAACGCGATCTGTGTGCCGTCGGGGGACCAGTCCGGGCCGAGATCGTCGACGTCGTTGTCTGTGAGGGCGGTCAGGCCGGTTCCATCAAGATTGATCACGTAGATTTCGAAGTCGCCGTCCCGGTTGCTGTGGAAAGCCAGCCGCGTGCCATCCGGCGACCACGCCGGGTAACGGTCATCGATATCAGGCGACTGCGTCAGGTTGCGCAAGTTCGACCCATCGGCATCGATGACGTAGATGTCGTAGTTGTCGTTTTCCGACAACGCGCCGTAAAACGCGATATGTGCCCCGTCCGGGGACCAGGCCGGGCCGCGCTCAGCGCCGGAAGTGCCGGTGAGCTGGCGCTGGTTGCTGCCGTCGGCGTCCATGATATAGATGTCCAGATCGTCATCGCGCCGCGAATCGAATACGATTCGCGTGCCGCCCTGGCGTGTTTCTGCGCCGGCGGTCTGCGGCGTGTCGGAATCGCCCTCAGCGGCGGCATCCACCTGTCCGGTGAGCGTGAATTCGCGTCGCGGGGTGGCAGTACTTGCGGCATTGCCAAACATGCCGCTGAGGTACAGCACAGCCAGGCACAGCGACGCCAGCACCAGGAGCACGCCGGTAACAATCGCGATTGTGGTCCAATTACGGCGCGGCGGTTCGTCGTGCGCGTAATCATAGGGCGCTGCAGGCGGTTGGTGTTGTTGCGGCGGCTGTGGCAGGTGGCGCGGCGTGGGATGCGGGAGCGAGAAGCGGTCGGCATGTGGCACGGTAGCGGATTCATGGTGCTGCGGTTGGTGCGGGATGGTGCGTCCGGCGTCCTGGAGTGCGGATTCGAGGTTGGGCCGGGTTTCCGGCTGAGCCGCCGGGTGTTCGATGGTATCGACCGCTGATACTGGCCGGGGAGCAAGCGTTTCGGACTCGTCGTCCGGTTCTGCGATCTGGATCGACGCGTGGTCCTGTTCGAGCGCGTCCGGCTCGGTGTGGGGATCGGCCACCGGGGGGATGAACTGCGACCACTCCGGAAGCTTAATGTCCGGCGGCAAGTCGCCCCCTTCGCCCGTGCCGATGGTTGTGGTCGTGTCGATCGCGATAGGCGGCGCGCCCACGGCTTCGGCCAGCGCATCGTACAGATCGCTGATCGAGGCGTAGCGGCGGGCTGGCTTTTTCTCCAGGCAACGCAGCACGATTTCCTGGATCGCGAGATCGAGGCTCGGGTTCAACTTAGCCGGGGGTTCCGCCGCGCAATTGATATGTTCGTAGGTGATGCGCGTGGCAGTTGATTGGCCGGTTGCCTCTGAGCTAGCGCCTCGAAAAGGTACTCTGCCGGTATACATGCGATAAAGCAGCACGCCCAGCGCGTAGATGTCGGTGGCGACGGAGATCGGTTCGCCGGTGATCTGTTCGGGAGCCATGTACAGCGGCGTGCCGAGCGTGGTGTCCATGGTAAGCTGGCTGGCCACATTAAGCAGGCGCGCGATGCCGAAGTCGGTGACATAGAGTGTGCCGTTTTCGTGCAGCAGGATGTTGGCCGGCTTCAGGTCACGATGAATGATGCCTTCGTTGTGCGCGAAGTGCAGTGCGGATGCCAGCGGCGTGATGAAGGCCAGGGACGCTTGCGGGCGGATCGGTTGCGTGGTTGCTTGCAAGACATCGTCCAGCGTTTGTCCTGGGATGTAATCCATCAGGATGAAGCGATATCCGTCGGTGACCACGACGTCGTAGTAGCGCACAATATTCGGATGTTGGAGGCGCGCGAGCACGGTAGCCTCGCGTTGGAAGCGTTCCAACAAGTTCGTGTCGCGTGCGATATCACTGCGCAGGACCTTTGCCGCCAGTGATGCGCGGCGGTGCAGGTCGGTGATGCGGTACACTTCGGCGAACGTTCCCTCACCGAGGAGCTGCTCAAAGTGATAGCGGTTTTCCAGTGTCTTTCCGATAAGCTCGCTGGACATGCGCTCCCAACCTTTGCTGACGACGGTGTCTTCTGGGAGTGTAACAAAGGGCGTCCGGCTGTCAACTGCCGGATTCGTCCAGTAACACAGGCGCCGATTGACCGGCGGTTAGCTCCTGGATAGCCGCACTGAGTACCGCGAGTTGATTCTCCGGCAAGCGCGCGTAGACGGTCACATCGGCGGCGAAAGTCTCTTCATCGATCTCGGCGTGATGTTCTTCAAGCAAGCGTTTCAGGCGCTCAAAGTGTGTGTATTCGACCGTGATACCAATATAGCATTTTTTGACTTTGAGCACGGTCGGAAGCGCCGCGAGCGCGTCCTTGGCCGCACCGCTATACGCACGCACCAGCCCGCCGGTGCCGAGCTTGGTCCCGCCGAAATAACGCGTCACTACGATCACGACATCACCGATATCCGCGCCGCGCAGCACGGCGAGCACCGGTGGCCCGGATGTGCCGGACGGTTCGCCGTCATCGGACATGCCTTCGGTCACGCTGCTGCCGTAGCCGGCTTTGAACGCGTAGACGTGGTGTGTGGCATCGGGCATTTCGTCGCGCACGGCCTGGATAAACGCTTTGGCCTGCTCGACGGTGTCGGCGCGGCCAATTGTGGCGATGAAACGCGAGTTGACGACGCGGTTTTCGATGCGCACGGTCTGTGCCGGGATCGGGTAAGGCGTCATGAGGCGAGATACTCCCCAAGAAGGTGTTGCGGCTGGGCGCGCCGGAAATGCGCACGGTAAGCCGCGGTTTCGGCAAGGTGAGCGCGAACGGCTTCCAGAGCCGTAGCAACGGTATCAGGATCGGCGGCCTGGCTGCCGGGCGCGATCGTAATGGCGTCATCCGGCCCGTGAGTCAGGGTGATCTCGCCGCGCGCCGCGAAATAGTCTAACACGGCTTCAAGCGTGCGGCGCGATTGGCCTGTGGCTCCTGCCAGCGCACCGAGGGTAGTGTACCCATCGTGCTGGTTGATGACGTGTTTGGCTAACTGCAGCGTGCGGTGCAGCACCGCCTTTAAGCCCTGTAACGGCGGGTCAACCCCTACCAGGATGATGGTGGCCGGTTTGGTGCGTTCCAGGGCTTCCTGGAGCGCCTGGGGGCCTGTTGGCGTGGTATAGACGATCAGTGTGGGGCTTTCCGCCAGCATATCGAGCGTGACGCCCGGCGAAGCGGCACGCTGGTAACCTTCGGCCCAGGTAATGGCACCTGGATAGTCTGTCGCGAGTTGCACCAACAGGACGTCCAGATCGGCAGCGTCACGGTGATCGATCACCGTGCGCTGTGGTTTCTTGACTGGCACAGGGGCCGAGGCTGCGCGGCGATAGTCGGTCAGGGTAAGTTGCAGCTCTGGTGCGTCGTTGTATGTGCTGATGCTGACCTGATAGGCGAGGTCGAAGGGTGTATCCGGCAACGCCTGGTCGGCGCTGTTCCACCACAATACGTTGCGGTGGTTGCCGTGTGCGTCTTCGACCGACAGGCGACGATGTTCGCGCGTCCGACCGATTAACGCGGCGTCGCGCAGTGTCAGGTCGCGCGTGGCGAGCGTGACCGGGGGGTTGCCCTCACCGAACGGGGCGAGGCGGCGCAGGTCGGTTGCCAGCGTGAGCGTGACATCCGCCAGATCGACAAATGCATCGATGGCGATGCCGGTGCGGGCGTCAGGATCGCGGGTTTCCTGGAGCGTATTGGAAAGACGGCGACGAAACGCCGGGATGTTGTTTTCAGGCAGTGACAAACCTGCCGCGCCGGGATGACCGCCAAACTGAGTCAACAGGTCGGCCTGCGCCGCGATCGCCGCGCCGATATCATACCCGGGCGCGGAGCGGGCGGATCCGCGCGCGAGGCCGTTTTCGTCTATGCTCAACAGCACGACAGGCCGCTGGTAAAGTTCTGCAAGGCGGCTGGCGACGATGCCGATAATGCCGGGGTGCCAGCCCGGGTGAGCGATCACGAGCGCTTCCCAGTCCAGCAAGCCGGGGTCGCGGGCAATCTGTTCTTGTGCGGCGGCGTAAATCTGGCGGTTTTGCAGGCGGCGCTGGTTGTTCAAGCCTTCGAGGTGCTGCGCGAGGATGCGCGCGCGCGTCTGGTCAGACGTGGTGAACAGTTCCACAACCGGGCGCGCATCGTCGAGACGCCCCGCAGCATTCAGGCGCGGGCCAATCTGGAAGCCGATATCGCTGGTGGACAGGTAATCCGGATTAACCCCCGCCGTTTCGTACAGGACGCGCAGGCCGATTCGGTTTGTGTGGCGTAATTCGTCCATGCCGAGCTGGAGCAGATAGCGCGTGTCGTTGGTCTGTTCCGCCACATCCGCAACGATGCCCAGCGCAACGAGATCGAGAAAGCGCGGGAGTTCGGCAGATCGTCCGTGTTGCGCATACAGGTGCTGGATCAATTTGTAGGTCACGCCAACGCCGGGCAGCGTCCGGAGCGGGTGACCTTCCGGCAGGCGTTTGGGATCGACAACGGCGTTGGCAGCGGGCAGTTCGGGCGGCAGGTCGTGGTGATCGGTGATCAGAGTAGCCAATCCTTGCGCGTTGGCATATTCAATCGCCTCATGGGCCGAAACGCCGGTATCGCAGGTCAATAACACCGCGGGCCGGTGTGTCTCAATTTCCCGCGCGAGGCTTTCCACCAGGATGCCATGTGATTCGCGCAGCCGGTGCGGAATATAGAAAGCCACGTCGGCCCCCAGCCCGCGCAGCGCGTCCACCAACAGCGCGGTCGAGGTTTGCCCGTCGACATCAAAATCGCCCCAGATCAGGATGCGTTCGCCGCCGGCTATCGCCGCGTCCAATCGTTCAGCCGCTTGCACGAGATCGGGCAGCGCGTCCGGTGGGGCAGGTGTATAGTGGTCGGGGAACAGAAACGCGCGCGCGGCATCCGGGGTCTTTATGCCGCGTTGGTGTAAGATGGTAGCGAGCAGCGGATGGTGGTCAACAACGCGTAACAAGTCCGGCGATGGCGCTTCCGATGGTATAGGCTCGTGCCACTGAACAGTCGTTCGCGTAGTCATGGCAGACTAAAAACCTACTTCCTCTACGTCCGCCAGCGTCAATCCCAGATCAAGCTCCTCTAACTCGCCATCCAACAAATCGTATTCGTCCAGGTGTCCCGCTACCTCGCCGCGACCACACAGCGAGCGAAACACGCAGTAGCGGCAGAAGCGGTCATCACCCACCAGCGGCCATTGTTCATCGCCGCGCGCGCTCAACTCGCGCAGCAGACGCAACAGGTACGCCCGGTCGGCTTCAAACTGCTCCTGAGAATAATCGAACACGAACGGGGTTGTCGGGTCCGCCGAAAACCAGTACACCATGCTGACGTGCGCGGGCGCGACCTCACGCTCCACAAAGCGCGGCCCGGCCAGCGTCGCCAGAAACGGGTACAGGCGCGTCTGCACCCGTTCAGCCACCTGCCGCGGTTGGGGAAGGCGGCGGTAAGTTTTCCAGTCGAAGATCACCAGGCGGCCATCGGGGACGTCGACAAGCAGATCGTACATCGCTGCAAGCCGGAACCCCGCCAGTTCACCGACCAGCACAAACTCAGGATAGCGCTCGCCTTCCAGCGCATGCAGTTGTTCGAAGGCAAGATAGTCCTGCCACCAGTGCAGCACATCCGGATCGGTTATAGTGCGCACGATCAACTCGGGGTTAAGCCCTAACTGGTGGCGTTGGACCAGCCGGTGGAACTGCTCACCGCGCTCCAGGAAGTCCTCATGCTCCAGGAACGGCTCAGCCTGGACGCCGGGCCAGGCCTGCCCCTGGACGTAGCGCAACTGGAAGCGTCGCTGGCAATCAACGTAATCTTGCAGATTGCTCTGTGTGAAATGAAATGTCTCAGGCAGCATTGAAAGAGTCATCGTAGCGTCATTTCTGTTCTCGTCCGGCAGTTCATCGCAGATATTCTCCCAGCGCCAGCAGCGGCAGGGCAGGCTGGTTTTCCCATTCCGCGCCCCTGTGCCAGAAGCGGCCCATGTTCCAGGTGATGATCAACTCCTTTTTAGCGCGCGTGATGCCCACGTACAACAGCCGCAGGCGCTCTTTCGCATAATCGATGCGCGCCTGAAGCGTGGCGTCGCCTTCGACATATTCGCGGTCACTGATCACCGCGTCAAGCTGGGCGAGCAACTCGGCCTCCAGATTCAAACCGTCGCGCGCGTACCACTTTTCACCGATGTAACTATCGTAGGCAGTGGCCGAAGGGAACCCATAATTGTTAACCGCCATCAGGTACACACGGTCCCATTCCAGCCCTTTCGCAGCGTGCAGGGTGGCTATCGTCACCACGCCAGGACGCGGTTCGTAGCCGGATTCGGCGTCGTCAAACCCGATGAAGCGGCGCTGATTCCCGCTGATCACGCGTAATTCGTTCACAAACTGGGGGAGCCGCCAATCCGGGTGCGCGGACGCCATGCCGCGTAACACGAGCGCCACTTTGTGGGCCAGCGCGACATCCACCGGTTCGATGAAAATGTCCTGCGCGACGGTCAGTACCAACTGGTCGATCGGAAGCGAGATCGCTTCCAGCCAGCGGCGTGCCAACGGCCTGAACGCGGCCAGATCATCGGCAAGCCAGGGGTAGTCTGCGGCTTTTGGCCCCAGTTCGACGGCTTGATCCGCCGGTTCCGGATACAAAAACCCCTCGATGTCGCGCCGTTGGGCGAATACTTCGGTCAGCGCCGCACGCAGATCGGCATCTGCTTGCACGATGTCACGCTTGTCAGCGGGCATTAAATCCCAGAACAGGCGCTTGAGTCTTTGCAGATCAGTTGGCTGGCTGAGGTAATCCAGAATTGTCTGTAGCAGCGAGACGGTCTCACGGGTTGCGGTCGTGCTGCGCAACAGTTCTTCATATTCAACGCCGTGTCGCCGGAGTTGTTCCGCCAGCTTGAAGCCCCGGCTGTTTTCCGGCACGAGAACCGCAACCGTAGGCTGCTGGTCTTCCGGGAGTTGCCTGATCTCCTGGAGCCAGGGAACGAGCGAGTACTCCTCACTTGAGACGACCATTTCAAGTTCTTTTTCGGGCGTGATCTTAGCATCGCGCAGAAAATGTACGTCGATCCACGTGGCATCTTCCGGCGGGTTCGGCTGCGGATCATCCGGCCCGGTGACCTGGATGTAGCCGCGCAGCGCGCCCTGGTTGGGCCGTATGTCATACTCAAACGCATCGCGCAGATCAACGGTCGGGTGCTCTTCGACCACCCAGCTAACAAGCTTGTTCGCCAGATCAACGATCGGAGCGGAGGAACGCCCAGAAACGGAGAGCGGGCGCTCGATTACATCCTCTTGCGCCAGAAAATTGAGCAGAAAGCGCGGGTCAGCGGTTGTGAACGTCGTGTTGATCGCCTGGTTGGGATCACCGACGCGAACCCAGTTGCGGTTGCCGCTAAGCAGGTACAGCATTTCCTCTTGCAGACGGCTGCTATCCTGCGCCTCGTCTTCGAGGACATACGGCCAGCGATCGCGCAGACGCTGCAGGTATTCTGCATCCATCTCCAACGCTTCCAGCGCCAGCCGTACCAGGTCGTCAAAATCGACCGCGCCGCGATAGGCGAGGCTGCGCTGGTAATCGGCATACACCTGGGTGGCGAAGCGCGCGAGATCGAAACGCTCGTCCCGATCGTCGAGCGCGTGGAGAAGTGTTTCCGGCCTCAGGCGGCGATCTTTGGCGCGGCTGATGAACGCGATCACCAGGTCGGGGATATCGCGTTCGAACGCACGCCGGATTTTGTGCATGTTCCCGTCGGGATCGAGGAATCCGAGTAGCCGGTCCTGCCACTCCGTCACTCGCTGCGCGACGATCTCTTGCTGAATCTCAAGTGTCAGTTTTTCATCCAGGATGGTGAAATCGTCAGACAGGCCGACTAACGCGGGACGCTCGCGCACGATATCATGTGCCAGCCCGTGCAGCGTGCGCACGCGGTAACCGGCGAATGGCAGCAGGCTGTATTGATCGCGCAGGATAGCTGCAATGCGTGCTTGAAAGCTGTTCACCGCCGAGTTGGTGAAGGTCACGACCAGCACCTCTTGGCCGGGTGACACGCGCCGGTCGTAGATCAAACGCGCGGCCAGATGGGCAAGCGTGAACGTCTTGCCGCTGCCGGGCACCGCTGCGATGCCGATTTTACCGCCCGTATAGCCCCGGACGATGGCTTCCTGTTCCGGTCGTAAGTACAAGCGTGGGTCGGCGGGCATCAGGCTGATACCTCCGGTTCGGCATACGGATCATCGTAACGCTGGGTGATCTGCTGCACGACGTCCAGCAAGGGGCCACGTTGTTCGTATCCCTGTTCGCCGAGGTCCGCGATCGCGGCGTATATCTGCTTGCGACAGCGACGCGACAGGCCGATGACGAGGCGGCGAAGCGCCCGCTGGCGCGTGACAAATTCCATTTCGTCCGTCCACACCTGGTTGGCCGGGTACCCCCGGCGCAGGACGTAAGGATGGGTCAGCGGCTGTTCCAGGCGTTCCCACCACAGGTTGCTGCCGAGGTCCAGCCAGAACTGGTAATCAACCCACCGGTTGCGCATCAGGAACGTATAAGCCGGTGCGAGAAACACGGCGTCACGCTCCTCTTCACGCCAGCTTGAAACGTATAACGCCGCCAGCAAGCCCTCATCAACGAGTTCGTAATACTCACGTGAGACGGCACGCCAATCGTCGGTGCCGTCCGGATACAGGGTGCGGCGGAATTTGCGGGCCGATTCGACCAACTGCGCCACGGTGCGCCCGGCATCAAGATCGGTGTGGAAGCCGTAGCCTGGCTGGGCAAGCAGCTCGCCGAACAACCGGCTCAGGAACTGGTCCGGTGGAATGGTGGCAGTCTCGGTCTCTTCACGGTACGCGGCCAGCCACGCACGCAGGTGCTCGTATTTTGCCCCGGCACGAAACGTGATGCGCTGCTGCATGTCTGGTTGGATGACGTCAAACGACCCTAGCTCGTCCGCGCTGGGCCGGTAGACGATCTGGGCCAGCAGCCACGCGCGTACCGGGTCCAGTTCGTCAATTGCCTGGCGCAGCGTATCGGCAACGTCCAACAGCGGGGGGCGGAATCCCCATTGCGGGTGGGCCAGCGCCATCAGCGTCAACACCGCTCGCGCTGCCGGCTCGTCACGCATCGCCCGCGATGGCCGGTGCGACACGGTTTCGATCCCCGCTGCTTGCAGGCGGTTATCCAGCGAGAAACGCAGCGAGTCGCTGAGAAATGGCGCGAGGATCACAACCTCGCGTGGCGACACACCGGATTCGATCAGTGCAATTACCTGCTCGGCCACCCAATCGACCATCTGCGGGTGAAACTTATGTGACGAGAAGATGAACCCTTCGCGCGGATTGGCTGCACCGTCGCGGTCAGGCGGGGGGACATCGGGAGAAAGCATCGCGTCGAGTTCAGCAGTCAGCGCGACCAGTGGTTGCGGCGTATTCACAGCCTCGGTGAGCATCTCGTGCTCGTCGCATAGTTCCGCGAGCGTGTACATCAAGCCAGGGTCTGCACCGAGAAAAATGCGATAGCCGCCGTCGATATCATAGATCAGGCGTGCCGAGTCGAGGCTGGGCCACAGCCAGTGGATGAAGTCCGCGACGACGGGCGGGCTTTCTTCGAGGTTATCCGCGACCAGGTGCCGGTAACGCGTGCGAATGAACTGGTGGTACAGCGGTTCGTCAAGCAGGTACTGCATGAACACTTCGATCTGCAGCGAAAAGTCAAGCAGGTTGTGCTCAAGACAGTGTGCGCGGAATTCCTGCGCGAGGTCTTGGACGGCCCGGTACACTGGCGGACGGCTTGAGTGGCGGTTGCCCCAGGCAGCAGTCAGGCGGGACGCGATCTGTTCTAATGGGAAACCGTTGATGGCGGCTTTGGAGAGGTTGTCGTGCGTCTGGCGCATGATGTCGAAGGGCGTCATACTCACGCTGTCGAATACGCCGGTTTTGATCGCCGCGCGTACAAAGCGCGCCATATAATACTGCGTCGTTTCTATCGTCAGGAAGGATGGCTCCTGATACGGCTGGGCAAAACCTGCTTTTTCAGCGATCAGCGGCCAGAATGTCTCCAGACCGCGCCGCGCCAGACCGCCGAGCGTTACGACGTCGATCTGCACGCCGCCGGGCCAAGCGGGTTCGGCAAAGGCGCGTTGGTACGCCTGGCCCAGCGCGCGCTGTGGGACGAGCACCAGCACCCGATGCGATGGCACATCCGACTCCAACACATCGCGGATATACTGGATGGCGCGGGTTGTCTTCCCTGTTCCGGCGGGACCTTCAAGAAACACTGTAGACGGCATCGGTTGCTTTCATCCGGTGTACAAACAAATGTTCGAGGTCGTTATTATAGCGCAAAAAACCTCTTACGAGCAATCTGTGAGCGAGCTTAACGAACGCTTTCCCCCTAAAGATTGGGAGGCCAAGTTCTGATCAGTTCAGGTGAGTATGGTAATATAACCTGCGTATTCGGGGCAATTTCACGACGACAGAAGGATTATACCGACGTTATGGTCACTTCAAACTCAAACTCTGCCTGGCATGCCAAGCCGGTAGACGAGGTGCTGGCAGCGCTGGAGACGGATGCCGCAAGAGGGCTTTCCGAACGAGAGGCTGCTGTGCGGTTGGAGCAGTACGGGCCGAACGCGCTGCGCGAACAGCCGCGCCCGACATTCTGGCACCGCCTGCTGGCGCAGTTTCAGAGCTTTGTGATCTACATTTTGATCTTCGCGGCCATTCTCTCAGCCGCATTGGGTGACTGGATCGAAGCGGCGGCGATCTCGGCGATTGTGCTGCTCAACGCCGCGTTAGGGGTGATCCAGGAGGGCAAGGCAGAGGAAGCACTCGCTGCACTGCGCAAGCTTTCATCGCCGGATGCGACGGTGATCCGGGATGGCCGGCAGATGATCGTGCCCGCGGACAACGTTGTGCCGGGGGACATCGTTGTGCTCGAGGCCGGGAATTACATCCCGGCTGATGCGCGCCTGATTGAAACCGTCAACCTGAAAATCGACGAGGCGTCACTAACTGGAGAATCGGTCGCGGTTGACAAACAGGCACAGGCCCAGGTCCCGGAAGACGCGATCATCGGCGACCGTAAGAATATGGCCTATATGGGCACGACGACAACTTACGGGCGCGGCAAAGCCGTTATTGTCAGCATTGGCATGCAGACCGAGATCGGTAAGATCGCTGACATGATCCAGTCGACTGTCGAAGAGGAAACGCCGCTCCAACGGCGACTGGATCAACTGGGGCGTACCTTGAGCATCGCAGCCCTGGCGATCTGTTTTTTGGTTGGGGTGGTGATCTTCGGGCGCGAGATGATGGAAGCTGAAGCCCAGTTGCTCGATGCGCTGGAAGATTCGCTGCTGACGGCGGTGGCGCTGGCAATTGCCGCCGTGCCGGAAGGGCTGCCCGCGATTGTGACGATCAACCTGGCGATCGGGATGCGCGAGATGATCCGGCGCAACGTCCTGATCCGGCGGCTGCCCGCCGTCGAGACATTGGGCAGCGCATCGGCGATCTGTTCTGACAAGACCGGCACATTGACCCAAAACGAGATGACGGCGGTTAAGCTTTACGTCGATGGTGGTTTTCTGGAGATCAGTGGGCAGGGATATACTCCTGAAGGCACGATCCATCGCGACAGTGAGCCTGTCGATCCGCAGACGCTGCCGGACACGCAACGGCTATTGCTGGCGGGGATGCTGGCAAGTGACGCAAGACTGGAAGCGGATGACCACAACGGGCATCGCGATTACCGCATGCTAGGCGACCCGACCGAAGGCGCGCTCGTCGTGGCTGCGGCGAAAGCCGGCTTATGGCGGCATGAGGCAGAGCGAGAGTTCCCGCGTGTGAACGAGATTCCGTTCGACTCGACCCGCAAACGCATGAGCACGCTGCATACCAATCCCGACGGCGACGGTTATATCGTCTTCACGAAGGGCGCGCCGGAGATCGTGCTGGAGTATTGCACCGCCATCCTTGAGCAAGGGCAGTGTGTTCCAATTACAGATGCGCACCGCGAAACGATCCGGCAGATTAATCACGAGATGGCAAACCAGGCGTTACGCGTATTGGCCGTGGCGCAGCGCCAGCTCGATGATATACCTGCTGAGCTGACACCGGAGACCATCGAACAGCAATTAACCCTGATCGGCCTGATCGCCATGATCGATCCGGCACGGCCAGAAGTGGCACCGGCGATTGAAAAGGCGCGGCATGCGGGCATCCGTACCGTGATGGTAACGGGCGACTATCCCGACACGGCACGTGCGATCGCGGCCCAGATCGGGCTGCTGCGTAACAGCGGGCACATTTTGCACGGGGCCGACCTGGAGCAGATGACTGATGCCGACCTGGCACGTGAGATCGAACAGGTGGATGTGTTCGCGCGGGTGTCGCCGGAGCACAAGGTGCGCATCGTGGAGGCATTCCGCGCGCGCGACCATGTGGTGGCGATGACCGGCGACGGGGTCAACGATGCGCCGGCGTTGAAGCGCGCGAGTATCGGCGTGGCGATGGGCATCACGGGGACCGATGTGTCCAAAGAAACCGCCGATATGGTACTGACCGATGACAACTACGTGAGCATCGTCTCGGCGGTGGAACAGGGCCGCGTGATCTATTCGAATATCCGCAAATTCGTGTTCTTCTTGCTGAGCTGCAATCTCGCGGAGATCGCGGTGATTTTCCTGGCGACGTTGGCGGGCACGCCCCCACCGCTCACACCGATCCAACTGCTATGGCTGAATCTAATTACGGATGGCGCGCCCGCGTTGGCGTTGGGCGTGGAGAAGGGCGATCCGGATATTATGGACCAGCCCCCGCGTCCGGTCCACGAACCAATCATCAACCGGGACATGCGGATCGGGATGGTGATTCAGACGATCGTCAAAACAGCGGTCACGTTGGGCGCATTTGCATTAGGCCATTATCTGAGGCCAGATGATGGCTGGATGCTAGCGCGCACCATGGCGTTCATCACGCTCTCGATGTCTGAACTGACTCGCGCGTATACTGCGCGGTCAGAACTGTACGCCCTACACAAAATAGGCTTCTTCACCAACCGGTTCATGCAGTATGCTGTAGGGACTTCCGTCGCGTTGCTCCTGCTGGTGGTGTATGTGCCGTTCTTAGCCGATATCTTTGATACGGTGCCGCTGACAGGCGTACACTGGCTGTACCTGCTGCCGTTGATCTTCCTGCCTGCAATCGTGGCGGAGATGACGAAATGGTACCTGCGTATACAACACAGGCGGGAGTGGGCGGCACAACCAGGCGTGTGATATTGGCACTTGAGCATTACCCTGGTGCGATTTGCCTGGATGATGCTCGATCGTATGCGGAAAGCCGGGCATGAAAGCGTTTTACGCCGACCAGTTTGTACTGCCACTTCCGGAGGGTCATCGTTTCCCTATGCGCAAGTACGCGCTGCTGCGTGAAGCGTTGATCGCGCAGCGGATTCTGCGGCCCGAGATGCTATACGTTCCAGATGCGGCGACCGATAGCGAATTGTTGCGCGTGCACAGCCGGGGCTACTTGCATAAGGTTGTTTCGGGCATGTTGAGTGAAAAGGAAATCCGGCGCATGGGGTTTCCCTGGTCGCCGCAGTTGGTTGAACGTTCGCGGCGTTCGGTGGGCGGGACGATCAGCGCATGCCGCGCGGCTTTGACCGAACCGGGGCGCATCGCCGCAAATCTCGCAGGCGGCACGCATCACGCGCATCCTGACTTTGGCGCGGGATTTTGCGTCTTCAACGACGTCGCGGTAGCAGCGCGGGCCATGCAAGCCGAAGAGCTGGCAGCGCGCGTTACGGTGCTGGATTGCGACGTACACCAGGGGGATGGCACCGCCGCGATTTTCGCGAATGATGAGTCGGTGTTCACGTTTTCGATTCACGGCGAGCAGAATTTCCCGTTTCGCAAGCAACAGAGCGATCTAGACATTGGCCTGGATGACGGGGCGAACGACGATACGTACCTTTCGGCGTTGCGGTATGGCGTCACCCTGGCGCTGGACCTGTCCGGACCGGAGCTAGTGATCTATCTTGCCGGAGCCGACCCGTTTGAAGGCGACCGGCTGGGGCGATTATGCCTGACCCGGCGGGGTCTTGCTGAGCGTGACCGGTTTGTGCTGACAACGTGCCGAGAACGCAATATCCCGGTTGCGGTCGTGATGTCCGGCGGGTACGCGCGGGTAGTGGATGATATCGTGGCGCTCCACGCGCAGACGATCCAGATCGCCAGCACGATCGCCAGTGACCAGCGGCTGGGACTCTGAGCGCCGTTAGCGGATAAAAGGTCGAGCGTCGCGTGTGGGGAAACGCGACGCTCTAGCGGGTGGGGTGGTGGGATGTCCTGTACGGACTATTGACGACAGTATAAAAAACTTATAGAAAATTGTCAAGTAGTTGTAAGCAGTCAAAAAAACGCAGACCGCGTAACATTAGGTTTCAGCGCGCTGAACCAACACCTCAACCACGGCGGCGACAAGCTGCGCATCAAGCTGATCCCAGGTGTTCAACCCGCGATACTGACGCGGTTCGTTGGGGGTGTTTAGCACAAGTGTCCAGGCTTGATCATCATAGTCAATGCGTTGAATGCTGTTCAGGCGGTGTGACCAGTCGCGTCGTTGGCCCAACAGGTGTAGTTTTTGATCGGTCACGTAGAACTTACCGGAGTCGAGCACGGCTCCCTGATCCGGACGTACCAGCAGGCCCGGTGGGGGCGCTTCCTGGAACGTCACGCCTTTGAGCGTCAGGTAGACCTCTTCAGTGGGGCTCATCAGGGGTGGCGGGGGATCCAGCGGTGTGGGGTGCAGCCAGCTTAGATCGCCCTGAGCAATCTGTTCTCTGCGCTGGCGCTGAACGTAGCCATTGGTGCTGATCGCCAGCGCGTCTTCAGCCGAGAGCCAGCCCGCTTCGCCCAGATGTATCGCGACATAGTAGTATTCCGGGTCCGGATTCACGCGCCGGTAACGGATGCGCCAGTGATCGGGGTCATCCCCTGCGATGTCCAGCAGCGCTACCGATTCGCAGTGCGTGCATTTCAGCAGCGGATAGTCACTACCAAACCCGAGAAACTTCCGCCCTTCAGTCAGCACGGTGGTGCCGTCCTGATGGCAATACAAGCAGCCCTTCAGGGGCGGAATGGGCGCAGCATCAGCCATCGCGCAATCTACAGCCTCCGGTGCGGTCTCATGAAGCCCATCTTCTCGCGGGCTGCGGCGAGCGTCTCGTTGGCCACATCCGCCGCGCGTTCAGCCCCCTGTGCGAGCAGGTCATCGATAAACCCTTCTTCACTGGTCAGTTCATTGTAACGCGCCTGAATTGGTTCCAGCGCGGTGTTGACTACGGCCACCAGTTCCTTCTTGAGATCGCCATAGCCGCGTGCATGTTCAAAATGCTTCACAACGGCATCGCGATCCATTTCGGTGAGGGCTGCGAAGATCTCCAACAGGTTGTTGACCCCGGCGCGTTCCGGATCGTCGCTGAAGGCGATTTCACGCCCGGAGTCGGTCACTGCGCGCATGATCTTTTTCTTCACGCGGTCCGGCGGATCGAGCAAATACACGGCATGGTATTCTGAGTCCGTGTAGCTCTTGCTCATCTTGGCGGTGGGATCATCCAGTCCTTTGATGCGCGCGCCGGAGAGGGGGATCATCGCCTCAGGAATGGTGAACGTCTCGCCGAAAAGGTGGTTGAAGCGCTGCGCAACATCACGCGTGAGCTCAAGGTGCTGGCGTTGGTCTTCCCCCACCGGGACAACATCCGCCTGGTAGAGCAGAATATCAGACGCCATCAGCACCGGGTAATCCAGCAGGCCGGCGCTGACCGAATCAGCCTGTTGCTTATTCGCTTTGTCCTTGAATTGTGTCATGCGGTTGAGCCAGCCAAGCGGCGTGACGCAGTTCAACAGCCAGGTTAGCTCGCTGTGAGCCGGCACGTGGGATTGCACGAAAATCGTGGAGACTTCGGGATCGATGCCGCAAGCCAGATAAAGCGCCGCGACTTCACGTGTTTTCTGGCGCAGTTCCTCCGGCGCGTATGGCACGGTGATCGCGTGCAGGTCAACCACGCAGAAAAAGCTCTCATAGTGCTGCTGTTCGCGGGCCCACTGTTTCAGCGCGCCAACATAATTGCCGATCGTGAGGTTACCCGATGGCTGCACGCCTGACAGGACGCGTTTACGCTGTTTTGAGCCGTTGTTGCCCATGAATCTATAACCTTCGTTGTGTTCGGAGTATGGCGAATGCGTCTAATGATCAGCGTTGGATTGTAACATTGCCCCACATGCAGGGCAACCCGACGAGAAAGGGCCTGTGCCGGTGGCGCAGACCCTTCTGGTGCCGCCGGCAGGATTCGAACCCGCGACGCCTGGTTTCGAAGACCAGCGCTCTATCCACTGAGCTACGGCGGCGTAACGTCGCAGTGTATGACCTGATAGATACTACCATGTTCAGGGGGCACAATCAACGGTCAATCAGTGAAGTCCCCGGCTGGCCGTTCGCGAGCAAGAGTTGTTTATTTCGCCGGGTAATTGCCAGCCCTAACGTGTTTCCAACATGTGCCTGAATCGTTTCAGATTCGTGTAACAGCCGGCGAATGTCGGTAGCCAGATCGTGCTGCTGGTGTGTGATGTCGTCTTCATCACTTGGCGCGTCCGGTGCGCTGTTTTTCTGGAGATGGTGGTAGGCGATCGCCAGGTTGTTGCAGGTGCGAGCGTAGCCCAGCATGTCTCTGTGTTGTTCGAGTAGATCAATGGCTGAGAGCATGTAGCGCACGGCTGCCGCTGGGTTACCCTGCGCATCGACAATCTGGCCCAGGAGCGCCAGTATGCGCGGGCGGTTGGGGTGCTGGTCGGGGAGTTGTTCGAGCGCGTGCAAGACGGCGTCGAACTGAAGCCGGGGGCGATATGAGAACGAAACCATCGGATCACCAGACAGGCCGGCAGGTTGCCGCTTTGTTGATCAGTGAGTGGTAACTCCACAAAAATGGGCGGGGAGTTCCCGATGGCGTGGCCCGGACCCGTTACCAGCTCGCATCAGGGAATGTACACACGCATGCATCTACGCCAACGCGTTTGTACATTTGCACACCGGCGAACGGGCGGTCGAGTATGCCGTCATGGATAGCCCATGACCGCCCGGATATGGTGCGCCACGCGTCCGGATGGCGAAAAGGCGTGCTGCCGTCCAACCGGGCATGCAGTCGCTGGCCGGGCATGAAGTCTGCGTGAATCGTTTGCATGTGCTGCAAACCGCGCGAGTAAGCGAATCCGTAGCGTTCAAACGTGATCGCGTTGTGATAAAACAGGGGCTCGATAAAAAACAAGTTGTGTCCCATCTGCGACACGAACTGCTCGAACACCGGCACCGCTGTGCGGAAGATGCGTAACCCGTTGCGGACCTGACCCGGCACCAGTCCGGCCTGGAACGCGCGAATTTCTTCGGGAAGGTTGCGCTCTTCGATGCCGAGTTGTGTCGATCTGCCGTTTTCATCCACGTCAATGTTAAAGCGCGGTGAGGCCGGATCGTTGACGACGGCCAGCATGACGATCAACTGCGAGTTGAACGTATCCCCCATGTGCAGGTACAACGCGGGTTCCATCGATTCAGGAACGTTATAGACTGAAATCTCAACCACGCTGCTGCCTGCCGGGCATCGCAGCTCGACCACCTCGCTGCCGCGCACCGTGAGCGTGTCGCGATCGATGTTGAACATCTCGAACGCCCAATCGGGGATCAACGTCTGGTAGATCGCGCGTTTCTGCTCGCGCGGCAGATCGTTGATCTCCCGGATGGAACCCGGCCAGGGGGTTGGAGCCCCGGTAGGGGGGCGCGTTCGTCGCCATCGGCGAAACACGATACCGGTTATCCTCGCTCTCGCAGCGCGCGTTCGATCTGACGTTTGCTGGTTTTTTCGCGTAATGCCTGGCGCTTGTCGTACTTCTTTTTGCCGCGTGCAAGCGCGATCTCAACTTTTGCCAACCCGCGCTTCAGATACAACATCGTCGGGATCACGGTCAGGCCCTTCTCCTGGATGCTGGACATGATGCGGTTGATCTCGCGGCGATGGAGCAATAGCTTCCGCGGGCGTAACGGGTCGTGGGTGTAAACCCCGGCCTGATCGTAGGGGGCAATGTGCGTGTTCAGAAGCCACAGTTCGCCATCGCGGGGCCGAACAAAACCTTCACGCAGGTTCACGCGTCCCGCGCGGATCGATTTGATCTCGGACCCGGTCAATGCCAACCCGGCTTCATAGGTGTCAAGGATCTCATAATCGTGCCGTGCTTTGCGATTGCGCGTCACGATTTTGATGTTTTCACTCACGGTCGATCACTCACTTTCCGGTATGGTTTCGTCATGCATTGGGCCGGACGCATCCGCGACAAGGGTAGGCGCAATGATATCGCGTTCCGCGAAATAGTCGAGCGCAGCCTGGATCACCGGGTCATCTTCCGGAGAAGCTTCTTCGTCCGGGGTGACCTCAATATCCGGTGTCAAGCCCTGGCCCTGGATCGGTGTTTCGTTTGGCGTGAACCACAGTGCGACAGTCAGGTGAAGCTGCGATCCATCCGCCAGATCGTACACATGCTGCACGGACCCCTTGCCGAACGTCGGTGTGCCGATCAAAGTCGCCCGGTCGCGGTCCTGCAGCGCACCGGCGACGACTTCTGAGGCGCTCGCGCTCCCGCCGTCGATCAGAACGACCAATGGGAGTGTCTCCGCGATCTGTCCGTCGGTGGAGTGATATTCGCGGTTATCACCCGAACGGCTGCGCTGTGTAAGCACCGGTCCCGCGTCCAGAAAGAGGTCGCTGACGCTGATGGCCTGGTCCAGCAAGCCGCCAGGGTTGCCACGCAAGTCAACGATCAACGCTTGCGCCCCCGCTGCCAACAGCTCCGCGACGTTTTCGCGGAGTTGTGCTGTAGCTCTGCTGTTGAAGCTAAACAGCCGCACATAGCCTGCTTCACCATACATGGTAGCATACACCGTCGGCAGTTCAACCCTCGTCCGTGTGATGTCAACCGAAAACTCCTCACCGGTTGAAGGACGATAAACCCTCAACGAGACGGGCGATCCGATCGTGCCGCGCAGCAACGCGACTGCATCTTCCAGCCTGTAACCGGTGATGTCCGTGCCATCGATGCTGCGCAAGACGTCACCGGCTTTCAGCCCGGCTTTCTCAGCCGGATAATCGTTGAACGGCAGGGTGATGACAAGCTGCCCTTCAGCATTCTGGTTGACGTAAGCCCCGATGCCGCCGAACTCACCGGCGGTTGCCTGCCGGTTGAATTCGGCCTGCAGCGGCGGTGCCAGAAACGTGTACGGGTCCTCAACGGTCGCGAGCAATCCTTGAAGGGCCCCTCGAATCAACCGCTCATCTTCGGGCAGTCCGTAGTAATATTCGTCCTCCAGAACGTCCCAGCTCTGCCAGAAAATCTGAAACTGCTCGTTGTTGTGTGGCGAATCGTTGGCGTGGGCAAACCAGATGCCTGCCATAAAAGCCAGGGCAGCGGTCACCATCACGAGCGCCAGCACGCGTGCATACTGGGGGTTGTTCAACTTATTGCCTTGTGGTCCCGCCTCGCGGTGGGTCTTTGCCGGTACATCCATTGACATTCGCTTACGCTACTTTCGCTTGATTTTCGTCTACGACACATCACGGGGAATCGCATTACGGCCCGGTGTCATCTGCATTCAGTTCATCCTGCAAATGGCGGATAGCTTCGCCCAGTTCGACGTCGCGCCCGTCTTCCGCGGGGATCATGGGGATATCCGGCTCCAACCCGACGCCGTCAAGTGTCGCACGGTCCGGCGTTAACCATTCGGCAGACGTGATGTGAATTGATGAGTCATCTGACAGCCGGAAGATCAGTTGCACCGATCCCTTGCCATAGGTCTTTTGCCCGACCAGAATCCCGCGCCCGCGATCCTGGATCGCGCCCGCGACGAGTTCCGCTGCGCTTGCGGTGCCACCATCGATAAGGACGACCAGCGGTTTTTCAAGTGCCGTGCCACCCTCGCTGGCACGCGAAACTGTTTCGCCATCACGCCGGACTTCGTAGAACACAACCCCACCGTCAAGAAATTCGGACGCCACCGTGACGGCTTCCTGCAACAGGCCGCCGGAATTTCCACGCAGGTCCAGCACCAGCGCGACTGTGCCCTGTTCGTCCAGTTCGGCGAGTGCCGCTTGCAGTTCGTCCGGTGTGCGCGCGGTGAAGCGCAGTATCTGAATATAGCCAAATGAAGGTGCTTCCACCAGCGTACGCCAGATCACCGAGGGCACCTGCACAACGGCAAACTCGATGAAGTAGTCGCGGGTATCATCAGGGGCAGCACCGGGGGCGCGCACCGTGAGCGTAACCCCGCGCCCGTCGCCGACCTCACCGCGCAGGCTGCGATCAACAACGTCGATCCGTTCGCCTGGCTGTAACAGTTCGCCATCGATTGCAACAAGAATATCACCACTCTGGATTCCGGCTTGAGCTGCGGGGCCGTCACGGAAAGGGTGCAACACGTACATGCCGCGTTCGTTGAGCTGGACCTGCACACCAATGCCACCGTATTGTCCTGCCAGCACGTCGGACTCGCTTTGCGCCACCGGCGGATCGACGAAAAACGTGTAGGGGTCCTCTAGTGAGCCAAGATAGCCACGAATGGCCGCGTATTCCATTTCAGTCTTTGGTGGCAGTTCGCGCAGATAGTGTGTTTTGAGCAGACCTTCGACTTCATTCAAAAGGCTGAAGGTGTTTGTCTGTCTCTCAACGGCGCCTGCCGGCAGGCGATTGCCGATGAACACCCCGGCCAGGAAGATCACGCCAAGGGCCAATCCCACGAGCACCCCCCGCTTGATCGCTTCAAGTAACCGGCCCCTGGAACCTGGATTCTGTGTCATGTGGTGCACCCTTTTTTAGCAAACATAGCGATTTTAACATCGTGAGACCGAAAATTAAACGTGCCCAGTTTCGCAAATACCCCAGAAAGATTATCATACAGGGGGAAGACAACGCAGGTGGGAAAGGGTAAGGAACACAGCATGCCGGAACAAAAGCCTTTAGTCCTGGTGGCTGATGATGAGCAAAACGCGGTGGTTCTGCTGAAGCGCGTGCTGGAACGCGATGGCTTTGCCGTCGAAATCGCACGCGACGGGTTAGAGGCGCTAGAACTTGCCCAGCAGCTTCAGCCGGACCTCATTTTGCTGGATGTTCAGATGCCGCGTTTGAACGGGTTTGAAGTCACGGCGCGACTGCGCGAAGACCCGGAAACCGCACGTATCCCGGTCATTTTCGTTACGGCAGCCGCACGCGAAGCCACGGACGTCGCACACGGTTTTAATCTCGGCGCAGACGATTATATCCGCAAACCATACGATTATCACGAGTTGCTCGCACGTGCAACGAGCAAGATGCGCGCGCGGCAGCTTGAAGACCGGCTGCAGCGTCGCAGTGAGGAACTCGAAGCGCTGGTCCAGATTGGGGCCGAGCTCAACCGGCGGCTGGGCTTGAATGAACTCACGGAGCTGATCCTGGTGGTCGCGCGGGACGAGCTGCAATCGACGCATTCGGAGTTGTATTTATTTGAGGAAGACCAGGCGTTGATCCTGTTTCGCGATGTCACACGCGGGTTCCGCGATCTGGAGGAGGCGTACGCCGCGTTGCACAATCCTTACACGGTGGCCGGCAAGGTCTTTGAGCATAACGCACCGGTGCTGGTGGCGGACATGGCACGGGAGTGTTCCACAGATGAGGCGCTGCTGAGCATGGGGTTTCGCTCTGCGATCACGACGCCGATGAAACATGACGGGCGGCTGATCGGTATTCTGACCGTAGCACATGAAGTGCCGGAACATTTCAGTCACAGCAATTTGCGCCTGTTGCGTTCGATTGGTGAACAGGCTGCGCTCGCTGTGCGCAACGCGCAGTTACACAAGGCGTTGCAGAATTACGCGCAGACGCTCGAAAGCCGGGTAGAGGAACGCACGCGCGAACTGAGAGCGACCCAGGCCCAACTCATCCAGAGCGAAAAGCTGGCCGCGCTAGGACGGCTTGCCGCCGGGATCGCTCACGAGGTGAACAACCCGCTACAGCCGATCTTGAACTGTCTTGAAGTGGCGATGGAAGATATCGAAAACAGCCAGCCAGTCGACCCGGAAAGCCTGCGAATTGCCGAACTGGAAGTTCAACGCATTAAAAGTATCGTCTCGCGGTTACTGGACTTCTCACGTCCGAGCACCGGCGAAACCGTCGAGGTGAATCTGCATGTTTTGCTGGAAGAAGTGCTGGTGCTGGTCAAGAAACAGCTTGAAAAAACGGGGGTGCGCATCGAAACACAGCTCCACATGCTCCCGCCAATTCAGGGCGCACCGGTTCAACTCAAGCAGGTGTTTCTAAACCTGATCCTGAACGCGATGGAGTCAATGCCCAACGGGGGCATCATCCGGATTGAAGGCTACGGACAGGTGGATGGTGTCGCGATCAAGGTCGCTGATACCGGGGCTGGCATGAAAGAGGAGACCGTCGCCCGGATTTTCGAGCCATTCTATTCCACAAAAGGCGACGGGACAGGGCTGGGCCTGTCGGTCACCTATGGCATTGTGCAAGGGCACGGTGGCGAGATTCGGGTTGAAAGCACGCCAGGCAGAGGAAGTTGTTTCACGGTCTGGCTGCCGCACCAACCTCCCCAGGGTGTCGCGCCCTTGCAGCAGGGATCGGACTGACGTCAGGGTTTTTGCCAACTGCGCTGGAATTCAGCCCAGGCTGTTTCGCCCTCAGGGGCGGTTTCAAGATAACGCGTGGCATCTTCAACCGTGAAAAAGGCGCGATAAAGCGTGTCGTGATTTTGGGCTGCGCAGCGGTTTATCGACACGCCGGCAGCGTCAAGGTCATCCCCCGCATTGACCACGTGCTGGGCCACGAGATGCATCGCAACGGCAATGTCTTGTGGCAATTCGCGCGCGGGTTCGCGGCAAAACTGAATGAACAACGTCCGCCCCAGTTTGGTCTCTGCGACCAGTGCGTCCTGCGCCTGTCCCACCCCGGCGGCGATTATATTCTCTCTTGCAGCCAACACGACTTGATCGACCGCCTCGGATTCGACTGCCAGCGCCTGGAGCGCGCCAGGGTCCTCGCCGGTTGAATCGGTGTCCTGCAACAACAGGAATGCGGCGAACACAATTGCGACCAGCACGGCGATAAACAGCAACGCCGTGACGATACGCCTCCCACGTCCGGCACGCGCCCCGGCTCGCTCTTCAACCTCTGCTTTTTCGTCCTCAGTGAGCGCGGCGTCGCCCAGGGCACCGAACATATCATCAAGTGCCTGATCTTCCGGCGCTTCGTCTTCCTCCGCTTCGGAGTAGAACTCTTCGCCGGTCAGGACGTCATCAAACGCGGGATCACCATAACCTGGCGCGAAGCTGTCTTCATCTTCGGCGAAGAACGCATCGTCAGGTGTTTCGCGCGCGTCGCCTGCGTCTGCTTCTTCGTCGTAGTTGAACGTGTCGGAAAGGAATGAGTCCGCCTCGTCCTCGTCCGTGACCGATTCGGCAGGTTGTTCCTGTGCTGAGAAAAACTGTTGCTCAAGCGTTTCGAGCATTTCGCGTGCCTTGGGTGCATTGGAATAGTTCGGATCAAGCTCAAGCACTTTGTTGAGCGCGTCGCGCACCTCGTACGGGTCATCTACCGAGTAGGCCAGCAGCCACCAGGCATGGACGTTTTCAGGGTCTTGATCGAGTATGGGCCGCAGAATCTGTTGTGCTGCCTCGGGTTGGTCTTGCCGGATCAGCCGATAAGCTTCTTTAAGTTGTTCGCGCGTACTGGTCATAGCATTTGTCCTCCGTGCCGTCGCCTTGTTACGCATTATAGTCCTGGCGGCGCTGGGTGCAAGCGGATATCAGGTTTGTGAACTATAATGTAAGGCGTTACGTTTTCCAAACCAGCGCATGTACCCCCTTACCGGCATTTGAGTTGCCTGCCTGTTTTCCGGAGGCATGATGTACTACAAGCGTAGTCTGCGATTCGTGATCGTCAGCGCGACCCTGCTGCTGTTGAGCGTTATGGCCTATACGAAGTTTTTTGCAGCGGCACAGGGGTTGCGCCTGGCGTATGGCGAAACGGTCACTGGCGAGATCACGGGGGGTGCCGACGCCGACATGTGGACCTTCGAAGGCTCGCGCGGGGATGTGGTTCTGCTGCAGGTGACGCGCGTTGATGGTTCATTGTTGCCAGCGATCACCATAACCGGCCCTGATGACGCTCTGCTGCTTGACCTTGCGGCACAGGACCCGCAGTTACCCGATCTCGAGTTTGCCCTGGGACTGCAAAGGACCGGCGCGCATACGCTGTCGGTTGAAGGTGCAGGTGGAACTACCGGCAATTATATGCTCACACTTGCCCTGCGCTCGGTGGCGGGGTCACTGGCCGTGCAAGACAGCATGCTG
Source organism: uncultured Anaerolineaceae bacterium (assembly GCA_964425755.1). Taxonomy (GTDB): domain Bacteria; phylum Chloroflexota; class Anaerolineae; order Aggregatilineales; family Aggregatilineaceae; genus CAYRNY01. The sequence continues at coordinate 332,577 of CAYRNY010000002.1, forward strand.
GTCTACGGGCGCACAAAGACGAGCGCAATTTCTGACGCCGTGTTCCGTGAATTCTGGTCTTTCCAGGGCACACGCGGGGATGTCGTCGACGTTCAGATGGCTACAGTATCCGGCGACCTGGATGCCTATCTTTCTCTACAAGCACCGGATGGTACGGTGATCGCCAGCAGTGACATAGGCGAGGGGACGCAGGATGCCGCCCTGTACGCGGTACGCTTGAACATGACGGGGCGGTACACCGTCGTTGCGCGACGTGCAGGGGCGAATCTGGGTGAAGCGGGCACTACTTCTGGCGAGTATACGATCGGTGTGTTTTTACGCGCGCCGGGGTCTGCGGAGGGCACGCCGACTCCGGTCGAACTGACGCTGGATCGTATGCTGCGGGGCCGGCTGAGTGCCGACGCGCCCGCTGCATTGTTCAGCGTTGAGGCTGACGGTGTCCTGGCATTGGCACTGAAGACGACCGCGCCGGATCAGATCAGCGCCCTTTCGGTGATGACCTCAGAAGGTGCGCCGATAGATTCGATATCCGGGGTTTCTCCCTTGCAAACGAGCGTGCCCTTGCCAGGGCCAGGTGCATACTGGATCGAAGTCTTTGCGGCTGATATCCAGCCTGATCGGGTGGTTGATTTCAGCCTGGTCGCAACCCGCCTTGCTACGGCTACCCGTACCTCGCGCGCGCTGCAGTACAACCGGCCTCAGGTCATCGGCGCAAACGCTGCGCCGCCCGAACTGTGGCATTTCTATGGCAAGCGCGGCGACCTCATCACGCTGCGCATGCAGACTTTCGGTCCCGCATCTGTTGAGGGGGCGCTGCGCGTCTTTGCACCTGATAACACGCTGCTGCTGGAACACAGTTTACAGCACGCTGTCGTGCAGCCTCTGCAATTAACGACCGACGGCGTGTACGAGATCGCTTTGCCGGCGGCAGATATCAGCAATGGGTACGTTATCGGCATATCTCGCACCGGTCTTGCCGGCTTATCCTTTGAGCAGCACGCAACCCCACGAACGGAAAACATGTTCCCCACAGCGAAAGGGGCTGTTGCGGAAGGTGTTGTGCAGCCTTACGCGACGGATGCGTGGTTCTTTGACGTGGCTGATAGCCTGACGTGGCGGTTCACTGTGACCGCAATCGACAGTAATTTGCCGCTTGTTCTGGCCGTTGAAGCACCTGACGGCACATGGTTGGAGCATGCTGTGACGGATCGTCTGGCGCACACGGCGCGCGTGCAACTTGACCTGGATCAGGTCGGGCGCTATCGTGTCCTGGTGGTCGACCTGAGTGGCAGCAACGCAACGACATACCGGTTGTCCGGGAAGCCGGTCGAGGGCGGGATGTTGCAATCACACGTGCCGCAGAAGGGCGTTATCGCGCCGGACGAAGCGTACGACCTGTGGTACGTTGAGAGTGCGCCGGATGAATTGATTCAGGTACGCATCGCGCTGCAAGCGGGCGCGACAACCCTGCCTGAAGTGCACGTGATAGGGCCGGATGGGAAAGCGATCACATCTAACATCCAGGTTGATCGCGCAGCAGCGAGCGGGACGCTCAGTGTGTTTGCTGAGACGGGGGGCGTGCATACGATTCTGGTGCGCCAGGCACCTGTTGGCGAACGGGTTGTGTACCGGATTGCCGTTGATGTCACGCGGCCATTTGAAGCGGCAGGCGGGCAGGGGGTGGCCGTCAGCAGCCCGCTTGATGCGATGCTCGCCACTGGCGTCACGCCGCTGCCACAGGCTGCGCAGGTTGATATTTCGGGTGCGATTATACCCGTTCTCCCGAGCGAACCTGAAACGAGCGTCGCGTCCCGAAACCGGGACATTGCATTTGGCACGCTGCTGCGTGGGATGATCGAGCCCGGTGCACAGTTCGACGTGTGGACGTTCTCTGCCAGCGCGAACCAGTTGCTCGAATTTTCGGTGGTCGCGTTGAACTCTGGAGCGGGCCCCGATCTGATTGTGTTGGATGCCAACGGACAGGTGGTTAGCGAACGTTTTACGATTGAGAAGGTCGAAACCTACCTGATGCACCGCTTCGCACAGGCCGGAAGCTACACGCTGCTGGTACACCTCGATCACAGCGGCCCGTACACCTTGCAGATTGACGCACTCGATCAGATTGATGAACGGGTGCCGGCAGTCGCTCCGGGACGAACGATTGCCTACGGGGAAACACGGCACGATGAGTTGATCGCCGGGGAAGGGGCGCGGAGTTTTGTGTTTTATGCGCAGGCGGGGGACGTGGTCATGGCGCAGGCTGCTGCTATAGATGTTGAGCTGTCGCTTGCGCTCGCGCTGAAACCGCTTGCAGGAAGTACGCTTGCAGCAGCTGAAGCCGCCCCTGATGTACGGATAGTCGGGCTTGATGCTGTTGCTCTGCCGGAGACGGGGCTGTACCAGGTTGCCGTACATTATGGCACGGCGTGGCCCGCGGTTGACGGCGCGTTCGCGCTGCGGCTTGATCTGGTGCGTGCTGAGCAGACGATTCCGTTTGCACGGGGAGAGCTAGACGCACCGGCTACGGCGTATCTACGTGCGTCACGCTCCCCGCAGACCTGGCTGTTTTCAGCGCACTCAGGTGAACGTGTCACGCTGCGCGTGGAGCCGCTGGTAGTCGGTGTGCCCGCACCGTTGGCAGTTCAACTTGCCGACAGCTACGGGAACGTATTTGTGCAGCGTACGGCCCGATTTGGCACCGGCACGCTTGTGCTGGGCGATGTGAGCCTGCCGCGCACAGGTATCTACCAGGTGCGTGTTGAAGGCGGCCAGCGGGAAGCGGGTTCGTACCGTATTACGCTTGAACGCGATAGGCGAGATGTTCACGATATTGGTCGCACGTTGCGTTACGGCGAAAGCATAAGCGAGGTATTCACGCCGGGTAATTTCCTTGACGTGTGGACGTTCGCGGGGTCACGTGGCGACGTGATATCAGTTTCGGCGCAGCGCGTGTTTGGGGACACGGCACCGTTAACGCTGCAATTGCGCACCGACACCGGGCACGCATTGACAACAGCGGCTCCGGACGACAGCACCGGCGGTGCACAGATCAGGCAGTTTTCATTGCCGCGAACCGGACACTACACACTGATCGCAGGCATCCCTGAGGCGGGATTCCAGGGCGAGATGGCCTACAGAATCACGTTGTCCCTTAAGGGCACAACCGCGCGTTCGACCGGTATGCCCCTGGCATATGGGGACACCGTAGCCGGGGCGTTCTTTGTGGATGATCCAGCAGATGCCTGGGTGTTTGAAGGGCGGCAAGGGGATATCGTCACCGCACAGATCGAGAGTACCACTGCCGGCATGAATCCCTCGCTTACCTTGCTTTCAACGGAGTGGCATGCTGCAAGCGTGACCGAACAACGCCAGGTGTTAGCCAGCGGGACGACTGATGAAACCGGCATCGCGCAGGTTACATTTACGCTGCCGTTGGACGGCCCCTATGCGCTGCTGGCACAATCACCGGACTTGACCAGTGGACAGTACAGGCTCCGGCTGATCAATGAGAATCCGGTCGCTGGGCCGGCGCAACCATTGCGCATTGGCCAGGTGCGGGAAGGGCAAATCACGGATAGTACAGACGTGGACGGTTGGCGCTTCGATGGCGTGGCCGGGGAAGTTGTGACGGTCACGGTTGAGCCGGACAGCCGCGCAAATCTCAGCCCGCATGTGGCCCTGTTCGGGGCGGATGGCAGAATGCTTGCGCAAGCGGATGCAGCTCCGGGTGATTCGGCTACGGTTCCAACCTATCGCTTGCCATACACCGGCTCGTATACTGCTCGCGTCGCGCGCAGCCAGGCGTTCCTCGGGCGCACCACCGGGCGCTACACGATTCACATTGTGCAGGACGCACCTCCGGCTGGTACGGACTATCCCAGCATCAGGCTTGGGACTGCTGAACGCGGCACTCTGGATGACGCGAGTCCGGCGCGGCGCTGGGTGTTTGACGGCACGGCGGGCGACACCATTTATGCGCGGCTGGAAGCGACCAGCCGGACGCTTGATCCAGTTCTGCGGTTATATGTGCCTGAGGGTCCGCTGCTGGCTGAAGCTGATGATGTTGCCCCCGTGGCGACGGATGCTGAACTCTATGTGAAACTGCCGGTTGATGGCCCGTATGTGCTTGAAGCACGACGCTATCACGGGGCACAGGGAGCGACCGAAGGCAATTTTCTGTTGAATGTCGAGCGGGTTTATCAGGCCAGTGAGACATCGGCAGAACCGTCCATTGCATATGGCGACTACATCGCAGGGACCACAGATCGCGCCAATCCGAGCGACATCTGGACATTCTCGGGCAAAGCAGGTGACAGGATTTTCGCGATGCTGCGATCTCCGACGGATGATGCACCGTCAGGGTTGCTGCTGCGGGATGCTGCCGGCAACACCTTGGCCAGCGGGACGCGCGACCTTGGTGACGTTGTCATCGACGGCTACACGCTTGCTGCTGATGCGATATACACGCTTGAGGTGCGCCGCCCCGGGGATGCTGTGGCTCGCTTTAGCCCTTACACGATGAATCTTGACCTTCTTGATACTGCGATCACCGCTCCGGCCTCACAGGATGTTTTCCTGAACCGCGCCGGCACTGTCACCGGCCAGTTTCGGGACGGCGTTGCCGTCCATTCGTGGTTATTTGAGGGCCAGGCAGGACAGGACGTCGCGTTGTCGCTGGCGCCGTTGTACGGGCCGTTGTCAGTCAGCCTCAGTGTGCTGGCACCGGATGGTACGCTGCTGTTTACGGACGCCATCGAAGAGCAGACGCGGATTTTCACAACAGGCATGCTTACATTGCCGGTCAGCGGGACGTATGTGCTGCGGTTGGAGGCGCTGGGCCTGATGCCGGGCGTGGTATACCGGCTGACATTGCTACCCAACGTGCCGGCGAGCCACCTTGAAACCATCGCGGCTGGCGAGGATCGCATTGGGAGCATCGCTGCAGCGCGCGCTTACGAACGGTGGCAGTTCACAGCGCCAGCGGGGATGGTGATCGATGTACGTGTTGTGCGTATTGGTGGCAATCTGACCCCAACGGTGGCGCTCTTGAGTCCTACGGGCCGCTCGCTGGCGGAGGGATATGCAATAGGCGACGCCCAGGCCGCAATAACGCGCTACACCTTGCCAGAAACCGGAGATTACACACTTGTGGTCAGCCGTGAGGGTGGGGTGCAGGGCACGACCGGCGGGAGTTACCGGCTGATGCTGCGCCGCCAGCCGATCTCTGTTCAGGCGGCTGTTGCGCACGAGATCGCTTTGGGGGCAGAACAAGCAGGTGTTGTCGATGGTTCTGCACCTGTGTGGTATACGTTCCAGGCGCAGGCGGGCGATAACATCGCGCTGGCCGTGCGGGACACGGTGGGGCTGACGCCCCCTGCCTTGCAACTGGAAACCGAAGCGGGGCGTGTACTGGATGTCCCCGTGACACGTATGGCAGCGGAATCCGGTATCTGGTCATTTGACGTGCCCTACACAGGCTATTATGTGGTTGGGCTGTCCAGCGCGGATACGGTGAACTACACATTCACAGCCTATCGCCGCCCGAAGGTTCCGGCAGAAAATAACCTTGTTCGCGCGCTGGGACGCGGCCAGGCGTTCGTCGAAGGTGTCATCGATCCGTCCGCCCCGGTCTTCTGGCGATTTGAGGGGACGCAGGGCGAGGTTCTGGCATTTACGGTGGATACGACGAGCAGCAATCTGCGCGCCGATGTGACTCTGTTTGGTCCCCAAGGCTTTGTCGCCAATGTGGTGGAAGGCCCCGGTGATGCTCAAACGGTGCTGGGACCGGTGCGGTTGCCAGCAGACGGCGACTATGTGCTGACGGTGGGTGCGTGGTTAGGACCCGCAGGCGGCACTACGGGACGTTTTTCCGTGCGTGTTGAAGCGGCTGCCGCGGGTGTATCCGGCTCGGACGGGGGCCAGATCGTCGCTTACGGTCAACCGGTGTTTGGTGGTCTGACGCCGCAGGATACGCGCGACCAATGGACTTTCAGCGGCCAGGCCGGCGAAACGGTCGTGGTGCGTGTTTCACATCCTGCCACTGACAGCACGGTGGCGTTGACTTTACGTGATCCTGAGAATAATGTCGTTGGCACCGGTGTGCTGGCCCTGGCTTATACAGGGGTTGAGATCAGTGATGTCGAATTGGGCACAACTGGAACTTACACCATCACGCTTGAGGGGCAGTTTGCCGACGAGCAGCCTATCGAATACCAGCTTTCGGTGCTGTCTGAGCGAACCCCACTTATCAGCCAGACCACGCCTGCGCAAGCGATCACTTACGGGGACAGGGTGTTAAGCGAACTGCCGGATCCCCCGGCCAGTGACGCGTGGATATTCTACGGGCAGGCCGGTGACAACGTACGCGGCACGGTTACGGCGAACGATCCGGCACTGGGCTTTGCTGTGTATCTACTAAGCCCTGACGGCACGATCTTGCAGCGGGTGACTGCGGGGGGGACGGGCGAAGCGGCGTTGGACGTTCTGTTGCCGCTGGACGGATTCCACGCGCTGGTGGTGCAGCGGAATGACACGCCGGATGGCGGAGTGCAGGGGACCTATGCAATTTATTTGGAACGCACTGCTGCTCACGGCGCGCAGCAAGGTGTACTTATTGGCACGCGTCGTCACACGCTGACACCGACATCACCCGCGCACATCTGGGAGCTTCGGCCCGCTCACAGCGGGCGTTATGCGATCGTCATGCAATCATTCACGCCGGGCGGGCAGCCGAGCTTGCATGTCATTTCCGGGACGAACGAGCAGCTTGCAGCGGGGGAAAGCACGCCTTCCGGGACGATGATCGCCCAGGCAACCTTAACAGCAGGCGAGCAATATGGGGTTGTTGTTACAAACGGCATCACCCCCACGCACGTGCACTATGAGATTCAACTAGTCCCGGCGAGTATGCTGGCGATAGGGGAAGAGTTCGTCGTTGGCGAAGCAGATGTTGGGCGCATCACGGACGCACATTTTACCGATGAATGGCGCTTCGATGCACGGATGGGCGAGGCGGTCGCGGTGGCGGTCCGGCGCACGGCGGGGGATCTGGTTCCGTTAGCTGCCGTTTACGATTCCGACGGTTTATTGCTGCACGAAGCTGAAGCTGATGGTCAAGGCCGTATTACGTTTTCATTTCAGCCACCAGCCGACGGAACGTATCGCCTTGTGATCACGCGCACGAATCTTGCTGCCGGTGCCACTTCAGGTGATTACACGGTTGAACTCACCCATCAAGCCGGTGACTCCTGATCGGCACTTCAACGGGCGGCACGGGAACCCCGCCTGAACGACTTGTCATTCAGGCGGGGTCTGTGAGGCTGGGTTGTTCAAATTCTTCGCGTATGATTACCGGCGTACCGGGACATTGCTCGCATCGCCATTCACCAGCACATAAAGCTTCGATACCCAGCCGGTGCCAAACTCGCTATCGACCATCCACCAACCCCGATCAGCACTCTGGCCAACGATGGGCATACGCGTGCCCCCGTAAACCGCGCCAAGCGTGGGGAACGTGCTGTTCGGCCCGCTGCGAATATTCAACGCTCCTGTGGCGACGACTGCTTCCGGCGGAGCGACAACCGCTTCTGGAACTTGTGCATCAGCAGCGGGTGGTCCAACCGGGCCGCCGCTGCCGGGATCAACGTAGGGCACGTTCGACACATCGCCGCGCACAATGATATAGATTGCGTTGGCCCAACCGGTCCCTAGCGGGGTTTCGAGCAGCCACCAGCTCCAGTTTGCGTTGCGGCCCACAATCTTGGTTTCCGTGCCGCCCGCCAATGCGCCCAGGCTGGTATATTGCGCTCCTGGCCCGGAGCGAATGTTCAACGCCCCTGTGTTGATGATGCCTATGGGACCGGAAACGGGGGCGTCCGCGGCTGAGGCGGTTGTGACAGGTGAGGCGCCGTATTCATTGCGCGCCGCGATAAATCCACTGTATACCCAACCGGTGCCGAAGGGGGACTCGACCTGGTACCATGAGCTATCGGCGGTCCGCCCGATGATCGGTAGGGTGTTCCCGCCGCGGGCCTGGCCGAGGATTTGGTAATTGACGCCCGGACCGGCGCGCACATTCAGGTAGGCCGAAAGAACCACGCCGTAGGGCGTATCCGTTGTCAGCGGGATGTCGCTGCTATCGCCGTCAGCCGGTGCGACAGAACCGCTGACATTCATGTGACTTGCCGATACCCAGCCGGTGCCGTAACGCCAGCGGATCTGGAGCCAGCTTCCGTCGGCGTTGCGCGCCAACACGAAGACCTGGTCGCCACGCCCTAATGTGCCGGTCCTCTGGGCGTTGATCCCGGCACCGTAGCGCACATTGAGCGCCCCGGAAGTTACCGTCCCGATCGGTCCTGGATCGACGACGCCGACGCCATCGGTCCCGACGGCGGTCACGCTGGATGCCCAGACCCAGCCTTCACCGGCCACGCTGTTGACGCGCCACCAGCTCCGATCAGGGCTGACCCCGCTTACGGGAGCAGCTTCACCTGGCGACAATGTGTCAATAATCCAGAAGCCGGTGCCTGGACCGCTGCGCACGTAGACCGCACTATCTGCAATGACATAGGGTGTTCCCTGCGCGGCTGCGGGGCTTAAAAACCAGGCTGGCGTAATGAACGACAGTACAAGAATTGATGCCAGAAGTATCTTTAACAACGTTCGCCGCATAATGTATTCCTCCTGGGACTCTGGCGTGGATAGCCAAGCGAACACGTCGTCTCGTTGCAGTGTATGTTGATTTGGCTCCGGGCGCAACTGGTTCAGGGTAGGGGACAGGCAGCGTGAAAAACAGAACGGCGAGCTTCACTCTCGAAACCCGCCGTGATTGGTGCCCTGGAGAGGACTCGAACCTCCACGTCCGTAAGGACACAGGCCCTCAACCTGCCGCGTATACCAATTCCGCCACCAGGGCGATTACGCCTCAAATTATACACGCCGCCACAAAGATGTCAATGGTTGGCAGAGCCGACCGGAGCGTCTACAATCAAGCGGAATCTACACCGTTTCCACCTTGGGAGTAACCGTGATGAGAATCATCCTAGATGCAATGGGGAGCGATAAAAATCCGGCTCCTGATGTCGAGGGCGCTGTACTGGCTGCGCGTGATTTTGCCGACACGATCGTTCTGGTTGGTGACCAGGAACAGATCGAAAACGAACTAAAAAAACACGATACCAGCGGCTTGTCCCTCGAAGTTGTGCATGCGGATCAGGCGATTACAATGGATGACAGACCCGGCAATGTGGGACGAGGCAAGCCGGAATCTTCGATGCATGTTGGCATGCGTCTGGTTAAGCAAGGCCAAGGTGACGCTTTTGTAACCGTAGGCAATACCGGAGCCGCGATGGCGATCGCGATTCTGCACACGCTCAAGCGCATTCCTGGCGTGCATCGCCCGGCTTTATCGGCGATTCTGCGTGTTCGGGATCATTCTGTTATTTTGTTGGATGTGGGAGCGAATGCGGATTGCAGGCCGGAATGGCTGGCCCAGTTCGGTTTGATGGGCAGCCTTTTTGCCGAGCGTGCGTTGAAACGTGACAATCCGCGCGTCGGGCTGCTCTCCAACGGCGAGGAAGTTGGGAAGGGCACCGTCCTGGTCCAGGAAGCAGCGGAACTCTTGAGCCAGGGCGGGGTTAACTTTACTGGGAATGTCGAACCAAAAGAAATCTTGACCGGGGGTGTCGACGTAGCAGTAATGGACGGCTTTTCAGGAAATATCATGATCAAGTCCATGGAAGCCTTCGGTGCGACGGTGTTTCGGCTTCTGCGGGAAGAGTTAAGCTCGGATGCCCGGTCCAAGCTGGCCGGGTTGCTTGGTAAGCCGGCCTTCCGCCGGGTTTATCGGCAGGTCGATCCATTCGAGATCGGTGGTGTGCCACTGTTAGGGGTCGACGGTGTCGTGATCATCGGGCACGGACGGTCGAACAGCCAGGCCGTGAAGAACGCCATCGCGCAGGCGCGCGAGGCTGTAAAAGGGGACATTGTCGATGCGATCCGCGAGGGTTTGAACATATCAAACTAAGCGGGTTGGCTGTTTCGAGTTGGGGATAGCGACAACAAAGGAAGATGCAACTATGGACTTCACACGTAACGGATTCCCTCGTGTGGTGATTACCGGAATCGGTGCTATAACGCCTCTGGGGCGTTTTCCTGAGTTTTGGAAACGCCTGTTAGCTGGCGAGTCAGGCGTGCGGCGCATCCAGAGCTTCGACCCGTCACATCTGGACGTGCAGATCGCGGCGGAAGTCGTTGATTTCGACCCAAGCGAGTACCTGGAGCACAAGGAAGCGCGACGCATGGCGCGGCCTTCCCAGATGGCAGTGGTCGCGGCGCTGGATGCGCTTAAAGATTCGGGGATGACGATCGAGGAATTACAGCCTATCGCCGAACGGGTCGCGATCGATTACGGTTCGTCGCTAGGCGGGCATGATCTGGCCCAACAAGCGTCGTTTAACTTCCGCACCCAGGGGCGGAGACCGGGTCCGTTCTCGCTGGTTGAATCGATCCCGAACATTCCGGCCCACCATATCAGCCGCGTGACAGGGGCGCTTGGCCCGTTGATCTGCATCTCAGCGGCTTGCGCGACCGGCACGCATAGCATCGGGGACGCGATGAACGTGCTGCGTTACGGCAAGGCTGATGTGGTGTTCACCGGGGGCGTGGAAGCCATGATCTACGACTATGGGATCGCCGGGTTCGTGTCTATGCGCGGGCTGGCGACCGGTTACAATGACGATCCGACACGTGCCAGCCGTCCGTTTGACAAGAATCGCAACGGGTTTGTGTTTGGCGAGGGCGCGGGCGCTTTTATCATGGAAACGCTCGAACGGGCTTACAAACGTGGCGCGCGCATCTACGCTGAGGTGCTGGGTATGGCGTCATCGTCCGACGCTTATCACGTAGCTGCCCCGGACCCTGACGGGCGCGGCGCGGCAAACGCGATGAAATGGGCGCTGGAAGATGCCAAGATGGACCCTGAACTGATCGACTATATCAACACGCACGGCTCATCGACACAGGCGAACGATTCGATCGAAACACGCGCGATCAAACAAGTGTTCGGCACCCACGCGTACAAGTTGGCAGCGAACTCGACCAAGAGCATGATCGGGCACTTGCTTGGTGGGGCCGGGGCAGTCGAGGGGATCGCTACCGTGATGTCACTCTTTGAGCAGGTACTGCACCCGACGATCAACTACGAAACACCTGATCCGGAGTGCGACCTGGATTACGTGCCGAACGAAGCACGTGACGCCAAACTGCAATTCGCGATGTCAAACAACTTCGGTCTTGGGGGACAAAACGCCAGTATTGTCCTCGGTCGTATCTAGACACGACTCCTGGGGCAACAGGCGTTCGCCTCCGCGGGGGGAAGGCCAGGTTTAGCCTGGTTGGGCGTTTTCACCGGCGACCAACGCGGCGGACCTGGCCTGTTCTTGTGCCTGGATTTGCTCAATGCTGCGCGCTGCACGAGCGCACAGATTTCTGCCGCCGATGCTCAACCATTCTTCAAGCGTCGCGCTGGTGTCCATATTGGAAACCGCCTCGGCGTAAATCCGTGACCCCCAATAGTAATAGCGCTGCGTTTCCCGGGGCCACGTTGCCCAGCCGCGCTCGATCACGCCATGCCCGCCATTGTAGCCTGCCAGCGCCAGGCCAACATGCCCGCCGGAACGCTCCAGGCTTCCCATGAGGTAACTCATGCCCCGCCGGGCGTTGGTGCTCACGTCGAGCATATCTTCACCGGCTTCAAAGTGGAACGGCATCACCTGGAATAGTCCTTGTGCGCCTGCGGGTGACGCTATCAACGGATCGCCGCAACTTTCGATCTGTATCAGCGTAGCGATCAAATTGGGATCGACTTGATACATAATGGCCCATGCTTTGATCCAGGGTTCCCAGTACAACACTTCGGAGGTGAACACCGTTGACAGCGGCGCGACCGCCGCTTCTGGACCAACAGCACTTTGGGCATAACGCGGTCGATTCGTTTCGACAACTTCATACACGGTCTCGAGCGTGAATTCGAGCGCCAGCGCAGCGCCAAGCGTGGTCATGAATCCGAGCAATCCGCATACGATCAGGATGATCGCAGAGATCCCCATCCATGCGCGCCGGGCAAGAAACTGTCGGAGGTTAGAAGGGCTTGCCATTTGCACCTGCACGTTATAGAACTAATGTTCATATTGCGGACTATATCAGAATACCAGAAATTCGCGGTGGGAGTCAATTAGTTTAACGTAAGACATTGACAAGAATCGCATCAGTAACGGCAGAGTAGGGCGCGGTAGAGATAGACAGGGTTGTGGACAGCCGTTACAATGGCGGTGCTGTGAGAGTGTACAGAGAAGGTGACTATGACGACCACGACAACGAAGCAATCCATCAGCGTCATCGGTGGCGGGCTGGCGGGCAGCGAAGCTGCCTGGCAGATCGCTGAACGAGGCATTCGGGTTGCAGTGTATGAGATGCGCCCGCAGCAATCCACGCCTGCGCACCGCACTGATCGCCTGGCAGAACTCGTGTGCAGCAATTCACTCGGCTCTGACCTGCCCGATCGCGCGCCTGGCGTACTCAAAAACGAACTGCGCCGCCTGAATTCGCTGCTCATGGCGTGTGCTGAAAAGGCGGTGGTGCCGGCGGGTGGGGCGTTGGCCGTTGATCGCGACGTGTTCGCTACCTGCGTGACCGAGGCGATTGAGGCGCATTCCCTGATCACATTGGTGCGCGAAGAAGTGACCCAGATTCCGGATGAACCGACGATCATCGCTACCGGCCCGCTGACGGCCCCCAAACTCGCGCGCGCCATTGCCAATCTTGTGGGCGACGAATACCTGTACTTTTACGACGCGATCGCGCCGACGGTGAACGTCGAAAGCATTGACATGACGATCGCGTTTCGTGCCAGCCGCTACGGGCGCGGCGAGGCCGAAGAGGGCGATTACATCAACTGCCCGATGAACAAAGAGGAGTACGAGCGGTTTGTCGCCGCCTTGCGTGACGCTGAACGCATCGAGTTACGCGATTTTGAGCGTGAGGATCCGCATTTCTTCGAGGGCTGCCTGCCAGTTGAGCAGATCGCGGCTCGCGGGGACGAAGCACTGGCGTTCGGACCGCTGCGGCCCGTAGGGTTGAAGGATCCGCGTACTGGCAAACGCCCGTATGCTGTGGTCCAGTTGCGCCAGGATAACCTGGCTGGCACGCTGTACAGTCTTGTCGGCTTTCAGACGAATTTACGGTGGGGGGAACAGCGCCGCGTCATTCGGATGATACCGGGGTTGGAAGCGGCTGAGTTTGAACGATACGGCATGATGCACCGTAACACGTTCCTCAATTCGCCATTACATTTACGCCCGACGCTGCAATATAAACACCGTGATGATTTGTTCTTTGCGGGACAAATTACAGGCGTCGAAGGTTACGCCGGCAACATCGGGACCGGTTTGCTGGCCGGGGTGAACGCTGCGCGATTGATCAAAGGACTGCCGCTGTGGGAGTTGCCACCGACGACGATGTTAGGCGCGCTGCTGTTTTATGTCACACATGCGGATCCGGGCGACTTCCAGCCCATGAAGGCCAATTTCGGCATCTTGCCGCCGCTGGACGACCCGCCGCGTAACAAGCGCGAGCGGAAACAGGCTTATGCGGTCCGGGCTGCGCATGATTTGGAAGCGTATCTGGCTGGCATACATGGTGTTGCGCAACAGATGTGAACGGGACCGACGGCAAGCACGTTCCTCGTTCTCTGGCTATAATGGGGACAGCGACACGTACTGATCCGATCCTGTAAACACAGGGGCGAAACAGCGGATTACGAGGCCGGGAGGAGGCTTATCATTACTGAGCAGACGCAAGCACAACCACAACGCGCGATACTGGTTGGTGTCGAGATAAAGGGTAGCCGCCCGCTATTCTCATTGGAAGACTCGCTGGATGAACTGGCGTTACTGGCTAAGACGGCGGGTGTCGTCGTGCGCGGTCGTGTGGCGCAACGCTTGCAGCAGATCGAACCTGCCACATTTGTTGGGCCGGGAAAACTGGACGACGTCAAGCAGATGCTAGCAGATCTGTCTGCTGACACGGTTATCTTTGACGACGAGCTATCGCCTCGACACCAACGCGAGATAGAAAAGGTGCTCGGAGAAGACATCCAGGTGCTTGATCGCTCTGCGTTGATTCTGGACATCTTCGCGCAGCATGCGCGAACACGCGAGGGCGCGCTGCAAGTCGAACTGGCACAGTATGAGTACCGCTTGCCGCGTCTGACGCGCCAGTGGTCCCATCTTGCGCGACAAGCCGGCGGGGGCGCGGCGCGTGGTGGTGCCGGCGGGGTGGGGTTGCGCGGTCCGGGCGAGACGCAGTTGGAAGTGGACCGCCGCGAGATTGGCCGGAAGATCACCAGGCTGAAAGAAGAACTGGAGCAGGTGCGCGCACATCGGGAACGCCACCGTGCACGTCGTGTGCGTGCCGGTTTGCCGACGGTGGCGCTGGTCGGTTATACGAACGCCGGAAAGTCGACGCTGCTTAATGCGCTGTCAGGAGCCGATGTGCATGTGGCGAATCAGCTCTTTGCGACGCTCGATCCGACGACGCGCCGGGTGGCGCTGCCCGGCGGGCAGACGGTGCTGCTGACGGACACGGTGGGGTTCATCCAGAAGCTGCCTGTATCCCTGGTAGCGGCCTTTCGCGCCACCTTGGAAGAAACGACTGAAGCCGATCTGCTGCTGCACGTGGTTGATGTGAGCCATCCTCGCGCCCGCGATCACATCGAGGTTGTCGAGGACACGCTGGCTGAACTCGATGCCACGCGCATCTCGAAATTGCTTGTGCTCAACAAAATCGATCGCGGGGATAACGCCGAGCAAATTGACTGGCAAGCACTGGGATACCGCGACATGCTCAAGGTCTCCGCGACCGAGCGTATAGGGCTGGATCATCTGAAAGAAGCGATTGGCTGGCAGATATCCGAGCGCCTGGTGCCATTGTCGTTGCTCATTCCATATCAGCATGGCGACTTACTGGCGGCAATTCACAACCAGGGGATTGTCGATGCAGAGGAACATACGGCAGAGGGCGTGCATGTATCCGCAAGGGTGCCGCCACATCTTGCCGGCCAGCTCAAACAGACATTGTTCGACAAGCCCGAACGATCGCCGGATGATACCGCGCGTTAGCCGGTGTATGAAGAGGTAAAATCGTGAGTCAGATCGCCTCGTTTGTATTGCGGCTGGTGCTGTTGCCGTTTGTGGTGTTGGCTGTCATTGGCCGCATCGCAGGACGCATGGTAGGCAGGGGGCTGGAACCGGTGCTCGTCCGTATCGATCGGTCGCCGGGGCTGAGCAAGCTGATCAATTCGCTCTCATCTTCAATGGCGACGCAGCGCGGGCTGCTGTTGATGATCGGTACGGGCGTCATCGTGCTCAGCCTGCTTGTGCATGCTATCATCCTGTTCGCGCTGGCAGCGACGGATGTCTTTGATCGGTATATATATTTGTTATGCATTCCCTTTGCACTGCTGCATATCGGCATCCTGGCAGGGTTTATCGGCGTTATGATTGCTGTCCCGCTAGGGCAGGGGTATAAAAGCCAGCAGCAGTAGCTCGATGTTGTTCCGGTTGAGTTTACGCGTCGCTGTCCGGTCCTGGCAGCGGCGTTTTCTTGGCGGCATCATCCACCCGCAACGGATCAGTATGTGCGTAGTAGGCGCGTGTGGTTTCGACTGAACGGTGCCCCAGATAATCCTGCACGACATCCAGCGGGTGTCCTGCATTGATCAACTGCGTCGCGCGCCAGTGCCGGAAGTCATGCGGGCTGATTTTGCCTAATCCGAGCGCGCGCGAAGCACGTTGTACGACGCGCCATGCCACAACGCGACTCATACGGTTGCCGTCATAACGCGGATCGTGGCTGACAAAGAGCGGTACTTTACCCCCCGAAGCCTTCAGATTAGCGCCACGCGCCTGAACATACGCTTTGATGGCGGGAAGCGAGTCGTGAAACCGCAAGGCGTACTTGTGTCCCCCTTTGCCAAGCACTTCGACGCGCAGCACTTCCTGGCTGTCCAGGTAGCGCACAGGGAAATCGTCAATATTCAGGCTAAGCACCTCGCTAATGCGCCCGCCAGTTTCCGCCAGGCAATGGAGTAGCGCCCGGTTGCGCATGCGGGTGAGTTCCCAACGCCATAGGCGCGCCTGGTCCGCGTCTGGACCAAGCAAGCTCTTTGGCGCCTCTTGATGGTCGTAGAAGTAGATGACCTCTTCGATGTGCTCCGGCGGATTTGGGGCAGCGAACGAATTTGCCACGCCCCGCAACTCATCGCGAACAATGCGCTTTGCCTTCGAGAGCGGGAACGCTGCAGGAAGCCAGCCATGATCGTCCAGATATTGCAGCCAGTTCTGGACACCTGATACGCGCAGTTCGACCGTCGATTCCTTGTAGGGGCGGTTGTCATCCGCACGTCCGGAAGAGGGCGATAGCATCCATTGCGCGAAATGTAGCAGCAGCGGTGCATCAGCGGCGCTCAGATCGGATAGCAGAATTTCGTCTGCGACGGTGAAGCGCTTGCGCTGGATGGGCAGCAATGCGTTGTCAGGACGTGCTTCAAGAAAAGCGAAGAACAATTCGATGGACCGGCGATAGGCGCTGATGGTGTGCGCGGATTTCAACGTCGCGCGGTTCAGGTAGATATCTTTTGCTTCTCCGAAGGTCATGCTGTCAGGGGCGCTATTTGGATGAACAGAGTTAGCCATGCTGATTTCCCTTTGGCGATACTGTAACATAAGAAAAACTGTTTCATTTCTTACATTATGTTACACCTATCAAACAAAGAACACAAGTCCCCCGCTCTGTATTTATGTCTGCCACTTTGCAGTTCTGGTGCGAATTATCCCGCGCACCGGCACGAGCAGCCCCTGGAGCGCCCTACAAGAGCGGCGTGTGCAAGCTGCTCCAGCAGTTGGCGCAGCTTGTTCCCTGATATGTTTGCCTGATCAGACCTGTGTCGTGCACACGAAGGAAATGTCCAGGCTCTTCGCACGTACGGCACCTGGCTGTGTTATGCGCTTAGGCCGGAGTGCAAATCAGCGCGGATTGTTGACAATTTCATCCGCTTGTACTTAATTTCACAACCTTGCCCGTTCTACGCGATCTGTGGGCGCTTGCAGGTCATCTGAAGCTGTCTTGGCGGCCTCTTCTACGCCGCCTGTGCTCTTAAGCGCCAGTCACCGGAAAGAAATGGCGTGACTAATTAAATGTTAACCAATAAGTTGTGTTTGTTAACTATTAACTTTATGTTCATTTGTCTATCGCATATCCGTAACTCATCTTATAATAATCTCGGGAAGCTACGAGATTCTGCAGCCCGCCAGATCGATGGCAGGCCAGCCCTTTCCCCTTACGTCACAATCGCGCCACAGCTTGCGTTCCCTGGCCTGGTCAACCGCTCCAAAGCTGTTCGTCGGTCCCTGCTGCTTGATTGGCAGCGCGTGCTGCTGCAAACAACCAGTCGGAAAGGCGGTTTATGTACCGCAATACCTCATCGTTGACGGCCTCGCCTTCCGCAAGCGTTACGATCCAGCGTTCGGCTCTGCGGCACACGGTGCGTGCCTGGTGCAGGAACGCGCCTCCCATCCCCCCACCCGGCAGGATGAAGTTCCGCAGCGCCGGCAGTTGTTCCTGCCAGGCATCGATTTCCGATTCCAGCCGTTCCACCATGTGAGGACCTACCCGCGTAATTCGTTTTGCCCCAGCATCCAGCGGGGTCGCGAGATCAGCCCCGACAGTGAACAGTTCGGACTGGGCACGTTGCACCTGCGCGCGCAGCGTATCCTCCAGGCCGGCAGCGATCGCCAGACCCAAGACCGCGTTCAGTTCATCTATCGTCCCGTAAGCATGCAGCCGCACATGCCCCTTGCTGACGCGCCCACCAGCAAAGAGGCTGGTCTGGCCGCTGTCCCCGGTACGTGTGTAGAGCTTCAATTTATCTGTCACCTCGATTTGTCAATTCAGCTGGCACATCAGCGGTAAGCGGCAGGCAGATATGCATTGTCGTGCCCTTGCCTTTTTCGCTGTCCAGACTGATTTCCCCCTTATGGCGCTCAATGATGGCTTTTACCAACGATAACCCTAATCCCGAACCATCGCTACGTGCCATCCCCTCGCGCCCCCGGAAAAATCGATCGAAGACTTTTGTCTGCTCGTCTTCAGGAATGCCGACGCCGGTGTCCGCGACGTCGATTAAGATTTGGCGCACGTTGGACGCAGCCCGCACAACCACATCACCGCCTGGAGGGGTGAACTTAACGGCGTTCTCGATCAGGTTTGCGAATGCCTGCGTGAGCTCGTGTATGTCACCGGTTACCGGTGGCAGCTCTTCTTTGATGTCGAGATGTAATGTCACCCCTTTGTTGCGTGCCTGATCAGCGATGTCGACGATCACGCGGCCCAGCACTTCCTCTAGCACGCATGTCTCCCAAACCGGCGTGCCGGATTCAGCGCGTTCCAGGTCGAGAATACCGTTTATCATGCGGTACATCCGGTTGAGTTGGGTCCATACCATGTCGGCATCGCCGCGCATGGTTTCCGAAAAGACAGGATCGCCGTCGTCGATCAATAACTCAAGATAGCTCATGGCCGCCTGGAGAGGGTTCTTCAGATCGTGGCTTGTCATGCGGATCATCTGGCTTTTGAGCCTGTCCAGTTCTTTCAATTGTGTCACGTCATTGCCTACAACGACCCACCCTTCCAGCCGCCGGCGGCCCAATTCGGCTACATGGCACAGATAGGCGCGTTCCCCCACAGTGATCTCATACACATGCACATCCCGGCGGCGCAGGTCTCGTACAGCCTGCAGCGGGCGGGGCGGCAAGAAATGCGGCGGGACAAACGTCGTGATCGACTGCCCAACCGGGTGCTCGGTGATTTCCAGCAGTTTCATCGCCGCCGGATTAATGAAGATGCACTCAAAGCGCTTGTTGATTGCGACAACAGGATTCTCGGTGCTGGTTAACACCACCTCAAGCTGATCCTTTGCCAGTGTGAGATCGTGTGACAGCTTGCGTTCCGCTTCAAACAAACGGCTATTTGTGATCGCGACAGCCGCTTGCGGTCCCAGCAGTTCCAGCAAATGCATGTCGTCGCGATTGAACAGCCCGCCCTGCCGGTTGTGTACCACGAGCAACACGCCTACGACTTCGTCCGCGAACAGCAGGGGCACGCATGCCACAGCTCCGAAGAACTCGTGTGCGGAGGGCACGTCAGGGTGGCTGTTCCAGTCGCGCCAGTAACGTGCCACTCGCCGCCCTCGCTGCTCCAGCGCCACCGTCCCGGCCACCCCCTGCCCCAGTGCCAGTTCATGTCCGACCAACTCGCCAGGCAAGTTGTACACCGTCTCTAAACGCACAACATCACCACGTTTGAGAAAGATTGCGGCCCTGTCGGCGTGCAGAAGCTCAGCGGCCTGAGCGGCGATTGTCGCCAGTGTGTCCTCCAACCGCAGGCGGCTGGTCACCGCCAGGCTGACGTCACGCACCGCCTCTAGCTGGCGTGCGCGCCCCAGCAGCGGTTCCATGATTTGCTGGCGCACGACCGCGTAACTCATCATGAATGCCGCCACCGCGCCGACGATTTCCGCGCCGCCAAGCATCCTCACGCGGGCACTCAAAATGCCCGCCATCTGGCCTGCGACAAACAGCAGAATGCCGCCTGCCAGTAGATTGCTGCGAATCTTGCGCAGATTGCGCCACACCAATAGCACAGTACCGAACTGGAAAGCGAAGTAAACGAATACGCTGGGAGAGTTAAACGAATACGAGAGCACCTGATCATCGGTAATTTCGAAACTTTGAGGCGCATCCAGGGCGAGCAGGAGCGCCTGGTAAAGAATGATGATGCCCAGCGCACCCAGCGCCGACAGGCGAAGCAACCTGCCCCGGTACCCGATGATGACGGCGCTGTAGATGTAGATCGCAATGCTGGACCCAGCAAACCCGACATCCAGCAGCCGCACCCCGAGTTGGATGGCATCTGAAGTCGTGTTGGCATAGGCTGCGATGCGCCCCAACAGCGATCCGGATGCCCACATGACCATCATGAACATGAATAATGCAAAGTAGAAATTGGCTTCGTTGCGTGGGTCCTGCCACAAAATCAGAATCAATAAGTTCAAAGCCAGGGCCAGCGTCAGGCCGTTCACCAACAGAATCACGATATTGGCGGTCATAACCACCATCCCACGCGATATGTGCGTCCTATGTTACCCATTTACGCGTCGTTCGAAACGGTAACCCACCCGGTGTTCGGTCAAGATGTAGCTCGGATTGCCCGGATCCGGTTCAATTTTGTGCCGCAACTGGCTAACATACACGCGCGGATAATACACGTCGTCAACGTATTCGGGCCCCCACACTTTCTCGAGCAGCTCGCGTTGTGGCACGACACGGCCCGCATTTTCTAGTAACACGACCAACAACTTGAATTCTGTTGGCGTAAGATGAATTTTCTCGTCCTTAACATACACGTGACGGCGTTGCAAGTCGACGTTGAGATAGCCATCGTTGTA
Source organism: uncultured Anaerolineaceae bacterium (assembly GCA_964425755.1). Lineage (GTDB taxonomy): Bacteria > Chloroflexota > Anaerolineae > Aggregatilineales > Aggregatilineaceae > CAYRNY01. The sequence continues at coordinate 353,137 of CAYRNY010000002.1, forward strand.
TCCTGGTTCAGAGGCCGACGTGTCGGTCTGTGCCCGGCGGAGAAGCGCCCGCACCCGCGCCACAAACTCATTTAGCCGCACGGGTTTCACCATATATTCATCCGCGCCTGCGTTTAACCCTTCGACGATATCGTGCTCGGTGATTGCCTGTGCCGAAAGCATCATAATTGGTGTATCCGCCACTTCGCGAATCCGCTGACACACGGTCAGTCCGCCCATCTCAGGCATGATGATATCCAGGATCACCAGATCGGGCCGTTCATCATGAAAGGTCCGCAATCCTTCCAGCCCGTCGCTTGCCAGACTGACTGTAAATCCCTCACGCCTGAGTTTGCGGCCCAGCGCTTCGCGGATCGCGGCTTCATCGTCAACGATTAGCACTTTTGCAGACATTCAAACGCTCCTCCATGCCAGCCAACGTTTCGGATAAGTGTCTCGATTTTCGAGTTTTTCCCAGGCGATTGCCATCAGCTCGCTTTAACTTCGCTCAGCGATGAAATTGGCTACAGTGCGAGCGTCTGGCAATGACGGTTGTGCCCCCATTTTGGTCGCCGCCAACGCGCCACACGCGCTGGCATAGCGTACCGCTTGTTCCAGGTTCTTGCCCTGACTGAGTGCGACTACCAGGCCGGCGTTAAACGCGTCGCCCGCTGCTGTCGTATCGACAGGTGTGATGGCGAATGCGGGAACGCGGACCCAGCCCCATGAACCAGCCGCTAGAGCCCCTTCCGCGCCAAGTGTGATCACGGCGCTTGACGGTCCCAGGCTCAAAGCGAGATGGGCCAGTTCTTCGTCGGATAATTCCATTACGTCCTCTTCAGGACGGCTTACGAGCTGTGCCAATTCGATGCGATTTGGCGTTATCACGTCTACGTGACGCAAAAGATCGCCGGGTAACTGCTGCGCCGGTGCTGGGTTGAGCACAACACGCGCCCCAAACTCCCGGCCCAGACGTGCTGCCTCAACATTTGTCTCAAGGGGTACTTCAAGCTGCATCAAGAGCACGTCAGCGGTTTCAAGAGCCGCTTCGGCTGCGCGCACATGGGACGGCGTAAGGCGCATGTTTGCGCCTGATGCCACTGTGATGCTGTTTTCGCTATCCGCCGCCACAGCGATCAGTGCCACGCCGGTCGCTGCATCCGGGTCACGCGTTATATACGCGGTGTCTATACCTGCCTGCCGGTATGCTTCAAGGCACTGCTCGCCGAACACGTCTTGCCCGACACGCGCGACAAACGTCACTTCCGCGCCTAGGCGCGCCGCGCCAACCGCTTGATTGGCGCCCTTCCCTCCCATTGCCATGACGAAATCACGTCCGAGGACCGTTTCTCCCGGGCGCGGGATATGCGGTGTCTGCACGACAAAATCGACATTGGCGCTGCCAACCACCACAACACGAGACATACGAAAACCCCGTTTCTGGATACTAGAATAATAGCATGCTGTTGTGTGCTCTTATCTTACTGCACTCCGGGGATTTTTCGCATGTTTACGTTTCCACAAAAAGAAACACGGCCCTTGCACGAAGGCCGTGTTTGCGAAACGAAGCGGTGCACAGGTGCAAGAAGGCTGCGGCGACCGCGCGTTACTCGTTAAGCATGCTGCGCAGCACGGTGTGCAGAATCCCACCGTTGCGATAGTAATTTACCTCGACGGGCGTGTCCAGACGACAAATCACGTTGAACACTTTCACCGTGCCGTCGTCGGCTTTTGCTTTCACCAGTATTTCCTGACCGGGTTGCAGGTTATCGTCGATTTCGATGTCGTAAACCTCGCGCCCGGTCAAGCCCAGGCTGTCGGCACTGTCCCCCTGCTGGAACTGCAGCGGTAGCACGCCCATCCCGATCAAGTTGCTGCGATGGATGCGTTCGTAACTTTCGGCGATTACAGCCTCTATCCCAAGCAGTAACGTGCCTTTTGCCGCCCAGTCACGCGAACTGCCGGTTCCGTATTCCTTGCCCGCCAGCACGATCAATGGCGTCCCTTCGGCCTTGTAGCGCTCGGCAGCCTCGAAGATCGTCATCTGCTCGCCACTGGGCAAATGGATCGTTACGCCGCCCTCTGTGCCAGGAGCCAGCCGATTCTTGAGGCGGATATTGGCAAACGTGCCGCGAACCATGACGCGGTCATTGCCACGCCGTGAGCCATACGAGTTGAAGTCTTTCGGCTCCACGCCGTGTTCCATGAGATATTTAGCTGCCGGGCTGTTCAGCGCGATCGCACCAGCCGGGGAGATGTGATCGGTGGTGACGGAGTCCCCGAGCAATGCTAGCACGCGAGCACCTGAAATGCTGGATAACGCTTCTGGCTCCGGCGAGAGATCGAGGAAGAACGGCGGTTCCTGGATATACGTGGAATCGGGGTCCCAGTCGTATACCGGGCTTTCGGTGACCGGGATCGCATTCCAGGTTTCGTTACCGTCGAAAACGTTCGCGTATTGCTCTTTGAACATTTCCGGCTTTACTGCCGCTGTGATCACGTCGCCGATCTCGCGCTGTGTGGGCCAGATGTCGCGCAGGTAAACCGGCTCGCCCGCGTTATTGTGCCCCAGCGGATCGTTTGCCAGATCGATATCTACCGTGCCGGCGATCGCATATGCGACCACCAGCGGCGGGGAAGCAAGATAATTTGCTTTCACATGCGGGTTGACGCGGCCTTCAAAATTGCGGTTCCCGCTCAAGACGGAGGCCGCAACCAGATCGTGCTCCTCAATGACGGCGGCGACTTCTTCCGGCAAGGGGCCACTGTTCCCGATGCAGGTGGTGCAACCGTAACCGACCAGGTAGAAACCGAGTTGCTCCAGATAGTGCAACAGATTGGATTCTTGCAGGTATTTCGTCACCACCTTTGAGCCAGGGGCCAGGCTCGTTTTGACATACGGCGGCACGCTTAACCCGGCTTCGACAGCCTTCTTAGCGAGCAGCCCTGCCCCGACCATCACCGATGGATTGGAGGTGTTCGTGCAGCTTGTGATCGCCGCGATCACGACTGAGCCGTGTGTGAGTTCGGCCTTGTGCCCGTTGCTCCCGAAACGCACTGTTCCGTGCCAGCCAAGCTCGGATTCATTCAACTCAAAACCGCGCTCAGCCGTCGGGGCAACCAGGTCGCGCCGAAAGGTCTCCTTCATCCGCGTCAATTGGATGCGATCCTGTGGGCGCTTGGGACCGGCAAGGCTCGGTTCGACTGTGGCCATATCCAGTTCGAGCGTGTCCGTGAAGACTGGATCGGGTGTGTCGTCGGTACGGAACAACCCCTGTGCTTTCGTGTACTGCTCTACCAGCTTGACTTGTTCCTCGGTCCGTCCGGTCAATGCCAGATACCGCAGTGTTTCCGCGTCAATTGGGAAGAATCCCATCGTGGCCCCGTATTCGGGCGCCATGTTCGCCAACGTCGCGCGGTCGGGCAAGCTCAACGAGCTGAGGCCCTGGCCGTAGAATTCAACGAACTTACCGACCACCCCCTTGTTGCGCAGCATCTGCGTGACGACCAGCACCAAGTCGGTCGCGGTTGCGCCATCCGGCAACTTGCCGGTGAGTTTGAACCCGACGACTTCTGGCATCACCATGTAGATGGGCTGCCCCAAGATCACAGCTTCAGCCTCGATCCCGCCAACGCCCCAGCCAACGACTCCCAGGCCGTTGATCATCGTCGTGTGCGAGTCCGTGCCGACGAGACTGTCCGGATAGACCACCGTATCGCCGTCTATCTCGCTTGTTAACACGCCGCGCGCGAGGTATTCGAGGTTGACCTGATGCACGATCCCGGTTGCCGGCGGAACGGCACGGAAATTCTCGAACGCCCCCTGCCCCCAGCGGATGAATTCGTAACGCTCGCGGTTGCGCTCAAACTCAATCTCAGCGTTGATCTTCAGCGCATCCGGCGTTCCGAATTGATCGACTTGCACGGAATGATCGATCACCAGGTCGACCGGTAGCACAGGCTGGATACGGGCCGGGTCACCGCCCATGCGCTCCATTGCTGACCGGAGCGCCGCGAGATCAACAAGCGACGGCACACCGGTGAAATCCTGCAGGATCACACGTGCCGGTTTGAATGGAATTTCCTGCCCCTCGGATGCGGCGGGCGACCACTGCGCCAGCTTTTCGATATCGGCATCCGTGATCTCAAAGCCATTGTTGTTGCGCAACACCGATTCGATCAGCACTTTGATCGAAAATGGAAGCCGGGAGACATCACCAATCCCCTGTTCTTCCAGCGCACGCAGGCGATAATACACCAGGCTTTCGCTGCCGGTGTCAAGTGTCGCGCGTGCGCCGAACGGATCGCGAAATGTTCCTTCTGTCATTACCTAATCCTTCCTTCTGTGGGTAGCCTCATTGACTGCCTGGGGAGTCCTAATCCATCAGGCATTATAACAACCCGGCGCAATATCTCCTAAGCCGCCCGTTCCAGAAGCTGCCCCGGTCGGCAAAACGCGCCTAATGTGTCTTGCGGCATTCGCCTAGTTTGCTTATAATAATCCCCTGCACGCACCATAACCGTACTGAATCATATCACCCGCATACCTAGCGCCATCTCAGGGTAAGACATTGCTTCAGCTTCAAACCAAAACCCGGCAATACTGGACTGAGCGTTTCGAGATCACCGACGACGATATCGCCTATGTCTTCAATGTGTTTCTTGAAACAGAGACACCACAGACAAGCAAAGAACTCGCCCGATATCTCATTCAATCGCGCCTTGAACAAGAAGCTCAAGCGCTGCGTCGCCGGGTTGAAAGCGGCGATCTATTTCAGCCGCAGCACGAATATGAAGTCGGGCAGCGTATCGTTTTCCCCGTTTTAGATTATACGATCGGTGAGGTTATTGACGAACGCCCCGGACATAATCCGGAACATGGCGCGTTTACCGTCATCACGGTTGAGTTTGAAGATGGTACACAGCGCGAGTTTGCCAGCGGGTTGAAGACACCGCACGCGTTGAATATCGACGTGGGGACCGAACTGGTCGACTTGAAGCCTAACGGCGATGTCGAGCGCTTGTTGCGCGAGTACGGTGACGACATTGTGTACCTGATCGAGGAGCGCTTACGCCAGGAAGAGGACGCGGTCTATTTTGCGGGCCGGTGGTTCTTGAAATCGTTACTGGCCGATGTGAGTATCGCCCATCTGCATCTAGCTGAAGCCGTTTTGGTGATGCACGAAGGTGGCCCGCTCAAGACCAAGACGATTCTGAACGAGCTTGACCTGCCAGAAGAGATCAACACGCGCTTGCAGGCATTTTCACTCGACTACGCACTGTTTAATGACAGCCGCTTCGACGAGGTCGGCCCGGCTGGTGAGGTGCTGTGGTACCTGAGCGAGATGGAACCGGATGAGGTTACGTCCGTGCCGCAATGGCTGCAGTACGAGCGGATCGATTATGATTGGCAGCTTCTCACGGATGAGCTGGCGGCGCTCGAACGCGATATTGACGATGAGTTATCGAATTTCCGGTCGCCTGAGCGCGCCAAAGACTCTGTGACCTTCAGCTTAAACTATCCGCACCGCCGCACCGGGACCCTGCCACTGAGTTCGCGCTTGCGGCATCTTTTCCCGACGGCCTATGAAGCACCGCACATCTTGATGACGCTGGTTGACGGTCAGACGGGTGAGGAAATGATCGGCTGGGTTGTGCGCGAGCATCGCTATGTCTACGGACTGGCGGATTTCTACCGTCGCCACAAACTGCCGATCGGGGCATACATCACCGTGCGCCGCACCGATGATCCATCGCGTGTAATTGTGGACTATCAGGCTCACCGGCCCCGCACGGAGTGGATACGCTTGGCGCGTCCCCAGGCGAACGGTCGCTTGAGCTTTGAAAATGACAAGCGTGCCATTGGGGCCGAATACGACGAGTTGATGGTGCTGGGTGCGGATGACCTGAAGGGGTTGGATAAGCTGTGGATATCTACTGCTGCCCCGCGCGAGCCGCTTGCCGAAACCATGCGCAACCTGATCGGGGAGCTTCAGCGGTTGACGCCACAGAATGCCGTGCATGCAAAAACCCTGTATAGCACGGTCAATGCCATTCGACGTTGCCCACCCGGCCCGATATTTGCGGCGCTGGTAGCCCGTCCCGAATTCGAACACGTGGGGGGGCCGTACTGGCGTCTTGCGTAAGATAATGTTAGCCGACACACACATTTAGGATACCGTCTGTGAGTTCATCTGCCAGCGCAGCTAGCCGGCGCATCAAACCGACGCTCGAAACCAAATTCCATATCGATTACGATTGGTGGGACCGCGAAGGGCGAGAACTGCGCGTCTATCTGCTGAGCCATTTGCGCCCTGAACAGCGCGAGTTGTTTGCTTCTCAAACGTCGGGAGACGCCGAGGAGATTGACTGGATCGACCCTGAAACTGCCGAGGTGCGCAAGATCGATCCGTTGCAGCGCGCCTTGCACGAGGCGAGCCAGCGTGAGGATTTCATTACGCCGCATACCTCACTGGTGGACGCTGTCTTCCGTGTCTTTCTGGCGAATGGCAATACCCCCCTAACCCCGATTGAGTTAGGCGAGCGTATCGGACGTCCCCCGATGACAATCCTACGCACGCTATCCGGCCAGAATGTTTATAAAGGGATACGGCCGGTCATCAACAAATGATCTCTGCCACAGGTGCCATTTACAGCTTGACACCCAGTATGGTGGTCTTTACAATGACGGCAGCAAGCCTGCCCCTGTAGCTCAGTGGATAGAGCAACTGCCTTCTAAGCAGCAGGCCGGGGGTTCGAATCCCTCCAGGGGCGCACGTGAAAAAAGAAACCCGCCACTGTCTGGCGGGTTTTTTATTCGAATGGGGAAACGTCACACCAAGGCTCAGGACATGATCGAAGCGTAAAGCTCCTGGGTTTCTTTCTCCGGTTCGCGGCCGTCTTGTTTCAACTGGTCGATAAGCTTTTGATAGTGTGCCGCTGCCTCGCTGCGCCGCCCTAACCGCGCATAAAGCTGCATGATCTGGCGGTGAATCGGCTCGTAGCGATCGTTTTCCTGAATCGCACGCTGAAGCAGTCCAAGCGCGTGTTGTTGGCGCCCTTCTTCCAGGCGGATCGCCGCCATCGCGCTCAATGCCTCCAGATAACCCCGCTGGTAGTCTGCGCGGCGTTCCAGAATCCACTGGTCGGTATGCCCTTGCAGGAACGGCCCCTCATACATATCAATCGCAGCCTGCCACATCGCGGCTTTGTCTTCGGTCTCCGGCGACCGCCCTTTCACCAATGCGCCAACAAACTCCATGATATCATACTTGATTGACACATCAGGGTTGACGCGATAATAGCCGCCATCATGCACCAATACGTCGAAGTCCAACGCCTTGTGCAGGCGGCGTTTCGTCACGTGGAATACGTTCACAGCCTGATCGTTTTCGAGGTCCGGCCAGAAAGCCTGGCAAATCTCAGACCGCGTCACTACCGGTCGATCCAGCGCAAAGAAGAAAAGCAGGCGCGGCAAATGCCCTTCCCACGTTTCAATTTGTTCCCCGTTCAACAGCACATATCCCGGGCCCAAGGCGTAGACTTCCAACTCAGTTTCGCCGCTTGTGCGCATCCCGTAGAAATTGCCAGAGACCAGCGTGTCATCTTTCAGGATAACAGCCTTGCGTTGTGCGATCAGCGAGACCCAGGGCAAACGGGGCAATGTGCGGCTGTTGATCACGATTTTACAGTGCGGCGGCAGCCGGAGGATGACCCGCTCAATGAACGCCTGAATATCATCCGCGCTATCTGTCCGATCGTACTCGTCTAGAATCAGCAAGAACGGATCGCTGCTCAGTTCGCCCAGGTCAGCGACAAACGCATCAAGTAGCTCTTCGAATCGCGCCTCGTCGGCGGTTTCGAAGTGAATTTGATGCAGGTGACGACCAAACGTCGGGTGTTGGTTTGCCAGGTCGTGTGTGATGCCGGACAAAAATGAACGAATGTTGATGTCATCCGGCCCCATCGCGTAGAAAAACACCTGCGTCCCAGGGTCGTTCATGAGTTGTGCAACCAGCACTGAACGGTATCGTCCGTCGGGATGCAGCAGGGCGACGCTTGCGTCGCGGGTACGTTCCTTGAATGCCTGATAAGAGGCTTCGATCAAATTGTTCAGTTCCATGAGCCATCCCTTATATCTGCATACTGATTCAGCCTGATTTTAGTATAGATCGGATAGTGTGATAAGGCAAATGCTAAGTTCAAGGTATTTACGACTTACGTGTTATGCCATGTTTTAAACACGATGTCACTTACAGAACCTGTAAATCGCGATCATTCTGGGGATTAACCATCCACAGGCGGCGCAATATTGTGTATCATAAAACATGTCTTCACATCGAAACGGGTTTCGCTGGCGCATTTGCTGGTGCCGTTGTGAAATTAATGAAATATTGTGACCGGAAAAAATATATGGTAATTTGTCTATAGAATTATCAGGTTGCCTGCCTACCGTGCTGGCAGGCTAACGCGATGCAGCAATACCTGTTGGTATGCTGCCTGCGATTGTTCGCACAAAGCAACCTTTACATCGCCAATTAAACTACAAAAGTGAGCTGGTTTCATGTACAAAACAACTCGAAACCTGACTGCGTTGGGCATAGGATTAGGCGTGAGCGCGATCGTTGGCTGGTTGCTGCTCAGAGAGAACAGGCGGCGCGACGACGATGCCAGTGTAACGGTACGATCGCAGCGCCGCCAAAGCGCGCCTGCCGAATCGCCACAGATCGTTCTGCCGCTTGAGCCAATTGACGAGGCGGGCGGTGCGGAGGACGATCTGACCCAGATTAACGATATCGGTCCGCGCTTTGCTGAGGCATTACAGGCGATCGGGATCACGCGTTTTGACCAACTGGCCCAGCAAACACCGGAGGAACTGGCGGAACGCTTGAGCACGCATACAACAGTACGCGCGCAGCGTATTCGTGAGAAAGACTGGGTCGGGCAAGCCGCTAAGCTGGCACAGCGGTGACTTAACCTATGGCGACACCCAAACCTGCCGACATTACGCTCCATCAAAGCAGCGGTACGTTGATCATCACCTGGGCGGACGGCCAGATTTGTCATTATCCCGTGGGGCCGTTGCGGATGGCCTGTCCATGTGCGGAATGTCGCGGCGGGCACGAGCACATGGGCCGGCATAACGATCCGGAAAACCTGCTCGACCTGGTGCCGGACCGCGCGTACACGGTAGAGCGCGTTGAGCTTGTGGGCCACTATGCCCTGCAATTCGTTTGGAATGATGGACATGATTCCGGTATCTATACGTGGGATTATCTTTACCGGTTATGTCCTAAGGAGAATCCAGATGCTTGACTACGCATTGAGCAAAGATTTGCAGTCTCTGTCCGAGATGAAACATCTGCGCCTCAAAGCCATGCGTCTGTTCGAAGAAGCCCTCACCAATGGGGACCATGTAACGCTCGTTGAATTCATCGAACGCCAGCTTATTCAGGATCCGCCGCGACTTCACTTGCTGCGCGATATTGCGGACGATCTGCAGCAACGGTTGTTATCGCTGCGTGAGCATCATTTCGATGTCCGCGAACGGGTTGTAAACGCGCTCAGCGAAGGTTACGGTATTGATATCACGTCACTTGCGCCGCCAAACCGCTTGGAGACGTACCACCTGCTCAAGCTCGGTGACATCGCGGCCTATGTCCGGGAGCACAGTGGCGATTTAGACGCCGACGATCTGGTGTTGCTGGAAAAAATGATCGCGGCGTCATTGGAGATGGCCGAACAACTCCATAACGATATCCAGATGACGGCCCATTTGCATCACCTGGTGTTAGACTGGCTGGAAGGCATGAGCGCCATCACAGCACGACGCCAATGGCCCACATCGGGCGCGGTGCAAGGCCATCAAGAGCAACCGACGCAACACTGAGCGGGTGATACCATAGCCAGCTACAGCCGGCGCATTCGGGTTGCGGCGGCTGATCTTTTTATAGTTGGGGCCGCTTTAGACACCGCTCGAGGGATTTCATGACTCAACACTATGACAAATATCTCGACGAGATTCTAATCGACAGCGACACATTACAGGCGCGAATTCGCGAACTGGCCGCCCAGATTGACAGGGATTACGCGGGGATAGATGATCTGCTGCTGGTCTGTGTGCTGAAAGGCGGCGTCATGTTCCTGACCGATTTGATGCGCCGCATTACCGTTCCACATGGTATCGATTTTATGGCGATCGCCAGTTATGGCGATGGCGCGCGCGAATCATCCGGGCGCGTGCGGATCGATATGGACTTGCGTCAAGACATCGCCGGTAAGCACATCTTGATCGTGGAGGACATCATCGACAGCGGGCACACGCTGCAGTACATCTTAAGCCTGCTGGAAACCCGCCAGCCTGCCAGCCTGCGTGTTTGTTCCCTGCTGAGCAAACCGAGTCGCCGCCAGGTCGATATTGATATCGACTATATCGGATTTGAAATCCCCGATAAATTCGTGTTCGGTTACGGGCTGGACCTGGATGAGGTATTTCGCAATCTCCCGTTTGTGGGTGTGGTCAAGCCCGGCATGTTCTTTGAGGATTGATCATTGCCTGATCCGATCGTGCCCCCTCGCCCGTTGTATTGGGATTCCAGTGTCGAAAGACTGCGAGAAATCATCGCGCCGGATGTTGAAGTATACCTTGTCGGCGGGGCAGTTCGTGACGCTTATCTAGGTCGCCCGCTGCACGACATAGACCTCGCAACCCCCGGCGACGGGCGTCCACTGGCTCGCCGGCTCGCAAATGCGCTTTCAGGCGCGTATTATCCCCTCGATCGCGAACGTGGCGTCGGTCGCGCGCTGGTCCCCTGGCACGACAGGCAACTGACGATTGACGTGGCCCAGTTTCGCGGGCCGGACCTGGAAACCGATCTGAGCTTGCGCGATTTTACGCTCAATGCAATGGCGGTCCGGCTGACGGGCGATTTGCAGGCCGTATTCGACCCAACCGGCGGACTGGTCGACCTGGAGGCAAAACGACTTCGCCAATGCGCACCAGGTGCCATCGCCGACGACCCCGTCCGCGTGCTGCGCGCTGTCCGGGCCAGCGTATCCTTTGGGCTGGTGATCGAGACGCAAACACGCGCGGCAATCAGGGCGAGTATCCCCGCCCTTGACACGATCTCCGCCGAACGGATACGTGACGAGTTCTTCCAGATTCTCGATGTTGCGCGGCCATCTGCGGCACTGGCCGCACTCGACCAACTGGGCGTGCTAGCGCATGTAGTACCTGAAACAACCGCCATGCACGAGATAGTGCAAGGAGCACCCCACCAGTTTAATCTGTGGCAGCATACGCTGAAAACGGTCGCATTTCTGGCTACATTCATCCACGTGATCGAACCAGGGTACGACGAGAACCTTACCGCGAACGTGCAGGCCGGGGCTGCTGCGTATGCGTTGCACGGTGTGCGCACGAATCTACGCGAGCATCTGGGCCAGGTGTGGCCCGATGAACGCTCGCACCGCGCGCTGCTGGTGCTGGCGGCACTCTTGCACGATGCGGGCAAACCGGAAGCGTCGACGGCGGATGAACAAGGACGCATCCATTTTCACGGTCATGAGCTGATTGGCGAAACGCTTGCCGAAAACCGAGCTCGCGAGCTGCGTTTAAGCAGCAATGAGGTCGAACGGTTAGCGACGATCGTACGCAACCATATGCGCCCGCATTGGCTCGCCACCGAACCCGAACTCTCGCGCCGCGCGATCTATCGCTTCTGGCGAGATACCGGGCCGGCGGGGGTTGATGTATGCTTGCTTGCTATGGCGGACTACGTGGCGACATACGGAGTCACGCTCGATGCGGCGCAGTGGAGCAACTACCTTGAGCGAATACAGGCGCTGCTGCATTTCTACTTTAATCAGGTTGCCAGTGACGCGGCCCCTCCCCCGTTACTAAGCGGACAGGATCTGCTGGATCACTTTGACCTGACGCCCGGACCGCGTATCGGCGTGCTTCTCGAACATCTGCGCGAAGCACAAGCTGTGGGCGAGGTCACGACAAAAAAAGAAGCGCTGGACCGGATCCAACGCTTGCTGGACGACGAAAAAACCGATTCATAGCACCGCGCAACTCACGCACTTATGCGTTTGCCCCGGTATTCGGCGGCGTCTCAACTGCTGGTTTATCTTCCACGTGCTCGAAGAACCACAGCAGTGTATTGCCATAGGTGCGCTCATCATAAGGGCGTAGAGTCTCTAGTGCGACATCCTGACCCTGGCGTTCCACAGGATCGATCTGCACAATTACAACGCCATCAGGCTGAAGATGTGCCGGGTTTGTGTCGAGGGCCAGCAGAGTCTCTTTCCACATGCCTTTGTATTGAGGGGGCGCGACATAAATGTATTCGAATGGCTGCGGCTGGGGCCGCCGCAGGTAAACGAAAGCGTCCACTCGCAGCACGCGGGCACGGTCGGCCAGTTTGGTGTGTAACAGATTCTCTTTGATTGTGCGAATGGCAAGCGGATGGTTATCGATAAACCATGCGAGCTTGGCCCCCCGGCTGAGCGCTTCGATCCCCACGCTGCCTGTACCGGCGAACAGGTCCAGGAATGTGCAGCCACGCACACCGGTTCCCAGGATATTGAACAACGCCTCTTTTACACGATCCATAACGGGACGCGTCGAATCGCCTGGGACCGGTTTTAGTTTGCGGCCTTTGGCGGTGCCAGAGATCACGCGGATTGCCAAACTGCCCTCTCAGTCACGCCTAGACGATCGACTCGACGACTTCGCGCGCGGCGCGGATATTGGAAGTCGGCGTGGTTGTCATGATCACACAACCAGTGGATAGGATAAACCGCCGTCCGTTCGTTTGCTCGATGGCCTGCCGCGCCTGTGAGCGCACTTCAACCGGTGTGCCGTTGTGCATCGGGTCCCAACGACCTAACCCGCCGCTGACTGCCCCATCAAACTTGAGTTTGCCTTCGGACAGCGCCATGCCGGTTTCACGATCGTGGTAGTTGATCACCTGCACCGGATAGTCGGTCACAAGATCAAACATGGGAGCCGTGCCGTGCAGGTGGAGCACGTTCAGCCACCAGTCATTCGGCAACGCCTCAAGAATCTGCAAATCATACGGGCGACCAAATTCACGATATTCTGCTTCGCTCATGACGGCGTAGGATGCATGTTGGATCGCGTAGAATATGCCAGAGACCCCTGACCGCCGCATCGCGTCGATAAACCTGAGCGTGCTCTCTGTGATGGTTCCCAGGCCGGTTTTTACCCGATCCGGCGCGGTGCGCATGTGTTCAATCAAACGTTGCTTGCCTGCGATATTCTTGGCCTGGGCCAGCGGGCTGAAAATTGTTTGAATGAACGGGACTTCGTCGCCAAACGCGTCTTGGAGCATCCGCAAAACGTCAAGCTGCCGCGCCAATGCACCTCGATCCGGGTCCAGCACACGAAGTTCTGTCCAGTCGAGCGAGCGTTCTACGACATACTTCGTGTATTCGCGCGTACCCTCAAGGTTGCCCGCCCATCGATCCTGAACCCCGTAATCGGTGATACAGTAGCTGCTGGCGGGTGTCACCTTGACAAAGTCAAAATCCCAACGGCGTTGGAAGGCAATCGTCGCATCAGCGAGGTCGGCTGCACGCTGATCGTCGCCCGGCCAATGGCGCCATAATGCTACCGGTGTGCGGTCTACTTCACCGCCTTGAATCGCTCGTTCAAGCCGCTCGCGCTTGGATAACGTCATGTTAGACATTGCTCCCCGGATAGTGCGTTCATTGCATGAAATCGCCGATAAACTCAAGCTGTTGGTCAATCATCCGGCTCAACATCGGGAGCCGCCCTAACTCTCCGGGTGCCCTTTCCAGTTCGGCCTGGACCAACTCTTTTGCCCGCGTGAACACCTGACGGGCGTTTTCCAGATCACCAGATTTGCGGTAGGAAAGCCCCAGGCCCCAATGGGCATCGATGTTGTCCGGTGCCTGGGCAACAAGCTCTTTAAACTGCGCGATGGCAGTTGCTTGATCACCTTTGTAGTGGGCTTTCCAGGCCTGGCCAATCCTTACGTCGATATCGTTTTCGCTCATCACTGTCTCCGTTGTGGTACGCTTATAACGCCTAAAGATGTTTTTAAAGATGGCAAGAAAGCGTAGCAAATCAGACGCTATGTCGCATTATACAAGACGCACCGGAATTGACAAGGCATCCAGGCGATCAGCCAACACCCGTTTCGGCATCTGGACTGCCCAAATCCGGGGTATTCAAGCATATGGTTAGCGCTTATACTTAATTATACTCACTGACGGGCCTAAATAGTGTGCAGGGCGACGGGGGCTGACGATTGTTTTGTTCTATGCTGTCAGGAAAAGCTACAGTAGCAATCATACGCCCGTTCACGCATGAGGCCAACGAGGAACGCGCGACCGAGGCGGAATGCTGTAAAACGAAAACTTGCGCTTTCATCCTGCGTCGCATTATAAACGGTTTGGAGCGTTCTCATGCCGTCTGCCGTACATATTGAAACACTGGGTTACCTATGTCAAACGACGCACTGATCAATGGACGTTATCGCCTCCTGGCACAGCAGGGATCGGGCGGCATGGCCGTCATCTACAAGGCGACGGATCTTGCGTTGGGGCGTACCGTCGCTGTAAAAATCCTGCGTCCCAGCCTGACAAATGACCCGGAATTCCTCAAACACTTCCGGCAGGAGGCGCGTAACGTCGCCAATCTGTCGCACCCGAATATTGTGACCGTGCATGATGTCGGGCAAGATGGCAACACACACTACATCGTCATGGAATATGTTGACGGCGATGATTTGAAACGCCTGATCCGTGCTGAAGCGCCTTTCTCCATTGATCGTGCGTTGAGCATTGCGATCCGGATCTGTGCCGGTGTGGGATACGCGCACCGTGCAGGGTTGATCCATGCCGACGTCAAGCCACAAAATGTGTTGGTGATGGAGAATGACAATATCAAAGTGACCGACTTTGGTATTGCCCAGGCGCTTTCAGCGACCCAGCCGCGTGAGCGCCAGCGGATTGTATGGGGCAGCCCGCATTATTTTTCCCCAGAACAGGCCCAGGGTGATCCCCCGACACCCGCGTCCGATGTGTATGCGATCGGAATCGTGCTCTTCGAAATGCTGACCGGTCGCTTGCCATTTGTCGGCACCGATCAAAAAGAACTGGCATTGGCGCATATACACGAAGCGCCGCCGAACGCGTCTGATTTCAACCCGAATGTACCCGTCCATCTGGATCGCATCCTGCAGAAGGTTTTGTCAAAAGAGCCATCCGCACGCTATCGTGCCGCCGATCAATTCGGACGCATTCTTAACAGCTATCGCCGCCAGGGGCAACTGACCACCGATCAAGTCCCTGAAGTTCCAGAGCAACCTGAAAGCGATCTGGGAGCCACTGCGCCCACGAGCCGCGAGTCGATCCGCGTGCAGTCGCCACCACAGCACGCCGTTGTTCCGCCACTGGCCGCCAACGGCATACCTGTAATAACCGATCCGCGAGCGGAAGCAGCCACCGATGCGTATTCGCATCCCCTCTATAGCGGTCCCCAAGCTGCCACCGGCGTGCCGCCGGTGCAAGCTCACCAACACGCATCATTGCCCCATCCCCCTGCCCCGATGCTGCAATCCCGCTACCGGGCAACCGAGCCGCCTGCACAGCTTGATGTTGTCACGTTGCTGTTGATCTTCATTGCGTTCATTTCAGTCGTGTTGTTAATTCCGCTATGGGTTGCCGTGTATCAGGCATGGCTGGGCTGAGTAGATGCTTGATCCACTCGCTGCCTGCGCGCGTATAAAGCATTGAAATGGGCAAACTTTCTTATGAAATGCTAATTCGGCACATTGATAAAAGTCTGGTCTTTCCCTGCCGGTTCTTGTATAATTTCTGTAGTAAGAGTGATAAAAAACGCCTCACCAAGTTGTGAATGGGACATCAGTAACAGCCGCATAATCGATGAGCCATTACCGTATTTGGGATGAGGGCTGGAGGCAAGAGTGAATAACCGTTCGCGCAATATTTTCGTATACGTGCTCATTATCGCAGCAATTGCTGCGATAATCTTTGGAGTGCGGAACAACAACGCTGGGACGAGAGACATTTCGGCCAGCGATCTGGTGCGGGACATCAACCAGGGTCAAGTCGCCTCGATTGAAGTCTCCGACGAAAATGAACTCACAGCGACATATCGCGATGATGTCAAGCGCAAAACTCAGCTCAACGCGAACGCTGACAACCCGATCGCAGTGCTGGAATCATTAGGGGCGGACCCTGAGATCCTGCACAGTCAAGTCGATTTCGAGTTCAAGCAGCCCAGCAACCTTTTCAACTGGATTGGCCTGATCGGTACCTTCCTGCCCTTGCTGCTCATTGGCGGTTTCATCTACCTGATGTTGCGACAAGCGCAAGGTTCGAACAACCAGGCGATGTCGTTCGGCAAGAGCCGCGCCCGTATGTTCACAGGCGATCAGCCCACGGTGACGTTTGATGACGTTGCAGGGGCTGAGGAAGCCAAAGAGGAACTTCAGGAAGTTGTCGAATTCCTGAAGGACCCCGAACGATTTATCCAGCTTGGCGCGCGTATTCCGAAAGGCGTGTTGCTGGTCGGCCATCCCGGTACCGGCAAAACACTGATGGCAAAGGCCGTCAGCGGTGAAGCTGGCGTGCCATTCTTCAGCATCTCCGGCTCGGAATTCGTCGAGATGTTTGTGGGCGTCGGTGCAAGCCGTGTGCGCGACCTGTTCGAACAGGCGAAACGGCACAGCCCGTGCATTGTCTTTGTCGACGAAATCGACGCCGTGGGACGACATCGCGGCGCCGGGCTGGGTGGCAGCCATGATGAACGCGAACAGACGCTGAACCAGATTCTTGTCGAAATGGACGGTTTCGACACCGACACGAACGTGATCATCGTCGCGGCCACGAACCGTCCCGATATCCTCGATCCGGCGTTGCTGCGTCCGGGACGTTTTGACCGCCGCGTCGTGTTGGACCGTCCCGATATGCGTGGGCGCGAAGCTATTCTCAAGGTGCACTCGCGTGGAAAACCGCTCGCTTCCGATGTGGATTTGACGGTCCTGGCCAAGTCGACCCCCGGCTTTGTGGGGGCTGACCTGGAGAACCTGGTCAACGAAGCCGCGATCGTCGCCGCGCGCAAGAACAAGAAAAGCATCGGTATGCGTGATTTTGAAGAGGCTGTCGAACGCGTTGTCCTGGGGCCGGAACGCCGCAGCCGCATTATCACAGAAGAAGAAAAACGCCTGATCGCCTACCACGAAGCCGGGCACGCCATTGTTGCACATCTGTTGCCGAACGCTGACCCGGTGCGCAAGGTGACGATTGTCTCGCGCGGTATGGCCGGTGGGGTCACGTGGGTTATGCCGGAAAATGACTCGGCGCTTGGCACAACGCAGAAATACCAGGACCAGATCACCTGGACACTGGGCGGTCGCGCAGCCGAAGAAATTGTCTTTGGCGATATCACCAACGGCGCTTCAAGCGATCTTGAGCATGTTACGCGTATCGCGCGCCAGATGGTGACGCGCTGGGGGATGAGCGCCCGGCTTGGTCCGCGTGTCTTCGGGCAAAAAGAGGAACTGGTGTTCCTGGGACGCGAGATCGGCGAGCAGCGTGATTACAGCGAAAGCATTGCCGAGCAGATCGACGAAGAGGTTCACGAGATCGTATCGGTGGCCTATGACAAGGCACGTAAGTTGCTGCGCGAAAACCGCGACAAACTGGATGCCGTCGCGAACCGTTTAATGGAAGTTGAGACGATCGGGCGCGATGAATTCCTTGCGCTAATGGGTGAGCCGCCATCTTCCGGTGGTGAGGGTGATGTGCCCAGCGAACCAACGGCATCGGCTAATGTCGAAGAAGATGTCGATGACGAGCAAACGGATAGCGACCTGCCGCCTGCTCCGCTAGGGGCGGCGCCATCGCCGGCCTAGAACGAATACAGCATCGCGCATGAAAAGAGTCCTGGGCGTGTTACCCCAGGACTCTTATTATCGATCCCGCGTGGCATGTGCGATCACGCACCGTCATAGATTTCCCAATGCCGCGCCTCCGCCGCTGCACGCATCGCATCATCCGGATACACAGCGACTGAAACCCCTGCACCTTCCAGGAATGGAATATCTGACGCGCTGTCTGCGTAGGCTACGCAAGCCTCCAACCCGATCGCCGGTTTGCGCTGCGCCAGATAATGTCGCACAAAGTCGATCTTGCGCCCACCGGAACACGTCTGTCCGGCAATCTTCCCGCTGCATGTGCCGTTCGCAAATGTCACCACTGAGCCGAGTCCTGCATCTGCATCGAGCTGCTCTGCCAGCCGCGCGACAATACGCTCAAACATCGTGGACACAAGGATTACGGCGTGGCCTTGCGCTTGATGGCGTCTGAGCAGTTCGACCACATCAGCACGCAGGTTGGGTGCCAACATGCCCGAGACGATCTCGTCACATATATCATCCACTTGGGCAGCAGACCACCCAGTCATGAGCCACGCCATTAACCGCACCCACCGGTCGCGAAACGCCGCCTGGTCCAGCACGCGCGCTTTGCTTAGCATATAGTGCGGAAACGCGGTTCCGTAAAGCCACATCTTGCGCATTACGGGCACATCTGGCGACGTGATCAGCGCTTTCCACACTGGCCCACCGGTGGTTAACGTCCCGTCAATATCAAACAAAGCTGCCTGGATGTCAGGTTGTCTGTCGTCGCTCACGTTTTCCCCTCTATTCGTTTTCCGCTTGTTCGCGGGATTCAATTTCCATACGTGCTAACTCACGCCGCAGAATCTTTCCCACAGTGGTACGCGGCAGTTCGTCCACGAATTCTATTCGTGTCGGTATCTCATACCGCGCGAGCTTTTGACCGGCAAACTCGATCAACTCATCGCGTGTGAGCGTTTCGCCTGGCTTGAGCACCACCCATGCTTTCAGCGCTTCCTGCCCCACCTTTGAAGCATCGGGGTGCGGGATCGCTGCCACGCCGGCTTCGCTTACTGCCGGGTGTTCTATGAGCACATCTTCTACGTTGCGCGGATACACGTTGAAACCGCCGATCAGTGCCATATCCTTTTTGCGATCAACGATGTAGAAGTAGCCATCTTCGTCCATACGCGCAATGTCGCCCGTATACAACCAGACGGTACCGTTTTCGTCTTCGCGCAACGCGTTTGCCGTCTCGGTCGGCATGCCATGATAGCCCCGCATCAACTGCGGTCCATGCATCAACAATTCGCCAACCTCGCCAATCGGGACGTCCGTTTCCCCTTCATCAATATCCACAATCCGCATTTCCATGTCCGGCAGCGGCAGCCCAATTGACCCCGCGCGATTCTCGCCTTTTACGGGATTCACGTGCGACGCAGTCGGCGCCTCGCTCATCCCGTACCCTTCGAGGATTACCCCGCCGGACAGCTCTTCAAAGCGGCGCTTGGTCGCCGGTGGCAGTGGCGCAGATCCGCTGATGCATGCGTAGATTGAGGATAGGTCGAATTTGCCATCGATCACACCTTGATGGTTATTGATGGCATTGAACAGCGCGGGTACGCCCATAAAGATTGTCGGGCGGTAGCTATCAATCTGCTCCACAACATCGTCGATGTCACGTGCGTTCGGGACCAGTATCATCTTCGCGTGCAGCGATACGGCAAAACTCATCACCGCCACCATGCCGAACACGTGAAACAGCGGGATCGCAGCCAGAAAACTCTCCTGAACGCCTTCCCGTGCCAGCCACGCTTTACACTGCAGTGTGTTGGCGACGAGCGCTGAATGTGTCGACATCGCCGCTTTGGGGACTCCCGTCGTGCCGCCGGTGTATTGAAAGATCGCGATATCATCGCCACTAACCGTTATGCCCGGTTGTTTCCCAGCGTATTGTGCCAGAATATCCTGGAACCAGATATCATCCGGGTGCTTTTCGATCCGATGACCTTCTTTTTTCTCGCGCGCAATTGTGAACAGCACTCGCGCCAGCCCGGGCAGGTACTCCTTGATATTCGTCACGATCACATGCTTGACAGGCGTCTGGTCCTGGATCTGTTTCAAGTTCGAATAAAACAGTGACATTGTGATCGCGGCTTTGGTCCCGCTGTCGATAAGCTGCTCCGCCATTTTGGATGGCGGGAATGTGGGATTGACTGCAACGACGGTGGCCCCGGCTTTAAGAATCGCAAAAAATGTAATGACGAACTGGGAACAGTTTGGGAGGATAATGGCTACACGATCGCCTTTCTCTATGCCAAGATCGACCAGCGCTGCCGCGAGCGCGTCAGACTGTGCATTGACCTCACGATAGGTCAGTGTGTGTTCCAGCCGCCCGATCAGCGGCAGTTTGGCGGACATGATCGTGGCCGGGGCAGCACCATGTTGCGCGCTTACACGGGCCAAATAATCATGCAGCGGATGATCAGGATATGGAGCCAGGCTGTGCGGCACATCCGAATCGTAATGCTTTAGCCAGGGTTTTTCTGCGTACGTAACCATTGCCGGTGCCTCCTTGAGGATTAAGATTATTCTGTCGATACAATTTGTTTTATTTTAATCTAGCGCAATATACTATTATTAGGCAATTCGTTTTATCTAATGCATAAACCGCCGTTGATTTTGCGAACGTGCTAACAACCAGAAGGAAGGGATATGTCTTCTCGACAACTGCCACTGTTTCCCTCGGGCACAGAACACGGGCTGACGATTTACAGTTCCCTGAGCGATGCTATCCCGCCGTTTCTGGCTCATTTGCACAGCGAAGGTCGCAGCCCGCATACCATCAGTGCCTTCAAATCCGATCTGGGACTGGTCGCAGAGTTTTTCGGCGATGATATCAAGCTGGGCGATTTCACCACGACCAGGCTGAACCGTTTCCTGGAGTGGATCGAGCACGGACGCGGTGTCCCATGCAGCCGCAAGAGCTATGCGCGTCGCGTCACGACCCTTAAAGTGTTCTTTAAATACCTCAAAAGCGAGGCTGTCATCCCTATTGATCCTGCGGAGGCGTTGCTGCAGCGCTCAGGGGCCGCCCCGCTGCAACCGATCCTTGCAGACGACGATGTCGAGCGCTTGCTGGCCTATACCGCCAGTCTGCGAGTGGCTGAAAAACCCGATGCGCGCCCCGATCTGCTCTTGCGGCTGTTGCTGGACACCGGCATCAAGAAAAGCGAATGCATGCGCCTGACACCGCAGCATATCCAGCGCAGAGATGCGGATAAGCCGCTGCTCATCGTGCGACACAAGAAACCGAACAACGTTTACAAAGAGCGCAAAATCGCGCTTGACCCCGATTGGCTTGGTGTGCTGGATGACTATCTGGAGCAGTACAAGCCGGAAAACACTATTTTCGACTGCACCGCACGCAACCTCGAGTATGTGTTGCGCGATACGGCAAAAGGCGCGGGAGTCGATGCGCGGGTGTCGTTCGAGATTTTGCGCTGGACCAGCGCAGTACGGGATTACCGGCGGGGCGTGGAGCTTGATACATTGCGCGAAAAGATGGGGCTGAGCCGCATTAGCTGGCGTGAAACCCGCGACAAGATCATCCGGCTCGCCGCGATCCAGATGCAAGACGAACTCCCCTCCCCTGATAGCGCGTGACTACCAGACACGGCAAAGCAACCCCTTGAGATACGCCCCTTCCGGAAAGGTCAGCGCGACCGGGTGATCAGGAGCCTGCGACAGCCAGCGCACGATCTGTGCTTCGCGCCCTGCATCGATCAGCGCACCGAACACGATCTTTTGGAACAGATCGGCGCTGATCGCACCGGAGCACGAAAATGTCGCCAACACACCCCCCGGTTTCAATAATCCGAACGCAAGCAAATTGATGTCCTTGTAGCCACGCGCCGCGCGTTCGATCTGGCGTGACGACTGGGCAAATTTGGGCGGATCAAGAATGATCATGTCGAATTGCTGCCCGCTGTCGCGGTAATAGCGCAGCACGTCAAACACATCGCCCTGCACATAATCCTCGTCAGCCGGTTCGAAGCCGTTGAGCGCCGCATTGCGCCGCGCCAGTTCGAGCGCGTCCGCCGACGTGTCGATGTTGATCACACGCCTGGCGAGACTTTCCAGCGCGTAGACTGCAAAACCGCCCGTATAAGCAAATGCGTTGACGACGACACGCTGGTTGGATTGTGCGTCATTTTGAAACCATTGCCCGATTACCGTGCGGTTCTCGCGCTGGTCAAGGTAAAAGCCGGTCTTGTGCCCCTGCCGCACGTCAACCAGAAACCGCCGCCCGTTTTCATCGATCTCGATCAACGGCGGCGGCTCTGCCCCGTGGAGCACGCCCGTGACAGGACCCAAGCCCTCTTTCTTGCGAATGTCAACATCGCTGCGCTCGTAGACCCCTGCCGGTTTCAGCAGTTGATCAAGCAGCTCGACCAATAGCGTCTTGCGAACCTCGATTCCCAGCGTAAGGACCTGTATCACCAGCCACTTATCATAGCGGTCCACGATCAGCCCGGGGATGCCGTCGCTTTCCGCGTTGACGAGCCGGTAGGCGTTCGGCGTGCCGCTGGCGTGCAGCCGGTTTTCAACATCCCGCGCACCGATGGCGCGCGCAAGGCGTCGCTGCCAGAACGCCCGGTCAATCGTTTCGGATTCGGACCAGGAAAGCAACCGTAGGCGGATTGATGACCGGCTGTTCCAGTAGCCTCGCGCCAGGAAAACGCCGTCCTCGCTGCGAAGTGTCACGATGTCGCCATCTTCCGGATCGCCTGCAACATCACTGAGCGCGCCTGAGAAAATCCAGGGGTGACGGCGCTGGACTGTCTTGTGGCGCTGCGGATGAATGATCGCTGTGGCCTCACTCATGCGCGTCTCCAATGAGGTTTAGCAGCGCGTCTTCATCCAGAATGGGGATTTTGAGTTCCTGAGCTTTGTCGTACTTGCTGCCGGGATCATCGCCGACGACCACATACGAGGTTTTGCGGCTGACGCTGCCTGTCACTTTGCCGCCGTGTTGTTGTATGAGCGCTTTGGCTTCGTTCCGTTTAAGCGTGGGGAGTGTCCCGGTTAGCACGAACGTCAGGCCGGCGAGTTTGTCAGTGGTTCTCTTGGTCTCTGCTGGCTCTTCGGTCAGCCGCACGCCCGCCGCCCGGAACTTCTCGATCAGGTGCCGGTTGTGGGGCGTGGCGAACCATTCGACAATAGCATTCGCGGTATGGGGCCCCAACCCTTCAATCGCTTCAAGGTCGTCGGCAGAGGCTGCCATCAACGCGTTAATCGAGGGAAAATGTGCTACCAGCAACTCCGCGACAGTGTTGCCTACGCCACGAATTCCCAACGCGCCCACCAGGCGTGACAACGGGCGTTGTTTCGCTGCCGCGATGCTATCCAGCAAGTTTTGGACTTTCTTTTCCGCGAAGCCTTCCAGTGGCAGCAGGTCATCGGCGGTCAGTGAGAACAAATCTGCCTCGTCGTGGATTAATCCTTGGTCCAGCAGCAGCCGCACACTACGTTCCCCTAAACCTTCGATATCCAACGCCGCGCGCGACACAAAATACTCGATGTTGCGCGCCGTGCGCTCAGGGCAAGCTGGGTTGGTGCAATAGTATGCCACCTCTCCTTCATCCCGCGCGACCGGCGATGTGCAGACCGGGCACCGTTCCGGCGGTTGAATGGGTTGCTCATCCCCGGTGCGCTTGGCGATCACCGGACCGATCACATACGGGATCACATCACCGGAGCGTTTGACAATCACGGTATCCCCGATGCGAATGTCCTTTTCTGCGATCACGTCATAGTTGTGCAGACTGGCCTGTTTTACCGTCACGCCGCCAATGAACACCGGCTCTAGCTCGGCGGTCGGTGTGAGTACGCCTGTGCGGCCCACATTGGCTGTGACGCTCCGTAGCAGCGTGGCCGCTTCTTCCGCCGGGAACTTAAGCGCGATCGCTCCGCGCGGGTCCTTGCCCACAACGCCCAAATCCTCGAATGTCGCGCGATCGTTAACCTTGATCACCAGCCCATCGATCTCGTACGGCAATGTGTCGCGCCGTTCAATGAAGCTCTCAGCGTAAGTGATCGCATCATCCAGATCGTCAAAATGCCGGATGACCTCGTCCGCAGTCAGAAATCCCAGCGCCTTAAGATAATGCAGCGTGTCGTACTGTGTTGCCGGCAGTTCCCCATCCGCATCCAAAATCGCGTAACAGAACGCCGTCAGGGGGCGATCGGCGGTTACGCGGGCGTCTTTCTGCTTTAGTGCTCCGGAGGCGGCATTCCGTGCATTGACGAAGACCGGTTCTTCTGCAGCGGCCATGCGCTGGTTGAGCGCTTCAAAATCGTGCTTCAAGAAGAGGGCTTCGCCGCGCACAACTAACCTGGGAGGAGTAGTGGGACCAGACGGTGACGCGGGGATACGCAGCGGTATCGTTTTCACCGTGCGCGCGTTTGGTGTGATGTCATCTCCTACGGTGCCATTCCCTCGCGTGGCGGCTTGAACTAGCACGCCATCCACATATGTCAATACGATCGTCAAGCCATCGAACTTCGGCTCAACTACGTAATCCAGTGCAAGGTTCTCCGGCAGCAGGCGACCAATACGCTCGCGCCATGCGCGAACCCCGTCTGCATCGAAGGCATTAGCCAGGCTTAACACCGGTACCACGTGTTCCACTTTCGGCAGGTCAGCTTGTAGATCGCTGCCTACCCGCTGGGTTGGCGAATCGGCGGTTACCAGTTCTGGGTGAGCCTGTTCAAGCTGCTGTAACTCGTCGTACAGCGCATCGTATTCTGCATCGGGCACTGATGGCGCGTTTAGCACGTAGTATTCGTAATTGTATTGGTTCAACAGGCGGCGCAGTTCAGCCGCCCGCGCTGACGCATCCTTTTCGCGCACAGTCAGTCCTTTTCTCTATTGCCCGGCAACCGTTAAGAAATTTCGGGCCGCCCACCCAACCCGCGCGGAGTTCTCAGGGTCTTCTAACTTCCACCATTCATACCCGTCGATATCCTGTGGCCCGCCTATGATCACGAAGATAGAGCCTTCTTCAGCTCGCAAGACCAGCGCTCCGTCCAGCCCCGGCGCGGACCGCACGTTCAGTTTTGCTTCCCCTACTCCCACGACCTGTACCAGCGTTCCGATTGAGAAGTCACCGGGAGGCAGCGTCTGTGTGGGAACCGGTGTCGGCAGGGTGACGGTCGCGGTGGGCTGTGCCTGAGGGATCGCCGTTGGCCATGCGCCACCTGAAGGGGCCGCAGCTTGCCCCGCACTCGAACCGAAATCCTGGCTCAAGGTCGGCTGCGCCGTGATCACCTGGATACGTGGGGCCTGGTCACCTGGCGTCGCCGGCTCGCTGAGTTCCGTAACCGCAAGCAAAAGCCCGAACGCGACAATGCCCACCGTTCCGACCATGATCACCAGTGACCACCACGGGAAATACAGCCCGCTTTGGCTAGGCGGTATGCGCTCGCGCCGCCGTTGTACACGCTGCTGGGCAGGATGCGCTGCCCCTGGGTGCGGTGGTGGCGGTTGTACAGCAGGCGGAACCGCTGAAGCTCGTCGGGATGCTGGCTGCCGTTTTGCAGCCGGTCGCTGTCGCGCTGGCGGCTGCGCGTTCGCTGGCCGCGTGGCATCAGGGCGACGCGTATCGTCGGCTGCCGAGGCCGATTCTTGTCCTGCAGCAGGGGTTGGATGCTTCCCGGCCTGTGGTTGATCGTCTTGCGGTCGCTCGTTCATTACAGTAAACCCGTCAATAATAGCTCCGCGCACGTTCTGCAGCTTACCGCCAAGTATACCACACGCCCGGATTCATGCAGCCACAAAATGTGTCCGGCGAGCGGATGATTGCATCAAAATTCTGACGTTATCCGGCAGACTTCGCCCGTACGCGGATGGTTTGGAACCATCCGCTACAGCAAAGGCAAGTGCCCCAAAGGCACTCGTTTTTCGGCCCTTCAACGGGCTTCTGCTTGCCTGACCACCGGTTTTGAAGCGATGGCGAACGCGGATCGGACAGTTCCCCGCGTGCTGACACACACCCTGGTTTGATGCGTTTGCCCTGGTCCGGCGCAGCTTGCAGCTTTGCGGTGCATGCAGTACGCTTGTTCCGAGACAAAGACCATCCACAGTTACGGACTGGCAGCATGGCAGCTCATGAATACGTCGGCAATCTGCACGTGCATACGCAATATTCAGACGGCGAAGGGTTACATGCCGATATTGCGGAAGCCGCATTGCTTGCCGGGCTGGATTTTCTGGTCTTCACCGATCACAATGTTCGTGTGGCGGGTATCGAAGGCTATTATGGCGATGACGAGCGCGGCTTTATTCTGCTGCTTTCCGGTGAAGAAGTCCACGATCCCACGCGCTCGCCTTGTGGCGATCACGTACTCGTCTATGCCGTCGACCACGAGACTGCCGGCTGTGCGCATGACCTGAGTGACTTGCTTGGTACCATCAATCAGGCCAGGGGACTGAGCTTCATCGCCCATCCCGACGATCGCGCTGTTGATTGGCTGAAACTCTCGGCGTTTCCATGGCGCAATCGCCATGTTGGAGGGTTTACTGGCCTGGAAATCTGGAATTTCATGTCGCGCTTCAAGGATTATCTGCCCGATCGGAAAACCGCATTGCGCAATATCTTCAGGCCGGAAGATGTCATGCGCGGACCGCCTACCGCTACATTCGAATTGTGGGACGAACTGCTGGCCCAGGGATATCACGTTGTTGGGATTGGCAACGCCGACGCGCACGCGCAACGATACACCTTTGGCCCGGTGACGCATACGGTTTTCCCGTATGACTTTCTGTTTAGCTGCGTTAATACGCATATTCTGACAAAATCTCCACTGAGCGGAGAAGCAGCGCACGATCAGCAGCTGCTGTATTCAGCGTTACGCCAGGGGCGCGCGTTCATCGGGTATGACATTCCCGGTGACACGCGTGGTTTTCGCTTCACGGCCCAGGGGCAGAACACAGCCGCGATCATGGGCGAAAGCATTCGCCTCGGACATGGCGTCACACTGCAGGCGCTTGCCCCAGGTCGCGCGCATATCAAGATCATCCGGCACGGCGAGATCGTGGCCGAGGAGGCGCGGACCGAAAACGTCACGCTGGTCGTGCGTGAACCCGGTGCGTACCGTGTTGAAGTATGGCGTGAGTACCATGACATAGAGCGCGCCTGGATCCTCAGCAATCCAATCTACGTAGAGGCCAATCCGAGCCCCCTGCTGAACACTGCCAATGCACAACAGTGAACAGCGCCTACCCCAAAAAACGCATTCGCAGAGATTGCTTGTTCGCGTTATAATATAGAACTTTCGTTCGCTGCTCAGACAGAAGGGAACGCAGATGCCGTCCTTTGAACTCGTCTCAGACTACAAACCGACGGGCGACCAGCCGCAAGCGATCACCGCTCTGGTCAACGGGGTCGAGAGCGGGCTGAGGTTCCAGACGTTGCTGGGGGCAACAGGCACCGGCAAAACGTATACTGTTGCTAACGTTATTGCTCAAATCCAGCGCCCAACGTTGATTCTGGCGCATAATAAGACGCTGGCGGCACAACTCTACTCAGAGTTCAAAGAGTTCTTTCCGCGTAACGCTGTCGAATACTTTGTCAGCTACTACGACTATTACCAGCCCGAAGCGTACGTCCCGCGCAGCGATCTGTACATCGAAAAAGAGACGCAGATCAATGAAGAGATCGACCGGCTGCGGCTGGCGGCTACGGCGTCGTTGTTGAGCCGCCGTGACGTGTTGATCGTGGCTTCAGTGTCGTGCATCTATGGCCTGGGAAACCCTGCTGCGTGGGGCAGAGCGGTGCTGGAGCTCAAGACAAACACCCACCACCGGCGCGATCTGATCCTGCGGCATCTGGTCGGAATCCAGTATGGACGCAACGACCTTGAGCTGAAACCCGGCACGTTTCGTGTGCGCGGCGATACACTCGAGATCATGCCGGCATACAGCAACACCGTTTACCGTGTCGCCATGTTTGGCGACGAGATCGAGCAGCTTGTGGAGTTCGATCCTCTCACCGGTGAGGTGTTGGAACAACACGACACGATCAAAATTTTCCCGGCCAAGCAGTTCATCGCGCAGGATGATCTGATGGGGCAGGCGCTCAAAGATATCGAATATGAGCTTGAACAGCGCGTAGCGGAGTTCCAAAAGTCTAACCGTCTGCTTGAAGCGCAGCGCATCGAACAGCGTACACGCTACGATCTGGAGATGATGCGCGAAGTCGGTTATTGCAGCGGCATCGAAAACTACTCGCGGTTTCTGGACCACCGCCCGGCGGGCAGCCCGCCCTGGACACTGATTGACTATTTTCCGTCCGATTTCTTGTTGATCGTCGACGAGTCGCACATGACCTTGCCACAGGTACGTGGCATGTATGGCGGTGACCGGTCCCGCAAGGAAACGCTTGTCGAATACGGTTTTCGGCTGCCCAGCGCGCTCGACAATCGCCCTCTGAATTTCGAAGAGTTTGAAGAACGGATTGGACAGACGATCTTTATGAGCGCGACCCCCGGCCCTTACGAACAGGAGCATAGCCAGCAGGTCGTGCAGCAGATCATTCGCCCTACTGGTGTTGTCGACCCGACTATCGACGTTCGCCCGACCGCCGGCCAGGTTGACGATCTGCTGACTGAAATCAACCGGCGGGTGCAAGTCGGTCAGCGGGCGTTGGTCACAACGCTGACCAAGCGCATGGCGGAAGATCTCTCAGACTATCTACTTGAAATGGGCATCCGGGTGCATTACCTGCACTCTGAGATCGACACGATTGAACGCGTCGAAATCCTGCGCGACCTGCGACTCGGCGTGTACGATGTGGTGGTGGGGATCAACCTGCTGCGCGAAGGGTTGGATTTACCTGAAGTGTCGCTGGTGGCGATCCTGGATGCGGACAAACAAGGTTTCCTGCGCTCGGAGCAGGCGTTGATCCAGACCATCGGGCGCGCCGCGCGGCACATCGACGGGCATGTGATCATGTATGCCGATACAGTCACGGACGCGATGCAAGCCGCGATCGACGAGACCGAACGGCGCCGCGCGATCCAGATTGACTACAACAAGGAACATGGCATCGAGCCCGCCAGCATTATCAAAGAGATCCGTGACATTACCGCGCGCGTACAGCAAGCTGCTGTGCAGACAAGCCAGAAAGACGCGCCCGTCACGTCACCTACTGATCTGCCCAAACCGGAACTACAGAAACTGATCGAGTCGATTGAGGCGGAGATGAAGGCTGCTGCGAAAGCACTTGAGTTCGAGAAAGCTGCGGTATTACGCGACCAACTGCTCGAACTGCGTCAGGTCATGGCACTCAAGCAAAGCGACGCGCGCGATCCGAGCTTTGGCCTGATCGACGATGCGAGACGCCGGCGCCCGTAGTGTGTTGTTCAACAAGAGAGCACAGGTGGCCGTGGGGTTGCCTGTGTTCTCAGAAGCTATTGACCTGTGCCATGCAACGGTTTTGCTCAATTGCGCCTTAACAAGCTGCCATAGTTATAATATGATTGCAGTTCATCACAGAAAAACGAGTTGTTCCCGGTGTTCAGGGTATGCTAATCACACGCGAAGAACGCGAAAGAATCGAATCCAAAACGCTCGCCCCGTATGCGTTGAAAAGCGCCGACAGCAAAGGCCGCGAGTATCCCGATCCAGAGGATGAGTACCGCACTGTCTACCAGCGCGATCGGGATCGCATCTTGCACACGACGGCGTTCCGGCGGCTGGAATACAAAACGCAGGTGTTCGTAAACTACGAAGGCGACTACTATCGCACGCGGTTGACCCATACGCTGGAAGTCGCGCAGATCGGGCGCAGCTTCGCGCGTGCTTTGGGCGCGAATGAGGAGCTGGTCGAAGGGATTTGTCTGGTGCACGATAT
This sequence comes from uncultured Anaerolineaceae bacterium, assembly GCA_964425755.1. Taxonomy (GTDB): domain Bacteria; phylum Chloroflexota; class Anaerolineae; order Aggregatilineales; family Aggregatilineaceae; genus CAYRNY01. Next base: position 382,952 of record CAYRNY010000002.1, read on the forward strand.
TGGGCACTCCCCCTTTGGACACTCCGGTGAAGCGATCCTCAACACGCTGATGTCCGATCACGGGGGGTTTGACCACAACAAACAGACCCTGCGCATCGTCACGAAGCTCGAACGCCGGTATCCTGACTGGTCGGGACTAAACTTGAGCTACGAACTGCGTGAAGGCATCGTCAAGCACGAAAGTGAATATGACTTGAGCGACGCTTCCGCGGGAGGGTTCGCGCCCGATTTGCGCGCCAGCCTGGAGGCACAGATCGCTAATGTGGCCGATGAGCTGGCCTACAATGCGCACGATCTAGATGACGGTTTGCGCTCCGGCCTGCTCCGGGCAGAACAGCTTGACGATCTGCAACTCTGGCGGCATCTGCGCGACAGCGTTGGCTGGCATGACCAGCACTTCACCGAACAGATTCGACACCGGATGATTCGCCGGATGCTGGGGATCGAGATCAATGACATCATTGAGGCGACCAGCCAAGAGCTGGCGAAGCACGATCTTCCCGATGCAGAATCTCTGCAACGCCTGTCGCACAATGTCGTCAAACATTCAGATGCTTTGCAGCGCATGAACGAGGAACTGAAGAAATTCCTGTACAGTGAGATGTACCGGCATCATCGGGTGGTACGCATGGCACAAAAAGCGGAACGTATCATCACCCAGATTTTCAAGACCTATCTCGCTGAACCCGAGCAACTTCCGCCGTCGGTGCAGGCTGCTGCAGAAAAGCGTGGCTTGGAACGCGCGATAACCGACTACATTGCAGGCATGACCGATCGTTACGCGTTGACAGAGTGGCAGCGATTGTTTGACCCCTTCACCCGCACGTAATTCTAAAGTTGCGTACAACTTACCCGTCGGATGAACTCGTTAACATGCTATCGGAGACGAGAGGATTGGCATTATGGTTGAAGAGAAATACCTCACTGCTGAAGGTGCACAAGAACTGCGTAAGGAACTGGACGAGTTGATCAACGAAAAGCGCCCGGCCCTGGCTGCACGATTGAGAGAAGCCATCAGCCAGGGGGACCTGTCCGAGAACGCCGACTACATCGACGCAAAGGAACAACAGGCGTTTCTTGAGGGGCGAATCCAATATCTTGAGAAACTATTGCGTGACGCGATCATTATTGAGGACGATCAGGAAAACGCGCCGCTCGACGTGGTACAGGTAGGCTGCGAGGTTACGATTCTGGGCGAAGGCGAAACCCGTAAAGAAACGTATCGCATCGTGGGCGCTGCCGAAGCCGATCCGCGTAACGGGAAAATTTCGCACGAAAGCCCGATAGGGGCCGCTCTCATCGGGCGGCGCATAGGCGACGAGGTAAGCGTCGAAACGCCTGGCGGCGAATGGAAAGTGACGATCAAGGACATCAAACGCTAGCGTGTCCGCTTTTGCTGCTGTCACAAATTGAAGGAACCTGCGCGTGCAGGTTCCTTTGTCATGCTGAGCTATGAGCGGGCAGCGTGGCGGAACGATGTTAGTAGTTCAACAGGTCTTCGGTGTCGCCAAAAGCCGAAGAGGTCTCCGGCGGCTGGGGACGTCCGTTGTCCTCTTCGCCACTGCTTTCCTTGGTCCAAGCCGCGATCTCGACAATCAAGCGTTCAAAGAAGCTGTTTTGCGGCAACGCTCCCTCGCCGTACTGCAAATCCATGATCTTGACCTGCACCCGAAGCGTTTGCGTTTCCAGGGTGACGACGCCGCCCGGAGTCGCCATTACAGCCTCTCCCTTTGGCGCGAGCTTTGCCCGCAGCGCCTGGTCATTGTACGCGTGTTCCGACATTAGCACCTTGGTCACCGTGCGGATGTCATTCTTATCAAACAGCCAGACTTCCGTCGCTGTGACTTTCTTCGGATCGCCGACGCCGATCGTCTCCGAAATTCCCGATCCACACTCACCCAGGAATTCACCGGCTTCCGTTTCGATGCTGAAGGAGTCGTCGTACAGATCGTCACCGAGGATGTAGGTTGAGGTGTGGCGCGTGAGTGGTTCCGCTTCGCCCAGGGCGGCGAAATCGGTCCGCTGCGTTTCGGCTTGCTTGCGATACTCTCTTTGCGTAGCCATTGACGCACCGGATGGCGTGGCTGCTACCGGTCTGGCTGTTCGCGATTCGCTGGCACCAGCCGGTGCCGGGCGTTTGCGCGCCCATTTGCCGACCGGAACGGCCCAGTAGAATGTGAACACCAGCACGAGGATCAGCCCAATCACCGCCGTTCCAACTACACACAGCAGCGGTCCCAGGACGCCGGCCAGGAATCCCCCTTCGACCTTTTCTGCCTGTTCTTGAGCCGCCGCGCGATTCTCCTCGGCCACTGCCAGCAGGGCTTCGAGCTGTCCTACAAGCGTTGGGTCAGCGTCCGCGTTCGCTTCGATCAGATTCTCGATCATGTCCGGCGATACACCGGCAGCAACGAGTTTCTGCGCGGCGTCTTGCCGGTTGCCGGACTCGGCGTATTTGACGGCAGTCATCTTAATCCACTGGTCTTTGTATCCGTCAGCGAGATGGACCGGTTCGGCATCACGGAATTCCACCGGGGCGAATTGATAGGCCCAGATGAGACCAAGGATCAGCCCAAGCAGAACTAATCCCAACCGAACCAATGCTGGCGCGAGCGAACTGAGCGCAGCTTTCCCAATTATGTTGAACTGCCCGACAAGGCGCTTGATCATAGGTCCAGCCTTTCGTTTTAAGCTGCTACAATGCTGTAGCAACGTCACTGCCCTGCTTCGCTGTCAAGCATTGTACATGAACACGAGATGCAAGACAAATCAGTTTTAAACGGTGTTCTCACACCCCGGTTAACATAATACAAGCTGCCCACAATACTGTGAGCAGCTTAAGCATACTAGGTTATCAAAGTTGCGGGGCTAGCCTTTCACAGCGCCGGCTGTCAGGCCCTCGATAATCCGGCGTTGGAAGATCAACACCAGGATCAATAACGGCACGGTAACCACAACTGCACCTGCGATGCGATCAGCAATTGGCGTCTCAAAACTGTACCCGCTGAAGTTCGCGATCGCCACGGGGACCGTCTGCGATTTGGGGCTGACCAGTGTGAAGGTCAGCGCGAACAGGTACTCGTTCCAGGACTGGATGAACGCTAGCAGGCCGGTGGTAACCAGCGCGGGCGCGGTCAGGGGCACCAGGATGCGCCAGAACGTCTGGAACGGTGATGCGCCGTCGACCAACGCCGCTTGCTCGATCTCGGCAGGCAAGCCCTGGAAAAACGAGGTCAACACCCAGACAGTGAACGGCAATGTGAAGATTGGATAACTGAACATCAATGCAGCCGTTGAACCGTAGATATCCAGGTCGTTTACGATGGCGAACAGGCCGGACAGGATCGATATCTGGGGGAACATTGTCATTGCCAGAACCAGGTACATGATCACCATCCGCCCTTTGAACTGGACTCTTCCCAGTGCATACGCCGCGAACGATCCAACGACCAGGGCAAAGATCACACTGACCGTCGACACAACGCTGGAGTTGAACAACGTCCGCATGAAGGCGTCGTCGGTGAACAAGTTCTGGAAGTTAACCAGGCTCAACTGTTCCGGGACATAGCGTGCCTCGACCAACACCTGCGCGTTGGTGCGAAACGAGATGCTGATCGCGTAGTAGAATGGTGCCATCGTATACAGCGCGATTGCAATCACCAGCAGCCAGAACAGCCCGCGTCTCACATAGGATGTCACGTCCTTGAGTACAGCTTGTCTCTGGTTCATTCTTGTTCAATCCCGATGAATCTGACGTAAATGACCGTGAAAATGAAGATCAAAAAGAAGATCAGCACACCGACGGCTGACGCATAGCCATCGGCCCGGCTTTGAACCAACTGGTAGTAGTTATAGGATGCCATCGACGGGCGTCTTGTGTCCAACAGCACCTGGAACACGTCGAACGCTCGCAGCGCGTCCAATGTGCGGAAGATGAGTGCAACGGCGATCGTGGGGCGCAGCAGCGGCAACGTGATGGAGAAGAACTGGCGAACCTTCGAAGCGCCATCAACCGCAGCTGCTTCATAGACATCAGCCGAGATCGTCTGCAATCCGGCCAACAGAAGTAACGCCATGAAAGGTGCCGTTTTCCACACGTCAACCGCGATGATCGCGTTCATCCACGGGCCGGAAAGCCCAAACCATTGCTGGGGCTGATCAATCAGCCCGAGATCCAACAACAGCTTGTTGAAGATGCCCGTCTGGTCACCCCGCAGGATCACTTGCCAAAGCACGGCAGCAACCACTGTGGGGATGGCCCAGGGAACAAGCATCGCTGTGCGCATCAAGCCGCGCCCGCGGAAGCTGGAATTGACCACGAGAGCGATGATCATGCCTAGCACCAGCTCCAGGATGACCGACGCAAACGTGAAGTGCAGCGTATTGCCAGTAGCTTTGAGGAAGTCGGGGTCTTTGCCGAGGATGCGCAACCCTTCATCGCTTCCCGGAATCCGCCACGTCACCGCTTCCCGGTAACGGACGTATCGCTGGCGCTCTTCCGAAGACAGTTCACGCATCAACTGCATTTCCTGTTCCTCGGTAGTCGACCGTCCCCACACTATCGTGTTGCCGTCTGTGGCACGTCTACACTCACCGCTATCATCCGTCTGGCAGTCAACAGTCTCAACTTTGAAGCTGATGAGATTCTTGTAATTCTCAAGCCCTATGAACCGGGCTGGTCGGTGAGTCCCAAATTCGTCGTCGGTTAGACTCGTGATAAACGTCTGTTCCAGCGGGCGCGCGGCGATCAGTGCCAGCACAAACATCGTAGGCACAAGCAGCGTCCAGGCGAAGCGTGTATTACGGGAAGTCAGCGTCTCGTCACCGCCAAACAGGTCAACCTCTACGGCGGAGAGCCAGAAATAGCTGAGCATCAGCGGGACGACTGCTATCAGATATGGGATTGCGCTGGTAATGGCTTTACCGAAATTGAATGGCTGATCGGTGATCAGGCCCCCTTTGCCGCGCACCCAGAAAGACCACACGGCAACGAGGATCAAGCCCGCTGACAGCCAAAGGAACGCGACCAGCGCCCAGCGTGCAGCAACCACATCATATTGGCGCAAACGTAGTCCTACGCTGATCAAGCCCAGCGCCAGGGCGATGGTGATCAGTGGGACGATAAAACCGAAATTCTCAAGAAATGCCAGCGTTGTCGAGGGTGGCACGTCCTTGGGAACTTTGCGCGTCATCTCGACGATGGTGCCATCTTCCCCCACGCGCAAGAATTCGATCGTGATCTCAAAATCATCATCTTCAAGCGGGACGTCCTCTTGCGCCAACAGGGCACGCACTTCCTGAAGCGACATGTCCGGCGTGATGTCCGTATCTTCAACTTTAATTAGCCGGTCCCCACGCCTTACCCCTGTGGCAAGCGCCTGTCCCCCTGCAATGGGGCGTAACTCAAAGTACGGTGCAGGTATCCGTTTAACGATGATCTCGGTATCTGCCGTTTCAGCCGGCGTGAATAACGGCCCGAACTGTTCCGTAGGGACGTTGACGGTTATCGTAGAAGCACCGCGTAAGATGACAACTTCGATTTCCTCGCGATCCGCTGCATTGGCGTTATCGAGGACCGTCTGAAATATATCCGGCAACTCTGCTTCGGTCATCGCCGCAGCATCGAGGTCGGTGTCACCGATTTTCAGCAACACATCCTCGTCCTCAAAGCCCAAGTTGGCTGCGGTACTGTCCGGCGCTATATCCAACGCAAAATGGGCCTGGTCGATTACCGGATCCGGCGGGATCTTCGCAACCTCCACGCCGATGCCTTCGACATCCAGCCCTTGCGTAGCATCACGAATATCTGAATTAGTGGCGATTGAATAAAACAAATACGCAAACGCACCCAAGCCAATAATGATCAGTAGGCCGCTGACCAGTTCCAAAGCGACTACTTCTTGTAGTGCGGGGCGTCTTGTGCCACTTCCAGGCGGAGCAATTGCCATGATGAACGCCCTCCATATCAAAAATTGTCTCTAGTTTGTCATCTGATCCTTCACGTTATGAGACTATGAAGTAACCAGGGGCAAAAGGGATTGCCCCTGGTCATGCGTGCTAAGGAAGGTGGTTGATAGTTACCGGTTTAGGGGAATTCAAAGCCCATGTCGGCAAACTGCAGTTCGAGTTCTTCAACTGCCGACTGGGCGTCGACTTCGCCATTTAGGATTGCAGAGACTGTCGTGTAGTACAACTCCGAGACGTCGTTGTAGCGTTCACCAGCGACGGTTGAGGGGCGAGCGGTCGCGTTGATGAAGACGTCGTACAGGCTGCCGAAGAAGGGGGTCGCTTCCAGAACATCTTCATCTTCGTACAGCGCCATGATCGTCGGGTTATAGGACCCTTCGATCGCACGGCGCTTCTGCTCGTCGTAGCCGGCCAGGTAAGCCGTCAGCGCGACTGCCGGCTCAACGTTCTGCGAATACCGCGAAACACCGAGCTGCCAACCACCCAGGGTGGCCGCGCTCATGCCCGGCTCAGCACCCGGAAGCGGTTGGACATCAAACACGCCCGCGATGGGGCTGTCTTCTGCCTGCCCCAGCGACCAGGCATACGGCCAGTTGCGCATGAAAGCCGCGTTACCGGCCTGCCACACGCCGCGTGCATCTTCTTCCATGTAGCTCAGCACGCCGGGTGGGCTGATGGTGCCAACCCAACCAGCAGCCATTTCGAAAGCAGCGACCGCTTCCGGATTGTTAACGTCGATCACACCTTCGGGGGTGATGATGACGCCACCACCGCTTGAGGCTTGCCATTCCAGCGCGTCACAGGTCAGCCCTTCGTAGGCCGCACCCTGCCACACAAAGCCCCAGAAGTCCGCGTTACCTTCGGCGCGCTCACCTTCCTGAATCGCGAGTGCGGCTGCTTCGAGTTCTTCCCAGGTCTGTGGCGGCTCGAAACCATATTTCTCCAGCAGATCGGTGCGGTAGTAAAGCAGGCCAGCATCGGTGAACCAGGGCAGACCGACCAGGCGGCCATCCACTGTGTTGTTCTCAACGATCGCTGGGAAGTGCGCCTCGATGACTTCCGCGTCCAGGTATTCTTCCAGGTCCACCAGGTGGTTGCCCAGAATACCAGGCCAGATGACATCGAACTGGTAAACGTCAATTTCGCTGCTGCCAGCTTCAAAGAACTGGAGATACTGCCCGAGTGTCTCGGTCGCGGAGTCCGGGCGTGCGACGAGGTCAACGGACACATTGGGGCATGCCTGCATGAAGAGATTCACACCCTGCTGCGTCATGTCGAATTCCTGCCCGACGGAACCGGCGATGATGGTCACGGTCACGTCTTCGTCCGTGCCGCACCATACCTCACCCTCACCGTCTTGGGCGTTGACGACCGGCACAATGCCAACGGTCAACACGGCGATTAGAGCCAATATCACGAAACGTTTGAACATTTGGACATCTCCTTAAGGCTAAAAATACTTACGTGAGCTAAGATTGTGGTTACTGGTCCAGTGTAATTACTTAATTCAGGCAGAAACACCAGCACAATAACACACAATCGTTATACATTGTATACGAAACTTTCTGATCTGCAAACTGTACCAGGGTCAGCTTTGCCTGGCGTGCCAAATGTAAAACGTTTTAGTCCGGTTTCCCGGAACTCGCGCGTTACATCGGCCTTAATTGGCGCGGCGATTCAAGTTGCGGGGCTGCGTGCCCTGCCGTACAATCACAGGCAGCATATCCTCTGGGGCGCTGGAGGCGACAATGGCGACCAAATACAGCGTGTGTTTTTTGCGGTTCGTAGCATATTTGATAATGGTGGCAGGCTTAGTACTGCCGTTGTGGCACGTTGGCGCAAGCCCTGATCAACAAGACACGCTGCCTGAGTTGGTCTACGGGCAGACCGTTGACGACCGTATCGATGAGGCGCAACCCAGCGCGTTTTACGCATTTGAAGCCACTGCCGATGATGTGATAACGATCGCTATGGTTGTCACTGAGGGGGAGCTTGACCCGTTCATCGTCCTCAACACAAGCGACCGGACGCCGCTGGCTACCGATGACAACAGCGGAGGAGATCGCAATGCACGTTTGACGTTTGTCATCCCCGCTACAGGGCGCTATATCATCCAGGCCACACACGCCGGGGGCGTTCCCCCTGAGGGTGGTGGCACATTTAGCCTGAATCTTACGGCGGCAGTTGAGGATGTCCCTGTCAGTACGCCCGAAGCTACCACGGCACCGACTGAAAGCGCACATATTGCCAGGCTCGAAGCCGGAACGACACAACAGGATACTCTGACGCGGCAAGCGACCTTGCGCTACTATTGGTTCGAGGCGCAGTTCGGCGATCAGGTCACAGTCACGCCGGACCCTGCTGGTGATTTCCAGCCGCTATACGTCCTTTACAGCGCCACTTTCAACGAGCTTGATCGCGCTAGCGCTGCTGAGCCTTTGCAGGCCAGCATTCCTGAAAGTGGTATCTATTTCTTGAGCGTTTCCTTGCCGGAACCGTCCAGTACGGGCGGCGATTATACTTTTACATTTGACAGAACAATAAATCCCGCTACTGCGGAAAACATCATCGATATCGCGTATGGCGAAACCCAGCAAGGCACCATCGATTCGGCCATCTCTGCGGTGACCTATCGTTTTCAGGGATCGGAAGGTGACACGGTTACCATCACGATGAGCCGTACAGATGGCGATTTGGACAGTTACCTGTACTTGCTGGATGAGACCGGGCAGCTTATGTTTGAGGACAATGACAGCGGTGGCGGCAACGGCGACGCTCGCATCACGTATATATTGCCGGCAGGTGGTACCTATCTGATCGTCGCGACACGACTCGGCCAGGCACAGGGGCCAACCAGCGGCAGCTACAGGCTAGATTTGCAGTCTGACGCGCTCTCGGTTGGGGCTGAGGCACCTCCAGATGGCCTGGAACCCACCCTGCCCGCCGAATACGCGACATTACCGCAAGTGACGTATGGTGAAACCGTTAACGGCGAAATATCAAACGCAAGTTTCATGGACTTCTACGTCTTCCTTGGCAAAGCGGGTGACGCAGTTACGATTGAAATGCAAAGCGGTAATCCCGATGACCTCAACGGGTTAGATCCGTTCCTGATCTTGCTCGATGCGAACCGGATTCCCCTGGCAGAGAATGACGACATCGTCGATGGAGTGGAGCGCGACGCGCGCATTGAAATCACCTTGCCGGAAACCGCCTATTATGCCATCGTCGCGACGCGTTTCGACCAAGACGCGGGTGTGAGCAGCGGCCCTTATACGTTGACACTGTCCGGCCCTGGGAGTCTTGTTCCCTCTGCAGATGTGCCGTTGCCGGAAGCATCAATTGTGCTGGTGCGTCTCGACCCCACACGCTTGACCTCAGGCTCTCCCCAGCAGGCAGCTTTTAGGGATGGCGCAGACCTCTATGCTTTCAGTGCTAGCGAAGACACTCGTGTTGATATCACTGTAACCAGCGATCCCGGGGTTGATGCCGTGCTTATCCTCGCCGACGAGAATCTAAATGAGGTTGCTTTCAGCAGTACCGGCACGCTAACAGGTATCACGGTCCCCAAAAGCGGGCAGTACTTGGTCATGGTTGCCCCGCGCTTTGGCCCTGTGGACTCCCTGGGCGGTGGCTATATTCTGGCGTTGACTCAAACCGGCGCCGCTGTTGAGGCCGAAACGCCAGCCATGCCGCGTACGCTCACCTATGGAGATACGGTAAATGGTGTGATCGATGACGAGAATGTCAGCCAGATTTACACATTTAGTGGGAGCGAAGGCGAGCGTATACGTATCACGATGGAAGCTACGCCAGATTCTGATCTGGATTGCTACCTGGAACTGCAAGATAGCGACGGCGAGGTGATTGATGCAAACGACGATATCGATCCCGGTGTTATCCGAGATTCGCAGATCGTTGTCAACCTTCCCCGTGATGGCACATATACTGTGATCGCGTCACGTTATGTTGGGCCGGATGCACCCACAACGAGCGGCAACTATCGGCTGTCGCTGGAACTGCTCGCACAGGATGCTGCCGAAGGGGTCAGCTCGATCACTGTGCCGATCCGCTACGGTGAGACAAAGGTCGGCGAAATCAACGACGACCAGTACCTGTTGTTTTACGTGTTCGATGGTACAGCCGGTGACAGCGTAACCATTTCGGTCGATCATCTCAGCGGCAATCTTGACTCTGTCCTGCACTTGTATCAATCGGAAAACGACAACTGGGTGTTGTTCGCCAGCAATGACGACAGCCCTACCGGTGGCACGTATGCACCGCTTTTGAGCGATATCACGCTGCCTGGGACGGGCAAATACCTGATCGCAATCAGCCGCTACGGCATGGAACGCGAAGATTCGTTCGGCACCTTTGCACTGACACTGACGCTCGAAGCGCCCGCTGAGTAGACGGATTCGGATCGACGCTTGATGCACAGGAATGCTCGCGTCACGCATCATAATAATTCATGGACTGCGTTGTGGTACGTGGCGGTGCTGGCTGTGGTGGCGATGGTCTTCCCCTGGCGGGTTCATGCGGGCCCCCGGCAGCAGAGCGACGGTGTCCTGTCGTTTGATGAAACGGCACGCGGCACGCTCGATGATGCTACGTTTCGCCGGTTATACGCTTTTGACGGTCGTGAAAACGAAGTCATTGCATTGACCATGACGCGTGTATCGGGCGATCTTGACCCCTATCTGTTATTGACGGACGAAGACGGGACCATCCTCGCCCTGAGTGATGATGATGGCCGAGGTATAAATGCCGAGATTCCCTTCCAGCGGCTGCCGGTTGATGGCCGGTATTTCGTGATCGCCACACGCTTCGGTCAGGAGTTGGGGTCTACGTCCGGCGACTATACGCTGCTGTTGGAACGTATTGGCGCGGAGGTAACCGAAAGGACCACGCTGCAGTACGGTGATAGCGTGTTCGGGCGCATTTCCGCAGAAGAACCGATGGTGTTCTACTTCTTACGCGCCCGGCGTGGCGACGTGCTTAACATCACAATGCGCCGCACGTCAGGCGATCTCGATCCGCAGCTAGAACTCGCGACGTCAGAAGGAGTCGTGCTCGTTTCAAATGATGACGATCCCGCTGCTGAAGGTACGCTTGACGCCGGGATTACTGGCTTCACAATCTATGAAAGCGGGACGTACCTTATCGTTGCAACGCGTTTCGGACGCGAGGCGGGGAACACCGCAGGCAGTTATGTGCTCACCGTTACACGGACCCCGCCGGAAGCTTTAGGAACGTCGTTTGACAGCGCTCGCCTGATTGACTACGGTGCAACACTTGCGAGCACCGTTGATGATGAAACGCCGATCCGGTACTTTCAATTCCAGGGACGGCGCGGTGATGTTATCGCGGCAACAGTAGCGATAGAATCCGGCAATCTTAATCCTGTGCTCAAACTCGCGGATGGCTCGTTAAGTGAACTGTCCCGCAATGATGCGGACGGCAATAATCGCACTGCTCGAATCGTAGCCTATTCGCTGCCTGCAACCGGCACCTATTATCTGCTGGTAACGCGTAGAGGCGAGGTCGAGGGGCAGACCAGTGGTACGTTTGAGTTGGAGCTGACAGGACGCCCTGGTGTGGTTGGCGGGCGGGCGTTGGAGATTGTATACGGCGCGTCATTGAGCGGGCAAATTGGCGACCAGAATCCATACGAGGAATACATCTTTTTCGGGCAGCAAGGTGATCAGATCCGTATCGCAATGACGCGGGCTTCGGGTGATCTTGACGCGCTGGTCACGCTGCTTGACAGCGAGCGAAAACAGGTCGCGTTTGACGATGACAGCGGCGAAGACAAAGACGCGCTCATTGAGCGCTTCACCCTGCCGCAAGATGGAATGTACATTCTCGTTGCCTCACGCTACGAGCGCGAGCAAGGGACGACTTCTGGCGCTTATATTCTGTCCCTGGAGTTGCTCCGCAGCGGCAATTAAGCGCAACCCCAGCCGCGGTTGTGCGTTATGATCACTGCATGAGCTTACCGGAGCACGGACGATAGCGAGCGAGCAAATTGGAAACAGCCCTCCCAACGGATGCATCGCAGCAGACGGCGTCCAAAATGCCATTCTGGCGTACGCTGCTCTATTCGATGGCAAACGCGGCCAGTCTACTCACTTACTGGACGTTCAATAACTTCATCCAATACTTCTACACCGATGTTCAGGGGCTACCGCCTCACTGGGTCGGGCGTGGTTGGTTCGCGTTCGGTTTCTGGAATGCAGTGAATGATCCGGTAGCGGGATGGATTTCGGATCGCACGAGTACGCGTTGGGGACGACGGCGTTTTTATATCGGTATCTTATCCATACCTACCGCTGTGGCATTCGCGTTGGTGTGGTTGCCGCCCTTTGATGTGACCAACCGAACCGCGCTGATGGTGTATTTTCTGGTGATCATCAGCATCTACGATATGCTGCAATCGATCATCACGCTGAACCAGGATGCGTTGTTTCCGGAAATGTATGAGGATACCGGCTCGCGGGCTGAAGGAGCCGGCACACGCCAGATTGTTGGCGTGGTTTTTGGCAACGGTGTAGCTGTAGCCTTGACGCCGACAGTATACGGTACATTGGGCTGGTCTGCGCTCGCCGTGATGTGGGGATCGCTCGCGGCTGCAATGTATCTTGTGTCGTTGATCGGCATTCGTGAGAATCCGGCTTTCGGCCAGCAGGAAACACCATCGTGGCGCGAGCAAATGCGTATAGTTTTTTCTAACCGCACGTTTTTGATTGTCTTGAGTCTTAATTTCACGATCCGTTTTATCGTTGCGGCTATCGGCGCTGTAATGCCCTTCTATGCAGATTATGTGTTGCGAATCGAAGAATCGCGCTTGACTGTGCTGCTGATGGCGTTATTTGTCACGGCTGGTGTGTCAATTCTCGTATGGCAAGGGGTGATTCGACGCGTTGGCACACGGAGCGCTGTGTTGGTTTCGATGAGTCTTGCGGCGGTGTTCGCGTTTCCGCTGCTATTGACCAGCGATCTGGCGACAACCGCCATCGTGTTAGCGCTGCTCGGCTCGGCAGTTGGAGGGCTGCTGCTCGGCCCCGATATGCTTTTTGCAGAGGTTGTTGACGAGGACTTCGTCAATACAGGGCAGCGGCGCGAGGGGATGTACCGGGGTATTCTTGGATTCTTTTTTCGGTTTCCACCGGCGGTGGCAGGATTACTGCTAGGCGAAAGTCTCTCGCTGGCCGGATATGACGCGAATCTGGCGGACAGCGCGCAGCCTGACGCGGTGATCATGGTGATTCGTGTCTTCACGTCGCTGCTGCCGTTATCGGCCTTGCTGGTGGGGATAGTTTTGATCGTGATATACCCTCTGCACGGTCAGCACCTTGCTGAGATACAACGTCAGGCGGCAGAGTTGCGCCGGTCAATTACCAGGGCAAAAAACGAACAAGTATGAGGTTCACGTTCGCGGGGTTTGACTGTTACAACAACTTAACTGTGCTGTTGGCAACTTTAACAGCGGATGTTGTTTCCTGAACAGCGTTGCCGGGCTACGTAATCTCTAGCCTGGATCACTTGATCCGTTACCCTCGTCGCCGGGTGTGTCAGGTGGCACCGGAATGCTTGAGTAGAGCACGGACCTGTCTTCTACTCCGCTGAACTCGTCTTCGTTGAGTTCGTCACGTTTGCGTTTCCATTCCTGTTCCGGGTTCGCTGGCACAACCAGCAGCAGCACAAGGTAGATAATCGGCCCCGGTCCCCCCATGAACGTCAGCGCGACAAACACCAGGCGCACCAGCGTTGGATCGACCTCGAGATATTCGGCGATACCACCACACACCCCGGCAAACATACGCTCTTGCGTTGAGCGGTACAAACGTTTCTGTGTGTTCACAGCCACAACTCCTGTTCCGTCTCGCTATCCATCACAATACTGTACGTACTGGTGCGGCCCGGGGTTTCAGCAGCCATCATTCTTTGAGATAGGCCATGCTCTCTGCGTGGTGCTTGAGCTGGTCAAGCTGCTGCATTACGAATAGGAAATATAGTGGTTCGTAAAGCGCATTGTAAACCATTCCCAAAACGCCGTAGCTGAATGCACGACGGCGCACCAACAGGCGTGTACTTCCATCGGGGCGCCGTTCAAGCAGGTAAAGACTGGTCATATCCTGAACGACACCCAGGGGCCGCTGCAAGCTGAACCCGCCGAATAACAGTTTGCGGTTTTCTTCAAGCTCGATGATGCGAAAACCACCGTCCATCTCCATGTTGGCCTCTGGTGCGGGAATATCTTTGCGGAGGAAAGTTACGCTAGGAATCCCCTGGTTCGTCCATAAGTCTAGGCCATAATATCCGGTGTGCTCGCGTCCCATCTGTGCAATCCAGGGCCATACGGCTTCGGGTGGCGCGTCGATGTTCTTCGCGTGTGTGAGCGCCATGTTTGGCTTGGGGATCAGTTGGTCGCCCGGCAGCAAGCGCTGCGACTCCCCCAGGCGGGTGCCCCATTTCAACATCTGCGGGCGCAAGAACATGATGTATCCCGTTGCTCCGAGCAGGAGCGGGAGGTGCTTCGTGGTTTGCATGATGTGCTCATCCTCAGATGATGTAAGAATCTACGCAGGAAATATACCGCTGCGTTTCTGAGTTGGCAAACCTCGCGCGGCAGGGACGTTAGAAAACCGTATGTGTCGCCATGTTTCATTGTTAATTTTTATGATGTTTTTCTACAATATAGGGTAACGTGTTTTTGTGGTCGTGATCTATGTGACTAATCAAAGGAGCTGTCAAGATGACGGACATTCACCAGCGTGGGTATGCGCATGCTGATGTTTTGGTATCGACGGACTGGGTCGCCCAACATCTGGATGATCCGGAAGTGCGTATAATTGAGTCAAATGAGGATCCCCTGCTCTACGCATCGGGACATATTCCCGGCGCGGTTGAGGTCGACTGGACCAGCGATCTTAACGATCCGTTGCGGCGCGATTATCTGGACCGTGCAGGGTTTGAGGCGCTGATGTCGCGGATCGGGGTTACGCCGAACACACAGCTTGTGTTTTATGGTGACAAAAACAATTGGTGGGCGACGTATGCGTTTTGGGTTTTCCAGCTCTTCGGGCATACTAATGCGCGAGTCATGGATGGTGGCCGGTTGAAGTGGATAAAGGAGGGACGGTCCATGACACGCGAGAAACCGTCCTATCCTGAGACGGTTTACAAGGCGCCTGAGCGCAGTGACGACGCGATTCGTGCCTTTCGTGAGCAGGTGCTTGCGCATGTTGAGGCTGGGTTGCCGCTGGTTGACGTGCGTAGTCCTGCGGAGTATTCGGGTGAGCGTTTGCATATGCCGGATTATCCGAATGAGGGCGCTTTGCGTGGTGGGCATATTCCGGGCGCGAAAAACGTTCCCTGGTCGCGGGCGGTTGATCCGGATGATGGTACGTTTCGGTCTGCGGATGAGCTTCGTGCTATTTATGAGCGTGAGCAGGGGCTTAGTCCGCGGGATGATGTGGTTGTGTATTGCCGGATTGGGGAGCGTAGCAGTCACACGTGGTTTGTGTTGCGCTATTTGTTGGGTTATGAGCGGGTGTGGAACTATGACGGTAGTTGGACTGAGTGGGGTAATCTTGTGAATGTGCCGATTGAGCGCTAGAGGTTGTGATGTCTGTGTATCCAGATGGGTTGCGTGAGGTGTTGGCTGATTTTGCGTTTATGACTACGCGAAGTGAGCGCGCCGAACTACTAATCGACTACGCCGATCAATTTGAACAAGTTCCCGACCATATTGCGCGCCCGCCGTACCCAGAAGAGCGCCGCGTCCCGTTCTGTGAATCGGAAGCGTTCGTCTGGGCAGAGCCGCAAGCCGACGGCACGCTGAAGTTCTACTTTGCCGTCGAGAACCCGCAGGGCCTTTCGGCAATGGCGCTCGCGGCAATCTTGGACCAGACGCTCTCCGGCGCGCCGCTCGAACAGGTTTCCCAGGTCGATCCTGATATTGTCCTGCAGATCTTCGGCCAGGAAATCTCGATGGGTAAAGGTCAGGGGTTGATGGGCATGGTGTCTATGGTCCGCTCCGAGGCAAAAAAGCACCTCGAAAAGTGAAACTGCGCCATCCCTGGAAGCGACGGCGGCGTGCTCGTTTTGAAGCGGGCACGCCGTTTCCTGCCGACACAGCATGCTGCGGGGCGCTCAAAATCGCCCCTTCATTGTGCCGGCGTAGCCCGTCAACTCGGCATATCCGTATCCGGTTACGTCCCCCTCAATCTGCACTGCACCTTCCCAATAAATGATCGCGCCCTCGATCAGCTCTTGATCAGCCAGCAATGGCGTGAGGGTCATGCTCAACATCTTATCCTCGCCGGTATCAACCTCAAGCAACCACCGTGCCGGATACTCAGCGCCGGTGTGAGGGCTGATCCAGGTTTCCAGCACCGTGATCGTGAAGCTGTCCGCATCGAGATAACGTGTGCTGCCATCCGGCTGTACCAGCAATCCCCCAAAGGCCGGTTCGATTCCGCCGTCGATCAGCCGAATCCGTCCAAGCATCAAGTCGCGTTGGTCATCCAGGTGCAATCCGAACCAATCCCAGCCTTGCGCGCGATCGCCCAGCGCGCTGGTGCTGAACTCGTGGTCCATCCATGATGTGCCGCTTACCTCAAACTCGGCATCACCAAGCGTGATGGTGCCGCTTGTGCGAAGTCGCGACAACGAATAGTAGTAGCTGGCATTCCCAACAGTGTCGCTCTTGTGACTCAATCCCCCATCACCATGCAGCGCGGGCGATTTCTCCTGCTTGAGCTCCAGATCAAGCGCGACGGTAGCCGTCTGCGCGACGATTGCCATCGACGTAGCGGTATCGTCCAACGCGCGGACCTCCCAGTCTTCGAGCCACACCCGATACTGTGGCGTAGCGGTTGCCCCAGCCAAACCCGCCCCACCCCGGCTGAACCTCTGGTGCTGGAAGAACCGTTCACCGGCCACATCGGTGATCGTGAAATGCGCCATGTAAAGTTGATTTGTGCGCCATTCCGATTCTGAATCGTAAACCGACGGCGCGATCGCACGTCGAAAGATCGTGAACTGATAGCCAAAGCGGCGGCCCGATGCGTCCGCCAGATTCCCCGTGTAGTACCACCACTCGGTTTGATAGTTGGGGTGCGGGCCATGATCCGCCGGAAATTCCCAGCCATACGGTCCGACCGCGCGAGCGTACTTATCCAGATCAGGGAGTGCCTGCGGCAGCAATGCGGCATCTACACTCAGTTCGTCCGAGTCACGCTCCGCGTCGTCGGCCCACCAGCCAAACACTGCCAGCGCCGCGATTCCGATTACAACCAGCACCCCAATCCGTTTTCGCATACTACCCCACAACTCTAAGACACGCCGGGTTATAGCCGCGCGATCAACTTGTCCGCCAGTCCTGCCGTCTCCAACAAGCCACACGTTTGCAGCCGGACGATCAGGTCAAGCCAATGCTCGCGACGTGGATCGCCGGTAAGCATTGGGCGTAGAATCGCCAAAGCTGCCTCAATGTCACCCTGTTCATCCGCCAATGTGAGCGCTTGCCAATATGCGATCTCTTCCAGTTCCGGCGCAAGCCCGCGTGCCTCAGCCCATTTAGCCAGCGCTCCGTCGCGCTGTCCATCCGCCAACAACTGATACCCGTTGCGATCGAGCAACTGTGCCCGCCGCAACCGGACGAGTCGCCCCAATTCCACCACCGGGTTCGCGTGCTCGTCGACACGCAGGTCATAATCCGAATCCCAATCCAGCTTGCCAGCATCACTGGGGACAACTTTCAACGCCGCCGACTGCATGCCACGAATATCGCCCCCCTCGCGCTGAGCGGCCTCCAGGGCGGCTAACATGCGTTGTGCAATATCGCCCTCGGCATGCTCGTACGCTTCCGCCATCGCGCTAACCACTGTATCATGCGTCATCATGTTGGCCTGCACACTATAGCCCTCACCGACGTAATGTGCAGCTTCCGGGATACATCCCTCTCCCGTCCACGCCCCTACGCGTCCTTGCCTGTCGACGACCGCCACCTGGCGCACCCTCGCATTATCATCGGACGCAACCAATGCCTCGACCAGGCGTGACGCGGGAACCTCCTCGCGCAACATTGCAAGCGCCATCGGCCCGTAGCTCACATTAACCA
Source organism: uncultured Anaerolineaceae bacterium (assembly GCA_964425755.1). GTDB lineage: Bacteria > Chloroflexota > Anaerolineae > Aggregatilineales > Aggregatilineaceae > CAYRNY01. The sequence continues at coordinate 401,049 of CAYRNY010000002.1, forward strand.
GCGCCTGTGTCGCCACCGCCCCTACTCCGGGCAACATCCAGGGCACCACCGTGCCGACTGTCATCTGGTGCGTCTGTACCGCAACGCCGAGTTGCCCTGTTTCAGGGTCTCGTGCCACGATGCTGTAGGTGCTGTACACTCGCGGAAACTTGAATCGAGTCATCGTTATTCGCTCCTCAAAGCCTGTGCAGCCGCCAAACGACCTAAGCGCCAGGCGGGATACAACCCCGCGGCCAGCGCCGCCACCAGCGCGACGGCAAACGCCTGGGCTAATTCGCGCACCTGCAACGCCAGGTCCATCGTCCAGCCAAACGAGCGCACATTGATCACGTAGATCAGGATCAAAGCCAGAATCAGCCCGATGGGTAGCGCCAGCACCCCCGCTGTCAGCCCCATCAGGCCCGTCTGGACCAGCGTGAACAGGCGCAACTGGCGCGGCGTCATGCCGTTAGCACGCATCACGCCGTATTCCCAGGTGTGCTCCAACTGCAGCGACATCAGCGCGCTCAGAATCCCGATGAACGCCACAATCGTTGCAAGTAAGCGCAGCGCTACCGTAATCGCGAACGTTCGATCAAACACGTCCAGTACATTTGAGCGCAATGCACGGTTGCTCTGCGCTGCCAGCCCGGTACCGACCAGTGTGTCTGTTTGCAGCGTATTCAGCACATCGTTGATATCGGTCCCGGGCACCACATCAAGCGCAACAGCCGACAGAAACGGATCGTCATAGAAACGTCGATAGACGTCCGCGTGCATCAACACCGATCCTTGATCCGCCGTATAGTCGTAATACACGCCGGTGATTGTGAATGTCTGCTGCCCGCGGTCCGTCAGCAATGTGAGCGTATTATTCTCGCGCGTGATACCGCGCCGGTACGCGAACGGCTCACTGACTGCAACGTTCCCGGCTTCGAGCGCGGCCCAATAATCGCTGCCTTGGGCCGCATTCCACACAAAGCGGCGCGTGCCATCCGTTATGTCAACATCCACTGCCACAAGATTCACCGGCGGCAGTTCGGGATACGCTGGTGCGATTGCAGGCACCGACCGGACCGTCGCGACACGTTCCACCCCCTCAAGCGCTGCGAGTCGTCTCACGATGCCAGGATCGATATCCGCACCTACGCTCGGCCCATCGCCTCTATGTGGAGAAATAAAGATATCCGCGCCCAGCGTAATATCCAGCCAGTCCGTCAGCGTGCTCCGAAAACTGCTGATCATCACGCTGACGCCTACAATCACGCTTACAGCAAGCGTGAGCGCGGCCACCGCCACCGCCGTCCGGCTCAACGAACGTACGACGGCGCGCGGCGCCATCCGCCCCAGGACACCAAACACGCGCCCTGTGACCGGCGTTATGAGATGCATCAAACCGGCCAGCATCAACGGCGTGAATAATGCACACCCGATCAGCACCAGAAATAACGCTGCAAAACTAACAACGACGTCATCCGTTTGTAACTGCAGCAGCAGATACCCCAAGCCTGCCAGTGCTGCTGCCCCTACCCCCACAACTGGCAGCATCCGTTGCGTTCCCTGTTCCACACCTGAGCGCCGCATCGCGCCGACGGGCGATGTGCGCGTGGCTTCCATCGACGGAACGATCGCGGCGAGCACACTCGCCATGATACCCACCACCCCGCCGCGAGCCAACGTCCAGGGATCAAGCACCACATTCTCGACATTGACGCGGAAGTACAGATCGTTAATCGTCTGTGCAACCAGCCGTACCGCACCCTGCCCCAAGATCACGCCAAAGATCAATCCTAACGCCGTCCCCAACGCCCCCAGCATCACAGCTTCGGTCACGATCAAGACGAAGATCTGGCGGCGTGTTGTACCAATCGAGCGCAATACCCCGATCACTGGACGGCGCTGCACCACGCTGAAGGTGACGGTGTTGTAAATCAGAAACACGCCAACCAGCAACGCCAGCAAACTCAACGCCTGCAGATTCAACTCAAACGCATCCGTCATCTGGCCGAGCGCTTCCTGGCTTTCTGATGGCGTGGTAACCGCAACACCAGGTGGCAGTTCCTCAGCCAGCCCGGACAGATCAAACCCGTCTGGCAGAATCAAGTCGATCCGTGAGATCATCCCTGGCTGCCCGGTGATCTCTTGCGCCGTTGCGATATCTACAAGCAGCAAATCTTCGAGTGCCTGCGCGCTGAGATCGTCACCGGGATACAATACGCCAACCACCTCTACCTCAACTCGTGGCAGTGTGCGTGTCTGCAACACGATCACATCTCCTGGCCGAAGATCGTATTCCGCTGCCAGGGGCGCGCTGATCAGGCCCGTGTTTGGTCGCGCGATGAACGCATACAGTGCGTTAAGGTCTTGCGTGCCAGCGGTCTCGCTGACCAGATAATCACGAAACGGTACATCAGCAAACGGATCAACGCCTAACACGCGCAGGGCGCGGTCATTCAGGCTTGTCGCGCGTGCGTATGCCTCGATGACTGGCGCGCTTGTTCGGATCCCCAAATCCACGCGCACCATGCGGTAGACATCGGTCGAAACGCGCCCCAAACTGCCAACGATCTGGTGTGTGGTGCGCCCGGTTACGCTGCTCACACTCAACTCAAACGCGCGGCTGGCGGATGCGTTAGCGAGGTCGATCGCCACTCCAACCGCCACTCCGAGCGCGATCCCCAGCACAAACAACGTGCTCTGGAGCAAGCGGCGCGAGATGTAACGCCCGGTCAGGCGGAACAAGATTGAATTCAACATGCTCAGTAATTCACCGCAGAATCAGCAATCTGCGTGTTATCCTGCTGTTCTTGCTGCGTCGCCTGGGCGATCAGGGCGCCATCGTGAATCCGAAAGACGCGGTCTGCAAGCGGCACAACCGCCGGATCGTGAGTTGCCATCACGAGTGTCTTGCCAGCTTCGCGCGTTAATTCAAGCAGTAATGACAACACGTGTTGCCCGGTAACGTCGTCGAGATTACCGGTCGGCTCGTCAGCCAAAACAAGCTGCGGCTCATGGATTAAGGCCCGAGCGATCGCCACACGTTGTTGCTCGCCGCCGCTAAGCCGGTCCGGAAAATCATGCGCGCGGTCCCCCAGGCCAACACGACTTAACAACATGCGTGCACGCTCTTCGGCCACACGACGCGAAAAGCCGCGCAGTTCCAGCGGCAGCGTACTGTTCTCAATCACCGTAAGTGTCGGGATTAAATTGAAAAACTGGAACACGATCCCGATGTGGTCACGCCGAAATATCGTGCGGGCGTGTTCATCCAGCCGGGTAATGTCCGTATCGCCGATCACGATCGCTCCTTGATCGACGCGATCGATGCCGCTGATCACGTTCAAGAGCGTGCTCTTGCCGCTTCCGCTCGCACCCAACAGCACCAGGAACTCACCAACATAAATCTCCAAATTCACTCTGCGTAACACGGCGCAATTATCACACGCCGGATTGTAGGACTTGTGCAAATCGCGGATTGTGACCAATGAAGCCCGTTGATCGCCGTTATTGTGCGTATTCATCGTGTGGCCTGCCAGCTTGAAGGTTTGCCGATACGTGCAGCAGATTATAACAATCCCCACTTCAACCGTTGCTGAAAGCCAGCTAAACAAACGCTAAGAAGCACGCTCATTGCCGGGCTTTCGTGGGCACAACCGCAAAACAAAACAGGTTCCGCTACATAATCGGTGTGTGCGGAACCTGCACGACAATGCCGCGTGAAGCGCAAGCCTGCATCATGTTGTGTGTCGCAAGCTCAACCCCAGCCGGCGCGCGTTACCGTCAATATTCAAAATCCGCGCCCGGACAATTTCGCCTTCCTGAACCACATTCCGGGGATGTAGAAAATGCCCTTCGGCCAGTTCGGACACGTGGATCAGACCCTCCAGCCCTTCCTCGATACACGCAAACGCGCCAAAATCAACCACGTTTGTGATTTCCCCTTCGACGATCTGACCCACCTGATATCGCTGCTCAACCGTCTGCCAGGGGTCAGGATGCAGCCGCTTGAGACTCAGCGCGATGCGTTCTTCGTCAGGATCGACACTCATAACGTACACACGTATGGTATCGCCGCGCTCCAGCACATCTGATGGATGACCGACCCTGCCCCAACTCAATTCGCTGATGTGAATCAGCCCTTCCACCCCGCCCAAATCAACAAACACGCCGAAATCGCAGAGATTGGTGACTGTTCCGGTACACACTTCCCCCGCTTGAATGGAGTTCAGCACGGTGGCCCGCGTACCCGGTTCGACCTGTGCCGCCCGTTCGGAAAGGATCAGCCGGTTTTGCTCGCGATCCATTTCAATCACACGGAGATTCACAAACGTCCCGACACGAGAAGCCAACATCTCATGCCGATCCTGGGTGTCATTTCCTGAGGGAGAATCGACAAGCTGGCTGGCGGGCACAAACCCGCGCAGGCTGTTCCACTCTACCAACAACCCCCCACGATTGTACCCGACCGCCTTCAGATCAACGGTTGTGTCCGATTCAAAAACCTGCTGAACTTGCTCCCAGTCTGCGCGCGCACCGGTATGAGTCCCATCTGATCCCGCCCTGTCCGAACCCGGCGAAAAATAATCATCCCAAACCCCGTGTTTTTGCTGCGATCCCCCCCCATTGCTGGCAATTTCTCCTTCGCTTAGCAGCGCCTCCCAATACCCCTCATCGGGCGGAAGTGGAGGAGGAGAACCATATTGCCGTGCCTCGGTAGACATATAAACTCACCTTCCTCACCACAAAACTAATACCTGTTGCGAATGGCTCAACTGTATGCTGCACGGTTACCGTCTGCCCACGTTCCGGCGCGCACATTATAAAAATGCCAAAAACCATTGTCAAACGTACCATTAATCAGGGGCTTGCACATCATCTGAAACCGGAACGACATTGTGCGATTCGGTTATGGCCTCGCGCTCCATCTCTTCAATCTGCTTCGCGACTTCTTCGATAGCGATACGCTGTTTACGATACAGGTCCGATTCACTCATCGCTAGGCGCAACGCCACATCGCGCACTTTGCGCCCCTGCAAAAAGCGCATCTCTAGTATGTTGTAGAGAATCCACTCCGTTGTGGTCAGGCTACGCTCACCTTCCGGCTTCAGCCTTTCGATCGCCTGGGCCAGGACGGTTCGCAGCGCGCGAACCGGGCTGCGATCCTCAGACTCTTCCATCTCGCGCCAGACTACATTCAAACGCAGCAACTCGCTCTCGGTCAGCTTCGGCCCACCCCAGTAATCGCGCAGCGCGTCCTTGACCAGCCCAGAGAATTCGGGATCCGACACCAGATCGCTGGACGGCATCGCCAGATCGGCGACATGGCCGTACCGCGACACGCCGCGCATCTGCTGCATCAAATCCATCTGCGAAGCCAGACCTTCAAGGATCACAAACACCTCAGACTGCTGCTGCACGCCTTCCAGCACGTGTGCCGCCTGCTCGATCAGCGCTTCAAATATCTCGATCTCATCCTGCTTCAAGTCCGGTTCTGGCGCGCGCGCCCAGACCCCCAGCACCCCCAACAACGGCGGCTCAGCACCGTTCGCCCGCCGGCCAGACCGCAACGGCACCAGCCAGTAAGAGCGCCAGATGAACACGTCATCCACTCTGGCGATTACGTTATTCGGATCGGATATGCCATTCCCAGAGCCGTTAATCAATGTCGACAGTTCTGGAGCTGCGAGGGCATCCGTCGATGGCGCCAGGTCCCCCACGACCTGGACAAGCTGCGCCCCCTCTGACTCGATCCGTGCGACAAACGCAGTCGGCACGCGCAGATGATCACACAGCGCGGCAAGTATCGACTCCAGCAGTTGCGACGCATCCGCTTGTGTCAAGAGCCGATCACCCAGGTTTTGAATCCACTGCGCGCGTTGCTGATCTTCAGTGTAAATGAACCAGCGTCGCATGACCGGCAAGAGCAACGTAATCAGCCACTGCAAAAACATGACTATCGCGACCGCCGCAAACGGCATGAGGACATCACCATTGAAACCAAGTACGTTTGTTGCACGGGGCAACAGCAAGACCGCCACCAGGACCGCCGCCCCTGTAAAGGGACCCCGCAGCATAAACTCGACCAACTGGTCCTTGACCACACGATCAGGCTTCTCTGAGCCAAAGAATGACAACGGATAAGCCATGAAGATGAGCATCATCACGACGACCAGGTTGGCGATGTTGATGATAACTAACAGCGTCGTTTCACTTTCGTCGCCCAGTCTGCCAAGCAACGTATAGGGGAAAATACCCCATGCCGGAGCCAAAAACACTGACAAAAGATAGGTCATGCGCCGGCGCGTATAGCGAGTCAGGCACCGGCGGCGCGCCCGAACCACATTGACTAACGCGAAACCACCGGCAATGAGTAGATACACTACATAGACCGGGAAGAGTGACCCGGCCTTCATGTGTGGCAGGTCAGCAGAAACCGGCCCTGACACAACCAGCTCGGTCGTAAGGGCAAACAGTGTGAACACAAACCCGATGCCATACGCCACGCGCACCGCGAGTTTGCGACGCCCCCGGGAAGGGCGTCCTGTGGTCGCCAGCAAAGCATCTGACTGGTGTAATATCGCCGCCGGGATCAGCCCGATCCCAATCCACTGCAAACGCATCCATGTGCCCAGGTAGCGCTGGCCTGGTTCCAGCAGGATGAATATATCCGTGAGATAGGCGACAGTCATACATAACAACACAATGCCGGAAGCACGCGTCACGCGATCCTGCTTGGCACGAGTGAGGTTATATAGCAGTACCGAGACGGCGACGATCACGATGATCGACGTCAACGTCTCGTTCAGCAATTCGAGGATGTTTAAGAACCCTGAGTAGGAGAACATACCGCAAAATCTAACGCTAATCAGCCATCCAATACAAGCAACGCTTACACCATATGACGATCAAAGAACACGGCGATATCGCGATTCGCGTAATAGTGATCGTTGAACCCGCAAAACACAAACCCTTTTGCGCGTGCGAACTGGATTGCAGGGAAGTTCTTTGTCTGCATCTCCAACGTCACATGGCGAATACCTCGCAGCACAGCCCAGCGCATTGCCTGATCGAGCAAAGCACTGGCGATCCGGCGACGACGAAACGGCACTCCTACAACCAGATCGCGCACCCATCCGCGCGTGCCATCCGCGCCGATCCGCATGTTGATGTAACCCAATATCACCTGATCGGCCTCAGCCACCAGAAAACAGTCACGCTGGCGGAAGGACTGGCGCAGTTCTTCCTTATCACGCGGATAATCGACGTGCATCACGCGCGGCAAGCGGACGACCCGGAACCGAATCGCCATGTTGTCTTCGCTATCTTCACGCACGTCCATCTGCCAGACATGGTCGGTCGAATAACCATGCTCAAGTGCCAGGCAAGCAGCGAGGTCAGCGTCGGAAGTTACCTGTCGGACAATAAACTGGCTGCGTTTTCGCGTGGTTTTCATACCTGCATTTTACCCAATTGCGTGACAGGTGCGCAATCTCTGCTTTCCGCGCACCGGCCACACTGATCCAGGGTACCGTAATGGCATCGATTACGGTATAGTTTTAACCATGTGCGGCAACTGCCGCATCCCAGAATTCACTACACGCAGCAAATATGCTGGCACCATTGAATGAAGTGGGGATAACATCTTGTCGTTACCACGTACTATCGCTGTAGATGGCCCAGCCGGTTCTGGCAAAAGCACTGTTTCGTTTGCAGTCGCGCAACGTATCGGCTATCTCTTTGTAGATACGGGGGCATTTTACCGCGCGATCACGTTGCTTACCCTCGAACAGCACATCGATCCGCACGCCGGTGCACAGGTTGTTGAAGTGGCACGTAATGCCAGCCTGGACATGACCCCAGAGATCAAGGATGATGGGCGTCAATTCACGTTCTTTGCAGATGGTAAAGACATTACCCCTGACCTGAACCGTCCTGATGTAGAAGCCAGTGTTTCTGTCGTCGCCGCTAACGCGGGCGTACGCGCCGCGATACTCGAAGCGCAACGCCAGCTCGCCGCACGCGGTCATATCATCATGGCCGGGCGCGACATCGGCAGCGTGGTGCTGCCCGACGCTGACCTGAAAATCTATATCGACGCCAGCCTGGAAAAACGCGCCGAACGGCGTTACAAACAGCGTCTTGCCAATAACGAGCCGGCGGACCTGGATGCGATCCGCGAGGGCCTTCGCAAGCGTGACGAGCTCGACAGCACGCGCAAAACTGCCCCGCTGCGCCGGGCCGAGGATGCGGTTTACATTGACACCACAGATCTAACGCTTGAAGAAGCGATTGAGGCTACATACGCGGTAGTCAAAGCATGGAAACCAACTCAGGCACCCAACACCTGAAGCAGCAGGCATGTAACCACCATGCGGCGATTTTGCTTCTCGCGTAGAATCGCCTATCATACCGCCTAAAACGGCTGAAGCAGCGTTTGATAGGGGCAGCCGTATGACATTGATCTATCTGGTAACGGCGTGGACTGCGGGCATCCTCATCGCCACCGAGACACAGACTGCACTGCCCCTGTGGTTCGGGGCTGCCGGCGCGATGTTCGTGCTGGCTTACATCGCGCGACACGACCGGACATGGCGTCTGGCATGGCTCTGTGCGGCGCTGTTCATGCTTGGAGCTGCACGCTACACGTGGGCCGCGCGTCCCCTGCCCGATAGCCATGTTGCGCACTATGCCGATGCCAGTTACGTCACCTTGACGGGCATCATCGACCAGGCACCAGATGTGCGCGACCGGCATGTAAATCTGCGTATCGCCGTCGAAACGCTGCGCTACAATAACATCCTGCAGCCGTCAGAGGGGCTCGCGCTCGTGCAGGCCCCTCGATATGGGACTTACGCGTATGGCGATCGCGTGACGGCCAGTGGGACGCTGCTCACGCCGCCGGAATTCGATGACTTCTCCTATCGTGACTACCTGGCGCGACAGGGCATCCAGGCCATGATCCCCAACGCGCGAGTCGACGTGCTCGCACACGATCAAGGCCAGCCCTGGTACGCGGCACTCTACACCCTCAAGACCCACGCTCAGCGCACAATCGACAACATACTCCCCAGCCCGCAGGCTCCTTTGCTCAGTGGTATATTGCTGGGGATAGAGACCGGCATCTCTGAAGACGTGCGCGAAGCGTTCAATAACACCGGCACAGCGCACGTAATCGCCATCTCCGGATCGAACATCATCGTTGTGATCGGGGTATTGCTCTCGCTGCTCAAGCCTATCACCGGCGTCAAGCGCGCCAGCATACTCACGATCGCTGGGATAGCCGGATACACGCTCTTTGTCGGAGCGGATGCCGCGGTAGTTCGCGCAGCGATCATGGGCGCGCTTTCGCTCATTGCCACGCAAGTGGGACGGCAGGCATATTCAAAGCGCGCACGCACAACGTACGGCCTCACGGCACTCGCGGCGTCGGCCTGGTTTATGACGCTGCACAATCCCCATACGCTGTGGGATGTCGGTTTCCAGTTGAGCGTTGCTGCAACCGCGGGCCTCGTTTTGTTTGGTAGCCCACTCAACGAGATGCTCGAGTCTTTGCTCCGCCGCGGGTTCGCCAACCAAACCGCGCGCCAGATCACACATTGGCTTTCCGAACCGATCACCGTCAGCCTTGCCGCCCAGATCATGACCACCCCGTTGATACTGCTGTATTTCGGGCGACTGTCCATCTTGGGGCTGGTTGCGAACATACTCATTATCCCCGCACAACCATACATCATGACGTTGGGCGGTCTCGCGATGATACTGGGATTGCTCTGGCTTCCACTGGGAGAACTTGCGGCCTGGATTGTATGGCTACCCCTAGCATATACGATAGAGATTGTGCGCGCGATTGATAGGGTCGACAGCACATCGATTTCCCCTGAGATCACACCCTCATCCACCTGGGCGCTATACGGCATACTGCTACTCGTGGCGGCAATCGTGCGGTTGCACCCTGCTGACCGCGCCGCAGCAATGCGCTCCCTGCGTCAGCGCCTCACGACAGGCATGGTTGTCGCCGCCGGAATTGTGGTCACGTTACTGGTTTGGTTTGTTGCGCTTAGCCAACCGGACCGTAAGCTACACGTCTGGTTCTTGGATGTAGGTCACGGGCATGCCGTCCTGATCCAGACCCCAGACGGGGCACAGATCCTGGTGGACGGTGGTCCCAATCCCACGCAGTTACGGCGTGCGATCGGTGACGCCTTGCCGTTTTGGGACCGCGATCTGGATGTGCTGATCGTGACCCAGCCTCGCAATGATGCGATCGAGGCGCTTCCTGCCCTGCTGGACCGCTATACCATCAGGCTGGCGATCACCAACGGGCAGCCAGATGATTCGGCCAATTACATTACCCTGCTGCGCGCACTGGATGAACACAACACGACTATCATGCATGCCACGGCTGGTTATCGCATACAAACGGGCGATCAGGTAACCCTTGAGTTTCTTCATCCCCCGGCAACCCCGACTGCCAGCACCAGCGCCGACGAAGCCGCCATCGTGCTTCGGGTCAGTTATCGTGACGCGTCATTTCTGCTGACGCCGATGCTCGATGAGCGTGTAGGGGAGAGCATTTTGAACGCCGGGTGGTATGTTGGCAGCACGGTGCTCGAACTACCATCATACGGTAGCGCAAAGGCAAATCCACCTGCGTTTTTAGCTGCGGTCAACCCACAAGTGGGAATAGTTGGCGTAGGGGCAGGTAACCGCAGCGGGCTACCAAACAGCATAACGATCGAGCGGCTGCAGAAACTGACAGGACAACCGGTTTTCCGCACCGATCAGCACGGTACCGTCGAAATAGTCACTGATGGGCATACCCTCTGGATATACACCGAGTCCTAGCTTATACCCGACGAACGCCGCGCGTGTTCCATGAACCAGACCTGGCTGTTAATCGGCGGTTGGCCGTCACGTGGTTTCAATCGCTTATACGTGCCGTCAGGCTGCAATTCGCGGGCTTGAACATTATCCATCATCGAAATCGCCAGCAGTTCGTCGAGTACTTGCTGCTTGATTCGTTCGTCTTCTACCGGAAAGATCGTTTCCACGCGCCGATCCAGGTTGCGTGGCATCAGGTCAGCACTGCCCATGTAAATTTCTGCGCGCCCACCATTGGCAAAGTAGTATATGCGCGGATGCTCAAGGAACCGCCCCACCACGCTGGTGACACGAATATTGTCGCTGATCCCTTCGATCCCCGGGCGCAAACAGCAAATGCCGCGTATCAGCAGTTCGATCGTGACCCCGGCCATTGACGCCTCATATAACCGTCGAATGATCTTGGGGTCTACCAGCGCGTTCATCTTAAAGATCAAGCGCGCCTCACGTCCTGCACGTGCATGCTCGATCTCGCGCAAGATCAACTGGTCAAATCTCTCGCGAAGGTGTTCGGGCGCGACCATTAACTTTCGATAGGTCGCTGCTGGCGCATACCCTGTCAGCCGGTTGAACAGCTCGCTGGCATCCATGCCCAGATCCGGGCGGCTGGTTAACAGGCCAATGTCCGTGTAGATGCGCGCCGTCGTCGCATTATAATTCCCCGTGCTGAAATGCACATAACGCCGCAGCCCGTCCTCTTCACGCCGGATGACGAGGGCGACCTTGCAGTGCGTCTTGAGACCCAACAGGCCATAGACCACATGCACCCCTTGTGCCTCCAGCTTGCGCGCCCAGACGATGTTGTTCTCTTCGTCAAAACGTGCTTTTAGCTCGACCAACACCGCGACCTGCTTGTTGTTCTCGCGTGCTTCCAATAACGCACCAACAATTGGCGAATTGCTGCCCACGCGGTACAAGGTCGTTTTGATCGCTAGCACTTGTGGGTCGTGCGCAGCCGCACGGAAGAAATTGATCACCGGCAGAAACGAATCATACGGATGGTACAACATGACATCCTGCTCGCGCAGCACGTCAAACATATTCTCGTTCTGGCTGAATACCGCAGGCACAACAGGCACGTAGGGCGGATATTTCAATTCCGGCACGTCAATGCTCAGTAGATCGAAAAGCTGGCTCATTCCCAGCGGTGCGGGCGTCTGATAGATGTCTGAGCGCTCAATGCCCATGTACCCTTTGAGCAGCTCAAGCATAAACTGTGGCATATCATGTTGCACTTCCAGCCGCACAACGCGCCCGAACCGGCGTTGACGCACCCCGGCCTCGATCGTTTCCAGCAAATCCGAGGCTTCGTCCTCTTCGATCTCCATATCCGCATTGCGAGTCACCCGAAACGGGTGCGATTCGAGAATCTTCATCCCAGGAAACAGCGCTTCAAGATTCGCGGCGATGATCTCTTCGAGGAAAACAAACTGCTTGCGTTTGCTTAGCCGCCTGCCCAAGTACCGGTTTGTGATCTCATGCACCGGCACAACGCGCGGCAGCGTCTGCGGCACCTTCACGCGTGCAAAGCGGTTTTGCTGGTTTTCATCCTGCAACATCACCGCCAGATTCAGGCTCAGGTTCGAAATGTGCGGAAATGGCCGCCCCGGATCGACTGCCAGCGGCGTGAGCACGGGGAAAATTTCGCTATCGAAATACAATTGCAGCGCTTCCTGGTGCTCGCTCTCCAGATCGCTGTAGTTGACCACATCCACATTGTGCTTGCGCAGCCGGGTTAGAATATCGTCATGATAGCAGCGATACGATGTTTCCAGCATAGGGAGCAACCGCTTACGGATGGCGACAAGCTGGCGTGCCGGGGTCAATCCATCTGCCGGAGTTTCGATAACGCCAGCCGCTACCTGTTCGCGCAAGCCTGAAACGCGAATCATAAAGAACTCGTCCAGGTTGTTCGCGAAAATCGCCAGGAATTTCACCCGCTCCAACAGCGGCGTGGTCGTATCAAGCGCTTCCTCCAACACACGATAATTGAATTCCAGCCAACTCAATTCGCGGTTGATGTACAACGACGGATCGTACAAATCGATCGTCGCGGCGCTTTTCGACACATCAGATGTGGCAGTCATGATCGCTCAACCCCGAGATTTTCAACACGTGCCCCAAACGTTACGGCTCACAGTATAGCATAGTCGATTGCATTTCCGCATACCTGCCATACCGTGACGCACTCACGATTATTGCACCGATTTTCGACAGCATGTAGAATTCAGGTAATTTTCTCCTTATTTCCCGTTGGAACAGAGATATGGCCACACGACGATTTCACGACGACATGGCGAACACGCCAGCGCCAGAACCGCGCCAGAAACCATCGGACCAATCGCCGCCGGCCCCGGGCTCAAGTGATCGCCCAACCAGCAAATCGGCGCGCAGCCGCAGCAATCGTAATACCGCGCACATGCCACGCACACTTGCACAGGTGATGAGCGAAGCAAACGATATGGTGGTGCGGGGTGACTTGACCGAGTACGTGCCGCTTTCGACAGGGTTTGATCCGCTTGACGGCATGATCGGCGGGGGATTGCGAAAGACGGAATTGGTCCTCTTGGGGGGCGCTCAAGGAATCGGGAAAACAATCGCGACGCTTCAAATTGCGCGTAACATCGCGATGCAAAAGGGACAATTCGCATTCTATCTTTCCTACGAGCACACAGAAACGCACCTGATGAACCGCCTGCTGTGCCTGGAAAGCATCGATCCGCCGGAGATGGAACTCAAAAGCGGCGTGCGGCTCAAGGACCTGTACGACATCATCATCGCTGAACGCGCCAAGAGCACGCTCCGCCGAGACAGTGACGGCGGCTCGTTGCAATCCATCTTGCGCGAAAACCCGAAAACGTCGATGGCCCTGGCGCGCATGAATCGCTATGCCGATCGATTGATCCTGGTCAAGGCCAGTCCTGCCGTCACGACACTGCGGGCGATCCGGGAAATGACCGCGCGCCTCGTGGACGCCACGGGCGGTAACGTAACGGTGTTTGTTGACTATTTGCAGAAGGTCGCCATCCACCCTGAACGTGCTACTGACGAAGCGGAGAAGGTGACGATCGTGGTCGAGGGACTGAAGGACATTGCCCTGGCGCTGGGCGTGCCCGTCTGGGCGATTGTGGCGTCCGACCGTGAAGGGCTAAAGGCTAACCGGCTGCACCTTTACCACTTGCGCGGCAGCTCAGCGTTGGACTACGAATGTGATATCGCAGTGATCATGAACAACAAGTATCACATCCTTTCCAAAGATCATGTTGCCTTCAACCCGTATCAGGCACGGCAGTTTCGGGACTGGGTTGTGTTCACCATCGAAAAAAACCGCGCTGGACGCGCGATGCAGGATATGGAATTCCAGCTTCACGCGCCGTATTTTGCGTTCGACCCACGCGGCCAGCGTGTGCAGCAGCAGCTTATCGACGACAAAGTGATCGAATCGTAGCGCGCCCGCCGCCCACCGTCTGCTTTCGACATTGAAACGCCGGGGAGCTTCCCCGGCGCTGCTGTGTACACCAGGTCCCGTTGTTTAGGGAGCGGCTCAAGCCTGTTCGCGCAGGCGGAAGTGATTGAGTTGGGACAGCGCGCGCACTTGCTGTTCGGCATGATAACTACTGCGCACCAGTGGCCCTGATTCCACCCATTTGAAGCCTAGCTCGTAGCCGATACGTTTGAGTTCTTCGAACTCTTCTGGCGTATAGTACCGGTCGATCGGCATATGTTTCTTGCTCGGCTGCAAATACTGCCCGATGGTCACGATGTCCACGTTCCAGCTGATCAGGTCTTCCAGCGTTTCGACGACTTCGTCAAAGGTTTCCCCCAGGCCGACCATGATGCCGCTCTTGGTTAACACCAGCGGGTCCATCGCTTTCGCGTTGCGCAACGTGGACTCTGCCCATTCGTAACGATCCTGCGGCTGAACCTTCCGGAACAGCCGGCGCACAGTCTCTACGTTGTGATTCAGGATTTCCGGCTGTGCATCCATCACGATCTGAAGCGCCTCGCGCGAACCCTTGAAGTCTGGGATCAACATCTCGATACTACAACCCGGCTGTACCTGCCGGATACGCCGAATCACCATTGCCAGCACCGGCGCGCCACCATCAGGGCGTTCGTCACGATTCACGCTCGTGATCACGACATGCCGTAGATTCATCGCGCGCACCGACTCGGCCACGCGATTCGGTTCCTGCCAATCGAGCGGTTCCGGTCGCCCGGTTTTAATGTCACAAAAGCGGCACGATCGCGTGCATGTATCCCCCAACATCAGGAATGTCGCAGTCCCACTGCCCCAGCACTCGCCAATATTGGGGCACATCGCCTCTTCACACACCGTGTGAAGCTGTTTACCGCGCATCAAACCGCGCACCATCTCGTAGGTTTCGCCGCTTGGCGCGCGAACCTTGATCCACTCCGGGCGGCGTTTCGGGCGTGTCTGCGCGTGCTCGTCGTGTTCCGTCTTGCCAATCTGCTCAGTCTGAATTAAGTCAGCCACGAATCATACTCCGTGTGATGCGTTGTCAATAAAATCGCCTGCTGCAACAGATTATAACGCGCCGCACATGTGAACGTCCATGCTATCGTAGCCAGCCGCGATCACATCACGCCGCTACCACCGAACAGGCATGGCACCACCCGCCCGCCCCGCGACAACGCGCTCGGTCAACTGTGGATCGTGCCCGTAGATGGGCAACTGCGGCAGCAGCATCCCGGCGATCCGCGCCCGCCAGAAATGAAAATACGCCACATCCTGCCCGTAGAGCAGCGTATAGCCCGTATTGTCAGGTTCCAATGCCAAGCGTGCATCATCCATGCGGGCCATATAACTTGCCGGATCACCACTTGCGCGTGCGATTTCCGCCTCGACTACCGCGATCCAGGCTCGCCCATACGGCGTATGAACCAACAGACGCGCAGCGTCCAGGTAATCCCGTGCGCGCGCAATGTCACCACGTGCGACATGCAGCCGGGCAAGCTGTGCGTAGGGTCGCGGTTGGGAGGGATCGTGTGCGATCCGCGCCTCAAGCACAGCGATCGCCGCGTCTGGCGCGCCGGCATCCCACAGAAAGAGCGCGCTTCTATATGGACTAGGAGCGATACCGCTGGTCAGGCGTACATATTGACGCAGTGGTGTTACGCGCCAAAAGTCGATATGGGCCCACTCGTCATTGGCTTCGAGCGCCTGCCGGTACGCATTCCGAGCAGCCTCATCATAACCCAGCGCCTCATTATAGACACCCAGTGCCAACCAGAAGTCGGCGGCATCGGGCGCATAAGCTGCTGCCTGTCGCATAGCATCAAGCGCGGCGTCTGGCTGGCCTGCCGCCCAATACAGGCCGGCCAGGTTCGCCCACCAGGCCGCGTGCTGCGGTTCGAGTTCCAGCGCACGGCGGTAAGCTGCGATGCCGCCGGCCTCATAGCCCACCCCGCCATTCTGGGCGGCCAAGCCACAGGCATACGCATATTCCGCGTGATACAACGCGAGTTCAGGCCACGTCTGAGCTACTTCACCCAGCATGTCCGCCCCAGCCGAAAAATCTCCCCTGGCAAGCGCCTGTTCGCCCCGGACATAGTCTGCGTACACCTGCGCCGACCACCAGCCGGACCCTAACACGACAAGCCACAACGCCGTAGCGACCAGGCCGTATAGCCAGACCCAAACATTGCTGCCAGCAGCGCGAGCGCGTGTCTTGCCAGCATTGGCAGTCATGAGGATGACCAGAATCGCCACCGCTAACAGGACAATGGCCGGCACCAGCAGAGGGATATCCACCAGGCTATGCACGCCGAGTGCCGCAAGCGCTCCCAGACACGCAGCGTAGTAACTGCGCTCCGCGCGATCAGAGGCATTGTGCACCGCACGCCAGCCATACCGCACAATCAATATAACGCTCAAGGCCAACGCGCCGAGGCCCAAGACACCTAGTTCCGCCGCAACGTTCAGCACGATGTTGTGCGCACCGGCATGCGGTTGCTCCGGTGGAAACGACCAGTGCTCGAGCAAGCTAACACCGTATGTCCCCGGGCCCCGCCCGGTAATAGGATGCGCGCGAAAGGTATCCCACGCGACCTGCCACAAAAAGATGCGTGTGCCGGGATCACGACGCGGTGTATCAAATGCCCGCAGCGTGATCAGAGTAACGAGCACGAGGCCAATCAGCACAATACCGCCGCACACAATCACGGCTGTACGCGCGGTACGCGACCGCCGCGTCCACCAGGTACGTAGCGCCCAGCCGCGTTTTGCCGGCAGCGTGAGCATCAGCAGCACGGCGATCCCAACCCCAGCCGCTCCCCATGCGCCGCGCGAAAACGTCATGTACAGAACGAGCACCGCACCGGCTATCCACCCTACAAGTAATACGCGCAGCGCTGGCTGGGCTGCGCGAAAAAACTGTGCCAATGCAAGCGGCAGGAGCATCGTCAGCACTGTGCCAAGTGCGTTGGCATTGCCAAACGTGGAGGGGGGGCGCGGCGGCACATACGCAACCTGTACCGTGTCCAGCCTTAACCAGTCGATATACCAGTTCCCAACTTGCGCTACGGCGAGCGCCATCAGTGGGACCGCTGCGATCAATGCCGCGTTTGTGATCCACTCCCCGCGCAGCCCCCGCCGTCGCAGGTCGGAGAGCAGCAGCCACGTCCCCATGTATATTCCGGCCCACCACGCAGCAATTGCTCCCCGCCCTGATGGATGTGCTAGCAGGGAGCTGCTCATAGCGGCAGCCCAAAGGCCCCACGCCGGATCGAAGGGAGTACTCATGTTCAGCGGGTGTCGCCAGCGAAGGATCAGCCATGCCGTAACGGCCAGTGTCAGGAGTGCCAGCGTATACCGCTGTATGTTGGCATGCAGCGCTCCCGTGAATGTACCTCCCAGCAGCAGCACGTATGCCGTGATCACTGCAGCGGATACGCGTGATACTGAATGCGGGTTGGGTGATCTATGCTTGATCATTCTTTGGCTTAATGACTATACGAAGTCTCATTAACAAGACCTCACCCACATGTTATGTACAGCACCCAATCACGTTTTGCGGGCAGCTAGAACATCGTCTTTCGGGGGCGATACTGTATAGCTTCGGCAATGTGTGGTACCTGGATCACATCACTATCCGCAAGGTCGGCGATCGTCCGGCTCAACTTCAAAATGCGGTGATACGCCCGCGCGCTAAGCTGCATCTGGCGTAGCGTCGAATTAAGCAGTTGTTTGCCCGCCGGTTCAAGCTGGCAATACTGGCGAATATCGCTCGGCCCCATATCTGCATTGGCCTGCAACCGTCCGGCTCCCCGAAAACGCTGGCGTTGCCTCTCACGCGCAGCCTCGACGCGTTCGCGCACAACGGCTGACGGCTCGCCGCGCCGGTCTTCGGTGAGCTTGTCATAGTCCACACGCGGCACATCGACATGAATATCAATGCGGTCCAGCAATGGCCCGGATAGTCGCTGCTGATAACGCCGCACCGTAGCGGAGGTGCACGTACATTCTCGTACCGGATCGCCATAATATCCACACGGACAGGGATTCATGGCAGCCACCAGCATGAAATTCGCGGGGAAGGACAATGAGACGCGTGCCCGGCTGATCGTCACGTACTTGTCTTCAATCGGTTGGCGCAGCACCTCTAGGGTATGACCGCCGAATTCCAACACTTCATCCGCAAACAGCACGCCTCTGTGTGCAAGCGAGACTTCTCCGGGGCGCGGCCACGATCCGCCACCGATCAGCCCCGCTTCGCTAACTGTATGGTGGGGAGCGCGAAATGGCCGCACGCGAATCAGGGGCTTGTCAGGAGGAAGTAAATCGGCCACAGAATAAATCCGCGTCACTTCAAGCGCTTCATCCAGCGTCATCGTGGGTAGAATTCCGGGCAGTGCGCGAGCCAGGAGCGTTTTTCCCACCCCAGGCGGCCCCACCATCAACACGTTGTGCCCACCCGCCGCGGCTACTTCCATCGCGCGCTTGACATGTTCCTGCCCCTTCACATCGGCAAAGTCCGTCAATCCATCAAGGTCCGGAGGGACGCCTAGATCAAGCTCGTTTCGCACATAGGGCGGAATGATCTGCAGATCATAAAGGTGCTCTACCAACTGCCCCAGAGACTTCACCGGAATGATCTTGATCTCGGGCACGAGCGCGGCCTGGGCAGCATCTTCCTCGGGCAAGTACAGGCATTCGTATCCGTCCTGCCACGCGCGGTGCGCTATCGGCAAGATTCCCTTTACATGCCGGACGCTGCCGTCCAATGACAGCTCGCCAATAAAAAGCGCACCGACCAGCTTCTCCAACGGAACCTGATCGGTTGACGCTAGCACCCCTATCGCGATTGGAAGATCGTAGACCGGACCCTCTTTTCGCAAATCGGCAGGGGCCAGATTGACCGTGTAACGCTTGTTAGGAAAGCGCAATCCGCTGTTGCGAATGGCCGCTCGCACGCGCTCACGACTCTCTTGCACGGCGGTATCAGGCAGTCCCACAACAGTGAACGCTGGAAGCGAGTGAGGATTGAAATCAACCTCAACCTGAACAATCTCGCCATCTAACCCCACAATGGCGCATGAATATACTGTAGAAAGCATCCAGTACCTACCAGAGAATAAACTGTTCAGCCGTCAATTATCTTATAGTAACCCAGATGAACAAAGCAGCAAAGCACGCTCGCCACACCACAAGCCCAACTCTGGGGATGCCGTTGCCAGACGGTGATCGAGACCCTATGCCGCTGTTCCCACCACAGCACGAATCTGTGGCAGGTGCTCCGGATCGGTCAAAATCAGCAAGAGGTCTCCCGGCCTGAGTGTGGTGCTTCCCGTTGGCACAACGAATTCGTCCTTGCGTCCTAACAGAACAACCAGCGTCCCCTCTGGGAAATTGACGTCAACTAGTTGTTTGCCCGCGACAGGGGAATTTTCGGATACCATGAGTTCCACCAGTTCGCTCTTGATCCCGTCCGCAGGTGTGAGCTCAAGCGGACGGACGGGTTTACGCACGTCAGGCGCATCAACCCGAAGCTTCCTTGCGGCCATGCTTAACGTCGTTCCTTGCACCAAAACGGAAAGCAAAACAATGAAAAACACCAGGTTAAAGATCGTGTTTGCTTCGGCCAAGCCTGCTAGCAATGGAAATGTCGCGAGGATGATCGGTGCTGCGCCCTTCAACCCCACCCAAGACAGAAAGGCTTTCTCCGACGTCGTTAACCGGGACCACCAAAGCGTGACAAATATACTCGCAGGCCGGGCCACCAGCATCAGAAAGAGCGCGATCAACAACCCTTCATCGCTGATCGGGACGAGTTCTGACGGAAAAACCAGTAACCCCAACGTTAAGAACATCACGATCTGCATCAGCCACGCCAATCCTTCATGAAAACGCCGCAGGCTGCCCTTGTGCAAAAAATTGTTGTTTCCCGCGATCACACCGGCCAGGTAAACGGCGAGAAACCCATTGCCCCCTAAAACCGTCGTTGCACCATATAGAATGAGAACCAATGCAATCGTGAGCACCGGGTACAGCCCTTCATACTCCAGATGGAGCCGGTTGATTACGCGTGGCGTCAAACGTCCGATCGCATAACCGGCCACTGCACCCACAACCATCTGCTGTACGAACATCAGAACCAACACTAACGGAGCGGCATCAGGGGTGTCGAGCAGGCGAATCATGCCCAACATGAGAAAGATTGCCATCGGGTCGTTACTGCCGGATTCGAGTTCCAGAAGTGGTTTCAACTGCCCCTTAAGACCAATATTCTTTCCTCTCAACACGGCAAAGACTGCCGCTGCGTCGGTGGATGAGACAATGGCCCCAAGCAGTACTCCCTCTTGAAAAGCAAAATCAAGCGCAATCGTCGCGAACCAACCGACCAATAAGGCCGTTACAAGCACACCAAACGTCGAGAGAACCAGCCCTTTGCCCAGGACAGGGCGGATCTCAGCCAATTGAGTCTCCAGGCCGCCCGAAAACAGGATGAAGACTAATGCCACGACACCAAGCAACTGGGATAACCAGGGGTCATCAAAGTAAAATCCGCCCGGCCCTTCAGAGCCAGCGAGCATCCCGATTGCTAAAAAGAGTAGAAGCGCAGGAACCCCCAGCCGCGTAGACACTTTGCTCGCCAAAATGCTTATCAGCAGCATTAAAGCGACCCATACCAAAATCTCTTCAATCATCATCTCATTGTTGGCCGATCACACGTTATCGTATATCCAACCCATACCCCACACCTGATATCGTCAAGGGATTTCATCATTTGACGGCAGCACATCCGGATTTCGCAAATAAGTCTGTCGCGCGTCTAGCGTCTTCGCATAATCCGCCGCACTCAACGCGCCCCAGAAATCCTGGGGACCGGCGAGTTGTCCCGCCATTTCATCAGCGTAAGCCTGCAACCATGCGAAAAACGTATCATCTCCGAGCGTATCTCGCAATTCCTGTATCAACAGCGCGCCGCGCAAATACACCGCATTGATGTATGGCCGCGCGTTGGGAAATTCATACACGGGCGCATCAACCGCGCCTGATAGTGCGTACGCATTGATCCGAAAATCCCACCACCACGCGACGTGGTCCGTATAATAACGTTCCAGAAACAGCAATTCACTGTAAATCGCCAGTGCCTCATCGAGGTAAGGGTTTACCCCCTGATTGTTACCCACCAGGTCGTACCACCACTGGTGGGCGATCTCGTGCGCGGTGATGACCGTCAACCAGTCGTTTGGGATGCCTGTCCACGTGCGGAACCATGCCTCGCTGACAAACACCAACCCACTGAACTCCATGCCATCAGGAAAATCACCCTCCACCACCACTAGACGATCGCGCCGGTATGGCCCATACAACTCCTCAAATAGAACGAGCGCGTCCGCAGCGACGTACAATGCATGGCGCGGTGCGTTCAGGCTTTCGGACACCGCGTCATAGAAGTAATACAACTCAACTTGAACCCCGCTGCTGGTCGTGGTCGTTAGCGTGTGAAACGCATCAGAGAGCGACACTGTCAGTTCGCGCGCATTGGGCAACGCGACACGCCATGTGTGATCGTTCTCCCGGGTTATGGTTCCCGGTCCGGCGAGCCGAATGCCATCAGGCGCGTTTCTCACCTTCAGGTCGAGTTCAAAGTCAGCCGCACGTAGAGCATAATGCTCGCCCACCATATGAAACACCGGGCTGATCCACCCCTGGGATGCATCAAATGCGGCCACCAGCGGAAACCACATGCCCAGATTAACTTGTCGCTGGTTATAGCCCCAGTAGCCAAAATGTCCATGGCGGTAGCCACTGGCAATCGCGGGCAGCGTCAACTCGTACTTGAGCGTGATATCGATCGCGCATCCCGCCGGAAGCGTGGCATTTAGCGGCACGCTCAATCGCGCATCAGCCAGCGTATAATCCCGCACCGCGACACCATCTACCCTCAAACGTTCGAGCACAAAGTTGTCCGGATCGCGCTGTGGTTCAACATTGAACACAATCGCATCGAGGGGCTGCCCGGTATCGTTAAGAAAGTTAACGTCCTGCTCAACCCGCACTGTACGCGCCATCCAATCCAGCGTCGCATCCAGCGCATATTGCACCGCCGGTGATCCTTCAAATGCCTCCAGGCAGTCAGCAGAAGGCTCGCCGGTCACGTCTGGCGCAGTCGCGCTTATTGCCGGTAAAGCCGTCGCTGTTCGTGCCGGTTGAGGAGCTTCGAACGACTCGCGCGTCCGTGTTACAAGCACCGGGGCACGCGTGGATTGCGGCTCAGGCGCACACGCACTTGCCAGTCCCGCCAACATGATACTGAAAAG
The DNA here is from genome assembly GCA_964425755.1 of uncultured Anaerolineaceae bacterium. GTDB lineage: Bacteria > Chloroflexota > Anaerolineae > Aggregatilineales > Aggregatilineaceae > CAYRNY01. Next base: position 423,699 of record CAYRNY010000002.1, read on the forward strand.
CATTATCAAACCCATCGTTTTTCGCATGCCAATCCAGTTCCGCCAGTTCAGCCAACCTACCGCGCAAATCATACAGCACACTCACCGGCTTGCCAACGCTACCCGGCGTTATCGCGTCAAGATACGCCAAAAACCAGCATTGACGCCCCCCTGCCCCACCGTTATAATACATGCCGATGTCCTGGCTTAACCAGGACATTCCTATCATGCTTACGATGCCAATTTTCCCCGTTAGGGCGGCTCTTTTTTGTGCTTGCCTCGCATAAGAGACAGCTACTAACGGTGGCAAAGCGAAGATTGGAGACATAATTCTATGTACGCTATTGTACGCACCGGCGGTCGCCAGTACCGCGCGGAACCTGGACAAACGATTGACGTTGAGCGGATGCCCCAAGAAGAGGGCGAAACCATCGAACTGACCGATGTGCTGCTCGTGTCTCCTGATGATGGCGAAGTGATGATCGGCCAGCCCACTGTCGAGGGCGCGGTTGTCAAAGCCACCGTTGTCAAGCAAGGACGCAGACGCAAGCTGTTCGTCTGGAAGTATAAGCCAAAAGAACGCTATCGCCGTCGCCGGGGGCACCGTCAGTACTTTACCCGCCTGCGCATCGACGATATCACAGCATAGGAATTCGCAAGACATACCAGTTACAGGAGTGCATCATGGCGCACAAAAAAGGTGGCGGCTCATCTCGCAACGGTCGCGACAGTAACAGCAAACGCCTCGGTGTCAAGAAATTTGGCAGCCAGTACGTGATCCCTGGCAATATCATCGTTCGCCAGCGTGGGACTAAATTCCATCCCGGCGACAATGTCGGCATGGGGAAAGACTTCACGCTCTTTGCCAAAGCTGAGGGAATCGTCCGGTTTGAGACACGCAAAGGCAGCCGCAAGCGCGTGAACGTCATTCCGGTTGAAGCGCTGGAAGCCGAAGAGACCGCCCAGGCCTAACGGCGACAAGCATCTCGGCAACGATAACGTCAGCCAAAACAACCGTCACGCATCCCCCATACCGGGAACCGTGACAGGAAAGGTAGACACGAATGAAAGAAGACATCCACCCCAAGTGGTATCCCGAAGCCCGGGTTATTTGTGCTTGTGGCAACACGTGGACGGTCGGCGCGACGGTGGAAGAAATCCGCACGGACGTGTGCTCGGCTTGCCACCCCTTCTACACCGGTGAGCAGCGTATCGTTGACACCGAAGGACAGGTTGATCGCTTCATGAAGCGCCTACGTGTGCGTGATGAGATTATCGCGGAGACCGAAGCCCGCGACCAAGAGCGCACATCACCCGATTTGCCGATCACCGAGTTAGGGTTGGATAAGCGTTATACCAACATCTACATCGATAACGGCATCGAAGTGGCAGGCGACTTCCTGGCCCGCTTTGAAGAAGGTGGCGACGAAGCTATCCTGGAGATCAACGGCATCGGTCGCAAGGTGCTCGCGGATACCAAGAAAGCGTTGCGAGCGCGTGGTTACGAGTTACCCGAACCAGAAACGCAAGAGGCCGAATAACAACGGCCCACAATGATAGCATGATCAAGGCAGGGAACCGCAAACGCTAACCTGCCTTTTTGTGTGTCGAAAAACCCCAGTGAGGTAACGCTCATGACACACCACACCGGTCACGTAGAGGTCATTTGCGGCAGCATGTTCAGTGGCAAGACCGAGGAACTACTCCGCCGTGTGCGGCGCGCGATCATCGCGCGGCAGCAAGTGCAGGTCTTCAAACCTGCCATCGATAATCGTTACGCGATCCAACGGGTGACGTCGCACAATGGCCTGGACTACGAAGCACGCGCGGTCGTCAACGCCGCCGACATCCTGGACCAGCTCAAACCTGGTACCACCGTCGTCGCGATTGACGAAGTCCAGTTTTTCGATGCCGAAATCGAACATGTCGTTGAGCAGTTAGCCGCTCGCGGAATGCGCGTGATCCTGGCTGGCCTGGACCTGGATTTTCGTGGCGAGCCGTTTGGTTCGATGCCGATGCTGCTGTGTCGCGCCGATGACGTACAAAAGTTGCACGCGATTTGCATGCTCTGCGGCGAAGACGCCAGCCGCACACAGCGCCTGGTCAACGGCCAACCCGCACGTTATGACGACCCGATCATTCAGGTCGGCGCTTCCGAAGCCTACGAAGCGCGTTGCCGTGAACATCACCGCGTTCCCGGCCACCCCTGGCTCGACACTGAATCCAACACTGAACGCGACGCCTGATTCACTCAGCTACAACACGTCACCTGCAAGCGCGCCATAAGCTGCCTTACCACCAGTCACGCGCGTAAAACGCCAGGTAACGCGGCATGTGCGGCTCCCAGTACGTCTTGTCATGCCCGCCGGACGCGACTACATACTCATGCGCGATGCCTAACTGTTCCAGGGTGCGATGCAGATGTTCAACCTGCGTGCGCAGCATGTCGCGGCTGCCGGTGTCCAACCAGATACGCGGCTGTGTCTCAGGCGTCAGCAAACGCGCTATGTGCGCCGGGTTCCGCGCAGCGAAATCTTCCTGTGTCACGCCAAAGATCCAGGGTGGGCCGTTCTGCTCCGGCGGACCTTCAAACAACGCCGGGCTATGAATCCCAACCGCGCAAAAGCGTGCGGGATCACGAAACGCATGGACCGCGGCCCCGGCCCCACCCATCGAGATGCCGCCAATCGCACGACCGGCACCATCCGTGCGCACATGGTAGCGCTGTTCCACAAACGGGATCACTTCGTGCAGCAAATAATCGCCGTACCGCCCGTATTGGTCGAGCGCATCCTGAAAAAATCGCTTGTTCGTCTTGATTAACGGTGTCCAGTCGTGGTCTGGCGGATCGGCGGCGTTCAAGAAAAAGCTCCGGTGACCGGTCGGCAACGCAACCACCATTGGCGGCAGCGTAGCATCTCTCACGCCGTTCCACAAATGAACATGAAGCCTGAGTTTGTCTGTGATGTATCCGGGACTGAGGCCCCAGGGATGAAGAAAATACAGCACAGGATATGCTGTTGTCCGCGCGGCATCATAACCAGGTGGCGTTATAACGCGAATTCGCATGTTGCGGCCAAGCGCTGTGCTGTCGAGCGTCACATCATGGATCGCTTGCCGGTAATCCGTCACTGTACGCCTCTCATCACAACAGCAGGTGTACAAAGGACTCAGTCACTTCCTCCGGTCCCACGAACAATAGCAGCAACTGGAACAGGTTGTACCAAAAATGCGTCAGGATCGCGACGCTGGTATTATACCGTTGGCGTATCCAACCAAACGCAACCGCCACCCCCAGGATGATTAGCCAGGCTGGCGTCAGCGCGTATTGCGTGTGCGTCATTGCAAACACGATCGCCGTCGGCCAGAAGCCGATCACCGGCTGCAACGCCCCCCGGAACGCGATCTCTTCCCCTATCGCCGCCGACGCAGCGAGGACAACTGCCAGCCCGATCGACGTCACGCTCTTTGATAACGCTTCGGTGGCCTGTGTCTGTTCCTCATAGACATCTTCCGGCACCAGTTGCATCCACAGCACACCGACAATGAACAACCCCGCGAATAACGCGAACGTTACGCCGATCGAAACAGCTACCCCTTCCTGATTGATACGCCCCAGGCCGAGCCGTTCAAGCGACTGCCGCAAGTCGCGCCGCAACCCCAACCCAACGCCAAGGAACGATAGGACGATAAACGGGACACTGTTGCTCAGCAGTGACCAGACGTTCAGCCCCTGTTCCGTGTAGGTCTGGGCCAACCCCTCTAACCCGCCGCTGATGATGAAATCAATCAACTGCGACCCAAGCAAGTACAGCACCAAAACCACCGCCAGCATGTGTACATACGACGCAGGATTGAAGCCGCGCGTATAGTACGCTGCGTTCACCACGCCGTCGCTGTCCGCCTCTGCAGGCGCAATACTGGCTGTTGTTGCCTCATGTTGCAGCGCATGCTTGGTCTCGGTGGTGAAGTAATTCAGCATTTGGGGAAACAATGGTTCGCCTGAAGGCTGGGGTTTCGGCCTGCCAAGCTCAACATCGACAGTGCCCGAAACATCGCCGGCGCGGCTACGATCAGCGTCGCCACGATACCGCGGAAAGAGCACAGCCACGCGCTCGCGCACAGGACGCCACAGCAGAGCCGTAGATAACCCCGCCACGATCAACGAGATAATGAAGCCCGTCCAGGCTGCCGTCCGGCCTGGTGGATCGCCGGCATCTAATATTGCGCCACCAGACGTGCTGTTCGCCACCGTCACGCCAGTATTCAGCACAAGCAGTGCATTCAACAGGATCACCGCGCCTATCACCGCCCAAGCCATGGGCGAATCACGCTTCCGGTCCGCATAATTCGCCGCCAGCACAATGATGGCAAAGACGAAAACGATGATCAGAACGAAAAAGAACTCAAGGATAGACAACCGCGTTCTCCCGTCTCACGAATGGGGACCTACACAGCCCTTCAAAACTACGCAGATTATAGAAAGCCCCTCTGAATTGCACCAGCCGAGCATTCGGGGATTGCATACCCTGTCCCCTTGCGGGACAATAGGAAGCTGATCTGCCAACGGAGAGAACGCAAACGATGAGAACGTATCACTTCAAGCGCAAAAATCGTGTCCTGTGGGGCTGCATTTTTCTGCTAGGCATCACCCTGATATGTTGCGGGTTAACAACCATCACATATCTGATCTTCGCGCCCACACCGGTCGACATCGTCTTCCTGGGTTTGGACGCCCGCCCCGGCGAAGGGTTCGGTGCGCGAACCGACAGCGTCGCGCTGGTCAACATCACACCGCGCACGCTCAAGATAACGTTGCTCTCCATTCCCCGTGACGTGTTCATCGACGTGCCCGGGTACGGCCCGCAACGCATCAACACCATCAACGTGTTGGGCGAACAGGATCGCGCGACTACCGGGCCGGATCTGGTCAAAGCCAGTTTGCAGCAAAGTTTTGGGGTTGGTGTCGATCGTTACGCCCGGATCGATTTCGGCGGTTTCGTGGCCCTGGTCGATGCAGTGGGCGGCATCACTGTTGACGTTCCAAAAACCATCATGGACTACGCCTATCCCACTGACGACGGTGGTACGATGACCGTACAGTTTGACCAGGGCCGGCAGCACATGGACGGGACTCGGGCCTTGCAATATGCCCGCACGCGCCACCAAGATGACGACTTTCAGCGGGCGGCCCGTCAACAACAGGTAATTGATGCGCTGGTCGGCAAACTCATGTCGCCGCACCAGGTCGTGCGGTGGCCGCAAATCTGGCACACGTTTCGTTCGCACGTTGACACCGACATCACCTGGTGGGATGCTACACGTCTCGCGCCCGCGGTATTGTTCGGCTGGCACGGCCACACGCGACTCGTTCTCAACCGGGATTACCTAACCGCCACACACACAGATTACTGGGTTCCCAATTACGATGCGCTCGCAGACTGGATCGCCAGCCATTTTGATTAGCACGCCGCACACTACGCGCCGTTCTCAAATACCGGCAGATCACAGCCCAAGTTTCTCGCGCAGCCGGTCAAAGGCACCGTGCCAGACGCTTGGATCGCGGGTGAATTTCGTGACTTTGATATCGGCGAAATACGGCAGCAAATCCGCCATCACCACGGGGAGCTTTTCCCACGCGTCATGACGCACGATGGCCTCAAGCTCACCGGCTGCTTTTCTTGTCCAGGCCCAGCGCTGGCGCAACTGCTCAGCTTTGATCCAGTAGTCGCGTTTCTCCCACGCTTCAGCCGATGCATCAATGCCGTCTTCGATCTCTCGCAAGCAGAACACGAGCATCGCGGCCATGTCTTTTGCATCCGCGTCCACGTCTGTTTTCTGGCTCAAGCGACGCAGAAGTTCTGCCGCCGTACGCATCATCTGGTTGCGCACTTTACCAGGGCTATTAGTGTTGATTACACGACTCATGAATGAGAGACTCCCCTTCGATTTGAGCGGTGCCCGTAGCTAACAACAGCAACCTTACTGGCCTAGCCATGTGCTGTCAAGCGCGGGCGTAATCTACTTCACGGAAAAACGCTTTTGTCAAGCTGGGCTTCCAGCAGAGCTGTTGGGCACCAGCGGCATCGCCAGATCGAACGCATAGGTGTTTTCGCCGTATTTCGCAACGGTCAGAAAACCATTTTGCCGTACGGCAAGCAGATTGGCGACGTAGAGCTGCATACGATGTAATTGAGGACGTCCTTGTTCACTCAGGTCACGTGGATGCATCAAGCGGAAGAGATTGGAGATATCGTCGTGGTGGAGCGTCAGTGCCTGGTGCTCAACCACAATATGCGCCAGCGCCTCATCATTCTGGAGCTTAATGTTGACCAACCCGTCCGGCGGGCTTTCCGCCAGCGCAAACTCCACCAGGATATTGAGAATTCGATGCATTGCGGAGGGCGACACGGCAGCGAACAACTCAACAGCGTAACCGTTCGCCAGTACGATCTGGTCCGCTGCCAGACGATGCGACGCGTCCAACAACCACTTTTCGACAAAACGCCCCAACGGTACGGCTTCGGTTTCCAGGCTCTTGAGCTCGGCTTCCAGATACATTACGTCGAGCGCGACCTGCGCATAACGGCTGAGCTGGTTCGCATTCTTGATGATGTGCCCCAGGAATTCCGCCTGCTCAGAGCCAGAAATTGTATCGCGGTTGTTATACAACAACTCCGCGAAACCGAGGATCGTGCTTAATGGAGTGCGGATATCGTGCGAAATCATGCTCAGAAATGATTGCTTGGAGAGCTCTGTATGCCCCTGAGTCGTCGCATCCCGCAAGATGAGCAAGACGCCAACGATCGTTTCGCCATCGGCAATTGGCACACGCTGCCACGTAATGTGCTGCGGATGATATTTCTGGATTCGCAGACTGCCCCATTGCGCTTGCTGCGTAACAGAAACGCCTTCTTCCAGCAGTGATGCGAGTTCCGGTACTGTTGCCCTTATCAGGTCTAGCAGCGCTTCCACCGTCTGGGGCGATGTGCCCAACCCAAGCAGAGCCAACAATCGGGCATTAAGCAATAGAATTCGCCCATCGCGATCAAATGCCAACACCCCTTCATTTGACTGCTCGGACCACTGTTGAACAGCACGTATCTGTAGTGCATCCATAAAGCGTCAATCCATCGAACATGCCCCAGTTTCCCTAACATTAGTCTAGTCTTCAAAAGTTTGCAATAAAAAAGCCGTAACTAAGTCCGTCAGCTTGCTTGTCCGGCACGCGAGGCTAGGAGCACCACCCGCTTTATGCTATCATCTTGATCGGACAGGCGAACATACTACAGCGATGAAAAGTTTATGACTGAATTACTTCTGATCCGCCATGCCGTGAACGACTGGGTGAATACAGGCCGCCTGGCCGGTTGGACGCCGGGTGTCCATCTGAACGCTGACGGCAAAACTCAGGCTGCTGCACTGGGACAGCGCTTAGCTGCGCTGTCGATAACCGCGATTTACACCAGCCCACTGGAACGCACACGTGAAACAGCAGAAGCGATCGCAGCCCATCATCCGACGCTGACCGTACAGACACTCGATGGCGTTGGTGAAGTTCAGTTTGGACGCTGGCAAGGGGCAAGACTCAGCAAACTTCGCAAAGAAAAAATGTGGCACCTTGTGCAGTTATACCCTAGCCGGGCACAATTCCCCGGTGGAGAAACGTTTCGCGCAGCCCAGGCACGCGCGGTTGATGCACTTGAAACGCTCTCCGCGCGCCATCCGAAAGGCCGCGTGGTCGTCGTATCCCACAGCGACGTGATCAAACTGATCGTCACCCACTACATGGGCGCGCCGCTGGACATGTTCCAGCGCATCCAGATTTCCCCCGCCTCGATCACAGCGATTTATCTGGGCCCCGACCGACCCTATATCGGACGGGTGAACGACACCAGTCACAACCCACCAGCGCCGCCGTCACGCACACACTCGACATCCAGCCTTTGGGACCAGCTTCAGCGCATACTCAGATTGAAATCGCGTTAGCGCAAACCGCCGTGCGCTTGTCATAGCGGCGTGGCATTCCTAAAATTATGGTACAGTTGTGCAGTGGTATCCGTCTATGACACACCTACTGAAAGGGAACATCAATGCCCGGTCCTGAAATCCAGCTCGACCCCGTTGATTTTGTCACAGTCGGCACCATCGGGCCTAAAGGGCGCCGGACATTCTATTTGCAGGCTGGCAAGGACACAGAGCTGGTGACGTTGATTATCGAGAAACAACAGGCACACGCCCTTGCCGAAGCCATCGATGAAATTCTCGATAACTTGAGCGAGCGCTTTTCCCCATCGGCGGAGACAGATATCTCGCTCTCCGATTGGGACATGGCGCTCCACGAGCCGATTAACGCGTTGTTTCGTGTTGCGCAGATGGGCCTGGGATATGATGAAACGCGCGATTTGATCGTCATCGTTGCGCAAGAACTGGTCACCGAAGAAGAGTCGTTGGTCGAGCCTCAGCCGCAAATTGTGCGCATGTGGGGCACGCGCGAACAGATGCGCGCATTAAGCCAACAAGCGCAACTCGTGGTCAAAAAGGGCCGCGCCGATCCAAAATCCAATGGTTACATGATATATTACTGGACCTGATGACCAAGAACTCGCCCCCCACCCTGCCCGGCAGCCCGGTCGGCGACGCCTCAGAGCGATCCGGTTCGCAACAGGTATCGCTTGCTCGCGCTGAGGCGCTGTTGGCCGGCGGCGCAATCACACCGGTAGAAGGTGCACGGCTGTGGGGATCAAACTACTCCATGCTTGTACTTGTCTCAGATACTGAGCGGCAAACCAGCGCGATTTATAAACCGCAGCGTGGGGAACGTCCGCTGTGGGATTTCCCGAACGGCACGCTCTGCTACCGGGAAGTCGCGACCTATGAGATTTCCCAGGCGCTGGGGTGGCATCTTGTGCCCCCAACCGTGCTACGCGAAGGGCCGCATGGCGTCGGCTCACTGCAGTTATTTATCCAGCACGATCCGGAAATCAACTACTTCAACTTAGACGATCGTTTTGTGAGCCAACTTCAGAAATTCGCCCTGTTCGATTACCTTGTGAACAACACTGATCGCAAAGGTGGCCACGTGCTACTTGATCCGCAGGGAAAACTATGGGGCATTGATCACGGCCTCACACTGCATCGCACATTAAAACTGCGTACCGTGATCTGGGAATTCAGCCAGCAGCCCATTGCGGAGACGTTGCTGCACGACATCAAACAGCTTTGCGGCCAGCTTGAGCCTGCTAATGCCCCGCTGTACCAAAAGCTCACCCGGTTAATCAGCGATGTGGAGCTCGCAGCATTGCAGCGCCGGATCCAGCATTTGCTGCACGAGAAACGTTATCCTGCCCCTGGCCCCGGACCAAACCATCCCTGGCCACCGGTGTAAACTGCAAGTGCCACACCGCGCACGCTGGCGCGACTGAACCGATCCTCTCGCTCAGCAGTGATCGTATTTAACAACGACACTTCATGCGCCTATTCACCACAGGAGCGAACATGCTGCAGGAAATCGCCACCCGCATCCGGGACAACGTCAAACAGGTGATCGTAGGCAAGGACGACGTGATCGACTTGATGCTGGTGGCAATGCTCAGCGAAGGCCATGTTTTGCTTGAAGACGTTCCAGGCACAGGCAAAACGACGCTCGCCAAAGCGGTAGCCGCGTCAGTTAACTGCACCTTCCACCGCATACAATTCACGCCCGACTTGCTGCCTAGCGATGTGACCGGCATCAATTTCTTTAACCAGAAGACGCAAGAATTCGAGTTTCGTCCGGGGCCAATCATCAGTCAAATCGTCCTGGCAGATGAGATCAACCGTGCCACACCACGAACTCAGAGCGCGCTGCTCGAAGGGATGCAAGAGCGCCAGCTTACCGTCGACGGCGTGACGCGGCGCCTGCCGCGCCCGTTTCTGGTCATGGCAACCCAAAATCCAATCGAGCTTGAGGGCACTTTCCCGCTGCCTGAAGCGCAACTCGACCGTTTCTTGATGCGTGTGGCGATAGGGTACCCGACCGAAGAACAGGAAAACGCGATGGTCGTGCGCTTTCGCACTGCTGATCCCCTCGAAACGCTGGAGGCGGTAACCGATCCTCAAACCATCACCACGCTGATCCGCCAGGTGCGCGAGGTACATGTTGCGGAAGCAGTGCAACGTTATCTCGTCGCGATCGTGCGCCGCACCCGGGGCGTAAGCGAGATCGACCTTGGCGCAAGCCCCCGCGCAACCCTGGCGCTTTACCGTACCGCCCAGGCGTACGCAGCGATTGACGGGCGCGAGTTCGTACTGCCCGATGACGTGAAATATCTCGCCCCTTATGTGCTGACACATCGCATTCAGATCGACCCGCAAACCCGGCTGCGCGGACGCCGCCCGGAAGACGTAGTCATAGACCTGGTCGATACGATTCCCGTACCGGTCGAAACATAACGCCGGAGGCCAAAATGGGCTTTTTTGATTTCGAGCACGCCGAACGCGATGAGCGCGCGCTCAAGCCCATCCAGGGCCGGGGCGACACGCTGCACGCATTGATCGATCACCGTTGGTTAAGCTTTGCGATCATCGTGTTTCTCATCGCGGTTATCTTCCGGGTCCGTGAACTGCTGGCAATGGTCGCGTTTATGATTGCCGTGATCTCCGTTGCGTTTCTGTGGAGTCGCCAATCACTTCGCGGCATCACCTACCACCGCCAGTTTCGCTACCGGCGCTACTTCCCTGGTGAGGAGTTCACCATCCATATTCTGATCGAAAATCGTAAGCTGTTGCCTGTCCCCTGGATTCGAATCGAAGACGAATGGCCGCTGGCTATCGGGCCAAAGGACGAAACACTGATCGCCCGCACGGATAGTGGCGCTGACCAGGGATACCTGATCAACACGTATGCACTGCGTTGGTATGAGCGTATCCGGCGCGCATTTCAACATCTGGCGCTCCAACGCGGTGTGTTCACCGTCGGTCCGGTGCACCTGGTATCCGGCGACCCATTCAGCCTGTTTGACCGCAAGATAACGCTCGCTGACCGCCACGAAGTCGTGATCGTATATCCGCGTATTCGTGCATTATCCGAACTGGGCCTGCCTTTGAAGAATCCCTTTGGCGACCAACGTGTACAGCGACGATTGTTCGAGGACCCCAACCGCACGATGGGCGTCCGCGATTATGCCCCGTATGACAGCTTCCGGCACATTCACTGGAAAGCGACCGCACGCATGGGCCAACTGCAAACGCGCGTGTACGAACCAACCCGCAGCCAGTGTACGGTATTGTGCCTCAACGTCGCCACGTTCGAGCAATACTGGCGCGGGGTATGGCCGGCCATGCTGGAATATGAGATGGAGGTGGCCGCCTCTCTGGCGAACTGGGGAATTGAACAGGGCCATTTGGTCGGAATGGTCGCAAACAGCACCCTTGCCCACGCCGATCAGCCGTTCCGCATCCTGCCCAGCCGCAACCCAGACCAGCTCGCCCGCGTGCTCCAGGCACTCGCAGCAGTGAGCTACTTCGTCAGCGCGCCTTTTGAACGTTTTATCTTGCAGGAGAGTCCGCGCATGCCCTGGGGTGCGACGCTGGTAGTCATCACGCCATTCGTAAATGACGCATTGGCGGGATCGTTATTACGCCTGCATGATAGCGGGCGCCGGATTGTCTTGATCAGCCTCAGCAAATCAAAACCGCCACGCATCGGCACAATTCTGACCTATCATTTGCCGGTTGCAGCAGACGAACCCCCACTGCCAGATGAAGACGTGGACGAAACCAAAAGCACCGAAGTCTACGCGAGTTTAACCCCACGCCAGCGGTATCTGCTACGCCGGGCAAAAGAGGGAAACAACGATGCGCGATAACCTGTCACAGGAGGTTGACATCGCCGCGTCACGCACGCGCCCGTTTAATTGGCGGCAGGAGTACCTGCATCTCACCGTGCTGGCAATGACCGCATCATGGCTTACAGCCTGGGTCGCCCTATCACTGAATTGGTTCCTGGAAATATCCCTCGCGAATGTGCTGGGCCTTACGGCATTCCACCTGTTTAGCAGCGCGGTGATCGTGCGCGTTATGCTGCACTACCGCGCGCGCATGGGGCTTGTTGTGTCCACGATCTCGCTCTTGATGTGGCTCGCCGCCGGAGTGACTCTCCTCCTGCTACCAACGCTCGCCCGTGCCTACGGTGACGGTGATCAGCTCACGCTTGCAGAACTGTTTCACGTTGACAGGTATGCACGGCTCCCTGCAGGACCGGTCGTCATCCTGTGGGTGCTGTTGTTATGGGGACGCGGGCTGCAATTGACCAGCATCTACATGACACATACGCGTGCCAGTTTCGGGATGCGTCTCGGGTTGTTATCGTTTGTGTGGGTGGCGCTCCTGGCGAGACCGTCGTTGCGCAGCGACATTATGGCGCTGCTGCCGCCGTTCTTCTTCTTTGGACTGCTCTCGTCCAGTCTCGCGCGGGCCGACAGCCTGCACCTGGACCGGGCGGGCACCAACCGGGCATTTGGGCGTGGATGGATGCCTGCACTGACTGTCATCGCGTTGCTGCTCACGTTCGGCGGTTATATGGTAGCGCTGTGGCTGGCCGGGATAAACATCGCGCAATTCGGCAACGCCTTGCGGGTACTCGCGGAAGGGATCGTGACACTCGTCTTTATCGTCTTCTCGCCATTGCTCCTACTGGGCCAAATAGCGTACGACTTCCTGATCTCGGTCATGCCTGACCGGTTCAGCCAACCGTATGAGGCCACCGGTACAGGTGGTGAAGAAGCGGCAAACTCCAATTTGCCGGTCCCATGGATTGGAGATGTGTTTGCGCTGCTCACGGATGCACTGATCATCATGGCGCTGGTGTTCATTGTCCTGGCAATATCGGCTTTTCTCTGGTACTTGTTTCTCGCCCGTCGCGTGCATGATGAGTATGATGACGAAGAACGAGAACCACTCGGAACAGGTGAAGTCGTCGCTAACCTGCGCCAATCCTTACGCGATGGATGGCGGCGGCTGGCAGATACGCTTGGCTTTCTGCGCCAGTTCGGCTTGGGGCGCGATCTATTCGCTGCGCTAACGATTCGTCGCATTTACGCGCGTATGGAGAAACTCGCTGGCGCGCGCGGTTATCCACGTGCCGCAGCCGAAACACCCTATGAATACCGGCAGGTGTTGCAGCAGGCTTTCCCCGACAACATCTCCGACACGCAACGCATTACGGAAGCCTATGTTATGGTGCGTTATGGCGAAGTGCCAGAAGACCCGGCAGAGTTGCAGGCTGTACGCGCCGCCTGGGAGCATCTCCAGCACAGCCCGGAAGCCGATCCGTCAATTTGATATCACACGACGACACGGGCGGCAGACGCTATGCCGCCCGCTGCATTGTTTCGTACTGCACAACAAAACGCTACGGGATATCCGCTGCTGGCAACGCGGTTGCCGTGGAAACCGCTGTGGGCGTAACTTGCGGCGTAGCCGTCACTTCAGGCTCGCCCGGCTCAGCGGTCTCCGTCGCAACAGGCGACGGTGTGATCGTCCGAGATGGGGTTACAGGTGGCGGCGTGGGAGGCGTAACGATCACCACCGCATCTGCCATGAGATCGCGCACCTCATTTGTAACCGCCGCAAAACGCGACTCAAAACCGGCTCGCACAAACGGATACACATACCGATCGCGCCAAAAATCCAGCCACTGGTACTCTTCAAACGCCTGCGCTGGTTCGCCAAGCTCCTCGAGCAGGATTCCCCGATAATAATGGTCGAGCGCCGACTCGCGCAGTTCAAGCGCCTGCGACACATCATCCAACGCCTGCTGCAAACGAGCGATTCGCTGCTCGTCACTCATGGCCTCACCCTGGCGCACCACTATCAGATAACGCGCCTGCCCGCGGTAGCTATATGCACTGGCCCGCTGCGCATCCGTCGCCAACCGGTTGACAAAGCCATCACTCAGCAAACTGAGTGCGTCACTGTAACGGCAGGTCAGTTCGTCTGGGTGCAGCGTACAAGTTTCGACCCACAACCTGGCCCGCCACAATTGGTATTCAGGATTGTTCGGCTCCAGGTTGGTCATCTGTGTGATCCATGAAGAAGCCAGGGAATAGTCCCCCGTCTTTAGCGCGCTTTCGACGAGCATCTCGAGTATACCGGTGTCAGGCTCATCGGCGCGCCGCGCATAGACTTGAAGATCATCCAGCGCTTCATTGAACCGTCCTTGCCGGAAATACAATACACCACGCAAGCGATGGGCCTCGTTAATGACCGGTTCTACATGCGTTGGCAATCTGTCCTCAACGGCTAAAATGCGCGTCAACGCGGCTTCAGCAAGGTGCTCGTTCCCTTCGCCAATCCGTGCCTGTGCCAGATAGAGATAGCCGCGCACATCCCCTTCATAGTAACGATTGATTGACTGCGCACTCCGCACGGCCAATCCAAACGCTTGCCGGCGACGTTCCGCCTCCAACGGGGGACGTGCCTGCTCCGCCAACATGAGATACGCCTCGGCCTGCAGGTACAATCCCGGCAGCAGATCTGGATCGATATATAAGGCTTGGCCGATATACTCTAACGCGGCTCCAGGTTGCTCGTCGGCAAGCTCAATCTCCGCCAGCAGCAGCAGCAGATTCGTGTCGTGCGGATGGTCTTGTAGTACACGGTTGACAGCCTGCCACGCTTCGGGAATCAACCCCTGCGCGAGTAGGACACGCGCCTTTGTCAATACAGCCGGGATCAGGTCCGGATCCTCGTCGAGAGCCTGTTCGCTAAGCGCCAACGCCGTTTGTGAAGTCGGGCGCTGTTGATATGTGATCTGCGCCCGCCCTGCTGCGATCAGCGGTGATTCTTTACAGTCAGCATACTGACGTTGCGGTGGCGTGTACGTCTCAGCCCATTCCAACAGGCTCTCCGCCTCCGACAACTCGCCCATTTGCGCATAGCTCAACGCTTCATAATAAACAACATGCGGATAGCATGGAATAGAACGTTCGCGTTCTTCTCGCAGAATACGCGCCGCTTCTTCATACTCACCGATCGTATAATGGTCAACAGCCGCCTCGACAACGCGCACGATATTCGGATCAGGGCGCGGCTCGATTGGCGTCGGGGATGATATGTGGTACACCTCCCCCCCAGGCAAACCAGACGGCAGGGCCGTCGGCTCAATTGCCATGTTCGCAGGGAACGCCGTAGGTGTTGGGCCACCCTGGGTGGGGGTTAGAGATGGAATCGGCGTTCCTGTTGGCACACGCGTAGCCAGGGCGATCTCCTCGCCTTCAAAGAGTGAAGGGGCAACCTGCGTCAGCCCTATGATCACGATCCCGACCACGAGGATAAACACCAGCGCCGCCACAGCGTATATCATCTGGCGTAGTCGCTGCGCACCGCGTTCACCATAGCGATTACGCTGCCTGCGCTCCCAGGTAAGCGCCAGTTCATCAGGGGGCTCAGGATTATAGCGCATGAGAAATTCATCAGCAGCCTGCTGCGCCCGCCCAAACCGCGCATCATCCAGGAACGGCACGCTTGACGGCGGTGCCTGCGGTGCCGGGGATTGTCGTGGGGCCGGCGCACCAGAAGGCTCAACCCCCAGCGCGCGCAATCCTTTCAGTGCAAATTCATTCTCAGGATTGATCTCCCACAGTTTCCTGAGGAAGATCAAACGTTCCTGGTTATTCCGCGCGATCGTGGCAAGCCATGCCCACGCCACTTCATTTCGCGGGTCCGCATTAAGAACCTGCTGGAATATACCTCGCGCGACATCTGGACGGTTACCACGTGCAGCGGCGATTCCGCGTTGAAGCAGTTGATTGATTTGATCCTGGCCCATACCAGTCTGTCCTGCGATACGTGAGTAGCGAATCAGTCCCCGTCATTGTACATCAACATGGCCAACGTCAAAAATGCCTGAACAGCTACAATGCCCCGCAGCAACAGACGCGTTATACTCGCAGTGTTGATGCGACGATCCTGCTGCGTTCCCCAACAGGGATGAAAGGTTCAGTCATATGTCCGACAGGTGGCGTTTGTTCATCGCGATCGATTTACCCGCACCCATTGTGAGTTACCTTAGCGAAATTCAAGATTGGCTAAAATCGCGTGCGCCAGGCCGTGCTATCCACTGGGTCGATCCCGGCAGCATACATTTGACGCTCAAGTTTCTGGGCGATGTACCTGTCGCGTACCGGACATCGATTCAGGACAAGCTCGAAGAAGCAGTCAAAGGTCATGCGCCGTTCGATCTGGCGGCGGGCGAGATCGGATGTTTCCCCGCACCACACCGCCCGCGCGTGGTCTGGACGGGCGTACATCACGAACTCGCTGCCTTGCAGGCGCTTCGCGAGGCTATCGAGGCACATATCGCGCCATTGGGCTATCCCACTGAGAATCGCCCCTTCCATCCTCATCTCACACTGGGACGTGTCCGGCGCGACGTCGGTCGCAGTGCCGCACAAGAGATCGAAAAGCTGTTGCGGGAGAACAAGTTTACGGAACGCCGCCCCTGGACCGTATCGCAGGTGACACTATTTCGCAGCGAACTTACACCCAGCGGCGCGATATATACACCTTTGTTTTACGCCCCGCTGGAGCCTGCCGAATAACTGCCCGAGGGTGTGAGCAAAACCTGACAATGAAAAAGTAGACAAAAAGCCTCAAGTGAGGTA
>CAYRNY010000003.1:0-288591 GCA_964425755.1 uncultured Anaerolineaceae bacterium
GGTTCTTCCCTTACCAATTCTCATTTTCGAGTTCGCCAGCAATATCAAACCTGCGAATGAGCCAGTGTCAGCCGATCATTGACACCGATCTTATCCGCCTTGCCTGAAACTTGAAATACACCCGTCAAACAGCGTGACTGCAGCGGTTTGTGGCGGTTTTGAGGGAAGCTCCCTGTAGCTCAGCGGATTAGAGCACTTGTCTACGGAACAAGGGGCCGGGGGTTCGAATCCCTCCAGGCACGCCATGCAAAGACCGCCAGCGGTAGAGCCGGCGGTCTGTTTGTCCCGACCTGGCGGATGCGCCAGCGTTATTGTGCGCGTCGCATATCTTCCGGCAGCACCACGAATCCTTCTTGTACGGCCCGCCGTGCGACGTCTACCGCTTCCGCGATATCACTTGCGGTTAGCAGGTCGGTATTGAGCAGTTCCGTTCGCAAATCCGCGACGAATAACGTTCCGGCGGCGTCATTCAGCAGCATCGCGAGTCCGCTGCGCGGATCACCTGCCGCATCGGTGAACGTATAGGCGAGCGCGTAGCCCGATCCGGCCCAGCCTTCAGCCGGCTCTGAGGACAGCAAGACGGCGCTGTCTTCGCTCGCCACAAGCCAATCGGCGGCTTCTTCTGCCGTTTCGAGGGGCACATCCTCTTCCGCCCAGGTCCGGATCAGGTGGTCGCTCTGGTCAGACGGATTCGCGAAGGTCGCCGGGCGTCCCACGTCCCCGGCGACACGCTGCCAGCCGGGCGGGTATTTCAGAATATAGCCGCTGAGTTGGTCGACGAACGCGGGCCATGCGAGCGGCAGGTCAGTGGTGCCAGGGATCGGCGCGAACGCGGCGGTCGCTTGTTCCGTCAGCAAGTCGAGCAGCGCGGGGTTGTTGTCCGGGACGACCACGTGTGTCACGTAAAGCCAGCCGCCATCAAGCCAGTTCGTGCTGCGTGCGCTGTATGCGACCCCCTGCGCGCTGAGGTCAAAATCCACCACGACCGCTTCGTCCGTAACTGTGCGTCGCGTTTCGATCCAGCTCGCGTAGTCGTCCCAGGCTCCTTGAAAGTGCGCGGCAGTCAGGAAGTTTTCGCTCAGTGAGGCGTGAGTTTCGTATTCTACCCCAGGTTGGATATAGTTATGGATGACGGCGAGTCGATCGGCGTTTTGATGCACGACGCGGACGATCGTGCTTGATTCGGTGGGACCGCTTTGGGTCGTTGTCCAGTCGGGGCCGGCGGGTTGAAACGCACGGAACACGCCGCTGCGGTGGATAAACGGCGCGGCGCTAACGACCTGGGGCGTTGGTTCCGGGGTCGGTACGACGATCGCGGTCGGTTCGGGCGTATTGAAGAGGACGTCATCGCTTGAAGTGCTGCCGCCGCTGCCGATATCGGGCGCGATCAACGTGATCAGGAACGACACGATGATCATGAAGCCGAGCACACTGCCGATGAGTGTCGCACGGCGGCGGCGACGATTACGAGTTGAGGCCATAGCTGCTTGCTCCGAATGTTCAGACTGTAAACGAACGACGCGAAAGCTCTGTCAAGTCAAGGGCAAACTATACCGCGAAATGTTGTGGAGTTGAAGGATATGTTATCAGAAAATAGTTCAGAGCCGGGAGCCGAACAACCGGAGCCGCGAAAGACAACGGTCGAACCACTCAACCCGGATGAGGCGGAGGCGATTCTACAGCAGGCGATGGAGCCGTATCGCGAGGCGGGCTGGCACGTGTTGCACCAGGATGCATATTCCGTGCGGCTGACACGGGGCGTCCGCAACGTCGACATCCGCGTGGACCTGCTGGGTGAGGTCACGGAGACGGAGTCGAATCTGACGCCGCTACAGCAAAGCGGGCGTTTGATGGCATGGATGGTGCTGCTGGCGATGTTGCTGGTTGCGCTGGCGTTGTTTTCGGCTTTGGGCGTGTTGTAATCGGTACGGCGACTCGTGCTAAGATGGTGTTTGATGCTCATACTACACTGCAGGATAACATTAGGCGCGCAACTCTATGACTGACCAATACGATGCTGATAACCTGATTTACCGCAACCAGTTGCTCTCGCAGGAGATCAAGCGGCGGGTTGAGCAGCTATCCGCGATCAACACGGTAGCCGCCACGGTGAGCCAGTCGCTCGATCTGGAAGTGACGCTGGAGACGGCGCTTGATGCGGTGCTGAACGTGATCCGTGTCGATTCGGCGGGGATCAGCTTGGTGGACGAGACGACGGATGAGCTTGTGCTGCGCGCGCAACGTGGTTGGCGCTACGATTTCGTCACGCAGCCAATGCGAATTCCGCTGGGTAAGGGCATGTCTGGCGTGGCGGTGCGCAATGACGAAGTCGTGATCACCGGCGAGATCACGGATGAAACGCGGCTCGCGGTGCCGGAATTCGCTGATGAAGGCGTGCAGGCGATGGCGCTGATCCCGATGCACGCGCGGGGGCGGGTGGTCGGTATTCTAAGCGTAATGCATCACCAGGCGTATGAGTTCGCCGACGAGGAAGTGACGGTCTTACGCGCGATTGCCGATCAGGTTGGCGTCGCTTTGGACAACGCGCGGCTTTATGAAAGCACCAAAGAGCAATCGAGCCGGTTGGAGGCGTTGCTCGACTCTTCGGGCGATGCGATCATCGCGACGGATAACTACGGGCGCATCAATCTGCTTAACTCCACCGCCGAGCAGCTTTTTGACCTGCGCGAAGATGATATCATTGGTCTGCCGCTGCGTAGTGCCCCGCTGCATCCCCGGCTGCGTAGCGGGCTGCGGCGCGCGATGGCGGAGGACGACGATTCGTGCAACACGACGTTTGAGGTCACGCTCGAAGATGGCCGGTTTCTGTCCGCGATCGTATCGCGCGTGTACGCGCACCAGGACCCGGAAAGCGATCGCACGCCCGAAGGGTGGGTGATGGTCATTCAGGACGTGACACATTTACGGAAGGCCGAACAGACGCGCGTGAACTTCATCCATGCGGCAGCACACGACCTGCGAAACCCGCTTGGCGTGACGCTCAACGCGTTGAATATGCTTGAATCGGACCTCGGCCAGGAGTCGGATTCGAGCCGCGAGATTATCCAGATCGGGCTGCAAAGCCTGTCGCGCATGCAGGACCTGATCGACAGCCTGTTGAATCTTGAACACATTCAGAGCGGGGTAGGGCTGCAATGCAAGTTGCTGGATGTGCGTGATCTGCTGGAACGCAGCGTGATCGATATCCAGCCCAGCATCTATCGCACCCATCAGACCTTACATCTCGATGTGCCCGCCGATCTGCCGCCGATCATGGGCGATATGCACTGGCTGTATCGTGCGATGATCAATTTGCTCTCGAACGCGAACAAGTACACCCCTGAATACGGCGAGATCACAGTTCGTTCGTACGTGCAGGGCGAGGACCTTTACATCGAAGTAAGAGATAACGGCCCAGGCATTCCACCCGAAGCACAGACGCGACTGTTTGAGCGTTTCTACCGCGCGCCGGGCGTGGAAGCGATCAAAGGGTCTGGTCTGGGGCTGGCGATCGTCAAGACGGTGGCCGAGCGTCACGGCGGGCGCGTTTTCGTGCAAAGCCTGGTGGGACAGGGCAGCACATTTGGTATGATCATCCCGCTGGCAACTGCCTCGCCACCCAGCATGGACGGGCCCGATACCTAGCGCAACGCAGTGAACCGGGGGCGCGACGGTTAATCGGCAGCGTCTACCGTGTCATCGAGAAAGCGGCGAATATGGGCCAGCAGCTTATCCGGTGTGATCGGTTTGGTTAAGTAGCTGTCGATATCAGTCTCGTTCGTCGCCGCCACAAAAAAACTGCGCGCGTACGCTGTTAGCAGAATGATCGGCGTGTGTCCGAGCTTCTCGCGTTCTTCGATGACGCGGACTTGCCGGGCGACGTCAAAACCACTCATGGCCGGCATGGCGATGTCAAGCACGATCAACGACGGTTTTTGCGCTTCGAATTCGGCGAGGCCGGTTGGCCCGTCCGGCGCGGTGATGACCTCATAATCATTCCCTTTCAGGAAATGTGCTACCATGTTGCGAATCAGGTCATCGTCATCGATGACAAGGATCGTGTGTTTCATATGTTGGCTGCGCCCTGTGTCGTGCGTGCACAATATTACTCAGCGTACCAGACAATGCAGGGTTATTCAATTCTTTGTTACCCACTTACCCACTGACTGTAGCACATCACGCGGGGCGGATCGCGTGCCGCAGGCGCTCGGTCAGGGCGACGAACGTCGATTCGTGTAGCAATTCCAGGCTGCGCGGGCGGGGCAACGGGATCGGTTGATCGTGCAGGATGTGCCCGGGGCGCGGACTGAGCACGAGCACACGGTCGGCCAGCAGGACCGCTTCCGGGATGCTGTGCGTGACCATCAGCACGGTCTTGCGATGCCGCGCCCAGATGTGCAGCAGTTCTTCGCCCATTGTCTCCCGCGTGAGCGCGTCCAGCGCCCCGAACGGTTCATCCAGCAGTAACACTTCCGGGTCGTGAATCAGCGCGCGACCGATCGCTACACGCTGCGCCATCCCGCCGGAAAGCGCCGCCGGGTACGCATCGGCAAACCCGGTCAGGCCGGTGAGTTCGAGCATCCCGTTCATCCGCTCGTCGATCGCATCCGGCGGCATTCCAGCGAGTTCCAGCGGCAGCGAGATATTGCCATACACGGTGCGCCAGGGCATCAGGTTGGCTTTCTGGAACACGATCCCGATCCGGCGCTGGGCGCGCGTGATCGGGACCCCGTCCAGCAGCGCGCGCCCTGTGGTCGGGGGCAATAACCCGGCCAGGATGCGCAGGAGCGTGCTCTTGCCGCAGCCGCTCGGCCCCACGAGGCACACAAACGACTCGCGCGAAACGCCCAGTGTGATGTCATCCAGCGCGGCGACATCCGCCCCCGCGCCGCTGTAACTGTGGCTGATGTGTTCAGCCGCCAGGATGATGTTGTCAGTCATTGGCAGGTGGAGAGACTTCCTCCAGAAACGTCATATCGTAACACGCTGTAAGGTCATCCAACGGTGCATCGAGCAATCCGGCATCGATCAAGATGTCTTCGGTGATCTTCCAGGCGTCCGGATCAGTGTGCCCCAGGTTGTCTGAGTACCACAGGGAAACCGAGTTGTAAAGCACCTGGCGCTGTGTCGCGTATTGGCCTTCTGGCAAATCGGGCACATATTCCGGCACGGCGATATCGAAGGCGGCATCCGGGTCAGCGATCACGTCCGCCACGCCGCGCCGGAGCGCGCGGACCATACCGCGCACCAGTTCGGGGTTCTCGCGGATCGTGGTTTCGTTGGTGACGAGACCGTTGGATACCAGGTTCGCGTAATCCGACACTTCGATCACGTTGACGGGGAAGCAGTCGTTTTCGATGGTCAGCGGTTCGTTGGCGATATACACGACGGAAGCATCGACTTTGCGCTCGCATACATTCTCCGGTGCGGCGAAACCGATCGAGCGCAGTTCCTCGAGATCATCTTCGGTCAAACCGCCCGCTTCCAATAAGGCTCGCAGGCCAATATAACTTGCGCCGTACGGCCCGGGCACCCCGACCACGCGACCGGCCAGGTCCTCCGGCGTGACGATATTTTCCTCCGCAGGCGAGACGATCCCCACCGGGAAACGGTGATACCACTCAAAAACGTAGACCAGCGGGCGCGCGTTGGCACGGGCGAGCAGGACTTGTTCGCCGCTGATCAAGCCGAATTTCAGGTCATTGTTGGCGATGCGCTCGACCCCGTCATTTTCGTTGAAGTTGTTCTCGAGCTGGATATCGATCCCTTCTTCGGCAAAATAGCCGCGTTCCGCCGCGACGTAGACCGGCGCGAACTGCACGCTGGGTATATAGCTCATAAACAGGGTGATGCGCGTCTGTTCGCCGCTTGACTCGTCGTCGCTGGAAAGTACATAGGCGGCGATCAGCAACACGATCACAAGGACGCTGATCACACCGACCAGGATCAGGCGCCGGTTACGGTCGTTAAATGCTTGCATGATTTTACCCTTATGGTGTGCAACAAGAAGCGTTCCTCAAAATGCAGGCTGGTAGCGTCAGCCGGCTCGCTGCCAGTCGAGCAGGATCGACTCCAGCCACGAGGCCAGCCCGTACAGCGTCAAGGCCAGGATCGTCAGGGTGAAGACGGCAGCGATCACCAGTGGTGTGTCGTATACGCCGCGCCCGAAGTTGATCAGGTAGCCAAGCCCGGCGTTGGCGCTGACAAACTCCCCGACCACCGCGCCGATCACCGACAGGGTCGCGCTGACCTTCAGCCCACCGATCACGATCGGCATCGCGGCGGGTAATTCGAGCTTCCAGAACGTTTGCAGCGGTGTGGCCTCAAGTGATGCCATCAGGTCGCGCAGCTCCGGCGGGATGTTGCGGATGCCCAGGATCGTGTTGACCAGCATGGGGAAGAACACCAGCAGCGCGCAGATCAGTACTTTGCTGGCTATCCCAGAGCCAAACCAGATGATGAACAGCGGCGCGATGGCGACGATCGGCACGGCTTGCAGCGCGACGAGGTACGGGGTGACGGTGTAGGCCACTGTGCGGCTCTTGGCGATGGCGTAGCCGAACCAGAACGCGGCCAGCACCCCGACCAGCAAGCCGGTTAATACCTCGCGCAGGGTGACCGCCGTGTGACGCAGCAGCGCGCCGCTTTCGGCAATTTCCCACCAGCGTTCCGCCACGCTGCGCGGGGTAGGCAGGATGAACTCAGCATACAGCCCGGCGCGCGCGGTCACGCTCCACGTGATCAGCAACAACAGTCCGAACGCCGGCGCAAGCAAAATACGCCACCAGCCCGCTACCGGACGCGACGGGGCCTGCGCAAGCGGTGCCTGCGAGCTCTGCGGTCTGGACTGCTGCGGTTGGTCTGCAGTCTGGGGGAGGTAGTCTGTCATGTCGCGCTAACTTTCGTCGTCTGCGCTGTCGTCCTGTCCGTCCTCGTCCGGTGGCGCGAGCAGGTCATCGGTTTGATCGTCCACGTCGCTTTCCAACAGCGACATAGCCTCAGCGTAGTATGCTTCAGGGACGGCAACATCCACGCCGCCCATCTTGCCCACCGTGACGGGGATCGCGCTGCCGACGGCCTCGCGGAACAGATACACCGGGATACCCGCACTGCGCAGCAGGCCCGCCGGGATCGCAGCAGTGGTCATGTCGGATGCGTGCGCGACAACATACCACAGCTTCTGGTCCGGGCCACGCCGTTTGATGATGTTGCGTTGGTCGTTCTGGTTTTCACTCATGCGGCGATCATATCTTCTCCGTGGATGCACGCCAATAATACCGCAGGGTACCATTTCGGCAAGTGCGTGATCCGCTTGTTGGCAGCCAGACAGAAACGCGCCCTTCTGCGGTATTCAGACAGAAGAGCGCGTAGGCAAGCCAGTGCGCAGCGTCTGCCGCGATCAGGCTTCGATGATCTCGATCGTGTGAAGTTTGGCTCCTGGCTGTTTGGCCTGCATCGGGTCCCGCGTGGGGATCGCCAGCAGCACGTTCAGGCTGTCGTCATCCTGCACTTTGCCAAAAACGGCGTGTTTGCCGTCGAGATGCGGGGTGGGGACGTGTGTGATAAAGAATTGGCTGCCGTTGGTGTTCGGGCCGGCATTGGCCATGCTCAGGATGCCGGGCGCGCTGTGTTTGAGCGCCAGCGCGCCGGGTTCGTCAGCGAATTTATACCCCGGGTCGCCGCGTCCGGTCCCGGTCGGGTCGCCGCCCTGGGCCATGAAGTTCGCGATGACGCGGTGGAAGGTCGTATCGTCGTAGTAGCCTTCGCGTGCCAGAAATACGAAGTTGTTGACCGTGACCGGCGCTTCTTTGGCGAACAGGTCAACCACGATGTCGCCTTTTTCGGTCTTGAATATCGCCGTGTAGGATTTCTCCGGATCGATCTGCATTTCTGGCGGCGAATTGTATTGTTTTGCCATACGGGCACCTCACTGAACCGTTAGTCAATCATGCACAGAGTGTAGCAGAACGCGTCGGGTTGTGCCGCTCACGTTTCCAGCGTCGCAAACTGATCGATGAATGTAGCAGTGAAGCGCATCGATGTGAAATAGTCCTCAAGCAGGATGTTCTCGTTGGGTGAGTGCGCGCGCATGTTTGGGTGCCATGTTGCCCCGGCAAAAACGACCGGGATGCCCAGCATCGCGCTGAGCGGGTAGAGCGGGCCGCTGCCGGGCAGCCAGGGCAGCATGATCGGTTCCTGGCCCCAGATATCGTTGCTTGCAGCGATCGCGGCGTGCTCCGGCAGGCTTCCCGGCGGTGATGTCGCGAACTCTTCGCCGCCAAGCTGGATGATATCGATATCCGTGAACCCGCGCCGGTCCAGATGTTCGCGCAGCATGGTGTACGCCAGTTCGGAAGTGAGACCGTCCACCAGCCGGAAGTCAAGCTTCGCCATCGCTTCGGCGGGCAGGACGGTTTTCGACCCTGCGCCGCCGTAACCGGAATGGAATCCGCAGATCGTGATCGTCGGCGCACTGAGGTAGCGGCGGCGGGCAGCATGATCGTCCATGCCGTTGAGCCATTCATCCAGCCCCCAGCGACGGCGCAGCGCGTCGAACTCCAACGGGACTGCGTCGATGCGCTGCCAGTTTTCGTCGCTCAACGGCTGGACGTGTTCCATATAGCCATCGAGCGTGATCTCGTCCCGGTCATTCTTGAGCGTGCTCAGCGCCCACACCAGCCGCCACGCCGGGTTCACCACGATCGGCGCGACGGACGAATGCAGGTCGTGGTCCGGGCCTTTGCAGCGTAACTCGAAGTAGGCCAACCCCTTGCCGCCCAGCCCGAACTCAGGCCGCCCGGCGTCGTTGTAGCCGCCGCCTTCCCACAGGATGCCATCGGCGCGGAGCATGGCGGCGTGTTCTTTGGCCCATTCCTCGAGGTGCACGCTGCCGATCTCTTCCTCACCTTCGACCACCCACTTGATGCGAACCGGCAGCTCGCTCTGTGAGTTGAGCCAGGCTTCTACAGCCTGAATCCGCGAGAGCAGTTCGCCCTTATCGTCCGACGTGCCGCGCCCGTAGATCACGCCGTCCTTGATCGTCATTTCGAAGGGCGGCGTTTCCCACAACTCGAGCGGGTCTTCCGGTTGTACGTCGTAGTGGTTGTAGATCATCAGCGTGCGCGCGGCGTCTTGCGGCCCGAGTTCGGCGTAGACGATCGGTGATCCGGGCGTTTCGTAGCGCGTGACGGACGCCCCCAGTGCTTCAAAGCGCCGTGCGACCAGGTCCGCCATTTCCGGAATGCCGCGCCCGTCTGCGGCAACACTGATCTGGCCGAGGAACTGCCCGAATTCGTCCAAAAAACGTTCGCGATTGTTTTCAAGATACGTGCTAAACGTACTGGTGTCGTATGCCATCGTTGTTAAGAGACTCCTGATTGGTGATGTGTTGCTTCAGCCGCCCAATTTGTAACCGATCGTGCGCAGCAGATTTACGCGCCACGCGATACCTTCCTCGTCCTCGACACCTTTGCTGGCAAAGCCATCGATCACGCCCAGGATGCCGCGTCCTTGTTCGGTTTCGGCAATGATCACCTCGGTGGGGTTGGCCGTGGCGCAAAAGATACGCACGACCTCAGGCACCTGCTGTACGGCTTTTAATACGTTAATTGGGTAAAAGCCTTCGCCCAGGAACAGGATGAAGGCATGTCCTGCCGACAGTGCCTGCGCGTTCTTGATCGCGAGTTGTTTCAGGTCGTCGTCGGTGCCGCTGTGACGGATCAAGCACGCGCCGGACGCCTCGCAGAACGCCAGCCCGAACGCGATGCCCGGCACAGCGGTTACCAACGCTTCGTGGATGTCCTCAACCGTTTTGATGAAATGGCTCTGGCCCAGAATAAAATTGATCGGTTCCGGTTTTTCGATTGTGACCGTGCTCAGGTTCATCCTGTCATCCTTTCGGTACTCTCTATTCGTTGCATGTAGCATAGCCTGTCTTTGCGGTATAGAAAAACCCGCCTGTCCTCAGCGAGTGACAGGCGGGGGCAACAGCCGGTACAGCATGGCGTACCAGGTGGGGCACGGCTACTTGGTGGCGGGATCGGTGCGCGGTTGATCCTGCGACGTGTCCTCGATGTCGTCTTCCCAACTGACGATCCAGATGCACAACCCGGCCACTACGATGGTTGCGACGATCAACGCGATCCAGTTCCCGGTCGTCAACCCGACATCACGCGCTTCATAAGCCAGTAGCACGATACACCCCACGGACAGCACAATCCATGCCGTGATGCGCGGCCAAGTCTCGATCACGTTTATTAGAGGACCGATCCCCGGTTGTTGTCTTAGCTTTTCCACGATACGCCTCTTCGCCTGGTAATGATTGCCCTGGTTATTGATAAGTATGCTGGCTGTGTCTTTACAGCGGTTTCAGCACCCGTTCGGCGCGCAGCTTCTTCGAGAAAATCTCGTAGCCGTCCGGGCGCGCTTCGCGGGCCGCCTCGCGCCATGCAGGAACTTTGATCTCTTCGAGCGCTTTATGCTCGTAGCCGGCCTGCTTGAGTGCGGCAACCGTCTCCGCCGGTTCGGACGTCGGGAGGAAAATGTAACCGACCTCGCTCTGCAATTCCCGCGAGGCGCGCTCCATTGCGTCGACCAGCGCCGCGGTGACCGGTGAGGCCGGTACGTCATTTTCAATCAACAATTCATCACAACGCGTGACGAGGTTTTCAACGACGAAACCGATCAGCCCGACGGGCCGGTCATCCACCATCGCGAGCATATACGATTTCATCAGCACGTCATACCGGTCGACTGCTTTGCCCAGGTGTTCTTTGAGCAGGTTAACGATCATGTCCGCATTGCCGGGCTTGCCGCGCACAATGGCTATTTTCTCCGCCGGGAGTGCTTCAGCTTGCCCGGTCGCCGTCCTCGCTTGCGCCGCTGGCGCGAGCGTTTCATCATCGCGGTCAGCACGGTCCCGGATGCCGGGAATCTTGTTCCACGCGGCGCGTACCTGTTTCCAGGTATCTTCAGGGGTGCGGTTGTTGACGATCACGACATCGGCCTGGGCCAGTTTGTCGGCCTGCGAATTCTGCACGCGGATGCGCTTGAGCGCCTCGGATGCGGGCAGCCCGCGCTTTTCTAGCCGTTTAACCTGGTTTTCCTCGGAAGCGTCCACAACCCAGACCGCATCGCACGATTCGGCCAGCCCGCTTTCGAAGAGCTTGATCGCTTCGACAACGATGACATCGTGCTGCGCGCGCTGGATCAACGTGTCGATCGCGCGACCGACTACCGGGTGCGTGATGCGCTCCAGCGTTTTGAGGGCGTCGGGATGTGCAAACGCCACCGCGCCAAGCTTGGAACGGTCGATCCGTTTTTCCGAATCCAAGATCCACTGGCCGAACATCGCAATTGTCGGTTTGTACGCCGGTGCGCCCGGTGCCATCGCCTGGTGTGCCAGCCCGTCGGCATCAATCGTATAAGCGCCGAGATGTTCCAGCATTCGGCGCACCAGGCTTTTGCCCATTGCAATGTTGCCCGTGAGGCCGATTACATATTTTCCAGACCAGCGACCCACGGCATTTCCTCCGGTGTTTATGTTTTCAACAATGGTTTAAGTTTAGCATGATCATTGTAACTTGCACGGGGGGTTCGGTCAAACGTTTTGGGCGGGTGAATTCCGATGTTCACAACAGTTTTATTTTTGTGAAGACAGCACTACATGGACGTGTGTTCTTGCGGGATCGGTTTGCTTTGACAATTCCTGCCGTGTATGCTATCATGCCCAGCGTCGTCCGCGGTTGTTATAAGGAGGCGTATACAGTATGGCTAAAAACGGAATGGTAGCGGTCCGTGTTGGTCAGGGTACGCCTGCTGTCTGCCACGCGTAACGCTTTGCGTTTCTCCGCTGAGTGTAAATAACATCAGCATCCTCTAGAAACCGCTTCTAGATTCACGCAACAGCGCAACCAGAGCATCATCAGCGCAGCATGTAGGTGTGCCCATCTCCGTTGGGAGGAGAATGCTGGCGCAGCGTTGCTGTGGTGATAGCGTTGTTGGCGCGCGTTGTTTGCCATGCTTGTATCCCCGCCAGGGTTGCGTGCTGATTCTTCTCACAATCCGATGCTGCCGTCTGCGTTGTCCGTAAGGGTGCGTCACCGGCAGCACGCGATGCGTATTCAAAGCACACATGGCGAACTGCATTGTCCGGATCAACAGCATATCCACAATGCACGCAAATCAAGCAACCAGGGGAGAATCCTGCACCGATGTCGAACAAATGGAATCTGGACGACGATCGCTACGACGCGTTCGCCGAAGAGTTTGATCCCGTGAACTACGACCGGAAAGCGCGGCGCAAACGCAAACCGCGCCATAAACCGAAGAAGTCCGTCGAGGACGTGATCGAGACGATCGCTGATCCGGTCGGGTTGGAAGGCGGCTTTGAGACAACCTACCGGCCTTCGAAGTATGAGTCGGGATGGCTGCTAGAGTCGCTGGAAACACTCTTTGACCAGCAGCTGATCACGGACGTGCTGGCGCTGGTCACCGGTGGCAAGGAAGCCAGCGTCTACTGCTGTGCGGCGCACGAGTCGACCGGCGTCGAATGGCTGGCGGCGAAGGTTTACCGCCCCCGCATGTTCCGCCAACTGCGCAACGACCACGTGTATCGTGAGGGCCGCGAGGTCATCATGGGCGATGGCACGCGCATCAATGATAGCGACTTTCGCGAGATGCGCGCGATCACGAAGGGAACCGGGTTTGGCCGCGAGGTGCTGCACACGTCGTGGCTGATGCACGAGTACAAGACGCTCCAGACCTTACATGCTGCTGGGGCGGCTGTGCCGAAGGCATGGGCGATCGGCGACAACGTGATCTTGATGGATTACATTGGCGACGCTAAGTTGGCCGCACCGACCCTGAACACCGTCCGGCTGGAGCCTGATGAGGCGGCGCGTCTGTTTGAGGAGGTGCTGCATAACGTCCGGATCATGCTGCAGCACGGGATGATACACGGCGATCTGTCGGCGTATAACATCCTGTATAATGCCGGGGCGATCGTGTTCATCGACTTTCCACAGGTTACTGGGATCGCCAGCAATCCGAACGCGCATTACATCTTGCGGCGTGATGTAACACGTGTGTGCGAGTACTTCGCGCAACAAGGCGTTGAGCGCGACCCGGTTTCGCTGGCTGAGGAATTGTGGTTCGAGTATGGTTACGGCGATCTCTGATGTCGCGTTTCCGTCGCCAAGCAGTTCAGCTACCCCCGGCTTCAGGGCCGGGGGTTGTTTTTCGGGCTTTGCTGCTGTAGTCGGTTGGGGTAGTCACTTTCTGTTTTGTCAGGTGTTATAAGTAGTGTTGACAAAATTGGGCATTTGCGACGGCTTGTCTGCATAATCACTACAGGTTACATCGTTGATGATTTTGGGGTGAGTGGAGCCAACGTATGACGAGAATTGCAGTGATCACGGATAGCGGGTGTGATCTGCCCGATGATGTGCTGGCGACGTATGATATTGACTTGGTGCCGTTGTACATCATTTGGGGTCGGGAAGAATTGCGCGATCGTGTTGACATTGCACCGGGCGCGTTTTACCAGCGCCTGGTCGATGATCCGGTGCAGCCGACCACATCACAGCCGCATCCTGCTGACTTCGCGCGGGCAATTGAAGCGCAGGCACAGCGTGGCGCGGAGGCAGTCGTGATCTTCACGATCAGCGGTGGCATGAGCAGCACGTACAGTTCCGCGTTGCAAGCGGCAGAAATGGTCGATCTGCCGGTGCACGTGGTCGACACGCGCGCCAACTCTTTGACGCAAGGGTTTCAGGTGCTGGCGGCGGTGCGGGTGCGGGATGCCGGGGGCGGGGTTGCGGAAATGCTCGCGGCGGCGGAGCAGGTGCGCCGGAATGCGGTCACGCTGCTGCACGTCGATACGCTTGAGTATCTGCACCGGGGTGGCCGCATCGGACTCGCGGTGAAGTGGGTCGGCACAATCTTGAACCTCAAGCCACAGCTTTACGTCGACCATGAAACCGGTCGCATCGAGCCGGGGACGCGCTCGCGCAGCCGGCCCCAGGCGCTCAGAAAACTCTATAGCGACTTTTTCGGCCAGCTCGATACCTCAAAACCGCTGCATGTTGGTATTGTCCACAGCGAGCGCCGCGCTGATGCCGACGCGTGGGCCGCGCAGATCGCGCGCGAATATCAGCCCGTTGAGTTGCTGATCAGTGTGACGTCGCCTGTCATGGGCGTGCATACCGGCCCCGGCGCGATGGCGCTGTGCGGCTACGTAGAGGTGTGAACCGTCCCTTTTTGAAACGTTATGAGATGATCGTCCGCGACTCTGTCCGGGCGGTTTTTTGTTCGCAGGGCCGTTTCCCGTTGCAGTTATGGCGGGGAATAAGTACATTCTATGTGGGTTTAAGACAAACGCACTTAAGGAGAGAGGCGAATGAAATACCGTCGTTTGGGGCAGGCTGGGATGAAGGTCAGCGAACTGAGCTTGGGAGGCTGGACGACATTCGGTGAGAGCTTGACGGATCGCCGGCTCGCTCGCGATATCATCACGACAGCATACGATAACGGCATTAACTTCTTCGATATCGCCGATATGTATGCAAAGGGCGAGGCGGAACGCTTGATGGGATCGATCCTCAAGCTGTTCCCGCGCCACACGCTGGTGATATCCAGCAAGCTTTACTGGCCAATGAGCGACGACGTCAACGACCGAGGCCTGTCGCGCAAGCACATCATGGAAAGTATTGACAAGTCGCTGCAACGTATCGGTACGGACTATCTCGACATCTACTTCTGCCACCGCTATGACGAGGAAACGCCGGTCGAAGAGACCGTCCGTGCGATGGATGATCTGATCCACCAGGGCAAGATTCTGTATTGGGGCACGAGCGAATGGACCGGCGCACAGATTCAGGAAGCGCTCGACATTTGCGAGAAGTACAATCTGTACAAACCGCAGGTCGAGCAGCCGGAGTACAACATGCTGACGCGTGCAAAGGTCGAAGATGATGTGCTGCCTGTCGCCGAGGCGAACGGCATGGGTCTGGTGGTGTTTAGCCCGCTCGCCAGTGGACTGCTGACCGGCAAGTACGATGAGGGCATTCCGGAGGACAGCCGGTTGGCGCGCCTGGATTGGCTGCGCGAAAGCCTGTACCGGGAAGAGGTGGTCAACGCTATCCGCAAGCTGAAGCCGATCGCCGATGAACTTGGCGTCACACGGGCCCAGTTGGCGATCGCCTGGACGCTGCGCAAGTCGGGCGTCAGCAGTGCGATCACCGGGGCGACCAAAGTGAGCCAGATCGAAGATACGCTCAAGGCGGTCACGATCGAACTCGATGACGATGTCCAGCAGCGCCTCGAGGCGATTCTGGCCCCGCTACGCCAGTAAGTCTCGGAAGCGCGGTGTGTGGCATGGCCCACGACCGGCCCGGATACAACGCGAATACGCTCACTGCGCGGGGTAGAGCGCATCTGCCTCGCGCAGTGTTGTTTGGGACGCGCGCGTTCCACCCCGTGAAAAATGTAGTGTTTTGCCCCAAGAATTCGTGCCGTGATTGTGCAATTTCACCAAAGCATCTACGGTGACATGATCCAGGATTCGGTAGTATAGTGCGACAATTCCTATGACGGTTTGGCAATCGGTGAAAGACTCTGTTACTTTTAAAGATAATTTCTTGAAAATCGAACACTTCCCGTATGGCGGGAAACCGCCGAAGGACTGGCGATGCCAGGAAGGAGGTGACGTGCGCGCTTAAGGCAAAGATGATCGCGAGCTTATCACATCATCGTGAGCTTGTCACACCTGTTGAGGAAATTAAGGGCACCTGCCCGCTCGTGATTCGTCACGAGCACGTTGATTATGCTGAGGAGAATACACACCATGCGTACGTTTAAGTCCCTTCGTTTTGTACTGCTCATTGCACTGATCGTTATCGCGGTCAGCCCGGCGTACGGTCAGGATGACCGCGAAGTCGTTGTCATTCCAGCGGGTGAGACCATCAAGGTCGCGCTGGTCACCGATCTGACTGGCCCGATCGCGCCGATGGGCCTGGATATTTTGCAGGCCGCCGAGATCGCGGTGATGGATTTCAACGAGGCCGGCGGAGCGTACGGCTTCGAGGCTGAACTCGTGGTCGAAGACGACCGTTGTTCTGGTGATGAAGGTACCACGGTAGCGAGCCGTATCGCCTCGAATCCCGAAATTGTCGCGGTCTCTGGCCACTCGTGCACAGACCCCACGATCGCCGCGTCTGAGGTTTATGAAGAGGCGCGTCTGCCGATGATGTCCCCGAGCGCGACAAACCCGACGGTAACCGCCCGTGGTTACGAGGTGGTGAACCGCGTGGCATTCAACGACGCTGCGCAGGGTGCGGTCGATGCGCACTATATGTATAAGATTCTGGGCTTACGTCGAATCGCGATCTTGCACGATAACGGAGGCTACGGCTTGGGTGTGGCTCAAGTGGTGGAGCGCGAGTTCGGCGCACTTGGCGGCGAGGTCGTGGCGTTCGAGGGCATTAACGTTGACGATCAGGATTATCGCGCGGTGCTGACGCCTTTGGTGGCGCAGGCCCCCGAAGCGATCTTCTTCGGCGGCTATCAGGAACAGGCGATTTTGCTGGTCACGCAGATGGAAGACGTCGGTTTGCAGGACGTGATCTTCTTCAGCGACGACGGTGTGCAGGCCGACGCGTTCATTGAAGGCGCAGGCGCGGCAGCCGAAGGTGCCTACGCGAGCTTCGCTGAAACACCGCCTGGCAACATCGAGGCGAACGAAGCATTTGACGATCGCTATGAGGAACTGTACGGCGTTCGCCCGGACCAGCAGGGCCCCTTCCACGCCCACTCGTATGATGCGACCACGATCCTGCTTAACGCCATCGCCGAGGTTGCCGAGGTTGATGACGAGGGCAGCCTGGTGATCGAGCGCGAAGCGTTGATCGATGCGGTGCGCGGGACCGAAGGCTACGAAGGCCTGACCGGTACGCTGTCCTGCGATGAGAACGGCGAATGCGGTGTTGGCCGTATCGTCATCTTCATCGTGGAAGATGGTGAGTGGGTCCAGGTTGACGTGCCCGAAGACCTGCTGGAAATGGAAGCTGAGTAAAGGTTCGTGAGCAGGGGGGACGTCCCTTCTGATCCCTGACGTTTTACCAGCGCCATGCCGTGTTGCGATATCGTGTGGCGCTGGTAAAATTTTGCACATTCTTTCATGGCTGTGAGTTCAAATGGATTCGCTGACGAAATTGTGGATGAATATGTAAACTGGCAACGCCTTGTTTGCCAGCCGCGCCCTGGATGGAGGACGTAATGGCGCAAATCACACAAGCCCACCGCCTGAAGCGACTGGAACTCGATTACGATCGGCTCAGCGGGCAATTCTTTGGCATCGGGGCTTTGATCGCCACGCTACGTATGTTTTGGGTGATTGCGCGCACGTCGGGGCTATTTGGCACATCGCCCGGCCCGCAGTTTAAGACGATCGAAGATGGGTTGGGCACGTTTTTGTGGCTGTACGCAGGCGCAGGGTTGATCCTCCTGGGCCTGATTCTCTTCGTGCGCATGCGCGGCGAGGAGAATGTGTCGTCCACCCGGCTGTTCATCAATTACCTCGGCATTGTGATCGTGTTGGTGGCATCAACCCGCGTGGTTGGGGTTGTGCAGGAGCAAGCATATCCCTTCACCCTGTGGGGGCTGCAACTGGTAAACGGACTGGTGCTGGGGGGAGTGTACGCGCTTGTTGCGCTGGGTTACACCCTGGTTTACGGCATCCTGTTCATGATCAACTTCGCGCACGGTGAGGTGCTGATCATCGGTACGTTTGGCGGCTGGTTTGCGTTGACGTACATTACCGATATCGGTGATGGTGTGTTCGAGGTCGGCGCGGCGAGTGTGGCGGCGGTGTTGATGCCGCTGCTGTTCGCTGTCTTGTTTTTGCCACTCGAAACGTTGTCTGAACGCTTTGGACGTCGCAGCGATTCCTCCCCGGAAGTCAGCCCAACCTGGATGATGACTGTATTCAGCCTGCCGTTTCGCGTCATTGCCGGGGCGCTGGTGGGCTATGGTGTGCTGCAGGCGCTGGGTGGCTACGCACCGTACCTCTACTCATCATTGAACACCGTGCTGGCGCTCCTGTTTATCGTCGCGGTGGGCATGCTCGCGTCGATGCTGGTTGCGATCGGGTTGGAACGTGTCGCTTACCGCCCCTTGCGCGGCGCACCACGCTTGACCCCGTTGATCAGCGCGATTGGCGCGTCTTTTTTCTTGCAGCAGACGATGCTCAACATCTTCGGCCCGTTACCCCGTTTCTACACACGCCCCAAACTGATCAGCGGTACGATTAACGTCGAGTTAGGCAGCCTGGGCGTGATCCCTGTGACCAAAACTGGCATTATCATCGTGATTGTGTCGTTGATCTTGATGGTGTTTCTATACCTGTTCGTGCAGCGATCAAAGACCGGGCGTGCGATGCGTGCTGTGGCCGAAGACAAAGATACGTCCGCGCTGATGGGGGTGGATGTCGATCAGGTGATCGTTGCCACATTCATGCTCGGCGCGTTGATGGCGGGGGCAGCCGGTGTGATGATGGGGTTTCATAACCTGTCGTTTAACTTCCGGTCTGGTTTCATCCCTGGCTTGAAGGCGTTTACGGCTGCGGTCTTGGGCGGGATCGGTAATGTGCCTGGCGCGATGTTCGGTGGCTTTTTCTTGGGCCTAGTCGAAGCGCTCGGCCCGACAATGCTCGGCATCCCCACCGAATACAAGGACGTGATCGCGTTCAGCCTGCTCGTCCTGGTGCTGATCTTCCGTCCTACGGGTATCTTCGGTGAAGTGCTGTCGGAAAAGAAGGTCTAAGTCATGTTTCCTACACCACTCCAGCGCTCTGTAGGCTCAATCCGTGAAGGGATCAGTTTCGGTTTTGTGGCCGGCCTGATCGTGTTGTTCTTGATTTTGATCGGCTTTCCGATCCGCATCGAGAATCTGGCATTGTCTTCGCTGTTGCTTGTGATGTTTGTGATGGGCGCGCAGCTTGTGCGTAAGTTCCAGGACGAGCGCATCGGGTTCCTGGTCACAAACGTTGTGACGATGTCGTTGGTTGCCGCGTTGATGGCGTTCCTGTTCATGTCGTTGATCAATAGCTGGCAGGCCAAAGGCGTCGACGTCAAGCGGTATTTGGATTCGGTCAATTTGCAGACGGTGCGCGTCCTGACCGGCATTCCCGTCGAGGAGCTGCATCCTAACCCGGAACGGGATCCATTCACCGGAGAATATCCCGAAGGTCAACCGCTACGCACCGATCCGATGCGGCTGACGTTTGACCGGGACACGGCGCTGCACCTCAAGTTCGGGTTGTCCCGGTCGGCCTGGGCGGATGTAAATCTTGGGATTGGGGGCTTTTACGGGTTCCTGATTCTGCTGGTGTCAGCGGGAATCTTAGGCGCGGTCGTGTCGTGGATCACGATTGAGACCGAAATCGGGCGCCGCCGTGCGGCATTTAGCGCACGTTTTGAGGGCAATCCCGTTTCGCGCTGGGTCGTGCTCATGCTGCCGTTGTTCTTGTTTGCCCTGTTGTGGCTCACCAAGTCGCAGGCGGGGAATCCCCCGATCATCAACATCCGTGAAAACAGCCAGGAACTGCAATTGCTGATCAGCTTTGGCATAATCCTGTTTGGCTTGGTCGCGATCCGTGCGGCGGAACCGGTGGACTGGGGGATCACTTACCAGGTCCGGTTGGGCATCGTCGGTGTGGCTGTTGCGGCGCTGGTAGGGCTTGGCATCTGGCGCATCGTTGGCAACCACATGTACATCATCGCGACAGCCGGTGCGCCCCGCGGCAGCGAAACGCTGACCATTGGACTGCTGGTGCTGGTGGGGGCGGTTATATTGGCACAAAACGCCAGCGCGTTACGCAATCCGCTGCAGTTTGAGACCCAGCTAGCCGGTTCATTGGCACTGCTGCTGATCTTCCTGATGCCGTTGTATCTTGACCAATACCAGATCGATGTGATGACGCTGGTCGGCATCTATATCTTGCTGGGCCTGGGCCTGAACATTGTGGTGGGTTACGCGGGCTTGCTGGACCTCGGTTACGTGGCGTTCTTTGCACTCGGCGCGTATACTTACGCGTTCCTGTCATCGAACCAGGAAAACTATAGTGACTCCGGGGATGCGTTGGGACTCAAGTTTGCCGGTAACGATGAAACCGTCGTGCGCATGGCTGCCTGGATGGTGGTTACGGTGATCGTGACCCTGATCGTGGTGAGCGTCGGGTTGTACTTGTGGCGGCGCCGCCAGCTAATGGCCGGGACGGACGCCACGTCTCGCCCCAGGCTGACCAATGTCCCGCCGCGACCGGGCAACGGCGTTACGCTGCTGCTTATCGCGATTGCCGTTGGCGTGAGCTTGATCGTCGCTGCGTTGATCGACGGCACGGCGCTGTATGACCGGTTTTTCAACAATGTGCCGCCGTTCCTGGTTGGGCTGGTTGCTGGCGTGGTCATGTCCGGGTTGTCTGGCATTGCGCTTGGTATCCCGGTGCTGCGGTTGCGGGGCGACTATCTCGCGATCGTGACGCTTGGTTTCGGCGAGATCATCCGCCTGCTGTTCAACAATCTGCGCGACTATACCGGCGGGCCGCAGGGGGTGTTGCAGATCCCGCGTCCGCTGCCTGAGGGCGCGTCCGGCCCCGTGACGTACCTGATCATTGTGTACTTGGTGTTCCTGGGGGCGGGCTTAGTGGCGTTTTTCTCCAGCCGGCTGAAACAGTCCCGTACCGGGCGCGCGTGGAGCGCGATGAAGAGTGACGAAGATATCGCGCAGTCGATGGGGGTGAACCTGGTGCAGTCGAAGCTGATGGCGTTTGCCATCGGTGCGGCGTTCGCCGGCATCGGCGGGGTGCTTTTTGCCGCGCGCCAGCGGAACATTTTTCCCAAAGACTTCAACCTTGAGGTGTCGATCGAGGTGCTCAGCCTGGTGATCATCGGTGGCATGGGCAGTATTCCGGGCGTGATTGTAGGCGCGATCGCGCTGATCGGCGTGCCGGAAGTGCTGCGTGAGCTGTCACAGTACCGCATTCTCGCGTTTGGTGCGTTGCTGGTGACAATGGTGATCATCCGGCCCGAAGGGTTGTTGCCCGCCCCGTCGCCGCAGCTTCAGGCGCGTGCGCATGCGCTGGTTCACGGACGATCTTCCCCGCCGCCTCAGCAGGAGGATGAACAGGCATGAACGAACAGACTGGGCAGCCCATTCTCCAGGCAGTGGGCGTCACGAAACGGTTTGGCGGTCTGGTGGCCGTTGGCGATCTCAACCTGACGATCATGCCACAGCAGATCGCGAGCGTCATCGGGCCGAACGGCGCGGGCAAGACGACATTCTTCAACTGTGTCAGTGGATTCTACACGCCAGAAGAAGGCGAGATACGGTTCATGGGCCAGCCTATTCAGGGCCTGCGTCCAGATCAGATCACAGCGCGCGGCATCGCGCGGACATACCAGAACATCCACCTGTTCGCAGGGATGACCGTCCTTGAAAACGTGCTGGTCGGGATTCACCCGAATCTGACCAGCACGCCGGTAGGTTCGCTGCTCCGGACTCCACCCAACCGCGATGAGGAAGACGCAGCGTTGGCGCGGGCTTACGAACTGCTCGAATTTGTCGATCTGGCGGAGGTGGGGGACTGGCTGGCGACGAACCTGCCTTACGGCCAGCAACGCCGCCTGGAGATCGCGCGTGCGCTCGCCAGCAATCCATACTTGCTGTTGCTGGACGAGCCGACCGCGGGCATGAATCCGCAGGAAACCGAGCAGACGATGCATTTCATCCGCCGCCTACGTGACGAGATGGGCCTGACGATCCTGCTGATCGAACATGATATGAGTCTGGTCATGAACATCTCCGAACAGGTGACGGTGCTCGACTACGGGCGTAAAATCTCAGAGGGAACACCTGAACATATCCAGAACGATCCACAGGTGATCGAGGCGTATCTGGGAACGTCGGGTGACGAAGTGGACCTCGAGCTGGAACTGTAACGGAAGCGAGCGAGCAATGGCGCTGCTGGAAGTCGAAAATCTACACACATTCTACGGCAAAATCCACGCCCTGAAGGGGATTTCGCTCACGGTTGAAGAGGGCGAGATCGTGACGTTGATCGGGGGTAATGGCGCGGGGAAAACCACCACGCTGAACACGATCTGCGGCATCGTGAAGGCAGCGGAAGGGCGCGTGCTGCTGGCGGATGAAGATATCACCAATATGGACCCGCACGCCATCGTTGAGCGCGGTGTAGTACAGTCTCCTGAAGGACGCAAGATTTTTCAGCGCCTGACGGTGATGGAAAACCTGGAAATGGGGGCCTATGCACGCAACGATCCCCACGCGATCGCTCGCGATATGGAGTTCGTGTTCCACACGTTTCCGCGCCTGAAGGAGCGCCAGCGGCAGTTGGGCGGCACGCTTTCCGGCGGCGAACAGCAGATGCTCGCCATCGGGCGCGCGTTGATGGGCCATCCGCGCGTGCTGCTGCTCGACGAGCCGTCAATGGGCCTGGCCCCGCTGCTGGTGCGCGATATCTTCCGCGTGGTGAAGTACCTCAACGAGCAAGGCACGACGATTCTGCTGGTAGAGCAGAACGCGTTGATGGCGCTTGCTGTGGCGCACCGGGGTTATGTGTTGCAGACCGGGCGCATTATTCTGTCTGACGATGCAGCGGCGCTGCGCGCGGATGAAACCGTGCGTGCGGCTTATCTGGGTGAGCATTAGCGCGTGTTGGCAGGGCGAGCAATGAGGATGTGTTCCGCCAACACAGACAAGCAGGATATAGGAGCAAAATGCTGGTGAAACACGGACGCAGAGTTGGCCTGGTCGGACTGGTTGCTGCCGTATTGTTGCTGGCGACAGCCTGCAGTTCTGGCCCGAAGTCGCGTGCTGACGATATCATCGCGTATCTTCCCGACGAGATCGGCGAGTGGGAGCTTGACGACACGGCCAAGTTGCTGGCGAGTACGGTTTCCAACAAAGGCCACGCGATCCTCACCTACGAAGGCCCGGATGATGCCCTCGCGTATGTTGTGATCGAGGTGTTTCCCAGCGAGGACGCGGCGAGAGTTGCGGCGACGGATCGTGAGCGTACGTGGTTGTTGGCCGGGCTGGAGCTGGAGACGGATCGCGCGCCGCGACTGGCGACAGCGGATGTCGCGCAGGCCGGGCGCAACCGTTACGCCCTGATCCACGAGGCCGATGTCGTGATCGAGATCAACACGCTGGCCGCCAGCGACGAGACACCGGTCAGCGACGAGGCATTTGGCGAACTGCTTGCCAGCGTGCGCGCGGCGCTTGGTCGGGTTGTCAACTGACATAATCTGGCCCTGGTCACCTGCAACGATATAGAACAGTGACGCCCGCGATAGTTCGCGGGCGTTTGGCATGATTGGTGCAGTTGGCATGCGCAGTGGTCACACCCAGCCGAGTAAGCGCGCAATGGTCGCTGTCACCAGTGTGATCCCGATGCCCATGACCAGCGGTAGCAGCGTGGCGACGGTGGTCCACTTCAGGCTTTTGGTTTCGTTGTAGATCGTCAGGATCGTGGTGCTGCACGGGTTATGGATCAGGCTGAACAGCATCAGGTTGATCGCGGTGAGCGTGGTCCAGCCGCCTGTTCGCAGCACGTCGCCGATGGCGTGGGTCGATTCCAGTTCGAACATCACGCCCGCACCCTCTCCGACCCCGGCCAGCCCGGTGCTCAGCACGGTGAGCATGAGGATCGTCGGAATTATGATCTCGTTGGCAGGGATCGCGA
This sequence comes from uncultured Anaerolineaceae bacterium, assembly GCA_964425755.1. Lineage (GTDB taxonomy): Bacteria > Chloroflexota > Anaerolineae > Aggregatilineales > Aggregatilineaceae > CAYRNY01. The sequence continues at coordinate 23,762 of CAYRNY010000003.1, forward strand.
CGATGTACGCGACCAGGATCACGCCGTTCAGCCCGAGCAGCCAGCCAAGGCCATCCAGCCCGGCGACCAGGTGCTCCGCGACGCTCTCGCCGCCAATGATAATGTTCGACAGCGTCCAGATCACGATCCCGGCGGGGATCGCCATCACGACCGCGCGTGAGAGCACGATCAGCGTGCGATCGATTAGGGACGTGTACAGCGTTTGCAGGATGCGCGGCGGGCGGTAGGGTGGCAGTTCCAGGCTGAAGGCGGAGGCCTCGCCTTTAAGCACCGTGCGCGATAGCGCCCACGACACGACGAACGTCAGCAGGACACCCAATACAGCGATCCCCACGACCGCCGCTGCCGAGATGAAGCCCGCCAGCGCAGCCGGGACCGCGCTGCCGATGAAAATCGTTGAGACCATGATCAGCGTCGGCCAGCGCCCGTTACACACCGCGAAGTTGTTGGTGATGATCGCGATGAGGCGTTCGCGGGGGCTGTCGATCACGCGCGTAGCGATGACACCTGCCGCGTTGCAGCCCCAGCCCATCATCATGCTGAGCGATTGCTTGCCGTGCGCCCCGGCCCGGCTGAACAGGCGATCCAGGTTGAACGCGACACGCGGCAGGTAGCCGAAGTCTTCCAGCAGCGTGAACAGCGGGAAGAAGATCGCCATTGGCGGCAGCATCACGCTTACCACCCAGGCCATCGACAGGTAGGCCCCGTTGAACAGCACGCCGTTGAGCCACCAGGGAAAGCCGAGCGTGTTGCCCACATTGAGCAACACCGGATGGACCGTATCCAGCAACAGCGTTGCGAGCATGTGTGACGGCACGTTGGCCCCCTGGATCGTCAGCCAGAACACGCCGGTGAGCAGCAGCAACATGATGGGAAAACCCCAGGTGCGGCTGGTCACCAGCCGGTCAATCGTGCGGTCAAGGTCAAACCGCGCGCGTTCATCGGACCGCGTGACCGCGCGGTCAGTAATGCGTGCCGCTTCTGTATACAACGCCTCGGTCAGGTGGTCTTGAGGGTGCGTGCCAAGCTGTTGGCGCAACGAGCGCGCCGAGTTGAGCAGTTCGGCTGTCTTACTCATGCGTGCACCTCCGCGACCATCAGGCGCTCGGCGACCGGTTGCGATGTTTCACCGCGCGAAAGATCGCCGAGACTGCCGTCCTGCGCAGCCTGTTCGAGTTGTTCGTCACCGTCCAGCAGGCGCAGCGCAACCCAGCGCGCGTTTGGCAACCCTGGATACAACGTTTCGATCTGCTGAACGAGCCGGTCAACGGCGGCATCCAGTGCGGCGTCGCGCGTGGACGGGATACGGTACGGGCGTGGTGTGATCGCACCGCTGGCGACATCATGCACGGCCTGGATCAACTCGCGGATGCCCTCCTGCTGTCGCGCGACGGTGGGGATCACCGGTACGCCCAGATCACGCGCCAAACGCCGGTGATCGACCGTTATGCCGTGCCGTTTGGCCTCGTCCATCAAGTTAAGGCACACGACGGCGTGGTCGGTAATCTCCAGCACCTGTAACACCAGGTTCAGGTTGCGCTCAAGGCGTGTGGCGTCCACCACGATCACCGTCACATCCGGCTGGCCGAACAGAATGAAGTCACGCGCGATCGTTTCGTCCTCGCTGGACGCCAGCAACGAGTACGTGCCGGGCAAGTCGACCAGTTTGAAGCGCTTGTCGCCGTACTGGAAACCACCTTCGGCACGTGTGACGGTTTTCCCCGGCCAGTTGCCGGTATGTTGCCGCAGCCCGGTAAGCGCGTTGAACACGGTGCTCTTGCCCGTATTGGGGTTGCCCGCCAGCGCCACGACGTAGTCCCACTTGTCCACGTTCAGGCCCAGGCGCTCAAGGTGGCGATTCATCGGGCAGGTGGCACAGGGAGTGTTGTGTTGTTGCGTTTGCTGGGGTAGTGTGTCGGTTGTCATGCTGTGTTCTCCCCTTGTGAAGTGTCATCGATCGTCAATTCAACTCGCTCAGCCTGTTTCCGGCGCAGCGCGATCAGCGCGCCGCGAATGCGGTACGCGACCGGATCGCCCATGGGGCTTTCGGCTTCCGCGCGGATGACGGTGCCGGGGACGATCCCCAGGTCCATCATCCGCCGGCGTTCCAGCCCCGTGCTATGAACGGTTTTGACCGTGCCACTGGTGCCGGGGCGCAGACTGGCGAGTGTGTGCGTGTTGGATGGTGTCATCGATGCTGCCTCTCTGTACATCCACGGATAAATTTCATGGACGTAATGCCGATTTTCTAGCTTTCTCCTAGTATATTTTAGGTATACCAAAAAGTCAAGATAAGGAAAGTGAAATTTATCGCTTTTTTATTTGGGGCGGCGAGACAGGGCAGAATCAAAACCCGGCCAGCGTGTGGAAAATCACGTTGGCCGGGGAACGGTCACGAAGTGTGGTTGGCGTGCGCGTCAGCCGATGAAGAACTGGAACAGGAGCATTCCCAACGCCGCCAGGATCATCGCTGGATAGACCACGCGCCGCGACATGTTGTCCAGTGCCTCGGGCAGCAATTCTCCGATCACCATGTAGAACATCGCTCCGGCAGCCAGGCCCAGCCCAACTGGCAACAGCGGTCGAAACACCGTCACGAACAGAAAGGCGGGTCCCGCCATGAGTGGCTGGGGAACGCTGCTGAAGACACTCAACAGCGCTGCACGCGAGACACTCACGCCGCGTGGGATGAGCACAAGGCTGATGGCTAAGCCTTCTGGGATATTGTGAATCGCGATCGCAATCGTGATCAACAGGCCAAACGAATCCCCACCGGCATAAGACACGCCGACTCCGACGCCTTCAGCAAATGAATGTACCGTCATTACGCCCATAACCAACAGCATTTGGACGGCATCTGCGCCTTTCACCTGTCCGATCTGGAAATCCGCATCCCGATCTTCCAGCATATGCTGCGAAACATAAACGAGTACCAACCCCAGAACAACCCCAATGGCAAGGCGCACAACCGATTGTTGCGAGTTTTCTAGCGTTGCGCCTTCGAGCAGCAGTCCGATGCTGGCCCCCAGCATTAGTCCCGATGCCAGCGCGTTGCCGATGCCCAGCCAGCGCTTGCTGATCTTCTGAAAGAACAGGAACGGCAGCGCACCGTATCCGGTCGTCACAGCGGTAATGCTGGCGGCGACCAGCACAAGCCAGACGGTTGGTCCGCTGGTTTTGAGGTGCTGACTTACCCAGAATGCTCCAATGATAACTGCGACGAATAGGGACAGTGCCGTGATGCCATCGCGTAGGCGCTCTTTTGGCGACTGCTTTGCTTGCCGAGTGTCTTGTTGGGTTGACATCGTGTCTGTGAGCTTTCTCCAGATGTTATCACACGCGTTCTTCTGAATAGATCAGGTGCCGCATCATTCGTTTTCGGCTTCGACGGGTGTGTCGCTGTCACCGGAGTGGGCGACCGATTCGAAGATGCTGCGATCGTCGGGCGATAACCGCTCGAGTACGTCTGTCCCCAACTGCGAAAAGATGCGGTGCGCGAATAGCTCCATCCAAACGAACTGGCGGCCAATCTGCACCATGTTGGTGTTGGTGGTAACGGTTGCCGTGTAGCTCGTCGGGCGCGAGCTGGCGATCAACACTTCCTGTTCATCAACGACGACAACCAGGCTATCCGCCAGTTTGTGAAGCTGGCTTTCACGCGGAGGATGGTGGATGACTTGCCCGACCTCCAGCTTGCCCTCGCCCGTGAGCAATGCGCCGATCGATACGCCGCGTTCCGCCGCTGCGTGCACGCCGCCGCGCAGCCGTTCCAGGTTGTCGTCGGTCAGCACAAGCATCGCTTCTGTCCGGGCGTGCGTAAGCATATCCTGCGCGTAACTGAGGATCGTGTCTTCGCCGGCCAATGTCCACAGGTAACCCTCGTCCTGCGCATTGTAGATGCGCGTGAGTCCCTGGCGCAGCGTTGTGATGCGCCGTTCGTGCTCGTCGGTAAGCCGGTCGAGCAAGGCATCCGGCGGCATCGGTCGATAGAGCGTGGCTTTTTGCTCTTCGGTTTTCAAGACCGCGCCGCGCGTATCAAGCCGTCCCAGGGCTTCATAGACCATCGAGCGCGGGATGCCGGCCTGTTTGCTCAACTGGTACCCGGTAGCGGGGTGATCTTTGAGCAAGGCAAGGTATACTTTGGCTTCGTATTCGGTGAAGCCAAGGGCGGTTAAGTCGTTTAGCAGGTCCATGATGATCCTTTAGTGTTTCGATTCCGAACTAATAAGAGTATAAACCAGGACAAGGCAAGTGGCAACCCCGCATCTGCTGGTGTGGGACGTGCGCAATGGGTACAGTGAGTCACCAGGATTATGGAAAAGTCTGACAACGCATCAAAACCGGCGACACTCGCAGCGCGGATAGCGCGGCTCACGCGTTGGGACGAGCACGTGTTGTTCACGGTTCCGGCGACGCTGCTCGGCGTCAATGTGGCGCTGGAACGCTCGGATGTGGCGCTCGATGGGCGCGTGATGGCGATACTGCTGGCGAACGTGTTGGGCGTGGCGTTCGCGTTTGTGGTCAACGATATCGAGGACGCGGCGGACGACCGCCACGATCCAGCGCGCGCCGCACACAACGTTGTCGCTGCCGGCGGTTTGACGCCCCGCACGGCCTGGCGTGCCGCTGCGGTAGTGGGGGGGCTTAGCCTGGTGGCCTACGCGTTGGTGAACGAGCGCGCGCTGATCGTTGGGGCGTCGGTACTCCTGCTCGGCGGGCTGTATTCGTGGCGTTCCGTCCGGTTAAAGGCGCTGCCTGTGCTGGATGTGCTGGCGCACGTGCTGATGCTGAGTTCGCTGTTGTTTTTGGGCGGTTACGTTGCGTATGCTCGCCTGGCGAGCGCGATCTGGCCGGTGGCGGTGGGCGTCGGGTTGATTTCGGCTTACGGGCAGTTGTACAACCAACTGCGCGATTATGCCCAGGACCGCGCGGCAGGACTGCACAACACCGCGAGCGTGTTAGGGCCACATGGCACGCGCCGGGCGATGTACGGCGCGCTGGCCGCTGCTGTAGCCAGCCTGCTGCTGGCTTTGTTGCGCGGTCTCATTCCCGGCTGGTTTGCGTTGGTGATCGTGCTTCTGTCTCCGGTGGTGCTGTTGTTCCGCACGGGGCGTGATATGCGTGGCAGCCGCGCGATTAATGCGAGTGGCAGCCTGCAGACCGGGGCGATGGCGCTCGCCACGCTGGGAATGCTGGTCTGGTTGCTGGTGCAGATCGCGCAGTAGCCGCGTGAGCGGTACGGTGCAGGCTTACGCCTGAGATCATTTGCTGCGCTCGCCAGCCAATAGCGAGGCATGGAATGTCGTGCAGCTCCGTTATATAATGGGCGCGTGAGCTGTTTGGCGCGTCGGATCGTTCGATCCCGCCGTTGTGCTGCGCCGGTCGGCATAAGCTGGCAGTTGCCTGGCCGCGATCGGATCAAGTCAGTGTGTTTTCGAATGAACGATAAGGTAGCGACTATGTCCACACGTGTACTCGTCGTCGATGATGAAATGGATACGTTGAACCTGCTCCGTACGATCCTGGAGATCAGTGGCTACGAGCCGATCACTACGTTGAACTCCGTTGAGGCGCTGGAACTGGCGAAAGCCGAAGCGCCTGACGTGGTGCTGCTTGACATCATGATGCCCAGGCTGGATGGGTTCGAGCTATGCAAGATGATGCGCGCGCATGCTGCTACCTGTGATTTGCCGATTATCTTTGTAACTGCTTATGAGGCGCTTGATCTGGATGACCGGCGTAGGGACGCCGGGGCCGATCTCGTGATCCGCAAGCCGATCAATGTCGATGGGTTGGTTGAATCGATCGCCGAGGCGCGCTTGCTGCGCCGTCAAGACGCCGCCAGCCGACCGGCGGCATCCGGTAATGGCGCGTCAACGCCATCTGCGGTATCGGGAACCGGCACGGCGGGGAAGGCCGACGACGGTCAAGAGCCGGTACAATTGCACGCTTTATCGCAAACCGTACGAAAGGACGGAAGAGCTTGAGTTCGGAACAAAGACACACCATTGTTGTCATGCAGGGTGATCAGACCGGGCAGGAGTTGTTGGAGGAAGCACTGCGCGTGCTGTCACCTTCGATCTTGCCCCCTAATGTCGACTTCCAGACGTTTGATCTTTCACTGGAAAGCCGCCGCACAACGAAGAACCAGATTGTGTATGATGCGGCTGAGGCAGTGCTGCAACACGGGCTGGGGCTGAAGGCGGCGACGATCACGCCTGGCGATCCGGATGATGTAGGCAGTCCCAACGCGATCCTGCGCGATGCAATCGAGGCGCAAGTCATCTTGCGGGTCGGGCGGCGGTTGCCCCCCATGCGCCCGATTGCCGGTGTGCATGCGCCGATCGCTGTCGTGCGTATGGCGACCGGGGGAGCTTACGGCGCGAAGGAATGGCGCGAAGGCGAGGGATTGGACGAGGTCGCCTACCGCACCGAACAGATCACGCGGCGTACCTGCCGGGTTGTCGCAGAGTTTGCCTTTCTGCACGCGCAGCACACCGGGGCGAAGGTTTTTGGCGGTCCGAAGTACACGGTGAGCCCGGTCTATGAGGGCATGTTCAAGGAAGAGCTGGATGCCGCCGCCGAACGTTACCCGACGGTGCGGTATGAGCCCCAGTTGATCGATGCCACCTACGCCTTGCTCCTGGAATCCACCGGTGAAGCGCTTGTGATCCCGATGCTGAATCGCGACGGTGACAGCATGTCCGACCTGGTCCTAAAGATGTTTGGCACAATTGCGGGGTCGGAATCGGTGATCCTGAGCTTTGACGACGATCTGAAGCGCCGCGCCGTGATTGCTGAGGCACCGCATGGCACCGCGCCCTCACTGCAGGGCAAGGACCTTGCCAACCCTGTGGCGATGATCATGGCGGCAGCAACAGTGCTGGGCAATATCGACACCGAGCATGCTCAACGTGTCAGCCGCGCGATCCGCGAGGCGACACTTGAAGCGGTGTACGACGGCGTGCGCACCTCGGACCTGGGCGGGCAGGCGACGACCTCCGAGTTTACCGACGAGGTGATCCGGCGCGTGCAGGCCAAGCTTGCCGTGTGGGATGCGCTGGGATGATACATGTTTTGTCGCACGCTGCCGGCCTGGGCCTGCATGCCATACGGAGCAGGTGTGAGCGCCTGCTCCGCAGCATGATACCGCGCCACGCGACCTGATTTCTACGGGGAAGACCGTGAAGTTGATACTCACCCATGATAATGCCGACTTTGACGCGATCGCGTCCATGTTGGCCGCGCATAAGCTGGACCCGGAGTCGAAGCCGGTGCCGCCTAAGCGTGTCAATCGCAACGTCGATCATTTTCTCGCGTTGTATGCCAACGCGTTTCCGTTCCTCCCGCGGGATGAATTGAGGCGCGGCGCGCAGATCGAGTATGTCACGGTGGTGGATACGCAAAGTTTTTCGACCGCACGCGGGATGCGCCCAGAAACGCCGGTCCATTTTATCGATCATCACCCGCTGACGCGCGAACTGGACGCGCACCATACCTTCACCGGCGACACGGTTGGGGCATGTACGACATTGCTGGTGGAGCAGATCACGGCGCGCGGGATCGGGATCGCGCCGCTGGAAGCGACACTGTTGCTGCTGGGCGTTTACGAGGACACAGGGTCGTTGCTCTACGGAACGACGACGCCGCGCGATATCCGCTGTGCTGCGTGGTTGCTGGAATGTGGCGCGGACCTTGATGTTGCGCGGGAGTTTTTGCGTCACCGCCTGTCCCCTGAACAGCGCGAACTGCAGGATCAACTGGTCGAACAGGCGGAAACGTTCGAGGTGAACGGGCAGGTAGTGGTGTTGGCGAGCGCGCGCGTCGAACAGCCGGTTGACGAGATCGCGACGCTGGCGCACAAACTGCGTGAGCTGTACGAGCCGGGCGCGGTGTTCGTGCTGGTGCAGTTGAACGGCGATATCCAGCTTGTGGCGCGCGGCACCACCGACGCGATCGATGTTTCGCAGGTCGCGAAGCAGTTTGGTGGCGGTGGGCACGGTCGTGCAGCGGCGGCACTGATCCGCTCGCGCGATCTGCGCGAGGTGCGGCACACGATTCTGAAGATGCTGCCAAAGGTCGTCATCGCCCCCGTGCGTGTTGAGTCGTTGATGTCACGCGGGGTGCAGACCGTGCGCGGCGACGATCGGGTGACGACGGTCGTGCAGCGGATGCAGCGCACCGGGCACGAAGGCTTCCCGGTGGTCGAAGGTGGGCGCGTGGTCGGGCTGCTGACGCGGCGTGATGTGGACCGCGCGATCCAACTGGGCATCGGGCACAGGCGTGTGCGCGAGATCATGGAGGCGGGTGAGGTAACGGTCCAGCCGCATGACTCGATCGACGTGTTGCAGCAGAAGATGATGCGCACCGGTTGGGGCCAGATTCCGGTCGTGGACGAGGACGGGCAGTTGATCGGCATCGTCACGCGCACGGACCTGATCAAACGCTGGGGACAGCGGCCGGATGAAGGACGGCGCGACGAGATTTTGCGCCTGATGCGGGCCGCGATTATGCCCGATCTGTGGATGCTGCTCAGCGCGATCGCGGAGCAGGCACAGAAGCACAACATCGGCCTGTATATCGTAGGCGGCTTTGTTCGCGATCTGCTGCTCGGCCAGCCGAACCACGACATCGATCTGGTGGTGGAAGGTGACGCGATCGCGTTAGTGCGCGTGCTCTGTGAGACGTACGGCGGCGACATGCGCAGTCATGCGCAGTTTGGCACGGCGAAATGGATTCTTGACGCGCACGTCACCCAGGCGTTGGGCATTGAACGTTCCGGCGATCAGTGGCCCGCGTTTGTGGATTTCGTCTCCGCACGCCGCGAATTTTACGAGCAGCCGACTGCTTTGCCGACGGTGCAACGGAGCGCGATCAAGCTGGACCTGTACCGTCGCGATTTCACGATCAACACGCTGGCGATCCGCCTCGCGCCAGAACCGATGGGCGACCTGCTCGATTTTTACGGCGGCGAGCAGGACTTGAAAGAGGGCGTGATCCGCGTGCTGCACAGCCTCAGTTTCGTCGATGATCCAACGCGGATGCTGCGTGCCGTGCGGCTGGAGCAGCGACTCGGTTTCCGGATCGAACCGCGTACCGAGGAACTGATCCAGAACGCGTTGTGGCTGTTGGAACGTGTCAGCGGCGACCGCATCCGGCACGAGCTGGCCGCGATTCTCGCAGAAGATTACCCGCTGCGGGCGCTGACGCGGTTGGAACGATTAGGAGTGCTGCGCGAGTTGCATCCTGACCTGCACGTCGATGCGTGGCTGCGTGGTGCGTTTTACGCCGTGCGTTACGCGCGGCGGTTCCATCCCTGGCCTTCGCTGGAGACGTTTGATAACTGGATGTTGACCACGTTCTCGCTGCTCACCAGCCGGCTTTCGGTGTCTGAGCTTGAGAAATTGGGCCGGCGCCTGCAGTTCCCGCGCGTGTATCTCGATCACCTGCAGGATGCACGGACGGCGATTGCACTGTTACCGCAGCTAAGTGTACGCCAATCCCCGAGTGTCGTTGTCACAATGCTCGAACCGCTAAATGAGGTAGGCTGGTTAGCGGCGTGGGCAGCAGCGCCGAACGCGGTCGCCCGCGACCAGATCACCACGTTTGCGTGTGAATGGCAGTTTGTCAAACCGACGCTGAACGGACACGATATCCAGGCGCTGACCGGTCTTGCTCCCGGCCCAGTTTACGGCGATCTGCTGCGGCAGTTGCGCCATGCGCTGCTGGATGGGGCGATCAACACGCCGGAAGATGAACGCGCGCTGCTCATGCGGCTCGCGGCGGAGGCAGAAGATCAAGATGAGTGAAAGATGAGAAACCGGTTAGATCACTATGACTGTATTGTGAGATAGCCTCGATGTCGGTATTATTCTCCGCGTAGCATGTTTCGCAAACGGTAGTTTGAATGTCATAACAAGGAGCGAGTGTCGTATGGCCGTAGGTGCACAGTCTCAGGTTCGGGTAACGCGGTGGCACGGTGGGCAGCACCCTACACTGGACAATATCACCCACCGGATGCGCGACGAGGGACTGCGACCTTATGTATGGGCCAACACACCGAATTTCCGATACCCGCCTCGCAGCCATGGTTACGCCAAGACGCTTTACTGCGTGCAAGGCACCGTCGAGATTGCCTTCCCCCACACGCACCGGCGTGTGACGCTGCGGTCAGGCGACCGGATCGATCTGCCGCGCGGCGTGCGTTATAGCACGATTATTGGCCCCAGCGGCGCGCAGTGCGTCGAAGGGAGTCATGTCTAGGCGCTGCATGCGTGAAACCGTAACCCTTTGTCCAGACAACAGTTGGAACTCACGCAGGTGCCAGTCTTCACGTCATGCCTTGGGACGGCACGTCAACGCCGGGCACTGACAATTGAAAACTGAGGACTTGTTGGCGTGTCGCTCATCCGGCTATGGCCGGTTCGCACCGCGAAAATCCTGCCAAAACAGTTTTCAAGTTAGCGACTTTGTTGTACAGTGTCAGGGTGAGCCGGTGCGGTTCATCCTGGTTTGTTTTGGTGAGCAGTGAGGTGAGGCGATGCGACGGTTATTTGGACGCCGCGGGCGCGGGCGCGATGAGGATCGCCGCGCAGACGATGATGCCGCCCCGCCGGATGACGCGGCGGAGATGAGCGACGAAAGCGCCGACGAGTTCGAGGCGTTTGTCCCGGTTGAGCGCGATTACCATGCGTATGATACGTATGGTGAGGACGAGGCCGGTGATTACGGTGACGTGGAGCGTGCCTGGACCGAATCCCCCGGCGACGACGAGGACAGCGGCGCGCGGTCGCGCCGTCGTCGCGTGCTGCGCGTGCGGCTGCCGCGTCCTGATCTTCCGGTCGCGCTGCGCTGGGATATACTGTTGCTGGCCGTCGGGTTGATCGCTGCGGGGATTTTTGGCACGCTGCTGGTGCAGGATGCCCTCACGGGGGATGTCGTGCGGTGGTGGCCGGTGGTGCTGGTCGGCGCGGCGCTGGTGTGGATGGTTGTGGCGCTGGTGCGGCGGCATGTGGCATCGTTCCTGGGTGCGGCAGCGTTCGCTGGCGTCGGCCTGGGCCTGCTCATGCATGCGCAGGATATCGCCCGTATTGAGGAGACATTGCTCGGCCTGGTACTGGTTACGATTGGGTTGGGAATTGTGATACGCGGGTTCTTGCTGCGGCAGCGCGAACCGGCCTGATGCGTGCGCCCGGTAGATGCATGAAACGCCAGTAAGTGATTTGGCATCATACTGTATAGGTGGCATAGTCTGGACAAGGACTTATTGGAAAGACAGGTTGGAGGCGTGTTGAATGAGTGGTGATGTGACGATTGGCCTCGCGTTTATCGCTGGGCTGATATCGTTTATTTCCCCGTGTGTGCTGCCGCTGGTCCCAGCGTATGTGGGGTATATGGGCGGGCGCATGACGCAGCAAGTAACCGTGCAGAGCGCAGGTGGGGCCGGGCAGACTGCCAGGCGCAAGCGTTTTGGGACATTCATTCACGGCATTTTTTTTGTTCTGGGCTTCACGCTGTTTTTCGTGCTGTTTGGCTTGCTGACGACGGCGGCTGTATCGTCACTGACTGAGCTCGGCGTGACGGAAAGCGACGTGCGCGAAGGGATCGCGCGGGTTGGCGGCACCGCTGTGATCCTGTTCGGGCTGCACATCATGGGCTTGCTGAACCGCGTGTTTACCTGGCTGATGCAGCAGGCGGCCCGGCTCGACAAGAATCCCTACGGCAACCTGATCTCAATGGCGGCTGCGATCATTCTGATCGGTGCGGTGTACTGGCTGTTTGTCGAGTCGTGGTTCATGACGCTGCTGGTGGTGCTGTTGTTCACGCAGGTGTTCAACGACGCGCTCAAAGCGGACACGCCCGGTGATTTCTGGCTGCGAGTGCTGGCACGCATTCAGACGGCGCTGTACGTGGATACGCGCCGCCAGGGGCAGGTGCAGGAACAACAGAAATACGGCTATTTCGGATCGCTGTTTATGGGGGTTGTGTTCTCTGCCGGGTGGACGCCTTGCATTGGCCCGATTTACGGCGCGGTGCTGACGCTTGCGTCTACCGGCGGATCAATCTCCAAAGCCGGTACGCTGTTGACCGCGTATTCCATCGGGCTGGGGATTCCGTTTTTGCTCACCGCGCTGGCGCTGGATCAGGCACAGGGTGTGTTCCGCCGCTTGCAGCGTAACATGCGCATGATCGAAGCGTTTAGTGGCGTGTTCCTGATCCTGATCGGCGTGCTGGTTTTCAGCGGGCAGCTCGAACGGTTGGTGCAGTTCGGGCAAGAGGGCGAGTTAGGCGACATTTCGCTGAATCTGGAGACTTGCACGGTCGCGGTGGTCGAAGGCCGTGTGAGCCTGGACAACGCGCTGGACTGCGTGCGCGACGGGACGAAAGAGGATTTCTACGTGGCATATGTCAAGCCACGCTCCCAGGTGCAGCAGCCACTGATCGTTGCCGCCGCGAGCGTGGGCAGTGACGCGTCACCGCGACTCGATGTGCCGGAGCTGGGCGACGATACGGCGTTGGAGGCTGCCGGACTCGACCAGCCGCTTACCGCACCGGGACCGGGGAGCGTTGCGCCACCATCCGGTACGGTGATTGAATCCGCCGCCAGCAGTCTGCCGCTGAGCGATATCCCTGACCTGGGCAGCAACGCGCCCGTCACCGGTTCCGCCAGCGCCGACAACGACGCCGCGCAGCCGCCCGTAGGTTTATCCGTAGGCCAGCGCGCGCCCGACTTCACCGCAACCTTGCTCGACGGGCGAACTGTGGCGCTCTCGGATTTTCGCGGCCAGCCGGTGTTGGTGAATTTTTGGGCGACGTGGTGTGGTCCTTGCCGCGAGGAGATGCCGGATTTCCAGACCATCTACGATGTGTACGGAGCTGACGGTTTTGTCGTGCTGGCGGTGAACAATGGGGAGCCACGCTCGCAAGTCGCGTCCTTTGTGGAGGAATTGGCGATCACGTTTCCGGTGGTGCTGGATGAATCGTCCAGGGTTAACGAGGATGTGTTTGGCAGCGCGATCTTGGGGTATCCGACCAGCTTCTTGCTGGACGGGGACGGCGTCATTGTGCGCTATTTCCCGCGCGCTGTGACCGGTCAAGAGCTGATCGCCGCGCTGGACGATCTGCTGAACAGCTAACAACGCGAAAGGAGCGCGGATGAGCCGCCTGGCAGACGATCCCCGGAAACTACGTCGCATCATTCGTACCAACCGCTGGGTGTTGTGGCTCGCGCGGCATTGGCTGGTGCTGGTGCTGGGTTTCTTCTTCATCTACACTGCGCTATCGCTGGTTGCGCCGGTCTTGATGCAGAACGGCTATGAAGACGCGGCGAATGTGATCTACACGATCTACGCACCGATGTGCCACCAGTTCGCGTTTCGCTCGTGGTTCTTTTTCGGGGATCAACTCGTTTACCCGCGCGGTGTCAGTGGCACCGACCTGGGCACCTTTGAAGCGTATGCCGCCCGCGATCCGTTCTTCGACGGTTTGAACCTGGGTACGTGGTCGGCAGACTTGCAGCTAAGGGCCCGCTCGTTTAAGGGCAACGCGGAGATGGGCTACAAGACGGCGTTATGTCAGCGCGACGTGGCGATCTATGGCACCATGTTCCTGGTGGGTCTGCTGTTTGCCAGGGTGCGAAAGTGGCTGCGCCCGGTGCCGATCTGGTTATACATCCTGGTGGGGATCGTGCCGCTGGGGGTGGACGGGTTCAGCCAGATGTTGAGCTACCCGCCGTTCGAGTTCTGGCCTGTGCGCGAAACGTTGCCGGGATTCCGCGCGTTGACCGGCGCGCTCTTTGGCATGATGAACATATGGTTGGCGTTCCCGTACCTGGAAGAGTCCATGCGCGACACGAGCCAGGTGATTGTGGAGAAACTCGCGCGGGCAGAAGAGTTGCTTGCCGAAACAGAAGTGACGCGCTAGCGCATGCTGCATGACTGGTAAAGCCAAGCCCCGGCCAGCCGACCGGGGCTTTCTGATTGAGGATGCCATCACACGCGGCGTATCGGGCGCAGGATCGCGTCAGTTCGTGTTGACGACATGCGCGTTGATCGTGTAGCCGCGTCCGTGCATCGATACGATAATGTTCGGATAATCTGGGTCTTCTTCGATCTTGCGCCGCAAATTGCGAATATGATTGCGCACCAGTGCCGTATCGCCCCCGCCGGGGGGATATTGCCACAGGGTTTCGAGCAAGCTGTCGGCAGTATGGTGTTCCGTCGGATTGTCACATAGGTGTCCCAGCAGGTTGAACTCCGTCGGGGTAAGCGCTATGCGGCGGCCATCGATCATGACGCTGAGATCCTCTTTGTTCAGGCGCAGTGTGGCCTGTTGCTGAAAGTGGCGGCGCCGCACGGTTCGCCGGACCAATGCCCGCACCCGTGCGCTGAGTTCGCTCATCACAAAGGGTTTGCTCAGGTAATCATCCCCGCCGCAGTCAAGCGCTCGCGCAATGTATTCTGCATCATCTCGCGTGCCCATGAACAGGATCGGCGTATCAGTGACGTATGGCAGGGCGCGGATGCGCGGGCACAGTTCGAACCCGTTCATGTCCGGCAGGTCGATATCCAGGACGATCACATCAGGACGGGATTCTCGTGCAAGCTCAAGTGCGCTGTGGGCGTTGTCGGTGGTAAGTGTCGAATAGCCGTTATCGTGCAGCGTCTGGCACATGGCAGCGCGAATGTCGTCGTTGTATTCTGCGATCAGAAGCGTCACATTTGCACGTTTTGTCATTCTCAGGCTCGCAAGGTCTGATAACCTGGTTCTGGCCTTTAGTATAAGCTACAAACGCGCACTTGTGATGCTGGTGCCGTGAAAGATATATGAAAAAGCTGCTGTCGTGAACCTCCTGTAGGCGGTTAACCGTCAATCATGTAACCCACTCCGTGTATCGTGCGGATAAAGTTTGTCTCGCTGTCATGTTTTTCGAGCTTTGCACGCAGGTTGCGCACGTGCGCGCGCACCAGGTCAGGATCGCCGGTATGGGGCGGATAATCCCAGACAGCCTCCAGCAAGTGCTGCGGCGACAAAGCCTGGTTGGCATGCTCCATCAGGTAACGCAGCAGCCGGTGTTCTGTAGCGGTCAACTGGATCGGTTCCGAGTCATCGATTGTGAGCTGGTGGGTGTTAGAATCCAGGCGCAGCCGTCCGCTCTCGATCACCGGGCTTTCGATGATGGTGTTATGGTGGGCGCGACGGACAAGCGCCCGCACGCGTGCGGTAAGCTCAGCCACTTCAAAGGGCTTGCTGACGTAATCATCGCCGCCTGCGTCCAGCCCTGCGACGACGTCATCTGTGCGCCCTTTAGCGGTCAGGAACAGGATCGCCAGGTTATTGTACTGGCTATCGGCGCGGATCTTTCGGCACACGGCCAGCCCATCCAGGCCGGGCATGATGATGTCGAGTATCACCAGGTCCGGGCGGCGTTCAGCGAGCATCTTTAACGCTTCCATGCCTGATGACGCGCGCCCGACCTCGTAGCCCTCGCGTCTGAGCGCGCGCGACAATGTGCCCAGCACATCGGGATCGTCGTCCACAGCTAAGATATAAGGTGATGGTGTCATGCGAGTTCTCGTTTATGATAAACCGGCAGATAAATGATGAACTGTGTACCTTGATTATATTGGCTCTGCAGTGAGATGCTACCATGACATTTCTCGACGATCTGTCTGCAGATGTGAAGGCCCAACCCGGTACCTTCCCCGGCAGCCTTGGTCGTGTAGAACGGTTCGAAAATGCGCGTCTGCTGCTCGGCGGGAATGCCGATACCGTTGTCCCACACCGTGACCGCGACCGCTCCACGATCCGGATCGTAGCGCGTGCGGATGCCGATCGCGGGATCGTCCTTGTGGGTCACGGCGTCACGCGCGTTAAGCAACAGGTTGAGCCACACGTCTTCAAGCTGCCCCTGTATGCCGCTGATATAGGGCAGCTCGCCGGCAAGGTCGACGTTGAGGATCACGTTTCCCTGCTCGATATGGCCCTTGACGAGGGTCAGAGTGTTCTGCACCGTGACGTTAACATCTAGCGGCTGCGGCGTCTCATCGACACTATGCTGGCGGGCCATCGCCAATAACCGCCGTACGACTTCATGCGCGCGTTTGCCGGCGCGAAAGATCGCTGTGAGCGCTTCGCGATCCGGATCGTCTTCGGCGACATCTTTCAGCAGCAGTTCAGCATCGCCAAGGATGGTCGTCAGCGGATTATTGATCTGGTGCGCGACGGCAGCGGCGAGTTCTCCCATCGCTGACAGCCGCGCGGTCTGGACCAGCTTGCTCTGGGCACGGTGCAATTCTTCCAGGCTGAGCGCCAGGTCGCGGTACAGGCGGGCGTTGTCAAGCGCGTTCGCGGCTTGCGATACCAGGGCCTGCGCCAGCTCGATCTCACGGCGTGGAAAGGTGCGGTGCTGGAGCGTGTCCACCAGAAAGACCAGGCCGGCGGTCTGCTCTTTGATCGTTAGCGGCAGTGCAAGCAGGCTGCGCCCGGCGCTCGCTTCGCAGAGGCGCTCAATTTCGGCGCTGTCGTTGGTCCGTGCGACCTGCGCGCGGTCGAGCAGCATGGCGGTGTGCGGTAACCGCCCCAGGTCCAGATGCGGGTAGGCTTCGCCCTGCCAGATGATCTCGCCATAAGACAGCGCGACATTAAATTGTTCCTGGGCGGCGTCCCGGACGGCGATCTCGCACCAATCGGCACCGGCAGCAGCGAGCATCTCCTGCGCGTAGCGGAACAGGTTCTTGCGCTGGCGGGATGCATCCGCGCCGACCAACAACACAATGAGTTGCAGCGCGAGTTGCTGCAATGTCGGTATTGCGGCCTGTGGCACGCCTTGTTCGGGATAAGGCGCGTGCAGGCGATAGAGGGTGGCGACACCGAGTAGTTGTTCCTGGGTGTACAGCGGGACATGCAGGATGCTTTTCGCGAAGTGGTGGTGGGGCGTCCACGCCTCAAGATCGTCGGGGTGGGTTGATTCTTGCGGTATGGTCACGACCGGCTGGCGCGTGCTGAGCATGCGGTCGAGCGCCGCTTTGTGTCGCGGTGACCATGCCGGGCCGCTGTTGGCTGCCCACAGCGCGCGATAGCGGATTGCCAGGGGGCGCAGTTCGCGTTTTTCAGGATGCCACTCGGTGATGTAACACTGCGCGACATTCAACGCACCGATCAACTGCTTGGCGATAATCGACAGCACGCGGTCCAGGGCCAGTGTTGAGTTTGCGGCATCGGCGGCCTGCACCAGCGTGCTCAGCTCACGGGTGCGGAGCACGCTTTCCTTGTACAGCCGGGCATTCTCGATCGCTACGGCGGCGTGAGCCGCCAGGTCTTGTAGCAGTTCGCTTTCGTGCAGCCCGAAATTGCGGTTCGCCTTCCGGTTGTTAATGCCGAGCACGCCGATCGGCTGGCCCTTGACCGACAGCGGTACGTACAGCAGCGAGCGCACGAGATATTCTGTCTTGAGTTTGTGCAGCCCTTCCTGGTCCCCTAGCAGGATCGGTTTGCCGGTGCGGTAGACCTGCCCGGCGAGTGTGTCCTGCGTGCGGATGCGGAAATTGCGCGCGGTTTCGCTGTCGATGCCTTTTACCGCGCGGATGTACAGCGCGTCTTCATTTTCGTCGGGTAACAGCAGCAACCCCTCTTCCGCGTCACATAACCGGACCGCTGCTTCGACAATCTGCGTCAGCAGGACATCGAGGTCAAGCTGGGCGCTCAGCGATCGCGCCAGTGTGGAGAGTGTTTGCTGCTCGATCAGGCGGCGTTTCAAGAGCGCGCTGGTGTTCTCCGCCTCACCAGGACTCGGCGCGACCTGTTCAAAGGGCCTGTCGATATCGAGCAGCGCATCGCGTGTGCTATCGTGGGCCATCTGCCAGACTTGGCGCAATAGATCACTGGCCGCAACGGGAGTTTGGATGCACACACGCGCGCCCTGGCCGATCAAATGCCGTTCAAGTTTGGGGTTGTCATCAACCAGGGCGATCCAGGGGACAAGACCGAAGCGTGCCATGTGGTCCGTCAAGCGTTGCTGGTGGTTATTCGTCAGGCCGGCGTTGATCACCGCGAGAGCCACAGGCTGTTGTTGAAGAATGGCAATCGCGTCGCCCACATTGTATGCCTTGTGAACGTAATATCCGGCATCGGTCAGAATTGAAGCCAGACGCGCCATCTCATCCGGATCGCTTTCCGCAACAAGCACGCGCATCGCGTTGAGTTGATTCAGGTAATCGGCCATATGCTGTTCTGCCCGGTCGCTTTCCAGATCATGCCATTAGTGTACACGGTTTTGCGTGTGCAAGTACACGTTGACGCGCCGTTCTCGGCGTCGATTACACAGGCAGTACTGGCGCGCGTATGGTTCGAGTCACAGGCTGAGCCGCTTACGCCGGTCGGTGATATCGTCATCAATGGCTTGCCGGTCGACTTCTAACGTCGCCTCGTCGACGGACGGCATAGTGTGCACGCCGCTTTCCGTTAATGCCATCTCGCGCGCCCGGCGCAGCCGCTCGGCCAGCGGCTCATCGTCCGCTACAGCGGTCGAGTCTGGGGTGCCGGGTTTCCGTTCGCGTTCGATCTGCGCGGCAACCGCTTCAAGCTCGTTTACATGTTGAATCAGTTCGCCTGTGGCCCGACGGTGTTGGTCCAGGTCGGCCTGCAGCAGAGCATACTGCTGCCGGGTAAGCTGGATCTGGCGGACAAGGTAGCGCGCGGCGGCTTCGTCCCCGGCCTGTAGCGCCCGGTCGGCTTCGGTGTCCCACGATGCGATCTGCTGTTGCATCGCGTTGAGCTTGTTTAGCGTGCGATCTTCTTCGTCCAGCGCCGCCTCGATGCGTCCCTGTAACTGCGCGATCGTTTGCTCGATGTCGATGCCCGGCGCACGGGAAACATCTGGAGCATCGCGGGACGCACCGCGATCCCTCAGCACGCTGTGCAGGTTGGATTTCAGCAGAACGTTGAGCTTGTCGAATAATCGCGCCATAATCTCCTACATCTTTTCAGTCAACGGAACGTATGAACGTAGACAGTGCTGTCGTCAGGTCTAATAGAATATCAACGGTTTGGCTATCGGCGTGTGCTGCTGTGTGCGTTATAATCCTATTCTAGCAGGTTACGCGGGTTAGACGAGAAAGGTTTCCTGTGCGGCGGATCAGCACAAACGGTTATGGGATAGTCTATTACCAGTTTGAGCAATGGGCCGGTAGTAACGGGTTGAAACACGGTATATTTACGCGCCTCGGCGGTGTGAGCCGTTCGCCCTGGGATTCGCTTAACCTCGGTGGCACGGTCGGTGATGATATCGAAGCCGTGCGCGAAAATCACCGCCGGATGTACGCGGCGGCAGGGGTTTCGCAGGCGCGTGCATGCACGGTCTGGCAGGTCCACAGCGCGGACACTGTCGTGGTGCGCGGCGCTGTCACGAACCGGCGCTGGCTGGCGCGTGCGGATGGCATGGTTACGGATCAGGTCGGGGTGCCGTTGGCAATGCGCTTCGCCGACTGCACGCCGGTCATGCTCTACGATCGGGTGCAACACGTAATCGGCATCGCACACGCCGGGTGGCGCGGAACGGTTCGGGGGGCGGCTGTCAGTGCGCTGCGGGCGATGCAGTCCGCGTTTGGCACGCGGCCCCAGGACGTGCAGGCGGGGATCGGTCCCAGCATCGGGCCGGAGCGTTACCAGGTAGGCGAAGAGGTGGTCGAGGCCGTGCGCGAGACGTTCGGCCACACCGAGGGATTGATCCGCCGCGCGGCGGATGGCAGCGCGTACCTTGACCTGTGGGCGGCAAACCGGCTGGCGCTAGAACGCGCTGGCGTGACGGACGTCGAGGTAGCCGGCATATGCACTGCCGTACGGACCGACGAGTTTTATTCTCACCGTGCCGAAAACGGGCGGACGGGCCGGTTTGGGGCGGTGATCGCATTGGCTGGAGAGTGAGCCGCACATGCAACCGGCAAGCGGTACCATTGCGGAGGCCGTGGGCAAGGTACAGGATCAGATCGCCGCTGCGTGCCGGCGCGCCGGGCGCTCGCCCGACGCGGTGACGTTGGTGGCGGTGAGCAAGCAACGTTCGGCGGCGGAAATCGTAGAAGCGATAGAGGCCGGAATCCGGCATCTGGGTGAAAACCGGCTGGAAGAAGCCCTGCCTAAGATCGCAGCGGTTGCCGAGCAGGCTGCTGAACCGGTGAGCTGGCACATGGTTGGGCACGTTCAGAGCCGCAAAGCGCGGCATGTGCTCACCGGGTTTGCCATGTTGCACTCGCTGGATAGCGTCAAGCTGGCACAGCGTTTGAGCCGCTTCCTAAACGAGCGCGGGGACACACTTGATGTGTTGCTCGAAATGAATGTGTCTGGTGAGGCGTCAAAAGCGGGTTGGGACGTTTCAAACTGGCAGCATGATCCGGCGCAGCGCAGCGCGATGTGGGACGATATCGCGCAGATCACGGCGTTGCCAGGGTTGAACATCCGGGGAATGATGACGATGGCCCCGATCGTGGCTGATCCTGAGGATGCTCGCCCGGTGTTCGTGGCGCTGCGCGAACTGCGCGATGCTCTGGCAGCGGACTTTCCTGCAGCGGACTGGTCCGAGTTGAGCATGGGGATGACCGATGATTTCCCCGTCGCGGTGGAAGAGGGCGCAACGATCGTGCGCATCGGGCGTGCGATCTTTGGGCCGCGCAGTGACTAGCGCACGCGCATGCCCACGCGGTACGGGGTAGATTAGTGTACAATGGTCGCAAGGAGTGATCCCGTTGGAAGCCTTTGCAGCGATTTTCCGGATATTTCTGGATTTGTATTCGTTGATCGTTCTCGCGCGGGTGCTGATAAGCTGGGTCAATATTGATCCGTACAGTCCGATTGCGCGGGTCCTTTACGATCTGACCGAGCCGCTGATGGCCCCGGTACGCAACATGTTGCCGACGGCGGGCGGGTTGGACTTCAGCCCGATCGTCGTGTTGATCCTGTTACGAGTGTTTGGCGATATCATTTATATGATGTTGGCAGGATGAGCGCTGGTGTTCAGCCTGTCGTACGGATTCAGAAAGAGGTGTGCGAACTATGCAGCGCGAATTCCGTATTACCGATGCCCAACACGGGGCTGCGTTTACTGTCCGTGTTGTCACGCGGGCTGACACAGTCGCGATCGCCGGGATTCAGGATGATGGCGCGTTAAAAATCCGCCTGACCGAATCCCCGGCTGAAGGGCGTGCGAACGCGCAGTTGGTCGAATTCCTGGCCGAGGTTCTGGATGTGAACGCCGACCAGATCGAGATCGTGGCCGGTGGGGACAAGCCGAACAAGATCATCAGCGTCGAGGATGTCGTCCCGGCAGTGATCGAAGCCCGCCTCGCCGAATACCTGTAGACCGGTGTGAATCGTCGATGCTGATCGCGCGGGCGTGGCTGGTGATGGTGGTTGTCCGAGGGCAGTTATGGCGCATTAGGGACGCTGCCCGCTGGCTGCTGCCGGGGATCGCGGCGCTGGTGCTCGTCGCGTGTGGCGGAAGCGCTGATCCGGCGCAGGACGGCGCGCAGCCGATCCCCACGCGGACCCTGATTCCCCCAACCGTCACGCCGACGCCGGAACCGCAACCGCGCACCCCCACACCCACGGACTTACCGGGCCCGGCGGCGTTGCTGCCTGCCGGGGACGTTTCCGGCGCGGAGCCGTTCACCCCACGGGCATTGATCGCGCGGGCGTTGGATCACCTTGTGACAACGCATGATGTCACGGCAGATGATGTGCGCCTGATGAGCCTCGACGCGTTTACGTGGCATGATGACACATGGGGCTGCGAGAACCCGGAGCCAGTTGGCGACCGCGCTCCGGCAGACGACGCAGCGACGGTGCCCGGTTTCCGCGTGGTATTCTACGCCGGCAACCGGGCCTTTGTGTACCACACCGATGAATACGGCGCGATGTTGGCGTGTGAGGACTCGGACTGGCTTGATCTGGCCGGTGAGCCGGTCCCGGTAGAACCGATCGCGGAGGCGATGGTTGACCTCAGCCGTCGCGATGCCGTGCGCCGCCTGGAAGTGACGCCCGATGACCTCAAGCTGGCAAGCCTGGTCACGCTGACATGGCCCGATGCCAGTGTCGGCTGCCCCAAGCCCGGCGTCGATTATGCTGACCGCGAAACGCCGGGGTATCGCATTGTGTTTGGAGTTAACGACGCACACGTGATTTACCACACCAGCGTGAAAGACGTGGTCTTCTGCACGCTGGAGGAGGAGATTCTGCCCGATGTGTTACGCCGCGCCCTGGCTGGTGCCGGAACCGATACGGATGACGCGGATCGTGGCGCTGCGCCGGGCGACGACTGAGCGTGCCGGAGTCTGTTCGTTTTCGCTAGACCAGACCGGGCAGTGGTGCGCCTAGCCGGAGCTGGAGTTCCGACAGCGCGCTGTACGCGGCCCCCCGAACCTGTTCATTGCGATCCCGCAATGCTGCGTAAAGCGGCTTTAACCCCTCAATGTGTCCCAGGCGTCCCAGCGTGCGCGCGGCCAGGACCTTGTGCTGTGGGTCGCCTTCCTGAAGCACGCGGATCAGAATCTGGCGCGAGGCCGTGCCCGCCGGCACGACTTGGCCCCGTTCGCCAGCCCAATCCACCAACCAGGCTAACGTATCCGGTTCGGGATGCGCTTGTGGGCCTTCGTGGTCTGGCGATTCAGCGGCAAGGAACGCGGTCTCGGCGGCGCTGCGCACGTACCATTGCGAGTCCCTGAACATCGTGCGGTAGAGTTCGGTCAGCGCCCAGGGACTGCGGACGCGGCTGAGACCGTAGACAGCCGCGCGGCGAATCTCGATTTCCTGGGCGTTGATGGCTTCACGCAACGTGTTGTGCCCCTCGCCAGGGATGGCGGCCAGCGCTTCAGCGATCGCGCGGCGCAGTTCATTTGCCCCTTGAAATAGCCCGTGAATCATGACTTCGATCGCACGGTCAACCCCAATTGCGCCAAGTGCTAGCGCTGCCGCAAGCTGCACGTCGCGGTTTTCGTCTTGCATCATTTTTTCAAGATCGGGGATCGCCTCTTCCAGGCCCAGCGCGCCGAGGCCGATGCAGCTAATGCGCTTGATATCGGGATTCTGAGTTTGCTGGATTGCCTGCCGGAACACGTACAACACGTTGGGTTCGCGGGCCGCGATCATCGACGCCATCGCGCGCTCGCGCACGGCGGGGTATTGTTGCGGGGCCATCAGCGCCGCGCCCAAACGCCGGAATAACTCGCTGCGCCATGCCGCATCGGGCGGTGCGTCGGGCACCCAACGCACGATCCCGAACAATGTGCTGTACAGCAGGTCGGGGGGTGTTTCCATGCGCCGGCTGATGGCGGGCATCAAGTCCATTTTGGCAGCAGCAAAACTGAACGCATCCTGCCATGCGGGTTCGAGCGCGATCTCGGCGGTGTAGTCTGGACCGGCTTCCTCGAGGGCGAGGGCGGCCAGATAGCTGGTGATCAACCAGTGCGGAAAATCATACCGGTCGCTACCGAACTTAACCAGCAGCCCGCTTTCCACTAACTTGGCAAGCAGCGCCGTGTCGATCGTCTTTTCGGCCTCTTTGCCGGTAGATTCCGCTTCCGGTGATGCGTTGTCAAGTAAGGCGGCAGCGGTCAAGGGGTGTTGCGCTTCCAGCAGGCGCACGGCAAGGTCGGGCAGGATGTCGGTCGCAAGCTGCGATATTTCTGTGGCGGCAAGCTGGCGGTGAACAAATGCATCGTACCAACCGGTGCGCCCGGTTTCCCGCGCATCCTCCGCCATGCCGGTCCAGATTTTCAGCGTCACGTCGAACATATAGCGGGCGCGGTTACCTGCGCTCAGCCGGTGAATCGTTTCCGGGGTGGGGGCCGTGCCACTGTGCGCGGCCCAAGCCTGTCCCCAACGCTCGACAAGCCGGGCGAATTCGCCTTCGCGCCATGCGCGTAAAAAGGTAGGGGTGAAGCCCAGGTTGACCAGCGGTTCGTAACCGGTTGCCGGGCCGCTGATCACGATCATGTTATCGTTGTACTGGGTGATGAACTGCTTGAGCCAGTGATAGTATTTTCGGCGCGCGTCCGGTCCCAGGTCATCGTACCCGTCCAACAGCACGAGCGCGCGCCCGGCTTCCAGCATCGGGTACAACGCGCTGCCGACGATCTGGGCGGTTACAGGCGTGACTTGTCGCTGCACGGCGCGGATCACCGGCTCTGCCGGGTCGAGGGTCTGGTTGTTCTTGCCGTACAGCGCGGGGTCGAATTCCAGGTCGCGCAGGTCGACCAGGATCGGCACGCGCGTGGTGAGATCGGGATGTTCCACGCGTTCGATCTCGGTTCCTTCCGAGGTAACGAATAACTCGCGCCGCCGTTCTTCCGCTTCTTGGAGTTTTTCCAGCGCGCGTTCCTGCATCATCTCGCGCTCGCGGGCGCGTTCCTCGCGTTCAGACTCGGAGAGACCTTCTTCCTGTTCCTGGATCGTCTGTGCGGTCAGGTCTTCCAGGCTCTCAAAGCTGACCTCGCCCAGCGCCATCAGCGCCAGCGTAGTGAGCGTCGTGCTCTTCCCGAGTCCGCTGTTGCCCAGGATCGCGACGTGCCGGTCCCCGGCAGTCAGATCGCTGAGCGCTATGGTCTCGACATTGAACGGTGCATAGCTGAAGGGTAGGTCGTGGATCTGGGGCACGATTTCGAAGATGTCGCCGATCTCGACGTCGTCAAGTGCCGGCAACGCCGGTGGCGGCGCGGGGAGCAGGCGCGGCTCGATCAGCACCTCGGACAGCTTAAACAGACCCCCCGCGATATGGCGGCGCTGTAAATACGCGCCGATCTCGCGCGTGTACCGTTCGTCGGCAGCCTGCCCTAACAAGCTGCGCGCGGTGTCGATACGCTTGCCTGTGGTGCGCTGTAGCTGGGCCAGGTTCGTCCGCGTCGCCCAGGCTGCAGCCGCAAGGCCCGATGCCGTCCCGAAGCCAATCAAAAATGACAAAGGATCAAAACGCATAACAATCGTCCCCTGTTACATCGCGACCAGAATCCGCCCACAACTCGAACAGGTCACAATCGTCTCTCCCCGCCGTACTTGCTGGGCGACGCTTGTGGTTTGGCGCACGCCGCATACTGCGCAGCTATCGCCTTCCAGTTGTGCGACGGCATGCCCTTGTTTCCTGTCGCGCAGCGCTTTGTACAGTGCGAGGTTCTCTTTGGTTAGCTCGCTGGCGACTGTTTTGCGCTGCGCCTTGAGATCGGCCAGTTCGCTCTTGAGTTGCTCGAATTCGGCACGCAACGCTTTGTGCTCGCTGGCGCGTTCCGACTTTACCCGGTCGAGATGTTGCCTGGCTTCGGACAGTTCGCCTTGCAGGTTTTCGATCTCGATCATGACCTCAAGCATGCTGTTTTCGAGGTGTTCGTGGCGGCGGTTGCGCTCGGCGATTTTGTTCTGGATATCTTCTAACTCTTTAGGGTTGCCCACTGAGCCACCGTATAAGCGGTCGCCCAGTTGCTTGGATTGTTCGGAAACGGTTTTCATCTCTAAGGTCAGGTCCCTGGCGCGCGTTTCCTTCGGGCGGAGCGCTGCTTCAAGGTCGTCAACGTTGGCCTGAGCCTGGCGCAGGACGCTGTCTTCTTCGATGATGGCCTTGATTTCTAGCGCGCGGTTACGTTTGGCCTGGACCGCCAAATCGAGTTGTTGCAGCCGGAATAGTGCTTTGGTTTGACTCATGAGTCCCCAAGAACTGACAGGATAGGCCGGTCGATGTACAATGCCAAGACAGTTGTGTACAATGAGCGTACGTTCAACACGTCTTAGGCACAAATTGGCAAGGCGCATTATACTACACGCCAGAATCATGCGGCAAACGGTATAGCAGGGTGTGCGTCATTGTCTGCGCTCCATAGCGAGGATGCTTATGCAATCATTGCGCTCTGTGTACATCTCGACAGCCGAATGGCGCTGGGTCATTATCATCAGCGGCATCCTGGTCGCGTTGACCCTTGTCCCGTACGCCTGGGCACTGGCAAGCAATCATTCTGAGGATGATTGGCAGTTCATGGGCATGCTGTCGAACCCCAGGGATGGAGCCACATACCTGTCGAAGATCGAACAGGGCAGGCATGGCGCATGGTTATTTGAGTTGCGTTATACACCGGAAGAGCATGAAGGAGCGGGCTTTCACACGTTTTACCTGTTCCTGGGACATGCAGCGCGCATCACACAGCTTTCGAGCCTGGTGATCTTCCACCTGGCGCGCGTGGCGACGAGTTTCTTCATGTATATTTCGCTGTACCAGTTAGGCGCGACGATCTGGGTCCGGCTGCGACCGAGGCGCTTGTTTTTTTCGCTCATTGCTGTTGGTTCCGGTCTGGGCTGGTTATTGTTACTGTTTGATCCCGGCAAGCTCGCGGTGGACATGACGATCCCCGAGGCTTTCCCGTTTTACGCCTCCTACACCAACCCGCACTTCCCCATGAGCATTGCCGCGCTGGCGTTGATCGCCGCGACCTATATGGTCGTGTTCCGGCGCGGTTTTGACGAGCTGCCAAGCGTGGAAAACGGCGGCCTGGGCCTGTTCTTGCTTTCGATGTTGCTGGCGTTGATCCAGCCGACGGCACTGGTCCCGATCGGTGGGGGCTTGATCTGCTACGTGCTCGCGCGGTACTACCTGACGCGGGAATTCCCCACACACGAACTGCATTGGGCGTCGATGCTGTGGTTGCCGGCGATCCCCTTCGCGGTGTACGATTTTGCCGTGTTCCACTTTAACGACGTGATGGGGACGTTTAACGAACAAAACCAGACGTTATCGCCGCCGTTGTACCTGTATGTATTTGGTTACGGGTTGTTGTTGATCGTGGCGATTCCGGGGTTGGTGCGCGCCGTGCGGCGCTTTGAGCGCGACGGCGACCAATTGATGCTGTTGTGGTTTGTGGTCAATGTGATCGGGTTGTATCTGCCGTTTAACCTGCAGCGGCGGCTGGCGATGGGATTGATCATCCCGCTGGTGTATTTCGCTGTGCGTGCGCTTGAGGATTACTGGTTCTACAAGGTGCCGGATAAATGGCGCGCGCCCGCGATGATCGTGCTGATCGTGTTTCTGGTGCCGACGAACATCTTCGTGTTAGGCATTCCGCTTTTCGGTGCGGTGGCGAACACGGAAAGCGGCATCGACGCCGGGCTGTTGGTCGAAGATAATTACTGGCAGTCGATGCGGTGGCTGCAGGATCACGGTCAGCGTGACGCTGTCGTACTGGCAGCGCCCAACATCAGCCTGTGGATCCCGGCTTACACTGAGCAGGTTGTGGTGTACGGCCATCCTTACGAGACCATCCATGCCGATCTGCGCGAGGCCCAGGTCGAGGCGTTTTACCGGGGCCAGGACTGCGAGACATTGCTCAGCGATGCGGTCCCGTTCGACGTGCGTTATATCGTCTGGGGACCGCAGGAGCGCAAACTGGCCGCCGAAGATGATGACGGAAACACCTATCCTGACGCAGGACGATGTATCGAACAACTGGAACCGTCACAAATTGACCAGCGGGTGATCAATGGTGACGTCACGCTTTTCGTTCTCAACTGATGCGACGTTACGCGCTACCCTGATCGCTGCGCTGGGCTTCGCCGTCTGTGTGGCGGCGTTTTTGTTGTTGGTGGAACTAGGGCCGGAGCGTCTGCCCTATCCACCTGGCAGCCAATATTCCGACGCCGTCACCAGTCATTGGCCGAGCGCGCTTTTCTTGCGGCGTTCCGTGCTTGATGATCACACGCTTCCTCTCTGGCGGCCCCTGATCATGAGCGGACAGCCGTTCGCCGCAAATCCCTTGAACCACGTGTGGTACCCGCCGCAGTGGCTTGTTTTGCTACTGTCGCCTGTGACGCATCTAAACGTGCTAGTGTGGCTGCATCTGGTGCTGGCGGGCGTCGGCATGTGGGTGTGGGGGCGTGAGACCGGGCTGCAAGCCTGGGCTGCGCTGCTGGCGGCAGGCGGGTACGTCTTCGCCC
Organism: uncultured Anaerolineaceae bacterium; assembly: GCA_964425755.1. Classification (GTDB taxonomy): domain Bacteria; phylum Chloroflexota; class Anaerolineae; order Aggregatilineales; family Aggregatilineaceae; genus CAYRNY01. Next base: position 51,716 of record CAYRNY010000003.1, read on the forward strand.
CGCGCGTGATCGCTGCGCTCGGAGCGGGGCACCTGGATATCGTCTATGCAGCGGGATGGCTCCCTTGGCTCGTGTGGTCGGCACATCGCATGACCGTTCCGGAAGGGCGCGCGCGTCCCGCGTTGCTGGGTGCTGTGTTCGCGGCATTGACGGTCTTGGCCGATGTGCGGCTGGGTGCGTATGCGCTGGCGCTCGCGGGGGCGTATTTTCTGTGGCGGGTGTATCGCAGTCACACGCGTCTGCCGGCTGCGTGGATGTGGCGGCGCGCGGTGATGGCTGTCTTGCTGATGGCTGGACTCACCGCGCCGCTGTGGGTCGGGCTGCTGCTGTATCGCGCTGAGCTATCGCGGGATGCTATGACGCTGGATGAAGCCGCCGCCTCGAGCCTGTCGCCCGGCCAGTGGGTTGGCCTGATATTCGGCGATCACGGGGGCGCGTGGGAAACGATGGTTTATGCAGGTATCAGCACGCTGGCGCTGGCCGCGGTGACGCTGGTCCGGCGGCCTCGACAGTTTGGATTCTGGTGGCTGGTGGTGCTGTTCGCGGCGTTATACGCGATGGGCGAGCACTCTCCGTTGTGGGTTACGCTTAATCGCGTCATGCCGTTCTTGCGCTGGTGGCGCGTGCCGCCGCGCGTGTGGCTGATCGCGGCGTGGGTACTACCATATCTGGCCGGGTGGGGCGCGCAGCTCCTGGTGACCGATCCCCCTCAAGCTCGGATTGCGCGGCTGGGCGTGGTCGCGTTGTTCGGCGCCGGGATGGCCTGCGGCATATTCAGCACGCTGGCGCTGGCAGCATACATCGAACCGGCGGTGACGCTGGGCGTGTTTGCGCTGCCGGTCGTCGCGCTGATCATGCTGCTGGTGCTCCACCGGAAGCTGGCAAGCCGTGCGGCGCTGGTCGTATTTGCGCTGATCGTGCTGGGCGATGTATTGTGGCTTGACCGTTCGCTGGTTGAGGGGCGGCACAGGCTCGAGTGGCTCGACCCGTACGCGGAACTGGCGCGATATTTGCGCGATGCGCAGGCGACGCGCGTCTATTCGCCGAGTTATAGCCTGCCACAGCACGTCGCGGCGTATTGGGAGATTCCGCAGTTTGGCGGTGTGGACCCGTTTCAGCTCAATTCTTATGTTACAGCTTTTGCGGCGGCGACGGGCGTCGCGGTCGAGACGTATAGTGTGACCCTGCCCCCGTACGAACTGGATGGATATGGGGATGGTGGCGATACAGACGACGGCGTGATCGCTTTTGCTGAGGTGCTGCGCCGCGCCAATCGCGATGCTGTGCTGCGTCCTGACCTGCTGGCACAGTGGCGCGTATCGCACGTACTGGCAGCGTTTCCGGTTGACACACCGGGTCTGGTATTGGACGCGCAGATCGGTGACGTGTTTGTCTATCGCAATGAACGCCTGCTGCAATCCAGCGTGCATTGGGATGGGCCGAACCGGGTCACGGTGCAGATTCCCGCTGGCTTTGAGGGTACGCTGTACGCGGTCGCAAACGGGCGCTGGCAGAACGTCTCGTCGCCAGGTGCGATCCCTGGCTTGCCCGGTCCGGTCGCGGATGCGCCGCAGGCATGGACGTACGTCTATGATCCGGCGGAAATCTGGTATGGGCTGATCGCGTTTACGGGGTTCATCACGCTGGCGACGGGGGTCTGGTGGAGGGCGTTTCGTGCGTAGTCTGGGTACTGTGCGCCGGGATGAATGGCGGCGCGTAATCGCGTTTGTAGCCCTGGTGATGCTGCTCACCACGCTGCCGTATCTCGTCGGGTGGCGTGCGGCCAATCAGGACCGGTTTTTCGGCGGATTGGTGTTCGCGGTCGATGATGGGAATACGTATCTCGCCAAGATGCGGCTCGGTGCCCGTGGCGACTGGTTGTTCACGATGCGGTACACGCACGAGCCACACGCCGGGGCGTTGCTGTTGTTGCCCTACATCATACTCGGTAAGGTGGCGGCGTTAGTCACCGGCGCAGGGAGTCCGCATTTGGCGTCAGCGCTAATCGTCACATATCATGCTGCACGGATCGTGTTTAGCAGCGCGCTGCTGCTGGTGAGTTACCGGGTTGTGGCCGTGTTTCTGCCACGTCCCGTGTCGCGGATGACCGCGCTGATCCTGATCGCGCTGGGCGGCGGGTTAGGTTGGCTGCTGGCACTGTTCGGGCAGCATGATCTGTTCGGTTCGTTGCCACTGGATTTTTTTGTCCCAGAAGCGTATAGCTTCCTGGTTATATTCGGGCTGCCGCATATCGCGCTGGCGCGCACGGCGCTGTTGCTGGGGGTCCTGCTGATGTTCCGTGCCCTGCTGGAACCGGACACGCCGCGCGCCTGGCTGCGCTGGACGTTGCCCGCCGGGCTTTCGTGGGCCGTGATGGGACTGTGCGTGCCGTTTTACATCGCGGTGTTGTACCTGTTGATGGGCTGCTGGGGGCTGGCGATATGGGTACGGCAGCGCAGTTTCCCCTGGGCGCTGTTCTGGCGCGCCGTGAGCGCGGCGGCGATCCCGCTGCCGGTGTTGATCTACACGGCGATCGTGTTTCTGACCAACGATGTGTTGGGGCGCTGGTCCGGCCAGAACAACCTGTACTCGCCGCATCCACTGCACTACGTGCTGGGTTATGGTGTGTTCGCGGTCCCGGCGGTATCGGGGGTGCGTTGGGCATGGCGGCGCGGGAAGAGGTCACGTGCTGGGGTGCCGCATGTGCTGCTGGCCGTGTGGGTGCTGGTGATGCCGGTGGTAGTGTATGTGCCGGTCAACGTACAGCGCCGGTTGGCAGAGGGCGTCATCGTGCCGTTGAGCATCCTCGCGGTGGCCGGGCTGCGGCTGTGGTTCCCCCGGCAGCGTGCCTGGCGGCGTGCGCGCGTCGTTGTCTTGATCCTGGCACTGCCCACGGCGGGGTTGCTGCTGCTCGGTGCGACGTTCAGTGCAACGCAGCGCGAGCGCCCCTTGTTTCACCCGGCGGATGATCTGCGGGCGATGGCGCGTCTGAATACGGTGGCTGCTCCCGATGCGGTGGTCTTCAGCACGAAGGAAACCGGCAATTACCTGCCTGTGTATACCGACCTGGTGGCGTATGTCGGGCACGGACCGGAGACACTGGACGGCTCTCAAAAGGCGCGGCAAGCGGAACGGTTCTTCAGGGGCGAGATGCCGCCTGATGAGCGGCACGACATACTCGCTGTAGTCGATTACGTGTTCTACGGGCAACTGGAACGCGAACTTGGCGGCACAGAAACGCCCGCCTGGGCCGAAGAGTTGCGGCTGGTGGAGGGCTTCGCTCCTGGTGATCTGGTCGTGGTGTACGAGGTGCCGCATGCGAGCGACTAGGCGCGACGTGTTATTGTGGCTGCCGTCGCTGCTGTTGGCTGGCATGCTGGCGCTGCTGTATTATCCGCTACTCAGCGGCGAAACCCTGTTCTGGGGGTTGCCAACGCTGCAGTTTTACCCCTGGCGTGAATTCGCCTTTGAGCAACTGCGTGAGGGGCACCTGCCCGCCTGGAACCCGTATCTCGGTGCGGGAGCCCCGCTGCTCGCCAACCAGCAGACTGCCGTGTTTTACCCGCCCAACTGGTTGTGGCTGGTCCTGCCGGGAGCACAGGCGATGTCGTTCGTCGCGGTGTTACACGTGCTGTGGGCCGGGCTGGGGATGTGGTGCTTCACCGGGACGCTCGGCTTCACGCCGTTTGGTCGCGGCATCAGCGCGCTGGCGTATGCGTTTTCAGGTTATTTGATCGCGCGGCTGGGGTCGTTTCCCACCGCGAACGCGGGCGCGTGGATTCCCTGGTTGTTCTGGCTGGTGCAGCGCGTGCTGGCGCAGCGGCGCGCGCCGGATGTGGGCTGGCTGGGGATTGCGTTCGGGCTGCAACTGCTGGCCGGGCATGCACAGACGACGTGGTACGGGGTTGTGAGCGTGGGGTTGTATGCGTTGTGGCACACCGCCTGGCACATGCGCCGTGATCGGTTGCAGGACCGGGTGCATGCGCTGTTGGCGGTAGGCGTTGGCTTACTGCTTGGCGTGTTGGTGGCGGCGGTACAGCTGATCCCGACGCTGGAATACCTGGCGCAGTCACAGCGATCCGATGGCTTGGACTATGCCACGATCACGAACCTGTCGTACCATCCGATCCGCTTGCTGACGTTGCTCAGTCCGGACTTTTTCGGCACCCCGGCTGACGGCTCGTACCTGACAGAAGGACTGTACTTTGAGGAGAGCGCCTACATTGGCTTTGTCCCGCTGATCGCGGCGGTGGCGGCGATCTGGGCGTGGCTGCGCCAGGTCCGGTCGGGGCGCGTTGCGTCCCTGCTGGTGACCGTGCCGTTCTGGTCTGGGCTGGCATTGGTGGGATTCGCGTTGGCGCTGGGCAAGTATGGTCCGTTTTACCGCGTGCTCTACGACCGTGTGCCAACGTTCGATGCCTTCCGCGAGCCGGTGCGCTGGCTGATCCTGCCGGTGCTGGCGCTGGCGGTGCTGGCCGGCGCGGGGGTCGAGCAGTGGGGGCGCGGGAAGTGGAACGTGTTCTGGTCGCGGCTGGCGGCTGCCGGTGGCGGCGCAATGATGCTGCTGGCGCTGGCTGGGCTGCATATTGGGGATTTTCCGCGCACGTTGGCAGTCTTGTCGTGGGGGATGGTGGTGCTCGGGGCCTGGACGGTGATGGCGGCGCTGTTGACGCTGGTGCAGCCGTTGCCGCCGCTGGTGGGATCATCACAACTATGGCGTGTGACAGTGCTGGTTTTCGTCGCGCTCGATCTCGCGTGGGTGGGCAGTGGCCTTAACCCGATGGTCCCGGCGGATTTCTTTGAGCCACGCGCTGTGGATGATATCGACGGGCGTGTGTATTGGTTTGAGGACTACCAACACGCCACAATCTTCGGATCGGATTCCTCGGATGGCGGCACTCAGAGCCATGAGTCCGTTTCGCTTCAAGGTTTTTTTGACGTATCGGATTACAGGGTCGCCGTTAAGCAGCTAGAAGCGTTGCGCATGTCGCTGTTGCCTGACATCACGCTGATCGATCGCGTTCCCGCATTGAGCAACAACGATCCGCTGCAACCCGGTCATTACCGCGCATACGTGGACCTGATCGAAGACCTGGGGCAGGCTGCTGGCCCGTTGTTGCAGGCAGCGGGTGTGGGTCGTGTGTATGGCATGGTGCCGGAGGGCTGGCTCCGCGAAGAGGCGCTGGTTGCTGCCGCGCCGTATGATCCGGCCCAGGCGTGGTTGGTCCCAGAGGCAGACTGGTTTGCATCTGCGCAGCAGGTCGAGGCGGCGTTGCGCGATCCGTCCTGGGACCCTATGCAGCGGGTGATCCTGGCGGAGCCGCTTCCTGAACAGCGCGCGGGCGATGTCGCCGCGCCAGCGGCGGGGGAGGTCGCGCGCGTCAGCCGCATGCCAACCGAACACCGCTACCACGTCACGGCGGAGCGCCCGATGGTGCTGGTCATCGCGGAGACGTGGTATCCGGGGTGGTCCGCGACCGTTAACGGCAGCGACGCTCGTCTCTACCGCGCCAATCTCGCGTTTATGGCGCTGCCTGTGCCGGGGGGCGAGTCGGTTGTGGTGCTACGCTACAACTTGACCAACTGGCCGTCGGCGCTGGCAGTGACTCTGGTGGCGTTGCTGGCGGCGCTGATCCTGGTCGCCATACCGTTACTGCTGCGTTTGGTGCGCCCCGCTTATGGATAACGTGACGCTGTTTCCCTTCGTGTCGGTGATCATGCCTGTGCGTAATGAAGCGCCGTTTATTCGCCATTCACTCGGCGCGGTCCTTGCGCAGGATTACCCGCCCCACCGGTTCGAGATTCTGGTTGTAGACGGGGACTCCGATGATGCAACGGTCGCGACGATACGCGCCTATGCCGGGGACGATTCCCGCGTGGTTATGCTGTCGAATCCGGGCCGGCTCCAGGCGCACGCGCTGAATCTTGCGCTTGATCGTGCGCGTGGCAGCGTGATCGTGCGCGTGGACGGTCGTTCCCTGGTCGCGCCGGATTACATGCGGCAGTGCGTGCATGCGTTGCATGATACAGGGGCGGCGACGGTTGGGGGACCGCTGCGCAGTGTCGGGATCACACCACAGGGCCGCGCGATTGCCGTGGCGTATCGCTCGCCGTTTGGCGTACCGAGTCGTTATCGGATCAGCCACCGTGCTGAATACGTCGATCAGGTCTACCTGGGCGCGTGGCCGCGCGTGGTGCTTGACCGGGCCGGCGGTTTTGATCCAGAGGTGGTTCCAAACGAAGATTATGAATTGAACTACCGCATCCGCAAAGCAGGGGGGCGCGTCTTTCTCACGCCCGCGATCCGATCCCTCTATTACGGGCGGCAGACGGTGGGCGCGTTGTGGCGGCAATATATGCAGTATGGGCGCGGCAAGCTGCGCGTGGTGGCAAAGTATCCCGCCTCGACCCGTCCGCGCCATCTTGTCGCACCGGCATTCGTCGCGGCGGTGGTGCTGGGATCGCTGCTCGCCCTGTTCTCCCCATTGATCGCCTGGGGTTGGCTGGCGGTCGTGTGCAGTTATTTCCTGGTCAATCTTGCTGCTTCTTTCCGGGAATCGCGTCGCGTGCGGGCCTGTTCCATGTTACGGCTTTCGCTGGCCTTCGCGGTGATGCATGTGGGGTGGGGCGTCGGATTCTGGCTTGAGTTGCTGGCATTGCTGTGGCGACGTGCTACCGGGTGGCGCTAGCCCGCGACCACGAACAGGATCAGAACAATCCACAGCGTGCTGTAAAGCAGCGGGCGGCGGGCGTTCTCTTGCGCGGCATATAGCACGACCATCAACACCAATCCCGGCATGAACCGCAGCAACCCCAGAAATTCACGGTACGTCGAGAACGGCACGAACGGCATGATCGCGGCGTTTGCCAGCAGCAAGCACGTGTAAAGCGTCCAGTGCCTGCGCCACAGGTCGCGCAGCGTGCGCCACAAGGCCCATAGGCTCGGCAGGACGGCTGAGGGGATGACCAGCAACACGCCGAGCAGCAAGAACGCGGCGAAACTGCCCTCAGAAGCGATCTTCCACACGCCGTTGAACGGGACAATCTCGAACGGAGTCGCCTTTGCGCCGCCAGAACCGGCGCCGAAGGTGCCCAGCCATCCATAGAGCACAACCTGCCACAGCGCAAACGGCACGCCTGCAATTAGCGTTATACGTGCGGCATCGCGCCAGCGGCGGTGCAGCACGTGGTACAGCACAAGTCCGGCAGCAAACAGCAGGGTCGTTTCTTTTGCCAGCGCTGCCAGCGCGAGCATCAGCGCGGCAGCGTTCGGGCGCTCGCGCTCCACCAACCAGATGCCCGCGATCACCAGCCCGTAGGCCAGTGCCTCGGTCGTGCTGAGCCGTACCGCCATGACGACCCCCACGAATAACCCGTAGCTGAGCGCGTACCAGCGGCTGGCATGCGCCTGTCGCAGCAGGTCTTCGAGCAGTGCCGTGCCCGTCACCAGCGCCGCCAGGTTAATCGCCACGAGTGTCCACGGGATCAGCGGGGTGTATCCCAGGCTCAGAGCACGACCCAGCGCAGGTAGCAGGATGCGCTGCATGCGGTATGCAGGGACGTCCAGGCAACCGGGCGAGTCCAGCGGATCACGCGCGATGTAGTAAGTAAACTGCCCGTCGTAGCCCTCGGTCCCGGCGGGGCAGTCCGTGCCGTCTGCTCCCTGACACACGCTGAAACATTCACCCAGCGTGACGAACGCTTTTGGGTTGCCGCCGTGCAGCGCTGCGATCGTGCCCAGGTAAATCAGCATGATGACCAACACGAGCGTCCAGGGACGGCGAAAATGGTTATAATTGATCATCGGCGGTCAATCCAAAGCGGACATGCAACATGAGCGAATCCCCTTCATTTAACGACCTGGTTTACGCGTTGGTACGGCACATTCCCCCCGGCAAGGTTCTGAGCTACGGGCGTGTCGCGTATTTGCTCGGCGTGCCACACGGCGCGCGGGCGGTCGGTTGGGCCATGAGCGCGCTCAAGCACGGCGATCGCGGTGTGCCCTGGCACCGGGTTGTGAACGCCAAAGGCCGCGTTAGCATCAAAGGGTCGCCTGAAGCCGCCGCCGAACAACGCGCGCGGCTGGAAGCCGAAGGCATCACGTTTGATGAGCGCGGCTACCTGGACATGAACCAGCACCTTTGGAAGCCCGGCCTGCCCGAGATCGAGCAAATCATCCGCGAGGCGCGTGGGGATAGCGACGCTGGCATTGCTGTGTCGCCTGAACAAGACGCTTAGCTACGTGGCCTGCGGACGCGTGTCTCTTGCGCGTGTGATGACGATGGATCGCGCCCCATGATCCGCGCCTCGTCAAACGGTTTGACGATGAACTCGACGACCCCGTCTTCGTAATACCAGATCGGCGCGGCCTGCCCGTCCATCCGGACCTGTTCCGGTTCGGTAGCAATGCCGATGACCTCAACGCGGACCTGCGAATACGGCGGCTGGTACCGTCCTGCTCGCCGCCAGGTGATGGTGAATTGCCTCGACGGTGAGAACCGGCACGTGAAGTATGACCAGCGATAATCACCGTCCTGGTAGGCCATGCCTTCGCCTGCATCCTCGTATAACGTGGTTTCACCGCTGCCCGCATAGACGCGCAAGCGCGTTTCCTCCAGCGGGTTCTCGCCCACATACTGCATCGGCGGCCACATCGGGATCACTTTGCCTGCGCGGGCGTATAGCGGCATTATGTCCAGCGGGGCGTTGACTGTCACGCTGCGCCCGCCCTCGATCAGGTGTCCGTCGTGGTATGCGTACCAGGCCCCGCGCGGCAGGTAAACTGTGCGCTGCGTTGCGCCCGGCTCAACCACCGGCGCGGCAAGCAGCGCATCCCCCAGCATGAACGCGTCGTTGATGTTGTACAACGCGTCATCGGACGGATCGGCCATGAACAACGGGCGTACAACCGGCATCCCGTGATGCGCGTTTTGCGCAAATACCGAATAGATGTACGGCAGCAGTTGGTAGCGCAGTTCCAGGTAGCGGCGGATGATCGTTTCATACGGCTCGCCGAAACTCCAGGGTTCCTGGGGACGGGTGCCCGCCATCGTGTGCGACCTGAAGTAAGGCAGCAAGCTGCCAAGCTGCATCCAACGCGTGAACAGCTCGCCGTCCGGCTCGTTGGCAAAACCGCCGATGTCCGGCCCGGTGAAAGCCAGCCCGGAAAGTCCTGCGTTCAACACCATGCTGATGCTCAGGCGTAGATGGTCCCATGTCGCTTCGTTATCGCCCGTCCATGAAGATGCATAACGCTGCCCGCCTGCATAGGTCGCGCGCGTCATGACAAACGGACGCTTGTCCGGGCGTTCCTTGAGCGTTGCCTCGCGTGTTGCGCGTGACATCAGCATCCCGTAGACGTTGTGCCCGCCGCCTGCGTGGGTGTTCCCCATGCCTTCCCAGCCGTGAACGGCACAATCCGGCAGCGTCGCGCCGCGCTGCAGCGTGATGACCGCCGGCTCGTTCATGTCGTTCCACAACCCCGCGAATCCGGCTTGCAACAACGTACGGACGTGTGCGGCCCACCATGCCCGCATGCGCGCGCGGGTGAAGTCGGGAAACTGGCACGGGCCGGGCCACACCGGGGCGATGACGGGCGTACCGTCCGGGTAACTCAAAAACATATCCTCGCGCTTGCCGTCAACATACACGGGGTAGCTGTCGTCGACTTTGATACCCGGATCGATGATCGCTACGGATTTAAACCCCTGCGCTTCCAGGTCGGCCAGCAGGTTCGGCAGCAAGGGAAAACGCGTCCGATCCCAGGTGAAGGTACGGTAGCCGTCCATGTAGTCGATATCGAAATACAGCGCATCACACGGCAGCTTGCGCGCCCGGAATTGCTCGGCCAACTCGCGGTAGGTCTGCTCCGAGTCGTATCCCCAGCGTGACTGGTGATAGCCCAGCGCCCATAGGGGCGGCAGCGGCATCCGCCCGGTGAGTCGGCTGTAATGTTTGAGGACATCCGCGATCGTTTGGCCGGCGAAGATGTAAAAACATAGCTCCCCCGTTTCGGCGAAAAACGTCATCGTTTTCGGGTCTTCCGCGCCGATGTCTACATAGCCACGCGCGGGGTTGTCCCATAGCACGCCGAACGCGAGGTCCGGATGCCGCCCTACATACAGCGGGATGCTGTAATATACCGGGTCGTCGCCGCGCGCATATCCCGGCAGTGGATCGCTGTTCCACAACGCCCAGCGTCTACCGCGCAAGTCGAGATCGCTGGCGCGCTGGCCCAGGCCGTAGGCGCGTTCGTCGGGGGGCAGCTTGCGCGTCCAGCGTATGTGGTTGCCGCGCCATGCCAGTCCTTGCGCGTCCTCGCTGATCGTGATGCCTTCAGGCGTCAGAAACGCGAGTTTTCCCGTTTCTTTGGTCACGCGGCAGACCAGGTGTTCCGTGCCAAGCATGACGTGCTGCGCGCCGTTCTTGAACTGGACGCGCGGGTCCGACCAGTCACTCATTTCGACCGCGTAGGAGAAGGGCGGCGAGAATGTGGGATCGCTGTGCATCCGCACGCGCAGGATTTCCGGTGCGAGGAACTGCAGCTCCACGAAACCCTGTTCCGCGTGTAACACAGCGCCGTGTGAGTACGGTTCGGCGGATATGATCGATCCGGGTGTCTGAAACGGGCCGCGCGGCTTCTTGGGGGCGTAACGACGATCCATCCTGCGCCGGACGCGCCGGTAATTCGCTGCCCGCAGCGCTGCCTGCCAGCCCAGCCCGCGTGCTACCTGTATGAGCGATTTTAGTGTCGCAAGTGGCATAACCAGCATCCTGTGTGCTTAGAGGATAGATCGCAGTCTTCAATGATAACGTAGGCCGCCCGAACGGGGAAATCTGCGCCAGGGTGTTGAATGGAATGCTGGAAGCACGCGCCGTCCAGTTCAGCAGCGTGCAGCAACAAAAAAAACGCCCACCGCCAGGTGGACGTTCGCAGGTGACCCTGAGAGGACTCGAACCTCTAACCAATTGATTAAGAGTCAACTGCTCTGCCAAATTGAGCTACAGGGCCACTTCATTTGCGAGTTTATTTTTACCACAACTTGAGGATCAGGTCAACGGTTTTTTGACCGGCGAAGCGGTTGTTAGGGCGATCGCGATTCGCGTGTTATGCTAGGCACAATACTGTATGGGCCTTTCCGCTGCTGAAATAGTGTTTTTGGGTACGAACAGGAGTTCTGTATGTTTGAGACATTTGATCAGGCGCGTTACCACATCCACGAGCACGGCTTCAAGATGGTGGATTTCAAATTCTCCGATCTATGGGGCCGCTGGCATCACCTGACGGTGCCCGCCAGCCAGTTTACGCTGGAGCTCATGGAGTCTGGCATCGGGTTCGACGGCTCCTCGGTGGGGTTGAAAAACGTCAAGGCGGGTGATATGGTGTTGGTCCCGGATCTGTCGACCGGGTTTCCCGATCCGTTTTGGGAAATGCCAACCTACAGTTTCATCTGCACCACGCTCGAAGCTGACACCCACGCCGTGTTCACCAACGATCCGCGCAATATCGCGATCCGTGCGGAAGCGTATCTGCGCGAGACTGGGATCGCGGATGAGAGTCTTTGGGGGCCGGAGTTCGAGTTCTATGTATTCGACGACGTGGCGTATGATAACGGGGTGAACCGGGCCAGCTATCACTTGCATTCCAACGAAGCGGACTGGAACAGTGCCGATGGCGGCCACGGGCATTACATCCCGCTGCACGGTGGCTATCATGCCATCCCACCCAAAGATCACCTGTATAACCTGCGCGCGCATATCTCGCTGCATCTGGAAGATATGGGCGTGCCGGTCAAGTACCATCACCACGAGGTCGGTGGGCCGGGGCAGGCTGAGATCGAAACGCCGATGATGGGGTTGGTACGTGCGGGTGACGCGTCGATGCTGATCAAGTATGTCACCAAGATGACGGCAGTGCAGAATGGGCAAACGGCGACCTTCATGCCCAAGCCGCTGTATGGTGAAGCGGGCAGCGGGATGCACTTTCACCAGCAGCTATTCAGCGACAAGACTAACCTGTTCTACGATCCGCAAGGTTACGGCAGCCTGAGCGACCTCGCGCGGTTCTACATTGGCGGTTTGCTCAAGCACGGCGCGGCGTTGCTCGCGCTGACCAACCCCAGCACGAACTCCTACCGCCGCCTCGTGCCGGGGTTTGAAGCGCCGGTTAACGCGTTCTACTCGCTGGGCAACCGCAGCGCCGCGATCCGTATCCCGAAGTACGCCACACAGCCGGATGCGGCGCGGATGGAGTTCCGCCCGCCGGATGCGACGTGCAACGTCTATCTCGCGCTGGCGGCGCAGTTGCTGGCCGGGATTGATGGCATCCGTAACGAGATTGATCCGACGGCGGAAGGATTCGGGCCGATCGATGAGGACGTGTTCTCATGGACGGACGATCAGCGGGCCGCGATCCAGCACCTGCCCGGGTCGCTGGATGAAGCGCTGCGGGCGTTGGAAGCCGACTACGCCTTCTTGCTTGCCGGGGACGTGTTCAGCGAGGACCTGCTCCAGCGCTGGATCGCGTTCAAGCTCGAACAAGAATATTACGCCGTGCGCAACCGCCCGCACCCGTATGAGGTGGGGCTGTACTTCGATGTGTGATGCATGGTCTGTCGCGCAGGAGTAGCGTGTGACCGGGGCGTGGAGATTGCTGTGCTCCCCGATCGTCTCCCGCTCGCGGTCATGGCTGAGCGACCTGTGCGCCGGTGGGCAGCCCGGCCAGTGGTGTGGCGGCACGCACCGCGCGCCGGATCGCAGCGGCGGTGGCGTCGGCGGCGAACGCGCCGATCACACTGGCATTCGCGGGACCGGCTGTGCCGGTTGCCAGCGCGAAGATTGTATCGCCATCTAGCATTGTGTGCGCCGGACGCACAACGCGGGCCAGCCCGTCCTGGGCCATCTGCGCGACCTTGGTCGCGTCCTCTTTGTTGAGCGCGGCGTTTGTCGCCACGACACCGATCACGGTGTTGGTCCCGCCGCGCGTGTCCATGCGGGCCATCATCGGTAGCACGGCCTGCGCGTTTGCGAATTGCGCGCCTTCCGGGGGCAGGCGTGACCCGGCCAGGATCGTGCCGTCAGCGTCGATGATGTCCCCGGCTGCGTTGACCACGAACAGCGCCGCAACCCGCAATCCGTCCTCAAGCGTTACCAGCGCGCTGCCGGTGCCGGATTTGCACTGCATGCCCGGCCCGGTGAGCCCACCGACGCGGGCACCGGCTCCCGCCCCGACGCAACCTTCGGTCACCGGATCATCGCTCGCCGCGCGGCAAGCGGCGTATCCCATCGCCGCATCAGGACGAATGCCCGGATCGCCCAGGTCGAGGTCGAAGATCACCGCGCCGGGCACGATCGGAACCACGCCCGCGCCGGTGGAGTGCCCGATGTCGTGTTCTTCCAGGTAGCGCATCACGCCGCCGGCAGCATCCAGACCGTAGGCGCTGCCGCCAGTGAGCAGGATCGCGTTGACATGCTGGACCAGGTGTACCGGGCGCAGCAGGTCGGTTTCGCGCGTGCCAGGTGCGCCGCCGCGCTGGTCCACGCCGCCGACCGTGTGGGGCGGGCACAACACGACCGTGCAGCCGGTCGGCCCGTCGAGGTTTTGCGCGTGCCCGACGCGGACACCGTCAATTGCCGTGAGTGTTTGGTTCGTCACCGCACCGTCCTTTCTATGTCCGGGCGCGCCTCAGGTGAGTTTTCGCACGTTTGACGCGCCGTTCCTATAATCGCTGCGTTTAGAAGTATACAACCACAGCGTGAGGGGATACTATGCTTTTGGCGTTGGATGTCGGCAATACCAACATCGTGTTCGGTGTGCATGATGGTGCGCGGTGGACGCATACCTGGCGCGTGCAGACTGTGCGCGAGCGAATGCCCGATGAATACGGCGTGATGTTCCGTAACTTCCTGCGCGAGGCCGATCTAGAAATGGACCAGATCACGCATATCGTGTTGAGCAGCGTTGTCCCGTCATTGACGCACGGCCTGACGGAGATGATCACGCGTCGCACCGGGCACATGCCCGTGATCGTCAACTCGGCGATCAATCTCGGTATTCGCATCAACACCGACCACCCGGCGAGCGTGGGCAGCGACCGCATCGCGGATGCGGTGGCAGCCTACGAACGTTTCCGGTCGAACTGCATTGTGGTCGATTTCGGCACGGCTACGGCGTTCACCATTGTTGCGGATCCCGGTGAGTTGATCGGGGCAGTGATTGCGGCGGGGCTGACCACAACCGCCGACGCATTGGTTCGGCGCACGGCGCAACTCCCGCAGATCGAACTCACGCCGCCACCATCGATCATCGCGCGTAACACGGTGCACGCGATGCAGGCCGGGCTGGTGGTCGGTCACCTGGCGATGGTCGAGGGTGTGATCGACCGCATCCGTGCCGAACTGGGCCACGCCAGCGTGATCGCGACCGGCGGCCTCTCGACCGTGCTCGCCCCGTACACCGATCACTTTGATGCTGTCGATCCCTGGCTGACGCTCGAAGGGCTGCGCCTGATCGCGGAGCGCAACCCGCGCCCGGACTAATCACCGCGTTCGTTCAGGCGCGCAGCAACCCACCGGATCACGTCTTCCGCCACTCTGGTTTTGCTGGCAAGTTCTAGCGGACGTTGGTTGCCGTCCCGGTCCAGCAGCGTGACGCGGTTTGTGTCGGTGCCGAAGCCGGCGTCGGTGGCGGTGATGTCGTTCGCGACGAACAGGTCCGCGCCTTTCTGTTCCAGTTTGCGCTGCGCGTTAGCGATCAAATCCTGGCTTTCGGCGGCAAAACCGACCACGACGCGCGGCCAGCCGGTCTGGTCGCGCTGGCGTTTGATCTCCAGCAGGATGTCTGGTGTGCGCCGCAGTTCCAGGGGTGGGGCATCATCGGCGTTGGCGGATTTTTTGATCTTGTGCTGCGCGATCGACGCCGGGCGGAAGTCCGCGACCGCTGCCGCCATGAGCAGGGCGTCAGCATCCCTGGCGTGCTCGATCACGGCGTGCAGCATGTCTTCTGCCGTGTCGACCGGGATCAACACCGCGCCGATGGGGATGGGCAACGTGGCGCTGGCCGTGCTGATCAGCGTGACCGCGGCTCCAGCATCAACGGCGGCCTGGGCCAGCGCATGACCTTGTTTGCCGCTGGAACGATTGGACAGGAAGCGCACCGGGTCCAGCGGCTCGCGCGTGCCGCCCGCTGTGACGATAACCTTGCGCCCGGCAAGCGGGCCGCTTTGCCCCAGCACGCGCCGGATGTGCCCGATCAGCACCGGAGTTTCAGGGAAACGCCCCTTACCCACCAGGCCGGACGCAAACCGCCCTTCGTCCGGCTCGATGACCGTGATGCCGCGCGCGCGCAGTGTGTCGAGATTGCCTTGTGTGGCGGGATGTTCGTACATGCCGCCGTCCATCGCCGGCGCGATCACAGTCGGGCAGCGCGCTGCCAGCGCGGTTACGCTGAGCAGATCGTCGGCCAGCCCTGCGGCAAACTTGGCGATGGTGTTGGCTGTGATCGGGGCGACGACGAACAGGTCCGCGCGCTCGCCCAATCCCACGTGCGCGATGTGGGTGGGCAGGCCGCCGTCCGTATCGCTTGCCCACATCGTCGTATATACCGGGCGACCGGTGACCGCCTGGAACGTGATCGGGCTGACAAATCGTTGCGCAGCATCCGTCAGCAGGACGTCCACCTGCGCGCCGCCCTGGGTGAGCTTGCTGGCGAGATCGACGGCCTTGTACGCGGCGATGCTGCCGGTTACGCCGAGGATAATGTGCTTGTTTTCCAGAACAGTGATCGTTTCCATAGTACCCCTAACCCCGGTAGAAAAACAGGTCTCCAAACCGGAGACCTGTTAGCAGTGTTTCCCCGGCGGCTAGCCGAGTTTCTCCTTAAACACGTCGGTCAGCGCTGGTAGGATCTCGAACAGGTCACCCACCACGCCGTACTGGGCCAGCCTGAAGATCGGGGCTTCAGGATCGTTGTTGATCGCCACGATCACTTTTGCGGTGCGCATCCCGGCCTGGTGCTGGATCGCGCCGGAGATGCCCGCCGCGATGTACAGGTCCGGCGAGACGACCTTGCCCGTCTGCCCGACCTGGTGCTCGTACGGGATCCAGCCCGCATCAACCGCTGCGCGGCTGGCCCCGACCGCGCCGCCAAGCGTTTTCGCCAGCTTGCGCACCGGTTCGAAGCCTTCCGGCCCGCCGACGCCGCGCCCGCCGGAAACGATGATGCTGGCGTCGGTCAGCGATATCTCGCCCGACGTTTCCTCGATGTTCTCGATCGTTGTGGCGATCTCATTCGCAGCCAGTACCGGCGCGGCCTCGGTGATCTCACCGCTGCGGCTCGCGTCCGGTTCCTGTGCTTTGAAGGCCCGCGTGCGCAGCGTGGCGAATTGCGGCCCGTCCCCGACAACCGCTTCGACGCTCAGTACCTTGCCGCCCAATACCGGGCGCACGGCGGTGAGCTTGCCGTCTTCAAGCGCGATCTCGGTAACGTCGTTCAGTATGCCGCCATCCAGGTCCGCTGCCGCGCCCGCCAGCAGTTCGCGCCCGGACGTGGTCGCACCAGCCAGCACGATGTCGGGATTGTGTTCTGCGACTAGCTTACCCAGCAGGGCAACATAGGGTTCGAAGCGGTAAACGGCGAGTGTGGCATCGTCCGCTATGATCGCAGCGTCTGCGCCGTAGGTGAACGCCTGCTGCGCGATTTCGCGGATGTCCTCGCCGAATATGAGCGCCGTTACGGTTCCTTCACCGGACAGCTCACGCGCAACACCGAGCGCTTCCCAGGAGACGGACAACGGGCGGCCATTGTGCTGTTCGATCCAGACAAACACGTTCGCGCTCATAGTACCTTCTCCTGCAGCAGCCTCTCGACCAGTTTTTCGGCTTTTTCGCGGGCGGTTGCGCCCTCGATCATCTCGACCTCGCCTTCGCGCTTGGGCAGCTCGCGGTAGCCGGTCACGGTGGCCTGTGGAGCCAGCTCGCCCGGCTCAAGCCCCAGTTCGCCGCTGTCCCATACCGGGATTTCCGCTTTGCCAGCTTTGCGGATGCCGATGAAGGTGGGGTATTTCGGCTCGTTGATATCCTTCAGCACGGCGATCACGGCGGGCAGTGTGCTGGAAACGGTCTGCGTGCCTTGCTCCACCATGCGCCGGACCTTGATCGTGCGGGCCGCAGTGTCGATCGCCTCGATCTTTGCGACCGAACCGAGCAGGTTCCAGCCGAGCTTGCGCGCGACCTGTGAGATGTGCTGGTCGGTGGCGATGTCGGATAGCTCCTTGCCGAAAATCACGAGGTCCACGCCGTCCAGTTTCCGGATGGCGGCGGCGATAGCCTTCGCATATGCCAGGCTGTCGTAGCCGTCGAGCGCGTCGCCCCAGAGGCGCACGGCCTGGTCACAGCCGATCGCCAGCCCGTGTTTGAGCGCGTCTTCGTGTTCTTCCGTGCCGAGCGTCATGATCGTAACTTGGCCGCCATGCGCCTCTTTCAGCAGCACGGCTTCGGTGATCGCGTATTCGTCCCAGGGATTGACGACGAGCTTGTCGCCCCAATCCAGGTTCCCCGCAGCGTCCACCGTGACGGTGGCTTCTGTGTCCGGGGTGCTCTTGGTGATGACAACGATGTGCAAGTCTTTACCTCCTTAATAGTCCGTAAGTAGTGCCTATTATAAGCGCTGCGTATCCGTGCTCAGTCCGCCTGCCATTCCTCTGCATCGTAGGGGACCGGCTCGCAACGTAGCGGCCTGTCCTTGCGATTGCCGAGCGCGTAATCCGCCTGCAGCAACTGCTGGATCTCGCTCGATCCTTCGTAGATCGTCGCGCCCTTTGCATTGCGCAGATAGCGCTCGACGTCGTATTCATCGCTGAAGCCATACGCGCCATGAAGCTGCACGGCTTCCAGCGCCGCCTTTACACTGTGCTCGGTGGCGTACCACTTCGCCACCGCTGTTTCGCGCGTGTTACGTTTGCCCTGGTTCTTAAGCCAGCCAGCGCGCAGATAGAGCAGTTGGGCCGCGTCGTACCACTGCTGCATAAAGGCGATCTTCTGTTTGATCAGTTGGTGCTCCGCGATCGGCACGCCGAATGTGTAGCGTTCGCGCGCGTATTTGACGCTGTCTTCCAGGCACGCGCGGATGCAACCGGTCGCGCCCGCCGCGACAGTGTAGCGCCCGTTATCCAGGCAGCTCATCGCGATATAGAAACCTTCGCCTTCCTCACCGATGCGGTTTTCGACCGGCACTTCAACATTCTCCATCACGATCCCACCGGTTGACCCGGCGCGCACGCCAAGTTTGCCTTTTTCGTCCCACGTACTGACGCCCGGCATGTCTTTTGTGACCATAAACGCCGTGATACCCTGGTGCGGGCGCTCAGCTTTAGTGTCCGTCTTGGCGAACATCAGGAAGTGATCCGCGAGCGTGGCGAGGCTGATCCATACCTTCTCGCCGTTGAGAATGTACACGTCCCCTTCACGGCGCGCCGTGCTGCGCAGGTTGACGGGATCGCTGCCGGCGTCTGCTTCCGTTAGCCCGTACGCGGCGATTTTCTCGCCGGTCGCTTGCGGCACCAGGAAACGTTGTTTCTGGTCTTCGTTGGCCCACTGGAGCAGCGCGAGGCTGTTCAGCCCGGCATGGACCGACATCACCACGCGCAGGCTGGCATCGACGCGTTCCAGTTCTTCGCACACCAGCCCCAGCGTGACGTAGTCGAATCCCTGGCCGCCGTACTTGGTGGGGACGGTGATACCCAGTACGCCGTTTTCCGCCAGCAGTGGTAAGACGTCGGGGTGCGGTTGGTGTTTGCGGTCCCATTCTTTGATGGTGGGGTAAATCTTGTCGTGCGCCAGTTTCCGCACCATCTCCTGGACCATAATCTGTTCGTCGGTTAATGCAAAGTCCATAGTTTTGGTCATCCTTTTTGCAAGAAGAAAAGTGTTTGCTGCATTCCGAAAACACACGCCGTGTAGAAAGCATGTTGTACGTCCTATCGCGTGCTGATTATAGCATGCCGCTGTGTGTTCTGAAACGCACGGTTAGACTGTTTTTGTGCCGCGAGTGTTGTGGGAAGGTCGCCCGTGAAAAAATTCTTCAAACATTTGGCGCTTGACACCGTTTCGAGAACCGTGCTACAATGCGCGCATTGTAAGAAGACCGTATGCAGAGGCGCAAAGGATAGGTTCAAAATGGGTAGCTTCTTCCTGACCATCCGCATTCGCGAGCAAGCAGTCCCCGCCGGGGCTATGCCTTGCCGTATTGCGCCTACTCGCCATTAGGTTACTGACCGACTGAACCGACAACCTGGCCGTGGGCGCAGCGCCCGCGGTTTTTTGTTGTCCCGAGTCGCAGTACGTATCGGGCAACACCGCAGACACCAGCCGTGGGCATCTCGCTCGCGGCTTTTTCTGTTGTGGCGGGTACGGCGACGGGCCTGAACAAGGCGCAGCACGTATTATCACAGATCGATGATGGGATTATGCGGTGTGCATCGCACATCACAAGGTAAAAAACGAGGGCGAAAACATGGACCTGAACGTTGCCCCTGATCAGCCTGCGCTGGTCGTGAATCATATCATGAAGCGCTTTAATGTCGCCTCCGATCCCTGGTGGCGGCGCTTGACCGGGCGCATCTCGGAAAAGGGAGCGTCTTCCAATGGCGACGCTGCGCCGGCGCTCAAGGCCAAGCGCGGCAAAACGATCGTGACGGCGGTCGACGACGTATCGTTCGAGGTACAGCGGCGCGAGATATTCGGTGTGTTGGGGCCGAACGGCTCCGGCAAGTCGACCTTGATCCGGGTGCTGTCTACGCTGCTGCTGCCGGACGAAGGCTCGGTGAGCGTGTTCGGCTACGACGTCGAGCGCGATGAGATGCAGGTCAAGCGGTTGATCAACCGTGTGTCGGTTGACGCGGCGTTTTTCAAGAAACTCAGCCCGCGTGAGAACCTGCTTTACGGCGCGCGGCTGTACGGTGTGACCGGGCGCGAAGCGGACCGCAAGGCGCGTGATATCCTAAAGCGCCTGGGCCTGCGTGACAGCAGCTATAACAGCCCGATGGAAGACATGAGCCGGGGCATGCAGCAAAAGGTCGCGATCGCGCGGGCGTTCCTGACGCAGCCGATCCTGTTGCTGCTGGACGAGCCGACGACGGGCCTCGACCCACGCTCGAAGATCGAAGTACAGGCGTTTGTCAACGAGCTGCGCGACGTGCACGACGCGACGATCCTGATCACCACACACGATATGAACGAGGCCGACGCGTTGTGCGATCGTATCGCCATTCTGGATGAAGGCCGGATCGTGGCGCTCGACACGCCGGAAGGACTGAAACGGCTTGTGCGCCGCAACGGGAACGAGCCAACGTTGGAAGAGGTATTCATGCAACTGACCGGTAAGGAACTGGTCGAGAAAGACGATCT
This sequence comes from uncultured Anaerolineaceae bacterium, assembly GCA_964425755.1. Lineage (GTDB taxonomy): Bacteria > Chloroflexota > Anaerolineae > Aggregatilineales > Aggregatilineaceae > CAYRNY01. Next base: position 72,119 of record CAYRNY010000003.1, read on the forward strand.
CGACGCCTACGAGCCAGAGAAAGTCTTTGCAGGGGAGTAATCCACGATGACGATTCAGAGCTTACGCCTTGAGCTGCGCCAGTCCTACGCGTTCGTGGCGCGCAACTTCAACCTGACGAAACGCTACTGGGGCTGGGAGGTCGTGTGGTTGGCCTACTCGATCGCTAACGCTCTATCCGTGACGTTCATCGGGGCTGGGGCCGGTGCGATCACCGGGCAGGAACAGATCGATACCGAGTTCCTGACCATGTACCTGATGATCGGGACCTTGATCTGGCATTTCCTGTCGAACATCTTCGTTAACATCAGTGAGATGATCGCCTGGGAACGCTGGGAAGGGACGATCGAGTACACGTTCATGGCCCCGATCCGCCGCTTCAACCAGATGATCGGGCAGACCCTGTTTGCGGTGTTGCATGGCTTCCTGTTCACGGCGGCGATCGGTGTGACGGTGGCGCTGTTTTTCGACCTCGGCTTCGAAGGTGCAGACTTCTTCAGCGCGATCGTGATCATGCTCGTGGGCAGCGTGTCGTTTGTGGGTATCGGGGTGGTGGCGTCGATTTTGCCGCTGCTCTACCCGGAACGCGGCGCGCAAATGACGCACATCGTGCAGGCGTTTTTCCTACTGGTATCCGGGGTGTACTACCCGGTCGAGGTGTTGCCGGAGAGCTTGCAGGTGCTGTCACGCATTTCCCCCGCGACGTATGTGCTCGCGGGGATGCGCGCGGCACTGCTGCCGGAGACCGCAACGCATGATCCACTGTATTATGTCTGGCCCCTGTTGATTATGGGGCTGGTGATGCTCCCGCTGGGCGTGTACCTGTTCCAGCGCGCGGAGCGTTATACCAAGCGCACGGGGAAGTTGAAGCGCAACGGGTAAAACCGGCGCTTATCGCCCGTGCTGGCTGGGGAAAGGGACTTATCGTGCATTCACTCATGCTCGATCACAGCGATAATGTTGCCTGGTATCGCCAGGTCGCGGCAGGCTGGGCACGCCGCATGATCAAAGGCGATTCACCGGGAGCATGGGCACAGGATACGGACATCGAGGTTCAGTTCGCGCTCAAACATCTCGCGCTGCAGGCGGGCGATCGCGTGCTGGACCTGGGATGCGGTTGGGGGCGGCACAGCCTGCCGCTGGCGACGTTCGGCGCGCGGGTCACGGGTGTGGATGTCTCACACGAACTGCTGGCGCTGGCGCAGTACAACGCACGGCGGCGCAACCTGGATATCGCCTGGGTCGAAGCTGACATCGCGCAACTGCCGTTAGGCGGCGTGTTTGACGCGGTGGCACAGTTCTGTGGCAACTTCCTGACGTGGTTTGCCAACCGTGACCAGACGCTGAACACGCTGTGGAATGTTACGAACCTGCTACGCCCAGGAGGGCGGCTGCTCATCGGGACGCCGCACTGGTTGTCAGAACTGCCGCAGCGCCGGCAGGATTGGGACGAATGGCATGGCGGCGCGGCAATCTACCGCCACCGTTACGACCGGCAGCAGCGTATCGCGCATTCGCAGACGGTCGTGTTCGGACCGCAACACGAACGATATGAGTACCACCGCCAGCGGTGGTGGCCCTCGCAAGGTGATATGCAGACGATGTTCGCGCAGGTGGGGCTTGCCGTTCGGGGCTGCTACAACAGCTACGTGGAGTCCCCATATGATCCAGATCTGCCGGGCCTGATCTTCGTGTTGCAACGCCAGGCATAAACGGGCGCGGACCGCATGCTAAGGTGCGGTGGTGTCATAACGGTCGGTGTAGGAGACTCGCAAGTCTTCCACCGACCGTTTGCTTATCCAGTCGTCAAGCGCTACGCAGACTTCCGCACCCAGGAGCAGGATAATCCCGGTCAGGTAGACCCACAACAGCATCACGATCACCGTGCCGACCGATCCGTAAACCAGGCTGTAGGATGCCACGTTGTCGAGATACCACGTGAAGACGCGCTTGGCGATCTCCCAGGCTCCCCCACCCAAAAACGCCGCGACCCAGATCGCGTCCCAGCGGACACGACGGCGCGGGATGAAGCGGTACAGAAACGCGAAGATCGCCACGCTCAGACTCAGCGGCACGATCAACGCGCCGGTCGTGATCCAGGATGTGGTCTGGTAGAACAGGACCAGGTCGATCAGGTTGAACACGATCGTTGTGGCGAGCGAGGCGAGCAGCAGCACCCCTAGCGCGGTCATCACGGCGATCCCGTACAGGCGCGACTGGAGCGTGCTGTAGCCTTTCTGGTAACCTTCCTGGTCGCGGAATGTGCGTGACAGGGCGGACGAGAGGTTCGAGAAGAATCCCAGCGATGACCACACGAGACTGACCCCCGCGACCAGCCCGTACGAGCCGCGCTGCTCCAGCGTCTGCGCGAGGCTGTCCTGCAGAAAATTGGCCGTCGATGCCGGCAGGAAGATCCGCAGCACGCCGTCGATCTGGTTCTTGGCGGCAGCCGGGCCCAGGATCGTGCCGATCCCCACGATGAGCAGCAGCGCCAGCGGGAACACTGAGAAAATCGCATAATAGGACAGTGCCGCCGATTCGCGCGTGCCGTGTTTGCTGAAGCGGTCGATCGCCCACCAGAGATGTTGTAGCAGGCCATCGGTCATGGCGTTGGCGAGAATCCACCACCGTTCGTAGAAGCGCAGCGTGTGCTGCTTGGGGGCTGTTTGAGTTGGAGTAGCCATGATTGGTAATTCCCGCACTGGTCAGCTATGCTTATGGTTGCCAGACTGACGTAATGATTTAGAGAGAATTTAACACAGAATCAGCCATGATTAAAGCGTTCATCTTCGATTTTGGGGGTGTCATCGTTCGCACTGAGGATTATAGCTCACGCCATGCCTGGGACGAACGGCTGGGCTTGCCGGTGGGCAGCGTAGAACGCGCAGTACATCATAGCGACCTCTGGATTCAGGCGCAGTTGGGGCGCATTCCATACCAGGCTTACTGGGACGGTGTGGCGGAAATGCTTTACATGCGTAAAGAGGACATCCCCGAACTGCGCCGTGATTATTTCAGCGGCGATCGCGTGAATTACCGCCTGGTGAACCTGATCCGCGAGCTGCGCGAGAAAGCGTATCCCATCGCGTTACTGAGCAACGAGTCGGTGGAGCTTTCCAACCGGCTACGTGAGTTGAAGTTGAACGATCTGTTCGATCATGTGTTGATCTCGGCGGAAATCGGGGTGATGAAACCCGACCCGACCGCGTACCGGGTCGCGTTGCAGACACTTGGTGTCGCACCCAACGAGGCGGTGTTTGTCGACGATTCGTTGCCGAACGTGCGCGCCGCACAGCAACTCGGGATTCACGCGATTCATTCCCGTGACTGCGACGATCTGCGCCCGGAGTTCGCCCGGTTGCTGGACCAGTCGCACCATGGCAGTGAGACGCCGGAAAGGGATGGGTAGGTATAGCATGCCGGTGATTGAAGCGAACGGGGCACATATTGACTACGGGGATACGGGCGGTGAGGATAAGCCGGTCGTCGTTTTGATTCATGGCTGGTTAGGGGCGTGGGATTACGAGTTCGAGCCGGAGATCGAGTGGCTGCGCCCGACGTTTCGAGTGCTGGCACCCACCCGGCGCGGTTATGGCAGGTCGGGACCCAAGCCACGCACGTACACACGCGATTTTTACCGGCGTGACGCAGAGGATATCGCCGCGTGGCTGGACGCGCTCGGCGTCAAGCGCGCGCATATCGTGGGCTACAGCGACGGGGGCGAGGTTGCGATCTTGCTGCCGATCATCCGCCCTGATCTCACGCAGTCAGTGGCTGCGTGGGGTGCGGTCGGATCGTTCACGCCGGACCTGCGCGCGCGCGTGCAGCGGAACTGGCCCGCGACTTGGGTTGAGGACACGGTGCGTGAGTTGCACGGGCCGGAACACATCGACGCGATGGTGCTGGGGTGGGTGAACGCGATGAAACAGATTATCGATAGCGGCGGCGACGTGAGCCTGTCGCAGGCGCACCGCATACAGTGCCCGTTGTTATTGATGCTGGGGCGTGAAGATACGCTGAACCCGGAACGCCTGGGGCGGCAGCTGGTCGAGCGCGCGCCCCGGGGCCGCCTAGTCATGTTCGACTGCGGGCACCCGATCCACCGCGAGCAACCCGAAGCCTTTCGCAAAACCCTGTGGGAACATTTGCAGTCGGCTAAGTCAGAGGGCTGAACCGGGATGGTGGAACGTGTGCGCGTGGCGGATGATTTTTCAGGGGCCATGCTCGACCCGTACTGGTCTCTGTGGACGTTTGGGGCCGGAACGTTTGAACACGGTGATGCGACGTTATGCCTTATCCTGCCATCCGGCAGCACGGACGAATACAGCGACGCGCAGATCGCGGATTACGTGGGCCAGCAGAAACGCGTGTTTCGCTGGCAGGCCCCGTTGCGGTTGACGGTCCGTGCCTGGGCCTCACACAGTACCGGCGAGCTGCGCGGCACTGCCGGGTTCGGCTTCTGGAACGAGCCATTTGTGCCGGGGGTCGTATGGCGACCGCGCTTGCCGCGCGCGGCGTGGTTCTTCTTCGGGTCGCCGCCGAACAATATGGCGCTGGTGCAGGGCGTGCCCGGGCACGGGTGGAAAGCTGCCACGCTGGACACGACCCGGCTGCCGTTTTTGTTGTTGGCCCCGTTCGCGCCGCTCGGTTTCGCCCTGATGCGTGTGCCTGCGTTATACCGTGCCTTGTGGCCGGTCGGTCAGTGGGCAATCGGCGCGTCTGAAGCGCTGCTGCCGGTGGACCTGGTTGAGCCGCATACGTACACGCTGGAGTGGCTGCCGGATTCGGTGACGTTTGCGGTTGACGGTGAACGCGTGCATCGCGCTCCGTGTGCGCCACGTGGCTCGCTGGGGTTCATCGCCTGGATCGACAACCAGTACGCTGTCGTGACGCCGCAAGGACACTTCCGCTTCGGGCTGGTAGTCGCCGACGAACCGCAGTGGCTGGCGCTGGACCGGGTGGAGATCGAGCCGTTATAGTCGGGGGAGTGTGACGTGGGACAGCTTGCACGGTTTGAAGGCAAGATCGCCCTGGTGACGGGCAGCGGGCGCGGCATTGGCCGCACGATCGCGCTACGGCTGGCGGCGGAAGGCGCGGACCTGGTGATTAACTATTTCCGTAACCGCGATGCTGCCGATGATACCGCCGCGGAGATCCGCGCCCTGGGCCGCCACGCGCACATCGTCCGTGCGGATGTGGGCGACCCGGAAGATATCGAGCGGCTGGTTGGCGAGGCGGGCGAGGTGTTCGGCGGGTTGGATATCCTGGTGCACAACGCGGCATCCGGCTATAACCGCCCGGTGATGGAGCAGCGCGTCAAGGGCTGGGACTGGACGCTGAACATTAACGCTCGCGCGGCGTTGTTTCTCGCGCAGCGTGCCGCTCCGATCATGGAGGCGCGCGGCGGTGGCGCGATCGTGAATATCTCCAGTGTCGGGGCGCAGCGCGTGTTGCCGGAATACGTGGTTGTGGGCGCGTCCAAGGCAGCGCTCGAAGCTGTGACGCGCTATCTCGCGGTTGAGCTGGCCCCCAAGAAGATCGTTGTGAACGCGGTGTCTGCGGGGATCGTGCACACCGATGCGCTGAAGCATTTCCCGCAGATGCGCGAACGGTTTGAAGAAATTTTCGCTTACGCGCTGGAACGCACGCCTGCGGGGCAGGTCGTGACACCGGACGATGTGGCGAATGTGGTGCTTTTTCTCTGCTCGCCGGACGCCTTTATGATACGCGGCCAGACGATCTTGATCGATGGCGGTGCGACACTGGGCTTTTAGCCCGGCAGATGTTACAGGCTTTCATCCTCGTTTTCAGTCTCGACTAGCGGCAGGCACAGCGTGACATCCGTCCCCTCACCGGACACGCTGTGCAGTGCGATCGTGCCGTCGTGTGCTTCAATGATGCCTTTTGCCAGGGGCAGTCCCATGCCCGCGCCCTGTTGCTCATCGCGTTCCCGGTTGGACTGGATCAGCACGTCCCAGATCGTCTCTTGATCGCTGAGGCTGATGCCCGGGCCGGTGTCTGAGATCGTCACGCAGCCCCAGTCCTCGTCGTGTGACAGCGCGATTTCGACTGTGCTGCCCGGTGATGAGTATATGATCGCGTTGCGCAACAGTTCGCTCACTGCCGTGATAAGCAGTTCGCGCACGCCGAATGTGTGCAGTGCGTCCGTATCCACCGGGTCAAGTCTGCTCAGCCTGATGTCGTGTTTTTGTGAGAGGCTGAACACGTCCGACGTTGCGTCGAACAGCAGGGCACTCAGCTCCAGCGTTTCACCGGTGTTCTTGATGCGGTTGGGGATAAACCCGCTGATGATTTGCGTGTAAAGCACCATTTGCTCTGCCAGCCGGTTGAGTCGCTGCGTGCCGCTCTGAATCAGGTCAAGGCTGATGCGCACGTCTTCGGTAATGTCGTACTGCCTCAGGCGTTCGATTTCTTCCGCCAGCAAGGCAAAGCCACCGGTGACGTAGGTTAGCGGCGTGCGTAATTCGTGGGAAAGCAACTGTATCAGGCGGCGGCGTGCTGTATCGAGTTCTTCAGCCGCTCCTGCGCGGATTTCTGCGGTGCGTTGCAACTTGTTCTGGATGGCGATCAGGAATTCTTCCGGCTCGAACGGTTTGACGAGGTAGTCGTCCGCGCCCAACATTTTGCCTACGGACACATCACGGCGCGAACCGAGCGCGGTCAGAAAGATGAACGGGACAGTTTTCAGGTGATTGTACTGGCGTACCGCGTGGAAGAATTCGTAGCCGTCCATACGCGGCATCATGATATCGCTCACGATCAGGTGCGGGAAGAAGCCTGCTTCCAGGATGTCGAGTGCTTCGCGCCCGTCGCGTGCAACCTGGACGTCGTAACCTTCCAGGTTCAAAATCGTCGCGGCATTTTCACGTAAGTCCTGGTTATCTTCAACAAACAGGATCGATGCCTGCATCGCGCACCACCTTTGCATTATGGCATCTTTTATTACCATGTTTATGATTAAACTCACAAAAAGTATTATACCTCGATTGGCGGCTGTTTTGCTGTCCGGCGTTGCTAGCTTTGTTGACACCCTCTGAGCGGTTGTGTACGGTGCATCGTGCGGGGACGTGACCTTGTACGTCTGGCGCTACTCGTTTTCGACTTTCTCATCGGCCTTGAACTCTTCGTAAATGCGATCCAGACCCGCCTTGATCCGCCGCTGTACGCTCTCGCTCTTGACGTGCTCGTAGGGGAACAACTCCAGCAGTTCAGGGACCAGGGTCGCTGTATCGGCGCGCGGGCGTCCTGCGTGGTACAGGCTGTGCACCCGGCGGCGCGCGAGTCGTAAATAGCTCGAGATCGGCTCGGTGGCGTTCTTGTCGGTCAGCGGGCCGCGACCGGGCACGATCTGATCGGCCTGGAAACGGGTACGGCGTAGCATGGTCAGGTTCTCCAGCCATTGTTTGGTGCAGGGGCTTGAGACGTGCGGGTGTTCGTTCACGATCACGCTGTCGCCTGCGAACAACACGCGTTCATCTGGCAGGTGCACCCACAGGCTGCCTTCCATCGGGCCGGGCTTTGCCAGCAAGGGGATGGTTACATTGCCGATGCGCACCTGCATGCGCTCGGAGAAGCCGATCCCCGGCACGTGCAATTGCACGCCGGAGAACTGGGCGCGTTCAAACGGGGAATCGATCAAGGACTCGATCGCAATATCCATGAAGTTGCTCGGCGCGTTGTGGAGGGCGGTGATCGTATCTTCGTGGGCGATGGTTACCGGGCTGTTGAACCAGTGGTTGCCCAACACTCGATCCGGGTGTCCATCCGTATTGATGATAGCGCGGATAGGCCGTTCAGATACTGCTGCCAGCATTTCGCGCCATCGCCGGGCATCTTCTGGAAAGGGTGGTGTGTCAATCAACACAAAACCTTCATCGGTCAAGATTGCGCCGACATTAACGCACCGAAATCCGGTTTCAACAAAAATGCCTGGAGCAAGTTCTTGCACAGTCTTACCCTTTGAGCGATCTAGTCTTTGACGGTATCCAGGTAGGCTGCTGCAGCGGCCAGCGCCGCCATAACTTGTTTGCGCGATGCGGGCACGCCGCCCCCCTGGGCAAACGATGGACGTCCACCACCCCGATCAACGTCCCACACGGCCAGTCCCTGCATCAAAACGGGGACCATATCATGCGGCAGATCATCCGACCGCGCGACGATCAACATCGCTTTGTCGCCAGTGGTACCGCATAGTGCGATGGTGGCGGGATTGGCGATCACGTGCTGTACGATCTGGCGGACCTCGCCGACGTCATACCCGTCAAACGCCTGCATGACCAGCCGGTACCCGTCGCGACGCTCGCTGTGCTGCCACAGGTCTTGTGCTTCGCGTTCGAGCAACGCTTCACGCACGCTGCGCAGTTCGCGCCGGAGCGATTTATTTTCCTCGCGCATTTTGTCGATCACGGTGGCAATATCAGTGTATCCGGTGGTCAGGTCCGCAGCAAGCGTGCTGAGAATGGCGTGCTTGGTGCGATAATCGTGCAGCGCGCGTGTACCACAGCAGAATTCGACGCGCGTTGCATCGCCGCGTTTTTCGGTGCGCAACACTTTGATGACGCCGATCTCGCCGGTTCGGGCGACGTGCGTCCCCCCGCACGCGGTCACGTCGAAGTCCTCGACGTCGATCACGCGCAGTTTGCCCGTAACGTCCGGCATTTTGCGCAGCGGCAAGCCCGGTATGTCGTCCTCAGCCGGAAACCAGGCCCGCACCGGGCGATCGTGCATCACGATCTGGTTGGCAAGCGCTTCGGCGGCGTCGATGTCTGCTGCTGTGATGCTGGTTTTGTCGAGGTCGATTGTCACGCTGTCCGGGCTGAGGTGGAACCCGATCGTTTCCGCCTCTGCGACGCGGATGAACGCCTGCGTCAGGATGTGCTGCCCCGTGTGGTGCTGCATGTGATCCTGCCGCCGTTGCCAATCGATCTGCCCGGTGACCGTGTCCGCGTCGAGGTCCCCGTCCAGCACGTGCAGGACGGTGTTATCCGTTTCGCGGACGACGACATCGCGCACCGTAATACCGTTTAGCGTGCCGGTGTCGTGCGGTTGGCCGCCGCTGGTGGGGTAGAAATATGTCCGATCGAGCACGACGGCGGGCCTGCCGTCATGCAAAGTGTGCTCGATTACACGCGCGTCAAATGCTGTTGTATACGAATCCGTATAGTATAAGCGTTGTGTCGTCATAAACTATCCGTTGGTGAGGCTACCGGGGATATTGTATCATTTCACCAACGAAAAGTGGAGAGTGTGTTACCCTAAAAATCCGCCGCGTGCTACAGCTGATCGCGCAGCCATGCGCGCCAGGCGGTGTCGAGTTCGTCGAACGTGATCCCCAGGTGTTCCGGTGTGGCTTGCATGACAGTTTGTTCGGTAGCGATCGCGCGGATCCAGTTGTTGCGCGCGGATTCGCCGTACGTTTCACTTATGTAGTGTACCAGCGTGTAAGCCTGCAGGGCGGCAACTTGTTTGAGCTCATCCCGGACGTCTGGCTCCGTTTCGAGCAGCGACCATTCAAAAAGCTGTTCTTCTGCGTTTTCCGGCGCCAGCGACAGTGCCGCGACCTGGCGCAGTATGCGGTTGCGCTGGCTGAGCGTGCTGAAGCGTGCGCCGCCGTATTGCGCGATGCCTTCTTCCAACCACCAGGGGAAATTGCCATGCGTGCCGCCCGCCATGTCGTACAGCAGATAGCGCGTCAGTTCGCTGCCCAAAGTCGACTCAGAAGGCGCGGTGCCGTTCGGGGTGAGCGGTATCTTGATTGACTCGCCCGGTTCGTTCCAGCGCGTGATGTTGGGCATCGAAATACGCGTCCAGTTTTGCAGCGTGATCGGGCTTTCGTACAGCTTGATGTGGATGATAGCGTTTGGCACATGCTCGAACTCGCGCGTGACCCCGGTGTAGATGCTTGGCAGGTAATCGATCATGACATTGGCCTGCGGTTCGATATTGATCGTGTCCCCGGCTAAGTAGTACAGGCGTATGCTGTCAAGGTCGGCGGTTTTCCAGTCTGCGCCCCCAAACAACCACTCACCATCCTGGGCGTAGAAGCGCGCGGAGATCGTCGCGCCACCTGCCGATCCTTCGTCTGAGCGCCCGGCCACCCGCCAACGGATTGACATGCGAGCCGCGGCTTGTCCCGGTGTCGTGGCGCGGGTGTTGAACAAGTCAATGTCAAAAATCTCCAGCGGATGCGCGGCCCAGTCTTGCGCCCAGGCCGTGTGATCGGCCAGGAACACGGGGTCATCCTGCCAGGTGTAGGCCATGTAAGCCTCAAAGTCGCCATCGCGCACCGCGCGTTCCATGCGGGCGGCGGTACGGTTCAGCCCGATCTCGATCTCTTCGGCGGATACGACGACAGTCGGAGTCGCTTCGGGCGGGCGCGTGGGCTGCGCAAACAGCGTGCTTGCTGCCGCGATACTGTTTTGATCAGGGGTGCGGGTCGGCTCGCTTTCGGCTTTCTGGCAGGCCGCGATCGCCAGCGCGCAGAGCAACAGTAGGGCAAATGTACGCCAGCACAGCTTCATTCTGATCTGCTCCCAGGTTGTGTTATGCCGTGCTCAAGCGGCGGTCTATAGCGTTATACGCTCTGGGTGACACGCTTGATCAGCGTAAAAGTATACTCGCCCGCCAGCCGGCGGACGAGCGAACAAAGACCAAGGTTGGGGCGGACTACAACGTCGCCTTAAAGCTCGAGATAGTCACGCAGAGGGTGGCTGCGATTCGGATGGCGCAGCTTGCGCAGTGCCTTTGCTTCGATCTGGCGGATACGCTCGCGCGTCACGCCGAAATGCCGCCCGACTTCTTCGAGCGTGTGCTCTTGCCCGTCGCTGAGTCCGAAACGCATTTCCAATACTTCGCGCTCGCGCGGGTTCAGCACGGCCAATGCGCCGCGAATCTGTTCTTTCAATAGCTGGCGGGCGGCGGCATCGACGGGCCCCATAATCTTATCGTCTTCGATGAAATCACCCAGCAAGCTGGAATCTTCCTGCCCGACCGGCATTTCAAGCGACATCGGTTCTTGTGAGATACGCAGAATTCGCCGGACCTTGTTCGCGGCGCGACGCAGTTTGCGGGCCAACCCAGGCTCGATCTTCTGGTCGTGTTCCCAGGCTTCACGCACGGCGGCCACGTCTTCCTCGCTCAAAAACTCCATTTCCAGCGCGATTTGCTCGGCGGAAGGATCAGTGCCGAGATTCTGCGTCAGTTCGCGCTGCACGCGGTGCAGGCGGTTGATCGTCTCGACCATGTGCACAGGGATGCGGATGGTCCGGGCCTGGTCCGCGATCGCGCGGCTGATCGCTTGCCGGATCCACCATGTCGCGTACGTGCTGAACTTGAAGCCCTTGGTGTGGTCGAATTTTTCGACCGCGCGTAGCAACCCGATGTTGCCTTCCTGGATCAGGTCCAGGAAGTTGATGCCCCGGCCCATGTAGCGTTTTGCCACACTGACGACTAAGCGCAGATTGGCACGGGTTAGCGCTTCGGCGGCTTCCGGCCCGCGCAACTGCGCTTGGTCGAATTCCGCTTGAATTCGCTCGCTCATCACGGCATGCTCGCTGTCGAGCCATTCGTAAAACGTGTCAGCAGTGGGCCACGCGTTGTGATCCATATAGTAGGCTTGCAGCCGGTTCTGCAGCGCGTTGGGGATCAAATAGAGCACCTGGAAGACTTGGAAAAGGTCCGATGCGACCTGATTCCAGTCGTCATCACGGCCCCAGTCACCCTGTTCGAGATACAGGCGAATGTAAGATGGTTCGCGCGCGTTCCAGCTTTGGCGCAGGTTTTGCGCCTCGCCGATCAGCAGGTCTACGACCGGCGGGTCCAGTTCTTTTGCAGCGATTATGTGTAAAGCGTTGTCCCAGTGTACCAGCAGGCGTTCGTAGAGCATCGTCAAAATGGTGATCGGATCGGCGGGGATTTCGCTTTCGGTAAGCTGGCGGATGGTATCCGTCAACATGGAACTGGCGGCGATCTGCGACGCCAGCCACGTTTCGCGATCGGGGTCGAGCAACTGAACTTGACCGATCTCTTTCAAATACATGCGAACCGGGTCGTCAGCCAGCCCGGTGGGATCGACGCGCGGCATCTCAGCGACATGATCGTTTTCCACGTCCTCGTCATCGATCCCACTGTCGCCGTGATCCACGTCGTAACCGGCCTCAGTGTCACCGGTCAGAATCTCAACACCCATATCCTCGAGTTGATCGAATATGGCCTGTGCTTCATCACTTTCCGGATCGTCGAACAGGGCCAGAATGTCATTTTCATGGACTTGTTTTTCGCGGCGGCCACGTTCCAATAGTTCGTTTAGCGTCGTCGCCGCGTTGTGTTGTGATTTGTTATCGACCATAATGTCCTGGCGTCCAATCGGTCTTTTTCATGGTTGCGAAACAGACTCAAGCGCGTGTGCCGAGCCCGCGCATTTCGCTAAGCGTTTTAGCGATCAGGCGGAGGGCGCGGCGTGTGATCTCAATCTGCATCGTGTAATCGACATTGGCTTCGTGGCTGTCGTGTTGGGTCTGGGCATCTTGTTGGATGAAATACAACTCTTGAAAACGCCGTCTGAGCAAGCTCTGGCGCAAGGCCAGTGCTTCCTGGATGAATATCTCGACACCGATCTGGGGTAGTGAATTGACCCGCTGTTGTTCGCGGACGATCGAGTTAAACTCGGTCTTCAGTTTCTGTGACAATGTGTGTTCAATGGTCTTTAACCCTGATTCGCGAAGCTCCTCGACTACTGCTGCCAGTTCCGGTGGCAAATGCGCGTACAGGTAATCCGCCGGATCAGAGTCGCCCTCAAGCAACGCGTGCTCCAGGGTGCGGAAAATTGTTTGGTATTCGATGCGGCTGAAATCAGCGGTATGCAGCGGAGCCAGCACATCCGCAAGTGCCGGGTCGCCGCCCTGTAATTCGCGCAACTGGCGGTTGGCGTCGAACAACCACTCCGGTTCTTCAAATAACATCTGCAAACAGAAGCGCTCGCGAGCTGCTGTTTGTTCCGGTGACCCGCTGGTTGTCGCGACAGTGTGCTGGGGGCGGTCCGCCAGTTTGCGGCGTTCGCGCGGTTTCGGCATCCCGCGCGTCTTGACCGCCTGCCGCCGCTGAGTCCAGGCCAGCAAGGTCCGTTCGTCGATGCGCACCCGGCGCGCCAGCGCCTGGATGTTGCTGTTGCGCTGCAGGTCGTTTTCGGTGGCGGTCAGGATCGGCAGCAGCGCGCGTGCCACCTGTTCGCGTTCAAAAGGCGACGACTGGTCGTTCAGATCGGCGGTCGCTTGCTGGATCACGTAGTCGGCTACCGGTATGGCGCTGGCGATTAGTGTCTCCCATTCCTGCGGCGTCTCCCGGATTAAATCATCCGGGTCGAGGCCCTCTGGCAGGCTGACGATCCGGATATCCATATTTAACATGCCAGTGTAACGCATCATGCCGCGTGGATCAAAAGTCACGACCTGGTCGCCGTCGAGCGTTTCGCGCGCGAGGTTCAGCCCGCGCATGGTTGCCTTGATCCCGGCGGCGTCGGCATCCAGCGCCAGGATCAGCCGCTCGGCATAGCGGTCCAATTGGCGCAGGTGATCTTCGGTCAACGCCGTGCCCATCTGGGCGACCACGTTGGTAAAGCCGGCCTGGTGTGCCTGCATCACGTCCATGTACCCCTCGACGATCACGGCGGTTTCCGTCTCGCGGATCGCACGCCGCGCGAGGTCCAGCCCGTAGAGCAGGCGGCTTTTGTCGAACAGCGGGCCTTGCGGTGAGTTCAGGTATTTCGGGATCGCGTCTTTGGCGAAGGCGCGCGCCCCAAAGCCGACCGTGCGGCCCCGGTTGTCACGGATCGGGATCACCAGGCGGTGACGGAAACGATCGTAGACGTTCCCTTTGTCGTTGCGGATCGCGACGCCGGCCTCAACCACGTCATCTTGCGAATAGCCGAGCATTTGCAGGTGATGCAGCGCTTGGCGCCAGTCGTCCGGGGCATAACCAAGCGTGAACGCCTCGGCTGTGTCCTCGGTTAGCCCGCGCTCAGCGATGTAGTCACGCGCGATTTGCGCCTCCGGGGCATGGCGTAGCTGGTCGTGGAAGAATGTCGCGGCTTCCTCTAGCAATCCGCGCAGGCGGTCCAGTTCTTCCTGGCGTTGGGTTTGCTGGGGGGATTGCGCTTCTAGTTCGACGCCTGCGCGTTTTGCCATCTCGCGCAGGGCTTCGGCGAAGTCCCAGCCTTCGCTCTTCATCACGAAGCTGAAGACATCGCCGCCTTCGCCACACGCGCCGAAACAGCGCCAGGTTTGTGTATCCGGGAAGACGACGAAGGACGGCGTTTTTTCCTGGTGGAAGGGGCACAGCGCTTTGAAATTGCGCCCTGCCTTCTGGAGGTTAACGTATTCCGATACGATATCAACGATATCGATGCGGGATTTCACATCATCTACAACAGACATAATAGTTTATGTGGCCCCCACCAAGCACCGCGTAGTGTTTTAGGATTATATGCAGGCAGGAACATTCGTGCAAACGCGACACGGCGCTAGGATTCTCGCGTGCGGGGCACACGCCCCAGGCTTGACAAACCCCCGGCGGTGCGGTAGCAATACTACGCTTCAGCGCATCGCAACTAGTGTTATGGCAAACAGAAAGGGGAAGCGGCGCGGAACCGGAAGCACCATCTTCCGATAATGCGCCAGCAGTGGCTGATGAAACGACCGTTAGTTGAATGCATCCCGAACTTCAGTGAAGGGCGTCGCCAGGAGGTAATCGACGCGATCGTCAGCGCGATCAAACAGGCGGCGGTGATCCACATACTGGATACGAGCAGCGATCCCGACCATAACCGTACGGTGGTGACGTTTGTGGGCGCGCCGGAAGATGTCGAGCGCGCGATGTTCGCCGGGATCACAAAGGCTTCTGAGCTGATCGACATGGCGCAGCACAGCGGCGAACATCCCCGGCTAGGGGCAGCGGATGTCGTGCCGCTTGTGCCGATCCGCGACGTGACGATGGACGAGTGCGTCGAGATGGCGCAACGCCTGGGGCAGCGCGTCGGCGAGGAACTCGGCATCCCGGTGTACCTGTACGAGGCTGCCGCTACCAGCCCGGAACGCCAGAATCTCGCCAGGCTTCGCAGCAGCAAATTCCAATACGAACAACTGAAAGAGGCCATCACCACCGATCCCACGCGGATGCCGGACTACGGCCCGGCAGTGGTCGGCTCGGCAGGGGCGACGGTGATCGGGGCGCGCCCGCCGCTGGTCGCGTATAACGTGTATTTGACGACCGACGATGTCGCGATCGCCGACAAGATCGCGCGGGCGGTGCGCCATTCCAGCGGGGGCCTGCGTTACGTCAAGTCGGCGGGCTTTCTGGTTGAGGGGTACGCGCAGGTGTCGATGAACCTGACCCATTACCAGAAAACACCGGTGCAACGCGTCGTGGAGTTGATCCGGCGCGAAGCACAGCGATACGGGGTTGGCGTCGCCTTCAGCGAGTTGATCGGTCTGGCCCCGGAGGAATTCTTCATCGATGCGGCGCGCTGGTATCTGCAGCTTGATCGCTTCGAGCCGGACCAGATTCTTGAATACCGCATCCAGCAGGCGGAAGCCGAAGAGTCGGCGCTGGCGGCGGAAGAACCGCCGGTCCCTGAGGATGCCGCGCGCCCGGTTCCGGCAGTCGAAGCGCCGCCGCGCACGCCTGCCCCGTTCGTCAACGCGGTGGCGGACGGTTCGCCGACCCCTGGCGGGGGAGCGGTCGCGGCACTGTCCGGAGCGTTGTGTGCAGCGCTTGGTGAGATGGTCGCGCGGGTAACGGTAGGCAAGAAGCGGTATGCGGATGTCGAGGAGGCGATGAACGCGATCATCCAGGCAGCGGGCGATCTGCGGCAGCGATTGATCGCGGCGATTGACGAGGATGTCGCGGCGTTTGATGCCTTGATGGATGCGTACCGCATGCCAAAGGAAGACGCCGGACGCGACGCGGCGATCCAGGCGGCGACGGCACACGCGGCTGATGTGCCACTGAACGTGGCGCGTCTCGCGGTTGAGGCGATGCAGCTTGCCGAACAGGTAGCCCAGCAGGGCAATAAGAACGCGGCGACGGACGCGGCGACCGGGGTGCTGGTCGGGTTGGCCGCCGTCGAAGGCGCGGCGTTGAATGTGCGCGTAAACGTGGCCGGTTTGGATGATGGCGAGCTCGCGGCACGGTACCAGAACGACGTGTTCGCGCTGGTCGAACGCGCGCACGAGTTGCGCGACGCTGTGATCGCCGTCGCCGAAGAACGTGCTGGAATTGTGTAGCAGTGCATGAGCGCGGGCGTCATGTGGCTTGAGGCGTGATTTCCCGTTGTGCCGCATGGTGTATCGCAATGGGGTGTCCGTTTAGTGGAAGTGGGAACATTTGTGAAGCCTGGGATGCGTTATTTATGGGTCGGATTGGTGTTGTTAAGTATCGGCATTGCTGGTGTGATGCAGGGCCGCGCGGCTGCACTGCCAACGGAGACACCTGTGCCGCTCCCCTCAATGGGCGAGCCGTTGCCGACGCTCACGGCGTTGCCAGCGGTTACCTCTCAGCGCCCCGCACAAACGCCGCTGCCGACGAATACCCCGCGCTCGACGCAAGTGATACTTGAGCCGGTCACGCCGGTTCCTGTCGCGGGGGCACTCTTCGACCAGTCCGGCGAATTGCGCGATCACTACTGGTTGGCGCGTCCCTTCCCACGTGATCCCAGTCGCGCGGTGCAGGATTACGGCGCGCGGAATTACGCTTACGGATCGACCGGTGGCGGCGCGTTTGCCACGCATCACGGGCTGGACTTTCAAAACGGTTTTGGCACGACGATCCTGGCGGTTGCCAGCGGGCGGGTGGTATATGCCGGTGATGATTCCCGGGTCATGTTCGGCCCGCGTAACGATTTTTACGGCAACCTGGTCGTGATCGAGCATGACCAGCCCGCGCCCTGGGGCGAGCCGCTGTTCACGCTGTACGGCCATATGTCGCAGATCGCGGTGGAAACCGGCGCGCGCGTCGAGTTGCAGGAACCGATCGGGCAGGTCGGCTCAACCGGCGTGGCGCTGGGATCACATCTGCATCTGGAAGTCCGCGCGGGTGACCCGTACGATTACGGCAGCACGTACAATCCCGACCTGTGGCTGCGGCCCTGGCCGTCTTATGGCACGCTGGCGGGGCGCATCTATGATGTACAGGGAAACCGCATGTATGGCGCACAGATCACGATCGAACCGGTTCTGCCCGGGGTGGGTCGCACGACGTACTCTTACGCTGACGATAGCGTGAATCCCGACCCGTATTATGGCGAACATTTTACCTACGGCGATCTGCGTGCGGGCGAGTATTACATCATCGTGAGGCAGCGCGGCGTGACACGTTTCAAGGGCACAGTCACGGTCGAAGCAGGAAAAACGAGCTGGATCGAGATCGGGCTCAGATAACGTTGATGTGGTTTGGCGAGTGGTAGATATCGATCAGGGCATGCAGCACCGTGCCCTGATCGCGTGTTAGCCGGGGCGAGCACGTCAGTCAAATGCGCGATATTTCCACTCCCCGCCGACCATTGTGCCGAGAATCTGGGTTGCGAGGATCGCGTCCGGCTCAATCGCATACAGATCGCGATCCAACACCAGCAGGTCCGCCAGGAACCCCGGTGCAAGCTGGCCCAGATCGCGTTCCATTCCGGCGGCGTAAGCCGGTCCCTGGGTGAACGCGCGTAGCGCCGTGTCGATATCGAGCCGTTCTTCCGGCTGCCAGCCGTCGGGTCCCGGCGAGCCATCCTTTGGGCGGCGGCGCGTCACCGCGGCGTAGATGCCCTGTAGCGGCTCGAAGGGTTCGACGGGCGCGTCGGAGCCAAAGGCCAGCACCGCCCCCGCCTCGCGTTGGAGCCGCCAGTTGTAGCTCGTTTTGATGCGCTCGCCGAGATAACGCTCCGCCATTTCCCAATCCGACGTGGCATGAATGGGTTGCATCGAGGCGATGATATCGAGTTCGCCCAGGCGGTGCACGTCGTCCGGGTGGACGATCTGGACGTGTTCAATGCGGTGGCGGCGCGCGTGGCGCGGGATGCCGTTCTGCGCCTCTTCGCTGCGCACGGCTTCATATACATCCAGCACGTCGTGCACGGCCTTATCCCCGATCGCGTGGATCGTCGCGTGCAGTCCGGTGGCGCTGGCTTTGCTCACCAGTTCATAGATCGTTTCTTTGTCGGTGACGACAATGCCGTAATTGTCCGGCGCGCCCGTATACGGCTGGATCATGCGCGCGGTGAGCGATCCGAGCGCGCCATCGGCGAAGATTTTCAGCCCGCCGATGCGCAGCCATTCATCCCCAAAGCCGGAACGGATACCAAGGGCGTGGGCGTGTTCGATCCAGGGATCGTTGATCTGTTTGACGACGCGGATGCCCAGTTCTCCGCGCTCGCGCAGCAGTTGCAGTGCGACCATGCAGCGCGGATCGTCGAAGTCGTGGATGCCCGTCAGGCCCGCATGCCACGCGCGTTCTTGTGCATCTGCCATCCAGTCCGCGATCTGTTCCGGTGCAGGCTCCGGGACGATCGACTCAACCAGTTTCATCGCCGGGTCTTCGAACAGGATGCCCGTCGGTTGGCCCGATGCGTCACGCTGGATGCTGCCGCCGCGCGGATCAGGTGTCCCGGAACTGATACCCGCCAGCTTCAAGGCGCGGCTGTTGGCCCAGGCGGCGTGCCCGCTCTTGGCGCGCAGATAAACCGGGTTGTCCGGTGCGACGGCGTCCAGGTCGGCGGCGGTTGGGAACGCGTGGTCCGGCCAGATATCCTGGGCCCAACCACGACCGGATACCCACTCGCCCGGCGCAAGGTCGCGGACGTGTTCCGCCACGCGCTGGATCGCTTCGGCTTTGGTGGGCACCTCGAACACATTGACTTCCTTCAGGCTGCGTGCGACGCCTTCCCAATGGATATGTGCGTCCGTTAGGCCGGGGATGATGGCGCGCCCGCCGGCGTTGTCGATGCGGGTGCCACGTCCTGCCCGGGCACGGATGGTGTCGTCATCCCCCACCGCGACGATCCGGCCACGGTGGATCGCAAGGGCGCTGGCGGTGGGTTGGTCGCGGTTCAACGTGTGAATGTGGGCGTTGAACACAATACGGTCAATTAGCATGCTGTCTGCCTCGCTTGTGTAACGGTCTTCCCTCGCTTATGGGGCTGCTGCGATACGCCACGCTTGCCTGACTTCTTCAGGCGTGGGAGCGCTGGCAAACCCGGCCCGGGTCACGGATTGCCCCGCGATGTACGCGGCTGCACGTAGCGCGGAGTCGATATCCCCCAGGCGGTCCAGCACGATGTGAAAGGCGGTGGCGAAGATGTCGCCCGCGCCGGTCGGGTCGTGAACTCCCGGGACGGTGTGCGCGTCAAAGTGTGATGCTCGCCCCTGGCGGTAAATCTTCCCGCCGCGCTCAGCCTGGGTCACGATCAGCAGTGGGGCAAGCCGCGCGAACGTGCTTTCGAGCTTTGGGTCGTGCTGGATGTCTTCTTCGCTGATCACGGCAACCGTGCCATAGGGCAGTACATCTGCCGCGTTGTCCCAGGCCACGGCGCGGACGCGTCCGTCCGCTTCGCGCGCGCGCAGCCAGCCCTGCGGCGTGATGCAGATGCGCCCGCCCTCGAAGATCGTCGCAAACGCCGGGTCGACTTCGTAGGCGATCGGTGCGAAATGCACCAGCCGGGCCTTGCGCCACGCGGGAGGTAACTGGTCGGGAGTCAGCGTTCGTGCGCGGTGGTACATGAATTGAATACGTACCGTGCCGGTGTAGCGATTTTCGAATGTGGTCGTGCAGCTGGCAGTGACGTTGTGGACGAGGACTCCGGGCGGAAGCCGCTCAAGTAGCAACTCATTTGCTTTGGTGCTGGTCAGGATGCCGACCCGCAGCCCAAACGCAGCCGCCGTATGTGCGCCGTAGGACACGGTGCCGCCTAGCTGCGGCCCTACCGGGGTGATGTCATGCGCCACGTGCCCGAGCAGCAGATAGTCGGGCACAACGTCACGGGCTGAATGAGTCACTGTCACTGCTTCTTAATAGCAAAATGCCGCGACTGCCGAGTCGCGGCATAGACTATCCATTTACACGGCTGGCTCAGCGCGGCGTCGGGATGATTGTCACTTTGCGATTTTCGCCTTCGCCCACGCTTTCGGTCGTGACGTCTGGATGATCGCGTAGTTCGATATGGATGATGCGCCGTTCGTAGGGCGACATCGGCTCCAGGGTGACGGTGCGCCCGATCTGGAGCGCCTGTTCGGCCATGCGCTGCGCCAGGTGGCGTAGCTGCTTTTCGCGCCGGGACTTGTAACCCTCAACATCGAGCACGATGTTGGCGCGGCGCTGCAATTCGCGGCTGGTGATCAACCGTGTGATGTATTGGAGTGCGGAGAGTGTCTCGCCGCGCCGCCCGATCAACATGCCCAGGTCGTCGCCCTGCACTTGCAGCACCCAGGGGGCGTCCTCGCCACTGTCAGGTTGCGCACGATAAACGTCGACCCGCGCTTCGATCTGCATCTTCTCCAGTAATTCCTGGAGCGTCGCTTTGCCGATGCGGGCATCGTCGTCAAGCTCTTCGTCGCCGGACAGTGCCGGGGGTTGGTCAAACGCTGTTTCATCTTCCGGCTCTGCTACGGCTTCCTCTTCCGGCGCGGTGACCGGCGCTGCTTGTTCCACGTTCTGAGCCGGTTCCTCGTCCGCCATGTCGTGCGCGGGGATGGGTTCTGGTGCGTGACTGGGCGGCGGGGCGGTGCGGGGCGGGGCGGCAGTGGTCAGACGCACGCGCGCCTGCCGTGCTCCAAGTCCCAGCAGTCCGCGGCTGGGTTCTTCGAGAATCTCGACGATGACGCTCTCGCGCGAGACGCCAAGTTGCTCCAAACCTAGTTCAATCGCCGTTTCGATGTCGGCTGCGTTGGTTTCAACAGACCGCGTTTCACTCATAGTCAGTTTATCCTTTGGCCTTGCTCTTTGATCTGGCACGGCTGGCGCGGCTGTCATAGATGCCGGAACGTTTGGGCTTCACGGGCGCGGCAGGTTTTTCGGCCTTGGGTTTTGGGTCGGCAGTATTGCCAGAGGCCGCGCTGGCAGCTTTGACGGTGTCCGTCTCACTGGCAAGCCCGATCGCGCGCTTGAAATCGATGCGTCCCATCAGCGCATATTGGCCGATGCCAATAAAGTTTGAGGCGATGAAGTAAATCGAAAGCCCAGAAGCAAACGACAACGCGAAGAAACCAAACATTAATGGCATCATGACCATCATTTGCCGGCTGATCTGTGCTGCCTGGTCGGATGCTTGATTGCCCGAATCGTTGCTGCTCGGGGTGGACGGCATCAATAGTTTTTGCTGCAGATAGGTTGTCGCCACCACCAGGATCGGGAGCACGTATAACGGGTCTGGGACGGCCAGATTCAACCACAGAAACTTGTTGTCCAGCGGCACCAGGTGGGATAGTTCCGGTACCCACAGCCGTCCCGAAAGATCCAAGAGTTGGGTTGGGGTCGCTGCAAGCGTGGCGACGATGGCCCGGTACAACCCCAGCAGGATCGGGAGCTGTACGATCAGCACCAGGCAGCCCGCCAGGGGATTAACCCCGCGCTCGCGGTAGAGCTCCCACTGAGCTTGTGCCAGCCGCTCACGGTCGTTTTTGTATTTTTCCTGGAGCTTCTTCAGTTCCGGCTGAAGCTCCTGCATCGCTTTGGTCGAGCGCTGCTGTTTCATGGTCAGCGGGTAAGTCGCCAGCCGGACGAGCACCGTAAACAGAACGATCGCCAGCACGACGTTGCCGCCAAGCAACTGGTACAGGAACAGCAGGATCGTGATAAACGGGTTGACAATGATATCGAGCATGAGACAACAGCCTCTTTTTTCTCTGGCGCGATCAGGGTGCGTCGTGGCGGAGCAGCTTCAACGATGTTTGCGCGGGCTAATCATCATCATAGCGCCAGCTTCTCTCACCGTTTTCGACATTATAAGCCACGAGCAAATTGCCGCGATCGCTGGTCCCTGCCACGACGAGTGACACGGTGTTTTCGTCTTCGACGGTGACTTCTGGTATGTACACAAGGTTGGTCAGCACTTCGCCTTCCGTTCCGGCATACCAGCGATTCGTGCCATCGGATTTACTGACCGCGTAGATGTTCTTATCTTTCGAGCCTACAATGACCATGTCCTCGGTTACCAGCGGGGTCGCGCGGATCGCGTCGTCGGCCAGGGCCTGTTGCCAGACTTGTTCGAAGCCCTCATCTGTCACGCGTACCGCGTACAGCTTGCCCGACAGATCGCCAACATACAGCACGTCATCATCAAAAGCCGGCGCACCCCACAGCCAATCGTCAGTCTCGAAGCGATCAACGATCGCACGCGTTTCGAGATCGATCGCCACGAGTTCCGATACAAATGTGCCGGCGTAAATTCTGTGCCGGGCTTCATCATACACCATGTCGCCCGGCGCTGCCCCGCCGAGATCTAGCTTCCATAACCTGTTGCCGGTATCGGGATCAAGTGCGTAAAGGTGCTTATCCAGTGAAACGACATAGACCACGGCTGTCAGGCGGCCCGCTTCAGGGTTGGCCGGTAGATATAGCGGTTTGGCCCAGACGCCGTGATCGGTGGCGAAGCTCCAGGCTTTCTCACCGGTTTCACGTGAGATCGCCACAACGTCACGGCTGCCAAGACCATAATAAATGTAATCCGGCCCAACAGCAACCGCGCCGATGACGCGATCCTTGGGCTCAAGGGACAGCGGGCCGATCAGGGTTTTGCGCTCTGGCGTGTAGACCCACTGGCGCTCGCCCCTGGTGTTGAGCGCGTGCATGCGCCCTTCATAATCACCGATATAGAGTGTGCTGTCGACAATGGTGGGGACGGCGAAAAACTTCGCGCCCTCATAGCCGTAATCCCACTGGGACGCGCCACTGGCCGGGTTGACCGCAACCAGGTGATCGTCAAACGCGACATAGATCGAGGCGATGTCAGGATGCGCTGTTACACCAGCCCAACTTTCACCGCCAGGGCCGCCGCACGCTGTCAGCACCAGGGCAGCCAGCAGGAGCACGCCTATAGCTCGGCGCGACGACGCGGATAGGATTTGCCCGATGTTCAATGGTACTCCTTCCATACCCTCCCGGTGAGTGTTTGCACTAGGGGACGGGGTCGTATCCGCCGGGGCTGAGTGGATGGCAGCGCCCGATGCGCTTAAGCCCCATCCAGCCGCCTTTCACCAGGCCATGTTTCTGAATGGCCGTATAGGTGTAGTGCGAGCAGCTCGGCTCGTAGCGGCAGCTTGGCGGCAAGATACGCGAAAACGTCAACTGGTAGAACCGGATGAGCGCTAGCCCGATGTATTTCATGTTGGTGGCTCCTCAGGTGATGCGTGCATCAATCCGGCGCTGTTCAGCGTGTTGATCACGGCCTTGTAGACCGTATGGTAGGTCTGCCCGACGATGGGCTTGCGTGCAATCAAGACGATATCATGCCCCGGCTGCACATGCGGGTGAGCCTGACGCACTGCTTCGCGCAGTAATCGCCGGACGCGATTACGGACGACAGCTTTTCCCAGGTGTTTGCTTGTGATGAAGCCGTAACGGTTGTGCGGACGATCGTTCGGCGTTGCGCTCAACACCAGAAATGGGTGCCGCCAGGTTCTACCGTGTTCGCGCAAACGCGCGAAGTCTTCACGGCGGCGTAATCGCAGATGGCGCTGCATAGCCAGGCAGTCGTCAGTTAGCTCCCCGTGTTACTTGCTTTTCCAGTTGATCTTCTTGGTGTGATTGTTGATCTTCGCCGCCAGGGACCTACGTCCCTTTGCACGGCGCGCCTTCAAGACTCTGCGTCCGCCCTTGGTGCGCATACGGCGACGGAACCCGTGAGTCCGAACGCGATGACGCTTCTTGGGTTGATAGGTACGTTTTGGCATTTGTGTCCTCTTTCAAAAAACGCGCTCTGGGCGCGGTTTCAAGCTGAATGTTACGCTACTGGCGCGGCGAAACAGCCGCGCTTGACGAACGATAAGTATAGCGCATGGCTATAGGTGGGTCAAGCGTTGACCTTGTGTCAATCTTATTGTGACAGGCGTGCTGTCGATACTATTAGTATGCGTCTGCGCCCGGTGTGCATCCGGGAACCTGGAGCAAAAAATCCGTCCGGTTTGGGACGGATTGTGTGTGTTGTCGCCGGTGCTGTGCGTGTTAGCTCGCGTCCGTATCAAGCTCCGGGTAACACGCGACGAGCTTCCAGTACATTTCGTTGGTCTTTGGTCGTTTGAGCTTTTGCCATTCGTCGGGGATGTCCAGCTTCTCGCTTTTGGACTGCGGGATGGACAGATACAGGTAGACCGCTGCACCATAGGGATTGTCGTCCATCCCCAGGCAGGCAGCGATGTTCTCGTCGGGATCAACTTTCAGGTTGTCGATATCCTTCACGTCGACCAGCGCGCCGTAGGTGTGCGGCAAAAGCACTTTGACCTGCTCTTGAGCCGCTTCGAATTCGTCTTCAGCGCCCCAGGTCGTGGGTAGTTTGGCAAGAATGCTTACCGACGATTCGAACTTTTCGCTTTCCTCGGGATAAATCTCTGCCAGCCATGCCCGGGCATCTTCGAGTTCAACCAGGTAATAGTCAACTGGCACGACCGTGTCTTCTTTGCTGCCAGCCGTGCCGAACAGCGATTCGCGTAGATCATCACTTGTGCCAACCAGGATCATACCGGCGAGTAACCCCACGATCAGGCCGGCTACCAGTACGATTATTTCACGGCGTTGCATTAGCGTTTCCTTTCGTCTCAGGCGCGTGGACTTTGCATGATGTACTGTGGTGTATGCTGTCTATTGTGTCGGACCCCCTGGTCAGAAGTGGTCGAGCTGTTACCGTCACTTGCGTGTGCGCCGTATTAGGTGGGGCATGCTGCCTAATGGCGACGGCGTAACAGGACGAACATGCTGATAAGGCCAATGCCCAGCAGCGCGATCAACACGATGCCGGCAAGTGGTCCCAACGTGGTGCCTTGAATGGACATGCCTGTTTCCTCTTCGTAAGCCGCCAACAGGATGACAACAGCCAGCACCAGGACAACCCCAGCAGCAATTACAGCCGCTAGCTGGCGCATGCGCCTGTCGCGCCACCAACGCGGGCGGCGCTGGTAGTGCAAGTCCCATTCCATTTCGAGGCGTTGTGTCAGTCGCTTGCGGAAGGTCGGCTCGACCGAAGCACCGGGTTCCACGGCGTCGTGGAGGCGGCGCACGGTTGAAGCCAGCGATTCGATGGTCGCCGGGGCCGCAGGATCATCACCGGCCAGCAACCGGTCGGTGAATTCAGCCAGCTCGTCGTCGCGTTGGGTGTGATCGTGCATGCTAGCTCTCACCTATCTCGTCTCGGAGGGCCTGGATAGCCCGACGATACAGCGATTTGACGGCTTCAAGTGATTGACCCCGTTCCTGTGCTATTTCAGCAAACGTCAGCCCGTCGGCAAAGCGCATCAGAATTACATCCTGGTAGTGGCCTGGTAACCGTGCGAGGGCTTGCCGGACAATAGCACGTTCATCACTCCGTTCATGGTCGTAGGGTGAGTCCGCGACAAGATAATTTGCATGATCCAGACTAACGGAATGCTTTTCTTCCTGGCGATGGCGATGGCGATAGAAATCGGCGATATGCCGGTTGACAATCGTATAAAGCCACGTGTTGAAGCGCGATCGCTGCCTGAACGTCTTGATCGATCGTAACACGGCGATGAAGATCTCTTGGGTTACGTCCTCTGTGTCCTGGGGCGGGATTCTGCTCCTGACGCGGTTGTACACTTTGTCGAGATAGCGTTGGTACAATGCCAGAAAAGCCTCACGATCTCCTTGTTGTGCGCGCCGTACCAGGTGTTCGTCAGTGCCCCCTGGTGCCATATCGGGAATCCTTTGGTGATTAAGTCGTTTGAAAAACGATAATTTGTGCTGACAAGCAGCCTGTAAGGGAAAAACCACCTCTTCAGTATACACGAAATTTGTCAGGCGTCATGTCCTGTTTGCAGGTAGTCGATCAGTTGATGGATCCCTTAGTTGTGTCGTCCGGCAGGCCGTTGTTGGTGTGCGGCAATCCTGGTAAAGCTCAGGTGCGATCAGGTCGCTGCGCCTGGCGTGCGGCGGGCCGTACACCATGCCGTAAGCCGCGAGGTTGCACTGGCAATAACTTCCGGGCTGGCTTATACTGCAAGGCGATATGATGGGGCTGGCGGCGCGCCGAATGGTCGAGCGCCTGGAGCGACCGACCGGGTACCCGATGCTTCGCCGGTTTTTTGCGCTACGAATTTGCACCTAACGGGATGTTCCGGGCACAATAGAGCATGCGTGGTTGCTACATGAGCATTGTTGTGGTTTCGGCCTCGGCAGGCATCTCGTAAAAAGTGGAGGCTATATGTATAAGATCGTATCTGTACACTCCTTTCGTGGGGGCACGGGAAAATCGAACACGACCGCCAACGTGGCCACGGTGCTGGCGATGCAGGGCCGCCGTGTCGGGGTGGTCGATACGGATATCCAGTCCCCCGGCATTCACGTCCTGTTTGGTTTTGATGTTTCGAGCATGGAGCACTCGCTCAATGATTACCTGTGGGGCAAGTGTGATATCGGCCAAACGGCGTATGATCTGACCTCCAGCCTGGACGCTGCGATTTCCGGTAATGTGTTCCTGATCCCGTCCAGCATCAAGGCCGGTGAGATCGCGCGGGTGGTGCGTGAGGGTTATGATGTCGGCTTGCTGAATGACGGCTTCCATGACCTGATCGAACAGCTTGACCTGGATGTGCTGTTGATCGATACGCATCCCGGGTTAAACGAAGAAACGTTGCTGTCGATCGCAATTTCAGACGCGCTGGCGGTGGTTATGCGCTGGGATCAGCAGGATTTCCAGGGCACGAGCGTGACGGTCGAGGTCGCGCGTAAGCTCGATGTGCCACGTATGTTGCTGGTGGTGAACAAGGTGCCCACCGTGTTTACGGAAGACCAGGTCAAGGAACGGGTCGAGCAGACGTATAACTGCGAGGTCGCCGCCGTGTTACCGCATTCGGACGAGATGATGCTGCTGGCCAGTGAAGGCATCTTTGTGCTGCGTTATCCGGATCATCCCATCACGGAAAAGTTCAAAGTCTTGGCCGACGCGTTGATGCGTGATTAACAGCATGCACGGCTAGTCGCCACGCAGCGAAAGGAGTTCAGGCAACCTGCCGGTTGGGTTCGTCGTGCCCGAACTCCCGTCATGGCACGCTGGTGGTTAGAAATCTGCCGTCGCCGCTGCAACCGTTGCGTAGAGTTTGAAGAATCTGTCAAAGCCGATGATCTTGAGCACCCGCTCAACTTTGGGGCCGGGTGCGACCAATTTCAGGCTTCCCTTGTTGGCCTGGCATTGGGTCAGTATGTCGGCGAGCGTGCGCAGTCCGGCGCTGTTGATATACGACGTGCCCGACATATCCAGCAC
Organism: uncultured Anaerolineaceae bacterium; assembly: GCA_964425755.1. Lineage (GTDB taxonomy): Bacteria > Chloroflexota > Anaerolineae > Aggregatilineales > Aggregatilineaceae > CAYRNY01. Next base: position 99,598 of record CAYRNY010000003.1, read on the forward strand.
AAGCTTATAATGCCCGCCGGCTATGGCATTCTGCAGCGCGTCGTCCATCTGGCTGGCGCCGCTGCTATCTACGCGGCCTTCCAGTTCGAAAACGATGACGCCACCTTCCTCACGAGATGTGATTTGCATGTGAATGCACTCCCTGGGTTATGAACCCTATTGGCGCGAGAGACCGACACAACAGGGCAGTGATACCCTGTTGTGCGCTGCAAGTTGGATCAGTCGCGCCCTGCGACCAACCGCTTGTCGACCTCTTCCGGTGACATGAGTTGTCCGTCGCGCACCTCTTCCACGCGCGGAATTTGGCCGGCGAGATCGCGGTCGTGGGTCACCATGACGATCGTCTTGCCCTGGGCGACCAGGTCTTCAAATAACGCGAACATCAAGCCAGCCGATACCACGTCCAGGTTACCGGTCGGTTCGTCCCCCACGATCAAGGGGGGATCGTTAGCGAGCGCGCGCGCGATCGCCGCGCGCTGCTGCTGCCCGCCGGAGATCTGGCTGGGGTACTTGTTCGCCACGTCCGGCAGGTCGACCATTTCGAGCAACTCCATGGCGCGTTTTTTGCGCTGGCCCTTGTAGGTGTTGGTGTAGTTCATCGGCATCATGACGTTCTCCAGCACCGTCAGCGTCGGGAGTAACTGGAAGAACTGGAACACCACGCCCACGTTGCGCCCGCGCCACTTGGCGACCTGGTTTTCGTTGAGTTTGGTGAGCCGCTGCCCCGCGACGTACACTTCGCCGGCGGTGGGGCGGTCGATACCGGTGATCATGTTGATCAACGTACTCTTGCCACTGCCCGACGGGCCGACAATCGCAACGAATTCACCGGGTTTGATCTCCAGATCGACACCTTTGAGCACTTTCAGTGGGCCGGCCTTGGTCTTGTAGACCTTTTCGACTTTTTGCAGCGAAATCAGGGAATCTGTATGTCCGTTTCCGTTGTTCATGCTGTTATTTCTCCCCAACGCTTACTGGTAGCGTAGAATATCCGAGACGGTCCGGCGGGCAGCCGCGACGGACGGCCACAGGCTTGCAACGGTGGCAACGATGATCATGCCGCCCAGCCCCAGGCCAAACACCCACAGCGGGTAGCTGAACTCGATGAAGTCGGAAAACCCGATCCCATCCAGCAGGGCGAGCGCCAGGCCGTAGCTCAGCGGAACGGCCAGCAACCAAGCCAGAATGCCGATCAGTATCCCTTCGAACAGGAATTGCGTGATGATCGTGCCGGACCCGGCCCCAATCGAGCGCATCACGCCGATTTCCTTCTGGCGTTCGTAAACCGCCATTGACAGTGTCGTGAGCAAGCCAATCGCGCCGACGGCAGCCATCACACCAGAGGTGATCTGGAAGATCATGTTGAAGACCATCATGTTGTCAGCGATCATTTCCTGCTCTTCAACCTGGTTGATGTACGAGGCGGTTATCCCCGCGTTAAGCAACCGTTCGGAGACGGCGTCGATCGTGTCGCTGACGGCGGTGGCGCTGATGTCTTCCTGCCCGGTTGTTGCAAAGAAGACAACCGGCAGCGGCACATCATCGGACGGGTCATCCGGGGTGCCGGCGTTGTGCACAAACCCGGCCAGCCGCGACAGGTCCTGCCAGCGCATTATGGCGAAGGGGAAGGGATAGGATCCAATGCCGATAATCTCGAATTCCTTCGAGCGCCCACCTGCTTCGACGACCACGCGATCGCCGACCTGCTTATCCAGTGTTTTGACGGCGGAAGAGGTCAGCACAATGCCCGGGCGGTCCGGATCGTCTTGCCAGCCGGTGCCGGCCTCGTAGGTGAACTCGATGGTCGGCGTGGTCGTGTCGACGCCCAACGCCTGAATTTCGGCGGTTTGCTCGGGTCCGATGCTCAAGGCGGTGCCGTCGAGATCGATCAGGCGCACATTGAAGCTGACACCCGGATAGACCGCTTCAATATCCTCTGCAGCTAAGATCACCTCGCTGACCTGGTTGAAATCTTGCGCCTCGGTGGGGATGATCAGTATCTCGTAGTTGAACGTGTCGAAGAGATTGTTGATCTCGTCCGTGATGACGGTGAACATGGCGAAAACACCCATGAAGGCGGCTGCGGCAAGGGTCAGCGTGATCACGGTCAGGGCCAGGCGGCCTTTTTTCTGCATCACGTTGCTGAGCGCCTGGCGGATGTTCGCCGGCAGCGGCAGCACTTTGATGACGCGGGCTATCGGCCCCGTGCCCCAATTGGCCGAGATGCCGAGGTCGGTCATCGCGTCCATGATCGAGACGCGCGTGCCGTTGATCACCGGGAACAGCGCGGCCAGGATCGGGACCAGCAGGCCCATCACCGCGCCGATCACGATCCCGGTGATGGACAGGTTAAAGCCTTCCAGGTATGTGAAGGCGAAAGGAGCCACTTCCACTGCCATCAGCGATCCGACGATCGCGCCGAGGATAACGCCGGGGATCGTCCCCAGCACGCCATACAACAGCGCGATTCCGGCGTAGATGATGAAGGAGTCCAGGCGCGTGGCGCCGATGGATTTCATCACCCCGATCTGGCGCTTTTGCTCCAGGACGATCGTGTTGATCACGTTAGTGACCAGGAAGCCGGATACGATCAGCGCCACGACGGCCAGCATGTTTAGGATATTGGTGACCTCTTGCACTTCACCGATCAGGAAATAGTCGTCGGGATCGTCCAGCCAGTAGCCCTGCGGAATGTAGCTGGTGTTGCTGCGGATGCTTTCTTTCAGGGCATCGGCCTGCCGTTCGGCGGTCGCCGTGTCCACATAGCGCAGATAGTAGGCTGAAAATCCCGTGAAGCCGGCAATTTGCTGAGCGTCTTCGAAGTTCGCGTAGATCTGCTTTTCCGGCTGGCTTTGCCCCCCTGTATCCACCCAGTAGGGATGAAACACCAGCGCGCTGATCGTCCACTGCTGCGCGCTGCCTGCTGCGCCAAGCTGGCGGAACTGGATCGTGTCGCCGACGCTGAGGCCGTACTCTTCGGCCATGCGCCGTTCGACGGCGATCTCAAAATTCCCTGGCTGGGGCAAGTCGCCCTGGATCAGCCGCATTGGCTCCAGTTCGATCGATCCGAACGGTTCGGAATATGCCAGGATGTTTGCATCACGGAAACGACCTTCGTCATCCCCTGCACGCCAGTAGACGGGGGCGACGGTCACCCCCTCGATTTTGGTAACGCCGGCGATGCCCGGTGGTGGCACATCGACGCCGATATTGGAGCGCACGAAATCCAATACCTGGTCGCTGCCGTCCTCGGTGGTGACATCTGTTCCCGCGCTGGGCACGGTCACGTACAGCCGTGTCATGGCGACTTCGTCCGGGTTGATGTCTTCTTTGATCTGGTTGATCACCAGATCGTTGGCTGAAATCAGCGTCACCGCGCCGAACACCCCGATCATGATGCTGATCGCTACAAGTGCCGTACGTCCTTTACGCGCGAGAATGTCGCGTAGTATCTTGCGTCCGCGAGTTTTCATGCGATTTACTCCCCGCTCTAATGAGTTTGACTAGCGTTCGCGCGTTGCGTGCTTGGTGCGCGTGGCACGCAGTTCAGCGGTACGGCGGCGGGCGGCAGCGGCGAGCGTGGTCTCACCGATCGTGCCGTCATGCAGCTCCAAGAGCTTGGGTACATTGCGCACCAGTTCGCGATCGTGCGTGACGATGATCACGGTTGTGCCCCGATCCGCGAGTTGTTGCAGCAGGTCGAACACGTTCTGGGCGCTCATGCGGTCGAGGTTGCCGGTTGGCTCGTCCCCCACCACAAGCGGCGGATTATTCGCCAGCGCGCGCGCGATCGCGACGCGTTGCTGCTGCCCGCCGGAGAGCATATCCGGCGTTTTGTCGGCCTGGTCTCTGATCTCGAAACGGTCCAGCAGCTTGAGCGCAATGTCCCGGCGTTCGTGTGGTTTCCAGACGCCTGCAAAATCCATCGGAGCTATCACGTTTTCAGCGACGGTGAGTGTGGGCAGCAGTTGGAAAAACTGGAACACGATGCCGATATTACGGGCGCGCCACTTGGTCAGCCGGCGCTGTGGTGCCTGTGTGATCGGCACACCGCCGACTGTGATGTCGCCTGCTGTCGGCTCGTCAACGGCCGTCAGCATATTGAGAAATGTGGTTTTGCCACTGCCTGAAGGTCCGACGAGTGCGACGAAATCCCCCTTGTGGATGTCGAGGTCAATACCGCGCAAGACATTGAGCGGCCCGGCGGGCGTGTCAAACGTCTTGACCAGGTTTCGAATCTGGATGAATGGTTCGGCCATCGCGTGTATGCTCCTTTAGCTGGTGTGCTGTCGGTGGTTCTTGCGGATGTCGTCGCTGTGCGACGTGCCGGTATAAGGCGGTCACTGTGATACATGTACGTGATTACATCGATATCGGTTGCACATGCTGCGTGTCTGTTTTTTGGAGAAGGTGTGCTGTCGTGCCACAGAGCAGCAGTGATGGCGAATCGATCGACGGGTTCAAGGTACTGTGCAAAACGAACCCTTACAACAGGGTGCCTGCCAACCGTCTGAATGAATGATGCAGGGACAGATGATACAATGTAAGAGGGTGCCTGACAATAGTTGCGATCTCTGTAGCGGTGGTTCAACACCCGCCTGTACACCTGATACGCCGTTATGTGCGTCCGGCGTGAAGGGTTGGTGTATCGCTCCATTCATCGGTGGTTTGTCTCGGTAACGCGTATTCTGGCATAATCTGACTATCGTTCCACATATGAGTTGATGTCCTTAAGTCTCAACAGGAGAGAACCCATGACGAAACACCACGACGGTGATCCGAATGTCTCCCCGCGTCTGTCACGTCGTAATTTCTTGAAATTTACCGCAGCAGGGATGACGGCAGCGGCATTCAAGTTCGCCGGGTTGGACCTGTCGCCAGAACAGGCGCGTGCTGTTATGGCGCGGCGCCAGTCCGGTGTATTGCGAGTCGCCTGGGGTGGCGCTCCCGCCACGCTCGATCCGTTGTTCGCGTCAGCGGACACTGAGATCGCGTTCTTGAACGCGGTGTACGATTACCTGATCGACACAAACGAGAGGTCCGAGCTGGTGCCCCGGCTGGCAACCGGCTGGACGGTTAGCGACGACGGGCTGACCTATACGCTGCAGATTGCCGAAGGCGTCACATTCCATGACGGGTCTGCGCTCACGCTTGATGACATCATCTGGACCTTCGACCGCCTGCGCAGTGATGGCCCTACCGCAGACCTGTTCGCCAACGTTGCGAGCGTCGAAGCGGGTGAGGGGAATTCGATTGTCTTCACGCTGAACACCACAAACCCCGACTTTTTGTACAATCTAAGCGACAATCACGCCGTGATTCTCAAGGCGGGCGCGGAGAACATCGGTAGCGCGTTCAACGGTACCGGGCCGTTTTCGGTGCAGGAATACGTTACCGATCGCGCGACATTGACCGCCAATGCGGACTACTGGGGCGGTGCGCCCGGCGTCGAAACGCTGGAATTCATCTACTTTGACAGCGTCGACGCAGCGGTGAACGCGCTGCGCGGCGGTGTAGTTGATGTGGCGCTGCGCATGGATAACGCGACCTTCCTGGGGTTGACGTCGGAAGGCGGGTTTGACGCGCAGGATGTCCCCACGTCCGGGCATGACCTCGTGCGCCTGCGTGCCGACCGTGCGCCTGGCGATGACGAACGCGTGCGGCAGGCGTTCCGCGTGGCAACGGATCGTGCGGCGATCTTTGAACGCACGCAGTTCGGTTTTGGCGCAGTCGGGCGCGATGCGCCGATCGGTCCCGTTTTCGCCAAGTACTACACCGAAGATACGCCGATGCCGGAGCGCGACCCAGCGGTGGCGCGGCAATTGCTCGCGGATGCCGGTTATCCCGACGGGCTGGAGATGACGCTTTACGTACCGAATCTGCCGGATCGAGTCGCGTTAGCGCAGGCGCTTGCTGCGCAGTGGGAAGAGGCCGGTATCAACGTCAGCATCGAGCCGCAGGAAGAGGCGGTATACTATGCCGACAACGTGTGGCTGGAGGTCGATCTGGCGATCACGCCCTGGGGCGCGCGTCCTGTGCCGCAGGTTTATCTGGACCTGTATCTCAAGTCCGGCGCGCAGTGGAATGAGGCGCACTGGAGCGATCCTGAGATCGATGAGTTGATCGAGATCGCGGGGTCGTCGCTGGACGAGGACGAACGCACCAATGCCTATCACGAAATACAGCGCATCATGATCGAACGCGGCCCGATCATCATCCCGTACTTTTTCGCGTCTTTTGGTGTGCTGGCTGATTATGTGGGCGGGGTGACTGTGCATCCGTTCCCTGGCCGTACAAACTTCACAGCCGCGACCGTTTCGTAACCGGCTGTCGGCACGGCGCGTTTTACAATCTGGGCGGGGACTCACGTGGTCCCCGCTTTTGTGTGGAGGGGGAAACAGGTACTATGTCAGAGACGACGCTTGCGTTGCCCCGCTACCGCCGGTTTTCGGCCATCCTGCGCCGCAATCTTTCCGGCCCGGCGGGGTTTGTGCGCGAAATCCTCAGCCAGCCCCAATCGGCATTGGGCAGTGTGATCGTGCTTTTCTTTCTGGTTCTGGCGCTGTTCGGATCGTATATCGCGCCGTACAGCGCGAATGACCAATCGCCGCCGCCCCGCACCGCCCCGACGATCAACCTTGCGGCGATCTTCGCTGCTGTGCGTGACGATCCGGCTGCGCTTGTAAAAGCCGAGACGTACCAACCGGGCGATTACCCGTTCGGTACGGACTACCTGGGGCGGGATGTGTTCAGCCGCGTGATTCTCGGTACGGAGAGCATTTTTCGGGTGGCAGGGCTGGGGACGCTGGCTGCCGTGATCATCGGCACGGTGATCGGGTTGGTGATTGGGTATCAAGGCGGGATGCTGGACGAAGTGGTCAGCCGCGTGATCGATGCGCTGCTGGCGATGCCCGCGCTGTTGCTGGCGCTGGTGATCTTGGGCATCATCCGCAACCTAGAATTTGAGTCGGGGACCTGGCAGCAGCGGCTCGCTGATAACAGCGTGCTGATCGTGATCGCGCTGGTATACGTGCCGATCGTGGCGCGCGTTGTGCGTGGCAGCACCCTGGATATCAAGACGCGCGCGTTTGTGCAGGCCGCGCAGATACGCGGCGAGTCGCGGGCGTACATCATCTTCCGCGAGATTTTCCCGTCCGTAATTCCGGCGCTGGTCGTGGAAGCTTCGCTGCGGTTCTCGTACGCGATCTTTCTCGTGGCTTCGCTCGGATTCTTAGGCGTGGCGGCGCGACCACCATCGCCCGACTGGGGTTTGATGGTGAATGAGAATCGCGGCGGCTTGTACAGCATTACGCCCTGGGCGCTCGAATACCCGGCGGCGGCAATCGCGCTGCTGGTGATTGGCGTCAATTTGTTGTCTGATGGCATCAAGCGTGCCGTCCAGAAGAGCGGGTGATCACGATGGAAGACAACACACAAGTCACAGCGGCGCAACCGGTGCTGCACGTTGACCAGCTCAGCATCAGCTACAAGGTCGGGCGCGAATGGCTGCGTGCCGTGCGCGATGTCACGTTTGATGTGCATGCCGGGCAGATTTACGGCATTGTCGGCGAATCCGGCTCCGGCAAATCGACGGTGGCAGCCGGCATCATGCGCTTTTTGGCTGCGAACGGGCGTACCGAACCCGGCAGCCGAATAGGTTTTCGCGGCGAGGACCTGTTCCAGAAGTCGCGCCGTGAGATGCAGCAGATCTGGGGTGCTCAGATGACGATGGTGCCTCAAAATCCCGGCGCGGCGCTGAACCCGTCGCTTCGTGTCGGTGAGCAGGTCGCGGAGATGTTGCGGCGGCATAAGGACCTGGGCGATTCCGCCGCCCGCGAACACGCGATCGAGATGCTGCGGCGCGTCAACCTGGCCGATCCCGCGACGATCCTTGAGCGCTATCCGCACCAGCTCAGCGGGGGAATGCAGCAGCGGGTCATGATCGCGATGGCGCTCAGCACCGCGCCGCAACTGCTGGTGTTGGACGAACCGACGACGGCGCTTGACGTGACGACCGAGGCCGTGATCCTGGACCTCGTGCGCGACCTGATTCAAGCTGGTGCTGCAGGCGCGGTCTACGTGACACACAATCTCGGCGTGGTCGCGCAGGTGTGCGACCGCGTGATGGTGCTGTACGCCGGTGAGATTATGGAAGATGCGACGGTACTGGACTTGTTCGAGCGCCCGTTGCACCCGTATACCATCGGCTTGTTGCACAGCGTGCCTCGCTTGGGCGAGACCAAACGCGATGCAAGTTTGCTGACGATCCCGGGACGTCCACCGTCGATCGCGGACCTGCCGCAGGGATGCGTCTACGCGCCGCGCTGTCCGTTGGCGATTGATATTTGCCGCCAGCACCCGCCGTTGGAGCAACCTGCCGAGGGGCGGCTGGTACGCTGCCATCGCTGGCAGGAGATCGCAAACGGTGAGGTCGCTGTGGTGCAAGAGCGCGATGCCGGGGTTGAGGCGATCGAGCGCGCGCACCTGCAGCGCGAGAGTTTGCTCAAGGCGCGCGATCTGACCAAGCATTTCCCGATCCCGCGCTCGCTGATCGAGGTGCTGCGCGGCACGCCCTCCAAACCGATCCGCGCGATGGACGGCGTCAATCTCGGCATTCAGAAAGGGCGCACACTGGGCCTGGTGGGCGAGTCCGGTAGCGGCAAGACGACACTTGCACGGGTGCTGATCGGGCTTGAGGATCGCACCTCGGGCACGATTGAGCTGCTCGGCGCGGACATCGCCGGAAATGTGCGGGAGCGCAGCAAGCAGGTGCTGGCCCAGTTACAGATGGTGTTCCAGAACCCGCAGGACTCGCTCAATCCTTACCTGACGGTCGGCCAGGCAATCCGGCGCCCGCTGTTGAAGCTGCGCGGCATGTCACGCGCAGAAGCGGATGCCGAGGTCCAGAAGTTGCTGCAGGCGGTGAACCTGCGTCCCGAATATGCGGAACGGTTCCCCGGCGAGCTTAGCGGCGGTGAAAAACAACGCGTGGCGATCGCGCGTGCTTTCGCGTCCGACCCGGCGCTGATCATTTGTGACGAACCGGTGTCATCACTGGATGTCTCGGTGCAGTCGGCGGTGTTGAACCTGTTGGCACACTTACAGCAAGAGCGCGACACATCGTACCTGTTCATTTCGCATGATCTCGCAGTCGTAGGGTTCCTGGCGGATTACATCGCGGTGATGTACCTGGGCGAGTTGTTCGAAGTAGGCTATGGGCGCGACCTGTTCGAGCCGCCGTTCCACCCGTATACCGAGGCGTTGGTATCCGCGATCCCGGTGCTGGACCCACAGCACGATGCCGATGTGATCCGCCTGGCGGACGACATTCCCAGCCCGCGCGACATGCCAAGTGGTTGCCGTTTTCATACACGCTGCCCGCGCAAGATCGGCGCGATCTGCGAAGACGAAGTTCCCCCCTGGCGCGATGATGGCAACGGGCATTTTATCCGCTGCCACATTCCACTGGAAGAACTACGCGCCGAACAGCGCGCAGTGGTGACCGGGAAGGAGGGATGAGATGGCACGTTTCTTGACCCGGCGCGTTTTGTTTTTCCTGTTCACGTTGGTGTTCACGTCGTTGTTGGTGTTCGTGTTGACGCGCGTGCTGCCCGGCGACGTAGCGCGTGTGATTCTGGGGCGCGAGGCGAGCGAGGCGGCGGTTGCGGCTAAACGCGCCGAACTCGGACTCGATCAGCCGTTGGCGCGCCAGTACATCACCTGGGCGGTGGAGTTTGTTCAAGGCGATTGGGGCGAGATGTTCTCCGGCGCGCAGGAGGACGTGCGTACCGTCGTCTGGCAGCGGATGGTCCATTCTGGTTGGCTGGCGGGGCTGACGCTGCTGCTCGCGATCCCGCTGTCGGTCACGCTGGGGGTGATCGCCGGGCTGACCGAGGGCAAGCTGCCAGATAGCATCATCTCGGTGCTGTCGCTCTCGGTGGTAAGCCTGCCGGAGTTCGTCACGGGCCTGTTCCTGATCAACACGGTGGCGTTGAAGTGGGACGCGAATCCTATTGCGGAGCGCTTCGGGTGGTTTCCGTCGAGTTCGTTCATTCGTGCGGAGACGACGTTTCAAGAGGCGTTGCCCGCACTCTGGCTGCCAGCGATCGCCGCGACGCTGGTGCTAATGGCCTACATCGTGCGGTTGGTGCGCGCCGGTGTGATCGAAGAGCTCAAGCGCGATTATGTGCGCACGGCGGTGCTTAAGGGGCTGCCGTACCGCGTGGTGATCGTTAAACACGTGCTACGCAACGCACTGATCCCAACGATCACGGTGATCGCGACCAGCACGGGATGGTTGATGAGCGGGCTGGTGGTGATCGAGTCTGTGTTCAGCTATCCGGGGTTGGGCAGTCTGTTGATCAACACAGCGATCCGCAACCGTGATCTGCTGCTGATCCAGGCGATCGTTATGGTCACCGTGGCCGTGATCTTGCTGGCAAACTTCCTGGCGGACATGCTGTACGCGGTGCTGAACCCGCGTATCCGGCTGGAGTAGCGCCGGGTTGTGTGTCTCGCTGTCCGGCACGCTCTCGCGTGATCAAAGCGGCCAGTTTTGCTATAACTTGTACAGTCAGGAACGCCAAACACGCACAACAGGCAATGGCAAGGCAAAGACGAGGGTGATATGGCGACGATAGTTGTGACGGACGTGATGCACAATGTGGTATTAGCGCAGCGTGAGCTTGGCGATGGGGTGTTCGAGCAGGAAGGCGCGTACTATTTTGACCCTGAATTGGTTGATATGACGCATCTGGTCATGACGCCGCGCATTTATAAGTGCCCGTATAAGGGCGTGTGTCATTGGCTCGATCTCGAAACGGATTCTGGCACGATCAAGGATGTGGGCTGGATCTATACCGAGCCGCGTGAGGGATACGAGCACCTGCGGGATAGGGTCGGGTTTGCATTCGGAATGCGGCCCGGCGTCATGGTGCAAAGAACGTAATCATTTGTGTGCCGCTTGTGCGTATAGCTGGATGGGTAGAGGACACAGACAACATGATTAAACGCATTGAGCCGGGGCCCGGCCAGGAGTCGGTATGGGATTATCCCCGTCCTCCGCGCGTCGAGATGACGGATGAGCTGGTGCGAGTGGTGTTCAACGGTGTGACCATCACCGAAACGCGGCGCGCGTTGCGCGTGCTGGAGACGAGCCATCCCCCCGTGTATTATATCCCCCCGGATGACGTACGCATGGAATACCTGACGCAGACCGGGCGGCGATCGGTGTGCGAGTTCAAAGGTGCGGCGCGTTACTGGACGATCACGGTTGACGAGCGTACCGCCGAAAATGCCGCGTGGAGTTATCCCGCGCCGATGCCGGGCTTTGAGCAGATCGCGGATCACCTGGCGTTTTACGCGGGCCGGGTTGATGCATGTTATGTTGGCGACGTGCGAGTCCAGGCACAGGACGGCAACTTTTACGGCGGCTGGATCACACCGGACATTGTAGGGCCTTTCAAAGGTGGAGCGAGTACAACCGGCTGGTAGAGCTGTCTCCGAAACTCGCCAGGCACGATCAAACAAGCACCCATGCCCTTTGAGCGGCAGGGTGCTGTTTTTTGGGTAATGTAGCGCTCAATTCGCGGAGAATAAACGCCTGTCATCATCGTGCCGGTGGGCGATGTCGCGCTCCAAGATCGCGCTCAACAGCGCAACCTCGCGGCGATAGATCGTTTGGATGTCGGCCAGCATTGTTGAGGCTTGCGATTCGGCCAGGATAGGTTGTTTTTGTTCCAGCGGAATCTGGACCAACGCCGCCGCCAGATAAGCGAGCGCCAGCGGATCATCGGGCAGGCGCGATGCATCGAAGTCCGCATCCTCGGATGCCTGCGATAACACGCTCAAATAGCGCTCAACCCAGGGACGCAGGCTGTCACTGGCCCGGGCCAGATGTTGCGAGTCTGCGCCGGTGTCCAACGGATACGGTTCGACCGTCCCCACGAGGTATGGTTTGTCACGTTGTAGTGCGTGGATCTGGAAGCGTTCGATGCCGATCGCCAGGATGTTCAAGCGCCCGTCTTCCAGCCGGTCCACTTTCGTGATTTGCGCCGTGCAGCCGATGTTGTGTGGTTCCGGCAGCGGACCGAGCGCTTCCTTGCCCTTGCGGATCAGCACCACGCCAAAGGGTTGCCCGGTGCTGAGACATTCCTCGACCATGATCTTGTAGCGTGGTTCGAAGATGTGCAGCGACAGCGGCATATTGGGAAAGAGCACGGTCTTCAACGGAAAAAGCGGTATCTCGTACATGGTGTTCATTCTCAACAGATGAGCGTTACTATGATTGTAAAATAGGGCCCCGTCCTGCGACCATAAAAGTCTTCAAATAAACTGCACAAAAAGCTATTGCTAACGGACCGTGTCTGGTCTATAATCTTAGTAGTTTGATGGCGAACAACTATTTAGCCTCGTCGCGATTGACGTTGAGGTCTTGTTTTTTTAAGAGTATCCAACTTTTAGATTTGAACCTCCTAAATTTTAGGGGGTACCCGATGGGGCGGTTGGATTATGCTGTGGGTAAGACGCGAGCGTTGAGGGGGGGCGGTGCCGATCGACTGGCTGCGGCGCTGGTTCGGGCGCACACGAAAGGAACACAGGTATGATACACCTCGAAAACATATCGAAGCGTTACCACATGGGCGATGTAACCGTCACCGCGCTGGACGGTGTTTCGATGACGATTGAGAAGGGCGAGTTCGTAGTCGTGCTTGGCCCGTCAGGCAGCGGCAAAACCACGCTGCTGAACATCATCGGCGCGCTGGATGTGCCGACGGAAGGTCACGTGCGGATCAACGGCAACAACCTGCAGACACGGGGCAGGAGCGACCGCTTCAAATTCCGGCGCGAAACGGTCAGTTTCATCTTTCAGACGTTCAACTTGTTTCCCAGCCTGACCGCGCTGGAGAATGTGCAGTTCGTACTGGACATGGCGAATGTGCCCGACAGCAAGGGCCGGGCGGCGGAGGTGCTGGCGAGCGTCGGGTTGGGTGAACGCGTGGATCATTTTCCGCACGAACTGTCGGGTGGCGAACAACAGCGCGTGGCGATCGCGCGCGCGCTGGCGACCGGTAATCCGGTCCTGCTGGCGGACGAACCGACCGGGGAGCTGGACTTCAAGACCGGGGTTCAGATTCTGGAGTTGTTGCGCGAGCAGGCGGCGGATGGTAAGGCGGTGCTCGTCGTGACGCACAACCGCGAAATTTCGCGCATTGCCGATCGCGTGATCGAACTCAGCAGCGGGCATGTTGTGTCGGATGGTCCGCCGCGCGACGGTCGGGTTGATGTCTCTGAGCTGCAGTGGTAGCAAAGGGGAAGGCTGATGCTTAACTGGAAGCTGTGGCTGCGTTGGACCTGGCGCGATCTGCGTGCGCGCTGGGTCCAGGTGCTGGCGATCGCGATCATCATCGCGCTGGGCGCCGGTGTGTTTGCCGGTCTAGGAGGCCAGGAAACCTGGCGCAAGGCCTCCTATGATGCGAGCTACGAGCGCCTGAATATGCACGATCTGAAAGTTGAGCTGGCAACGGGTAGTTTTGTCGATGGTGCGGCGCTGGTTGAGGAACTCTCACAGGTCGAAGGTGTGGCGGATGTCGAGGTGCGTTTGGTGACACCCACACTGGTCGATGCATCGCACGGCGACGAGACGATCGTGGTCAAGGGGCGCATGATAGGCGTGGATGTTTCCGGCGGCGGGCCGGTGGTGGACGGCATCACGGCGGATGGCGGTGCTGGCCGGGCGCTCACGGCTGCGGATGCCGGCGAGCAGGTCGCGGCGCTGGAATACAAGTTCGCGCGCCATCACGACATCAAGCCTGGCATGACGATCCGCACCAGCGGAGATATGACGTTGGAAGTGGTCGGAAATGTCCACTCTCCGGAATATTTCATGGTGATGCCGGAGACGGCGGTCTATTTCGCTGAGGCGAGTTTTGCCGTGGCATTTCTACCATTGGAAACGGCGCAGCAGATCACCGGGCGCGAAGGCCTGGTGAACAACGCGGTACTGACGGTTAGCGATCAGGCTGACTTGGCGGCAGTACGTGCGGCGATCGAATCCCGCATGCAAAAGGCCTTCCCCGAAACCAGCATCGATATCACCGAGCGCGCGGATGACCCCGTCTATTCGACACTATATTCGGATGCCGAAGGCGATCAGGTCATGTGGAACATAATCGCGGTTGTGTTCCTGATTGGCGCGGCGATGGGGGCGTTTAACCTTGCCGGGCGCATGGTCGAATCACAGCGGCGTGAGATCGGTATCGGTATGGCACTGGGGCTGCCGCGCCGCTGGATCGCATTCCGTCCGATGCTGGTCGGGCTACAGATCGCGCTGCTGGGCACGGTGTTGGGGCTGGTCTTCGGTTGGGTGCTCAACCAGGTCTTTGTCGATCAGGTGAAGGAACTCATGCCGCTGCCGTATTACGACATTTCGTTCTACCTGCCGGGTTATGCTCGCGCGATCCTCGTTGGCATTTTGCTGCCGTTTATCGCCACTCTGATACCGGTGTGGCGTGCGGTGCGAGTCGCGCCAATTGACGCGATCAGCGCAGGTTATCTGGTGGCGAAGGGCGGCGGGCTGGCCCGCTTGGTCAAAAACCTTTCGCTGCCGGGCAAAAGCTTTGTGCGAATGCCGATCAACAACATCTTGCGTTCACCCTGGCGCGCGCTGATGACTGCGCTCGGTGTGGCGATCGCGGTGGCCCTGTTGACGTTCATCGTCGGGGCGCTGGATACGTATGTCGCCACGATAGACCAAGCCGACGAGGCGTTCCGTCACGAAGGCGCGAATCGAATACTCGTGCGGTTGGATTTCTTCTACCCGCTTGAAAACGGCGAGATCAACGGGTTGCGCACGCTGACTCTGGCGGATGGGACGCCATTGGCATCAGATTTCGAGACCGCCTTAGAACTGGGTGGGACGTTGAGGCACAACGGTGTGGCAATCGACACTGCGCTCGACGTGCACGATATGGACCGCGCGATCTGGACCCCGGAACTGGTGACCGGAGAACTGCAGTCCGACGCGCCCGGGCTAATCATTTCTCAGAAGGCGGCAGATGATCTGGGCGTGACAGTTGGCGACACGATCACGCTTGAGCACCCGCGCCGCACCGGCCCGCAGTCCTTCCAGCAGGTGCCGACGGAACTGCCGGTGATCGGTATCCATAACAACCCGATCCGGAGCCTGAGCTATATGGATATGCAGGGGGCGTCGATCATGGGTCTGGAAGGCGTGACCAATCTGGTTGTGTTGACGCCACCGGACGATGTGAGCAAGGACGTGGTCAAAAAGGCGCTGCTCACCCAGCCTGGCGTTGCATCGGTCGAGCCTATCTCGGAGTTCTCAGAAGCGGCAAGAAACCTGCTCGAACTAGCTGTTGGTTTGCTAGGGATTGTCTCAGCGGTCGTGCTGTTGATGGCGTTTCTGATTGCGTTCAACTCGACCAGCATCAGCGTCGATGAGCGCGTGCGCGAGATCGCGACCATGTTCGCATTCGGGCTGCGCATCCGTACTGTCACGCGGATGCAGATGCTTGAGAACGTGCTGATCGGGCTGGCGGGGACCGTCATAGGTGTACTTGTTGGCTGGGGAATCCTGAGGGCCGTGTTCAATATGGAAATGGTCGAGTTAGAAGATATCCGCTTCACCATTTCGCTCTCTACGCCAACCTTGCTGCTGGCGGTTCTAGTGGGTGTGGTTGTGGTGGGCCTGACGCCGCTGCTCAGCGTTCGCAAGATGCGCAAGATGGATATCCCTTCCACACTACGCGTGATGGAATAGCCGCCTGCACCTAGCCCACGCGATCCGTAGCAGGGCAATGAGCCTCTCACCGATCTTCCGGCGAGAGGCTCGTTATTGGACCGGTTGAGATATTCTGGTCCCGGACTATAATCAAAGCGTCAAGCGAAAAAGACCGTTGTAAGGAGTCCTCAAATGTACATTGTGCATGTTTTTTGCCATGTTAAGCCGGAGTTCCTCGACGAGTTCAAAGCGCTGTGTATCGAAAACGCTCGCAACAGCGTGCAGGAACCCGGCATCGCGCGCTTTGACGTGATCCAGCAGGCCGACGACCCAACGCGGTTTGTGCTGGTCGAGGTGTACCGCACGCCGGATGATCCCGCGAAGCACAAAGCGACGGCGCATTATGCCCGCTGGGCTGAGACCGTCGCTGCGAAAGATATGCTGGTCGAGCCGCGCAGCAAGATCGTCTACGACAACGTGTTCCCTGACGAAAACGGGTGGGGCTAGATCATGCAGTTTGAATTCGCAACGGCGGGACGTATTCTCTTTGGGGCGGGGATGCTACAAAAGGCGGGATCGATCGCGGCGGAGATGGGACGCCGCGCGCTGGTGGTGACCGGCAGCTCAGCGCAACGCGCCGTCCCCTTGATCGACCTGCTGCAGAAGGCGGGTGTCGAGGCGGTACGGTTCGCTGTGACGCACGAGCCAACGACCGATCTGGTTCAGGCGGGGACCGCGCAGGCACGTGACACGGGGTGCACGTTTGTGATCGGGTTTGGGGGCGGCAGCGTGTTGGATGCCGGCAAGGCGATCGCTGCACTGCTGACCAATCCCGGCGAGCCGCTGGACTACCTGGAGGTGATCGGGCGCGGCCAGCCGTTGATTGAAGCGCCTGCGCCGTATATTGCGATCCCGACCACCGCCGGGACGGGCACGGAAGTCACGCGTAACGCGGTGCTGGCGTCGCCGGAACACCATGTCAAGGTCAGTTTGCGCAGCCCGTTGATGCTGCCTGACGTGGCCCTGGTCGATCCGCAATTGACCTACAGCATGCCGCCGGATGTGACCGCTTACACTGGCCTGGACGCGCTGACACAGGTGATCGAGCCGCTGGTGTCCCGGCACGCCAATCCGCTGACGGATGCCGTGTGCCGCGCGGGGATCATACGCGCGGCGCGGTCCCTGGAGCGTGCATACGAGCACGGGGATGATATCCAGGCACGCGAGGACATGGCATTGGCGGCCTTGATGGGCGGGCTTGCGCTGGCGAACGCAAAACTCGGCGCAGTGCACGGTTTCGCCGGGCCGTTTGGCGGGATGTTTGACGCGCCGCACGGGGCGGTATGCGCGGCGCTGCTGCCACACGTCATGGCCGTAAACGTGGATGTGATCCAACGGCGCGCACCGGATCATCCTGCACGGTCACGTTTCGATGAAGTCGCGCAACTGCTCACCGGGAATCCTGTTGCCACTGCCGGGAATGGTGTCGCCTGGATCGCGGCCCTGTGCGACCGGCTGGACATCCCGGGACTGGCGGCGTATGGTTGCTCGGAAGCTCATTTCGACGCGCTGGTCGATATGGCGCGCCGTTCCAGTTCGATGAAGGGGAACCCGGTCGACTTGACGCCAGATGACATGCGCGAGATACTGCGGCGCGCGCTGTAACCACGCCATACCTCAGGCGAAAGATCGTGTGTTTTGCACACATGCCGCCAGCCACGGTTGCGAGATTTCGGCTACACTAACGGACTGCGCAGAATTGGTTAGCATACGCACATTGTGAACGGATAGCGATGAAACGCTGGCAGGCTGATCTCGCATTGGGCATTGTCGCCCTGATCTGGGGGTCGACCTTCGTCGTGGTGCAGAACGCGCTCGACGCTGTCGGCCCGCTGACGTTTGTCGCGTGGCGTTTCTGGCTGGCGACGCTGGTGCTGGGCGGATTGTTTTACCGCCGCTTGCGACGAATCTCGCTGGCGGAATTGCGCGCTGGGGCCTTGATCGGCGTGTGGCTGGCCGGCGGCTATATCTTCCAGACGATCGGTTTGCAGACCACGACGACCGCCAAGGCGGGGTTCATCACCGGGCTGAGTGTGGTGATCGTGCCGGTGCTGGCAACGCTTCTGCTGCGACGCCCGCCAGGGCGCGGGGCGATCGCGGGAATCATCGCGGCAACCGTTGGATTGGCGCTGCTCACGCTGAACGACGATCTCAGCGCGCAGACGGGCGATCTGTGGGTGCTGGCGTGCGCAGTGATGTTCGCGCTGCACATCGTCAGCGTGGCACACTTTTCGCCGCGGCACGGTGCGATTCGCCTGGCGATAGCACAGATTGCGACGGTTGCGCTGCTGGGCACCGGGTCGGCGCTGGTATTTGAGATACCGACGTTTGATCTGCCTGTGGCGACGTGGGGCGCGATCGCCTTCACCGGCGTGGTGGCGACCGCGCTCGTATTCAGCGTGCAGGTATACGTCCAGCGGTTCACCACACCGACGCATACGGCGCTGCTGTTCAGCCTGGAACCGGTGTTCGCGGCGTTGTTTGGCTGGTGGTGGGCCAGTGAGTTACTAGGCCCGCGCGAACTGGTCGGCTGCGGTCTGATCTTGCTGGGTATGATCGTCGCGGAACTGGGCGCGGCGGGCGATGTCAAGGAGGCAGGCATCCACGCACTTGAGACTCCCCCGGTCGAGACGCGCAGCGCAAGCCGGTAGATGCGTGTGGTACTGGAAACTTCGGTGAATCAACAACGAGGCCAGGTTCAGATGCCTGGCCTCGTGCGTTATAGCGAGGATTACTTGTTGGCGGTGATTATTCGGCAGCAGGCGGCAGGATGACGCCGTCGATCACGTGGATCACACCGTTATCCGCCATCACGTCCACAGCGGCGACCGAAGCCTGGCCCTCGTTGAGGCTCACACCGGCATCGCTGGCGCTGACCATGATCGGCGCGCCGTTCAGCGTGCCGATCGCTTCGAGCTGGACCACGATGTCAGCCGTCAGCTTGCCGGGGGCAACGTGGTACAGCAGGATGCCGGTCAACGTTTCGGTGTCGGCCAGCAGATCTTCCGCCGTGATGCCCAGCGCGTTCAGCGCCGCCGCGAACGCATCATTTGTCGGGGCAAAGACGGTGTACGGGCCAGCCACGCTCAGCGCGTCCGCCAGTTCCGCCGCGGTCACGGCAGCCACCAGCGTCGAGAACGTTTCGTCACCAGCAGCGATGTCAACGATTGTGCCCAGGGACTCCATCATCTCTTCTTCCGCAGGCGGCAGAATGACGCCGTCGATCACGTGGATCACGCCGTTGCTCGCCATGATGTCCACGGCCACGACCGACGCCTGGCTATCATTGAGGCTCACGCCCGCGTCACTCGCGTTGATCGCGATCGCCGCGCCGTTGAAGGTCTTGGCCGTCTCGGCGCCCACCACGATATCGGACGTCACCGCACCCGGCACGACATGATACAGCAGGACGCTCGTCAGCAAGTCGGTATCCGCCAGCAGTTCTTCAGCGGTCATATCAAGCGCTGCGAGTGCCGCCGCGAACGCGTCATTGGTCGGGGCGAAAACGGTGATCGGTTTGGTGCTGGCGAAGTAGTCGGCCAGGCCGGCAGCCTGGACCGCCGCCACCAGCGTGCTGAAGTCTTCGTTCGAGGCGGCGATGTCAACGATCGACATCATGTCTTCTTCGCCTTCGCCATCTTGGGCGCGGGCCGTCATCGCTGGCGCAAATGCGAAGGCGGCGACGAGTGCGAACGCGGTCAGCAGTACAAGAAACTTGCGCATGGTTTGTTTTCCTCCAGATAGGGTTGGATTTGGTTGAGCTTGCGTTTGCTTATTCGTGTTTGATGGTTCCGGTTCAGCGCTGAACTTACAGTGGAGAGATTAGGGCCTGCGCATGAGAAATAAACGAGGTGTGGATGAGAAAAATATAAGCAAATCTGGCATACAGATAGCTTCTCAAAAAAACCAGGAGCAGGGCGCTCCTGGTTTGGATAATTAGGGCGGGCAACCTGTCAGGATTCTTTCTGTTCTTGTACTGCGCGCTCCATGCGCCGGATGCGGCGCTCGATCCAGTAGCGATTCCACGTCCCGACGATGCCATGTGGCAGCACCATCACCACGATCACGAATATCGCGCCGAGACCAAGGTCCCACAAGTCCGACACTTCATAGACGTTATCTTGCAGGCCGGAGCCGGTAACCACTACGTTACCGGCGATCAGCCCCACTAACAGGATCGCCAGCATCCCTGCAGCGGTGAAACGGGTGATGAGGCGGCGGTGTTCTGGGGTTTTTTGTTCGTGGGACGTGACTCCGGCGATCCGTTGCATTGCGATGATCCCCAGCCGGCGCAAGTAGCGACGCACCGCCCAGGCAACGATCCCGGCCAGCAACAGGGACAACAGCGCCCACATCGGGATCAGCCCCAGCACATGGGTGTCGAGGGTGAACGTATCGTTACGCAGGTACGTTTCGCCCAGTTTAAGTCCCAGTGTGGCAATCACCGGGCCGGTCAGTGTGCCTACGCCACCGATCAACGTGTTCAGCAGCGGATCGACCGTGTATTTCAGGCTCAGAATCTCCGGGTGAACGCGCTTGTCGGTCGACCAGATCACGAACAGCAAACCGCTGAGCGTGGCGATTACACCTGAGAAGACCATCGTCAGTACCTTGTAGTACAGCGTGTTGTAGCCGATGGTTTTGGCACGCTCTTCGTTTTCACGGATCGCAACCATGACGCGGCCCACCGGTGAATTCAGATAGCGCCGGATCGCCACAAACACGATCACGAAGAAAACGACCGTGATCCGGTAGATAGCCAGGCGGCTGCCATCGAAGGTGGGCGTTGGGTTGAGCGAGTCCGGCAGAATATCGCGGAATCCCAGTCCGTCTTCGGCGCCGGTGTAGTTGCGGAAGGTGCCGCTTTTGCCCATCACCCAGAGCATCTCCGCCAGTGCCAGCGTGAACATCGAGAAGTAGATCCCGCGCAGGCGCAGCGTCACGACGCCGGAGACCACGCTGATTACGATGCTCAGCACAACGGCAACACCCGCCGCCTGGTAGAACCGGATATTGCCCTTACCGGGCAGCAAGATGAGTGTGAGCGCGATTGCCACGACGATGGCGATCAGCAGTCCGCGCGCCGAGAGCCGGGCAAAGGCTGCCAGCCCGAGTGTGACGATCGCGACCGCGATGATCACGCTGGTTTGCAGCGAGGGGTCATAATGGCTCAGCAGGATGAATGTTACGTAGCCCCCCATGCCAAAGAAGAGTGCGTGACCCAACGACAGCACCCCGCTAAATCCGAACAGCAGATTGTAACTCATAGCCAGGCAGGTCACGGTCAGCGCGCGTCCCATTTCGCTTTGCCAGAAGGCCGATGCCCCTGTCGGGCGGCGCGGCATGACTTCACTGCCCGTCCAGTCGGCAATGAGATAAGGGAAACGCAACAGGAACACCAGGAACAGGATGTAGAACCAGTTTTCCAGGATCAATCGTGCCAGGGAGTGCGACAGGGCGCGCAGGGCCGGATTTTTGATCGTGTCGAGCGTGGGGTAGATGTAGCGTTCGATCATTATTCCCCCTTGCCAAACAGGCCGCTGGGCTGGACCAGCAACACGGCGATCATCAGCAACAACACCGAGGTTTCCGCCAGCACTGGCGCGTCGAAATGTTTGATCGACAGTTGTTCAGCGACGGCGCGTGTCAAGCCAACGATGAGACTAGCGACGGCAGTCCCTTCAAAGCTGCCCATGCCGCCGATCACGATCACCACGATCGCCAGGATCAAGAACTGGTTGCCCATCTCCAGTGTTGCGCCTTGATACGGCACCAGGGCGATCCCGCCCAGCCCGGCCAATGCCGCGCCAAGTACGAAGACCAGCGTGAACACGCGTCGCACATTAATGCCGAGCGCCTGGACCATTTCCGGGTCTTGCACGCCCGCGCGGATGATGATCCCGATCCGCGTGCGGTTGAGCAGCAGGAACACGCCGATCATCGTGACCAGGCCCAGCACGATGATGAACAACCGGTAATAGCTCAAGCTCTGGTTGAATAAGACGAATTTGTCATTCAAAAAGCCGGGCGGGGTGATTGGTTGTTTTGGGTCCGGGCCATAGTACCGCTTGACCAAGTCAAGAAACACGGACGCCAGCCCAAAGGTCAGCACGAGCTGAAAAAGGGGACGCTCGTATAGTGGGCGGATCAACCCGGTTTCCATCAACACCCCGACCAGCGAGACAGAGACGATCGCGCCGCCTATCGCAGCCAGGAATCGCACGCCGTTCGGCCCGCCCACCGATTCGTATACGTCGTAGCCGACATAAGCGCCGATCAACATGAATGCACCCTGGGCGAAGTTCAGCACGTCAAGCAAGCCGAAAATCAGCGACAGCCCGGATGCCACCAGGAAAATGAGCATCCCCAGCAACAGCCCGCGAAACAGCGTCTGGCCGGCAGTGTTGTATCCGAAATCGACCAGGCTGATCGCAACGATCGCCAGCAGAAATATGCCGACCATTCCCCAAGCCCGCCGATCCGCCGGTGTGAGATTCGCAAAGTAGGTTTGCATACTGTCCTCCGGTCTCAGGCCACGCCCAGGTAGGTACGGATCAAGTCTTCATCCTGCACGAGATCAGCGATCCGACCGGTGTGAACGGATACCCCTTCCTCAATGATCACATACCGTTCGGCGAGCTGGCTGGCGACCTGGAAATTCTGCTCGACCAGCAACACCGTTGTGCGGTGCGATAGCTGCCGGATGGCTTCCATCATTTGCTCGATGAGCACGGGGGCCAACCCTTCGCTGGGTTCGTCGATTAGCAGCAAGTCGTTATCGGCGACCAGCGCCCGCGCGACCGCGAGCATTTGCTGCTGCCCGCCTGAGAGCTTGCCCCCTGGCAGGCGGTAAAGACGCTTCAGGTCCGGGAACAGGTTAAAGATAAAGTCTGCGCGGGCCTCCAGTTCGCCTTTTTTGCGCTCCGCGATTTGCAGATTTTGCTCGACGGTGAGGTCGCGGAAGATGATACGGTTTTCCGGCACGTAACCGATACCCATCTGCGCGATATGGTGCGCGCGCCGTCCCTGGATCGGTTGACCTTTGAAAATGATCTCACCGCTGCGGGGTGCGTTCAGGCCGATGATGCTGCGTAGAGTCGTTGTTTTGCCCGCGCCGTTGCGCCCCAACAGCACGGTGATGCTGCCGCGCGGGACCTGTACGCTCACGCCTTCGAGGATGTGAAATTCCCCGATAAAGGTGTGGATGTCGCGCACGTCAAGCAGATACGTGTCGTTTGCTGCAGCGCTCATACGGCGTCCCCTCCAATGATATCGCTGAAGTCTCCGTACAACTCGCCCAGATAAGCCTTTTGCACGGTCTCGTTCTGCGCGACCTCTTGCGGGGTGCCTTCAGCCAGCACGTCGCCCTGGTGCATCACCGTGATGCGATCGGAGATGTTCATCACCACGTGCATGTTGTGCTCGACGAGCATGATCGTTTTGTCCAGTTGTTGCTGCACCTGCCGGATCGTATCGATCAGCAGCGGGACTTGTTCGGCTGCCATGCCAGCTGTCGGTTCGTCTAGCAGCAGCAGTTCGGCGTCGGAAGCCAGCAAGATCGCCAGTTCCAGTTTGCGCTGGTCGCCATGCGGCAGGATCGCTGCCGGGATCTCGGCCTTGTCCTGCAAACCGACCTTCGCCAGCGCATCGAGTGCGGTCTCCGCGTATTGGTTGAAGTGCCGGAAATGCCACCAGAACTTGTAGCTGTCCTTACCGAGCGCCTGGGCGGCGAGCCGCACATTTTCAAGCACCGTCAGGTTGGGGAAAATATTCGTGATCTGAAACGAGCGCCCGATCCCTAAGTGCACGCGGCGATGGAGCGGTTCGTTGGTGATATCCTGTCCTTTGAACAGCACGGTGCCACGCGTGGGCTTGAGGTTGCCGGTTAGCAGGTTGAACAGCGTGGTTTTGCCTGCCCCGTTCGGCCCAATGATCGAGTGTAGCTTGCCTGCCTGAACCCGGATATCGACGTTGCGCACCGCAACCAGCCCGCCGAATTCTTTGCGCAGCCCTTGCCCTTCCAGAATGATGGATTCGTCCGACATAGGCATGATGTTCTCTTTATGACGTGGGGATGCGCCCGGTCAGCGGGCACATCCCCTGCAAGATAATCGTTAGCGTGCGCTTACTCGCCGGTGCACTCAAGCGTGTCGCTGCTGCGTTCTGCCGGGGCGAGGCACGGCGGTGCCGTGTCTTCGGCGGAGACTTCCGCGACCAGATCGTAGAACTTCTGATCGGGATCGGTCAGATTCGTTAACTGCACGACGTACATTGGCAAGAGCGCCTGGTGATCTTCGGCGCGCATGGTGTAGGTACCCTTCGGGCCTTCCCATTGCAGACCTTCCAGCGCCGGGATCAGGTCTTCGGGTAGGGTTGAGCCGCCCGCCGCTTCGACGCCGGCGACCAGCGCCTGCGCGCTGGCGAAGCCGCACTCGGTGAACAGGTCGGGTACGTCGGCGTAGCGTTCGACGTGCTGCTCGGTCAGCCAGTCATTGACCTCGTTATCCGGCAGCGAGTAGTGGTAGACGATCAACCCGATGTTGCCGATCTGCGATTCGTCGGCCCAGGCCAGTACGATGTCATTGGAGTTAAAGCCGGTCAGGATCACGGGCTTGTCTTCGTCCACACCCAGGCCCAATTCGGCGGCCTGCTGGAACAGGTTGATCGACGAGGCTCCAGCCCACGTCATCAGCGCGCCGTCGGCACCGGAGTCGATCACCTGCTGCAGGTAGGGCGTGAATTCGGTTGTGTCCGTCGGTACGAAGATCGGGTCGCCGACGAATGTCGCGCCCAGTTCGTTGAACGCGTATTCCGCCGCCGCCACTGAGCCATAACCGAACGCGTAGTCAGGGGCAAGTTCGATGTAGTTTTCGCCGACGTTTTCGAGCGCCCAACTGCCGATCGCGAACCAGTCATGATACGAGTTACGGCACGCGCGGAAGGATGTCTCTTCGAACTCCGATCCGGTCAGTGTGGGGTCAGCGGCGGGACCGATCATCAGGATCACGCCGTATTCGGCGGCGACGTCGACCAGGCCCTGGGTCACGCCGGAGGAAGGCGCGCCGACCAGGATTTCCACGCCCTCGACCTCGATCAAGTCGCGGGCCTGGGTTGCGGCGAGTTCGGCATCATTCGCATAGTCGCGCACGATCACTTCGATCGGGCGACCTGCGATTTCCATCGTGCCATCGGTGGCATATTCAAGGCCCAATGTCAGGCCGTTTTGGAGTTCCACACCGTAGAGTAGCAGCACGGCGGAAAGGTCGGTGATCAGCCCGATCTTCAGCGGTTCGCCGTCTTGAGCTTCGGCGGCTTGGTAAGACGGGACCATCACCAGCGACAGCGCCATGACAGTCACCAGGACCAAAAAGGATAGTTTACGCATGGTTCAAAGCTCCTTGTATGCTTATTTTTCTTGTTGTCCAACGATACGTGCGTTGTTGTGATAGCAGGGTCGTGTGAGTTGTTTCGACACGGTTCTGTTTCAGTACGACCTCCTTTGCTCTGTTTCTGAACGGGCGGGTTAGCTGTCGTCGGTGAATCGCGCGCGGAGTTCGCGCTTCAGGATTTTGCCCGCCGCCGAGATCGGCAGGGCGTCCAGGAAGGTGACGGACTGGGGGACTTTGTATCCTGCCAGGTGATCGCGCAGGTAGTCCAGCAATTCGTCCTCGCTGACGGTGGCCCCTTTCGCCAGCACAACGCAGGCTTTGCCAGCTTCGCCCCATTTGGGATCGGGCACGCCAATCACAGCGCATTGGTGCACTGCCGGGTGCTGGTAGAGGACATGCTCGATCTCGGCGGGATACACATTCTCACCACCGGAGATGTACATATCCTTCTTGCGATCCACGATGTAGAAATACCACTCCTCATCATATTTCGCCATGTCGCCGGTGTGGAACCAACCCTCAGCATCGACCACGTCGTCCATGGCGTCCGGCAGGTTGAAATAGCCCGAGCAGAACGACGGCCCCTTGAGCACCAGCTCACCGACGGCACCGGGGCCGAGCGGCGTGTTGTTGTCATCGACGACCCGCGCATCAACGTAGAAGTTTGGGCGTCCGATGCTGCCCGCTTTGCGGATCGCGTCTTCTGGCGCGAGCGCGAAAATGCCCGGCCCGAACTCCGTCATACCGAAGCCCTGCTTGAAGCTTACGCCTTTTTCGGCGCGGAATTTCTCAACCAGCGACACGGGCAGCGGCGCGCCGCCGCTGGTGCAGAAGCGTAAGCTGCTCATATCGGCCTGTTCCCAGTTCTCTGCCTGCGTGAGCATCTGGTACATCGTCGGCACCCCCGCGAAAAAGTCAGCCTGGTACTCCTCGATCAGGCTCAGGACCAGTTCGGGGTCAAAGCGCCGCACCAGCACCACCGTGCCGCCGACGATCATCAGCGGCAGCGTGTAGACCAGCAGGCCGCCGGTGTGGAACATCGGAAAAACGTTCACGGTCGTGTCGCCGGGCAGGATGTCATGGATCACGGTGTTGAGCGTGTTCCACGCGATCATGCGGTGGCTGATCTTCGCGCCTTTGGGCAGGCCGGTCGTGCCGCCGGTGAAAATAAGCGCGGCGGTGTCCTCTTTGTCCAGCGTTTCGGTCGTCACGGGGTCCGGGGCGGCGGATTGCAGGGTTGTCTCGTGATGCTGGCTGCCTGCAATCCCATCGCCTTCGATGTGCAGAGTATGCGTCACGCTGGGTGTTTCGGGCAGCATCTGCGCGATGTTGTCCTTGAACTCGTCGGAGAAGATGAGCACGCGTGGCCTGGTATCGTTGACCACGCGTGCCAGCTCGCGCCAATGCATGCGCCAGTTGTAGTTCGCCAGGATCGCGCCCAGCTTGCCGCAGGCGAAAAAGGCGTCGAGAAATTCCACGCCGTCATGCGCCACGATCCCAACGCGGTCGCCTTTGCCGATCCCCGCTTCGGACTGCAACCAGTTGGCGAGCCGGTTGGCGCGCTCGTTCATCTGCGTGTAGGTGTAGCTCGGACGGTTCGTTTTGCCCGAATCGACGACGGCCACACGTTCCGGTGAATAAATCGCGCGCCGCGCCATATAGTCGCCAATGTACATGACAACCGCCTCCTCACACCGTCCACACGAACGCCGTAGCGGCCATAGTATACCCCGCGCCGCTGCCGCAGAAGACCACGAGGTCGCCCGGCTGCGGCCCGATATCACGCGTCACCGCGTCGTCGAGCGCCATCGGCATGCACGCCGAACCGGTGTAGCCCCACTTGTCCATGACCGTATGCGTCTTCGCCATCGGCAGGCCGAGATCGGCCATCACATATTCGATCGTGCGCAGGTTCAACTGCGTGAAATAGATCCTGTCGATCGCCTCTACCGGGCGTCCGATCTTGCGCATCAGGCGGCGTACCAGCGGCGGCCAGCCTTTGTTGTTCGTATCCGGCGGGAAACGCTTACGGATTTCGAGCTTCTGTGGGGGCGCGTCGGGACCGCCCGCGACCACCTGCGTGCCGCCGGTGAACACGCCCATATAGTCGTGAAACGCGCCGTCGGACGTGATCGCGCCGCCCAGAAAGCCCGGCGCATCCCCTGCCCGCAGGATCACCGCGCCGCCGCCGTCCCCGAACAGGGTGCAGGTACGTTTGTCGGTCCAGTCAATGTAGCGGGTCATGCCATACCCGCCGACCACGAGGATATGCTCGTAGTCCGGGTCGGTAGCGATGGTCTTGCCCGCGATGTCCAGCCCGATGACCCACGCAGCGCAGGCGCTGTTGACGTCGTAGGTTCCCGCGTTGACCGCACCGAGCTTGTATTGCACCACCGAGGACGTACCGGGCGAGATGTAATCCGGCGTGTCGGTCGCTAGGATGATCAGGTCGACGTCTTGCGGTGCGATATTGGCACGTTCCAGCGCCTGTCGCGCGGCATGAACGGCGAGATCGGATGTGACTTCATCCTCCGCCATCAGGTGGCGCTCACGGATGCCCACATTTTCGATCAACCACTGGTCGACCGGCTCGCCTAGCAGTTCCTCAAGCTCGGCGTTGGTGCGGACTCTGGCCGGGACATAGCGCCCCGTGCTGGCGATCTGTGCGTAACGGGACATGATGCGCTTTCTATCCGGCTTCGGCAGCGGCAAGATGTTTTTTGAGCAGCGCGACCCACTCGTCCGGATTCTCGACGTTGGGCGAATGCGATGCGTTAGCGATTTCGACGTAGCGCGCGCCGGGCACATTGCCGGTGATTTTCTCGCACACAGCCGGTGTCGAAAGGTACTCGTCGCCGACTCCACGCGCGACCAGGGTCGGGATTCCGGCCAGTTCGTGCAAGCGGCCCACTACGTTCCATTCCTTTAGCGCCGTCGGCCCGCGCAGGCTGGCTTCGTCCTTCTGCGCGAGGCTGGCCGCTTCCAGGCGTTTCCATTGTTCGTTCTCCGGGTGCAGCATGGCGATGCCGCGCAACGCGAGTTTCATCAATTCCTTGTCCGCGACCATCGCCCTGATGCGGTCTATGTCAGCCAGGGCTTCCGGCATGTCTCCTGCTACCCAGCCTGGATTCAGCAGCACGATGCTCTTAACGTCAGTTGGGTGGTCGAGCGCGTATTGCAGCACGACGTTCGCGCCGAGGGAGTGGCCCACGAAATGCGCCGGGCCGAGGTCCAGGTGCTGCACCAGGCCGCGCAGATCGTCGGCCAGCATGGGGATCGTCCACTCGCCGGATGGCCCTTCGGTTGCCCCGCGCCCGCGCAGGTCCGGCGCGATGAAACGGTAGGCGTTTCCCATGCGTTCCAGCGTGTATTCCCACCACACACTGCTGGACGTGTTGCCGTGTACCAGCACCACCGGTGTGCCGGTGCCCTGGTCGATGTAGTGCATTCTAAGATCGCGGATGGTTGCCGTAGGCATCTGGTCTCTCCTGGGGTTATCCGTGCTGCTCAATCAGCGCTTGTTTGTCGATCTTGCCCGCGCCGGTCTTGGGCAGCGTGTCTGTGAAAACGACCGACTTCGGCACCTTGTAGCGCGCGAGCTGCCCGCGCAGAAAGGCGATCAACTCGGCTTCGTTTAGCGCGTGTCCCGGTTCCACCACGACCACCGCGCGCCCGACCTCGCCCCATTTTTCATCCGGGACGCCGATCAGCGCGGCTTCCTTGATCGCGGGGTGGCGGTACATCACGCTCTCAACTTCGGCGGGATAGACATTTTCGCCGCCGGAGATGATCATGTCTTTCAGCCGCCCGACGATGGTGTAGTAGCCTTCCTCGTCACGCGTGGCGAGGTCGCCGGTGTGCAGCCAGCCGTCACGGATCGCGGCGGCGGTGGCTTCGGGGTTGTTCCAGTATCCGGGTGTGACGTGCGGCCCGCGAATGAGCAGTTCTCCCGGCTCGCCAGCATCACATTCGGCCCCGTCGTCCGGACGCACAATCTTCACGTCAACGTGCATCAGCGGGAAGCCGACTGCGCCCGGCTTGCGCCGCACGTCCGCCTGCGGCAGCCAGAACGTATTGGGTCCCGCTTCGGTCAGGCCGTAGCCGGTTTTGAAGTCCACCCCGCGCTCCCAGAAGCGCTCGAAGACCGGCATTGGGCAGGGGGCACCGCCGCTGATCACGAGTTTCAGGTTGCCGAAATCCGCTTCCTGCCAGCGTGGGTGCTGCTGCAGCATGATGAACATGGTCGGCACGCCGAAATACAGCGTGACGTCCCCCGTCGCGATCAGGTCGAATACCTGTTCCGCGTCGAAGCCGCTGCACAGGATGTTCGCGCCGCCTGCATGGATCAGCGGCAGTGTGAACACGTTCAGCCCGCCGGTATGGAACAGCGGTGAGTTGAGGATCGCGACGTCGTCTTGGTCCAGGCCCCAGCTCATGACCGTGTTCACGCTGTTCCAGGTCATGTTGCCGTGCGAGAGGATCGCACCTTTGGGCAGGCCGGTCGTCCCCCCGGTGTAACAGATCACCCAGGGCGAGTCCCAGTCCAGTTCTGGGCGTGGCGCGGTGAGTTCTTCGGGGAAGCTGTCGCGGGCGTGGATGCTGCGGTCGTCCGGTTGGGCGCGTTCGTCCAGCGCGATGTAGTGCCGCACGCTGGGAATGCCGGACCGCAGTTGGTTGACCTGCTGCGCGAATTCACCTGAATAGGCCAGCACGACCGGTTCGGCGTCCTGGATCAGGCCCCGCAGTTCGACCGGAGCCAGCCGCCAATTGAGATTTTGCAGGATCGCACCGATCTTACCGCAGGCCATCCAGATGTCGAGGTAGGGCATGCTGTTGGTGGCGTAAACGGCCACGCGGTCCCCGGCCTGCACGCCCAGGCTGCGCAGATAATTTGCCGTCTGGTTCGCTTGTGCGTTCCACGCCGCATAGGTGTAATCGGTGCCGGTGATCGTGTCGCGAATGGCGAGGCGATCGGGGGTCAACTGGGCGCGCCGCTGTAAAAAGTCGGTGATATAAAGCGATTTTTGTCTCATCAGGCTAGAACTGGTTTCCTACATAAACACTTTTTGGGTTTCGGGCGGCAGGTTATACACTCCATCGCGTGACTTGTTCCTAACCGAGTCGCATCAGACTACCAATCCCCCGTCCACGCTGAGCACGGCCCCGTTGACGAACGACGCTTCGTCCGATGCCAGGAATAAGAACGCGTTGGCGATATCTTCCGGCTCACCGAGGCGACGACAGGGCGTTTGCTGGATGAAGCGGTCCAGAATCTCCTGCGGGACCGTTTTCACCATCTCGGTCGCGATGAAGCCCGGCGCGACAGCGTTTGCGGTGATGCCCTTTGGCCCCAGTTCGCGCGCCCAGACCTTGGTCATGCCGATCACGCCTGCTTTCGTGGCGACGTAGTTAGTCTGCCCGAAGTTGCCGTACAGCCCGACCACCGACGAGGTGGTGATCACGCGCCCGTAGCCCTGCGCGATCATGTGCGGTGCGACCGCCTGCGTCAGGTTGAACACGCCTTTCAGGTTGACGTCGATCACGGAGTCGAACTGTTCTTCGGTCATCTTGACCAACCGTGCATCGCGCGTGATCCCGGCGTTGTTGCACAGGATATCGATCGTGCCGTAAGCGTCCAGCACATTCTGGACGGTCTGCTCGACCTGCGCGCGATCGGTCACGTCGCAGACCAACGCCATCGCATCGCCACCTTCCGCCTTGAGCGCGTCGGCGGTCGCGCTCGCCTTAGCTTCGACCACGTCAATGATGACGACTTTTGCCCCTTCGGCAGCGAACCGCTCCGCAATGGCGCGCCCAATCCCCTGTGCGCCGCCGGTGATCAACGCGACCCGGTTTTCAAGCCTGTTGCCCATCGTGAGTTATCCTTCCTTAAACCATAATCATGTGTCATTATCATCACACAATGTAAGGCCAGTGATCAACGTGTTTGCACAGATTCATACGTGCGTGGCAGCATTGCTGTCCACACGAGTTGATGCACTGCCGGTGACGACGTGCCTGCCGCTCAGCCCCAGCGGATCGCCGTAGCGCTCCAGGTATAGCCGGTCCCGGCACCGGCCAGCACGATCAGATCGCCGTCGCTGATCTTGCCGGCCTGCAAACCGAGTTCAAGTGCCAGCACTTGGTCGACGCTTTGGATGTGCCCGTACTCGTTCAGGTAGATTGATTGTTCCGGTGTCAGCCCGACCGCGTCAAGGATCTGCTCGTAGAACGAGCGCTTCATGTGCGTGATGCCCAGAAACCGCACGTCGTGCAGGCTGTGGCCGCTGCGTTCGACCGCTTCGGTGATCACCGCCACGAAGTTATCCAGCGACACCGCGCCCAGGCGTTCGGCCATATAATCCGCGTGTTGCACGTCCAGCCGCCCGTACAGCGTGCCCATTTCCTCCGGCAGCCGCGCGATCTGGCCTTCATCGGCTGTCATGATCACCGTATCTGCGAGTGCGGCGTCGGTGCGCATGGCCGATTCCAGCACCAGATTACGCGCCAGCCCGCGCCGGAAGATCGCCGCGCCGCCGCCCGCGCCGAAGTTGAACATAAAACGCGTGCGCATATTGGAGAAATCGATCAGGTCGTTTTCACGGCTGGCGCTGACCAGCAGCACGTTCTGCAGCCGGTCGTCCAGGCGCATCATGTCGCGCACCAGCCGGTAGGCGATCGGCGCGCCCGCGCACAGGGCGTAGGTCTCAAACGCGAAGGCATTCGTCGCGCCGACAAGGTGCTGAATCTTGGATGCCGCCGACCAGACGATGTGATCTTTGTATTCACTGCCGTGATAGACTACGGCGTCGATGGCCCGGGGATCGAGGCCGGCCTGGTCCAGGGCGTGCTGCGCGGCCCGGCTCGCCATCGCGGTGACCGTGTCTTCCGGTCCCGCAACGTGGATCGTCCGGATGCCCATTTTTTCCAGCACGACAAATTCCGGCAGGCCGGTTTGCGCCGCGATCGCTGCGCCGGATATCGTCTGCTGGGGGATATAGGTACCGATCCCCGCGATGCCGATGGGGGGTAATTCAATTGGAGACATGTAGACAGTCCGGCAGAAGTGTAGTTGAAACCAGTTTACGTCACTTCTGCACAGCGTAGAAGATGCCAGTTACACGCAAGTTACGCGTCGCCACGCCGGTAGGCGATCAGATATGCAGCGCGTACCCGGCGGCGGTGAGCAGTACGGTGAGCAGGCCGTAACCGATTTCGAGGAAGCCGATCGTCTGTGCGGACACGCGCTGCCGGTAGGGCGAGAGACCGTACGCCGCGCGGGCCAGCAACACCAGCAGCGCGACCAACGCCAGCCAGGGGGCGTATCCGAATGCTGCAAGCACGCCGGTCGCGGCGACGCCGGCAACGTGCGAACCGACCGCCGGAACTTTGGAGTGCGGCAGGCTTTTTTCCAGCCGCAGCCGCGCGCGCACATAGAGGGTCGAGGACAGATTGCGCGCCATGATGATCACCCAGAGCGCGAACCCGACACCTGCCGTTGCACCACCTGCCAGCGCGATGCTGAACACCGCCAGCGTCAACGCAGCAGCCCCGGCGAGTTCGGGTACCAGGTCGCGTCCGCGTCCCTGAGTGTAAGCGGCAAACGCGATCCCTGCCAACGGCACCCCCAACGCGAACGGTACCAGGATCGCGACGCCTGCGTCCAGCACAGCCAGCCCGAAACACACGCTTCCGACGGCTCCGTAAGCCAGCGCGAACCGCTCCGCAAGCCGCGTGCGAGCGTAGCGCCGACCCCGCTGGCGATCGACGATCGCGATCTTTGCGGGGTGCCGCACCAGGAACATGCCGATCACGCCGAGGGCGAGCAAGATTCCCGCGCTTGACGGTGCGACGAGCAGACCGAGCAGTAACGGTTCCAGCAGGAAGCCCCATGCGCCGTGTTCCGGGGGTAGAGCAACTGGTTTGATGCGGGGGAATGAGGCAGTCATGATCGATGTTATCCTGTGACGAGTCTGGTGTATGTCAATCCTGTTCGAGCGTAGCGGAAGCATTGGCACGGCGCGTTGATCCAGATCAAGTGGCTGGGATGCACGCTCTGCATGCATCCCCTGATATACGCAAAGTAGAAGTGTCATCCCCACAACTGCTTGAGGAAGCGCAACTTCTCGAGTTCGTGATGGCTGCCGCCACCCTCGTGATCGTTGAAGCGGTAAACGCGGATCTCTTTCGGTGCGGTGACGTGGTTGTAGGCTGCGAAGACCGTCGACGGGGGACAGGTCATGTCCATCAGCGCGGTCGAATACAGCGCTGGCGCTTTGGTGCGCGCGGCGAAGTTCATCCCGTCGAAGTACGCCAATGAGTCAAAGACGGTCGCTGTTTTGTCGCGGTGGATGTTCAGATAGTGTGCGATTTCCTCATACGGGCCGCGATCGGTCAGGCCGATCGCGCGGCGGAAGTGGCACAGGAACGGCACATCTGGCATGCTCGCGGCGATAACGTCCGGCATCAGGCCGCTGACCGCGACCGCGATCCCGCCGCCCTGGCTGGCGCCCGTCACGGCGATGCGTTGCGGGTCTACCGCGCTGTGATGCTGCGCGGCTTCGACGGCGCGCACGGCGTCGGTGAACACGCGGCGGTAGTAATAGGTGTGGGGATCGAGTATGCCCTGCGTCATGTAACCGGGCATGGCCGGGTTGGCACCGTTGGGCAGGTCGGGGGTGTCGCCGTGCAGCCATGCGCTACCTTGCCCGCGCGTATCCATCACCAGAGTCGCGTAGCCCGCGCTGGGCCATAGCAGCCAGTCATGCGGGAAACCGCGCCCGCCGCCATAGCCGATATATTGCACCACGCAGGGCAGGGGCGGCGTCGCACCAACCGGCAGCATGAACCAACCTTTGACGGGCTGCCCGCCGAACCCGGCGAATGTCACATCGTAGGTCGAGATCGTCGCCAGCCCGTGATCAACCGCTTCAAAGTGCGCGTCAAGCGGGTGCTGGCGTGCTTCCTCAAGCGTGGACCGCCAGAAAGCGTCGAAGTTGGGCGGCTCGCTGCGTTCAGGTTTGTAGGTTTGCAGTTGGTCGAGTGGTAGGTCGAAAAACGGCATCGTAGGTCCTTTCGTAGCACAACGGCAGAAATTGCAGGCGCGCGCGGGTGTGTTGCGCCAGGTGTCCCGTCAATCGGTTGCAGTGCCGGCCAGCATGTCTTGATCATCGAGCAACACGTCCTCGGACCGCTGGGTCGCCAGCCGGTCAAGCTCCTGCTGGAAGATCCACAGCCGGGCGTCGCGCAGAATGGGTGCGTTGAAACGCTGCCGCGCGACCGCGCCGGTGTCGATATCGGCGAAGACGAGCGTTTCTTCGTCATACGGCGCTTTAGCGACGATGTTCCCGCCGGGCCCGATGACTTCCGAGCCACCCCAATACGGAAAATCGCCGTATACCGTGTGGCGTGTGCCGGCGCGGTTGACGAAGATCGTGTAGAAGCCCATCATGCCGCTGTTGGCGCGATTCATGTGTTCCCATGTCGCGGGGATGTCAAGACTGCTGCCGAGCGTTTTACGGGCGCTATTGGCAAGCACGAGCAACAATTCAGTGCCGTCGAGTGCCGCGATGTAAGGGGCGGCGGCGTGCCATACGTCGTTACAGACCAGCATGCACGCGCGTCCGAAACGCGTGTCGAACGCTTGCAGGTTGTTGCCGGGTACGTAATGTTTCGCCTCTTCAAACGAGGCATAGTTGACCAGAAACAGCTTGCGGTGGCGGTGGATCAGCGTGCCCTCGGAGAGATAAAAACCGGTGTTGTAGCGATTGTAGAGATTGGTCGCGCTGCGCTCGATCAACCCCAACGCGATATCAATGTGCTGGCTGGCTGCCAGGCTGTCCTGCAGCGGCCCGGATGCCATATCCAGGCTCACATCGCTGTGTTCGGGATCGGTCGCGTCGCCGGTTAAGCTCAACTCCGGGAACACGATCAGGCCAGCTCCGGCATCGATCGCACGGTGAATGAACGCCATATGCTTCGCGAGGTTGTCCTGCAGGTTGCCGTATTCCGGCGCAATCTGTGCGAGTGCGATTTTCAGTTTCATACCTCATTCCAGTATGTCAAGATCTGCGCGTAAATAAGGTTGCGGAATTATACCCCGGAACGTGCGGTTGAGGTCCCCACTTGCGGGGATTTATTCCGGATCGGGGCGTGACGGTAGTGTCTCGTGTGTCTGCGGAGTCTGGCGCTAGTACAAAGGCGGGCCGGATCGCCCGCCGTCTTGGTTTGGTAGATTGGGTGCGCTGGCGCTTATGTGTGCTCGCTCTCATCAGGGCCGGTGCGTGTGGTACGCTGCATGAAGCTCGCGATCGCGTCAAAGTAGCGATCCATGCCAATCGCCAGCAGGTCGTTGTGCCCTGCACCGTGAATGCGCAGCAAGGTTTTATCAGTGGCCGGGGAAGCGTCGTAAAGTTGCTGTGCGTGGCTGATGGGCAGCAGCGAATCGTTTTCGCCGTGAATGATGAGCAGCGGCAGATCAAGCTCGGACAGCTTGCGATCGTTGCCGACCGGATCGGGGAGTCTGTCCGTCACGATTGGCGGCAATCCCAACCGGGCCAGCAACCGCATCGCGCGCGCGAAGCCGCTTTCGATGATGATGCCGCGAAAGCGGTCTGGGTACGTGTGCGCGGCGTGAATCGCGGGGGCGCTGCCCAGCGACCGCCCCATCACCAGCAGCGTTGAAGCTGACAGCCCCGCTTCTTTCGCGATGTCCGGCAGCGCGGCCATGATCGGATCGACGTCCGATATCAGCGTGCTGACTTTCGGCGACCCGGTGCTCCAGCCGTAACCGCGATAGTCGACCACCAGCAGCGACACGCCCGCACTGCGGTAATGTGGGGCAAACAGGTCGTGATCGCTCGCGATTTCACCGTTGCCGTGAAAGTACAGCAGGATCGGGGCGTCCGGCTGGTGCGCGTAAAGCCGGTAGCCCAACACGGTATCGTCCGCTACCGGGATCGTGCCGTCGTGCGTGTCTTCGACGCGACTATTCCCGGGTTGGGCCGGGCGCGGGTAGAACAGCGTTGACAGGACGAGCGGGTTGTCTAAAGCGGTCAAGTCCATCGTTACCTCGCTGGGTGATCGGTGCTGTTGGCCTGTAAACGTGCTTGCGGCGCGGCCTGTTGTGCGTCAATGCGTTTGTGCGATCAGCGTGTGGTTACTTTTCGTAAGTGCCCATCAACTGTGCTTCGGCAAGGATGTGCCCTTCCATTGCCGCCAGCACATCGGCTTTGGTCGCGCTGGTGTCGAGCGCGAGCATGGTGTCGAGCGCGTATGCTTTGAAGAAGTAGCGATGCTCGCCCCTGGGCGGGCACGGACCGCCGTAATCATTGCGGCCCCAGGTGTTCTTCCCCTGGATCGCGCTGCCCGGCAGGTCGCCGGCACTTGTCACGGCTTCAGGAATCGTCGTTGTGTCGCCCGGCAGGTTGAACACGACCCAGTGCACCCAGGTGCGCCCCGGCGCATCCGGATCGTCCATGATCAACGCGATGCTTGCGGTCCCGTCGGGGATGTTGGACAGCGCCAGCGGTGGGGAGATGTCCTCGCCTGTGCAGGTATACCGGGCGGGGATCGCCTGACCATCTTCAAAGGCAGTGCTGGTGATTTCAAACGTCATCGTGGTTTGTCCTTCCTGAACGCTGTTATCCGGCGTCGAATCGGTTTCATCCTCGTCTGAGCAGGCCACCAGGGCCAGCATTACGGTAACGACCAGGCTCAGGGTGGCAAATGCGCGGCTGAATTGCGGCATTGGCATCCCTCCTTGCGACACGTCTAGGGGCGGGCCTATTGCTCCTGATTAGATTCTACGTGAAGAGCAACCATCAGGACAACGGGGTCTATCCTGAACAAGGCAGACCCCGTGATTGTGTGGACTAAGCTAAGACCGGTCAGCGTGCCTATGCACGCTCCCGGTGCTGGCGGAACAGCCTGCCGAGCGTGAGCGCCAGCGCCAGTATGCTACCGGCCAGGATCGCCAGCAGGTAACCGTCGATGCGCGAATTCGCCCTGGCTGATGGGTAACCGGTCGAGGGCAGCACCGTTGCATCACCCGGATCAGCCCCCTCCGCCGTCGCCGGATCGCCATCCTGTCCGTCAGCCGGGCCGACCGTGTAGCAGACGGTTTCCGTTCGTTGGTCGGGCGCCGCGTTGTGATGGTGCAGCAACAACACGCACAGCGGCTCTTCCAGCCCTTCGAGATCGTAACTCACGGGGATGTTGTAAGTCTCGCCGGGGAGATCGAACCACCAGGCAGGTCCAGCAAAACCGCCGGATAGGTCAAGCCGCTGTTCTGCGATGTTGTAGTTTATCACGTCCGTGATGTCAACATTAGAGGCTACCTCAGACGCGTTTGCCTGGCGTCCAATGGTGAAGAAGTCGAAGTCGGGATTTGCGTCGCTCAGGCCGAGTGTCGCTGCCGGGACGTGGAAGAACAGCACGTTGTTGCGGAACAGGTAGGTGTCGAAGTCCTGCGCCGAGAAGTAGTTCAGATAGTCAAGGAAGACGGTGTCATTTGTTGGATCGCCATCACCCAACGCCGCTAAATCGTTGACCACGGTCACGAAGACGTCTGTCGAATCGTCGTTGTTCCACGCCCCGTAGTTCCAGTTGTACATGACGTAATCTGCGGTACCGTTTCCGTCAACGTCGAAGTATGTCTCGAACCAGACTTCCTCAGCCGGGCTTGACCATTCGCCGTAGGTTGAGATGCCGAGCGCAATCGTGGTCGCGCTGACCGAACCGGTGGCGTAGTAATCGGTCGTCAGGCCGAGATATTGGATATCTGCCATGTCGGAGTAGGGCGCGTAGCCCTCGCGCTCCTGCCCCGTGATGGCTGGATAGGGATCGTCGGGGCTTTCGTAAAGCAGTTCGAAGGCGGTCACCAGGCCGACTTTGTCAGCGGTGATCACGAATGTGCCGTCGAGCGCGATGGCCGTGCTGCCCACCGGTTCGCTGACCGTGACGGTATTTTCCGTCGCTGCCATTGTGCCGCCGGGACGCAGGCTCGCGTAGAGCGGCACCCACAGGTCGGGGGCATTGGGCGATATGTTGTCGTTTGCGACGAACTGGATCACTCCCGTTTCTTCGGGCAGCCAATGGCGCGGGACGCCGCCTTGTGTCTCAGCAACCGTCGGATCATGCGTATTGGCAGTGCCCCACGTCGCCGGATCGGCATATTGCAGCGTCACGGTGACGGTGGTCGATTGGCCGGGCGCGAGGTTGACCGCGCTCGGCACGAAGGTGTAGCTAACCGCGGTTGAGGCGATGTCGGCGGCAGGGACATAAGCCAGATCGAACGCGTAGCTTGTGCTGGTGCTCTTGTTCTCGACCGTGATGTTCTTTGAGAGCGAACCCGGCCCCGTGACGTCCCGGATGCCGAACGACACGCTGACCAGTTCGGGGTTAGCGGCGTTGTACGCGATGACCTCGGAGGCAACAGCATTCGCCAGGTTCAGCCGGCCAACGCCAACCCGCGCCGTGCCGTAGATGTCGCCCGTCTGGTTTTCCCCTGCGAAAAGTGTATTGGTGGCCGTGTTCATCACCAGCGCTTTGATCTCCGGCACGCTCCAGGCCGGGTGCTGCTCACGCAGGAGCGCCAGCGCGCCCGCCACGTGCGGGGCGGCCATCGACGTCCCGCTCAGGGTTGCGCTCGCTGTTTCGCTACCGATGTAGCTTGACGTAATCGCATCGCCCGGCGCGGCGATATCGGGTTTCAGGGCCACGTTTTCCCCATTCACCCGGCGCTGCGGCCCGCGCGAGGAGAACGCCGACAGCGTGTCGGCGGTGGCCCCGTAAACGATAGCGTTATCCAGATTGACGGTCACGTTGCCTGACGCCAGTTGCGTTTTGAGCATCTGCCCGTCGTCATACGCGATCATGAGCGCCGGGATCGTGATCGACGGGTCGCTGCCGCCGAGCGTGCCAACGGGGTCGCCCGCATAGGTGATGATCAGCACGCCTACAGCGCCGGCAGCCTGCGCGTTAGCGGTTTTGATGGTGAAGGTACATCCCCCGCGATCGATCAGCGCGACGTTGCCGGGCGTGAAGCCGCTCAAGGGCTGGCAAGCGTCGGTGACCGTGCCGGTGGCGTCGTCGACGACTTCGAGCGGGGCGGTGACATCGTAGACGTTCGGGCCGAAACTGGCCGGACCGGCCACATAGGTCCCGACAACGGACGCATCTGGCGCTTGCGTCACATCAAACCCCTGGTTGCCGTCTACCGACGACGCCACGCTCAGAACCCAGTCGGCGGCTCCGGGCGCGCTGTGAATGAAATACGTGTCACCGGCGTTCCCCGCTGAAGACGCGATCAGGATGCCGAGTTGAGCCGCATTGTTTGCCGCGCGTGCCCAGCCAATATCAGGGTTGCCGTAAGTGATGCCGAGCGACATATTGATCACGTCGACCCCATCGATCACGGCCTGGTCAAGC
This sequence comes from uncultured Anaerolineaceae bacterium, assembly GCA_964425755.1. GTDB lineage: Bacteria > Chloroflexota > Anaerolineae > Aggregatilineales > Aggregatilineaceae > CAYRNY01. The sequence continues at coordinate 139,219 of CAYRNY010000003.1, forward strand.
GCCTGCAGCGTGGCGAATTCGGATACGTATGAGGCGGCACTACCCACTTTGTACGCGTAGAGCGTGGCTTCCGGCGCGACGCCTGGACCGATCGCCAGCGAACTCAGCGGCGTGCTGGCATCCCAGGGACCGCCGAACGTGGCACCGGTGGTCGTCATGCCGTAACCGGCTGCTGTCCCTGCGACGTGCGTGCCGTGACCGTTTTGATCAAACGGGTCCCCGTCGGGTGCATAAACTGGATTGGTGTTCGGGTTCCAGGTGTCGCCAACGAAGTCATATCCCCCGGCGACTTTGGGATTCGGGAAGCTGGGGTATGCCGCACCGGTTACCGGGTCACCGAAATTCGCGTGCAGGTAGTTGATGCCGCTATCGATGATCCCGATCGTGATGCCGTTGCCGGTGTGGCCGGAAGACCATGCCGCCGGTGCGCTGACGAACCGGACACTGGTCGAGTTGTCAAACGTGCCGATGCGCTCGACGTATGCTGCGCGCACCCCCGGCAGCGCGTTTAACGCGGGCAGGTTGCTGGCATCGGTGCGCACGGCGATCGCGTTTGATGCCACCCGGGTACGGCCCAGGAGTTTATAGCCAATACCCTGGGCGTTGATCTGTTTCATCAGCGAGGCTTGTGTCTGCTCAACGCGTGCCGCCTGGTTCTGAATCGCGCTGCTTGATCGCATGATCGCGGGGCCGGCGGCTTCAGCAGCCGAGGCGGCTTCCAACTCGATGATCACGTTGACCTGGCCGCGCATGCCGGATGCCGTCATCGCAATCTGGCCGCGCCCGATCGTCTCGCGGCGTTCCGCGCCTGACGCGGGCACAAAGGCGGGTTGACTGCGCGAGAATTCCTGTTTTGACGGTTTATCCGGCCCCTGAGCACGGATGAACTGGGGTGAAAATGTGGGGACGAGGACTGTGAATAGTACCAAGCCTAAGCAAGACAGGATCGTGAATAATTTGTGGCGCGTCCTGGTCATTGAAACCACCTGTTGTGTGCAGAACAGTATAGATTAAGGTCTGGCAGAGCATGTGTCCTGTGGCGCGGACAATGCTCAATGGAAAACACGCAGCAGCACTACATGCGCAGGCGACAATCGCCCCCCATTTTACGCGCACGATTGAATCTGCCAGGGCTATCTAACCCGCGTGTGAATCCACGAAATCCAATTGTTGCAGCTTTTCTCGATAAGCGTTCGCTCCTGGGCATGATTGCCTGTAAAGCACCGCCGGGATGCCGCGCCTATTCAAGCGCCGGAACTTCAACCGGGTAGCCTGGTGCGGTCTCGTTGCCTGGACGGATCGCATTGTCTGGGACGTGCATCTCTCCCGGTGCTGCGGCGGGGCTGGCGGGTTGGGTGTCATAGCGTCCAATGTGCAGCGGCCACACCGCGGCCACGCCCGGCAGCTCGTGTATTTGCGGTAATTTGCTTGCCTCAACACGGATCGCGATGCCGTTGAGCACATAACGCACGCGTCCCAAAATGTCGGCGTCGATCGCCGGCCCGGTGAGCGCCTCGATCAGCGCTTGCTGTGCGGCATCAATGTGCTGCAGGTGCGTTTGAGAGATAGCACGCAGTGTGACACGAACGCTTTCGCCTTCCGCGTTGGCCTGCACATACAACTCGGCGATCGATGCTGCGCTGAGTTCGACGAACACCTCGATCCGCTCCCCTGGCTGCGGCGTGATGTCCGGGCTGAAGCGTGTGCCGTGTCCCAGCGGGCTGATCGGTGGTGGGCTGTGCTGTTGGGATAAGGCGTTCTTCTGTGCGGCGATATCAGCCGGTGCGGTCGCTGTTGGTTGCCGGGCCATGCTGTGCCCCGTGTTATTTCCATTCGCTTGTGCCGGGGACAGCGTGATATCAGGTGTCTTGCTCAGCAGCAATAACGCGCCCCCACAGAAACAGGCCAGGATCACAAGACCGCGTTTATAACGTGTGTGAGGCATAATCCGTCCGGCTCAATATATACCGTTTGCTGTCCTGATCGATGCGCACAGTGTAATTGTAGTCGTGCTTCCGTGGTTCGCAAAACGGAGCGTGACACAACAAGGTTTTGCGGTTTGTGTGACCGGTGATCCGGGCACTTTGATCCTCGGACGACGGTTCACGGGTCGCGGCGCGTGGATGAGTGTCAATGCGCGCTTTTGCGTCACGCCGAACGATCACGCAGCCACGTGCTGAGCCGGGGCCAGAGCTGGGCGCGCGCATCCGACCCGATCACCATGCCGATGTGGCCGCTTTCCAGCACGATCACGGTTTTGTCGGCGCTGCCGACCAGCTCGTCAAGCACGACCACCGATCGCCAGGGGGCGATGTGGTCCTCGCGGGCGGCGATCGTCAGCACCGGGATCCGCAACTGCGACAGGTCGATGCGCCGGTTGGCGATCGTGAAGTCGCCTGTCATCAGCCGGTTTTGCTGGTACAGCTCCTTGATATACTTGCGGAACGCCTCACCGGGGAAGGGGGTGGGATCGTTAAGCCACAACTGCATCGCCGCAAAACGCTGCATAAAGTCCGGGTCCTGCGTGCGTTCCCAGTAGTTGAGCGCCTGCACGAACTCGTTGGTGGGCCGCACCATGTTGAATGTCACATTTAGCAGGCCGGGCGGAATGTTGCCGAGCGTGTCGACCAACAGATCGACATCAAACCAGTTGTCGCGCGTCCAGATGCTGTAGATGCCGTCATCATGATAGTTGAACGGCCCGGCCAGGTTGATGAGGTTAACCACGTCGCGCGGGTAAAGTGTCGCATAGCTCGCCGCCAACAGCGCCCCCATACAATACCCCAAGAGCGAGATATGCTCGCGCCCGGCGTGCTGCTGTACGGCGAGCACGGCATGGCGCAGCAGACCGGTGATGTAATCGTCGAGCGGGCGGTAGCGGTCCAATTCGTTCGCCGTGCCCCAATCAAGCATATAAACGTCGATGCCTTGCCGCACCAGGAACCCGACCAGCGAGCGTTCCGGGGTCAGGTCCATCACGTAATAGCGGTTGATCAGCGATGGCACGCACAATAGCGGGACCGGCAGGGGCGAATCAACCACCGGCGTATAATGCAACAGCCGAGTTCGGCCTTCGGTGTGTATCACATCTGCCGGGGTCTGGCCGACCAGCTCGCGTCCCTGCGCGAGGATCGTGTCCTGCGTGGCCGTATAATGCCGCCAGATATGGCGCATTCCGGCGCGCCAGAGCGCGTCCCAGCGTGCGAGCAAATCGTTCATCGTGCGAGTTTGCTTTCTATCCGGTCGATGCGCACGGCGAGGGCGTCAAGCTCGTGTTCGATGCACTCCAGCAGGTACAACATGCGCGTAATGTCGCCGTGATCCGCAGCGCCGGCGGGCGCGGCCTGCCGTAACGTCGCGTTGACGCGCTGGTGTGTTTCCAGCGTGCGGTTGATCTGGTTGCCGATGCGCCGCAACACACGCGGGGATCGGATCACGGTCTGCCATTGGGCGGCAGCTTCGCGCTCCCAGGTTTCAAGATGTTTGCGCAAAGCCAGTATGAACGGGTCATTCATCGCGCAGACGTTCCTCCAGTGCGTCCACCTTAGCGGTCAGTTGTGCGACCTGTTCCGCCAGATGTTCGATGACATCTAACATTTGTTTGGGTTGGGCGACGTTATCCTGCGATGTCTGGCTCCATTGTGCGATGTTCTCCGCGACGGTTTCGCCCACACGCCGCCCTTGTTCGAGCATCAGCTCCATTGACTGAAGCATGATGTCCGCATAGCGCGGTGCCATTTCGCCCCACAAACGCGCGGTCTCCTCGACCATGCGTTCCGGTGTCGCGGTGTCAGGGTCCTGGCTGGAGAACGCGCTGCGGATCGCGTCGTCGACGTGGGCCTGCATGAATTCGAGCGCGTCGCGGAAATGCGCGAAGTCGGCGGTGTCGTTGCTCTGCACGTGTTTGATCACGCCGCGCCAGCGCGCCGTCTGCCCGTCGCTTTCTTCGCGCACGAACCGCAGCATGAATGATACAACGTCCTGGTTCATAAGCTTTCTCCGAGTGTGGTGCTCATTATCTCTTGTATACGGGTCGGGGGTTGCACTGGGGTTGCAGAATGGCGCATTATCCCAAGGCCAGTGGTTCTCCCTGCCTGATGCGGTGATACAGTTCGGTCGTTTCCGGCATGGGGTCCAGGTCCAGCCCGTCGGCTAGGGCGTCTTTGCATTGGGTATACACGCGCATCGCCAGCGGGCGGTTGCCGCGTAAAGCATGGCTGATCATCATCAAACGATAGGCCTCTTCCCAATAGCGGTCGATCATCAACACCGACTGGCACAGGTGGATCGCTTCCTGGTAAGCGTCTTGCCGGATCAACAATGTCGCCAGCCGCATCGCGCCTGAGAGGTACAGGGTCTGCATGCGTTCGCGTTCCAGGCTGGCCCAATCCTCATACAGCGCGTCAGGCAGGTAATCGCCAGCGTAACGGTCGATGGCGTCACGGTACGTATCGATCGCCGCGTCGATATCATCGCGTTCCTGCCGTGCGGCGTTCCTGAGCCCGGTTCGGAAAACTTCCGCGTCGATCCTGATCGTGGCTTCCGGGTTCAGCCCGTAGGCCATGCCGTGCCGCACGATGAACTGTGACAGGGTGCGGGGTGGGCGGTCCGGTTCGAGTGCGTCGTTCAAAGCATTGAGCGCGACCTTAAAGTCGCGATCGGCGCGCTGTTCGTCCAGCGTGGGCCACAGTTCGTAGACGATGCGCTCTTTCGGCAGCAGGTGATGGCTGTCGTTGAGGCGCAGGGTGATGAAAAACTGGAACAGCCGCTGTGCTTTTTCGCGTTTCCACACAACATTCGGCAGCAACGTGTCATCGCGCCATACCCGAAACATGCCGAGCGTCTGGATACGCAATGCTTCACTCATCAGTCGATCCTTGCATGGTGGAATTCGGCGGTTAGCTCCTGGTCGCTCACGGCACAGAACGATTGTAGCTGGTCGATCTGCCTCTGACAATCACATCCGGCGTGTGCCGCACACTGTGCGAACGCTTGAATGGTGATAGACTTGACCCAAAACCTGTGCGTAGGCTTGCACAAGTTGATTGTGAGGATGCCGATGCCTGAACTCTATGTGAACGGGGTTGGACTTTATTACGAACTGCACGGTAGCGGCGACGAGGTTGTCGTGCTGAACAACGGCATCATCGCCAGCACGGCCTCGTGGACGTACCAGCTAAAGACGCTCGCGTCGCAATTTCGCGTGCTGCTGTATGACATGCGCGGGCAGGGACAGTCTCAGAAGTGGCGGCCCGGCGATCCGGCGTATAGCTGGGACACGCATGCCGATGATCTCGCGGCTTTGCTTGAGGCATTGGGCATCGAGTCGGCGCACATTGGCGGCATTTCATACGGTGGCGAGCTGGCGATGGTATTTGCACTGCGCTACCCGGAGCGCTGCCGGAAGCTGATCATCGCCGATTCGGTCAGCCACATCGAGCCGTTACTGTACGCGGTGTGCGATAGCTGGGCACGCGTCGCGGCGCTGAACGATCACGAATTGTTCTACCGCGTGACGTGGTACTGGAACTTCAGCGAGGCGTTCTTCAGGGACCAGTACGACTTGCTGCTGAGCCGCATCGATGCCGCAATGGCGCTCGATCTGCCGTCGGTCGAACAGTTGTGTCGCTGCTTTTTGACGCTGGACATCACCGATCACTTGCATCACATCCAGCACCCGGCCTGTGTCATCGTCGGTGAGCAGGATATCCTCAAACCGGTGCACTATGCCGAAACCATTGCCGCGAATATCCCCAACGCGGAGCTATACCTGCTCCCGAATGCGGGCCATGCCTCGTTTTGGGAACAACCAGAGGCGTTTAACCGCGTGCTGACCACCTTCCTGCTGACGGATTGACGGCGCTCGTGCCTGTGCATAGATGCGGTTACAGACACACGCCCGGAATGGCACGCAGTGGACTCGCGATAGGGAGGGGGTGCGCTATAATCGGCACAGAGAGTGTGCCGGAATGGAGCGAGATAACCCGTGAAGATTGATCGCGAAATGGTCATGCACATCGCTGAACTGGCGAAACTGCGGTTGACCGACGAGGAAATTGATCGTTACGCAGAACAGCTAACCGATATCTTGAACTACGCTGAGCGGTTGCAGGAACTTGATACGGACGCGATCTCCCCGACGGCCTCGGTACTGCCGCTGCGAAACGTGCTGCGTGAGGACGCGGTTCAGCCCTCACTACCGCGCGAGCGCGCGCTGGCGGAAAGTGCCGATTCGGATCAAGGTCAGTTTCGCGTAGAGGCTGTGTGGGATGACGCTTAGCGGCAGCGTGCCGGAGAGAGGAACGACGGGTTGTGAGCGCGGGAAAATCATCCCCCCGGATGCTGGTGATCGACGGTGATACTGCACTAGTTGATACTCTGACCGGCCACTTCACAGCAGAAGGCTATCAGGTGCAGTCTGCCCTGACCGGACAGGACGGTCTCGAACGCGCAAGGACCGGTCGCCCGCAAGTGATTTTACTGGCGGTGCGCCTGGACGATATGGCGGGGCTGGATGTGTTCCGCAAGTTGCAGGACGTGCCGCGTACCAGTCACATCCCGGTAATGTTCCTGGCCGGGCGCGGCGAGTCGGCCCTGCAAAACAAAATTCTCGAAGCGGGGGCGTATGATTTTCTCGAGAAACCGCTCGATCTTGATATCCTGGCGCTGCGCGTGCGAAACGCGTTGCGACGTGCCGAACGCGACGGCCTCTCAGAGCCACGCACCGGGCTACCCACCGGACGGTTAATCCGCGAGCGCCTGGACGCGCTGGAGCGCGAACGCGAATGGTACCGTATCGATATGACGTTCACCGGGTTTGACGTGTTTCGTGACCGGTACGGGTTTGTGGCTGCCAACGAGGCGCTGCGGTTTGCCGGTAACCTGATCGCACAGATCGTCGATAAACACGGTACGCCTACCGATTTTGTCGGGCATTATACGGGGACAGAGGATTTCGTCGTGGTATCACAGGTGACGCATGGTTCGCGGTTGCACGCGCTGTTGGCCGAACGCGTCGGCAAGGAATTAGCATCATTCTACAATTTTGAGGAGCGCGATCGCGGGTATGTGCTGGTTGAAGACGGCGCGGGGAAACATGTGCAGAAACCGCTGATGTCGGTGCGTGTGCGAGCGGTGCAGGCCGCGTCCGACCCCGTCACGCAATCCGGCGGCGTTACCGAGAATAGCAGCGGAGATGAGAGCAATCTGGTTGAAGGTGATCAGGAGTCCAGCGACGATCCCTTTGACTGGTGAGCGTGGTCGACTGGGACTGTCAAACGACCGCCTGAGTTTTGCGCCAGACGGTTTTTTGTGGCTGCCGGTGGCTTAACCGGTGTGAACCAGCGTGCCGACGGGTTTGCCCAGAACCGCGTCCATCAGGCTGTGATCGTCCCAGATGTTCAGCACGATCAACGGCAGGTGGTGGTCCATGCACAATGTGATCGCGGTGAGGTCCATCACGCGTACACGATATGACAGCGCTTCGGAATAGGTGAGTTTGTCGAATTTCTTGGCGTCGGGGTCTTTTTTGGGGTCGGCAGTGTAGATTCCGTCGACCTGCGTGCCCTTGATTAGCAAGTCTGCGTTGATCTCCATCGCGCGCAAGGCGGCGGCGGTGTCGGTGGTGAAGAAGGGATTGCCCGTCCCGCCGGCGATGATCACAACCCGTTCCTTTTCCATGTGGCGTATCGCGCGCAGCCGGATGTAAGGTTCTGCTACCTGGTGCATGGCGATCGCGGTCTGCACACGCGTGGGCACGCCCGTGCGCTCCAGCGCATCTTGCAGCGCCAGGCCGTTCATCACGGTCGCCAGCATACCCATGTGGTCGGCGGTGGGTTGCGCCATGCCATGTTGCACGCCGATATTGCCGCGCCATAAATTGCCCGCACCGATCACCAGCCCGACCTGTACGCCCAGGTCATAAACTTGTTTGAGCTTGGTGGCGATCGCGGCGGCCTGGTCAGGGTCGATCCCGAACCCTTGCGGCCCGGCCAGTACTTCACCGCTGAGCTTGAGCACAATACGCTTGTATCGGGGCTGCTGCATCATGTGATCCTCGTTTCGAGTTTGCTTTTTTCTGCGAGCAAACAGGCGGCAAAAAAAGAGGGATTAGGTATGTGCCTAATCCCAATCCCCCTTCGCTGCCCAAACACGTGATTACGCTTCGTCCGCCGCTTCACCGATGGCGATGCGGGCGAATTGACCGACCTGGATGTTCTCTCCCAGTTCGGCGATGGCTTGCGTGATCAGTTCCTGGATCGTCATGCTGTCGTCTTTGATGAACGGCTGTTCCAGCAGGACGATCTCCTCGTAGAACTTGCTCATGCGCCCGTCGACAATCTTGTCGACGATGTTCTCGGGCTTGCCTTCTTCCAGTGCACGGCGGCGCTGGATTTCGCGTTCGGCGCTTTCGACGGCTTTGGGGATGTCGTCACGGCTAACGTACTGCGCGCCCAGGTTGGCGATTTGTAGCGCAACGTCGTTCGCCAGTTGCTGGAACTGGTCGGTCTTGGCGACGAAATCGGTCTCGCAGTTCAATTCCACCAGCACGCCGAGGCGGTTATTGTGGTGGATATAGGCGTGGACGATGCCTTCGTTGGTGGCGCGTCCGGCCTTCTTGGCAGCTTTGGCGAGTCCCTTTTCGCGCAGGTGCTCAATGGCTTTGTCGATATCACCATCGAACTGAACCAGAGCGTTTTTGCAGTCAAGCGGCCCTGCTCCAGTTTGCTCCCGCAGTTCCTTGACCATTTGGGCCGTGATTTTCATCGGCTACTCTTCCTCGCTCTCTTCTTTGTATTCGGTGTCCTCGTCTTCGTCAAATTCGTCGTCATCTTCGAAGTCGAATTCGCCGCTGCGCAGCTTGGCCAGCGTGGACTCGCCCAGGTAGGCTTCGTCGTCTTCCAGGTCAGCCATCGCCGCTTCGAAGTCCACGTCACCTTCGACGCCTTCATCTTCATCGGCGCGCGTCTTGCGCAGCGCGATACCTTCGAGCACGGCGTCGGCCATGGTGCTGGTCAGCAGTTTGATCGCGCGGATCGCGTCGTCATTCGACGGGATGATGTAGTCGATCTGGTCCGGATCGCAGTTGGAGTCCACCAGCGCGATGACGGGGATGTTCAGAATGTTCGCTTCGTGCACGGCGGTCTCTTCGCGGCGCGTATCGACGATATACACCAGGTCAGGCAAGCGTGACATGGTGCGCAGGCCGCCAAAACGATTTTCTAGCTTTTCCATCTTGCGGTCGAGCAGCAGGCGCTCTTTCTTGGTCAGTTTTTCGAAGACCCCTTCGTCGCGCTGGCGTTCGAGCGTTTTCATCGTTTCCAGCCGCTCGCGGACGGTGCGCCAGTTTGTCAGCGTGCCGCCCAGCCATCGTTGGTTGACGTATGGCATTCCACAGCGCGTTGCTTCCTGGGCGATGGTCTCTTGCGCCTGGCGCTTGGTTCCGACGAACAGCAGCGTGCCGCCATCAGCGACCGTGTCGCGCACGACGTTATAGATTTGGTCAATGAAGACGATGGTCTGCTGCAGATCGATGATATGAATGCCGTTACGTTCGGTGAAGATGTACGGCTTCATCTTGGGATTCCACTTGCGCGAGCGGTGGCCGAAGTGGACGCCCGTCTCTAGCAGGTTTTTCATAGAGACTACTGGCATGGTTGGTAAAACCTCCTGATTGTGTTTGTACGTTCACACCGTTCATCCTCTGCCGCAATTCGACCGTGGCCGAACAACACAGGCCGAGTCCCGGTGTGTGTTTTTGGGGTCTGGGGACGCAGTATGCTGCACCATCCAAACCCGGCGCAGCATTGTATCACAAGCACTGCGCGGCAACAAGGTACAATACCCGCATATTGAACGTAAACGCGTGCATGCGAGCGACCGGCATAGCGCCGTCATGCGCCGCTCAGTTCTTCCCGGTATGGGCTGCGAGCAGCGCTTCGACCGCAGCGATCAATTCAGCTTCAGACATATACCCCAGGTAGCGCTGGAATACCTCGCCCTGCGCATCCAGCAGCACGATCATAGGGATGCCGGATACATTGTATGTGGCTGCCAGCGGGGCGGTCGCGAGGCGATCAACGTTCAGGATGTGGAAATCGACGCGGTCGTGATACGTTTCTTCAAGCCGTCGCACGGACGGACGCATCGCGTTGCACGCACTTCACCACCAGGCGTGAAATTCGATGAAGTGTGGGTTTCCGCGCTGCTCGATCACGTATGGTTCCGCGTCTTGCGTCGGGGATGCGACCAGATCGGCAATTGCCGTGAGCGTGCCCATCGGCCCGGCCATTGTGGGTGGGGCGGTGGGAGTTACCAGCAGGCTGAACTCAGGTGTAGCAGCAGCTCCCGTTTCCGGCGCTGCCTGCGCGCCCGTCGCGACTGCCACCGTCTGGAGTACGGCGCGCTGTTCCGGGCTGCACGCGGCGGCCAGGATCGCCAGTACGATCAGGCCGGTGGCTGTGCCGGTAATGATCCAACGTTTTGTCATGGTGTGCTGTTCTCCGGCTTGAGTCGTTGTTATAGCGTCATTGTACCCGGCCTGCGTCGGCTCAATCAATCGGCGTTGATGCGGTCAGTTTTGGCGCGTGTCTGTCGCGTCGGGCACCGGTGTGATGTTCTCGATATCCAGGGCGATCATTTCCCGCAGCATGGTGTAGTTCGTCATGTCCAGGTGGATTGGGGTAAGTGACACGTAACCGTTGTGCGTGGCCCATAGATCGGTGCCTTCTTCGGTGGTGTTGCCGGTCGGCGCTTCACCGCCGATCCAGTAATACGGGCGACCGTAGGGATCGATACGCGTGATCAACTCGTCGTTGTAGGTGCGCAATCCCTGGCGCACGACCTTGAAACCTTTGATCTGGTCCAGCGGCAGCGCCGGGATATTCACGTTGAGCAAAGTCAAGGGGGGCAGTTTGTCGTGCAGCCCCAGTTCGACAATGCGACGCGCAACTGCGGCAGCGGCGCTGTAGTCGGCATCGTCCTCGTGTGCCAGCAGGGAAAACGCGATCGCCGGTTTGGGCATGATCACCGCTTCGAACGCGGCGGTCACGGTGCCGCTGTAGGTCAGGTCCTGGCCCATGTTAGGCCCCCGGTTGATGCCGGAAACAACCAGGTCAACCGGTTCTTCGACCAGGCCAAGCAGCGCGACAGCGACTGCGTCAGCCGGAGAATCTGAGGTGGCGTAGGCGGTTACCCCGGCAAGCGGGAACGGGACCTTGTCGGCGCGCATCGGTTTGTGCATGGTCTTGCGGTGCCCGATGGCGCTGCGGTTTTCTTTCGGCGCGACGATCGTTACTTTACCGAAGGGCAGCATCGCTTCTGCCAGCGCGCGAATTCCGGGCGCATAGATGCCGTCATCGTTGGATACCAAGATATGCATGGTGAGGCCATCCGTAATTTGCTATGTGATCACCTGCGTTAAGTCGGCGCATTCTACCATGTTCCACGCCTCTTTTCTATCAATTTCAGTGCTATTTCTCAGGATACGCAACTCAGACTATAATATAAGTTGCGGCAGCGTAGTAGAGACGTATTCGTCGCCAGCTTTGGGAGCAACGTGTCATGGAACCCGTGCAGGCTTTAGCTATTTTATCGCTCGGTGCGTTTCTTACCGGGTTGGTTACGGCGGCGTTCTACGTCTTTACGGTGCGTCCGCGCTTGTTGGAACCGGAAGAACAGCCGGATACAGACGTCGTGAGCGATCGCATTGACGAAAGCCTCGATGAGCAGCGCATGTTGTTCGTGCAGATTCGAAACGCACTGCAGCGGCTCGATCAAGGCTTTGAGGAACAACGGTTGCTGGTCGGGCAACTCAAAATGGCCTCAGACCGGCACACGCGTGAGCTTTCGGCTGCTGCCGAGCTGGTCAGCACCGGTTCAGCTTTTGATGCCGACCTGCGCGCGATGCTGAACGCGCAGACTGACGCGGTGCAGGCCCTGGCAAAGTTGCTGGACGAGCAGTCGCAGCGCCTGGCGCAGATCGACAGGCGGCTGACCAGCCAGGGACAACACCTCGAACGCCTTGAACAACTCCGATTCGCGCACCGGTCGCAAACCAGCGAAGAACTGGCGCAGATCACCAGGTTGATCCAGACTCAAACTGATCGTCTGGCCGGGATCAGCGACCAGCTATCCGCATGGGGCGGCGCGGGTCCTGATCTGGGTGCAGAGGTTACTGAGCAGGCGCACGCGCTGGCAGCGCTTTCCCGCGATCTCGCCGCCCAGGCCACGACGATCGAGCAGCTTGATGCCCGCTTGCACAAGCAGACGTCGCTGCTGCATGCGGCAGCCGACGAACGCCGCGAGCATGCCGGAATTCTGGAGCGGTTGCAGGACCAGCTCAACCAGATGTTCCCGCAGCTCAGCCGCCTGGCCGGTGAGCCGGTGCGCCCCGGCCAGGACCGGTTGATGGATATTCGGGGCATTGGCCCAGTCTATTCGCGCAAGCTGCGCGAGGCCGGGATCGATACGTTCGAGCAGTTGGCTGCGATGTCTCCTGAAGAAGTGCTGGACTTGATTGACGAACCGTTGTGGCGCGAGCGCAGTATTGACAGCGCCGGTTGGATTGAGCAGGCCAGAGAGCTCGCCGCGCAGCGCAAGAAAGAAGAGTGAATTAAGTGAGCCTCGATATGCGCCGGCTGGTGCGCCGGATTGATGTTGTGTTTTTCGTGATCCTGTTGATCACGTCCGGGCTGGCGGCGCTGTTTTTCTGGTTAGAATTTTACAACGGCGATCAAGATGACGAGCAAGCCGTCGCCAGCCGTGCGACGGCCACCGCGACGCTGACTTTCACAGCGACGGATACGCCGACACGAACCAGAACCCCAACGGTGACCGCGTCTCCGACTGCTACGGCGACATCCACTGCCACCGCCACGCCGACGCGAACGCCAACCCCTACACCGACCGTCACCCCCTGGCCGACCCCTGGAATCGATCCGTTACCGGGTACGCTGTTTGCGGGGGAATCCGTGCCGATCAGTGGACAGGCATTGCCGCACGACACGATCCACGTATATGCTGCGGGTGGGGAATGGATCGCGGCGGCGGTGGCGGATGGTGACGGGAACTGGTCTGTTGCGCTGCCCGGCACGTTTGCGGAAGGGATGCACACGCTGGCAGTCACGGCGCTCAGTGAATCCGGCGCGAGTAGTGAGCCGGTCAGTGTGAGCTTCGACGTCTTGCCGCCACCAACTGCGACAGCGACACCAACGACCACGCCGACAGCGACCGCAACGGCAACACCTACTGCGACCGCGAGTCCAACTGCGACCCGCACGCCGACGGCTACCGCGACGGTGACCGTGTCACCGACCCCGTCGCCGACAGCGACCGCGAGTCCAACCGCATCCCGCACGGCGACCTACACGGCAGTGGCCGTTGTGCCGACTGCTACGGAGACGCCATTCCCAACCGAGTCCCCTATGCCGACGGCTGCTCCAACGGGCACCCCCGTCCCCAGCGCGACACCGACAGCGAGCCACACGCCCACCGTTAGCGCGCCCCCGACCCGGACCGCGACCCCGACGCCGACCGGCAGCGCCACACCGATCGCCGTTGCTGGGGCGCAAGTCCAGCCGCCGCAAGTGGACGAATTTCCTGGCGACGTGATGCTTGGTGCGCCGGTGACGATCAGTGGCCGCGCGCAGACCGGGCACGTGATCCGGGTGTCGATCAACGGGGCGCGCATCGGGCAGGCCACCGCTGGGCCCGATGGCACGTGGACGCTTGACTGGACGCCTGAGCGTGCCGGGGTGCTGGCGCTGGAAGCCGTCGCGACAGACGCGGGTGGCGTGCAGAGTGTCCCGGTTACGCGACAGGTCACGGTCGGCGCGCAGCCACCGCAGATTGACACTCCCCGTCCAGGCGCAGTATATTCACCCGGTCCGGTGACGTTCAGCGGCAGCGCACAGCCGGAAACGCAGGTCAGCGTGCAGGATGTGCTATCCGGCGCGGTGCTGGCAGAAGCGACGGTTTCAGCGGGTGGTGCGTGGCACACGACGCTTACGCTGGACGACCCCGGCCAGTACCGGGTCGAAGCCGCGATCAGCGTGCCCGGTGACGTGATACTGGAGTCAGAGCCGGTCACGTTTACCGTAGCGCCACCGGTGGCTCCCGACACGGGGGTGACGCTTATTCTGTCCGACCCGGAAAAGACCGGGCGTACATTCACCGTGCTGTTGGCGCTGTTGTTGCTGGCGGGTGGATTCAGCGTGTTCCTTGCCGGGCGACTGCTGGTACTGCTGGCGCGCGATCGGCGTGCCGGGCAATAACGAAGCGCGGAAATACGGGATTCGGACATTCCCCATTGGATGACATTTCGTATGGAAAGGGACCGGTCTACGTGCGGATACGGCGCAGACGTTTGATCTTGACTGTGGCGTTGTTGCTGGTAGTGGCGGGTGGTGCTGCGGTGGCATTGGGGTCGTCAGTATGGCTTGATCCCGGTGACAAGGGCGACACCTCGACCGACCTTGTGACACCAACGCTTTCCGCAAGCGGCGCGCGCGTTTTTGACGTCGCGCCCGACGAGTCGCGGGTCGATTTTGTGGTGCGTGTGTACGGGTTGGAACTGGTGGGTGTATTCCCGGTCGATGAGGGCACGATCACCCTGGAACCGGCGGGCGACCAACTACGGGTGCTGGTGCGGCTGCAGATCGATGTTGATCACGTGGCGACGGGAAACGCGCAGGTTGATGATCTGCTGCGCGGGGTGATGGAGACGGGCGACTATCCGCTGGCGTTTTACGTGGCGACCTCGCGCGATCGCGTGCCCGTGACCGGGGACGTGATCACATTTGATCTGGTTGGCGATCTGGACGTGCATCATGTTGTGGCTCCCCATGCGATGCGCGTCGAGGCGCAACTGGTGGGGCGGGAAATCTGGGCGGTGGCGACATCTGATCTCGATCTGGCGGCGCATGGTGTCCAGCTACCGGCGTTTGCCAGCGGCAGCACCACGATCCGGCTCACCGCACGGCTGCAGGCTTACGAGGTCGAGCCGCCGCTGAGCGATGACTGAGCGGCGATTGTGTTTTGGGCAGGGGAAGCTAAGCGGTTCCATATGTTGGCGGCAAAACCGCCAGCGAAAAGCGCATAGGCCGGGTAAGTCGGGAACAGGTAGCGTGGCAGCGCCAGCAGGATCAGGTGGACGCCGGTGAAATAGAGGATGACGCCGTACACCGGCAGCAGCGCGCGCCAGCGTTTGCGAAAGGCTGCCATACCGGCTAGGCCCGCTGCCAGCGTGCCAAAGTGAAAGACGTAGACCGCCAGTTTTTCCCAAAACGATTCGATGCGCGTCAGGTCGATCAATCCGTCCAACGTGCGATCGTCGCGCAACCAGTCTTGCGCGGCGTAGCGGATGCTTTCGCCGGGGTAGTAGTTGGTGTTGTGCGGTTGCAGGTAGGCGCGTCCCAGTTCCTTGGCACGATGGAACGCCCATCCTGCCGGATCGCCTAAGATGTTGTCTTTGACGCCCTTCTTGATCTTGTTGAGGCGGTCAGAGTCCGTGTCCCCTGCGTTCAACCCCAAGCCAGCATCGTATTCCGACGGCCCGGCTTTGCCCTCTGCACCCTGGTGCACGAAGGCCAGCAATCCCTCACCGCCGATCACCAGCCGGTCCCACACGATCAGGTTGTAGACGGTCCAGGTCGCGACAACCGCCCCATAGGCGACCAGCAGTGTGGCGGTCAGGCGTACCCACTGCGCACGGTGAGTCAGCCACAGGTGCAGCACGAGTCCCAGCGGGAACGCAAGGAACACCGCGCGTGTGAGCGTCGCCAGCCCGAACGCGGCCCCGGCCAGCGCCATCCGGCCCGGTGTCGCGCGATCATGGAACCGGGCATACAGCGCCAGTGCCCCGAACATGAAGAACATGAACAAGCCCTCGCTGGCGATCTTGCCGGCTTCGATGATCAGGGCCGGGCTGAATGCGACCAGTGCCGCCGCGATCCAGCCGGCGCGCGCGGATATCAAGCGGCGTCCGAGCAAGAAGACGAACCCGCACAAAGCCGCCCCCAGCGTAGATTGGACCAGGCGGATAGATTGCATATCCGTGTAACGGAAATATTCGCCGCTGCCGTGCCAGCCGGGCGTCAGGACTTGCAGCCCGCCCACGAAGACCGGGTAGAGGGGAGCAGTCTGCAGCGGGCCGGGTGTTTTCCCCGTCAGCACCAGCCTGCGCCCGTTGTACATGTACCAGTTTGCGTCACCCCCGGAAAGATTGGGATGCGGGTCCAGCAGCAGCACGAACGCGGCGCGCAGTAATAGCGCGATCAGGATGAGCGCGATCAGCAGGCGGTGGCGCTTGAGAGCAGATACTATCGTCGGGATCACGGTATAATAGCCGTCGCTTTATTTGCCTGGCGGTGGTAAGCCGGACGACGCCCGGCGATCATCGCGGGGACGTTTATACCGTGACATGTAGAGGCGGTCAACATGCAGTCAGCGCTATACACATGGGGGCGACAACTTCACAGTCTATCGGCGCGGCGCGGGTTCTGGCCAGTGATCATTGTGCTGCTGGCGCTTATGCCGCGCCTGGTGCTGTGGGCACTGAGCGATCATCCCGGCTTGTGGGACCCGACGGAGTATTATAACCTTGCCGTGAACCTGCACCAGGGGGGCGGCTTCACGCTGGATTACATCTGGAGCTTCGCCAACGATCCGCAGGCTGTGACACATCCGCTCGATCACTGGCTGCCGCTGTCCGGCATAGTGGCGGCGGGATCGTTTGTGTTGTTTGGCGTATCGGTACAGGCGGCGCTGCTGCCGTTCGTGCTGCTGGGCGTGTTGCAGAGCGTGCTGGTGTACGGGTTTGCACGGCGGGTCGGCGTCAGCAGGGACGCGGCAGTGCTGGCGGCGCTGGCGACCGCCTGGACGCCCTGGTTATTCCTGTCGTCGCTGCACACGGACACGACCACGCTGTTCGGGGTGCTGGGGTTTGGCGCGCTGGCGGCGGTGGTGCTTGGTGTCACTGAGGATGGGCGCTGGCTGTGGCTGGCGGGACTGCTCACCGGCCTGGCGATGCTCACGCGGAACGATGCGCCGATGTTGGTCGCTGCGGGCATGCTTGGCGGCGCGTGGATTGCGTGGCGCACAGGGGCGCGCGTGGTGCGCCCGGTGCATGTCGCCGGTGCTGTGGTCGTGCTGGTGGCGGTGCTGCTGCCCTGGATCGCGCGTAACCAGTCCGAACTGGGTACGCCCTGGCCGGGCAGCACGGCGAAGACGATGTTCGTCACAGAGCATGAAGACTTTTACGCCTATTCAAAGGAGATATCGCTGCAGCGATACCTCGAACAGGGCGTCCCGGCGATTCTGGGGAAGATCGCGTTTGAACTCGCCGCGAGTGTGAAGCTGATGTTCACGCTGGTCGAGTTGATCTTCCCGGTGGCTATCATTGGCGGGTTGCTAGATGGGCTGCTGCGGCGGCGTGACGGGCTGTCACCGATCGACCTGCTGCCGCACGTGCCCGCGCTGTTGTTCATATTGCTGACGTTCGGTGCGTACGGCGTGCTGATGCCGTACCTCAGCCAGGGCGGGAGCTTCAAGAAAGCGTACCTGGCGATGGTACCGTTCTTGCTGATCATCGGCGCGCAGGCTGTTGAACGCTACGTTCGACCGCGCGCTGCGTATATCACTGTAAGCACGATCACGCTGGCGTTGCTGTTGGCGAACGCGGTGGAGTTGACCCGCGCGGACTACAAACTCAACGCGAACCAGAAAGCGATGTATGAAGATGTTGCGGCAGTGCTGGACGAGTTACAGGCCAATACCGGGCGCGAGGTGATCGTCATGACGCGCGATCCCTGGTCGGTGAACTATGTCACTGGGTATCGTGCTGTGATGGTCCCGAACGAGCCGCTGGACGTGATTCTGGACGTGGCCGACCGCTACGGTGTGACGCATATCCTTGCGCCGGTACCGCGCGACGCGATCAACGCGCTGGATTGGGGGATCACGATGCATCCCCGCCTGGCACGTGTAGCAGAACTGCCGCGCCACGGGATGCACATTTACCAGATTTTCCCTGCCGAGGATACATCCGCAGGCACAACAGCACAAGGAGAATGACCGAACATGATCGTTCGTGATCCGTTGGTTTATGCGACGTACTACTATTTGCACCAGGCAGCCGGCGATTCCAGTGCCCGGCGTGCGGATCGTTATGCGGTGTTCACCGACGAGGTACAACGAATGGCGCACGCGATCGCCGGTTGGCTGGCGTTGCCGCATCCCGACGTGCCCGCACTCGAGACGTGGTCCGGCGATGCGCCGCCCGATCTGCAACCTTTGATGCAACCGCAGACGATGAACGGGCGCACCAATGCCTCGGCGGTGCTGCGAGCGTATGCCCTGCGCAATATGCTGCTGCTGCGTGTGATCGTGGCGCGCGGGGGCGAGCACGAGCAGACAGTCTGGCAGATGCTTGATGAGGCACTTGGCCCGGACCCCACGGCGGAAGCCTGGTTGGACACCGTGCGCTATTGGTGCGGCGTCGCGCCACGTTTGCCGGACGAACTGGAGCAGACGCGGGCGCAACCGATCCAGGCTCCGTTCGGGGTGTTGTGCCTGGGGCATGGTGTGCAAGCGCATGTGTTGGTGTATCCTGACGCGCGCACGGAAGGTAAGGCGAATACGTTTCTGTCCACCCTCGCACCGCGCCTGGACTGGTACCCCGTGCAGGCACGGTATCACATGGACACGTATACGGATTACGTCGCGCGTGTGGCTCGCCGGCAGCAGCAGGCACTCGATCGGGTTGCCCGTTCCGCGCAGGTATGGACTACCGGCGAACGGCGCGACCTGTTGCATTCGCTGGCGCCACTACACGGCGAGCTGAACTCGCTCGAAACGTTGCACCGCGACGTCACCAGTGATCTGGCAGCTACACATGGCGCAGTGCGCGAACTGCGGTCCCTGGCGGCGGACTACCGTCTCGAGTTGATGCAGTCCGGGCTGTGGAGCGCGGCTCCGATGGTCTGGCAGGCAGAGGTCGCGACGATCGCGACGCTGGAAGACCAGATCGCCTCAGACGTGGAACACATCGAAACCACGCTGCGGCGGATCGAGTTTTTGCTCACGACGCTGCAGACGCGGATCGCGGTGCAGCAGGGCGAGCGCGCGCGCCTGTTCGCGTATGTGCTTGTGTTGCTGGTTGCCGCGATGTTGCTTGTGCTGGTCGCGGACGCCGACCCGCTGCGGTTGCTGTTACGGTTGGGGGTGCTGCTAGTTGTCGCGCTGCTCGGTTGGGGTGGGTGGCAGTTCTGGCAGCGACAGGCGCGGCAGGACCCCCCGGATGGCGATTCAGCCTGATGCAGGCTGTGCCACCGATCGCAGCGCGGGATAAAGCGCCTGGAATTGCCTGAATTGCTCGTCATATACCGCGCGGTCGTCGGGATAAGGCGTGTCGAACGCGCCGTAGTGCACGCAGCGTGTAACAGCATCCGCGAGCGTGTCAAATACCCCGGTCCCCACGCCGGCCAGCATGGCGGCCCCGAGCGCGGTGTGCTCGCGCCCCTGCAGTGTGCGCAGCGATACGCCGAGCACACTCGCCAGGATCGCGCGCCATAACGCCCCCTGCGATCCGCCGCCGCCGATCACAAATTGGTTCGGGACCGACCCGGTAGCGCGCAGCACGTCCAGGCAGTCGCGAAAAGCAAACGCGACGCCTTCCAGCACGGCGCGCGTCATGTGGGCTTGTGTGTGGCGCGTCGTCAGTCCAACAAATGCACCGGACGCTTCGGGGTCCATGTGCGGCGTGCGCTCGCCTTCCAGATAGGGCAGGAAGATCAGTCCGTCCGCCCCGGCAGGGATGCGTTGTGCGGCAGCGAGTAACGTGCTGTAATCTGGTGCGGTGTCACCACCAAGCGTTTCGCGCCACCAGCGCAGCGCCATGCCGCCGTTCAAGATCGCGCCCATTGTGTACCAGCGCTCGGGCAGGGCGTGACAGAAGGTGTTGAGCCGTAGCTCGGGATCGACCAGCATACGGTCGCTCACAACCGTGATCTGTCCGCCGGTGCCCAACGTGATCGCGCCCTGTCCGGGCTCGGTGATCCCCGCGCCGGTGAGCAGTGCGGCCTGGTCCGCTGCGCCACCGATCACCGGCAGCCCTGCTTGCAGGCCGAGCACGTTTGCAGCATCCTCGCGTAGCGACCCGACCACAGCCAGCGAAGCATGAACCGGGGGCAGCAGTTCCAGCGGCACACCGCAGGCTGCCGCGAGTTGTTCCGACCACCGGCGCTGTTGCACATCGTACAGCCACGTCGCGGAGGCGTCGCCCGGCTCGCTGCTGATCGTTCCGGTCAGGCGCAGCACAATGTAGTCTTTCGGCTGGAGCGCGGCACGTGCCCGGTCGAATATATCCGGCTCGTGCTCGCTGAGCCATGCGAGAGTTGCCCCGGCGAATCCAGGCGAGAGGCGATTCGCAGCGCTGTTTATGATGGTGTCCTGGGGCGTCCGCTGCATGATGGTGTCGCACAGCGGCGCGCTGCGACGGTCCATCCAGATGATCGCAGGCCGCAACGGGGCGAGGTCGTGTCCCAGTAGCACGACGCCGTGCATCTGCCCGGCCACGCCGATGCCGCGCACGCGTATCTGGCGGTCTGTGCCAGCAAGGGCGCGCCGCACACCCTGGATCGTCGCGTCCCACCAGGCGGCAGGGTCTTGTTCGGCCCACTGCGGGCGCGGATTCAGGACGGGATAGGGCTGCTGGCCCACGCTGAGCAAATCGCCCTCCGCATTCAGTATGATGCATTTCGCGCTCTGCGTGCCGATGTCAATGCCGAGTAAGACGTCTTGTTGGGGTGCCATAAGTCTGTATCCTGTTTACGCTTCCTGGCCTGGGTACCATCGTACACCGGAAATTGTACCGCGTGTTGGCGGGACGCACCCACGTGGGTTCTGGCACAGCGAAGGCATTATGCCGGCGCCGGAATCATGCGCCTTTTTTACAAATTTGTGTTGAAGTTAGCCCGGAAATTCTGTATACTATCATGCTGGAATAAATCAATGAGGTGAGTTGGACATGCCAATCTATACCTACCAGTGCGAAGAGTGCGGTGTGCGCTTTGACGCCCGGCAACGTTTTTCGGACGATCCGATCGTAGAATGTCCGGAGTGTGGCGGGCATACGCACCGTGTGCCGCAGCCGGTCGGCATTGTGTTTAAGGGTTCCGGTTGGTATGCCAAGGACAGCAAGGGGGGAAATAAGCTTGCTGCTCCGGGCAAGCGCGATTCAGACGTCGAGGGCAAAAGCGACCACGGTGAAGCTAAGTCAGAGTCTTCATCCAGCGCGCCCGAGACATCGGACGGCGAGGCGTCAAAGGCCGAAAAAGACGACTGACACCTTCCTGCCGGTAAACAGATGTCAAAAAAAGACGACCCTTCGGGGCCGCCTTTTTGTTTTTGTGAACGGACGCAGAATCGAGACGGCGCGTCGCCGTGCTAAATCTGAAAACCTTTGCTGGCACGCACGATCTTGTAGTCGTAGTTCTCGACGAACTCCATCAGTTTGTCGTGCAGCACGGTCCATTCGGGATCGTCCAGCATGTTCCGCACGGCTGCGATGTTGTCGCCCACAGCTTCCATCATGATCTGGGGGCCTTCGCCGTATACGGCCAGCCACGCCTCGGTTGGGGTCAAACCCATGCGGTTGATGCCAGGGGCGAATTCGCGTACCATGAACTCGAAATATTCCTGGTCTCGGCCTTGTTTGATATCCCAACTGAGTAAGAGTTTCATCATCGCTGTTCTGGTCCCTCTATTCCACTTGTCGATAACGTCTGTCCGCCAACAGCGCGATGACGCTAGTGACGGTAATCTAGCAGTACGATCTGGGTTTGTTCGGGCAACGTGCTGGCAGATACCCGCAGCATCGTTTCATATTCGATGTCGTTGACGCCCATTTCCTTCAAGAACCGATCCAGCGGGTCCAGTTCCAGCCCTTTCAGGTCGTCGGTTTGGAAGTGCATCGGCACGACAATGCTTGGTTCAAGCAGGCTGATGATTTCAGCTGACTGGCTCGATGACAGGCTGCCGCCACCTCCGACAGGGATCAAGGCCACGTCAATCGATCCCAGCGCATCGACCATTGCCCGGTTCGGGACGTGGTCCAGATCGCCCAGGTGGGCTACCGTGATACTATCATAATCCAGCACATAGATCACGTTGCGACGAGGGTTTTCGAGCGTTTCGTCGTAAGTCGCTACGCCGATGATAAACACCTCTCCGATTTCGTATTCGCCTGGCCCCTGGATGACGTGCTTTGCACCTTTGACGGCTTCCACGTTGTTGTGGCCCGGCGAGTTGTGGCTGATGGTGACGATATCCGCTTTCAGCCGGGGGACTTCATACCCCAGGCTGGCGTCGAACGGATCGGTTACAATCGTCGCGCGACCGCGTTCTGTCACGCGGAAACAGCTATGTCCGTACCAGATAATATCCATGCGATTAAACCGTTCTATGGCGATTGACTGTCTGAATGATAGGTAGTGGGTTTTGGTGAATGAGGAGATTATACCTTATGACATGGTGCGCGCCAATACCTGATCGGCGGAGTGCGCGACGGAAAACACGTTCTTAAGGATCTCTGATGTTGTTCAAATCACGTATTTATCTTGGTGTGTTATTTTCTTTAACTACGCGACTCAATGTAATCCTGTGGAGAAAAGAGGTGGGCAAATGTTGAAGCGATCATTAATGCTGATGGCTCTGTCAGTGGCGCTGGTAGCAGGAATCGCCATTGGCGTGTTGTCGGCGCGGGCGCAGGACGACATACCGTCCTTGTCCGTACTGCCTGCAGCGCCTGCATACGAGCCGAATACCGTCGAACAGAGTACGGCGCGTCTGTACAGCGAAGTCATACCGTCGGTCGTCAACATATCGGTTGTGACACGCTTCGCCGGTGGCACCGGTAGCGGATTCGTGATCGATGAAGCCGGGCACATCGTCACGAATAACCATGTTGTGGAAAATGCCGGGTACATCGAGGTGACGTTTGTTGATGGGGCCATCGCGAAGGCGGAGTTGGTCGGGCGCGACCCGGACTCCGATCTCGCCGTGATCCGGGTCGATCCGGCGGACGTTGCCCTCCAACCGATCGCGTTTGCGGACTCGGACCAGGTGTTCATCGGGCAGGAAGTGTTTGCAATCGGCAGCCCGTTCGGGCAGGATTTTACGCTGACGGCGGGCATTGTCAGCGGGCTTGATCGCAGCATTCGGAACGTGGACCGGTTCAGCATCCCCGGTCTGGTCCAGACCGACGCGGCGATCAATCCCGGTAACAGCGGTGGCCCGTTGTTGGACTGGGACGGCAATGTGATCGGCGTGAACACCGCGATTCTGAGCGAGTCCGGCAGCAACTCCGGCGTTGGATTCGCGATCCCTTCAAACACGGTGCGGCGCGTGGTTCCTTACCTGATCGAGCGGGGGAGTTATGAGCACAGTTGGCTGGGTATCGCGGGGTCGACGTTGCGCCCGGAACAGCGCGAGGCAATGCAACTGAGCGCTTCGGTGCAAGGGGTGATGGTGAGCGAGGTCGCCTCGCAGGGGCCGGCAGCGTCGGCGGGGGTGAAGGGTGCGACGGGCACAATTGAAACACCAGTGGGGCGCTTACCTGTGAATGGAGACATCATCACGGCGATTGACGGTAAGCCGATCGCGCAGATGGATGATTTGATCGCGTACCTGGAAACCAGCACGCTGCCCGGTGACCGGGTGACGCTGCGTGTGTGGCGCAACGGCCAGACGCTTGATTTGCCTGTGACCCTTGACGAGCGGCCTTAACCGCTTCACATAACCATGCAACAGGGACAGACGCGCACGTTGTCTGCCCCTGTATGATGCTGTGCGATATGTAGCGCGGTCGTACCGGCTCTTACGCTGTTGGCGGTACGGCGAAACGCTCGAATACCGCGTAAACCAGCAGGAAGATCGCCGACAAGATCAGAAAGCCAACCGCGGTGCCGAACAGCTTCACGAACGACAGCCCGACGATCAAACCAGTGACGATGTAGGGCAGCATCCCGGTCAACGACGCGCTGGCGAGGTAATGGAATAGCTGCGCCAGGGGACCGCCGTTTACGGCGAGCCTGGTATGTGAGTCTCGCGCGATCTTCACGCCGATAACCAGGCCAAAGGCGACGCCGATCAGGATCGCGAGCACCCATTCGTTCATGGTAAACCCTTTCTCGTTTCGGCGGCGCTCAGAACAGCGTGTAGATCAACGGTCCGCCACCGCTTGCCGACCCCAACACGATCAGCAGCGCAAACGCGATCAACGCGACGACCATCGGGATCAGCCACCACATTTTGGCGGCCCACAGAAACGCGAACAACTCCCCTAAGATGCCGAGGCGCGTTCGTAAACCGCTGAGCGGGCCGGGCTTCTGGCGCGTGTGTTGTGTCTGTTCAGTCATTATGTCTGGTTCCTGTCTTACTTCTTGGCATCTTTACCGACCAGGAAGGACTCAAGCACCAGCCAGTCGATGCCGCTATTGTTGAAGGTCCACCATGCGCTAGCCGGTGAGCTGACGATAGGTTCGCCGCGCAGGTTGAACGAGGTATTGATCAGGATCGGGACCCCGGTTGCCTCGCCAAAACGGCGCACGATCTCATAGTAACGCGGGTTGGTGTTCTTATCAATGGTTTGTAGGCGGCCCGTGCCGCCTTCGTGTGTGGTTGCCGGGGCGACATCGCGCTTGGCTTCGTGCACCGGGCTGACGGCCAGCATGAAGCGCGGCAGGTGCGCCTGCTCGACATCGGGATACGCGAAATATTCCGCAGCGCGTTCGCTCGGCACGACCGGCGCGAAGGGGCGGAACGGCTCGCGGAACTTGATCTTGCTGTTGACGATGTCCTTCATTTCCGCGCGGCGCGGATCGGCAAGGATGCTGCGATTGCCGAGCGCGCGCGGGCCCCACTCGTAGCGCCCCTGGAACAGCCCGATGACTTTCTGATCCTGGATTTCATCGACCACGCGGTCGATCAGTGCGTTTTCGTCTTCGAAGTACTGGTAGGGAATACCTTCGCTGTCAAGGAAGGCGCGGATCTCGTCATCGGTGTAACCCTGGCCGTAGTAAGCGTGCGTCATTACCAGCTTGCGCGGTTTGCCCAGCACGATGTGGTACGCCCACAGGGCCGCCCCCAGCGCGCCGCCATCATCTCCGGCTGCGGGCTGGATATAGATATCCTCGAACGGGGTCTCAGTCAGTAGCTTGTAGTTGGCGACACTGTTAAGCGCGACACCCCCGGCCATGACCAGGTAGCGTGCTTTGGTGCGCTCATGCAGCGCGTTCGCCATGTTGATCAGCGCTTCTTCGGTCACGTCCTGGATGCTTCTGGCGATATCTGCGTAATACTGGTTGTGCTCGACTTCCGGCTCGTTAGCGCGGCTGGGATCGCTGCGGGCCGTGAAGAATTCCTCGGAATGGACGCGGGGCTCGCCAAACAGCTTAACGAAGTTGCCATTGAAACTGTGGGTTGCCGAATGGTGATACGAGAAATAGTCCATGTTCAGGTGGAAGCTGCCGTCGTCATGGAGCGTGATCAACCGCTTGACCTTGTCCACATATTTCGGATCGCCATACGGCGACATGCCCATGACTTTGTATTCGCCGTTGTTCACCCGGAAACCGAGAAAAGCCGTGAACGCGGAATAGAGCAGGCCGAGCGAGTGCGGAAAGCGCTGTTCGGCAAAAAGCTCGATCGCGTTGTCCCCGGTGCCGTCGAAGCTGCCTCTGGCTAAGCCGAGCGTGGTCGTCGTCCATTCGCCCACACCGTCGACCGTTATCACGGCGGCTTCCTCATAGGGCGAGGCAAAGAAGGCGCTCGCTGCGTGGGACATGTGGTGATCGCAGAACAGGATTTGCTCCGGGCGCACCCCGATGTTTTGCTGCAACAGGCTCTTGATCCAGAATTTCTCGCTGACGTAAGCGGTCACGGCCTCGCGCCAGAAATCCCACGAGCGCGGGAAGGTGCTGAGCGCCGTCTGCAGAATGCGTCCGACTTTTACCATCGGCTTCTCGTAGAAGACGACGTAATCCAGGTCCGCACCGCTGATGCCGCCCTGCTGCAAGCAGAAATTGATCGCGCGCGTGGGGAAGCCGCTGTCGTGTTTCTTGCGAGAGAGCCGTTCTTCCATCGAAGCAGCGACAATGTCGCCGTCCCGCAGCAGGACGGCGGCAGAGTCATGGTAGAAGCAGGAAACGCCCAGGATATCCATCGATTGTTTTCTCGCTTGTCGTTACGGTTGAGTGTGTGAATCCGGCGTCAGAACTGGCGCTGTGCATCCTCAAGTGTGCTGCCAACCGGCGGGCGTTCAAGCCATTGCGTGTTGTGGCGACGAAGGTGAAGCGGATCGCTGAACAGGCGTGCTGCCAGTGCGAAAGGAGCGAATAGCGTGAAGTAAAACGCCAGCGCGATCAAACGCGCCTGGAAATCGCCGTATACATCCCCGATGATCTTCCAGCGCACCCACGCTAAACGGCCGATGCTACCGAACATGGCTTTTCCTTAGAAGTCTCACCACATGTCGAAAATCAGCAAAATTATACATGGTGCGTTTACCTTGTCAATAAGTTGGGCATGTCCCGAGACTGAATGCTGGTGGGTTCGGTTCGCCCTGCGCGGTAAGGTACCCCGTTCGCCATTCCGGGCGTCACTGTAATCGTTTACGTGGTTGACTTACTTTTCCAAGGTGGGCTATACTGATAGCAAGTGGTCTAATCCACACTATACCAGATTAGACCACTGGCGCATAGACAAATGATTTTGCAGGCGTGTCAAATAATGTTTGTAGCCTTTGAAGCGTTACTCTCCATGGTTGAATCACTGTTGGCCTGCTATTCCACTACGCCAAGTCATGCACCTGCCATCCGTTTCCTCAGTCAAAAGGAGTCGCGTTTGAACGATTCATGATTCTTGTTTTGCCGCAATACACTTTCGCTTAAATAAACGCACATGGAGCAACGATAATGAAACGCTATTTGCATCTCTTGATGGTCGTGGCGATCGCGTTCGGCGCGGTGGGCGTGTTCAACACTGCGCGTCCGGCTGCGGCGCAGGAAGGCCCAACCGGCACCTGGTACGGCACCTGGCCGTACGTGTTGCCCCCCGAACATCACCTGAATCATTTCTCGTCCGGTGGTCTGGATAGCAACCTCGGGAACGTGTACAAGAGCTTCGTCACGCTGCCACACGCGTTCTACATGTGGGCGGAAGCTGAATACGTCCCGTTGCTAGGCGAGTCCTGGGGCTTTTCCGACGATAGCACATACTACTGGACCAAGATCAACCCGGAAGCGATGTGGAGCAACGGCACGCCGGTCACGGCGGATGATGTGGTTGCCACGTATCTGCTGGGGCAGATCCTGCAATGGACGCAGTTCACCTACATTGACCGGGTTGAAAAGGTCGATGACTACACTGTAAACTACTACTTCTCTGGCGAGCCGTCTTTGCTGGCCGAGCGGTTGATCCTCAAAGAATACATTGCCAGCGCGGAGACCTACGGCGAACTGGCGCAAGAGGCGCAGGAACTGATCGACAGCGGCGCTACCCCTGACGATGAAGCGTGGGCTGCCCTGGCAGATGAAATCCGCGAGTTCCGCCCCGACGAACTGATCGCGTCCGGCCCGTACACCTACAGCCTGGACGACGTGGGTGATGCCTACATGACGCTGCACTGGCAGCCGAACAGCCTGTTCTCCGACCAGGTGAAGTTTGCTGAACTGCGCCTGTGGGCGGGTGAGACCGAAGCGACCACCCCGTTGGTGCTGAGTGGCGAGCTTGCGCACTCCACGAATGTCTATCCGCCTTCAACCCAGGAAGCGTTCGAGAATGCGGGGATCCGCCTGATCACGATCCCGCGTGGCTATGGCCCGGCGCTGCTGTTCCAGCACGATGTGTATCCGTGGAATGTCAAGGAAGTGCGCCAGGCGGCGGCGTTGGTGATCGACCGTGCGGAAAATGCGTTCCTGACGAACGGTCTCGGCGCAACCCCGACGATCTACATGTCGGGCCTGTCCGACAGCAGCTCGGAAGTCTGGATTCCGGAAGATGTGCTGGCCGGATTGGATCGCTATGAATTCGACCCTGACCGTGCGGCGGAATTGCTGCGCAGTGCCGGGTTTGAGAAGAACGAGGATGGCATCTGGGCTGACGCGGATGGCGTCACCATCAGCGGCGAATACAAGTTCCCAGCGGAGTTTGATGACTTCTCCGGTGCGGCGCTCAACGCGACCGACCAGATGAATGAATTCGGCTTCGACATCACGCCGCGTGCCATCCCCTGGCAGCAGTGCGCGGAAGACATCCGCAACGGCAACTTTGAGCTGTCGGTGTGGAGCTGGGCCTCCGGTACGCCGTTCCCGGCAGGACAGTTCTATGGCCCGATCCAGCGCTTTAACTCCGCGCTGCCCGCAGATCAGCCCGGCCTCAACTTCCCGATGGAATTTGAATGGGAAGGCGAGATGATCAACCTGGACGAGATGATCAACGCGACGAGCGCGGGGTTGGACATCGAAGCGCAGAAGGAAATGTCCGGCAAGGTCGCCCAGATCATCAACGAGCTGATGCCCTACGTTCCGTTGAACTACATCGTCAGCACCGAGCCCTTCAACGAAGACTTGATCTCCGGCGGCCCGTCCGATGACGATCCGATCCTGCAGAACCCGAGTGGGTCCGACCACTTTGTGATCTACTACATCCTGACCGGCGTTCTCGGCCCGGCGGAGTAGCGCAACGACGCAGCAGTTACGGGCGGGGGCGCGTCCCCCGCCCAATTTATTTAGCGAGTTGACCTTTGAGATGTTTGAAAACACCTATTATCGCGGTTTGTTGTTTGTTTGAGAGTGCATAAAGGGAACTTCACATGGAAGCTACCTCAGCGCATGATACGTCATCCGCGCTAGCCGGCACGAGCGAACGCCGCCGGCAGCAGTCGCGGGTCCGTCGGATTATCCGCAGCGTGACGCGCAATTACACATTTCGCGTCATAGTGCAGGGCCTTTTGACGCTGTGGGCCGTGACGACGTTTACATTCATTATGATCCGCCAGATGCCCGGCAACCCGGTCCAGATCAAAATCGACGAGCTGATGGAAAAGCGGCAGATGACGCAGTACGAAGCGCGCCGGCAGGCTGCCGGGTTGTTCAATTTCGATCCAGATCAACCGCTGCACGAACAGTATCTTGACTACATGGGCAAGCTGTTACGGGGCGATATGGGCAAAGCGATCAGTTCGGCGGGAACGCCCGTTGCCGATCAGATCGCGCGTTACCTGCCCTGGACGCTGTTCAGCATCGGTTCGGGCCTGTTCATCAGCTTCACACTGGGCATTTTCATCGGCATGGCGATGGCCTATTGGCGCGGCGGCATTTTCGATAACGTCATGACGGCGGTGGCCTCGATCATGTACGGCGTGCCGGATTTCGTCGTGGCGTTGTTGCTGCTCCTGGTGGCGGGCGTGCAACTGAAGTTGTTTCAGATGGCAGACGTGCTCGGTGGTGTGGGACAGGACGTTGAGCCGGGGTTCAACCTGCCTTACCTTGAGAGCATGTTCCAGCACGCGGCGCTACCGGTGATCACGTATGTGTGGGCTACGGTCGGCGGCTGGATCCTGACAATGAAGAGCAGCACGATCTCCACGCTGGGCGAAGATTACATCACGGTCGCCAAAGCGCGCGGTCTTCCGGAACGTCGTATTCTGACGATGTACGTCGGGCGCAACGCGATGCTGCCGCTGGTCACGCGGCTGGCGATCAGCATCGGGTTTGTGGTGGGCGGCAGCGTGATCATCGAGACGATTTTCCAATACCCGGGATTGGGACGCCACCTGTGGCTGGCGGTTGGCAGCCGCGACTACACGACGATGCAGGGCATCTTCCTGGTGATCGCGTTTACGGTAGTGGTGTCCAATATTCTGGCGGATTTGTTATTCGGTGTGCTTGATCCCCGCGTGCGGGTTGGAGGCGAAGAGTGATGTTAAACGCGCTCGGTTTTGGTGCTGTCGCCTCGGTTACCGGGTTGGTTATTGGCGTGCTCAGCGGTTTGCTGCCGTTGGTATTGGGCATCCGCCACCGCTACTATCGCTCCGCGATTATTGGTTTTGTGGGGTGCGTTTTCGGCGGGTTTGCGGCGGGTATCTGGGGCGGTGCGCTGATGCTGGTCCTGATGACCGCGGTTGTGCTCTCGCATATTTACGTTGACCGCGAAGACCCGTTCACCTCGCGTGCTTCGATCGATGAAGTCGACTTTGAAGAGACGACCGGCGATTACATCATGCGCAAAATGGCGGCGCTGGGACGTACCGTGCGCGCCTCGTCGTATGCCCTGGTGCGCAATAAAGCCGGTTTCCTCGGCTTCCTGGGCCTGTTGTTCTTTTTCGCCATGACCGCATTTGGGCCGTTGTTCATCGAATACGATGGTGAACCGCATTACTACGATCGCCTGGAACCCGGCGCGCGGACTCTGTTCCAGGGGCCCTCACGCGAATTCCCGCTGGGCCTGGACTGGCAGGGCCGGGATGTGCTGTCCCACATCGTATACGGGGGCCGCACCCTGATCTTGACGTCGGTGCAGGCGGGCTTGATCACAACGGTTATTGCCGTAGTGCTGGGATCATTGGCCGGGTTGCTGGGCGGGGTTGTGGACCAGGTTCTGTCCGCAATATCCAACTTCATCCTGACCATTCCCTCATTCCCGTTATTGTTGGTGCTGGCAACAATCATGAACTTTGATAATAGTTTCTACCTTGCATTGTTGTTCGCCAGCCTGTATTGGCCTACGCTGATGCGTGCGGTCCGGGCGCAGGTGTTCAGCCTGCGCGAGCGTGACTACGTCCAGGCGGCGGTCGCGCTTGATCTTGGACTGCTGCATATCATACTGCGCGAAGTGTTGCCGAACATGATCAGTTACATCGTGGTGAACATGATCTTCACTATTCGCGGCGCGATGTATGCGCTGGTGGGGTTGGTGTTCCTGGGCATGGTCCCGATCCGAGAGCCGGATTGGGGCGTGATGATCTATTTCGGGCGCACCAAGCAGGCGATCTTTAACCCTGCGGCGGCAAGCATGCTGCTGTCGCCGATCATCGCAATCGCGCTGTTCCAGTTATCACTGGTGTTGTTTACGCGGTCGCTCGAAGAGATCTTTAATCCGCGTCTGCGGCAAGGGCTGTAGGAGACAGACATGTTTCAGAATGATGTTGTGCTGAGCGTGCGTGATCTGACGGCCAGCTACCTGACGCAGCGCGGCCCACTGACCGCCGTTAGCGACGTGTCGTTTGACCTGCATCGCGGCGAAACGCTCGCGTTGATGGGGGAAAGCGGCTGTGGCAAATCGACGTTGAATCTTGCCTTGATGCGCCTGCTGCCAAACAATGCCACGATCCACAGTGGCACGATCCATTACACGCGCCGCGATGGGAAAGTCATCGATGTGTTGAAGCTGAACCAGCGCCGGTTGCGCGCGTTCCGCTGGAGCGAGTGTTCGATGGTGTTTCAGGGTGCTCTGAACTCGTTGAACCCCGTGATTCGCGTGCGCGACATGTTCTACGACACCGCGCGTGCGCACGGCGAAACCAACGACCACAAGGTCCGCGAGCGGGCGCTGGAGTTGTTCCGCAAGGTGCGGCTGGAACCACGGCGCGTGTTCAACGCCTATCCCCACGAGCTGAGCGGCGGGATGCGGCAGCGCGTGTTGATCGCGCTGGGGCTATTGCTTGATCCGCAGGTTGTCATTCTGGATGAGCCGACGACGGCGGTCGACATCCTGACGCAGCGTACGATCATTGACGTGCTGATGACGCTGCGCGATGAATTGGGGTTCAGCATCATCTTCATCAGTCATGACCTGTCGGTCGCGGCGGAGATGGCGGACACGGTCGCGACGATGTACGCGGGAGAGCTGGTTGAGATCGGCCCGGTCAACGAGATGTTTTACCGTCCGCGTCACGCTTATACGCTAGGCTTGCTGGAAGCGATCCCCCGTTTGAGCGTCGGTGCAGAGGAGTTACACAGCATCCCCGGCAGCCCGCCTGACCTGGTCGATCCACCACCGGGCTGCAAATTTCACATCCGCTGCCCGTTTGCCGTTGAGCAGTGTAAAACGACCATCCCCCCGTTTGAACAGGTCGGTGAGGGGCATTGGGCGGCGTGTTATGAGGCGGAACGTGTTTTGGAACGAGCTAAAGAGACGGTTTTGTCATGAGTACACCATTGGTTGAATTACGGCATGTTCACCGGTCGTTCCGGCAGGGCCGCAAGATGATTCCGGTACTGCAGGATATCAACCTCGCCGTGCAGCCGAACGAGATTCTGTGTCTGGTGGGCGAGAGCGGTTGCGGCAAGACCACCACCGGCAAGATCATCGCAGGGTTGCTCGCCGAGTCCGATGGAGAGGTGTTGTATAAGGGGCAGCCGATGCGAGGATATCGCGGCAAGGATCGTGCAGCGGTGCGGCGCGCGTTGCAGATCGTGCACCAGGACCCGTTCGCATCGCTCAATCCTTCGCACACCATCGGCCAGATCCTTAGCTATCCCCTGAAGCGGCATCGTATGGTTAGCGGTCGTGCGGCACTGCGGCGGCGCATCTGGGAGTTGCTGACGCTGGTTGACCTGACGCCGCCCGGCGACGTGGTGAACAAATTCCCGCACCAACTTAGCGGCGGGCAGCGCCAGCGTGTGAGCATCGCGCGGGCGTTGACGGTCGATCCGAAACTGATCGTGGCTGACGAGGCGGTGAGCATGGTCGATGTGAGCATCCGCGTGAGCTTGCTGAAGATGCTCCACGATCTGCGCGACAAGCTCAACGTCGCGATCATCTTCATCACACACGATCTCGCGCTGGCGAAGTATTTCGCGTGGGAAGGGCGTATCGCGGTGATGTACCTGGGGCGCGTGGTTGAGCTTGGCCCAACCCCGCAAGTGATCGCCAATCCGGCGCATCCCTACACGCGCGCCTTGATCTCCGCGATCCCGGAAGCTGACCCGGAACTGACGCGCAGCAAAGAGCGCATGCAGCTTCGCAGCGAGGATATCCCCAGCCTGACCGAGATCCCGTCCGGTTGTGCGTTTCACCCGCGCTGCCCGTTTTTCGTGCCGGGGATATGTGATGCGAGCATGCCGCCGCTGGAGCGTGTGCCTGGCTTTGAACAACGTGTGGCATGCGCGCCGCTGGCGAATGGCACAGGGCTGCAAGAATATCGGCCACAGCCGGTAATGCCCGACACGGAAAGGATCGCGCTGGCCGATGGATGATCAGCGCCGCGAAGCACTGCAAGCGTTTTTTCGCATCGGCATTTTCATCGGCGTGACGGGATTGGTACTGGCGCTGCTGCACCCGGCAGACAGCCCGGAGTTTGTGGTCAGTGTGTGCAGCGCGATGATGGGCGGTCTGTTGATGGTAGGGGTAGCGATTATGGTTCGGTTGTCGCGGTGAAGAGGACAGTTATGGGAACATCAATTGATGCTGGCGTTATGACGGAACTCCCGCCCAATGTGCTGCCGGCGATGTTACGCGCCGGGTTCTGGCTGGACGGCATGCCGTCCGCCGACGAACTGCTGCTGTCGGATGAGGCGCTGCGGGCGTTCAATGCGCGCGTGCCCGACCTGATCGGCATCCCGGCGCTCGGTGAACTGCCCGACGCATTCAGCGCCGGGGATGTGCGCGCGACGATCGCGCAGTACGAACGCCCTGCGAAGATACGCTACGGACTCGATGGCGAGCCGTTGTCTGGCGCATACTTCGACGCGTTAATTGCGAACGCCACGCCCGACCTGCCTGAACAGGTGCCGGTACGGTTTGGGCTGACTGTGCGGCGTACCGATCTGCGTGCCTTCCCGACGGCGGATGTCATCACGTCGCAGCCTTACGACTTCGCCTTTGATCGTATTCAAGAAGCAGCGGTTGATGTGGGCAAGCCGGTGGCGGTGCTCGCCACTTCGCGCGATGGGCGCTGGTATTTCGGGCTGACGCCGCATTACTGGGGCTGGCTGCGCGTTGAGGATGTGGCGCTTGGCCTGCGGGAGCAGGTCATGGCATATGCGGAGGCCGATCCCTATCTGATGGTAACTGGTTCACGCGGGCTGGTCGCCTGTGTCGGGGGCGGCATCACGCCGCAGATGGGCACGCGCCTGCCGCTGCGCGAGGATACCGGGACGGCGTATCGCGTCGCAGTTCCGATGCGGACACCGGCGGGCACACTGGTGTTTGTGGACGGGTGGGCCGCCAGGCAAGAGTCGACCTTCGCACGCGGTGCGCTGCCGCTGACCCGGCGCACGCTGTTTGAACAGGCGTTCAAGCTGTTGGGCGAAGTCTATTCATGGGGCGGTTCGCGGCTCGGCATCTTCGGGCGCGACTGTTCGCGGCTGGTGCAGGATGTTTATGCAACCGCCGGGGTCGCGCTACCGCGTAACGGTGACCAACAGGGGCGGGTATGCCACGAGGTCGTCGCTTTCACGGACACCATGTCCGCGGCGGAACGCACTGCCGCGCTGGTTGAGCGCGTGCCGCCGGGCGCGATTCTGGTGCTGCCGGGACACGTCATGTTGTACCTGGGCGCGGTCGATGGTGTGCCGTTTGCGCTCCATGACACCAGTTCGAGCGGTTACAACGGGGTGATCGTATCCGATCTGTCGCTGGGCGAAGCCGGGCCAAATAGATCGCTGCTGCAACGCTTGACGCACGCAGTCACGGTTGGTTAAGCGCGGGTTGTTGCTTTTAGAGAAGGTCTGGAAGCATGGCAAAGCATGATTCTCCGGTGCCACTGTATGTGCAGATCAAGGAATACCTGCGTCGTAACATCCAGTCCGGGGTGTTTGAGGTAAACGAACGGATTCCATCTGAGCGCCAGTTGGCCGAGCAGTTCAACGTCAATCGTTTGACCGTCAGCAAAGCGATCGATGACCTGGTGCAGGATGGTCTGGTCTACACGCAGGTGGGTAAGGGGACGTATGTCGCCCCGACCAAGATCGATCAAACGCTTCAATCGCTAACCAGCTTCACCCAGGATATGACCGGGCGCGGCAAAATGGCGTCCAGCCGTGTGCTGTACCAGGGCATCGAGCCGGCATCTGAGGACGTCGCGAAAGCCCTATCGATCTTGCCGGGAACGGAGATCATCGCGCTGCATCGCTTGCGGCTGGCGGACGGCCAGTTGATCGCGCTGGAGCGCTCGCACATCATCCATGCTTTGTGTCCCGATCTGCTGCACGGGCGGGATTTTAGCCGGTTATCGCTCTATCGCGTGCTGCGGGAAGACTACCACATTCGCCTGACCTATGCGCACCAGACGATCGAGGCGTGTGTTGCCGACGGTGACGAACTCAACGCGCTGGAAGCTGATCCTTGCACGCCGATCTTGCGCATCGTGCGCGTTACTTTTGACGACAACGACCAGGCTGTCGAATACGTGCGATCATCCTATCGCGGCGATCGCTACAAGTTCTATACCGTGTTGCAGCAGGCAGAGTGAGGAAGAGCAGATGCTGGTAAAAACCGGGCTGGAAGTGCTGCGCGACGATGGTTTTCGCGCACTGGCAGGACAGCGCGTTGGCCTGATGACCAATCCGAGCGCGGTTGATGCGCAGTTGCACAGCGCTTATGCGATTTTGACCCGCTCACCTGAGGTCCGCGTGACGGCGTTGTTTGGCCCGGAACATGGCTTCGCAGGGGATGCGCCGGACGCTGAACACGTCGCCACCGCCACCGATCCACGCACCGGGTTACCGGTGTTCAGCCTATACGGTGCAAACTTGCGCCCCACGCCGGAGCAGTTGGAACACGTCGACGTGCTGGTGTGTGATATCCAGGATATCGGTGTGCGCTACTATACGTACCTCTGGACCGTGTCGCACATTCTCGAGGCGGCGGGCGCGCATGGCGTCCCGGTGGTAATCCTGGATCGTCCGAATCCGCTGGGAGGCGCGGCGATCGAAGGGCCGCTGCTCGATATGCATGTGTCGTCGTTTGTGGGGCGTTTCCCGATCCCGGTGCGGCACGGCCTGACATTGGGTGAGCTGGCGCAGATGATCAATGCGACGTGGAACCCCACCCCTGCCGATCTGACCGTGATCCCGTGCTTGGGTTGGCAGCGAGATATGCGCTGGGATGCTACAGCACTGCCCTGGGTGCCGCCGTCGCCGAACATGCCGCAACTCAACACGCTGGCACACTATCCCGGCTCGTGCCTGGTCGAAGGGACGCAACTCTCTGAGGGGCGCGGCACGGCGTTGCCGTTTGAGATCGTTGGCGCGCCCTGGATCGACGGCCTGGCGCTCGCAGATCGGCTTAATGCCGCTGGGTGGGCGGCGGCTATGGGGGCCGGGTTCCGCGCGTGCAGCTTCCGGCCCACGGCGAGCAAATGGGCGGGACAGACCTGCCACGGCGTGCAGGTCCACATCCTCGACCCAGTGCTTTGGCGACCGCTTGAGATATGGTTGGGCGTGTTGATCACGATCCGCGCGTTGTATCCCGAACGCTTCGAGTGGTTACCGGTGGACCGGGAGTCCGGCGTGCAGCACTTCGACCGCTTGATCGGTGGGCGCTGGGTGCGCCGCCAGATCGAAGCGGACGTTCGGGCGGGGAAGGACGTGCAGGCGATCCTGGCGCAGTTGGCAGCGGAATGGGTTGAGGACTGCCACGCGTTTGAACTCCAGCGCCGCGCGTATCTGCTTTACCAGTAAGGCAAAGGATTGTTTTGTGACCGCAGTTAGCAATTTACCGGCTGCGACAACCATCGACACGTTGTCGCAGCACGACCGCACCGAACGTGAGCGCGTCATCGCAGCGCACCTGGGGGTGACGTTCCCCGCGTTGGCGATCACGGTTGTGCATGAGGGACGCGTTCGGCTCAACGCGGCGTGGGGTTGGATCGATCCGGAGACGCGCCAGTACCCGGCGCAACCGGATACCCTGTTCGACCTTGCATCGCTGAGCAAACTGTTTACTGCCACCGCATTCTTGGGGCTGGCGAGCGAGGGGCTGATCGATGTGCGCGATACACTGGTGCGCGTAGTCCCGGAGTTCGGGGCGTCCGGCCCGCGCCCGCTGGACGGGGGGCAAGACCCGCACACCAAGGCACATCTGCCCACGCCGGACGCCGTGCGCGGCCAGACCGCCGACCCCGATCGCGTGACGTTCTACCAGTTGCTGACGCACACAGCGGGGGTGGCCCCCTGGCGCGACGTGTATAACGCGGCAGGACCGGCCCCACCACCGCCCGATCGTCCTGACCCGGTGGGCCGCCCTACGCGCTGGGCGCGAGCGCTCGAAGCGCTGTGCAACTATCCGTTTGTTGGGCAGCCGGGGGATGGCGTGGTGCGCTACAGCGACCTGGGGATCATGCTGTTGGGCGAGGCGGTCAGCCGGCTGCACGGCACGCCGGGACGCCTGGATATCGCGATCCGCGAGCGCGTGCTCGCGCCGCTGGGACTGGAAACGCTGGTGTATAACCCTGTGCAGCAAGGCCGTGCCCACACTATGATTGCCCCTACAGAGGACGATCCGGAGTGGCGCGGGCGGCGGTGTTGGGGCGAAGTGCACGACGAGAACGCCTGTGGGGTCGGGGGCGTGGCGGGACATGCGGGCCTGTTCGGCACGGCGCGCGATGTCGCGGCGTTCGGGCAGGCGTGGCTGGAGCGCGATCCGCGTCTCGGGGTCAACGCCACCTTGATCGCCCCCGCCACCAGCGAACAAGAGCGAACGGACATGATGCGGCGCGGCCTGGGCTGGATGCTCAAAGCGCCGCACGATGCTTCCGCTGGAGACCGGTTTAGCCCCAATTCGTACGGTCATACCGGATTTACGGGCACGTCGTTGTGGGTCGATCCGCAGCGGCGATTAGTGGTCGCGGTGTTAACGAACCGCGTGTATCCGGGGCGTGACAAGCCGGGGATTCACGCGTTTCGGTGCGCGGTGCATGATGTCATAGCAAAGGTGATCGATTCAGAATGCTAGTTATCGGTTTAATTTCCGGCACGTCGGCTGATGGGATTGACGCGGCAATATGCGAGCTTTCCGGCGCGCCGCCGCAGCTCAAGGCGCGAATCGCACACGCGATCACGTATGCGTATCCGGAAGGTTTCCAGCAGCGAATCTGGGCGGCAGGCCAGCCTGAAAGCAGCAGCGTCGACCAATTGTGCCAGCTAAACGCCGACCAGGGCGAGCAGTTCGCGCAAGCGGCACTAGCCGTGATCGAGAGCGCGGGGCTTATCCCGGCGGATATCGACCTGATCGGCTCGCACGGGCAGACGGTGTGGCACATGATCCAACCTGACGGACGCGCCACATCGACATTGCAGATCGGTGAGGCCGCCGTGATCGCGGAGCGCACCGGGATAACGACGGTCAGCAATTTCCGTCCGCGCGATATCGCCGCCGGGGGGCAGGGCGCGCCGCTGACCAGCTATGCCGATTGGGTGCTGCTGCGCCACCCGGAACACTGGCGCGCAGTGCAGAATCTCGGTGGGATCGCTAACGTTACGTTTTTGCCACCGTTGAGCGATACAACCAGCGATCCGCTGGCGCTGGATACCGGTCCCAGCAACGCCCTGATCGACTCCGCAATGACGCTGATCACGGGGGGCACGCAGACCTATGACCGCGACGGTCAGCTCGCGGCTGCGGGGACGGTTGACAAGGCATGGCTTGACGAACTGCTCCAGCACCCGTATTACGCGCGCAAGCCCCCCAAGACCACCGGGCGCGAGTTGTTCGGGGCGGCGATGGCGGCGGACCTGTTGGTTGATGGCCGTGCGCGCGGATTGGGCGATGCCGATATTGTCGCCACGTTGACCGCGCTTACGGCGGCGAGCATCGCGGATGCTTACGCCCGCTTCGCTCCCGCCCCGGTTGGCGAGGCGATTCTCGGCGGCGGGGGAACCCGTAACCCAACGTTGGTGGCGCTGCTGCGTGACTATCTTGCCCCGGTGCCGGTGCG
The DNA here is from genome assembly GCA_964425755.1 of uncultured Anaerolineaceae bacterium. Classification (GTDB taxonomy): domain Bacteria; phylum Chloroflexota; class Anaerolineae; order Aggregatilineales; family Aggregatilineaceae; genus CAYRNY01. Next base: position 178,157 of record CAYRNY010000003.1, read on the forward strand.
CACTCACGAGGATATCGGCATGGACAGCGACAACAAAGAGGCGTTGGTATTTGCGTTGCTGGCTCACGAGACGTGGTACGCGCGCCCTGGCATGCACCCGGCGATCACCGGCGCGGATCACGGCGTGGTAATGGGACAGATCACGCCCGGCGCGAATTATGCCGCGTTGCTGCGCCGGACGTGGTGCGGCGAGGGATAACGCGGTGCCCGAATCGCGCTACGTGATGGGGATCGACGGCGGCGGCAGCACGGTGCGCGTCGTGATCGCATCGCCCGATCTGCGCGTGCAGGGCGAAGCGCATGGCCCGGCGGCGAATCCCGGTGTTGTGGGCGACGACGCCGCGACCGGGGCGATTCGTTCGGCCATGCGTGCAGCGCTTACGGCGGCGGAGATCGCGCCGGAGCAGGTGGCTGCAGTGGCGCTAGGCGTTGCAGGCGCAGCCGCGCATCATTCGGCGGCGTGGTTGCAGGCGGTAGTCGCGGGTGTGCTGCCGGGAGCGCGGGTCGTGCCGAGTGCCGATTTTGAGATCGCGCTGGTTGGGGCATTAGGCGAACGGCGAGGCGTGATTCTGCTGGCCGGGACGGGCAGCCTGGCTTACGGCGTTGACGCAACGGGCGCGACGGCCTTGGTTGGCGGGTGGGGCTATCTGCTGGATGACGCGGGCAGCGGGTACTGGCTGGGCCAGCAGGCGCTGCGCGCCGTGGCACGGGCAGGCGACAGGCGCGGCCCGCAGACGGCACTTGTCGACGCCGTGCTGGATCGGCTGGCGCTTGGCGATCCGCTAGACCTTGTACCCTGGTTGTATCACACGCAGGCTGCACGCACGCGTGATGTTGCCGCGCTCGCGCCGCTGGTGCTGGACGTTGCCGACAGCGGTGACGCGGTCGCACTGGCGATTGTGGCGCAGGCACGCGACGAACTCGTGCTCGCCGCGCAGACGGTGATCCGCCGCTTAGCGTTGCAGGGCGCGGGAATCGCCTTCGCCGGGGGCTTGCTGACCTCGCCAAACCGTCTGAGCAGGGCCGTTTGCGACGCGCTGGGGTTGGACGCGATCCCGCAGCCGCGCCACACGCCGGTGATGGGGGCTGCGTTGCTGGCGCGGCTGGCCCTGGAATGACCGCCCGTTTGGGTATGTGTGATCGAAATGCGAAAGAGACGTAAACATGCTGACTGAAGAACCGAATTCTCGCAGTGCCAACATTGACCAGTTGTCCACGCTGGATATGCTGCGCGTGATCAACGCGGAAGATGCCACGGTAGCCGATGCTGTAGCGCGCGCCCTGCCTGCAATTGGCGATGCGGTAGATATGATCGCGGCGCGGCTGCGCGACGGGGGGCGAATGTTTTATGTCGGCGCGGGCACGAGCGGGCGTCTGGGCGTGCTGGATGCGGTGGAGTGTGTGCCGACGTTCAGTGTGTCGCCGGAACTGGTACAGGCTGTGCTGGCCGGGGGCGACGCGGCATTAACGCAAGCCGTCGAGGGGGCGGAAGATGATGATGCGGCGGGATATGCTGCCCTGTGCGAGCGCGACGTGTCGGCCTGTGATGTCGTGGTGGGGATCGCGGCCAGCGGACGCACGCCGTTTGTGATCGGCGCGTTGAAGGCGGCTATCGCGGCAGGGGCGGCGACGATCGCGGTGACGTGCAACCGGCCTGCACCGCTGCTCGATCTGGCCCAGATCGGGATCGCGGCGATCGTAGGGCCGGAGGTGATCGCCGGGTCGACACGTTTGAAGGCCGGCACGGCTCAGAAAATGATCTTGAACATGCTCAGCACCGGCAGCATGGTCCGGCTCGGTAAGGTCTATGGCAACCTGATGGTCGACGTGATGGTGACCAACCAAAAGCTCGCCGAGCGCGCGCGGGGATTGGTGATGCGGATCGCCGGGGTGGACGCAGCCCGCGCCGAGGATTTGCTGGCCCAGACGGAGCAGCAAGTCAAACCGGCGATCGTGATGGCGCTGCGCGGCGTGCCGGCGGATGAGGCGCGCGCGCTGCTGCGTGAGGCACAGGGCATGTTGCGCACCGTGATCGATGCGCACGGCGATCGGGCCGGATAGGTCGTCGGGGGTTATTGCACGCCAGCCCAGCGCCAGATGGACGCGCCGATTTGCGCCAGCAGTGCATCACCCGCACGCTGAACTTCCGGGGGCAGCGGCAGCGATGTATACCGGGACTGCACGATCGCGCTGATCGCCAGCGTGCGGCCTGGGAAGTACGCGATCCCGCAATCGCCGCGCATGTTTCCAAGCGTCCCGGTTTTGTGCGCGAAATCGATCGCTTCAGGCCAGGTTAACGGCAGGCGCTGGTTATACGTCTGCCGTTTTAAGATCGTGCGCATCAGAGCAGTGGATTCCGAGGTTGCCGCTTTGCCGCGCTCGATCGAAGCCAGCAGCATGTTGAGTGCTGCCGGTGTGGCGGTATTGGTCGGTGCGTCCGGGCCGATTGTGGCGTCCCGCCGTGTGAGGCCGTCGCGTTGGACAGCACGCGCGATCTCGGCGTCGGTGAGCGCGAGTTCACTGCTGGGGAAGACGGCCCACAGCAACTCGCGCGTGGTGTGCCGGATGTGGATGTCGCTGATGCCGAGATCGGACAGGGTCGCTTCAACGTCTGCCGGGCCGCCGATCAAGTCCAGCACGATATCAGTCGCGGTGTTGTCGGAGTAAATGATCATCAACGTGAGCAGGTCGCGCAGTGTGGGCTGCAGGCCGTCATCCAGGTAAGACAGCACGCCGCTGCCGATCAACTTGTGGCGCGTTTCGAGCGTGTACCGTGTGTCAAGTTTCAGCGCGCCGGACTCAACGCGACGCAGCGCGGCGACCAGCAGCGGCACCTTAAACATGCTGGCGAGCTGGAAGTGGCGGTCGGCGTTTACCGCCGCAATCGTCTGAGCGGCCCTGAGATCGTTCACGGCGACACCGATGATGTGATCCGGGTTGTTGCTGGCCAGTGCGCTGAGATCGTCTTGCAGTGACACGCCTATTCCTCCAGGCGCAGCAGATCGTCCCACGTTTCGCGGCGGCGGATCACACGCCAGGTCGCCCCCTGTCCGGGCTGCGCATCGACCAGCACTTCTGCCGGGCGCGGACGTGCGTTGTAGTTGGACGCCATCACCATGCCATAAGCGCCCGCCACCAGCAGCGCGAGCCGGTCGCCCGGTTCCAGTGGAGGTAGCAGCGCGTGCGCGTGGAGAATGTCCGCCGACTCGCACACCGGCCCGGCGACGACAGTGGGTCGGTGGGTGGTGAACGGTGCGCGAACCGGCACGACCGGGTGTTCCGCGCCGTACAACGCCGGGCGCAGCATGTCGGTCATGCTGCCGTCGGTGATCGCGAAATGGTGGTCGCCTTGCTGCTTGGTATAGAGCACGGTCATCAGCAACACCCCCGCGTCCGCCATGATCGACCGCCCCGGCTCAATTTTCACCTGCCAGCCGTCCACCAGCGGAGCGAGCGCGTCCGCGAATGCCTGCGGGGGCGGGTAATCGTCTGTCTCGTTGTAGCGTACCGGAAAGCCGCCGCCGATATTCAACGTGCGCACGCCGGCATGAGGTCGTGCGAGGTCCTGCGCGTGCTGCACGGCGCTGACCGTCTCTGTCGCGCGGCCCAACTGGCTGCCGATGTGGACGTGGATTCCGGCGATTCGGACGTGCGGGAACCGGTCCTGCTGCGCCAGGAGCGCGGCGATCGTGCTCGCGGCCATGCCGAATTTCGCGCCGGTGTGCCCGGTGGCGATGTGGCGATGCGTATGCGCCTGGATGCCGGGGTTCAGCCGCAGCGCGACGGTCGGGATGTGGGCACGTTCAGCCGCCAGCGTGTTGAGCAGTTCGAGTTCGGCCCGGCTTTCGACGTTAAACCAGCCGATGCGTTCGTCGAGCGCGTAGGTCAATTCATCGCGCGTTTTACCGACACCGGCAAACACGATCTGCGACGGCTCGACGCCTGCCCGCAAGGCGCGGTGAATCTCCCCGGCGCTCACGGCGTCCATGCCGAGGCCCGCCGCGTGCAGCAGCCGGATCAACGCGAGATTGGCGTTTGCTTTGAGGCTGTAATGGATCGCTGCGCCAAGCGGCGCAAAGGCCGCCTGCAACCGTGCGATGTTGTGTCGTATGCGCGCTGCGCTGTAAACGTAGACCGGCGTCCCGACTGTTTCTGCGATGGCGTCCAGCGCGATGCCGTCACAGGCGAGTGCGCCATTATGATAGGCGAATGACTCATTCAGCAACGGCGCTTACTCCGAGGCCCGGTGCGTCCGGCAGATTCAGGCGACCGTTGGTATTGGTGACACCGCGATACGGATCGTTAGCGATCAGCAGGTTGCCATCCAGGTCGGCATAATCGACCAGCGGCGCGAGATGGGCCGCGGCAGTCACGGCGACCGCGCTCTCGACCATGCAGCCCAGCAGAATTTTGAGGCCGAGTCCGCGCGCCAGCGCGATCATTTGCTGCGCGGGAGCCAGCCCGCCACACTTGGCGAGCTTGATGTTGATGCCGTCCACCAGCCCGGCCAGCGCCGGGATATGGTCCACACCTTGCACGGATTCGTCGGCGATCAGCGGGGGGCGTTCGCCGGAGAGCTTCTCGCGCAGCGTGCGCCAGCCGTCCCAGTCATCACGCGCGACCGGTTGCTCGATAAAGAGCAAGTCCATTTGCGCCAGCTTGGGGATGATCGTGAGCGCGCTCTCTGCGTCCCAGCCGCCGTTGGCGTCCACGCAGAGCGTGCTGTCGATGGTGTCGCGCGCGATCTCAACCATGTGCAGATCCTTGCGCCAGTCGCCGCTGCCGAGCTTGAGTTTGACCACGCCGAACCTTCCTGCGTGTCGCAGCCGTTCGCGGTAATCGTCTTCGTCGTCCACCATGCCGACCGTGTACGAACTGATCGGGATGCGGGCAGGGTTCAGCCCCCACAAGCGATAGAGCGGGTAACCGAGGCGCTGCCCCCACAGGTCGTGCAACGCCATATCGACCGCGGCGCGGGCAGCACTGGACTGCAGCGGCGGCAGGCTGTCGAGTGCGTCGCGCAGGTACAGCGGATCGACGGTAAGCGTGCCGCGCAGCGTTTCGAGCTCACGCGTCACGCGTTCCGGCGTTTCGCCATAGTACGGCACGACTGCCGCCTCACCAATCCCGGTGAATGTCGCGTCACTGAGACGCACCAAGATATTTTCGCGGGTGGTGGTCGTCCCGTAGGATATGGTGAACGGGTTTTCGAGTTGCAGCGAGAGCTGCTGAGTTTCGACTTGTAATGATGTGCTCATAAAAATTGACGTGTTACCTCGCGCGTGCTATATACATGGCGGTGGATTATACCACCAGTATCCAGCCTATCAGAAATAAATCATCCCCGCCAGGAAAGGAATTTTTTGACCATGCTTTCGCTCGAAGAAAAAATCGGCCAGATGCTCGTGGTGGGGTTTCACGGTTTGAGACCGCCCCCGTATATTCTCGATTGGCTCTCCTCCGGGCGAATTGGGGGCGTGATCCTTTTTGCGCGCAACGTTGCCAGCCCGCAACAGCTTGCCGAACTCACGCAGGCGTGCCACGAAGCTGCTGCACACCCGATCCTGATCGCGATCGATCAAGAAGGTGGCACTGTGGCGCGGCTGCATGATGGCTTTACCGAAAGTCCGGGCGCGATGGCATTGGGCGCTGCGGATTCTGAAACGCTCGCGGAGCAGGTTTCCGGCGTGCTGGGCGCTGAGTTGCGCGCGTTGGGGATCAACTGGAATCTCGCGCCGGTACTCGATCTCACGCATGATATCAACAACCCGTCGGTTGGCGTCCGGTCGCTGGGAACCGATCCCGAACGCATCGCGGCGTTGGGCGTTGCGCAGGTGCGCGGCTTTCAGGATGCGGGAGTGGCGGCAACGGCGAAACACTTCCCCGGCAAAGCGAAGACCCCGGTAGACCCGCACATCAGCCTACCGGTGATCGAGGAACCGCTGGACGATCTGTGGCACACCGATCTTGTGCCGTTTCGCGCGGTCAGCGCAGCCGGAATCGCTTCAATGTTGATCACGCATGTACAGTTCAAAGCGTTGGAGCCAGACTATCCTTCGACCATGTCCCCGCGCATCATCACCGGGTTGCTGCGCGAGCAGGTGGGGTTTGAAGGGGTGGTAACGACCGATTGCATGGAAATGGGCGCGATCACGAACACGTACGGTCCCGGTGAATCGGCTGTGCTTGCGGCGCTGGCAGGGGCGGACGTGATCCTGTTTTCGCACACGCGCGAGTATCAAGAGGCCGCGTATACCGCGCTGCTCGACGCTGCGCGCAGCGGACGCCTGCCGGAAGCCGCGATCGATGGCGCAGTGCACAGGCTCCAGGTGATGAAGGCGCGTTACGCGATCACTGGCGCGCCTGATCTGTCCGTGATCCGCACGCCGGAGCATCTGGCGATCGTTTCCCAGGCGGCGCGGGCGGGTATCGTACAGGTACAAGATCGGTCCGGCCTGTTGCCTTTGACGCCGGACGCCGGTTCCAGGATCGGGGTGGTGGAGTTCGTTTCGTCGATCGAGTCGGACGTGCAGGAAGGGGGCAGGCAGTCCGGGTTTGGCGCGCGCCTGCAGGACAAGCTGCCGGGCGTGGAACGTGTCGCCATTGCACCGGGTGCGGCTGCTGCCGCGTCTGCCTCACAGGCACGGAGCCTGGCTGCTGCGGTCGATGTGCTGGTGGTAGCGACGCGCAACGCGCACCTGTTCTCCCAGCAGCAGGAGCTGGCCCAGCAGGTATTTGACGCGGGGCGCAAAAACGTGCTGGTCTGCCTGCGCAATCCGTACGATGCTGGCGTGTTGTCCGGCGCAGATGCGGTGTTATACGCGTTGAGTGATAGCCCCCCGTCATTGCAGGCGGCGGTCGACGCGCTGGCCGGCGAGTTTGTGCCGAGCGGTACATTGCCTGTGCCGCTGACGCTGGATCAGGAGGCGTGATGGCAGCGGCGACAACTCCGTTCGATGAGCGGATTCTGTGGTGGTACTGGCGCGGCGTGGCGGTGAGGGAAAACTCGATTGCCGAACTCGCGCAGACGGTGCGCACACAGACTCCGAATGTGGCGGGAATCGCGGTCAAGTCCAGCAACGGGGCGCTGTGGCAGGGTGAGTACGACGATCCGAAGCGCTCAATGGCGATCGTGGGGCCGGAATCGCTGCGCAGGTGGGCGGACGTGCTGGCCCAACACGATCTCGAACTGCATCTGTGGTGCGTGGTGCACGGGCAGGATGTGCCCGGAGAAGCCCGGCGTATCATCGAAGCCTGTGCAGTGCCGGGGGTGCGCTCGATGATCCTGGATGTTGAGGCCGGGGAACGCTATTTTGGCAGTCACCCGCCGGAAGTCGCGCGGGACCTGATCACGCGCGTGCGTTCGGAGATACCGGCGGATTGTCATCTTGGCTTGTGTTTCTTTGCGCGCGGCGATGAACCCGCGAAGATTCACATCGACGAGTGGTTGCCGCACGTCCAGAGCCTGCACCCGATGGTGTACCACTGGGATTTCAGCAACGGCACCAGCGGCCCGCAGCCGTACCTGGACGAGGCATTCGAGCGTCTCGCTCCCTACGAGTTACCGATTGTACCGATCCTGGGAACCTATCCTGATCCGGATTCAGGCAAACCGGTGCCTGAGGCGCACATGGTCGAGGCGGCGCATTACGCGCTTGCAAAAGGGGCGGCAGGCATCAGTTACTTCGTGCTGAGCACGGCGGTTGATGGTTGTGCCGGGCCGCCGCAGTTCTCCGCGATCCGGCAGGTACAGATCAATGCCGAAAGTTAAGCGCCGTGATGTGTGATGGAAATGGGGATGATCGATTATGAAGCTGGGACTTGGCCTCTACCGGCACCTACTCACGCCTGAGAACTTCCGGTTCGCGCGGCAGGCGGGGGCAACGCATATTGTCGCACACCTGACGAACTACTTTGCAGACGATCCGCGCGTCCCTTCGACCAAAGCGGACGGCTGGGGGTATGTAGCGCCGGATGACGACGTCTGGACGCTGGAGTCGCTGCGCGCGTTGAAGGCGGCGATCAATGCCGAGGGGCTGGAACTCGAAGCGATCGAGAATTTTAATCCGGCAAACTGGTATGATGTGCTGCTCGACGGGCCACAGAAGGCTATACAGTTGGAGCGTCTGAAGACGATCATCCGTAACCTGGGCGCGGCAGGCATCCCGATCATGGGCTATAACTTCAGCATCGCCGGGGTATGGGGGCACGTTGAAGGGCCGTATGCGCGTGGCGGCGCGACAGCGGTCGGTTTTCTTGGGCCTGATGGTCCCGCCGAGACACCGATCCCAAACGGCATGGTCTGGAACATGGTCTACGATCCGGATGCGCCGCCGGGTACGATTGGCGAAGTCACGCCGGATCAGCTCTGGCAGCGCGTGGCGGAGTTCCTGGCGGCCCTGGTGCCGGTCGCAGAGGAAGCGGGCGTGCGGCTGGCCGCACATCCGGATGATCCGCCGATGCCGACGCTGCGCAGTACGGCGCGGCTCGTGTACCAACCGCGCTACTATCAACGCCTGCTGGACCTCAAACCCAGTCCCTCAAACGCGCTCGAATTCTGCATCGGCTCGCTGGCCGAGATGACCGAAGGCAATATTTACGAGGTGGTGGATCGCTATAGCAAGCAGGACGCGATCGCGTACGTGCACCTGCGCAACGTGCGCGGAACCGTTCCGAATTACCGTGAGGTGTTCATCGACGAAGGCGATGTCGATATGCTGTGCGTGCTACGGATTCTGCACAGGAACAGGTACGATGGCGTGTTGATCCCTGACCACACGCCACAGATGGCGTGTGCTGCCCCCTGGCACGCGGGGATGGCACACGCCCTGGGTTATATGCGCGCGCTGTTGCAGGTGATTGAGGCCGAATAGAGAGCAAAGCGCTCGGGATGGTTCCTATGAGTGATACGACGATTCGCGCGATTCGTTTTTTTAAGGTCCGGTCGCCGCTGTCACGTCCGATCGCGGATGCGACCCATTCGATCAGCGCGATTACGTTCATCGTGGCGCGCGCGGAACTCGAGTCCGGTGTAACGGGCGACGGATACCTGCTGGCGTTTGACTTCTCGCCGCACGGGATCGCGGGCGTGCTGAACGATGTGCGGGCGCTGGTGATGGGAAGGCAGGTTTATGAAACCGGGCGGCTGCGTGCTGAGTGGGACGCGCAAACCGAATATTTTGGCGATGTGGGCTTGCAACGCTGGGCGTGGGGCATTATCAACCTGGCGTTGTGGGATGCCTGGGCCAAGACACTGGATCAGCCGGTCTGGAAGCTGTTTGGACAGGTGCACGAGCGCGTGCCGGCGTACGGTAGTGGCGGCTGGTTGTCCTACAGCATCGACGAACTGCTGGACGAGGTCACGGGGTATGTGCGGCGCGGTTTCCAGGCGGTTAAGGTCAAGGTCGGCGCGGCGGATATCGCGCAAGATGTCGAACGGCTGGCGCGCGTGCGCGAAGCGGTCGGGCCGCACGTGGGGATCATGATGGATGCCAACCAGGGACTTGATTACCCGCACGCGCTGGCGTTGGCAGAACAGGCGCATGAATACGACATCCGCTGGTTCGAGGAACCGCTGCCGCATACGGATTTCGACGGCTACGCGCAGCTTCGCGCCAGCAGCCCGATCGCGCTGGCGATGGGCGAGCGCGAGTATGATACGGTGGCGCTGCGCGAACTTATTTGGCGGCGCGCGCTCGATCTGTGGCAGCCCGATATTCTCCGCCTGGGCGGCGTCGAAGGTTGGCGTGACTCCGCTGCACTGGCGCAGGCGCACGGGCTGCCGGTGTTGCCGCATTACTACAAGGAATACGATGTGCCGTTGTTATGCACGATCCGGCGGGCCTACGGCGTGGAGTCGTTTGATTGGGTGGACGGCGTGATCGATCATCCCGTGCGCATTGAGGACGGGTATGCTTATCCCTCGCATCGACCGGGATGGGGTTTCGCGTTCCTGGACCGGTACCTGTCCGAGGAGATTGTCTGAGCGTGTGCTGCCTGCTGGCGTGCGCAGGCTTGGCTTGCTGACGTTATGCTGTCAGGTCGTCGCGCGTGGGCCATAGCGGTTCGCGCGCTTTCCGTTCCGGGGCAAACGCGCCCAACAACTCGCAGGCCAGCGCTGCATTCGGCCAGGCGAACCAGTGCCGCGAAACGACAGCATCGGTGTGCGGATCGCTGGCTTCCGGCAGGGCGCCATCGAATTGCTGCTGGTGATATAGTCGCAGCAGGGCGCGTCGTTCGCGTTCGGTGTCGTTCAATGTGCGGGCGATGATCAAATTCTGCACCTCGCCTAGCGGCCAGGGAGCCGGCGTGTGAACCGAGCCGAGGCCGTTCGTATAGTAGCCCCCTGTGTTGGCGTCCGAGAATGCAAAGTCGATGGTTGCGCGCCATGCAGGATTGCTGGCCGGGACGAAGCCCCACGTCGGAGCCAGCGCCAGCGGCATGTCGTTCGCGTCGTGGTAAAAGTGATACTGCTCGCGCCCGTCGGTGGCGTAAGCGTACATCCGCGTGCCGTCACGCTCTGTGATGAAGTGTTCGTCGATAGCCGCGCGGATGTGTTGGGGGTCCAACGCCAGTGTGTCGCCTAATCCGGCTGCGCCAAGCCTGTGCAGCGTGTGCCATAGCAAGATGTGGCTTGACAGGTGGTAGGGCAGCGCGACCGGATCGTCGGCTGGCGTTTCGTCGGTGGGGAACAACCACGCGTGTTCGGCTTTGCGCGCCAGCAGTGCCGCCCGGATAGGTGCGACCTGTGGCTGGACGCGCTCCGCCAGCGCATGGTCGCCGGCCTTGATCACGTAGTCTGCCAGCTCCAGGAGCGGGAAAAGCTGCTGGTCGAGCTGGTAGGCGCGGTCTTTGATCGCGCCGTTTGCCGTGTAGCAGCGTGCCCAGATACCGTCGGGACGCTCTGCAGCTTCGAACAGCCAGAGCAGGTGGCGACGCACGATAGGTTGCATGTCAGTATGCCAGCTCAACAACGCCCGCGCGACGTAGTAAGCGTCCCTGTTCCACGACAGCGGCAGCAGCATATGATCGGTCAGGATGCAGGCGGGGCCGCCCGCATCGTCCAGGGGCGTGACCAACGCCCGCCCGTATACCAGCCCACGCCGCAAAGAGGCGCTTTCGGGGACGTTTGCCAGCCACGTACGCCACTGTTGGCGGTGGACGTCTAAAGTCTGGCGGGCGTCTGTGCGCAGCAGTGCGCGCGCGTTTCGATGTGCGGTGGCCGCATCGGTACCGAATCCGTAGGCTAGCACAGTTGTGCCCTCACTTCCGGGGAAGTCGAGCGGCACCGGCTGGCGCGTTTCCTGGGTCCAGGGCGGAACGTGGGGCAGCCCTGCGATTGCAGCCGCCAGCGGCAGCGCGGGATTGTCGATCACCAGCACGCCGTCACGACAGGTGACACGGTTCAGCGTGTCCGGCATCAAGAGCGGCCCGCCTTCGGTTAGCTGGGTGTAAGCGCAGCGTTGTAATGCGAGGTTGCCTTTCCAGCGCGGGAGTTCCCCCTCAATGTCCCATATCTGGATCGCGCCCCCGGCGTGGGCAAATGTCGTGCTGCGCGCGACAGCGCCGTTTTCAAACCGCAGGCGGACATGCGGGATCGCGTCATCCAGCAGGTAAGCAGCGCGCTCGGAGAGCGGGCTGTCGATGTGCGGGCCAAACCCGTCCTGCGCGGCAAGCGCTGCCCGGTACGTGCGCACAGACGCCGGATCGTAGCGTCGCTGTTCGGCGAACGGCTCGGCGACCGCCAGGGTTGCATACCCGTGCTGCGGGTGATACGTGTTCAGCGCGATCAGGCGACCGCACGCATCAACGCTGCCCGTCACGCCGTCCAGCCCGAAATCAAGCGGCTTGACGCCCAGCGCAGGGTCGAGATGCCGGGCATTAGCAAGCATGGTCACGCCGTCGCCAGTTTCTCCAGGTCCGGGATCAACGTCCTGCCGGTGTCGCGGTCGATCCAGCGAATCTTGTCACCGGGGAAGCGGATCCAGATGCGTTTGTTCATCGCTGCCGGGAAGTCCGGATGTGTTGAGACTTTGATGATATCGTCGTCGATCTGGATCGTTAGCAAGTTCTGCGACCCCAGCGGTTCCACGACCAGCACCGTCACTTCGAGCGCATCTTCCGCTGGTTCGCTGAGCGCTTCCATGTTTTCCGCGCGGATGCCTACCACAATCCGTTTTCCGTCATATTGGCGCAAAGTGTCATGCAGTTCGGGGATCGGCTTGATCGCAAAATCCCCGATATAGACGTTGACTGTGCCATTCTCATACCGGACCTGACCCTCAAGGAAATTCATCGGCGGCGTGCCAATGAACCCGGCGACGAACCGGTCGGCAGGCATGTCATAGACGGTGGTAGGCGTGTCGAACTGCAAGATGCGGCCCTGATTCATCACCGCGATGCGGTCGCCCATGCTCAACGCTTCGATCTGGTCATGTGTGACATAGATCGTTGTCGCCTTGATCTCGTTGAGCAGGCGCTTGAGTTCGGCGCGCATCTCCAGCCGCAGCAATGCATCGAGGTTGCTCAGTGGCTCATCCATCAACAAGACTTCTGCCTCATATGCGATCGCACGTGCCACCGCGACGCGCTGCCGTTGCCCGCCGCTGAGTTGGGCCGGATAGCGGTCAAGAAACTCCTCGATGTGCAGTAGTTCTGCTGCCGAACGTACTCGCCGCTCGATTTTGTCTTTCGGTGCGCGTTTCATCTTCAAGCCGAACGCGATGTTTTCGCGGACGCTCATGTGCGGGAAGATGGCGTAGCTTTGGAACACCATCGAGATTCCGCGCTCTTTGGGCGGCAGATACGTTACGTCGCGGTTGCCGATGTAGACACGGCCCGTGTTGACCATTCCCAACCCGGCGACCGCACGCAGCAGCGTTGTCTTGCCGCACCCACTCGGCCCCAGCAGCACGACGAATTCCTGGTCGCGCACGTGCAAGGTCACGTTATCGACGGCAACGATTTTCCCGAACGTTTTAACAGCGTTTTCAACCCGAATCTCAGCCATTGGTTAGCGTCCTTATTTGGTAATCTGGCCCCACATGTTAAACAGGTAGCGCCGGACGAAGAAAATGAAGACCAGTGACGGCACGAGCATGAAGAACCCCCCTGCAAATTTGAACGGTTCCCCCGACTTATCCAGGTTGTAAAGGATCAAGGCGGGCAGGGTGCGGTTTTCCAGGGTGAGCAAAATGGCGGCGAAAACCTCGTTCCACGACATCACGAACGTGAAGATCGCCGACGCCGCGATCCCCGGCAGCGCCAGCGGCATCACAATGCGCATGAACGCCTGTAACGGGCTGGACCCGAACACCTTTGCCGCTTCTTCAAGTTCGCGCGGGACGCTGGCAAAAACGCTGGCGATCACGAGAATCGTCGTGGGCAGCGTCAGCGCGGTATGCATCAAGGCCAGGCTGTACACTTTGTCGTACATGTTCCAGTCGCGGAATTGCTCCGCCAGAGGCACTGCCAGGATCACGATCGGGAACGCGCGTACGGCAAGGATGCTCATCCGGAACGCGTCACGGCCAGGGAACAGATAGCGCGAGATCGCGTATCCGGCAGGGGCGGATATGGTGGTCGAGATCAGCAATGTGATGACCGCAACGGCGATGCTGTTCTGTGTGGCGTCCAGGATACCCTCATAGTTGACGAAGAACTCCATCGTGTCGGTCGAGAACGGGACCGGCGCGTAATGCTTGGGGTAACTGCGTACATCTTCGCGTGTGCTGAAAGCCATCGTCGCGATCAGCCAGATAGGGAGCAGGATCCATAACGCGATCAATACCGCGAGCACGTGCACACCGGCACGCTTGAGCTGTCGCTGGCGAATCGCGCGGACCTGTTCGGCATCGAGTGTCTTTTGTTGGGCCGATGATATCGCGGTCATTTCTGCACCGCCTTTTCTTCCTGACTGCGAACGGTACGCAGGTAGATGATCGCGACGCCCAGCGAGATCAACATGATGAAGCCCGCGTAAGCCGCTGCTACATGGGGGTTGTTGTAGCCCCCGATGTCATACCAGCGGTAGGTTTCGTTCGCGAGCACAGTCACGACTTCGCCGCCGGATATCGCCACCACTACCGCGAAAACTTGAAACGCTAGAATCGTGCGCAGAATCAACGCCACTTGCAGGCTCGGCATCAACAGCGGCAGGATGATGTGCCGCAGACGCTGCCAGAGATTCGCGCCGAAAAGCTGCCCGGCTTCCAGCAGTTCGCCCGGGATAGCTTGCAGGCCGGACACAACAATAACCATCACGATCGAAGTTGCCCGCCAGACTTCAGCCAGCACGATCGCGATGATGATCCATTCTCGGTTCTGGTTGGAAATGAAAATAAACGGCTGGTCGATAATCCCCAATTGTTCCAGCAAAGAGTTGAGAAACCCGCGTTGTGTGAAGATGGAATACCACACCAGCCCGGCGGCGAGGTCTGAAATCCCCAGTGGGATCGAGTAGATGTACAGGAAGGTCGTGGTGAAGCGGGGCCGCGCCTCCAACACCAACGCCATAATAATCGCCAGCGTGAACTGGATCGGCAGGATCAGCGCCAGCAAGATAACCGTTGTACGCAGCGCCTTAATGAAATTGCGATCGCGGACCATGCGCTTGATGTAGTCAAGCGTCCATTCTTTTGCACCCTCGCCAGCGTTAACACGCCCGCGCTGGGAAATTGTGGCATCTTCCACGAACACAGGACCTCGCTGGACCCAGCCCTCGATTTCATTCCCGTCAACGTCAATCGCCACGATCTGGAACCAGCTTGCCGGCTTCGCCAGCAAACCACCCGCCACCAGATCAGGAGTCAGCTCGTCCCAATCGGTGATCGCGACCGTGGTGCCTTGTGCTAATGTACTGATGACGGCGCTGCCAGCATCCGGTTCGCTGTAGACCGGCACGTTCTGCCCCACGACGCGCCCTTCTTCGGAGCGGCTGGCATCCTGCACGAAAACGTTACCGCGTTCGGCCCAGCCAACGATTTCTTCACCGTCGAGGCTTATTCCGCTGACTTTGAGCCAGAATTTGGGCCTGCTGAGCAGGCCGCCGGCTGCACCGCCGGTTTCCTCGCGTTTGACATCCAACACGGTGACAAACGTCCCGCGCTCCACCTGACCGACGGATTCGCTGCCGGTATCCGGTTCGACGCGTAGGGGTAAAATCTGGCTGTCGCGTTGCACGGCGAGTTGCAGTGAGCGCACCATCGGCAGGCCAAAGAACGCGACCAGGTAAAGGAACGACGGCAGGATCAGCAAATAGGGGGCCCAGTTAATTCTGTTACGTTTCATTTCCCCGTCTCCCGTCTCATGGCGCTGGGGCACCGTGTCCACTGAAATGAACCGCCGGTAGCGTCCCAACATTACCAAACAGGGGGAAACCAGCCAGGCTGATCTCCCCCTGTGTCAAACTACAACTTCCGCCAACTTTGTGTCGCGGTGCGCAGGGTTACTCGACCTGGCAAGTACCTTCGCTTACCGGGTCAGGCGGCCAGCAAGGTGCACCGGTTTCGTCGAGCAGTGTTTGCAGGTTCGCTGCTTCATCTTCAAGCACGGTTACGATGTCCTCACCGTCGAGCAAGATACGGTTGCCCGCAGCCTTATAGATTTCATTGAACGCGCCGCCTTGATCCCCCAGGCCGACCGGCAGCAGCGCCGGCAGTGCATCCGGGGAGCTGGCCTGCGCGTTGACGGCTTCGGCCTCAAGCGCAACGCCTTCGGACAGGTCGCTGGTGTCCACCCCGTCAACCACCGGGAAGAAGCCCAGGTCCTTGAGCACCGCGCCCTGGGTCTCGGGCATCAGCAAGAACCGGATCAGCGACACCGCGCCATCGGGGTTCGGCGCGTTAGCAGGCACACCGAGCCCGACGACGACCGGCATGAACCCGCGTCCTTCAGGGCCAGCGGGGGCCGGGAACGCGACGAACTCATCGGGTTTCTCTTCAAACGCCTGGATCAGGCGCGCGGTGTGGTCAAACGCGACCCACACTTCACCGCTGAGCAGCGGCTCTTGCATGAACGCGTAGCTGATCGACTGCTCGTTGACGTAGGGCCACATCTCGTTCCTGAAGAACTCAAACATTTCGACCGCTGCATCGCTCTTGAAGCCGGTCACCATGCCACCGGTAAACGAGGGATACAGGTAGCCCTGGAGGAAGCGGTGCCACAGCCCGGCCACGGGGAAGCCCAGCTTGTTTTCGCCGGTTGCTTCGCTCATGTTCTGGGCCCACTGCGCCAGCTCTTCCCAGGTCAGCGCGTTAATGTCAGCGCCTGCCGGCAGGTATTCGAGCGCCTCCACATGGGCGGCCATGATGTAGGTTGCCTGCATCCAGGGGATGTAGTACTGGAAGTCGGTGGTGCCCATCCTACCCAGTTCAACGAACGCGTCCGCGATGTCATAATCGGCTTCGATGCTTTCCAGCAGGCCCGTCAGGTCAAACAGTACGTCTTGCTCCACCAGGGTGGGGAAGGTGCCGTGCAGCGCGCCGACCACATCCACCGAACCGGTTTCCTGCCCGGCCTCGGCGGTTAGCGTGTCGAACACAGCCTGTTCTTCAGATTCGACGAAGTCGGCTTCGCCGCTGAACTCACCTAGAATTGCGCGGAACTTTTCCGCCTCTTCCACGACGTTAAACTGTGTGGAGAAGAATACAACTTTACCATCCTGGGCAGCTACGCCAGTGACGCTCACCATCAAGGCTACCAGGACCAACACAACAAGAGGGGTAAGTTTCTTAGACATAGACGCATGCTCCTTGTGTTACTCGTGTATATTGCTCAAAACGCCGGGCTAAGTTCGACGACCGTTTGCTGTTCGGCCTCACCTCCTTCCGTCGTTTCGGGGTTTGCCGCTGGATTCGCGGATAATAAGCTCGGGTTTTAGCAGGACGTGCCTCTGGCCGGCGTCCTCACCGCGCAAGATGTGGATCAGCATGTCGGCCAGGCGGTAGCCGATGCCATAGATCGGCTGGCGTACCGTGGTCAGACTCGGAGACGCGGCACCGGCGGCAGGGATGTCGTCAAACCCGGCGACAGCGACATCGTCGCCGACCTTCCATCCCCGGGCCTGGATCATGTCCATCGCGCCAAGCGCCATCTGGTCGTTGCAGGCGACGATCGCCGTCGGTGGTTCGGGCAGATTGAGCAGGTCGGCGGCGGCTTTTGCGCCGCTTTCTGCGCTGAGATCACCCTGGATGATGTAGTCGTCCCGCCAGGGCAGGCCGAACGATGCCAGTGCATTACGAAAACCGTCGCAGCGCGCGGAGGTGAACGCCAGTGTTTCCGGTGAGCGGATTAGCGCGATGTGCTCGTGCCCATAGTCCGCGAAATGTGTGACGATCTGGCGCATTCCATCGGCCCCGTCAACGTCGATGTAGGGGTGATCTTCCTCTGCGGAATGCCCAAAAGCGACGAACGGATGCCGCATATGCTGCAAATATGCAATGCGTGGATCGTCGCGCAGCACGCGCGCCACAACCATGCCGTCCACACGGCCCCCGGCAACCATCCGCCGGTAGGCGCTGAGTTCTTCTTCACCGTGCATTTGTGCCGAAAGCAGGAGATCGTAGCCCAGTTCGGATGCCTTACGACCGACGCCTGACAGCAGTTCCATGAAAAAGGGATCGGAGAAGTATGCCGTCCGCGGGATGACCATGCCGATCGTGTTGGTTTGCTTGCTGCGGAGATGGCGCGCTGCCAGGTTGGGTTGGTAGCCGAGGCGCTCGGCAATTGCCACAATGCGCCGGCGGGTTTCTTCGTTGACATCATGGTAACCCGCGAGCGCTCGTGAAACAGTCGTGATGGAGACACCTGCTTCTTCGGCAATTGTTTTAAGTGTGACCGGCATAATTAAAAGGAATCTATCTAGTTTTCCAAAACGTTTAGGATTACCTCTAGCGTACTCCAAAACGTTTTGGGATTCAATGAATAAACGTTTTAGATTGTGTTGAGCTTGAATTGGGGTCGTCGCGTGTGCTACGAACGCGGACCAAAAACCTGACTTGACCCAAGACATGACGCGCACACCCTGCTACAATCTGCGCGTGCGAAATCATTCGGCCAAAGAGGATGCTTATGATCGATGCTGTCGTGTTTGATATGGATGGCCTGCTTGTCGATTCCGAGCCATTGTGGGAGCGAGCGCGGGTTGAGGTGTTCGGCGCGGACCGTTTGCGCTGGACTGATGCGGACCAGGACCGCATAATGGGGACCAGCACGCGTGAGTGGGCGGAATATGTCGCGCAGCGCCTGGACCATGCCTTTACGCTGGAGCAAGTTATCGATCGCGTGCTGGTGCAGATGGAGGCGTATTACCGTGAGCGGATTCCCGTGCTGCCCGGTGCGCAGGCGGTGCTGGTACAGTTGGCGGACAAGTATCCGTTAGGGTTGGCCTCAGGTTCGCCGTACCGGTTGATCAATGCCGTGTTGGATGGCACGGGGTGGGCTGACCTGTTCGATAGCGTGTTGTCAGCAGATGAAATGCCGCGCGGCAAGCCGGCCCCGGACATCTACCACGCGATTGCATCCCGCCTGGGAGTGACCCCGGCCCGCACAGTGGTTTTTGAGGATTCGACGAACGGGATTCTGGCAGGTCACGCCGCGGGTGCAAAGGTGATCGCCGTACCGGGAACCTATCACCAGCCGGGGCAGGATGTGCTCGACAAAGCCGACCTTGTGCTCGGGTCGCTTGCTGCGTTTTCGCCCGAACTGCTGGAGCAGATCTGAGAACTGTCTTGCACAGCGGCTTCGCCTTGGCGTGTGAATCCTGCCGCTGGTCCGGTTACATAAAGCATGCGGGGCGCGCCGTCGAAAAACGCGCCCCGCAGTGATCGAGGAAACTTGCGGCTGCTGTCAGCCGTGTAACTTTGGCCCGGCGTTGCGGATTTCCGGCGGGCACTCCGGTGCGAATTTTTTGAAGTTGTCGATATAGCGCGTGGCGAGTTGGCGGTATTTGTGCCAGTATTCGTCCGCGCTGGGCCAGGACTCCGCCGGGAAGAGCACGCTTTCCGGCACACCGGGGCAGGATTTCGGCACTTCGAAACCGAAAATCGAATCCCGGTAGTAGTCCACATCCAGCAGTTCGCCGGAGAGCGCAGCGTCCAGCAGCGCGCGCGTGTAGCGGATGCTGATTCGCTTGCCGACACCGTACGGGCCGCCTACCCAGCCGGTGTTCAGCAGCCAGCAGTTGACGTTGTACCGTTCGATTTTGCGTTTCAGCAGGTCAGCGTAGAAGACGGGATGATGCACCATGAACGGCGCGCCGAAGCACGCGCTGAACGTGATCTCCGGCTCCTCGCCCAGCCCGACTTCCGTGCCGCCGACTTTCGATGTATAGCCTGAGATGAAGTGATAAAGCGCCTGGTCCGGCGTCAGTCTTGCGATCGGCGGCAGCACGCCTTGTGCGTCGCAGGTCAACAAGATGATGTTTCTAGGGTGTCCGCCGCGCTTTTCCGGGATTGCGTTTTTGATGTAGTGCAGCGGGTAGGACGCGCGCGTGTTTTCTGTGATCATGTCGTCGTCCAGGTCAATCTTGCGCGTTACCGGGTCGAAAACGACGTTTTCCAGCAGCGTGCCGAAGCTGTGTATCGCCGCGTAGATCTGCGGTTCTGCGCTTGGTGAAAGCTGGATCACCTTCGCGTACGAGCCGCTTTCGAAGTTGAACACCCCTTCGTCGTTCCACCCGTGTTCGTCATCACCGATCAGGCCGCGCGATGGATCGGTGGATAGCGTGGTTTTTCCTGTGCCGGACAGCCCGAAGAACAGCGCCACGTCGTCGCGATCCGTACCCTGGTTGGCCGAGCAATGCATGGTCATCACGCCTTCCAGGGGCAGCAGGTAATTCATGACGGTGAAGATCGATTTCTTGATCTCGCCACCGTAAGCGGAGTCCGCGATGATGCCGATCCGTTGTTCGAAGTTGAGCGCGATCACCGTGCTGGTGCGCGTGCCATCGATCATCTCGGTCGCCTGGAAGGATGGCACGGCGAGGATCGTGAATTCGGGCACGTGCAGGCGATACTCTTCGCGGTCTTTCGGCAAAATGAACATGTTCCGCGCAAATAAACTATGCCATGCGTACTCGGTAATGATACGCACCGGCAGCCGGTAGTTGGGGTCGGCCCCGGCGTAACAATCCTGCACGAATACGTCACGTCCTTGCAGAAACCCCTGCAGCCGCGAGAAGATCTCGTCAAATTTCGCGGGACTGATGGGCCGGTTGTATTCGCCCCACCAGATGTGGTTTTCAGTGGTCGGTTCGCGCACGATGTATTTGTCCTGCGCAGCGCGGGCCGTGTGCTTGCCGGAGTAGACCAGCAACGGACCGTTGCGCGTGATGCGTCCCTCGCCCCGGAAGACGGCTTCTTCGTATAACGCTTCGCTGGGCAGGTTCCAGTAACTCTGGCGCAGGTTGCGCAGCCCGTGATGCCCAAGCCCAAAATCGGCTTTGAGCGCGTGCGCTTGCTCTTCGGCAGGGGTTTTAATGTTAAGTAGATTGTTGGTCATCAGTAATCCTTAGCCGTTGCTTGATTCAACCGTGCTTACATCCAGTCGCGGATCAACTTGCGGTCGCCGATGTAAATTTCGTTTGGCGCGTTCGGGTCGAGCGCCCACTTCATCCGCTCAATGGCTTCGATGATCTCCTTGGTCGAGCCGGAGAAGCTCAGGCGGATGTACCCTTCCATGCCGAACGTGACGCCCGGAACGGTCACGACATAGGCTTTGCGCAGCAGAAACTGCGACAGCTTCACCGAATCGTTGCTGTAGGCGCGAAAGTCCGGCAGCACGTAGAACGTGCCGTCCGGCGGGATTACGCGCACATCGGTGAATGAGCGCAGTTCGTGCAGGATCACGTCGCGGTTGTTTTGGATGCCCATGCGCAGGTTTTCGACCACGCTCTGCATGCCGATGAGTGCGCCCTCGGCGGCGGCCTGCGAAACGGTCGAAGCGGACGAGGTGATTTGGGCCTGCACGTTAGTCATGATCTCGACCAGGCGGCGGTTAGCGATGGCCCAGCCGATGCGGAAGCCGGTCATGCCGTAAAGCTTGGAGACCCCGTTGATCACGATCACACGTGTAGTTTCGATGTCCTTAGACGTGTAGTCGTAAGCGGGTGCGGCCCGCTTGCCGTCGAAAACCAGGCGGTGATAGATGTCATCCATGATCAGATAGATTTCGTTGCGCTCGCAGAAGTCAACCAGTGTGGCGATAAATTCTTCGCTGTAGACCACGCCGGATGGGTTGTTCGGGCTGTTGACGATGATCGCCTTGGTGTAGGACGTGACCGCTTCTTCGATCTCTTCCATACGGTGGTGAAACGTCCCGTCTTCCGGGCGCAGCACGACCGGGATGCCGTAACACATCTTGACCATTTCCGGGTAGCTGACCCAGTGCGGAGCCAGGATGATCACTTCGTCCTGCGGGTTCAAGATTGAGAACAGCACGTTGAACAGCGACTGCTTGGCCCCGGTGGAAACGATTACCTGTTCTGGAGCGGGCAGGCGGTTGTAGAACTCTTCTGTGTAGCGGATGATCGCCTGCTTGAGCGAGCGCAAGCCATCGGTTGGGACGTACTTCACCTCGCCGGTGCGCAGCCGGGCCGATGACCCCAGGATCGCTGTGATTGGCGCTTTATTTTTCGGTTCGCCCACTCCCAGGTTGATCACAGGTTCCCCGCGCTCGCGCATGTTCATCGCTTCTTCGTTGAGGCTGAGGGTGGGGGATTCCTTGATCGAGCGAGCTAACTGGCTGATACTCATCGAAGCATTGGCCTCCTAAAAACGATCGTGGTGCAAAAGTCTTGTCTGGCGCGGATACCGGCGGAGACAGAGCCATCTTTCGCCCGAAACCGACGCGCCGATCGCATTGTATACGAGACTTACATTCTACGCTTGCTCCTGCCCGGCGCGCAGTATCAAACAGCACGAAATTGACGGTTCCACCTCACTCCACCGCACGAGGAAACAAGCGCTTCATACCGGTTGGTTGAGCAGTTCGAGCACATGCTGGCGAATCCATTCCGCGCTGGCGGCGAACTCATCGGATGTGGGCTGTTCCGGCAAATGAGCAGCGATGTCAACCGGTGTTCCCACTACCACCGTGATCTTGCGCAAGCGGGGGAACTTTGCGTAACGGGGTAGCGCCGCGTAAGCGCCCCGAATCCCCACCGGCAGGATCAACGCGCGGGTGCGATGCGCCAGCTTGACGAAGCCGGACTTGAATTGCTGTACCGTTCCGTCAGGGCTGCGCGTGCCTTCCGGCGACATGATCACCATGCGTCCGGCCTGCAACGCATGCAGCAGCGTGCGTAGCGTGCGGGTATCAGCCACGTTGCGGTTCAGCGGGATCACGCCTCCCTGTCGCATGAACCACGCCATTATGGGATGTGCGAACAACTCTTTTTTTCCCGGCATAATTGCCCTGCGGAGCAGCTTAACGCCCAGGCACAACCCGACCACCGGTACATCGAGGTGGCTTGTGTGGTTGAATACGACGATCACCGGGCGTGGCTGCGTACCCAGGTGGGCGATCGCGGCGCGATCTTTGTGGCAGGTGATCCGGAAATACAGCTTTCCGATCACGCTGGTGATCAGCCTCAGGATGTGTAGAAATAGCGGGTTTGGTTTGTCTAGTGTCGTGTGTGACACGTTTTTCATCCTCATCGGGGTGAGATAGCGCTTGACGAAACCCCCCTTCAATTTTATGCTAAATTCATATTTTGCCTATACCATTCCGCAAAAAACACCATGACAAATGATCCGATCTGCGAAAAGCTGGTCGCGCTGTATGGCGCTGAGCGCGGCACCGCGGCATATCATCGCCTGCTGGCACTGCTGGACGCGTTCCGCAAACAGCATCCTGACATGGCAGCGCAAGCGATCGACCCGGCGGAGCGTGTCAGCGAACGTGACGTGATGCTGATCACCTACGGGGACTCGCTTCTCGAACCCGGCGTTCCGCCGCTGCAAACGCTGCACCATTTTTTGGAGTCTCACCTGTCCGGCGTCATCTCATCGGTGCATATCCTGCCGTTTTTCCCGTATTCGTCCGATGACGGATTTTCAGTGATCGATTACAAGACCGTGAATCCGGCGCTGGGTACATGGGAAGATATTCGTCGCATTGGCGAGAAATTCAAGCTGATGTTTGACGCTGTGATCAATCACATCTCGGCGCGGAGTGCGTGGTTTGAGGCGTTTAAGGCCGGTGATCCAACCTATCGTGACTTTTTCATTACGGTCGATCCGGACACCGACCTGACCTCGGTCGTGCGCCCGCGGAGCCTGCCGCTGCTCAGCGAGGTGAAGACGGTCGACAACACGGTGCACGTGTGGACGACATTCAGCGCCGACCAGATCGACCTGAACTATGCCAGCGTCGATGTGCTGCTACGCATGATCGACATACTGCTGTTTTACGTCAGCCAGGGGATGAGTTTCATCCGCCTCGATGCGATCGCGTACCTGTGGAAAGAGATCGGGACAAGCTGCATTCACCTGTGGCAGACGCATACAGTAGTGAAGCTCATCCGCGATGTGCTGGACCGGGTCGCGCCGCACGTAGCGATCATCACGGAGACGAACGTCCCGCACGCGGAAAACGTGTCGTATTTTGGTGACGGCACGGACGAAGCACAACTCGTTTACCAGTTCTCGCTGCCGCCATTGACTCTGCACGCCTTTGCGACGCAAGATGCAACGGTTCTCAGTACGTGGGCTGCCGGGATCGAAAAGACTTCCGATCAAACGACGTTCTTCAATTTCACCGCATCGCACGATGGGATCGGCGTACGTCCGGCGGAAGGGATTCTGACCGCAGAGCAGATCGTGGCACTGGTCGAGCGAACACGCGCGCATGGCGGCGAGGTCTCGTATAAGACGAACACCGATGGGTCGGAGAGTCCCTACGAACTCAACATCAACTACTTTGATGCCCTTTCCGACCCGAACAGTGACGAACCGCAGGCGCTCCAGGTGCAACGCTTCATCGCGTCGCAGGCGATCCAACTGGCGTTTATGGGGATGCCGGGTATTTACATTCACAGCTTGCTAGGATCGCGTAGCTGGCGTGAAGGTGTGGAACTGGCGGGACACAAGCGGGCGATCAACCGCGAGAAATTGCGGGCGGATGAAGTTGCAGCCATGCTCAGCGATCCTGCTACGCTACGCGGGGACGTCTTCCGGCGCTATCGTGACCTGATCGCCGCGCGCATTGGGGAGCGCGCGTTCCATCCCAACGCGCCACAGGCTGTGCTCGCGCTCGATCCGCGTGTGTTTGCGCTGCTGCGCGAAACGCCAGACGGCGCTGAGCAGATACTCGCCCTGCACAATGTCGCCAACCAGCAGGTCAAGCTCGCGCTGGGACAGGTGACACAAGTTGACGCAGCAGGGTATCGCGATCTTGTCTCTGGCATGCAGGTAGGGGCAGACGCGGTCGTACAGCTTGAGCCATACCAGGTGCTGTGGCTCAAAGCCGAGCACACCTGATCGCGTTGTGTGGCGTTCGGCACACCTTCTGGGCCAATTGTCGGGCGAACGGCGACAATACATGTGTGATTCCCTTGCGCGGGATGCTGGACAGTGCCCGGCAAGGGGCTTATACTGATGCGCTGGCAGCACATGGCTCGTTTAATCCGGTGAAGGCACACAATGAATAGCAGCCGCAAAGACGCCCGGCACCGTGCGTTACGGTGGCAGATTGAACGCTATGCGGACCGGTTGGTGGCGCTTGATAGACTCAGTGGGCGTCTCACATGGGTGCGCCTGGGGACATTTGCCGGAGGCTCGCTGGTCAGCGCGGCGATCGCTTTTGCCGGGGCGTTGGGGTGGGCTTTTGGTGGCTTCGCGATCACGTTTGTGGTGTTTGGTGTGGTGGCGCGTTATCACCGCCGTGCCCTCGACGGGATGCGCCGGTTTGAGGGACACCTCGCGATCAAACGTGCGCAGTTGGCCCGGATGGAGCTGGACTGGGACGCGATTCCGCTTGCATTCATTACGTCACCCCGCGCGGAATATCCCGTCGAGCGCGATATCGATCTGGTGGGCGATCGTTCGTTGCACCGGCTGTTGGATACCTGTGTCTCGCGGGCGGGCAGCATCCGGCTGCGTGACTGGCTGGCGGATGTTGTGCCGGATCAAGCGCAGATCCAACGGCGGCAGCAACTCGTGCGCGAACTGGCACCCTTGTGGGCGTTTCGAGACCGGTTACATCTGAACGGATCGCTCAGCCAGCGGGGTACATTGCGGCGTTGGGATGGGCAGCGGCTGCAGGCATGGCTGGCCGGTGTTTCGCCAAGCGGGACATTAAACACCGCCATGCCGGTTTTGACGCTGCTGGCTTTGAGCAACACGCTGTTGTTTGCGTTGTTTGTTCTCGGTTTGCTGCCCCCGTTGTGGGTGGGGCCGTTTATGGTGTATGCCGGGCTGTATCTCTGGCACGTGCAGCGTATGGGCGACCCGTTCGAGCTGGGGCTGGCGCTGCGCGATCCGCTGGATGACCTGCGGGCGGTGTTCGACGGCTTGGAAGCGTTCCCCTATGGCCGCAGCCCGGCATTACGCGCCCTGTGTGCCCCCTTCACGGATTCCCGGCAGCGTCCGTCAACGCAACTTGCGCGGCTGTCCCGCGTGCTCGCCGCGGCCAGCTTGCGACGCAATCCGTTGCTGTGGAGCCTGGTCAGCGCGGTAATCCCCTGGGATGTTTATATCATGCGCCTGTTGGAGCGCCGGCGGGATGAACTCAGTGGCTTGCTCCCGCAGTGGCTGGATATCTGGTACGAGTTAGAAGCGCTGAGCGCGCTGGCGAACCTGGCTTATCTCAACCCGGGATACGCGTTTCCCCAATTGGTCGCGGATCGCGCACAGCCGATCCTGTCCGCACAGGCGCTCGGTCATCCCTTGATCCCGGATGCGCAGCGCGTATGCAATGATGTGACGCTGTCTGCGCCGGGCGATCTGCTGCTCATCACCGGATCGAACATGTCCGGCAAAAGCACGTTCCTGCGCACGGCAGGCGTGAACCTTGCGCTGGCGTATGCCGGGGGTCCGGTAGCTGCTGCTGTCCTGCATGTGCGCCCGTTGCGGCTGTTCACGTGCATTCGCGTCACGGATTCGCTCGCCGATGGCATCTCCTATTTTTACGCCGAGGTACAACGGCTCAAGACGCTGCTTGATGAGCTGGCGCGCGAACATGAAGCCCCGGTGCTGTTTCTGATCGACGAAATCTTTCGTGGAACGAACAACCGCGAACGGCTGATCGGCAGCCGGGCTTACATACGCGCTGCGATTGGGCAAAACGGCGTCGGGATCCTCGCTACGCACGACCTCGAATTGGTGCACCTGGCAGACGATATCCCACAAATAACCAACATGCACTTTGCCGAAACGATCGTAGATGGGCGCATGGCGTTTGATTACACGCTGCGTCCCGGCCCGTGCCCGACGACCAACGCGCTGTTGATCATGCGCATGGCAGGGCTACCCGTGCCGGATGCACCATAACCCACAATTGTGTGGGAAAACGGTGGGTTAATGTGGGATAGTTGCGGGTAAGCTGCGGGAAAATGAGGGTTAGTGTGGGATAGCTGCCGTGATCACGCGAGAATGTGGGAAAGTGTGGGTTATCTGTGGGATATCCTGCACGCCGTGGGAAAAGGGGCTGATCCTCACCCTGAGTTGGGCACTATCATAGGGGGCTAATATGCTGGATGGCACTGGTGTCTGAAACCCCTCAAACGTTATGATCGTACCCGACAGAGCTTCTGGCGGCCCAAAGACGAGCACACTCCGCCAGGCGCTGGAAATGGTGCGCGGCGCGATGGATGCGGGCGCGAATGGCATGTTCATCGGGCGCAATGTGTTTTGGGCCCCGGATCCTGCGCGGCTGCTGGTAGTGATGCGCCGGATCATTCATGAAGATGTGGATGTGGACTCCGCCCTGGCGGAACTGGAAGGGGGATCATGACGCGCAGCGGTGCAGTTGTTGCAGGGCACATTTGCCTGGATATCATTCCTGAACTTCCGGCGCTCGATCTCCACGACGCACTCGAACCCGGTGCCGTGACCGAAGTGGGCGGAGCGGTCTTGTCCACCGGCGGCGTGGTGTCCAACACCGGCCTGACCCTGCACACGTTAGGTATTCCCGTCCGGCTGGTGGGCCGGGTGGGTGCTGACCAGTTCGGGCAGATCATCCTTAACCTGATGCGCGCATACGATCCCGCGCTGGCGCAGCACATGATCGTGGCCGAAAACGAGGCGAGCTCGTACACGATCGTGCTCAGCCCGCCGGACGCCGACCGGATGTTTCTGCATTGTGCGGGTGCAAACCGAAATTTCGGTGCGGATGATGTGCCGTATGCGATGCTCGAGTCGGCACGGCTATTCCACTTCGGTTACCCGCCGGTGATCGAGCGGATGTATACCGATGGCGGCGCAGAACTGGCGGCGCTGTACCGCCGCGCACGCGCGGCAGGCGCGATCACCTCGCTGGATATGGCGCTGCCTGACCCCAACAGTCCGAGCGGGCAGGTGGACTGGCGGCGCATTCTGGCGCATGTCCTGCCGCATGTCGATATCTTCCTGCCCAGCCTGGACGAGCTATTGTTCATGGTTCGGCGGGACGTTTTCGAGTCGGGGACGTATGATGACGCAATAATCACCACGGTCGCCGGTGAGATGCTGGCACTGGGGGCGCGCGTGGTGGTGCTCAAGCTCGGCGAGCGCGGGCTGTACCTGCGTTCGGGCGATTCGATCCCCGCAGGGCTTGGCGTAGGATGGCGCAACCGTGAGTTGTGGGCTCCCTGTTTTGTGCCGCAACCGCTCGTTGGCACGACTGGGGCGGGCGACGCGACAATCGCCGGGTTCCTGGCCGCGATCCTGCGGGGTCAGCGTGTTGAGGCGGCACTGACCAGCGCTGTTGCAGTCGGCGCGTGTAACGTCGAGGCGGCGGACGCGCTCAGTGGGGTGCGATCCTGGGAGGCGACGCAGGCGCGTGTTGCGGCAGGATGGGCGCGCTCTGATGTTACCATCGCCGCGCCGGGCTGGTCATGGGATGCGGAACACGCGCTGTGGGTTGGCGCGCACGACTTGCCATCTGGCGATCAGACTGCATCCGAATGAGTGTCGAATTGGCGGAACTGCACAAGTCAAGTGATGTGCGACAAAAAGGGGCCGTTCGCGCGAACGGCCCCATCGCATTTGAAGCTTAGCAACCGGGGGCACAACCCCTCAGTGGCGTTACTCTGCCAGCACAAACACGGCGGTGGTGCGCCCCGGCACGCTGAACGTGCCAGCTTCGGCGTCAAAGGTCGCGCGTTGCACAACCGGGTCGGCGGATACCTGTTGGATCGGATGCAGGCTCAGGTCCATGTCTGCAAGGTCTTCATCGGTGAAGCTGACCTCGTCCGGCGCGGTGTTGAACAGCACCACCACCAACTCGTGATTCGGGTCCAGGTCATCCAGATCGTCCATGTCACTGATGCTCATCACGATCAGGCCGGGAATCTGGTCCGGGCCGGTGTTGTGGAACGCGACGCGATCCATCACGTCCTCGGCGGTGCGCAGGCGGAAGAGCACGGTGCTTTTGCGAATCTTCAGCATTTCTTGCAGGTGCACCACCGACTTCATGATGTCCTCTTGCGTGGCCGCGAGATCGGGGTCGCCCAGCAGGGGGCGCATCATCTCCCAGTTATCCTGGTTCTTGCTCGCGACCGGCAAGCCCTTGCCCCAGTTGTTATCCTGGTAGGTCAAGTCCAGGGCATTGAACCAGTCCCCAGAGTCGTAGCTGTCGCGGTCGAATGACTTCGAGCGCAGCATGTCCGATCCAGCGTGATAGAAGGGCACGCCCTGGCTCAGCGCCACGATGCTCAGCCCCATATTCTGCATCCGCACGCGGTCGGAAACGGTCGCATCTTCCGGCGCGGCATACTGGATTTTGTCGAACAGCGTTTCGTTGTCGTGCGCGGAAACGTAGCAGATCTGTTCCTGCGGGTCGAGTGTGTAGCCGACCGGGCTGCCGTTGTAATCCAGCGCAGCGGTGTTCATCACGTCGCCGGACGCGGTGACGAATTCGTATTCTGCGAGGTTCCCGGCGAGACCGGCGCGTACGGTGTCGGTATAGGCCAGCAGACGTTCGAGTTGCTCGTCTGCGGTGCCGGGCGTGTGAGCGTTCGGATCGACGTACAGGCCGTTGACAAAGCCCTGTTCCAGCCGCCCGCCGAAGGGGCTACCACCGCGCGCCCGGTCGCGGATGCGATCGTTGAAGGTGCCGATTCCGGTGCCGGGCAGGTTGAGCTGCGTGGCGTTGGGGCCGCGCGCGCCGCCCTGCACCTCGCCAAAGTCCCAGCCTTCACCGTACAGATACAGTGACTCGCCATCGACACCGTCCGTTTCGAGGGTCAGGCTGGTGAGCGCCGTTTGCACCTTCAGCATGTTCTCGACCATGTGATGCCCCATCAGGTCGAAGCGGTAGCCGTCGATCTTGTAGGCTCTGGTCCACATCAACAGCGAGTCGATCATCAGCTTTTCCATCATGGCGTGTTCGGTCGCCGTGTTGGAGCAGCAGGTGCTGGTCTCGACCGCACCGACCGCGTTCAAGCGATGATAGTAACCGGGCACGATCTTATCCAGCACGGAGTTTGCCGCCTGGCCGTGCGCGTTGGTGTGGTTATAGACCACGTCCATCACCACGCGCAGACCGATATCGTTCAGGCCCTGCACCATGCGCCGGAACTGCAAGATGCGCGTGACGCCGTTGGGGTTGGTCGAATAGCTGCCTTCCGGCACGGTGTAATGGAACGGATCGTAGCCCCAGTTGAAGCCGTCCTCGTCCTTGTATTCTTCAACCAGCGCTTGCTGCGCTTCGGAGTCGGGCGGGTAGCTCTGGAGTTCGTCGCGATCCGGTTGCTGCCATTGGCGCTTATCCTCATTGATCGTGGCGATATCGAAGACGGGCAGCAGATGCACGTGAGTTAACCCGGCATCCGCGAGGTCACGCAGGTGCTGCATCCCGTAGGTTTCAGGATCGGTGAAGGCCATGAACGTGCCCCGGAAGCTTTCCGGCACGCTTTCGTCGATCGCTGAGAAGTCACGCACGTGCAGTTCGTACAGCACGATATCTTCCGGCGCATCCAGCGCGGGCTTCTGCAGCGTCGTCCAACCGTCCGGCATCAGCGTTTCGTCGTTGAGCAGATCAACGATCTGGCTGTGGGTGCTGTTCATGGTCAGGCTGACTGAGTACGGGTCGGTGACTACGTTGGTTTCGATGCGCAGCGTCGCGGGCTGGAAGACCGTGACTTCGTACTGGTAGAGCTTGTACATCCAGTCTGCTTCGCCTTGGATGCTCCAGACACCGGTTCCGGCGTCATAGTCCATGTCGTAGACCGTAGGATCGGCCCCGAGGTTATCGAACAGGCGCAGCTTGACATCCTGCGCAGTCGGCGCCCACAGCTTGAGCGCCGGCACGCCGTCGTTGAAGATCACACCCAGGTCGCCATCGTAGGTGTAAAGATCGTCCAGCACGCCCGGAATCTGCAGTCCTGTGGCGTCCGTGATCTTGCCGCCGGTTCCCGTGACGGATACGGCAGACTGGCCTTTGAGGATGTCGGGAACTTTGGGCAGGTCTTCTTCCTTTATCTTGAAAGCGGTGTAGCCTTCAAGGTGTGGGAATTTCGCCAGCAGGTCATCGCTCAACCCTTCGCGATCGACGCGCAAGCTGATGCTCTCGCCACCGGTGACTTTGCCCTCTTCGATCGCCAGGCTCGCGTCAGGCGAGTAGTGCAGCCTGTAGATCGCGACTTGCGGCTCAATTGCCCAGGCGATCGTGTCTTCTGCGACCCAGTGCGCTTTGCGCACGCTCAGGTCGCCGACGACTGCCGAGGCCAGCGCCGCCTGGATATCGTCTTCGGTCGCCACGGGTTCCTCGCTCACGGTGATCGTCATCACGTTATCTGCGGTGGCATAGCTGAAGGTCACGTCATGGCCGGCAGCGGGCACGCTAAAGGGGATGTTCGGCCCGTTTTGCTCGCCGTTCAAGCCGTAGTTGAGGTCCCAGCTCTGGTTGTAAGCGACTTTGGCTTCGTAGTCGCCCGGCGGGATCAGAAACGTGCTGAAGGTGTACACGCCGTCGCCGTCGGGGTCCTGCAGCAGCGACCGCAGGCAGTCCGGTGCCCAGTCTCCGGGACAGCCGATCTCATCCTGGTAATCACCGGGCACGTTGGCGAGGATCGAGTTGACTGTGTCGCTGGCCCAGTGTGTTTTGTGGTCGTAGAAGAAGGTGACGCTGGTGTCCTCTTCCAATTCCAGCGGAATGTTCGCGCCGCCCGGCTCCGCCGCGAGGCCGTAATTTTCATCCCATGCACCGTTGAGCGCGGCTTTGTATTCGTAACTGCCAGCGGGCAAGTCGAAGGTCGCCATCCACAGGTCATCAGCAGCGCTGTAGTTCAGGAAGGTTGCCTCACATTCGGGCATCCAGTCACCATCACAGCCCAGCACGCTCTGAATGGTCCCGGCGATGGTGACGCTTTGGGGGGCGGGGGTGTCGCTCTGGGCGTCGACGCCGGAAACGAGGATCGCCATCGCCAGCAGCAGGATAAACCCCGCGGGGATGGCGAGCCGGATCAGCAGATTGGTACGCTTGGTTTGTGGCATGTGGAACTCCTTGTCCCCGCACTGTGTCGCACGGGGATAAACCGGTTTAATCCTATTGGGTGGATTGAAATATGGTGTGCCAATTCTAAATACAAACGCCACTATTTTTTATCACACGCCGCCAAAAGTGCAAAAAATAGTCGATTTGCGTGCCGGTTATCCTCTCGACAAGACGTCGCACCTGTGTTATCTATGAGCGACTGTGCCGGGATGGTGGGTGTCGTTGGTGGCGCGGCACGGTGTTCGCGGTCTAGCGCTCAATATTCCAGTTACGCTTGTTGTTTGGATGTCTTTCCCTGCGGTGTTGCCGGTCTGCGATTCGAGCGAGGAGTATCGAAACAGCCTAATGACGCCTGAAATGTGGTACACCCTTGCGATCCTCAGCGTCGCGATCGTCTTGTTCATCACCGAGTGGTTGCGTGTCGATGTCGTGGCACTGGGAGTCGTCGTGACGTTGATGATCACCGGCTTGCTGTCAACGTCCGAAGCGCTGTCCGGATTCTCCAACCCGGTGGTGCTGATCGTCGCCTCGCTGTTTGTGGTCGGCGGGGCGGTGTTGCAGACCGGGCTGGCGGGCCTGATCGGCGAGCGTATTTTGAAGATTGCCGGGGCCAGTGAAGCACGGCTGACCGTCGTCGTGATGCTCGCGGCGGGTATCTTGTCCGGTTTCATCAGCGATACCGGCACTGTGGCGGTGCTGCTGCCTGCGATCATCAGTGCGGCACGCACAGCCAGTATCAGCCCGTCAAAGCTCTTGATCCCGCTGTCGTACGGCGCGTTATTAGGTGGCGCGACGACATTAATCGGCACCACGCCGAACATCATCGTCAGCGACCTGCTACGCGCAGAGGGACAAGAGTCGTTCGTGTTTTTTAGCTACACCCCTGTGGGGCTGATGATGCTGTTCACGGGGACGGTGTTCATGATCGCAGTTGGGCGGCGCATTCTGCCGGACCACAAGCCCAAGCAGCGGTTTGAAGAGCAGGTGCACAGCCCGGAAGAACTGCTCGATGTCTACCGTCTGCCGGACAACCTGTTCCGCGTGCGCATACCGCCGGATTCACGCCTGACCGATCACACGGTCGGCACGTCTCGATTGGGAAGTGATTTTAACGTTAACGTACTGGAAATCCTGCGCCCGGCTGAGCCGCAACCGCTGATGCGCATAGGTGAGCAACGCTTGGTCTGGCAGTCCGACGCGGTGACGTCGGTCCATCCAGACACCGGCACACAGTTGATGCCCAATGACGTGATGATCATGCAGGGCGATCAGAAGGCCGTGCGCGAGGCGGCGGCGTTCTGGAACCTGGTGCTGCAGCCGGTGCTACCTGCCGATGAAAAAACGCTGGTCAACCAGGAGGCCGGGATTGCAGAAGTCGTGTTGCCACCGCGCTCCTCACTGGTGGGTAAGACGCTTGTCGAGACGCGGTTCGGCTCGACGTACAGGCTCACGGTGTTGAACATCTCGCGTCCCGGCGAAGATGAGCCGCTCGATCTGAAACGAACGAAACTCCAGTTTGGGGACATTCTGCTCGTCCAGGGGTACTGGCGCAACATCATCGCGCTGCGCAAAAGTCCGCGTGATTTTGTATTGCTGGGCCGTCCTGAGGCACAGCTCGGCGCGCCGTACCGCGACAAAGCGCCGCTGGCGCTGCTGGTGCTGCTCGGCATGCTGATCGCGCTGATTGCGGGCGTGGCGGATATCGCAACGATCAGCATGGTCGCGGCGCTGGCGATGGTGCTGACCGGTTGCCTGACAATGGACGACGCTTACGCTGCGATTGACTGGAAAAGCATCGTGCTTATCGCCGGGATGCTGCCGATGAGCACCGCGCTGGAAAACGTCGGGCTGGTGTCGTTGATCGCGGAAGAACTGACCGGTTCGCTGGGCGTGCTTGGCCCGCTGGTGATCATGGGTGGGCTGTTCTTGTTGACGTCGGCGTTCACGCAGGTGATCTCGAACACGGCGACAGCAGTCGTGATCGCGCCGGTCGCATTCGCCACTGCGACCGAGATGGGCGTGCAGCCACAGGCGTTTTTGATGGCGGTCTCGATCGCGGCGTCGATGGCATTTGCGTCCCCGGTGGCATCGCCGGTTAACACGCTGGTGATGGGGGCGGGAAATTATGCCTTTAAGGACTACATCAAAACCGGTGTGCCGATGATCGTGCTGATGCTGATCGTGACACTGCTTGGTGTGCCGGTGTTGTGGCCGTTTTAGCGTGCGCATGACGGCTGTACGATCTCGCGCGTGCCGGGATCGCCCCTGGGCATGTTTGCTTGCAGGGACTATGCCGATGCCGGTTCCGGTCCGTGCTTACCTGTGAATTGCGTTTCGTACAGTTGTGCATAGAGTCCGTTCCGGTTCAGCAGGGCGGCATGCGTCCCGCGTTCTACGATGCGCCCGCGATCCAGGACGAGAATCTGGTCGGCAGCGAGGATCGTACTCAGCCGGTGCGCGATCACGATGCTGGTGCGTTGCGCCATGACGGTCGCCAGCGCGTCCTGAATCAAGGCTTCGGACTGCGTGTCGAGGTGACTGGTTGCCTCGTCCAGCACCAGGATGCGCGGATTTTTCAGGATCACGCGTGCGATGGCGATACGTTGTTTTTCGCCCCCGCTGAGCCGGTAGCCGCGCTCCCCGACCACCGTATCGTAGCCGTCCGGCAGCCCGACGATGAAGTCATGGATGTTAGCGGCGCGGCAAGCAGCTTCGAGTTGTTCCTGGGTGGCGTCCAGGTTCGCGTAGAGCAGGTTGGTGCGGATCGTGTCGTGGAACAGGTGTGTTTCCTGCGTGACCATGCCGACCTGCGCTGCGAGCGAGCGTAGCGTCACATCGCGCAGATCGTGCCCGTCAAGCAGAATCCGCCCCCCGGTCGGATCGTACAGCCGCGGAATCAGGTAGGTCAGCGTGGTTTTGCCCGCGCCACTTGGCCCCACCAGCGCGACCAGTTGCCCGGCCTGGATCGTGAACGTCACGTCGTCCAATGCTTTCTCGCGTGCTTGGCTGGCTGGTGCGTCAACAGGCAGCTTGCTGTTGCCGTTGCCGTGTTTGCCCGGCGCTCTATCGCCTGATAGTGCTGCTTCCACCATGTCCTGCTGGCCGTGCCGCCGCACGCCACTGAGCAGGTGGTCTTCGTCCACGCGATATTCGAACGTGACATGCTCAAAGGTGAGGGCGCCTTCAGTGTCGTACAGTTCGTACGCGCCGGGTTTCTCATCGATGTCAAGCGGCAGGTCGATCACCTCAAACACGCGCTCGAAGCTGACCATCGACGTCGCAAACGCCACCGGCGCGTTGGTCAACTGCTGAAGCACGTTGTACAGCCGCGTGAGGTACGAGCTAAACGCGACGATCGTACCGATCGTGAACATATCGCGGAGTACCAGATGCCCGCCAATCCAGTACACGATCGCCGTCCCGATCGCGCCGACCAGCCCCAGCAGCACGAAGAACTGGCTCCCAACCACCGCGCGCCGCACGCCAATATCGCGCACGCGGGCCGCGCGGTGTTCAAAGCGTTCAACTTCCGAGTCGCTGCGCCCGAACAGGCGCACCAGCAGCACGCCACCGATGTTAAGTGTTTCGTTCATGACCGCGTTCATCTGCGCGTTGTGGTCCATTGCCTCGCGTGCGATGTGGCGCAACTGGCGGCCTAACCGTCGCGCCGCGACGATAAACACCGGCAGCACCATCACGCCCAGCACGGTGAGTCGCCACTCCAGCGCGAACATTACCCCCATGATCGCGAGGGCCTGGATCGAGTTGGTGATCAGGTCCACGATCGTGCTGCTGATCGCACGTTGGGCGTCGATCACGTCGTTATTGAGCCGGCTCATCAGTTCGCCGGTTTTTGTGTGGGTGAAGAAGCGCATCGACATGCGCTGCAAGTGCGCGTACAGGCTCACGCGCAGATCGTAGATCACCCCCTCGCCGACCGCAGCGCTTAACGCGCGACCGTAGACGTTGACCACGCCATCCAGCACAGGCACGATGACCAGTGCCAGCGCCAGCAAGTTGAGGCGCGCGGTGTCCTTTGCGGGCAACGTGTTGTCGATCAGATCGCGGAAGATCAGCGGCGTGACCAACCCTAACGCGGTTGAGATCAGGATGGTGACCAGCAGCTGAATGATCCGCCGGCGATACGGCAGCGCGTAGCCAAGTACGCGCTTGAGCAGCGGCCATGTTACTCCTTCGGATACATTTTCGTCGTCGCTGCGGACGTAAGCGAACCAGCCTCTTGCATGCATAGCGTGTGCTTTTCCTTACCCGGCGAGTTGATGGTTAGTGATGAGAGTTTTAACGCGCGAGACGGGTTGTGCCAAACCGGACCCGGCCTGGTGGCATATACCGCCGTATCTGCGTGTTCTGCTACATTCTGATCAGAATCCTAGCTGATTGTATGGCATTTATCACCCTAGCGCATCAAAGGAGGCAGCATGTTTGACTTTTCCGATCGAGTCGTGATCGTGACCGGCGCTGCCGGTGGGTTGGGGTCGGTCGTGACGCACGCCTTCGCGACAGCGGGAGCGCACGTCGCACCGGTCGACCACCGCAAGGGACGCCTGCAAGACCTGTTCGGCAACCTCGTTGATTCTGGCACGCATCTGCTGGTCGAAGGTGTTGATCTGACCGTGCCGGGCGATGTGGCGCGCATGGTGCAGACGGTAATCGGGCGCTTTGGACGCGTCGATGTGCTGGTGAATGCGGCGGGCGGGTTCAGTGCGGACGGTCCGCTGCATGAAACGCCGCTGGAGTCGTTCGAGCACATGTGGAATCTCAATGCACGCACGGTGTTCATCGCCTGTCAGAAGACGATCCCGCATATGCTGGAGCAGGGCAGCGGCAAGATCATTAACGTCTCAGCACGCAAAGGACTTGAAGGCGGCAAACGCCTGGCGGGTTATAGCGCGGCCAAGAGCGCGGTGATCCGCCTGACTGAGACCATGTCGCAGGAGTTGCGCGCCAGCGGGATCAATGTCAACTGCGTGCTGCCCGGCACGATCGATACACCGGACAATCGCGCCGCGATGCCGGACGCCGCTCACGCGCGCTGGGTGACGCCGCAGTCACTGGCGGACGTGATCATGTTCCTGGCCTCGGACGCCGCACGCGACATACACGGCGCAGCCGTGCCGGTTTACGGGTTGAGCTGACCCGGCAGGGTGGCGTGCCGCGGCGTCAGGCTTGCGTCAGGATCGGCGGTCTTCCGTTGTGTTTGCAGCGCGATCCCGTCAAGTTCATCTTGCCAGGCGTGCATATGATGGTAGGCAATACTGTGATGGCTGATGCCCCCCACAGTCATCCGGTTGCTCCCCCAAGACCAAACGCTTTGACCTGAGTGTTTGGTCTTCTTCTTTTCATGGCGGCTGAATGGTGCCCACAAAGCGATCAAAACTTGCGTTACAGAACGTGTGTTCGTATACTTGGGTTGGGCATGGTTGACGCGTACCGCCAGCAAGCTATACTAAGCGGTGAGGTCGCCCACTACGAGAGGCTCAAGCCGGTGCAGACACTTCACCATGTTGGAATTCTGGCCCACCCATTACGTCCTGACACGGCTCCCTTAGCACAGAAGGTCGCCCGGTCGCTGGAAGCACATGGCATTGAAACGTGGGTCCGCACGGCCTGGGACGCCTCGCGCGCGCGCCCGCTGGTGCACGGCTCCGATCTCGTGATTGCGATCGGTGGGGATGGTGCGATGTTGCGTGCCGCGCGGGTCTGTGCGCCGGAGAACGTGCCGGTGCTGGGGATCAACACGGGGCACCTGGGTTTTTTAACCGAGATCAGCCCGGATGAGTGGGAGCAAAGCTTAAGTGCGTTGCTCGACGGTCGTTATTGGATCGAGCAGCGCATGATGGTTCATTGCGAAGTCTGGCACGATGACGAGTTGATCGGCAAGAGCGACGCGCTCAATGACGTGGTGATCAGTCGTGGGGCGATCGCCAAGTTGATCAGCCTGGAGACCTATATTGATGGCGGTTGGGCCACGACGTATTACTGCGATGGTCTGATCATCGCTACCCCGACCGGTTCGACAGCGTATGCGCTGGGCGCGGGGGGGCCGATTCTGCCGCCGGAACTGAAAAACATTCTCGTGGTGCCCGTCGCGCCTCACCTGAGCATGGAGCGCCCTATGGTATTGTCGCAAGGCGCGACGATTACGGTAACCGTCGATCCCTACACCATGACCGAGGTCGTCCTGACGGTCGACGGGGAACTGCTGGCGAGCATGCAAGCCTCTGACCGGGCGATCATCCGCGCCAGTGACAGCATGAGTCGCTTTTTGCGCTTGCGCGACCGGAATTACTTCTACCGGTCGCTGCTGGACCGGCTGGAACCGCGCATTCCGTCCCGGTCGTCATACCAGCGAGTGGGCAATTCGCCCGAAACACGTCACAATCAAGAAGAAGGACAGGAGCAGGAAACCTGACCGGCGATCGTTGTGCCGGTACGTTCTAGATATGATGCTGACAGGGTAGAAGATGGCCGTTCCTGAACGTGTAGACAATGTGAATGATTCCGGCGTGCAGGAGCACGATCACGAGCATGAGGATGATACGCTCTACTGCACGGTACACCCGACAATCGCGACTAACCTGCGCTGCAACCGCTGCGGACGCCCGATGTGTACAAAATGCGCCGTGCGAACGCCGGTAGGGTATCGCTGCCGCGAGTGTGTGCGCGAACAGCAGGACACATTTTTCACCGCGCACATCTGGGATTACCTGATTGCGGCAGGGGTAGCGCTTGTGATGAGTTTTTTCGCGGCGATGTTCATCTCGTGGATCAGGTTTTTTCTCCTGGCGATTTTCCTGTCGCCCGCTGCGGGTGGTGTGATTGGGACGGTGGTCATGCGGCTGACCGGCAAGCGGCGCGGTCGCCATACGGCGTGGGTAGTCGGCGCGGCGGTGATCATGGGGGCGCTGCCGTTCTTACTCGCTAACCTGTTGGGCATCGGTATCTACATTGTGATGGCGACCGGCGCAGCGATCACGCCGTTTCGGCTGCGATTGTGAAGGCGTTATTGAGGCGCACACGCGATCTTTTGGCATGGAGTGAGGCAGAGTAACGGCGCTTATGCTGCAAGAACTGCGAATCAAGAACTTTGCCATCATTGACGATCTGGCGCTGCGGTTTCAGGACGGTTTTCAGGTGATTACCGGCGAGACCGGCGCGGGAAAGTCGATCATCGTGGAAGCCGTCGGGCTGTTGCTGGGCGAGCGCTCCGATTCGTCGATGGTGCGGGGCGGCGAAGATCGTGCGTACATCGAGGGTACGTTCATCATTCCGCCGCGCCTGTGTGACGAGATCAACTCATTCTTGCGGGCTGAAGGGCTGGAGGGTGACGCGCCGGACGAGGTCACGCTCTCGCGAGAAGTGCGGGCCAATGGACGCAGCCAGGCACGGGTCAACGGTTCGATCTGCAACCTGAAGGTCTACCGCGAGGTCGGCAGCCTGTTGATCGATATTCACGGGCAGAGCGAGCACCTGTCGCTGCTACGCCCGGCGCAGCATCTCTACCTGCTGGATCGTTATGCCAGCCTGGAGGAACAACGTGCCGTTGTGCAGGATTTAGTCGCGCAGTTGGGCGACGTGCGGCAGGAGATCGCAGATTTGCTGACGGACGAGGCAGCTCTCGCGCGGCGTATTGATATGCTGCAATACCAGGTGCAGGAGATTGAGACCGCCGATCTTCGGCCAGAAGAAGAGGATGAACTCCAGCAGGAGCGTAACCGGCTGGTTAACGCGGAGAAGATCGCGGAACTGGCACGTGAAACGGAATTCGCGCTGACCGGTGAGCTGGGCGAGGTGCCGGGTGTCGAAGATTTGCTGGGACAGGCAGCGATCTTGCTGGACAAACTCGCGCGGCTGGACCCGGCGGTAGAGGAGAGCGCACAACTGGCCGAAACGCTCAGCGCGCAAGCCAGCGAACTGGCGAACGCCGTGCGCTATTACCGCGAATCGATCGAGTTTGACCCGCGCCGGTTGGACCAGATCGAAGAGCGCATCGAGGTTATAACCTCGCTCAAGCGCAAATACGGCGGCAGCATCGAGGCGGTGCTCGCGTTTGCCGAAAACGCACAGGCCGAACTAGACGCGATCATACACAGTGAGGAACGCCTGGAAGAACTGCGCGCAGAGGAAGAACGTCTGCTACGTGCGCTGGGAGAGCAGGCGGGGGACCTCAGCGCACGGCGGCAACAAGCCGCGGCGCGCCTGACGGAGGCGATCGAGCGTGAACTAAACGATCTGCGGATGCAGGACGCGCGGTTTGACGTTCAAATCGAACAGGACGACGACCCGCGCGGATGCTATGTGGATGATCGCCGGCTTGCATTCTCGCGCACGGGGATCGACCGGGTCGAGTTTTTCATCGCGGCCAACGTCGGCGAGCCACTGCGTCCGCTGGCAAAGGTCGCGTCCGGCGGTGAGACTGCGCGAATTATGCTGGCGCTGAAGGGCGTCCTGTCGTACGCGGACCAGATACCGACGCTGATCTTTGACGAGATCGATCAGGGGCTTGGCGGGCGAATGGGCGCGGTGCTGGGCCAGAAACTCTGGCGGCTTTCGGAACATCACCAGGTGCTGTGCGTGACACATCTCGCACAGTTGGCCGGTTTCGGTGACGCGCACTATCGTGTGACCAAACACGTCTATAACCAGCGCACCGTCACGCGGGTAGACCTGCTCGATGATCACGGGCGGGTTGATGAGCTGTCCGAGATGCTGGGTGCGGAGACCAGCAGTGCGCGTCAGAGTGCGTACGATATCCTGATGCTTGCCCGGCGGACGAAGGAAGGGCGCAAGCTCGAAACCGCTTGATCACCGGTCCCTACATTTCCAGATGAGAGGTAACCAGGCTGCTGTTTGCGCCTGGTTTTTTGTTGAATGGTGAAAAACGCCCGTTTGATCCGCTCAAGATGTGTCCAGTTCATCCGTGTTTATGCTAGATTCTAGACAGGGATTGCTACAGACGGAGTGCGTATGACTCGTGGAGCAACGTTACAGGAACAACTCGATCAATTGACCATGCCCGGCGATCTGGTAGAAGTCGTTGACGCGGACGAGAACAAGATCCGCTGTTTGGCATGCGGGCATCGCTGCTTGCTGAAAGAGGGGCGGCGCGGCATCTGCAAGGTGCGCTACAACGACGGAGGGACTTTGCGTGTGCCGCATAACTACGTCGGCGCGCTGGCGATCGACCCGGTCGAGAAGAAACCGTTCTTCCACGTCACGCCGGGGGCCAACGTGTTGAGTTTTGGCATGTTGGGTTGCGATTTCCGTTGCAGTTACTGCCAGAACTGGCAGATTTCGCAGACCTTCCGTGACGAGCGCGCCGGGCGTGATTACATTCCCATCACAGCCGACGATCTGGTAGCGATGGGCACGGCGCGCCGCGCACGCGCGGTCGCCAGTACCTACAACGAGCCGTTGATCACGACGGAATGGGCGGTGGAGGTGTTCAAGAAGGCCAAGCAGGCCGGGATGCTGACGTTGTACGTGTCAAATGGCAACGGCACGCCGGAAGTGATCGACTACCTCAAGCCCTGGATTGACGGCTACAAGATCGATTTTAAGACCATGCAGGACAAGCACTATCGCAAAGAGCTTGGCGGTGTGCTGCAGCATGTGTTGGATACGATCAAATGGGTCCACGAAGCGGGCATCTGGCTTGAGGTGCTGACGCTC
Organism: uncultured Anaerolineaceae bacterium; assembly: GCA_964425755.1. Lineage (GTDB taxonomy): Bacteria > Chloroflexota > Anaerolineae > Aggregatilineales > Aggregatilineaceae > CAYRNY01. The sequence goes on from CAYRNY010000003.1 coordinate 219,485, forward strand.
CTGATCCCCGGTTTCAACGACAGCAACGATGAATTGTGGGATATCGCGCGCTATATTCGCGGCGTTTCGCCGGATATTCCCTGGCATGTCACGGCCTTTCATCCTGACTACAAGATGACCGACCGGGGCCGGACCCCCGCCAAAACGCTTGACCGCGCCGCTGAGATCGGGCTTGAGGCCGGGCTAAACTACGTATATACGGGCAATCTGCCGGGGCAAAACGGCGACTGGGAAGATACGCGTTGTCCCAATTGCCACACTACCTTGATCCGGCGCATCGGTTTTATGGTACGTGAGGATCGGCTGTCACCGAATAACGGTGAATGTCCCGACTGCGGCACAGTCGTTCCGGGAATTTGGGAATAGAATCAGCCAGTGGATGACCAACAAGACAACCCTGCACTTAGGATACGACGCGCCGCTATGACTAAACACATCACACCGCGCTATAAACTCATGTTGTTTTACGATCTCGCCGGTCACGAGACGGAAGCTTATTACCAGTTTATCATGACCGAGATGATCCCGTCTTTGCGCGAGATGGGATTATATATATTTCGCGCCTTTCACACGATTCCTGCCCCGGGATGCGACACGAACCACATGCGCCAGGTCGAATTCATCGCGGAGGACCTGGAAACGGTGCGCAACGTGCTTGAAAGCGAGCAATGGGAACGCTTTGAAACGCGGTTGTTGCAGCATGCCACCAACTACGAGCGTAAAATCGTGCACTTCCGGCACGGTTTCCAACTCTAAACGCATCACGCATGAACAACTACTGCCCGGCAAGTGTTGCTTCGCCGGGCAGTTTGGTTTTGAGGCGGGGATAGGGGGGCGGGTTAGCCGATCACGCCCAATTCACGCCCAACTTTAGCGAAGATCGCCAGCGCCTGATCCAGGTCGTCCTGGCTGTGGGTGGCGCTGTTCATCACGCGGATGCGTGCCAGCCCGTGCGGCACCGTGGGATAACCGATCGCCATTGCGAAAACACCTTCTTCGAACAGGCGCCTGCTGAACTGCTGGGCCAGGGGTGCTTCGCCCAGCATGACCGGGACGATCGGTGTTTCAGTGTGCCCGGTATCGAAGCCCAGATCGTTCATGTGTTGTTTGAAATATTCGGCGTTGCTCCACAGCCGGTCGACCAGTTCGGTGCTTTCTTCCAGCACGTCAACCGCCGCGATACAGGCCGCGACATCCGGTGCGGTCATCGCGCTGCTGAACAGGAACGGGCGGCCCCGCTGCCGCAGCCAGTCCACGATCGTTTGATTCCCGGCGACAACACCGCCCACCACGCCGAACGCTTTGCTCAGCGTGCCGACTTCAATATCGACCTTACCATGCAGGTCAAAGTGATCGACAATCCCGCGCCCGCCTTTGCCCAGCACGCCCTCGCCGTGCGCATCGTCTACCATCAGCAGGATGTTGTGTTCGTTCGCGATCGCTGCCAACTCTGGCAGTGGCGCGATATCACCGTCCATGCTGAAGACGCCGTCGGTCACGATCAGGCGGCGCTTATAGTCGGTATGTTCCGCGATCTGTTTGCGCAGGTCGTCGGGGTTGTTGTGCTCGTAGGCGACGATGGTGGCGCGTGACAGGCGGCACCCGTCAATGATGCTGGCGTGGTTCAGACGGTCCGAGAAGATGATATCACCACGTCCAACCAGCGCGGGGATCGTCGCTAGGTTTGCGTTAAACCCGCTCTGGAACGTGATCGCGGCTTCTACGCCTTTGAACGCTGCCAGGCGCTGCTCTAACTCAAGATGCAGGTCCATCGTGCCCGCGATGGTACGCACTGCTGCCGGGCCGACGCCGTAGGTATCCATCGCCCGTTTTGCCGCGTCGACCAGGCGCGGGTGGTTCGCCAATCCCAGATAATTATTCGACGAGAAGTTCAGCACGCGCCTGTTGTCCACTACCAGCCAGGCTCCCTGGGGGCTGCCCAGCGTGCGGATGTTGGTGAACAAGCCCTGTTGTTTCAGGGTAGCGATCTCGTCGCTGATCCAGGCGGTTTTCGTTTGGTCCATGCCAAAGCTCCTTTTGGTTTTGTCCCAAAAAACTCTTATGGTCGCCTGACCTTTCGCTATTGTAGCACACCCGCGGGCGAAAGCACGGACAGGAACCCTGCGCGATTCGTGCCTGCTATTTTACGGGGTGCGCGAGATGGCCGGGATCAAACACAAACGGACCGCATTGCTGAGTGCTGCGGTCCGCCTGGATGATGTGCCGGGAACAGGGTTACGGATAGCGGCGCTATCGTGCCACATCTCATAGGCAGTAGTATATTTCCCGGCTCACTGCTGATGACTCGGTTCCGTTCAATGCGCTCGCGTTCCAGTGTGCGTCATAATGGATCGTGAAGACCGTGTCCAGTCCCACCAGGGCGAACAACCGCTGCACGTTCTCCGTCGGGTTGATCAACACCAGTCGCCCACCGCGACGTGTGACCAGCTTGAAAAGCTGCACCAGGGTGCGCAGCCCGGAGCTGTTGATGTATTCGACAGCGTGCAAATCCAGCAGAAGGTGCGAGCGCCCTTCATGTGACGCTGCGTTGACGATCTCGCTCAGCCTGGCGGCGTGTTCGCCGTCCATGCGCCCTATGATTTCGATCACCTGCACATCGCGCGGAGCCGAACGTATCAAGTTAGAAAGCATCGTGCTTAGCCTCCTGCTGGCGATGAATTAGCTTCGTGGGCGAAATTACGATGCCGCCATCGCTTTTCTTGTTGCGTGCCGGTTTACTCTAGCTGTATATACGCAAGCGGGGGCGTTTCGTTTCGCGTTAGCGACGATCTTAACGTGGAACCCTAAAGATTAGGGAAGCGCTAGATGAGGATTCTATGAGGCGATGCCGGCGACCAGCAGGTCAAGTGCCACGATGGGATCGACCTTGCCGGTCTTGATGCCGATGTCGGTTTCAAGCAGGTGGTGGTAGATGTGTTCGAGTTGTTCTAGCGTGAAGGCGCGCGCCTGTTCTGCGACTTTTTCGCCCACAAACGGGTGTGCGCCGATCGCCTGGCCGGTCTGTTTGGGCGAGCCGCCAGCGTTGAGGTGCTCACGCGCCATGATCAACAGGCGGAACTGGCGCACAATCATACCGAACAGGCGCAGTGGATCGTCGTTGTCTAGCAAGTGGTGCATCAGTTGGGACGCCGTCGCGCCGTCGCGCTTGCCGATCGCGTCCACCATCTCGAACACGTTAGCCTCCGCGACATACGCCGTGAGCAGCGCGACATCCGCTTCGGTGATCGGGCGTTCGGCGTTGACGTATGCGCTGAGTTTGGCGAGTTCGTTGTCCGCGGCGCGCAGGTCCTCCCCGATCACGGTCGCCAACGCACGCGCCGCCTGCGGCTCGATCACGGTTTCGTATTCTTGTTCAGCACGCTGCGTGATCCAGCGTACCGGGTTGCGCGGCGGGTTGAATTCCTTGTGGTAGCCGCCGGGCAACTCTTTGGCGAGCTTGAGCACTGGATGCCGGTCGGAGAGCGTGCCGGATTCGACAAACACCAATCGCGCCCATTCCGGCAGGCTTGCCAGCCCGTCACTCAACATCGCCAGTTCGTCTTTCGCGGCCTGTCCCGCCCCCTTGCGCGACAGCCACGCGAGCATCCCCTCCACGATCACAAGCCGCTTATCGCTCAAGAACGGCATTGACCGCGCCGAAGACAGCACATCCGCCGTGCTGGCGGTCTTGCCGTCCAGCGTCGTGATGTTTAACTCCGCTGTGGAGGTGTCGCCCATCTGATCGCGCAGGACCTGCACGGCAGCGCGGCGGCTGAATTCGTCATCACCGTGCAGGACGTAAAACGTAGGGGAAGGGCGCTTGCTCATGGTGTTTCAGTTGGAGCGTGTGTGGACGAAGTGCACCGTCATGCGCTGGCCCGCCAGCGGAATCGGAAACTCCGACCGGCTGATATCGACGATCTCGGTGTCGCCCGGATCGCCCAGCGTGGTGAAGTGCTGTTGCAGCGCCAGACCTAGCGGCTGGGCGAGGATCAGCGCGAGCGTGGACATCAGCACGATCGTGGGCAGGCGCGAGAGCCGGTCGGGAAGGTTGTTGCGCATCCCCGCGGTGCTGAGCAATGTCGCGAAACTCGTCAAAAGCCCTGCTGTCACCAGTCCGGTGCCGCAGTTGGGATGAATCGCCAGCCCGTATTCGCCTGCACGCATCCGCAGCAGCGCTTCCCGCACCGCGGCCTCGATCTCAGGCGTGGATACATCGCCGTAGAGATAGAATCCGGTGGCCGTCGATCGCCCGGCCATGCTCAGGTTCTTGACCTTGCGGCTCAAGATGTGGATCGTGGCGTGTTCAAGACCATGATTACGCCGGATGCGCCGGACAATCGGCAAGTTCAACACAGGGGCCATCACTATCGCTAGGAACTGGATCATTGATTCTCCCCCACCTACGTGTAACGGACAGGATCACCTGAAGATCGTCTCTGGTCGCGGCCATTCTACGGGATGCCGGCGGGCGGGATCACATGGTCAAGCGGGCGCGCGATCACGACCAGCCGATGGGTATTGGCGTAGTACGGCCAGCATGTTATGAGCGTAACACGTTCGTCATCCGTCGGCAATATCCAGCGCGCGTTGGACTGGCGGATTTCGAGGGGTTGATCTTGCTCCGCGAGGGTCATGGTCTGCACGACGACGTAATAGTACCGCCGCTCCGTCGACTCCAGCGTGATGAGATCGCCTGGCTTCAACGCCACCAGGTAGCGAAATACCTCTCCGTTTACGTTGTGGTGGCCGTTCAGCACCAGGTTGCCGGTTTCGCCCAGCGCGGCGCTGTTGCGGTGCCAGCCCGCACTGCGCTGATCGGGTACATCCCACTGACTGAAGACCTTGCCATCTACCGTGATCGTGTGCTGGCCCACCGGCACGATCGGGGCGTCCAGGTCGATACGCCCGATCCGGATGCGTTGCGGCACGGCAGGCGACGCGGTCGCTGTGGGAGTCGGGATCGAGGGGCGTGTCGCCGTGATGGTTGGTGATGGCGGCGGCGTGTGTGTAGGGTAGGGCGAGGCCGTATGCGTGACGGCTGGCGGGGGCGGCGTTGCAGTCGCCGTGTACGCTGGCCGCCCGGTATGCGTTGGGCGTCCGGGCACGGTTGGAGTGGCGGACGGCGCTGGGGTCTGCGTTTCTGGCTCGCTGACCGGCAGGATCACGATCTGCGCGGGATCGTCTGGGGCCGGAGGCGGGGCCAGCGGCGTGCCGAGTGCGGCAGGCGTTGGCGTATCTTCGGGGGTAGCGACCATGTTCGGCAACATGACGACAGCTTTTTCGGGCGCGGTGAAGCGCCATGCCAGTAATGCCATGCCGCCGAGCACGCACAGCAGCCCCAGCGCCGATACACCGAAGCCCAGAAGCAGAGTCTGTCGCGGGCTAAGCGAACGCATCAGACCAGTGTATCCCTGTTGCCAGTGTTCAGGATTGCCGTTAGTACCGCCGCGTGATTCTGCATTGAGTCGAATGCATGGTCGGGGCGGTAGGCGCGCAGTTGCGCGGTAGTGAAGGGGCCGGTAGCGACTGCGATCGTGCGTGCGCTGATGCTGGCGGCACACATGATGTCGTCGGGGGTGTCGCCGATGATCACGACGCGATCTGACCTGAACGCGGCCCCGTTATGTTCGATAGCGCGTTCGAGCGCCAAAGGGGGAAGCATCGCGCGTTCCCAGCCTTCGGAGCCATACGCCCCAACACTAAAGACGGCGGGATCAAACCCCGCAGCGCGGAGCTTGATCGGGGCCAATGCCTGCATGTTGCCCGTGACGAGGCCCAGCACGACTTGCGGATGTGTGTGCAGTGCGGAGACGACTTCCGGCGCGCCGGCGCAAGCCGTAACCGGGAAGTCGTGCACGATGGCCGCCAGCCACCGACCGACTGCGGCGTTATAGTCTGCCAGCCGTGCTTTGATATCGGGCATGGACACGCCGGCTGGCGCAAGCGCTTCACGCAGAATGTGCCAGTCAGTCTTCCCGGCAAAATTTACCTGGCTCAGGTTGCCGGTCGTTCCAAAAACGTCTACCAGCGCGCGTTCGGTCGCCGCGCGCCCGCAGCCGTGTGAGTTCAGCAGCGTTCCGTCGATGTCAAATAGCACCAAATAGCGATCGCTCATCCTGCATCCTGATGGTGTGCGTCGTCTGTTCAAGGGGCCGTGTGTGGCTCCCTTCCTGCACATTATAGCGCGGTCTGCTTACCTTGTGGCGCGTTTAGCCTGCAGACAGGCCACCGAAAGTGACACTCATCCATCAGATCACGACATTACACACTACTGAGGATTCAACAAACCAACTAAACTCGTGGCGACAATGACGGAATTGTGCAACTTGAGCCTGGAAACAAGCTCGATGGGCTGGCTTAGCGGCCACTCGTTCCGCGTTTGTGTAACCCTCAGCGACTTCTGCTCGTGATGATGATCACAGTCGTTAACCGCCATTTCGTGATGGTTTGTGGTCATTTAATGGGAGGAAAATAGGAGGATCTTAATGTCTGACAGGAAGATGGTGACGATTGATGGCAATACCGCTGCTGCGCAGGTAGCGCATGCCCTCAATGAAGTCATCGCAATTTACCCCATCACGCCGTCTTCCCCAATGGGTGAGGTGGCAGATGAATTGTCAGCCGCCGGCGTGACGAATATCTGGGGATCGATCCCGGATGTCACCGAAATGCAGGCTGAAGGTGGCGCGGCTGGTGCGGTGCATGGTGCGCTGACCACAGGCGCGTTAACCACGACGTTCACCGCGTCGCAAGGCTTGCTGTTGATGATCCCCAATATGTATAAGATCGCGGGGGAACTGACCCCGACGGTGTTCCATATTGCGGCCCGTTCGCTGGCGGCTCAGGCGCTTTCGATCTTCGGCGATCAGTCTGACGTGATGGCTGCGCGCTCAACGGGCTGGGCGCTGTTGGCTTCGGGCAGCATTCAGGAAGTCATGGACTTCGCGCTGATCTCGCAGGCGGCGACGCTGGAATCGCGCGTGCCGTTCCTGCACTTCTTTGACGGTTTCCGTACCTCGCACGAAATTCAGAAGATCGAAGAGCTGAGCCGCGAGGACATGCGCGCGTTGATCGATGACAAGTATGTCTTCCAACATCGTATGCGCGGCATGTCTCCGGATCACCCGGTGCTGCGCGGGACGGCGCAAAACCCGGACGTATTCTTCCAGGCGCGCGAGTCGGTAAACCCGTACTATGACGCCACGCCCGGCATTGTCCAGAAGGTGATGGACCGTTTCGCCGAAGTCGTTGGCCGTGAGTACCACTTGTTCGACTATGTCGGCGCGCCGGATGCCGAGCGCATTGTCGTTTTGATGGGGTCGGCGGCTGAAACGGCGCACGAGACTGTCGATTACCTGGTTGAGCAGGGCGAAAAGGTCGGCGTGGTGAAAGTGCGATTGTTCCGCCCGTTCGACATGCAGGCCCTGATCGACACGATCCCGGACTCGGTCAAGACGATCGCCGTGCTTGATCGCACTAAGGAACCGGGCGCTGCCGGTGAGCCGCTGTACCAGGACGTGATGACCGCTTACGCCGAAGCGTTGAGCGCAGGCGAAGTCGCGTCGATGCCGGTAATTGTAGGTGGGCGTTACGGCCTCAGCTCCAAAGAGTTCACGCCGGCGATGTGCAAAGCCGTGCTGGACAACTTGAGCCAGAGCAAGCCGAAGAATCACTTCACGATCGGTATCTACGATGACCTGACCCATACCAGCCTGGAATGGGACCCCAACTTCTCGACTGAAGGCGACGACGTGCACCGCGCGATGTTCTGGGGCCTGGGGGCCGACGGTACGGTTGGCGCGAACAAGAACTCGATCAAGATCATCGGCAAGGCGACCGACAATTACGCCCAGGGCTATTTCGTGTACGACTCGAAGAAGTCCGGTGCGCGCACGATCTCGCACCTGCGCTTCAGCAAAAAGCCGATCCGCAGCACGTACCTGATCGAACACGCGCAGTTTGTGGCCTGCCATAACTTCAGTTTCCTCGAACGCTACGATATGCTCAGCGCGCTGGAACCGGGCGGCACGTTCCTGCTGAACAGCCCCTACGGCGCTGATGAAGTCTGGGACCACATACCCGCTGAGGTGCAGCAGCAGATCATTGACAAGAACGCGAAGTTCTACGTCATCGACGGCTATGAAATCGCGCGCTCAGTAGGCTTGGGTGGTCGTATCAACATCATCATGCAGGCGGCGTTTTTCAAGATCTCCGGCGTGCTGCCCGAAGAACAGGCGATGGACATGATCCAGGCCGCGGTGGAAGATACCTACGGGCGCAAGGGTCAAAAAGTCGTCGATATGAACGTCAAGGCCGCCGAGATCGCGGTCGATCGTATCGAGCGGGTTGAATACCCGAACGAAGTGACCAGCGATGTCCCGATGCGCAAGCCGGTTCCGGATGACGCGCCGGAATTTGTCAAGCAAGTGACGGCGGAGATCATCGCGGGGCGGGGCGATTTGCTGCCCGTGTCGGTGATGCCGGATGATGGTACTTACCCGACCGCGACGACGCAGTACGAAAAGCGCAACATCGCGACTGAAATCCCGGTTTGGGAACCCGAGGCGTGTATCCAGTGCAACCAGTGCGCGTTTGTGTGCCCGCACGCCACGATCCGCATGAAGGTGTATGACTCCAGCTATGCCAATGGCAACGCTCCGGATGGCTTCAAAGCGATGGAAGCGCGCGGTCGTGCCTGGAAGGGCATGAGCTACACGGTTCAGGTTTCTCCGATGGACTGCACCGGCTGCGGCCTGTGCGTGGAAACCTGCCCGGCTTACTTCAAGGACGAAGAAGGCAACAAGACCGAGCGTAAGGCGATCAACATGGCCCCGTTGACCGACGAACTGCGCGACGAGGAAGAGGCAGCGTGGGACTACTTCGTGACGCTGCCCGAAACCGATCCTTCGACCTTCAACCGCTTCACGGTGAAGGGGTCGCAGTTGGTGCGCCCGCTGTTTGAATTCTCCGGCGCGTGCGCAGGCTGTGGTGAGACGCCCTACATCAAGCTGGCATCCCAACTCTTTGGCGACCGCATGATCATCGCCAACGCGACAGGCTGCTCCTCGATCTTCGGCGGTAACCTGCCGACAACGCCGTACGCCAAACGCGACGACGGGCGCGGCCCGACGTGGTCGAACTCGCTGTTTGAGGACGCCGCTGAGTTTGGTATGGGTATGCGCCTGACGGTCGACAAGCTGACCGTTTACGCCCACGAATTGCTCAACAGCTACATCGAAGCGGGCGAGCTCGATACAGAACTGCTGGAAGCGATCCGCGACGCGGATATGAGCGACCAGGAAGCGATCGAGCAACAGCGCGAACGCGTTGCCCGGCTCAAGGACCTGCTGGAACAAGAAGACTCCGCGAAGGCCGACGAACTTTTGAGCGTGGTGGATTACCTGGTCAAGAAGTCGGTGTGGATCATCGGCGGTGATGGCTGGGCCTACGATATCGGGTACGGCGGGCTGGACCATGTGCTGGCCTCCGGGCGTAATGTGAACGTGCTGGTGCTGGATACCGGCGTGTACTCCAACACTGGCGGCCAGATGTCCAAAGCAACGCCGCGCGGCGCGGTCGCAAAGTTTGCCGCCGCCGGTAAACCGCTGCCCAAGAAGGACCTGGGCATGATGGCGATGACCTACGGCAACATCTACGTGGCACAGGTGGCCTTTGGCGCGAACATGAACCAGACGGTCAAGGCGTTTGCTGAGGCAGAAGCCTACGACGGACCCTCGCTCATCATCGCGTACGCACCGTGCATTGCGCACGGCTACGATCTGCGCTACGGCAACGACGTTCAGACGGACGCAGTGGACTCAGGCTTCTGGCCGCTGTTCCGCTACAACCCGGAGAACATCGACAAGGGTAAGCAGCCGTTGATGCTCGACTCGAAAGCCCCCACGACCGACATTGAGAAGTTCGCTTATGAGCAGAACCGCTTCCGGATCCTGCGTAACGTGGACCCGGACCGCGCGGAGAAGCTGCTTGATTTGCTGCGCGAGGATGTGAGCTTCCGCTGGAAGATGTACGAGCAGTGGGCGCAGTTTGACATCTAAAGCCGCGCTGCTGCCAGCGTTACCTTGAATCAGAACGCCCCGGAACTGGTTGAGTTCCGGGGCGTTTCGCTGCCCAGGGTGCTGTTGTCCCTGATCATACCTGACGCCACAGACAGTTGAAATGGCGCGGGCAGGATAACGCGACTGTCAGTATGTGCGATATGTGTCGAGCAACTCGACCAGTTCCGGCACACTCACCGGTTTGACGAGGTACAGGTCACCACCAATATCGCGGCAGCGCGCGACGTATTCCGGCGTGTCATACGCCGTGATCACAATCACGGGCGTGGTGACACCGTTTGCGCGCAGCAATTCGGTCATGTCTAACCCGCTCAGATCGCCGGGAAGGTGAATATCAACCAGTAGCAGGTCTGCGTCCCAGATGGTGTCGCTTTCGAGGGCGGTTTCGGCGTCGGTGAACGTCGCCAGGTAATCACCGGTCGAATGCGTCACCCGTTCCAGCAACAAGACGTTGGTGGGATCGTCCTCAACATAAACGATGTTCATGCTCGCTCTCGCAATGGATAAACATAGCATAAGCTAAAAATGCACGTCGGCTTGATTATATGTCAAGTCAGTGATTGTTTCCAAAAACCGTGCCGGGCTGCAAAGACCGGCAGGCGGAGCAGGTGCCCCACCTGCCGGTGGCGTCAGGTGACAGCGGTCACTCGGCGGGCTGCACGGTGAAGAGGGTACCCGCCCCGCGCCCAAAGACTTCCGGGAAGTAGAAGGCATAGGCGTGGCTGGGCATGGTCTGGTATTCACCGGGGAAGCTTGCGCGTACCTGGTAGGTGTAAACGTAGGTGCCGCGCGGCAGAAAATCAGCATAGAGGTTGACCTGTTCATCACGCATTTCCGTGTGGTCGAACAGCCACCAGCCCCAGTACCAGTACGGATCGCGCTGTGGCTTGATCGTCGGCGGCTCGTTAAGCTGGCTTGTCGTCAGCAGCGATGTGTCGATCGGTTCCGTGCCCGCCGGGATCGGGTCTTCCAGCACGAAGTAGTAGATATCCTGGGGCAGTGTCATGGTCACGCGCACGGTGATCACGTCACCGACCTGCGCTTCAGTGATGCGCTGATCGGGATTGCCGGCGAGGAAGTATTCGCGCGATACCGTGATGCCCCGGCTGATGGGATCGGCTTCGGACGCCCACAGCCGCGTCTGCAGGTGGGCGGTGTAGTACAGCACACCGTCACCCGTTCCGCGGATAACCGCGACCCGGTTGATCTCGTCCAGCAGCAGATCGCGCACCTGGACAGCCAACACCTTGCCTTCACGCACGGTTTCTGGCGTGACGGTGCCTTCGGCCAGCGGGGCACCGTTGACCGTCACCGCATAGTCGTAGTTCCCGCGCAGTTCGCCCGTGCTGACCATCCAGTCCGTCAGCGCCATCACCGCCCAGGCGGTCTCCTGCGTTGTCTCCCAGTGGTCCCCTTGCCGCGCGATCATCAGCCAGCGCACGACGTTTGGCAGCAGTTCGTTATCCGGTTGCACGCGTGTCAGCGCGGCCAGCGCGATCGCGGTGCTACGGGTGTCGCTGCTCCAGTTCCACCAGTCGAGCGCGTCTTCTTCCCAGTGCCCGCCGGTCGCCGACAGGATCGCCGTGCTCTGGAGATCGCTCACCAACTGCGCGACTGCCGGATCAGCCGGGTTGAGGTCGTGGTAGGCCATGAGCAGGAACGCCTGCGCCCAGATGTCCAGTTCGAGCCGCTGGTCGAGCAGCGCGTCAAGCTCACGCGTGTTAGCTTCCCCGCCGCGCGCCAGGACGTACAGGTAGAACGCTTGCCGGTTGAGCCGGTACACCGGCGTGTCGATGCCAGGACGCACGAAGTCCGTGCGCACGAAGTTCAGCGCGCGGTCGATCATACCCTGCTCGATGTCGAACCCGCTTTTCTGCGCTTCGATCAAGCCCAACGCGGCGTAGGCGGTGACGTAAGGATTGCTTTCCATATGCCCGAACCAGCCCCAGCCGCCGTCAGGATTCTGCTCGTTGCGCAGCCGGGTGAGTGCTTCGTCCAGCACAACGCGCAGATCGGCTTCCAGGGCGGGGTCGTCCAGGCCCAGGTTGCGCAGTGCACGATACGTCATCACATTTGGCAGGAAGCGGCTCACGGTCTGCTCGATGCACTGGTGTTTGTAGTTCTTCAGGTAGTCCAGGGCGTCAACGGTGGTCACGGCCAACGATGGATCAATCCGGATCGTCAACTCACCCTGGTCCGTGTCCAGGCGCGGGGGCAGGCTGATCGCTTCGGTACGCGCGCCCTGCTCGCGGAGCATGCCGCCTGTGCCGGTGGTGTCGGGGGCGGTGTAGCGATAAACCGGGATCGTGCCATCCGGCCCGGTGGCAAGCGTAGGCTTCGCTGCGTCGGAATACCCGTCCGCGCCGATCGCGTAGAAGGTCAGGTCGACGTTGGGCACGTCGTCCACCGTGACGAGCCACTCGACGCGCGCGCGGCTTCCAGGTTCGATCGTGACCGTCTGCGTCGCTTCGCTCTCGAAGGTCACGCCGGACGCTTCGAGCCGCGCCTCGACGGTTTGCGCCTGGTCGGTGTTGTTGTTGATCACCGAAGCAAGCGTCGCGCGGTCCCCGACCACGAAGAAACGCGGCACTACGGGACGCGTGAGCAGTGGCAGCGTGCTGATGATGTTCAGTTCACTGTCACCCACGCGCGTGTTTTCGGTCAGGCCGCGCGCGTCGACATGCCACGTGGTCAGGTTATCCGGCAGTGTGACTGTGACCGAGGCTTCGCCGTCAACACCGGTCACGACGCGCGGTGCCCACAGCGGCGTCTGCTGGAAGTCCTCGCGCACGGTGACCGCTTGCTGTGCGCCGTCTGACGCCATTTCACCTGCAGCCATATCTGCATCGGCTTCCGCGAATGTCCCGGTCGCCATCGGCGCTTCGGCGACCATGTCGTCCGCCATGGCTTCCCGGCGCTCGCGGGCCTGTTTCAGGATTTCGTCGGTGAGCACGTCCAAGAGCGCGGACATCGCTACGTCCGTGCGGACGTAGTTACTCTCGTAACCGTAGAAGTGTTCTTCCAGCGATACGCTGTTGGGGGGCATCAAAGCGAGGATCGCCTGGTCCGTCACCGTGACGCCGACTTCCGCGCGTGTCGGTTCGCCGCGCGCATCGACGGTTTTCACGTCGAGTGTCACCGTGTCACCGGGTTGGGCGCGTGTCGAAGACGGGGTGACGGTAACTTCAAGCCGCCGGGCGACCGGTTCGACGTTCAGCGTGAGTTGCCCGGTGCGGTACGACGGATTCAGGGTTTCCGCGTCGGTTCCTTTCACCAGCACAACCGACAGATGCACGGTCGGAGCGTGCTGATCGGTGATGGGCAACGTGTAGACCAGTGTGGAACCTTCGATCGCGAATACGTCCACCTGCTGGATGCCCGCGCGTTCGACCGTCACCAGCGCGTAAGACGTGCCCGTGAACGGCGTGGGGATCAGGATCTCGGCGGTATCCCCGGGGATGTAGCCGTCCTTATCGGCGACCAGGTCGATCGTGTTGCTGGGGCGGCCCCACCACACGGACGTTTCGCCCGTGACCCAGAATTGCAGCGAACTGCTGTTGACACGCTCGCGTTGATCGCGCGTCACGGCGCGCACACGATAGATGCCAGCTTGCGGCGGCGTGAAGTCGTGCTGCGCGGTACCGTCCGGTCCGGTGGCTATCTGGTCCGTCTCGACCTCGATTTCATTGCGCTGCCATTCGTACCGCCCGAACTGGCCTTCGAGGGGTACGCGCTCCCAGCGGATTTCGACGACCTCAAGCGTGACCGTCTGCTCCGCCAGCGGTTCGCTGTCTGGCGTGACGGTGATCAGGTCGATCGTTAGCGGCGTATTGGCGCGCCCGAAGTAACGGTCCGTGCGCATGCCAACGTAGGCATTCGCCGGATGCGCGAGGACTGACGCGCGCCCGCTGATGTACTGCCCGCTTTCATCGACGACTTCGCCTTCGAGCGTGATCGTCATCGGGCGGATCGAGGGGGCGGTGGTCTGTTCGAGTTCAGCGAGCACCATTCCGTTAGCGTCGGTCTGCATGCTGGCGTCGGCGATGTAGTGTGCGCTGAAGTACGCCTGTGTCTCATCTGAGAAATCATAGCGTCCGGGGCCGGTGTAGTTGAAGCTCGCCGCCGTGCCGTAGGCGTTCCAGGTCATCTGCGCGCCGCTGACCGGCCCGCCAAAGTAATAGGACGCGCTGATCGCGGCTTTCACCGGGTCGCCCTGCAGGACGGTGTCGAAGTCCGGCGTCACCTCGACCTTGTATTCCGGCACGCGGAACTCTGCGACCGTGAAGCGCCCTTCGGTGATGGTGCGCCTGTTAAGTTCCACGCGGATGTATGCTTCACCGAGTTCGGCATCTTCCGGCAACTCGAGCGCGCCGTCAAACGTGCCGAACTCGCTTAATGGCAGCTCGTCCTCAAACAGGCGCTGCGATCCCCAGTTGGCGTCAATTGTGACGTGGACTGAGTCAGCATCTGGCACGGTGTAGTTCGTATCGTCCTTGTCGCGCACTGCGCCCCGGAAGTAAACCGTCTCGCCGGGGCGGTAGATCGGGCGGTCCGTGTAGAGATAGCCTGATTGCGTCGGCGGGGTCGCTTCGCTCCACGACATCCACACGCCGAACTGGTCGCCGGTTTGCGCAACAGCGTAAACGAACGTGTCACTCGTTCCGGACAGATCAACCGGCAGCCGTACCAGCCCGTCGGCGTTGGTTTGACCGGCCAGCAGCGTCGAACCGTCGGCGCGGTAAAACGTCACGGTGGCGTCGGGCACCGGCGCGCCGGTGGGGATATCGGTCACCCAGATCAGCATCTCGCCCGGGGCGCGTTTAACCGTCACGTTTGCCGTGACGACGCCGAGACCAAGCGTCTGGGTGTAATCGGCGGTTTCGGGACGGGCCTCTAGATAATACACACCCGGTGGCAGCTTGCCGCCTTGCTCAGAAGCCAGCAGAACTTCATCCACGCCGCTCAACGCGGGGCCCGCGTCAAGCTGCTGCGTCCACGCACGCACGAGTTGCGCCGGATCCTTCAGCGGTATCGATCTATCGCGGTAGCCGCGCATTACCAGCGCGTAGTTTTCCACCGGCACGCTGTACAGCGCGAGATTAACGACCGGCTTGGCCGTGACGCTCATCGCGATGCGCGTGTGCTCGCGGTAGGCGCTGGTGATCATGAAGCGGTCGCCGAACGGCAGCGACGCCCAGGGATCGACGCCGCGGGTCCTGAAACTGAACGTGTAATCCGTTTCGATCGCGTTGCCGTAGATGTCTTCTGCCCCGCGCCTGAACTGGATCACGTATTCGGTTTCCGGCTGTGTGGCAAAATCAAGGTGCAATCGTTGCGAAGAGGCGATCGGCTGCCATTCGACACCTTCCGGCTGTATGATCACGACCTTATCTTTGAAGGTCTCCGTGTTCATCGGTGACTTGAAATAGATCGATACCCCGCTACCAGGGTATACGTCGCGCGCGTTATTATCCGGATCGGTGTCTGCAACGCCGGGGTACGGGACGGTTGTGAAGGCGTATGTTACGCCGGATTCGAGCGTGGCTTCACCGGAGGCGCTGCGCGCGGTCGGCGCGATGCTGATCGTGTACACCGACTCGATCTGCAGATGCTCGGCGGGGGTAAAGGTCAACCGGCGACTGTCGTCGGACCAGGTGATTTCGCCCGGGACGCGTTCCCCGTTATGGGCCAGCATGAACGCTTCTTCGGTGCTGAGATGGTCCATTGCCTGGCTGAACTCAACGTTGATGGTGCGGTCCAGCAGAACGCCGACTTCGCTCTGGCGCGGCGAGATATTTAGAATCTCCGGGGCCAGCGTCTTGAAGGTCCACCGGTATGGTTCGTCGAGTGTTGCACCGAGCGCGTCGGCCAGCCCCGCTTTCACCCGGACGGTGTAGGTCGTACCCCCTGCAAGCGCTTTTTCCGGCGTGAACTGGTAGATCGACGTGTTGAGCCACTCGCCCCGCCCTGCGATATCTGGTTCGATCTCCAGCGGCTGCGGCAGATCATCGAGTTCGCCGGTGGCGACGAGGGGCACTACTGGGCGGTTGAACGCGACCGTGATCGTCGCGTCGGCGGTGACGCCTGTCGTGTCCGGTGCGGGGATCACGGTCGTGACGTTTAGCGTTCCGATCGCCTGCACGGCGAAATCACGCGGTGCTTCGAGCGTCGTGCCGTTTGCGGCTGCGGCCCCGGTTTCGAGCGTGACGGTGTAGCGTGTGGCACGTTGCCAGCCACCATCCGGCAGAAAAGCAACGGTTCGATCATCCTGCCAGGTGAATGTTCCGCTGGCCGCCGGTTCGATCTGCCACGCGGACTCGACGCTGGCGCGATCCATCGGCTGGTCGAATGTGACGGTTACCGCTTGGTCAAGCGGGACTTCTTCACCCGGGTATGGCGACACCGCGATGACGTGGGGCGGCAGTGGTGTGTCGTCCTGGGCCTGCGTGCGGCTTACCGTGACCAGCAGCGGCAGGCTCAGCAGCATGATGCTGCCCGCGATCAAATAACGTATCTGCTTCACAATAATGTCTCCCTGTCTAAGCGCTCTGGCGGCGTGTATGTTGCGTCGTTGTATAGACGCCGGACGGGCGGTGTTTGTTCCGGTTTTGCGATCCGGGTTCAGGTAGTATTACTATCCAAAACCATGTGGCGCGCAACTCTTAGCTTTATTAGGCGGGCGAGGGGTTATTCGAGGATAATATGTATAGGTGTGCCCTGTGTTTTGAATTGAGGTGACGCGTGAAACTAGCAGAGCAACGGATCGCTGAGGGGATTCTGTTCACCGATCTGTACCAGATCACGATGGCGCAGTTGTATTACCGTACCGGGCTGCACGAAAAGAGCGTCCAGTTTGACCATTTCTTCCGAGACTATCCGGATTATGGCGCGCACAAGGCGGGATATTGTGTCAATGCCGGGCTGGAATGGTTCCTCGACTGGATGGAGGATGCTCACATCACAGATGACGATATCGCGTACCTGCGCAGCCTGGAGACAAGCACCGGAGAGCAGATGTTTGATGATGATTTTCTGCGTTGGTTTGCCCGGAACGGCACCTTCGAAGGGTTATCGATCCAGGCTATCCCGGAAGGGCGCGTGGTGCATCCCAATACCCCGCTGACGGTGGTTCAGGGACCGATCATCCCTGCGCAGTTGCTGGAAACGTCGCTGCTTAATCACCTGAACTACCAGACGCTGATCGCGACGAAAGCCGCGCGGATGCACCGCAGCGGGCGCGGGCGCTTGCTGTTGGAGTTCGGGTTGCGGCGCGGGCAGGATAAAGGCGCGAACGCCGGTGCGCGCGCTGCCTTGATCGGTGGGGCGGACTTCACGTCCAATGTGGGCATCTCGCGCCTTTTAGGTTACCCGCCGAAGGGCACGCATGCGCACAGCATGGTGCAGGTTTTCATGGCGTTGGGCATGGGTGAGCTGGGCGCGTTCCAGGCTTACGCTGACGTATACCCTGATGACTGCTTGCTGCTGGTGGATACGATCGACACGCTCGAAAGTGGTGTGCCGAATGCGATCCGCGTGTTTGAAGACCTGCGCCGCAAGGGACACAAACCGGTCGGCATCCGGCTCGATTCGGGGGACCTGGCATATCTCAGCATCCAGGCGGCAAAGCAGCTCAACGAAGCCGGGTTTGAGGACGTGACGATCGTGCTGTCGAACAACCTTGACGAGCTGGTGATCTGGCAGATTTTAACCCAGATTCGAGACGAAGCCCCGCGTTGGGATATAGACCCCGATCACTTAATCAACCGCCTGGCGTTCGGTGTAGGGACGCGGCTGGTCACGTCCTGGGGGGAGCCGGCGCTTGGCGGCGTCTATAAGCTGGTCGCAGTGTGTGACGAAGGCGAATGGACTCCTGCGATCAAAATCTCGGAGTCGGCGGACAAAATCCCGAACCCCGGCCACAAACGGGTGTGGCGCGTGTATGATGGGCGCGGAAAGGCAACCGCGGATCTACTCTGCTTGGATGAAGAAACACCGCAGGAACACGAGCGTCTGATACTGCGCCACCCATCCGATCATACCAAGTGCCGCGCGATCGATCGTGACGACATCTCTGAGATCGAACCGCTGTTGGTGGAGATCGTGCGCGATGGCAAAATCGTGTATGATTTCCCGTCAATAGACGCCATGCGCCAGCTTCGCGAGGCGGATATCGAACGCCTGGACCCCGGCGTCAAGCGGTTGGTGAATCCGCACATCTACCACGTCTCGCTGAGCGATCAATTGTGGGATGTGAAGCAGTCGGTGATCACGTCGATCACGGAACGGCTCGACTGAACGCGACGTCGTACCGTGCGGGCCGGGGCGGTTCAACGAGCTGCCCCGGTTGGCTTCCTGTCAGCTTTCCAGGGGCCATGTGTCAGCCTGGTCCACGACCTGCACGGCGGTCCAGCATGTGTGTGCCGCCCGTTCGATGGTTGCGGGATCGCTGGTGTGGATTGTATCGCTGACCTGCCGCCAGTGCGGGATCAGCCCGCTTTGGCGATCGTATCCCGTCAGCGCGACGGCGTGCAGGTCGCGGTCGCGCAGGATCGAGACTTCATCCACCGTCAGCACTGGCTTGCCCATCAGGCCCAGGTCGGGGCGGGCATCGGCGACCCGTTCGAGCACGCGCACGGCAGCCGGGTCGGGGTAATAGTACGCGTACGGGCTGATGCCGTGCCGCGTGACCCAGCATAATTCGCCGGCCCCCACGTTATTAACGACCATCCACAGCGCATCGTGCCATGCCTGCCCGAACGCTGTTGCCAGCACGTCCGCGCCGGTTGAAACAGCGGTCGCGCTGCCGGTGAAGGCGAGCACAACCTCGGTGGTATTGGCCGGGTGCGCGTGCAGCGCGTGGGCCAGCCCGATCAGTGCCGCGACGCCTGAGGCGTTGCAGATCGCCCCGGCGACATCCGGCCCCAACTCGTCGATCACAGCCAGCGCAGCAGCCCCTAACGATCCAGCCGCGATCAACGAACGCAATTCCAGCCAGCGTTGTCTTCTACCGGAAAGCATGGTCAGCACGCCGCCCACCAGCGCTAGCAGCGTGACCGCGCCCAGCGTGCGCGGCAGATGCCGCGCCACGCGCGGATCGCTGGTCAGGCGGTGCGAGCCAGAATCCAGGTGCGCTACAAAGACGATTCGCCGGTCGATGCGGCGGCGTGGGGGGATGCGCACGATCACATTCTCCGATTCGCCACGCGGCAGCCATGTTTCCCACACAGCGGGGCGTTCAAGGAACGCGTCGCGGCTGAGAATGCTCAGACCGATCGAGGTCAAGCCGGCGGTGATCTGGGATTGCCGGCTGCGCCGCAGCCCAAAGAGCATGCTCAGCCCGTTAAGCACCGCCAGCGGCGCGATGCGATAGCGGAATCCGTCCACGCTACGAAAGGGCTGGTTGAGAATTTCCCAGCGCGGGTTGATCTGGTGTAGTTGGTCGTGGACGTAACGCGCTGCCTCGCGTTCGGCGGGACTGGTGGGCGGGCGCGGGCCGATGGCGATACTCAGGTGTTCCACAAATGCCATCAGGCGATGGGCGTCCAGTTCGGTCGGTAGAGAATAATCCGTCATACACTCTTTTCACTTTCGGCGTTTCGGCCTCACGTCAGGGCCAGCGTGCAGACTTTGTTACTACTGTACCCCATTGTAAGCGCGTAGCCACAACTGGCAAACCACCGGGCCTGGGCATGTTAATGATCGTTGCTGTCAAGCTGGCGGAAGTGTGCTCAGCGCCAGTGCCCGGGAACTTTTCCGGCGACAGGCGCGTCTTAGGGGTAACGGCGCGACACATCGTGCGCTGTTTGTCCGACCGCCAGCAGCATGTTATTCGAGGAGAATGTTCCATGCGCCCCCTAATCTCTATATTGCTCATATTGTCGTTTGTTTTCGTGGGCACCGGCACCGTTTTTGCCCGGCATGCCACACCGGACGTGACTCCATTGCCGTTGTTGATCGAAACCGGGGTGGTGATCGAAGCACATCACGTCACGGTTACGATCGATAACCAGGTCGCCACGACACGGATCAAACAGGTTTTTGCCAACCATGGCGACCGCATGGCCGAAGGCACGTACCTCTTCCCGCTGCCGGTGGGAGCTGCGGTGTCTGATCTCGTGATGTGGGTGGACGGCAAACCGATCGAGGCGAAGATTCTGGATGCTGAAGAAGCACGCGAAATTTACGATGAGATCGTGCGCCGGATGCGCGATCCGGCACTGCTGGAATACGTGGGCGCGGGCGCGATCCAGGCGAGCGTGTTCCCGATCCAGCCCCGGTCGGAAGTCGCGATTGAGATCGAGTACGGGCAGCTCTTGCCCGTTGACAACGGGCTGGTTCATTACGAGTACCCGCTGCGCACCGATCACCTGACGCGCCGCCCTGTCGAGCAAATCAGCATCAGCATCGATGTCGAGTCAAATGACGCGATCGGCACGATCTACTCCCCAACCCATAAGATCGCGATCGTCCGTGACGGACGTTTCGCGTTCCGCGCCGGTTATGAAGCCAGCCACATACGCCCGGAGAGCGATTTCAGCCTGTATTACGGCCTGGCGCATGACGAGATCAATGCCAATTTACTGTCGTATCGTGAGAGCGCGCGCGAGGACGGTTTCTTCGCGTTGTTGGTGACGCCGCCAGCGGCGGTTGATGCGGAGCGCGTGATTCCGAAGGACGTGATCATCGTGCTGGATCAGTCCGGTTCGATGTACGGCGACAAGTGGGACCAGGCGCGCGAGGCGGTCAAGTATGTACTGGACAATCTCAACCGCGAGGACCGTTTCAACTTGATCGTGTTCAGTACGGGGTACCGCGTGTTTGCCGAGGACCTGCAATCCCCTGCCGAAGCCCGCGAGGCAAAAGAATGGATCGCCGGCCTGGAAGCGCTTGGCGGCACGGATATTGATGGCGCGCTGCGTGAAGCGATGAACATGGCGGCCCGCGAACGCCCGACAGTGGTGCTCTTCCTTACCGACGGGCTGCCCACCGAGGGCGAAACGGACACGAGCGCGATCCTGGACAATGTCAAGGCAAAAGCCCCGCCGAATGTGCGGATCTTTACGTTTGGTGTGGGCGATGACGTGGATACGTTCCTGCTGGACCGGCTGCACCAGGCTTTTCGCGGTGCGGGCACCTACGTGCGTACCGGCGAGCGCATCGACGAGGAAGTGAGCAGCCTGTACAGCAAGATCAGCACGCCGGTGTTGACCGATCTCACGCTTGAGGTCGACGGGGTGTTGGTCGAGGATATGTATCCTGCTGCGCCACTGCCTGACCTGTTCGTCGGGACGCAACTGGTTGTGGTTGGCCGCTACCGCGACGGTGGGTTTGCGTCCGTGCGGCTATCCGGTGCACTGAATGGCGAGCGCACGGTATACCGTTACGAGGTCAACTTCCGCAACAACGCGGGCGGTGAGGTCTTCATTCCGCGCCTGTGGGCCACGCGTAAGATCGGCGCGCTGCTCAACGCGATCCGCCTGCACGGCGAAGACCCTGAGCTGGTCGACAGCATCGTGCGGTTGAGCATCCGCTACGGCATCATCACGCCGTATACCTCGTTTCTGATCACCGAAGACGACATCTTCACGCAGACCGGGCGCGAAGAAGCGCAGACCGCGTTTGAAGCGGAAGCCAGCGTGGCGTTTGACGCTGTCTCCGGCGCGGCGGCGGTCGATGCGGCAGAAGCGGCTGCCGGTTTGTCGGCGGCTGAGGCGCCCGCCCCGGTCCCGACGGCAGCGGCGAGTCAGGCGCTGCGCGAGGGGAAGTTCGAGGGAGCGGACGTGTTAGCGCCCAGCGGGGTTGAGGACGCGGATTACGGGCAGCCAATGCGGTACGCCGGGGACCGCACGTTCGTGTGGCGTGATGGGGCATGGATCGACACGCGCTACGATGCGGACACGATGGAACCGGTAACGGTCGTCTTCCTCAGCGATGACTACTTCGATCTGCTGGACCTTGACCCGGTGATCGGTGAGTTTCTCGCCCTGGGCGAGCATGTGCTGTTCGTCTGGGAAGGGGCTGCCTACGAGGTCGTGCCGGAGTAGGTGCAGCCGGTGCGTGTGTGCCGGTTAGGTAAAACGGCGGTTGGCTCGCTCACGTGGGCCAGCCGCCGTTCTTCATGCGCGGTGTGGAATTATGCTTTCATGCGCTCGAGCATCTGCCAAATTGTCATTGTTTGCATTCCGGGCCGGGCGTACAATAAGTGCGCGGGATAATGTGATAGGCTTACTTTTGTTTGAGTCAAAGGATCCATAGAATGTTACGTTCTATTTTGCTTTATCTCTCAGAAGCGCAGTGGACAAAAGATCTGGTGATGAATGTTGGTCCCGCGCGGCGCAGCGCGCAGCGTTTTGTGGCGGGGAACACGTTGCAAGACGGGATCGCTACAGCGCGGGCGCTGAATGAGAAGGGGCTTGAGGTCACGCTGGACCACCTGGGCGAAAGTGTGACCGACGAAGCTGGCGCACTCCAGGCGACTGACGCCTACCTGCAACTGCTCACCGCGATCGCTGAAAGTAATGTTCGAGCGACCGTTTCGCTCAAGCTGACGCAACTTGGCCTGGACATTCGCGAAGACCTGTGCATTGGCAATTTACGCCGCATCTTGTCCCTGGCACATGAAACCGGTAACCACATCACCATTGACATGGAAAGCACGGATTACACCGACGCGACGCTGCGTATTTTCCGGCAATTGCGCGAAGAGTTTGACAATGTCGGCGCGGTGATTCAAGCGTACCTCTACCGCAGCGAGGATGACATGAAGGCGCTGGCGCAAGAAGGCGCATATGTGCGGTTGTGCAAGGGCGCGTACAAGGAGCCAGCCGATCGCGCGTTCCCCGATAAATCCGACGTGGACGCGAACTTCGTGCATCTGACCGAGCTGTTTCTCAGTGAAAAGGGACGCGCGGGGGGAGGCTACCTTGCCATCGCGACGCACGACGAGAACATGATCGACGCGGCGAAAGCCTACACCAACGCCCACAACGTGCCGCGGGATGCCTTCGAATTCCAGATGCTTTATGGCATTCGCCCGCGCCTGCAAGAGCAATTGCGTGATGAAGGGTATACGGTGCGGGTATATGTTGGTTACGGCACGGAATGGTACCCGTTTTTCATGCGGCGGCT
The DNA here is from genome assembly GCA_964425755.1 of uncultured Anaerolineaceae bacterium. GTDB lineage: Bacteria > Chloroflexota > Anaerolineae > Aggregatilineales > Aggregatilineaceae > CAYRNY01. The sequence goes on from CAYRNY010000003.1 coordinate 242,695, forward strand.
GGCCGAACGCCCCGCTAACCTGTGGTTTATCCTGAGCAACTTCTTCCGTCGCTGACGCAGGCTACAAATCGGATAGGGCAGATCGCGCAATCTGCGGTATCATTTGCGCCCGAATTAAACTGTAGCCGGAAACGCAGCACGGAAGAGGTGACGACGTGCCGTTTACACTCGAAAGCGAACATCTCGGAGCGATTAAGGTTATTGTGCCGCGCGTTTTTGACGATCATCGTGGCTATTTCATGGAAGCTTACCGCAAAGATGCGTTTGCCGAACTGGGGATTCCTTACGAGTTCGTGCAGGATAATCACTCACGCTCGGTCAAAGGGGTGATACGGGGGCTGCATTTTCAGTACGATCCCGCAATGTCTAAGCTGATGCGCGTCACAGTAGGCGAGGTGTTCCTCGTCGCTGTGGACATTCGCAAAGGGTCCCCGACGTTAGGGCAGTGGTTCGGGTTGAACGTGTCGGCGGAAAACAAGCGTCAGGTCTGGGCACCGCCGGGGTTTGCGCGCGGTTTCTGCGTGCTGTCGGATGTGGCGGAGCTGCAATACAAGTGCAGCGCGATCTACAGCCCGGTTGGTGAAAGCGGTATTCGCTGGAACGATCCCGATATCGGCATCGTGTGGCCGGTGGACGAACCGCTGCTTTCTGACAAGGACGCGAATGCCCAGACGCTTGCCGAATGGCTGGTTTCGCCACAGGCCGACCTGCTGGCCTATCGTGGGCCGGTCGACCGGCAGTATGGCTGAGGTAGAATGGGGCCAGTTATGATGCTTCCAGGACGAGCGACACCTGACGGCACGGCGCGTTATGCCGCCCGGTTGCGGGAGCGCGTCGCTGAGGGGCATCTCCGCACGACCGGGCACGGCCTCGTGTTGGCGTCCGTGGGGTTGGGGACGTATTTAGGCGAGCCAGATGATGCGACCGACGCGGCATACGGTGCAGCGATAGAACGCGCGTTGGCCCTGGGCTGCAACCACATCGATACGGCGGTAAACTACCGCTTTCAGCGCAGCGAGCGCGCGGTCGGTCGCGCGCTGGCAGCAGCGATCGAGCGTGGCGACATCCGGCGCGACGAAGTCGTGGTCGCGACCAAAGGCGGGTTCGTGCCGTTTGACGGGGTGCGTCCCCCGGACCCCAAGCAGTGGGTCAACAAGACATACATCGAAACCGGGATCGTGCATCCAAACGAGTTTGTCGCCAATTTCCAGCATTGCCTCGCACCGGATTTCCTGGACCTGATGATCGCGACCAGCCGCCGCAATCTGGGCCTTGAAACGCTCGATATCTACTATCTGCACAATCCGGAGACCCAGCGCATCAGCAACACGCATGAGACGTTCCGGCGGCGAATGCTGGACGCGTTCGAAACGCTTGAAGCGGCGGTTGAGCGCGGCGATATCGCGGCTTACGGGCTGGCGACGTGGACGGCGTTCCGCAGCCCGCCGACCGCGCCGGACTATCTCTCACTGACGGAGATGGTCGGCCTGGCGTTTCAGGTCGCGGGCGACGATAACCACCTTGCGTATCTGCAGTTGCCCTACAACCTGATGATGACCGAAGCGTATGCGCTGCCGAACCAGCAGGTCGGGGAGAGCTTTATGAGCGCGATCGCCGCGGCACAGAAATTTGACCTGACGGTCGTCGCCAGCGCAACACTGAAACAAGGCACGCTGGCAAGCCCCTTCATGGGTGACCTGTCGCCGTATTTCCCCGCGATGCAGTCCGACGCGCAGCGCGCGATCCAGTTTGCGCGGTCAACCCCTGGTGTCACGAGCACGCTGGTCGGGATGTGCACGCTGCCGCATGTTGAGGAGAATCTAGCAGTAGCGGCCCACCCGCCTGCCGATCCTGGCGTGATTCGCGATCTGTTTTCCGAGTGAGGCGTGTTCAGGCGACGATCGCCGGACGCAAAAAGGGCACGCTGGGAGCGCGCCCTTGTAGTATCTCCACGACAGGGGAATGTCGAGGCTACTGCTGCGCCATCAGCAACTGCATGTATTGGGCGCGTTCGAAGCCGAATAGGTCTTCGACGTTTTGCTGGCTGACCTTGCCCCGGAAGTCGTCCAGAGTGTCGTATTCTTTTTCCTCCATCCAGTTTTGCAGGTTCAACAGCATGGTGGAGATATACGGCAGGCCGTTCTGAAGCAGCGCCGCAGCGCACTGTACCGCCGTTGCCCCGGCCAGGATCGCTTTAGCGATGTCCTTGCCGGTGTGCACGCCGGTGTTCAGCGCGATGTCGATGCCGGTGCGCCCGTATAGCAGCGCCGTCCAGCGCAGCGGGACCTTCATCTCCGCCGGATCGCTGTAGACCATGCTGTTGAAGAGTTTCTCTTCATCAGCATCGATATCCGGCTGCAGGAAGCGGTTGAACATCACGACGGCTTTTGCACCACGCGCTTCAAGCTGCTTGACGATATATGGCACCGAACTGTAATACGGGCTGAGCTTGACTGCGACGGGGATGTCAACCGCATCGGTGACACTGCTCACGATATCGAACAGGGCTTTCTCCAGTTCGGTACCTGGCACGTCAGGATCGGTAGCCACCGTGTAGTAGTTGATCTCCAGCCCTGCAACGCCGGTTTCCTGCAACTGCCTGGCATACTCGACCCATGTACCGGGTGAAACTGCGTTCAGGCTCGCGAAGATCGGCATGTCGACTGCGCGGCGAGTCTTTTCAACCCACATCAGGTGCTCGCGCGGGCCGCCCGATTCAAGCGGCGGGTAAAACGGCGACTGGATTTCGGGGGAGACATACGCGGTGCGTTCGATGAAGTCCTGCATCGTCATGCCGTCATACTGGATCTGTTCCTCAAATAACGAACGGATGACCAACGCGCCCGCGCCGACTTCTTCAGCCTTCTTGACCTTGTCCACGTAGTTAGAGATCGAGCTGGCAGCCACGATCAACGGATTCTTTAGTGCAACACCCATGTAGGTCGTCGAGAGATCAGCCATTGTAGCTCCTCAAGAAATTATCACGTTTAACACACTGTAACTATACCGTAGATCGCCACCGATCATTCAGTGACAAAAACTAGAGACTGTGTGTGACTATAAGCATGATTTGTATTTATTGTACTCGCACAAGACGAGGCGAAAAAAGTGATGAATTTGACTAATGTGCGTTGATGGATTATACTATTTTCACCCTACCCCCCTGGGGGAGGGGGTTCGATAACCAGTAGAGCGAGTCGACTTATGGATGAAAAAACACGTATCGACGCGATCCACCGCCTGCGTAGTGTTGCCGGGCACGTCAACGGCATCGTGCGCATGCTGGAAGAGGATCGCTACTGTATCGACGTCATCAAGCAGATTCAGGCCATTCAGACGGCACTGTCGCGTGTGAGCGAGGGTATCCTGGACTCGCACCTGCGCACCTGCGTTACCACCGCGATTCAGGATGATGACCAGGGGGAACGCGAGCGCGTGCTGAATGAAGTGGTCGAGGTTTTTCGCTATTCGAACAAGTGACGTCCTCAATCGAGGGGACATAATCACAACCGTACATGGAAAGGATGCTGACAATGCAGACTAAAACCTTTGAAGTTCCGAATATCTCTTGCGGGCACTGCGTCATGACGATTCAGAACGAAGTCAGCGAAGTAGCGGGCGTGCAGTCCGTGCAGGCGGACGAGGAGTCGCGCGTGGTCACGGTAACGTGGGATACGCCGGCAAGCTGGGAGCAGATCAAAGACCTGCTGGTCGAGATCAATTACCCGCCGGCTGAGTCGTAGACGCGGCGGTGAAGCCGATGGGCGAGAAAACGTTAACCCTACCCGTCACCGGCATGACCTGCGCAAACTGCGTTGCCACCGTTGAACGCAACGTGCGAAAGCTGGACGGCATTCAAGAAGCGAACGTGAACTTCGCCAGCGAAAAACTGAGCCTGGTGTATGACGACGCATTGGTCAAACCCGCCGACGTGATCACGCGTGTGCGCCGGGCCGGATATGACGTGCCTGAACAGACGGTCGATCTGGCGATCACCGGCATGGACTGCGTCAACTGCGCCGCGAACGTCGAACGCTCGTTGAAGAAAGTTGACGGCGTGCTGGATGCGAACGTGAATTTCGCCACTGAGCACGCGTTGATCACCGTAGCGCCGGGAACGACGCGTCAGGCGTTGCTGGATGCCGTCAAGCAAGCAGGATATGGCATCGTCGACGCCGAGGACGCCGGGGAACTTGAAGACGCCGAACAGGCCGCGCGGGATGCTGAGTTCCGGCATAACCTTCGCCGCGTAGTTGTCGGCGCGCTGTTCACGCTGCCGCTGTTCGTGTTGAGCATGTCGCGCGACTTCGGTTTGCTCGGTGCGTGGGCGCATGCGTCCTGGGTGAATTACCTGTTTTGGGCGCTGGCGACTCCGGTGCAGTTCTGGGTGGGCCGTGATTTTTACGTCAGTGGCTATAACTCCATTCGCAGCGGCTCGGCCAATATGGACGTGCTGATCGCGATGGGGTCCAGCGCGGCGTACTTCTACAGCGTCCCGGTGACGCTCGGTTTGCTGCCTGGGCACGTTTACTTTGAAACGTCCGCGATGATCATCACGCTGATCAGCACCGGGGGTTTACTGGAAACGATCGCCAAAGGCCGCACCAGTGCCGCGATCCGGGCCTTGATGGGGCTGCGCGCGAAGACCGCGCGCGTCGTGCGCGATGGTCTCGAACAGGACATCCCGGTGGAACAGGTGCGCGTGGGCGATATCGTGATCGTGCGTCCGGGCGAGAAAATCCCGGTCGATGGCGCGGTGCGCGAAGGGCGCAGCGCGGTAGACGAGAGCATGATCACCGGTGAGAGCCTGCCGGTGGACAAGACTCCCGGTGATGAGGTCATCGGCGCGACGATCAACAAGCAAGGTATGCTCAAGTTTGAGGCGACTAAGGTCGGGCGCGAAACCGCGCTCGCGCAGATCATCCGGTTGGTGGAGCAGGCACAGGGTAGCAAGGCGCCGATTCAGCGCTTGGCGGACCAGGTGTCAGCGGTGTTTGTCCCCGCCGTCGTGACGGTCGCGTTGATCACGTTCGCCGTGTGGATCATCGGCACAGGCGAATTTACGCCCTCGCTGGTGCGCATGATCGCCGTACTGGTGATCGCGTGTCCGTGCGCGATGGGGCTTGCGACACCGACCGCGATCATGGTCGGTATGGGCAAAGGCGCGGAGAACGGCATCCTGTTCAAGAACAGCGAAGCACTTGAGCGCGCACACAAGCTCACGGCGGTTGTGTTGGACAAGACCGGCACATTGACGCGTGGAACGCCTAGTGTCACCGATGTGGTGGTTGGCTCTGGTGGGCAGTGGGATGATGCGGCGTTGCTGGCGCTGGCAGCAAGTGTCGAACGTGGCAGCGAGCACCCGTTAGGGGCCGCGATCGTGCAAGCAGCGACTGAACGCGGGCTGCCGCTTCAGGACGTGCAGGACTTCGAAGCGATCACAGGGCAAGGGGTCCATGCACAGGTTGAGAACCGGGGCGTGCTGATCGGCAACCTGGCGCTTATGCGCGGGCGGCAGGTTCGGCTCAATGGCCTGGAGGCGACTGCTGAACAGCTCCAGCGCGAGGCCAAAACGGCGATGTGGGTTGCGGTGGATGGCGAAGCGAGTGGTGTGATCGCGGTCGCAGACACGATCAAAGAAGGCTCGGTTGATGCCGTGCGCCAGCTCCACGCGCAGGGCTTGCAGGTGGTGATGATGACCGGCGATAACCAGACCACGGCTGAGGCCATCGCGCGTGAAGCTGGCATCGATCGCGTGTTTGCCGAAGTGCAGCCGTCTGAAAAAGCTGCCTATGTCAAACAGTTGCAGGATGAAGGGCATGTCGTGGCGATGATCGGCGACGGTATCAACGACGCGCCGGCCTTGGCGCAGGCCGATGTCGGGATCGCGATCGGCACGGGCACGGATGTGGCGATGGAAACCGGCGACGTGACCTTGATCAGCGGTGATCTGCGCGGGGCCGCGCGCGCGATCCGCCTGAGCCACAAGACGGTTCGCACGATCAAGGAGAACCTGTTCTGGGCGTTTGCGTATAACGTGATCCTGATCCCCGTAGCGGCGGGCGTGCTGGCACCGTTTGCGTGGGCTCCCGCGATCTTGCGCCACCTGCACCCGATTCTCGCGGCGCTGGCGATGGCGCTCAGCGACGTGTTCGTGATCGGCAACAGCCTGCGGCTGCGCGGCACGCGGTTGGAATAAGACCGGCGATTGAGGTACATAGCCAGGCACGAGGAGGGGACGGGTCGTGTGGCCTGTCCCCTGATCGATCAAAACCAAAACATAGTTTTTGCTTGAACTATTATCCAGACCCGTGCATAATATAGGGTATAATATGACAATCGTTATTTGTCACGGTTGACAGTGGAACTCGTGTGACGTCAATGCATCTGTGGGGCCGATGGTGCTCGCGTAAGATGCTTCGATGCTGCGAACGAATGGTCTCATACCGCCTGCGGTGTGAGTGTGATAGCTAATTCAACGCTGGTGCTGCGGTGGCGGTGCTTGATGATCGAGTGGGAAGAGGGCCGCACGGCGCAGCCAGGTGAGTAACCGATATCGTCACGGTGCCCCTGGATGACAGGGACAAGTCTGAATCGGTCATGCTGAATAGCGGGATACGCTGTGGTGATGCGTAAGCAGTTATCTTGTTTGTGCCGCTGTCCGTTTGGTCTGGCGGTGACAGCAAGATATTCTCCCCTTCTACAAGCTATCGGACACTTCTGTTGGCGGGTCGCCCCATGATCTGATGGGGTTGGTGCATTCCGAGTTCCACAAGAAAATTCTGTAACAGCCGTGGCAGGTTTGCCGACGGCTGTTTTGTATTAGGGGCTCAGGCCAATGGAACGCACGATCACGGCGCTGAAAGTGCAAAAGCGGAATACCGATCGCGTCAGTGTCTTTCTTGACGGCGAGTTCGCGTTCGGGCTGCCAGCAGTTGAGGCGGCCAAGCTCCACACCGGGCAGGTACTGTCCGAAGACGCGATCGCCGCTTTGCGCGAGGTCGATGCTGTTGCGCGGGCGCTTGATCACGCTGTGCGCCTGCTGGCCCGCCGCCCATATAGCACGTCAGAAATTCGTCGCAAGCTTGCGTCGAAACAGATCGCTCCGCCCGTGATCGACGACGTTCTCGCGCGTTTAGAGCGCCTGGGATATGTGGATGACTGGGCTTTTGCGCAATACTGGGTGGAAAACCGCGAGCGTTTCCGCCCGCGCGGTCCGCGTGCGTTGCGCTACGAACTGCGCGAAAAGGGTATCTCACAACGTATCATCGACTCGGTGTTACAGGATGTCGACGATGCAGCGTTGGCGCGACGTGCGGCAGAGAAACGTTTGCGCCGGTTGCGTGGCACAACCCGCCGCGAGTGGCGCGAAAAGCTGGGAGCTTATCTGGTGCGGCGCGGTTTTGACTATCACCTTGTCCGCGACGTTACCGATCAAATGATCGCTGAACTGGAAAACGAAGAACCTGACTATTTTGCACCTGATCAAACAGAGGAGTAAGCCCAATGGAAATCGTGATGGCCCTGGTTGGTCTAGCGATTGGCGCTGGGTTAGGTGTTGCCGGTCTGTTAATCTACCAGAATGTTCAAGGGACGAATCGCCAACGTGAAGCTGAGGAGGAAGCCTCACGTATCATCAGCGACGCCCAGAATCAGGCCCAACAAACCCGCGTACAAGCACAAGACGAAGCCTTTAAAATCCAACAGGAAGCTGAAGAGAAAGCCAAGCGTCGCAGAGAGGAACTTGACCGGGAAAGTGACCGGTTGCAGAAGCGGCGCGAAGACCTGGATGCCCGTTACGAACGGCTTGAGCTGCGCGAGCAAAATCTCAACAAGCGCCAGAGCCGGATCGACAAGCGGATGAACGAGATCAGCGCCATGTACGAAGAGCAGAAAACAGTGCTCGAACGGATGGCGGAGATGTCCCGCGAGGAAGCCCGCGAAGTGCTGCTGGATATGGTCGAGCAGGAAACGCGGCAGGACATGGCGCGGCGCATCCGTGAGGTGGAAGAGGAAACCAGGATCGAATCGGAGCGCCGCGCGCGCGATATCATCGCGTTGGCGATCCAGCGCATCGCCTCAGAGCACGTCAATGAGATCGCTGTCAGTGTCGTACCGCTGCCGTCCGATGAGATGAAGGGACGCATCATCGGGCGCAACGGGCGCAATATCCGCGCGTTTGAGCAGGCGACGGGCGTCGATGTGGTAGTCGATGACACGCCGGAAGCGGTGACGATCTCCAGTTTTGACCCGGTACGGCGCGAGATCGCTCGCCGCGCGATGGCGAAACTCGTCCTCGACGGGCGCATCCATCCGGCTCGGATTGAAAAACTGGTCGAAGACGCGCAAAAGGAAGTCGACCGCATTGTGCGTGAAGAGGGCGAGCGCGCGGCATATGAAGCCGGTGTGCCGGGGCTGCACCATGAGATCCTCAAGCTGTTAGGGCGTTTGAAGTTCCGCACCAGTTACGGGCAGAACCAGCACGCGCACGCGATCGAAACCGCGCACATCGCAGGTATGATTGCTGCCGAACTGGGGGCCGACGTCGCCGTCGCGAAGGCGGGCGGTTTGCTGCACGACATTGGTAAAGCGATCGACCATGAGATCGAAGGCACGCACGCCCAGATCGGCGCGGAGTTCGCCAAACGCTACGGCGTGGGGCCGAAGATCGTAAACGCGATCGCGGCACATCACCACGAGGTGGAACAAGAATACGTCGAGTCGATGATCGTTGAAGCTGCTGACGCGATCTCCGGTGCGCGCCCAGGGGCACGGCGCGAAAGCCTGGACACGTATATTCGCCGTGTCAAGGCGCTTGAAGAGGTCGCCAAAGAATTCAGTGGCGTCGAGCAGAGTTACGCGTTGCAGGCCGGGCGCGAGGTGCGCATCATGGTAAAGCCGGAAGAGATCGATGATCTGGCCGCGTCACGACTCGCACGTGACATTTCGAAGCGCATTGAGGAAACAATGCAGTATCCGGGCCAGATCAAGGTGACGATCATCCGTGAAACGCGCGCGGTTGATTATGCCAAGTAGCCGGAACGGACAACCTGCACAGTTGAAAAACGGCGAACGCTTACAACGTTCGCCGTTTCTGCATGGTATGGCAGCCTGTGAAAACGCTTAGCTGTGGGGGATCGCGTTACATCAGGAACTGCTTCAGGTCGTTGGCGTTGCGAACCAGCACCGGCGGCTGTGGCAACCAGGGATAGTAACTGATCTGCTGTGGTTGGGTGACGATGAACTGCGGCACGTCAAGGGTTTCCATCAGGCCAAACCCGCCTTGCTGCATCAGGTCGAAGATCAACGTCAGCAGGTTGGGCGTCCAGCTCTCGGACTCGCGGTACACTTCAATGCGGTGGAAGGCACGGTCACCCGCCAACCCTGGCGCGCGCAGCCGCACCCGCCCACCGTCGCGGCAGGTGACGCTATAGTAGGCGGCGGCATGGGTCTTGAACTCGGTGATGTAACCCGCCTGGTCCAACACACGACGAACGGCGGAACGGTTGCCATCGGCAAAGTGTCCATCAGCCGCATGGCACACCAGGATCATCATCTCATGGTGCATGATTTCAGTCTCCTCTGCCTGAGTGCAGGCGCATGATCAAGCCGCCCGTTCAATGCCTCCAATTGTAGATCAAATGTTCTAATCAGGCAACTTTTGCTGGCTTGATTTTACGCGATCGAACCGGTTAGGTAGCCCCGAATTTCAGGGGGAAAGAGGACCTTATTTTGGCCCTGGGGGAATGCAAATGATGCTTGATGCATAATCTCCGTAACGGCTAGCACGGTCAGTAGGGTATCGCGGCAGATTGAAAGAGGCGTTAGATCGGGATTAGAATTATCTGAGTGGGTTGGAACCGGGACACTGTCTCGTCGTACGGTCCTGGTTGGCTGTTTGTGTGTTCGGATAAAGGAGTCAGTCCATGCGTGCAGAAATACTATATCGCCCGGCTTACTCGATGGCTGTGGTTGACCTCGCCCCTTTTGAAGAGATTCGTGTCGAGGCTGGTTCGCTGGTGAGCATGACCGATGGCATCACGCTTAGAACTGGGCTTGAAGGCGGGTTGCTGCGCAGCCTGTCACGCTCATTGCTGGGCGGCGAGTCGTTTTTTGTCAATGTGTTTCAAGCGCCGGAGATGGGCGGCCAGGTGAATCTTGCGCCTACGTTACCCGGTGACATGATGATTCTTGAACTGCGCGGCGAGTCACTGTTGGTCCAGGGCGGCGGTTACGTCGCGTCATCGATTGGGATTGAAGTCGATACGAAGTGGGGCGGCGCGAGGACGTTTTTCGCGTCAGAGGGCTTGATCATGCTGCGCGCGCGTGGCGAAGGGTTGCTGTTTCTCGCCAGCTATGGCGCGATTCACCCCATTGACCTCGCGCCGGGCCAGCGTTATACGATCGATACCGGGCACCTTGTAGCATTCAGTGAGGACATAGGCTTCCGGGTGCGAACGGTGGGCGGCATGCGTTCGACGCTGTTCAGCGGGGAAGGGCTGGTCGTGGACCTGACCGGTCCGGGCCGGGTCTATATGCAGACACGTTCAGAAGATGCATTCTTGTCCTGGTTGGTCCCGAACCTTCCGAACGGTCGTCCCGAAAACGAGTGATCGCTATCCTGGGCGGGTTTGCCGCCGGACAGGTTGGGGCATCATGTGCCAGGGGATTCAACCGCTTGGCGGTGGCACAGGTTGTCGTGTGAAGATGCGCATGCTGTCTTCCTCGTCGCGAATCAGCGCTGATGTATTGTAGCGCAGTGCTACGGCAGCCATCCAGATGTCGCCGATTGACCCGGCTGCATTGACCGCCACCGCCAGCGCGACCCATTCGGCGATCCCCAGCGGCAGCAAGGTCATCAAGCCCAGTCCACCCAGTGAGATCACGATCAGTGGCGCCAGCGCGATCGTGATGAACTCGTCACGCCGGAACAAGGCATTGTCGGACGTGGCGAACAGCACCAACCATTTCACACCATACCGCGGTGTGTGCCCATAACGCCTGATCGCCCACCCGTGTATCAATTCATGCAGCGGTAGGATCGGGACGATCAGCGCGATCCCGATTGTGGACGGCAGCCGGTCCGGTAAGGCGTGGATCACCAGCGGCGCGCCGATTTCGGCATGGTAGATCAGCAACATGCCAAAGACCAGCAGTCCACTGATCACCAGCGGCAGCAACGACAAGATGTTCAGCCAGATCAACACGCCGCGCTCATTGACGCTGAGGCAGTGTGCTTCCTGATAGTGATCAGGCAAGGTCGTGACTGGCTGGCTGCGACGTATGGGCATGGGATTATGGTTCCTTGGCCTGGATCGCCGGCAAAGCGGTGTCTACCCGGTGGCCGGTCGCAACGAACATACGGGATGGCGGTCTAGTTGTTTCTTGGCAGCGCGACCTCGAGCGCTTCGGCCACGCTGCGCGTCCGGATCACCTCGATGTTGTCTGGCAGGTCCTCTTCGCGGCGGTACGTACGCGGGACCATCACGCGCCGGAAGCCCAGTTTCCCCGCTTCTTTGATGCGCGTGACGGTCTGGCTGACCGCGCGCAGCTCACCGCTTAGCCCGATCTCGCCCACAAACGCCATATCTGCCGGGACCGGCATGTCCCACGCACTCGACGCGACCGCGACCGCGATCGCGAGATCGGCGGCGGGTTCGTCGATCTTCAGGCCGCTGATCACGTTGATGAAGATGTCTTTTTCGAACAGGCGGATCCCCACACGTTTGATCAGCACCGCGCTGATCAGCAGCATGCGGTTGAAGTCGATGCCGTTGGCCGTGCGGCGCGGGTTGGGATAAACGGTCTGGCTGGCGAGCGCCTGCACTTCCACCAGCAGCGGGCGCGTGCCTTCCAGCGTGACCGCAATCGCGCTGCCCGGCGCGTTCACCACGCGTTCCGCGATGAACACTTCCGACGGGTTCGTAATCTCAACCAGCCCTTGATCGCGCATTTCGAAGACGCCGACCTCGCTGGTCGGGCCGAAGCGGTTTTTCACGCTCCGCAGCAGCCGGTACGCCTGGAAGCGATCCCCTTCCAGGTACAGCACCGTATCGACGATATGCTCCAGCACGCGCGGCCCGGCGATCACGCCTTCTTTGGTCACATGCCCGACCAGAAACACCGCGACACCGCTGTTTTTCGCCATTTCGCGAAAGCGGCTCGCACATTCGCGTACCTGGCTGACGCTACCTGCTGCTGCGGCTTTGCCTTCAAGGTAGGTCGTCTGGATCGAGTCCACGATCAGGATGCGCGGGTTGATGTCTTCCACGTGCGCCAGGATCGCGCCGACCTCGGTTTCCGTGACCAGATACAGCGCGTTCGGGTTTAAGTTGAGCCGTTCGGCACGCATCTTGATCTGGCGCTCGCTTTCTTCCCCGCTGACGTACAGCACCGGCCCGGCGATCTGGTCCATCAGCGCGGCGACCTGCAGCAGCAGCGTGCTCTTGCCGATGCCCGGATCGCCGCCGATCAGGATGATGCTGCCCGGGACGAGACCGCCGCCCAAGACGCGCGCGAGTTCACCGATCGGCACCGGGTAGCGGTCGTCGGTTTCAGCGGTTACGTCGTCCAGGCGCAGCGGTCGCGAGCGCCGGACAGCGGCTTGTGTCGTTGCGGCTTTCGGTTCGGGTGCTTCGATCACCTCTTCCATCGTGTTAAACTCGCCGCACTGCGGGCATTTGCCCATGTAGCGCGGAGAACGCCGCCCGCAATTGCTGCATTCGTAGTACACGCGCGTTTTCGCCATCGGTGCTTTGCTCCGTTTGCCGGGGACTCGTAATCAACTCGATATCACAAGTCTATCGCGAACAGGTGTTCGGTGCAATCGCTTTGTGGCCGGGTGCCAATAACCGAAAACGGGCGTCTGTATATGCTGGCGACGCCCGTTTCGATTGCCGGTGAACGGTGCAACGTCTAGTTGTTGATGCGCGGATCGCCGGGCGCGACCTCGTACTGGTCCGCCCAGGGTACGTAACGGCTGTGGAATTCCTCTTGATCGATGATGATGCGGTCCCCTTCGTACACCGTGCGATAGACAACCACATCCGCGCCGGACGTCGCGTAATCCACGTGCCTGATCTGGCCGGGACTCAATTCAGGATTGGCACGGTAGATTGGTGGCGGGGCGGGCTGTTGATTCTTGATGTACGGCCCGTCTTTGACCACGCGGCGGTCCATGCTGGTGCTGTAGAATTTCCAGGTGAGGGTGCTGCTGCCTGCGTTATAGTACGTTTCGATCAGCAGGTGATAGGGCGTATCGTTGACGAAGCGGAAGTCCACAATGGGCGAATAGACCGTCGCATCCATGCCCGGCCCTTCGCCTTGCTCGTAGTAGCCCACACGGTAGGCGTGCTCAACCCGTTCCAGGATCGGGTAGCCGCCGTAAAACGCGGTCTGGAAAGCGGTAGTCGCGACCTGGCATACGCCACCGCCCACGCCTGTGATCGTCTGGTTGCCGACGATGATCAGGCCCTGTTCGTATCCTGTCTCGACGCTGACATCACCGAGCCACTCGTTAAACGAGAATGTGCCGCCGGGGGGGATGACCAGACCGTGAAAATTCTCGGTCGCAACTTGAATGTTTCTGCGGCGTGCAGCCGACGACCCGTAGAAGTAGGTGGTTTTCTGAACTACCCTTTCAGTGATGCCGAGTTCGCGCGCGGTGGCGGTGTCGGGGATTGCGGGCTGCACGTCCTGGAAGATCAGGCGTACGCGGCGCTCAGCCGGGTCTTCCGCGAACACCGCGGCTTCGAACTGCGCGATGGTGCTCTCGACGTCAAGCATGCGCCCGGGACTGCTGGGCTGTAACACGTCAAGCTGGCGCGTGTCGTCGTTGAAGATGAAACGGGCATTGACCGGCTGGCTGGTCAGTTCCGGGGCCAGTTCTTCGAGGAAGCCGCGCGGCTGTTCCAGGCTCAGATTCACGTCGTACTCGACGTTGCCATCTTCGCGCTGCACCTGTTCGATCACCAGCATCTCTTGCAGCGATTCTACCGTCGCCGTCCAGGGACCTTGCGTCCCATCGGCAGCGTCCATATAAAACGTCACGGGTGCAGAAAGCGCGAGATTGATCCGTGCGGCAGCGGCGTCTGCTTCCCAGATCCTGGGCGGCGTTTCGGTCACGACCAGGTTGATCGTGCTGTGACTGTTCATCGCCAGAATCTCGCCGCGCAGCACGCTGAGCGTAGCGTCCAGGTCCACCGTGTGCCCAATCTGGCTCGTGCCGGCGACGGCTTGGCCATCGCGGATTGTGAGGGTGGCATCGATCACGGGCCGGTTGACGAAACTCTGCGCGATCTGTGCGAGTCTGCGCTCGGCTTCGGTCTGGTTGTAGACCACCACCGGCGCGACAGGGTAACCGCTGGTCCAGATGTCGAACTGATCCAGCAAATTCGCCATGCGCGAGCTGCCGCGCCCGACGGTATAAGCCGCGTCGACGGTGGCCCCAGTGTCAAGCTGCACACCAAGCTCGCGCGCGGTGAAATCCCAGCGCTGCTCGCCGTATTGAAACGTGAACGTCGCTTCGTCGGGATAGGCAAACTGGCGTTCCAGCGCGGTGATCGCTTCCTGGCGGGTCATGCCGGACAGGTCAAGCCCGAATACGGTCGATACGCCGGGATAAATCTCATCCTGGTGCAGGAACTCGTAGCCTGCGACCATGATCATCAACAGGAAGATCAGCAGCAGCGTCCCCGCGATTGCCAGCAGCGGGATGCGCAGCACCCAGGGATTCATACGGCGTTGTGGCAGTGGGGCATGACGGTACGAATAGGGCAGGTTGGGAGCAGTCATGGTTTGATACCCGTCATTGACTCGACCAACGATTTCTGGACGGTTGTGCCGGTCACGATTATAGTTAAGCCGATAGTGTGTATCGTAGCATGTTTGGAACAGCCCGACAACAGCGTGAAAAGGGGCACACACATGGCACAACAGCACGACACAGACGGACGGTCGCCCGGCGCGGGTGAACACAATGAGCGCGTCGTAGCCCCATTGCGCGACGCGCGCCGCAGCGTGATCAAACGCGTCTACGCGACGAAAGATGCCGCTGCCGACCAGTTGATCACGGCGGCAGAACGCATTCGCGCAGACGCGTTTCGCTCGAACGATGACGTCGTGATCCGGCAGGCGCAGCAGCTCACCCACGCGATGGAGCGTGCGGCGGTCTACCTGCACAGCCACACGTTTGATCAGATGACGGGTGACGCGACGGTAATGGTCCGCGCCAAGCCCTGGCAGGCGGTAATGATCGCGTTCCTGGTCGGGGTGATCTTTGGGCGTAGTTTTCGCCGCCGCGCGGGGTGACGTAACCGGTATGTTGGTGTAGAGTCAGGTCTGGCAATGGTCAAGCTGGTTATTCTGTTCAAACGCAGCACGTTGAGTGCGAACTTCGAACTGGGCTTCCAGAGCAATCTCGCCTTGTTGCGGCGTATGCCTGGCGTGCAACGGATTCAGCAAGGGGACGTGTTCGGCGGGCCTGCCGGTGAGGCTGCTTACCACCGCATGGTGGAGGTTTTCTTTTCCGATCGCGCGGCCCTGGATGCAGCACTCCGCTCGCCGGAAGGGGTTAGCGCGGGGAAGGACTTGATGGCGTTTGCAGGGACGGGGGCCGAACTGCTGTTTGTCGACGAACAGAGCGCACAGACACGCCCGCTAACGCCGGATGACCTGCAGGCGTTTCTTGATGCTCAAGACATCGAAGCCGAGATCGTGTATCCTGGCGCGCCGACGCCGACGGTTCCTGCTGCGGCGGACGCGCTCGGAGTGCAGGAGGATCAGATCGTCAAGTCGGTGGTGTTCCTGGTCGATGACCGCCCTTTCATCGTGTATGCCAACGGCACGCGCCGCGTAGACCCTCGAAAACTGGCGGCACGGTTGGATGTCAGCCGCAAGAAGGTGAAACTGGCAGATGCGGACCAGGTGCTTGAATTGACCGGCTACGCGGTTGGTACCGTCCCGCCGGTCGGGCTTAAGACACGGATGCCGTCTTTTCTGGACCCGGCGATCCAGGAACATTCCCTGATCTATGCCGGTGGTGGGGGAATAAGCGCGCTGTTGAAGCTCACACCGGCAGAGTTGCTGCGCGTCACCAATGCGGAGATCGCGCCGATGCTGCGCGATGGCGACGCCGATCAACCGCAAGAGGCTTCCACAGATTCCGGGGAGCAGCGCTCAGAAGCCGGTCCAGCGCAGGCTTGACGCTCGGCGCAATATTGGTAAAATTAGGACGTCTAGCCCCCATAGCTCAGAGGATAGAGCGTTGCCCTCCGGAGGCAAAAGCCCAGGTTCGAGTCCTGGTGGGGGTACAGCAAACGAGCCGGTTATGTGTGCCGGCTCGTTTTTCTATTGAAAGCGGCGGCTGTGTTCACACGGGCGCTAGCAGAGGTGTGTGTCAATCAGGCGTGTGCCAAGACCTGGGCGGTTGGCGATCACATCCTGCACGCCTTCAAGCGCCCGCAAGCATGACTCCAGTTCGTTCGCGTGCGCCCCCTCGCATAGCACATGTACATTCGCCCCTGCGTCGATTGTGAAATAGGCGGGCAATCCTTCCGCGCGCCAGGCGCGGACCGCGTGCATGACGCGCACCGTTTCCGGAGACCAGTAGAGCACGCTGGGCCGCGCCGTCATCGCGACGACGTGCATCCGGATCGCTTCGTGTTCAGTCTCGATGCCGAACGTGTCGAAGTCGCGTGCCAGCAGGGCGTCACGGACCAGCGGCAACGCGCGTTCGGCCTCGGCCAGTCGCACGCTCGCAAACGGGCTGCGGTCGACCAGCGCCTGCCCTTTCGTTGACCCGACAAGCTTGTGCTCGGTTTGCACGATTGCGACCAGGTCGCGCAGGTCCCAGTGTTCCGGCGGCGCGATCGATTCGGCATACGATAACTCGCTGGTATCGGCGGCATGCCATTCAACAAAGCCTGCCGGGATCGAGCGACACGCTGAGCCTGACCCCAGCCGGGCCAGGATGCTAAGCGCGTGTTGATCCAGTTCGATACCGGCTGCTGCTGTGGCCGCCACCGTCAGCGCTGCGAAGGCTGACGCTGAGGACGCGATCCCCGCGCCCATCGGGAACGAGTTCCGCGATACCACACGCGCACGGTGAGGGATGCGGGCTATCTCGCGCACGCGGTCCAGGTGCTGCGTGACGCGTCCGGCGGCGCGCGCTGTGGTTTCCGCATCTTCGCCTTCGAGCGTGAGTTCGTCAGCCGCCAGCGCCGGATCGAACACGACCGTCGTGGTCGTGGTCGCGTTGTCCAGATTCATCGAGATCGATGAATTCAACGGCAGCCGCAGCGTGTCATTTTTGCGTCCCCAGTACTTGATAAACGCGATGTTCGCACAACTTATCGCGGTTGCTTTGGTGACTTGTTCTGATGTTCCCAATGTTAGCCTGCTCCACTTTCCAGGCGCACGCCTGCTGCGTGCGGTGCAATAGGTACGATCTCGCCCCCGGCGTCTTCAAGCGCGGCCATGATCGCCGGGCGACTCGCGTCAGGCGCGAGCGCGATGATACAATCGCCGCCACCCGCCCCGCTGAGTTTGGCCCCATACGCGCCGGCTTGCCGCGCGGCGAACACCAGCGCGGCGGTTTCTGGCGTATCGACGCCGATCGCGTGAACCAGGCCGTGCTGCATATCCATCAGTTCCCCCAGCCGTGCCCAGTCACCTGCCAGCAGCGCCGCGCGTCCATCGCGAACCAGTTGGTGCATGGTGTCAAAGATGCCGTTCATCGCTGCGGGCCAGGTTTCGAGCCGCTGGGTGACGCGCTGTACATAGGCGGAGGTATCGGCTTTTACGCCGCTGTATGCCACGATCAACGGCAGGGTGGGGCTGTAAAGTGGTTCGAGAGCGCGCGGTTCGACGTTTTCGTAATAAAGCGTCCCGCCGTAGATCGCCGCGGCCAGGTCGAAGCCGGAACCGGTCCGCTGCACAGCGAGCACCGCTTCCAGGCCGAGATCGAACAGCGTGCGCGGCGACAGGTCGATTTCGAACAACCGGCTTAAACCAAACAACGTGCAGGCAACGGTTGCCGATGAACTGCCTAGCCCTTTGGTCGTGGCGAAGTCGTTGCGCGTCACGATGCGCATGCCACACGGCAGCCCGAAATGATCGCGGAACACGGCGAGGGCACTCTCGATGAAGCGGGTCCCGGGTTCGAGCGCTTCCTGGCCGGCAAAAAGCTCTGCGACGTGGCGCTGGGCGTACTCCACGCCGACATCTGGGGCGTGGATGGTGGTCGTCAGGTCACCGGGCGTGGCCGGTGTAAGCGTCATGTGCAAACGCGCATCCATTGCCGTCACCAGGCACGCGCGCCGGTGCACGACTGCATGCTCGCCCAACAACATCAGCTTTCCCGGTGCGGAGACGTGGATGGATGTCTCGGTCACAACGTTCTCGTCCTTTCAGTTCCGCGCAAGTGTAATGTGTTTTGATGCAGGCGGCAATCCGGGCATGGGCGGGTTTATGAAAAGCTCGTAAAATGTTACCATACATCGCAGAGAAAGCTGTATAAGCGACCCCACTACGGAAAGGATAAGCGCGCGTGACGGAAACTTTCGAGGCTGTATTTCAACCGATTGTGGCCGATATCGAGGCCCGAATGCATGCGCTGCGGCTGGAACAGTCTCCGATCGCGCCGGTGTTATGGGCGATCGTGGATTACCAGTTCGGGTGGGATGAGGCTGCAGGTGCGGTGGGCAAGAATGTCTCCGGCAAGAAGATCCGCCCGCTGCTGATGGCGCTGGTGGCGCAGGCTGTGTGCGGTGACTATCGTCACGTGTTGACGGCAGGGGCGGCATTGGAACTGCTGCATAACTTCACCCTGATCCATGATGACGTGATGGACAACGCCGCGGAGCGCCGTCACCGCCCGGCGGTGTGGACACGCTGGGGCAGGTGGCAGGCGATCAACGCGGGGGACGGCATGTACGCGCTGTCAAACGTGGTGATGACGCGCTTGCTTGAATCCGGCGTTCCGGCGGAAAAGGTTGTGCTGGCGCACCGGTCGATGTCGCAGGCGTGTTTGTGGACCGCCGAAGGGCAGGTCCTCGACATGGACTTTGAAACGCGCGCGTCCGTCAGCCCGGACGAGTACCTCACGATGATCACCCACAAAACCGCCACGCTGATCGAGGCGGCGGCGTACATCGGCGCGCTGCTCAGCACGGATGACGAAGCAGTGGTCCGCGCGTATGCCGCGTTTGCGCGGGACCTGGGTGTGGCGTTCCAGGTGCGTGATGATTACCTGGATGTGTGGGGCGACCCGCAAGAGACGGGTAAACCATTCGCCAGTGACATCCGCGAACGGAAGAAGGCGTATCCTTACCTCGTCGCGCTGGAGCGTGCATCCGACCGCGACCGCGCGACGTTGCAGCGCATCTACAGCCAGGAAGACGCGTTGAGCGAGGCCGACGTGGAAGCGGTGCTTGCGATCATGGAACGCACGGATGCGCCAAGCCAGACCGATCAGGTCGCGCGTCACCATTATGAGCGTGCGCTGCAGGAGCTTGACAGTACCGGCATCCAGAACAGCACGCAAGACCTGATCCGGGAACTGGCGGCGTTTTTGATCCGGCGCGCCCATTGATCACGCGCGTAAGCTGCAACCGGGCTGAGGGCATGCGTAGCAGGCAACCTATGCGTAGCCGGATCGTGCCGTGCGTGGTTGTCTACCGGGTTAGCGCCTCGGCAAGCTGCCGGAATTGCTGCTTGTAGTCGTCGCCGGAAAAGTCAAACCGTGGTTTGCGCCGCAAGGTGTCCGGCACCTCAACCGCTTCAAGCTGGGCTACCACAACCGGTTTGTTGTTCTCGATAAAGAATTGCAGCGCCTCATTGACATTTGTAGCCTTGACTGACAGCGGTGTGAGGATCACGACCATGTTTCTGCATTCGGTCAAGGCCGGATGCACGCCGGTCGCCCATTGGACGTTTTCAACTTCGGTGCCGGCCAGCCAGGTGTGAATGCCGATGCGGTTCAGGTCCTCTGCCAGAATCTCGGCGAATTCGGCATCGTTCACGGCGTAGTTGATGTACGTCACGGCCTGTGGGGGCACCTTGCGCTTACCGCGCCCGGCGGCGCTTTCGGCGATCTGTACCGGTTCGGGACGGGTCATCTGGTCGTGTGCGGGAATCTTGCCCATGCGGAACACGGTCGTGCCGCAGACCGAACAGGTACCACGCACACCGGGCGCACCGCGCCGCGTCCAGATCGCCTGTGGGTTATCAATAGGGGTTTTTTCACGGCAGGTCATGCAGTATGCTTCGATGATGTCGTCATCATCGTAATCCAGATCGTGCTCGTTCAGTTCGTTGAATTCATCGCTCATAGTTCGACTACCAGGGTGCAAGGTCCGGGTAACAATATGTGTTGATAGATTAACACAGATGAGCGATTCATGCGTAGTGCCAGTTTATGTTGTGTGAAGCACGGGCAAAATTTGCCAGCCCGATTATAATAGTGGGCGCGCCAGGAGATACTTTCATGCGCGTGCCGGACGTTGGCAGGCGCATGCTCAACCGTCGTGTCATTGTGAAAGGATTCCCATGTCTGACTTTGACCTGAAATGCATCAACACGATACGGATGCTTTCTGTAGACGCCGTGCAGAAAGCGAATTCAGGCCATCCTGGGCTGCCGATGGGCGGCGCACCGATGGCGTATGTGCTGTGGACGCGTTTTCTCAAGCACAACCCCCGCGATCCACAGTGGGTTGACCGCGATCGTTTCGTGCTCTCTGCCGGGCACGGCTCGATGCTGCTCTACGCCCTGCTACACCTGACCGGTTATGACGTTTCGATGGACGATATCAAGCAGTTTCGCCAGTGGAACAGCATCACGCCAGGGCACCCGGAAGCCGGCATCACACCTGGTGTCGAAACGACAACTGGCCCGTTGGGGCAGGGATTTGCTAACGGTGTCGGGATGGCGATCGCCGAACGCCACCTTGCGGCGCGTTTTAATACGGTTGATCATCCGGTGGTGGATCATTACACCTACGCTATTGTCAGCGACGGTGACCTGATGGAAGGTATCGCATCAGAGGCCGCGTCCTTAGCCGGGCACCTCAAGCTGGGCAAGCTGGTTTATCTCTATGACGACAACCTCATCTCGCTTGACGGCCCGACCCAGATGGCCTACACCGAAGATGTCGGCCAGCGGTTCCAGGCGTACGGCTGGCACGTGCAGCGCGTGGCGGACGGCAACGATCTGGATGCGATCGAGACCGCGATCCAGGCTGCGCGAGCAGAGACCGGGCGTCCCTCGTTGATCATGGTCCGCACTGAGATCGGATATGGCAGCCCGAGCAAGGCCGGTACGGCCAACGCGCACGGGTCGCCGTTGGGCAAAGAGGAAGTCGCCGCGACGAAGGATAATCTGGGCTGGCCGCAGGAACCTGAATTCCTGGTGCCGGATGACGTGCTGGACTATTTCCGGCAGGCGGTCACGCGCGGTGAACAAGAACAGGCCGCGTGGCAGTCGCGCTTCGATGCGTGGGCGGACGCCAATCCTGACCGGGCGCGGGTCTGGCAGCAGATGTGGTCGAACGAATTGCCGGACGGGTGGGATGCGGACCTGCCGACCTTCGACGAAACACCAATCGCGACGCGTGCGGCGTCCGGCGTGGTGCTGAATGCGATCGCCGAGAAGCTACCGGGCGTGATCGGTGGCGCCGCCGATCTCGATTCGTCAACCAAAACGTATCTCAAGTTTTCGGGCGATTTTCAGGCAGGGCAATACGAGAATCGCAATCTGCGTTTTGGCGTGCGCGAGCACGCAATGGGCGGCATTGCCAACGGGATGGTGGCACATGGCGGCCTGATCCCGTTCACCGCGACGTTTCTCGCTTTCTCGGACTACATGCGCCCTGCGATGCGGCTTGCAGCCCTGAGCCACTTCGCGCCCGTGTTCGTCTTCACGCATGACAGCATCGGCCTGGGCGAAGATGGCCCGACGCACCAGCCGGTTGAGCACGTGATGTCGCTGCGCTTGATCCCACACATGGAGGTGTTCCGTCCTGCTGATGCGAACGAGACGGTGTATGCCTGGAAGGCGGCGATCGAAAACCGCGATCACCCGACGTCGCTTGTCTTCACGCGGCAGAAGCTCCCCGTGTTGGATGCGGCGACGGGGATGGCCGAGGGCGTTGGGCGTGGCGCGTATGTGTTGGCGGACCCCGAAGACGGCGATTGCGACGTGATCCTGATCGCCACCGGGTCTGAGGTGCATCTTGCGCTGGATGCTGCCGAGCTACTCGCGCAACAGGGGATCAAAACGCGGGTTGTGAGCATGCCAAGCTGGGAACGCTTCGAACGCCAGTCGCAAGCCTATCGCGACAGCGTGCTGCCGCCCGACGTCACCGCGCGGGTGGCGATTGAGGCAGGCGTCACGACCGGCTGGCAGAAATGGGTAGGCGATCACGGTGTCGTGATCGGCGTCGACCGGTTTGGGGCGTCGGCTCCCTACAAGGTGATCTTTGAGAAGTATGGGCTGACACCGGAACGGGTCGCTGAGGCAGCGCAGGCGTTGGTCGAACGTATATAGCAGAATATCACCCTGCTTAACATGGTACGCGCACGGAGCCGATGTCTTGTCGGCTCCGTGTTGTGTTGGGAGGCGGCACTCGTGTCGCGGCGCTCGCTGCGTGAGCAAGGCAACTATGCTACACTGTTGAAGTGGGAGCTTGTGGTGCCGGCAGGAGGCTGGATTCATGGCTGCGATTGACGTGGTCGCCACGCTGCGTGAGGCGTTTCCCGATCTGGACGATAGTGCTGTACAGGAGCTTTCCGGGTTGGTGCGCACGAAGACGTATCCGCCCGATACGCTGATCTGCAAAGAGGGCGCATATGAAGACGTGTTCTACCTGATTGTCGGCGGCGAGGTGGCGATTACCAAGCACCTGGAAGGTGACGAAGAGCGCGTGCTGCGCCATAGTGTGGCGGGCGATTTTTTTGGCGAAATGGCGCTGATCCAGGATCAACCGCGCTCTGCGAATGTGCGCACGACCAGGCCGACGACGGTGCTGGAATTCGACCGCGCGGTTTTTGATCGCTTGATGGCGTCCAGCCCGAGTCTCGCGTGGCGCATGGTGCGCATCACGTTTGACCGCCTGCGTCACAATGACCAGACGGCTTTGGCAGACCTGCGCGCGGCCTACCAGACGCTGGCTCAGCTTGACAAGGCTAAACTCGATTTCATCACGATCGCCGCGCACGAGTTGCGCACGCCGCTGACGGTGATCCAGGGCTATACCGATGTGCTGCGCAATAACACGCTGCTCAAAAACGATCCGACCCTGAGCGAGGTGATCGAGGGCATCATGCGCGGCACGTCGCGCCTGTATGAGATCGTTAACGGGATGCTGGATATCACCAAGATCGACACCGAAACGCTGCAAGTTTCACGCGTGCCGGTGCTGCTTCAAAGCGTGCTGGGCGAACTGAAAAATGAGTTCAGCAGCGTGTTGCAGGCGCGTGGCATCACGTTTGAAATCAGGCAGATCGGGGATGTGCCATACATCGAAGCCGATCCTAACCTGATATATAAGATTTTCTACCAACTGTACACCAACGCGATCAAGTACACCCCCAACGGCGGCGCTATCACCACGACGTACTGGATCACGGACGTCGAAGCGATGGGGCGCGCTGTCGCGATCGTGGTTGAGGATACTGGCGTCGGGATTGACCCACAGCACCACGAACTGATTTTCGAAAAATTCTACCAGATCGGTGAGGTTGCGTTGCATTCGTCCGGCAAGACATCGTTTAAGGGTGGCGGTCCGGGGTTGGGGCTGGCGCTGGTCAAGGGTGCAGTCGAGGCCCATGACGGCATGGTCTGGGTCGAGAGTGAGGGGTACGACGAGACGCGGTGCCCCGGCAGCGCGTTCAAGGTGCTGTTGCCGGTTCACGCCGTCGCGCCGGGGGAGCGGCGTTAATCGGCGCTGGGTTAGAGCGCGCCTTCCTGTGCCAGGATGTGCCGCAAATGCTCGCGCCGTGCATTGCCTGCGAGTATCTCCAACCGCCGCACGGCAAACGGATCGATCTCCTCGCGCAACAGCCGTATATCGTCGGTTGTGGGGGCGGGCGTTTCGTATACGTCCGCTGCGATATCCAGTTCAAAGCCGGTTTTGGCCTGAATGCGCTCGATCGTCACGCCCCGGTGGTAGCTTACCAGGCGCATTCTACCTTCCGCCCAGTCAAACTGCCCCAGGTCGCTGACGAGGTAGCGCACGCCGCTGCCTTCTTGACGTTCGGGATGGTGGCCCATCCCGCTGAGCCAGTCCAGCTCCGGCACAAAAACCACGCGTGAGTGGCGCGGGACGTACATGTAAATATTGTCCGAATGCAGCGTCACGTCGGGGATGCCCGCCGATCCCGGCAGGCGCAGGCGCGGTGCTTGCAGGTTCTTGCCGATCGCGATGTTGTTGAAATTGCCGTGCGGATCGACCTGGGCGGGGCGGAAAAACTCTTTCGGCGACATGGCGCGCATCGCATCCGCGACGAGCACAACGAAGCTGCTATGAGTCAGCGATTTGCCCAGCCATAACGTCTCGGCAGTGGCGATGCCGAGTGGGGCCCAGTCCTGCACGATCCCTTGCCCGATGGCCGAGGCGAAGAATGCGTTTGGTGCATGGGTACGCTGCGCCAGAATGTAGCCGGCGGCGACGAGTGGTGTTGCGAGGCCGTGGGCCAGTGTTTCGCCGTCCTGCACCTGCCGCGCAATACACACAGCGAGCAGTTCGTCAATCGTGTAGTCGTCAGCAGGTGCAGCCGGCATGAAGATGCGTCCTTGAGTGTTTGTGCGGTTAGTATGCGCCTAGTCGCGCCGCCCGCCAAAGACCAGCATGGCGTAGTACAGCAACGTCAGTATCGATGTGGCTACAGCCGCGACGTAGGTGAACGCGGCGGCAGTCAAGACGGCGCGTGCGCCTTCACGGTCCTGCGCGGTGGCGATCAGCCCGGTCTGTTCCAGCAGTTTGAGCGCGCGACGGCTGGCGTCAAGCTCGACCGGCAGCGTCACAATGGTGAACAGCGTCGTGCCGGCAAACAGGATCAAGCCGATCACGGCCAACCCCATGAAGTTGAGGATCAGCCCCAAGAAGATCAGCAAAAAGCCGATACGCGGGCCCATCATCGCGGCGGGCACGAGTGTCTGGCGCACGGCCATCATTGGGCTGTTCTGCTGGTGCTGTTGGACGTGCCCGAACTCGTGCGCCGCGATAGCCATCGCCGCGATCGAAGGAGATCGGGCCACGCCGGGTGACAGCCGCACAACGCCACTCGACGGATCGTAGTGATCGGACAGTTCGCCGCGGTCGCTGATTTCCAGCCCCACACGCTGGATTCCGCCCCGGCTCATGAGCGTTTGAGCGGTCTGCTGGCCATTTACGCCACTGCCGTTGGATATCTGGCTCCATTTGCTGTAGGCGCTCTTGACCCACATCTGCGCCAGGCCGGTGATAATCAGCGTGGGTAGAAACACCATCAACATGTACGTCGGATCGAAGAGAAACATCTCCCAGCTCCTTTGAGAGATAGAGTGCGCGATGTCGGTAAACTTGACCGGTTTAGAACGACGGCAAGACGGACGAGACTAATCCATCTTACCGCTTATTTTCGCCATTGTACTGCCGTTCGGTTAGAGGCGCATAAGACAGTGCTAAAAAACATGCTAGAATGCGCTTTATTCGGTTGCTACACCCGGTGTGGCGCTTTCCTCAACCGCCTGCGCCGTGTCGCCAGGGGCTTCATACGTGTCCTGGAGCACCTGCAGCGCGGCGGTGAGCTGGTTGTCATAGTCACCGCTGGTGGCCTCCGGATCGTACGGCACCACGATATCCGGTTGGATGCCGACCTCGCTCACGGATGTGCCATCCGGTGTATACCAGCGCGAGATCGTGATGCGGATGCCGCCACCGTTCGATAGCTCGCGCCAGGTCTGCACCGATCCTTTGCCGAAAGTTGGCATCCCGACGATAGTCGCGCGTGCGTGGTCTTGCAGCGCCCCGGCGATTAATTCGGACGCGCTGGCGCTGCCCTGGTCGACCAGCACGACCATCGGCACGTCAGGGGCAGTGGCGTTGCCCAACACCTGGTGCTCGATCTCGCGATCAGGACCGCGCTCTATCAATACCGTGCCCTCGTCCAGGTAAGCGCTCGCGACTTCGATCGATGTGGTCAGGTAACCGCCGGGGTTACCGCGCAGGTCGAGGATCAGGCCGTCGAGGTTGTTCGCGTCAAGTTCGGATAGCGCCTCTCGCATCTCCTGCGAGGTGCCGAACTCAAACTGGTTCAAACGTATATAGCCGATCCCCGACTCGATGATCTCGCTCTCCACACTCGGCACCGTGATACGTCCGCGCCGCACCTCAAACTTGAGCAGTTCCGGTTCACCGGGGCGCAGGATGCCCAACCGTACAAGCGACCCCGCCGGTCCCCGCACCAAGGCGATGATTTCGCTCTGGCTGAGATGCGTGATATCCTCGCCCTCGACCTTGATGATCTGATCGCCGGATTTCAGACCGGCTTCGGCTGCGGGCGAGCCTTCGAAGATCGTGACCAGTTCCAGCCCGCCGGTTTCTTCGTTTTGCCGGACTGTTGCCCCGATGCCCTCGTACTGCCCGCTCATGCTTTCGTTGATATTGGCGAACGTTTCCGGGGGCATGTAATCGGTGTGCGGGTCGCCGACTGCGGCCATCATGCCGCGCAGTGCTCCTTCCATCAGCGCGTTGTCGTCCAGCGTGCTGCCGTAACGCGCGTGCAGCGCGGCCCAGGTTTCCCAGAACGGCGCGAAACGTTCGGCAGTGGTGCGTGCATCTTCCGGTGGGGCGGGCGTGTTAGTGGCCGTTTCGGGCACGTCCGCTGCCGCGATCATGCCGGTTAATGCCCCGGCCACCAGGGTATCGTCATCCAGTGGATCGACGTAATTCTCGTGCAGCAGGTCCCAGGCTTCCCAGAAGGGCTTGAATAGCTCAACGCTGGCGGGCGGTTGGCTGCCCTGCGCCTGGACCCGGTTTCCGCCGTCAGCATCACTCAGCAGGTAGCCGCCTGCCAGCAAGACGAACGCCAGAGCGAGCGTCACGCTGGCGGCTAACCACTTTCGGCGTGTCGTCAACCACAGCATAGTGAACTCCATGAATATCGTGAATCTATCTCAAATTATAGGCGTGATCCGGTCAGAAGCGCATAAACGTTCGATTAAAGCTGTTGTGAAGGCCGGTCACGGTGAAGCGCGGTCTGCAAATAGTCATCGAATGTGTTGTTGGCGCATGCTTCAATGTAACGCAGCAGTTCGCCGCCGCCGATGAGGTAGTTCGGGTAACACGACGTCGGCCACGCGCCGCGCGGGGCATGCGCGACGGCAGTCACCAACGCGCCGGGGATGTGGACGTCCTCCTCAAGCGCATCGACCACGCGTTCCGCCGTGATGATGACGGTGTCGGCGGCTGCCGCGAGTTCGATGTCGATGCCAAGATTTTTGTTCAAGCGGGCATTGCCGCGCCGGTCGGCGACCAACGCGTGAATCACAGCCACATCGCACGTGATCGCGGGGAATGCCACAAGCTCGCGCCCGGTGTACGGATCGTGGATGGTCTTTACATCCGGGCGCAGCCTGAGCATGTCCGTGCCGATCCACGCGGTCGAAGGCATGAAGCCGACTCCGGCCAGGGTTGCGCGGATGCCAAACGCGATACTTGCCTCGGTTTCCTCGATTACCTGGATCGCGCCCCGGTTTGCGGCCTGGGTGAACATCGGGGCGAAGCCGAACGCTTCCAGCCCAAAGTAACACGCCCGTGTGCGACTGACACATCCCGCCCCGACTAGCAAATCGGCGGCATAACCGGCAGTGAAGGCGAGCAGCGTCAAATCGGTCGGAGGCTCCGGCTGGCGCAGCAGCTCGTACACAAACGCTGTGGGGCGACGGTAAAGCATATTGCCGCCGATACCAAGCGTATGTCCTGGTTGCACGAACGTAATCGCTTCGTGCAGGGGGATACGCCGGTCAACGGCGGTTGGCGGGTGGGCGGAATGATCGGTCACGTGTTGGGCCTCGGCTCTGCTGCGTATGTGTGATTGTGCTGGCCGTGGTCAGATTATAGCGGTTCGGGGGCGCATTGTATAAACACAAACGCCAGGTTGCACAACGGCAACCTGGCGGCTGCGTGTCGATACGGCGTGGTTAGCGTTCGGCCAATGGCACCCAGGTCAGGTTTTCTTCCCCGACGTAATTCGCACGCGGGCGAATCAGGCGGTTGTCGGCCCATTGTTCCATGATGTGCGCGGTCCAGCCAGCCGCGCGTGACATGGCGAACAGCGGCGTCATCATGTCGGTATCGATGCCGACGGCATCCAGCACGATGGCGCTGTAGTAGTCCACGTTCGGGAACAGCTTTCGTTCGATGAAGAACTCGTCGGCCAGCGCGAGTTCGGCCAATTTGTTCGCGACTTCGAACAGACCGCACTGGTCGTTCTTATTGCACAGGGCCTGGGCGTGCTGCTTCAGGATCGTGGCACGGGGGTCCATCGCCTTGTAGACGCGGTGCCCGATGCCCATAATACGGCGACCTTTGCCCTTGACTTCGTCCTGGAACCACTGTTCCACGCTTGGGGCCTGCGCCACTTCCTGGAACATCTTCATGGCCGCTTCGTTCGCGCCGCCGTGTTTGGGCCCCTTCAGCGAGCCGATCGCGGCGGTCACGGCGCTGTACATGTCGCCATCCGTGCTGGTGACGACGCGGCTCGTGAAGGTGCTGGCGTTTGTTCCGTGATCGGCCAGCAGCACGAGGTACACATTGATCGCGGCGGCTTCGGTCGGGTCGGGATCGGCGTTGTTCAGCATATAGACGAAGTTCTCAGCCAACCCCAGATCGGCACGCGGTGCGACGGGTTCTTCGCCCTGGCGGATGCGCGCCCAGGCGGCCACAACCGTCGGCATCTTTGCGGTGAGGCGAATGGCCTTACGTTTGTTCGCTTCCGGGCTGTTGTCCTCGGCTTCGTCGTCATGCAGCCCAAGCAGCGATACCGCCGTCCGCAACACGCCCATCGGGTGCGCCGTCTTCGGGAAGTCCTTCATCGCGTTAATCACTGCGCCGTCGACCGGCATTTCTCGCGAAATGCTCTCGCGGAACGACTCGAGCTCGCGCTTGGTTGGCAACTTGTTGTGCCACAGCAAGTAAGCGACTTCCTCAAACGAGGCGTGTTCGGCCAGGTCGGTAATGTCGTAGCCGCAATAGGTCAGCTTGCCGATATCCCCCTGGACGCGGCTGAGTTTGGTATCAGCGATTACGATACCTTCTAAACCTTTTTTTTGTCCTTCTGCCATGTTGTCCATATCTCCTAAAATGTGATGCGAACTGAACCAGTGATATGCTGCTGTGAGGCTGAACATGTGACCAATGAGAAGCGATCATGTCCTGTCCCGGTGCGCACGCCGTGTCGCTGGTAAGCTATTACGAGGGGCCGTGATGTCCGGCGTTGTGAGGTTTGATCATGATCCCTTCTGATGGTAGAGTATAACAACTAGTTATTTTGGTAACAAACGATTTTTGCGCATTTCTTACGCAGCCGGAGCGCGTCGCGATCGCCATGTGACGAACGGTGTGACGTGCCAGAGCGCGGCTGAGGAGGGTTTGTTATATCGGTACTCATATGTTAATTTCCAACTAAACGAGACCACGCTGCAATCCTTTTGATGGAGGCTAGACCATAATGGCAACTTTGGTCACAACAGTTACCGAAACGTTACGTTACCGGGGTAAGATCGGGCAATGGGCCTGGGTCTTGCACCGAATATCCGGCCTGGGAACAGTGCTGTTTTTGATCTTGCATGTTGTGGATACGTCCTGGGCGGCGTTCTATCCCGAACAATACGAGCAGGCGATCCGCGAATACCAGTCGCCCTTGTTCACGATTGGCGAATTCATCCTGGTCGCGTGTGTGGTGTTCCATGCGCTAAACGGGCTGCGGATCATTGTGTTGGATTACAAGCCGGAATGGTGGCAGTACCAGCAGCGCGCGACCGTGATCGTGTTGGCGACGACGTTGATTCTGCTTACGCCCACTTTCGCGCTGATGCTGGGACACGTGATCGACTTCTACAGCGAGGAAAACCGCGATATCGCCGGGCTGGACGAGATCATCGAAACGCAATCGCAATTTGTGATCGGCTTTGTGGTGATCATCGTCGTGGCGCTGGTGCTTTCCGGGCTGTACGGGCTGATCGCGCGGGACGATCCCGGTTTTAAGCTGCCGGGCCGGTTTGAGGCGACGCTTTGGTCGTTCATGCGACTTTCGGGCGTGTTGATCGTGCCGTTGGTGTTTGGGCATCTGGCGATGATGCACGTGTTGCAGGGCGTGTTCGACATCACCGGCGGCGGAATTGAAGTGATTGGGACCGACGTGGTCAACGAAAGCGGCAAAGCCATCGAGTTCGTCGGCGCGCGGTGGGATATGCTGGTCGCCGGTGTGGCGATCTGGCGCATTTACGACGGGCTGCTGCTGGCGTTGGTCGTGCTGCACGGGTTTAACGGGCTGCGCTACGTGATCAATGATTACGCGCATTCCCCGTTGGTAAACCGGGCGTTGAATTACGCGATCGTGTTTGGCGCGGTGGCGCTGATTATTTTGGGCGCGGCGGCGTTGATCGCGGGCGTGGACGAGACAGCTTATGAGATGGCGACAGAGATGACCGAACAAGTCGCTTCAACACCTCGTTAGATCGGTTAATTCCTGGTTATATGAACGTGATGTTAGAGGCACACCATGCAAACACACCAATATGAAGCAGTGATCGTCGGCGGCGGCGGTGCGGGGTTGATGGCAGCATTGTACGCTTCGCGCAGCGCCAAGACTGCCGTGATCAGCAAATTGTACCCCACCCGTTCGCACACGGGGGCGGCGCAAGGGGGCATCGGTGCGGCGCTGGGGAATCTGGAGGAAGATCGCCCGGAGTGGCACGCTTTCGACACGGTGAAAGGTGGCGACTACCTGGCCGACCAGAACGCGGCGCTGACACTGGCTGAAGAAGCGGTCAGCGCGGTGATCGAGCTGGAACACCTGGGGTTGCCGTTTGACCGCACAGCAGAGGGGCGTATTTCGCAGCGACGCTTTGGCGGCCATACGAGCGGATTCGGCGGGCAGCCGGTACGCCGTGCGTGCCACGCAGCGGACCGCACCGGCCACATGATCCTGCAGACGTTGTACCAGCAGTGCATCAAGAACAACGTGACGTTCTTTGATGAATACCATGTCGTGGACGTGATCCGCAACGGCGACACAGTCGTTGGCGTGATCGCGGCCAACATTGATGATGGCGAGCTGCATATATTTCACAGCAAGGCGGTGTTGTTCGCGTCCGGTGGATGGGGCCGCGTGTGGGAGATTACGAGCAATGCCCACACATTGACCGGCGACGGTAACGCCATCACGTACCGGCGCGGCATCCCGATGCAGGATATGGAGTTCTACCAGTTCCATCCCACCGGCATCTACAAGATGGGCATCCTGATCACCGAGGGGGTACGCGGCGAAGGTGGCGTGCTGCTCAACGACAAGGGCCAGCGTTTTATGGAGCGCTACGCGCCGAGCATCAAAGACCTTGCCAGCCGCGATGTCGTTTCACGCGCGATCTATCTGGAGATTCAGGCCGGGCGTGGGATCAAGGGGCGGCGTTACGTGCATCTGGATGTCACGCCGGAGACGGTCAACCGTTATCTCGCGGAAGCGGGCGAAGATCGCCGCATCGACCGCGAATACGTGGAGAGCAGGCTGCCGGACATTCTCGATTTCTGCCGCACGTATCTTGGCGTGGACCCGGTGCGCGAGCCGATGCCGGTGCAACCGACCGCGCACTATGGGATGGGGGGCATCCCCACCGACCTTGATGGGCGCGTGGTGCTCGACGCGCAGGGAACGCCGATGCCCGGCATCTATGCGGCGGGTGAAGCGGCTTGTGTCAGCGTGCACGGTGCGAACCGGCTGGGGACCAACAGCCTGACCGATCTGATCGTGTTCGGGCGGCGCTCTGGCAAGCATATGGCCGAATATTGCCAGGGGACCGACTTCACGCCGCTGCCGGACAACCCGGCGGGCGAGATTCAGGCGGAACTGGAGCGTATACGCACGGCAGAGGGCCGCAAAAAACCCTATGAGATTCGCACCGAAATGCAGCAGGTGATGATGCAGCATGTCGGTGTGTTCCGCACCGAAGAGGGTATGAGCGAGGCGCTTGAAGTGCTGCGTCGCCTGCAGGATGAGTACAAAAACGACCTCGCGATCGACGATCGCGGCAAGCGCTTCAACAGCGATCTGTTTGAAGCGTGGGAGTTGGGTTGCCTGCTGGATGTGGCTGAGGTCACGGCGGTGAGCGCGCTGGCGCGCAAAGAGAGCCGGGGCGCGCACTCGCGCGATGATTATCCCGACCGCGACGACGAGAACTGGATGGTTCATACGCTGGCATACAAGACGGATGGCGGCGTTCAATTGAACCACGATAAGCCGGTCGACATGTCACTGGCTGAAAAAGATGAGCGATTCAAACCGAAGGAACGCGTGTACTAAGTCAATGCGCCATACGCTAACTTTATTGGGGAAATGACTGATGCAAGTAACGATGCGAATCCGGCGCTTTAACCCGGAAACTGACCAGAAGCCCTATTGGGGCGAATACACGCTTGACGATGTCGAGCCTACCGATCGTGTGCTGGAGTTGCTGCACCGCGTCAAGTGGGAACAGGATGGCACGCTGTCCTTCCGGCGGTCATGTGCGCACGGCATCTGCGGATCGGACGGCATGCGTATCAATGGCGTCAACCGGCTGGCATGTAAGGTGTTGGTACAATCACTCGGTGCAGGGGATCACGTGACGATCCAGGTCGAGCCGATCCTGGGGCTGAAGGTGTTAAAAGACTTGATCGTTGACATGGAGCCGTTCTTCGAACATTACCGGAACGTGCTACCCTTCTTTGTGAACGACGATCCGGTGCCGGAAGATGGACGCGAGCGTTTGCAGAGCGAAGCGGATCGCGCGCGGTTTGACGACACGACCAAATGCATTCTTTGCGCGTGCTGCACCACAGCTTGCCCCAGTTTTTGGGCCAATGGCGATTACGTCGGCCCGGCAGCGATCGTGCAGGCGCACCGTTTCATCTTCGACAGCCGCGATCAGGCGACGGACGAGCGCCTGAAGATTCTGTCCGAACCGGACGGAGTCTGGCGCTGCCGCACGATCTTCAACTGCACGCCCGCCTGCCCGCGTGAGATTGAGGTGACGCGCGCGATCGGCGAGGTGAAACTGGCGATTCAGCGTGGCGTGAAACGCAGCTAACCGGTACTATTGGGTCAGTGCGCTGGCGCGGCTTGGCCGGCGCGGTCCTGAGGTCAGGCCGTGCTGCTAGATGCAGTGATTGCATATCACCGGCGGGAAGCTTACTCTCGCCGGTGATGCTATAGACCGTGTCGGCAGGCCGTTAAGCCAGTCGGCTGGCATACGCAGGATCAATTTGCACGAGGTGATGTGGACGAAAGAGGAGAGCTGGGCCATGCTCGTTTTGCTTGAAGGTAACATCGCAGCAGGCAAGACTACGCTGGGCGAGCGGCTGACGCTTGACGACCGTTTTTTGTTTGTGAAAGAACCGGTGGAACGCTGGCAGACCGGGTACGCGATGAACCTGCTGGAACGCTTTTACACCGACACCCCGCGCTGGGCTTTTACGATGCAGGTCAACGCATTTGTGACCCGCGCGCAGGCACTAGAAGAACTGCCCGCAGCCGGAAACAGCGTAGCGGTGTTCGAGCGTTCGATCTACTGTGACCGGCACGTCTTTGCCAAGAACCTGCACCAGCAGGGGTTGATGGACGATACCGAGTGGGCGGTATACATGAATTTTTGGGACTACTTCCGCACACAAGTACCGGTCCCTGACGCGATCATGTATTTGCGCACACCGGCAGAAGAGTGTTACCGTCGTCTGAAGCTGCGCGGGCGCGCCGAAGAACAAAACATCACGCTGGAATACCTGCAACAGCTTGAAGCGCGCCACGACGAATGGCTGCTGGATGCGACGGTAGCCGAGCGTCCGGTGATCGTGCTGGATGGGCGGCAGGATTTGACCGGCGATGATGTGTGGGCGCAGGTCACGCAGGTGATGCCATCCTGAGCGCCAGGACCGCGTAACCACGCTGTGAGGAGAAGTGCGGATGACAAGGGGCGCGGCGGCGGACGTGCTCGTCGTTGATGACGACTGGATGAACCGTGAATTGCTGGAAGCGTACCTCGTGTCGGCGGGGTACTGCGTAAGGTTGGCAAACAGCGGCGAGAAGGCGCTTGAGATGGCGTGGGCCGAACCACCGGACCTGGTTATGCTTGATGTGCGCCTCACCGGGATCGACGGGTTTGAGGTCTGCCGCCGGTTGCGGGCCGATCCGCGTACCGCCCAGGTGCCGGTGTTGATGCTGACGGCGCTGGAATCCGGCGAGGAGCATTGCCAGGCCGAAGCTGCGGGCGCAAACGGTTTCGTGACGAAACCCTTCGACGCGACGGTTTTGCTGGCGCAAGTCGCGGCGTTAGTCGGGCACGCATCAGGGTAGAGGGTGCTGGTAAAAGGGGGATAGTGGTGTATGATGAATGACGCGCTTGTGAGGATTGGGTACAGGCAACTATGTCGCGCTATCGTTCAGGACCATCCCCGCTCTTGGTGGTGATCATCGGTGCCTTTCTTGTGTTTGGCGGCTATTATGTGTGGACGGGCTTCATCAACTTCATGGAGAGCCAGGGCGATATCACCGCTCCGGCTACCCAGCGCGCCGTAGCGTCGTCGACGGCGCAGGCCGCGCCGCTGCCTGCAATCCCCACGATGTACAATCCGCCGACGTTCACACCGCTGCCGCCGTGCATCTGGTTTGAGGTGGATGTCGAACGTGCCGTATATCGTGAATGCCCGAGCACGAATGATGATGAATGCCCGATCCGGGATGTGATTCCATTTGGGACGGAGTTATGCATCTATTCACGCGTGCCGGGGAATGATGAATGGTATGTCGTGGAACTGAATCCCGATGGCGCGTATCGTGACATTGTTTACATCCATGAAAGTGTGGTCGAGGCGGTTAACCCGACGCCGACGATCACGTTGACGTTCACGCCGTTGCCCACCGTCACGCCGTTGCCATCACCAACACCGCCCTCAGTCACCCCGACGCCAACGCAGCCCAGTGCTACACCATCACCGCTCCCGTCGGAGACGCCAACGCCCTCTGTGACGCCGTCACCGTCGCCTACGATCGTTAAAATAACGATCTGATGGCGTTCCCCTCATAAGTAAGCCGGTATATACTGGGGGTGAGTTCTGCTAAACGATTGAGATTGATTGGCGTATGGCTTCAAACCGGTGGACGGACGTAGACAGACCGGGCCATGTTCTGGCGGTTGTCAACCCGGTGTCTGGATCACGGCGCGGGCTGGCGGTGATCGAGCGTCTGCGCACAATGACGGAACCGCGTATCATTTTGCACCGCACCACGCCCGACTTTGATTTTGCCGGCGTGATTCGCGCAGGGCTGGATGCCGGCGTGGAACGCGTGATCGTGGCGGGCGGTGACGGAACGTTGATGCAGGCCGTGTCGGGGGCATTGCACGCGACCGGTGGCGAAGGCGTGCCGTTGAGCTGGATTCCGTCCGGGACCGGCAACGTGGTGTCGGGCTTCTTGGGGATTCCGCACCGGTTGGATGCGGCGCTAAAACTGGCGCTGGGACCGGGGATGCTGCGCGAGATCGATCTGGCAAAAGTTGCCGATCGCTTTTCGGTGCTGCGCGTCTCTACGGGGTTTGAAGCAGAAACCGCCGCCAACGTAACCCGCGAGGACAAGGATCGCCTGGGGCTGCTGGCATACGGTATTTCGGGCTTGCGCACGCTGGTGCAGACCAGGCCGGTTGAGTATCTGATCTCGCTGGACGGCCAGGCTCCCTTGCAGGTTGAGGGGATTATGGCGTTTATCACGGCTACCGGAGCCTTAACCTGGATTCACGGGCTGGCGGTGATCAACGATGCGATTCAACCCGATGATGGGCTACTTTATGCCGGGGTTCTGCGCCCCCTGAACCCGGAACGGGTGCTAACCAGCGTCACAAACCTGATCACAGGCAGCGGGCTGCCCCCCGAGTCGATCCTGTATTTTACGGCGCGCAAACGGATCGTGATCGATACGCGAACCCCCCAGCAGACGCAGATCGACGGTGACCCGCTGGGGACCACGCCGTTGATCGCCGATCTTGTGCCGAAGGCGCTGCGGATTGTCGTCCCGCGCGAACAACTACGGGCGGCGTCGTATCTTGACTGGCTCTCGCGCTCGCAGCAGGATGCTGGTGATGCCGGATAGCGTCTATTCACACGGCAGCCAGAAACCGAACGTACTGCCCTCGCCGAGGTTGCTCTCGACAAACACCTCGCCGCCGTGTTTCTCCACGATGGTCTTGACGATTGATAGTCCCAGCCCGGAACCTTCAATTTGCGCGGTATCGGCGTTGCGCACACGGTAGAACGGCTCAAACAGGTGTGGAATATGTTCCTGAGGAATGCCTATCCCCTGGTCCGTCACGCCGAATGCCACGCGTGAATCGTCCGCGCTGGAGGTGATGACAACTTGCCCGCCGTCTGGCGAGTATTTGATCGCGTTGTGGATCAGGTTGCCGAACACGCTTTCCAGGCGGAAGGCATCACCCTTCAGCGAGCAGGGAGGTGCTTGCACATCGAGTGTGATCGTGACGCCTTGCTGCTGTGCGAAGCCTTCCAGATGCGTGAGCGCGCGCCGGATCACATCCTCCACATTAACGGGGCCTGTCTGCAAATGCCCGTTGGTGTCGATCCATGCCATATCCTCAAGCAGGTGAAATTGGTTCAGCATCGAGGCCAGACGCAGGCGCGCTCTCTGGACAAATGTTTCTTGCCGTTCAGAGAGCGTTCCGGATGCTTCAATCATGTCAATCAGGCTTTTCGCGGAACTCAAGGGGCGTTTCATCTCGTGTACGATTTCGCCCATGAGGTTGGTGATCCGAGGACGCTCTTCGGCTGGTGGTGTATGCAGCGCCTGTATGACCTGCACCCATACGATGCTTTCGTCGGCCAGCGCGACCCGTTCGCGGATAGCCGGGTAGCCTGCCCGTGCGCGCTCAATGAAGGGCAGCAGTGGGGCCATCTCAGGTATATTGGCAGGTAACTGGCCGGTGACGTTGGCCGAGTCCAGGCTCAGCGCTGCTTCGGCGGCCAGGTTTAGAAAACGGATACACCCCCGGTGATCGAGCGCGACCACCACGTCGCTGATCTGCTGACAGAGTGTCACCAGCGTGTCATAATGAATTGTCGTCAGAGTCATGGACTTGTGTGGCCCCCCATCAATAGCCCCGGTAAATCCCGCAGTGCATAGGCAACGCGTGTGCCATGCCACGTTAGCAAACTTCCGTCGATCTGATAGATCCGGTTGTGGTGCGCGGCTGGAATGTCCAGGTGACTCAGCTCAGCAGCATCGGACGCGCCAAACGCGTATGGTTCATCTGGCAGGAGCACAAGCTCCGGTTGCGCCGCGACCACTTCTTCCAGCGTGATACGTGGGTAGCGCCGGTCGCGCCCAGCAACGCGCGGATCGTCATTCGGTAGCGGGTCGGCCTGGCCGAGATCAGCTTCCAGCGGAAACCGGCGCTCGCGTGCGGCAAACACGTTCTGGCCCCCGCATACACGCAGCACGTTGTGGGCGTAGGTGTCTTTGTTAAACGTCATCCACGGGTCGCGCCAGATCGGAGCGAACACGCGTGCCGGGCGTGCCGCCTCGGACGCGGCCAGCGAATAGTCATACGCACGTTCGATCTCACGTACCCGTGTTGACATCACGGCGTGGTCGAACACCGCCATGATATTCCACAGCAGGTTAAGCACGTCAAAAACCGTGCGTGGTCCCGTTACCCAGATCGGGATACCTGCGCTGTAGAGCGTTTCGGCATCTTCACGCCGGTTTTCTTCGTCATTTAACAGCACCAAGTCGGGGTCCAGGTCAATGATGCGTGCGATGTCCGGGTTCTTTGTTCCACCTATCGTTAGTAATGACTTTACCTTGTCTGGTGGATGTGTGCAATAGTCGGTGATCGCTACCAGCCGGTCCCCCAGATCAAGATCGAATAGGGATTCGGTCAGGCTAGGGACCAGCGATACCACACGCATGGGCGGTCTCTCCGGCGGGTGATCGACAGGAGAAGGAAACGTATTGCGGGCAGTACTATCGGCCATCGAACCGCCTCACAGTGGATCGAAATCTATTGACTTGAGCCGGGGTGGTATTGTTCGCCCAGCGTGACAGTGATCGCCTGGTTGCCCCACACCTCGACGTCACCGCGCGGGCCGAAAGCAAGCGCGGCGCCTTGCCCCAACCCCAAACCGTAGGTGGCGTTGCTTTCGTGAATCCACTCGCGCAGCAGGTCAGCTTGTTCTGGTGTGTAGTGCGCCATGATCACCGCCTGCGTCAGCCATTCCAGACCTTGCACGATTTGGGCCGACTCAATACCGTAAGCGCCAAGAATCGTCGCGCTCTGTCCGATACCGTAGATCGTTGCCCCGCGCTCAAACGCCGACTCGATGCTTTCGAGTACGACGCCGGGCAATGCGTGGCGCAGGCGCAGGGTATCCGGGCCATCGCCCAGGATGATCACTCCCGCCTGTTGTAGCTGCGTGCGCAGAGACGTGTCGTCTTCGGTCAAGATGTCGACCAGGTAACCCGTGCGCGCGCCGAGATCGCGCAGCGCGTCCATATCACGGTCGGCGGCTTCGATATCGCCCGCTGCCCAGATATACGCGAGCGGACCTTGTGACACCGTGCGCCCCAGCACGCGCGCCGCAATGTGCGATACGGCATCGAGTTCGGTGCTACCTCCGCCGGATAAGACGATCCAGCCGCGCCCGTTTCGCCAACGGAAAATGTTTTGCTGTGGCATGACGTAACGTGTCGCTCCTTTTCAGGCCCGCGGCGTTCCCCTACGCCGTGCTCCCCGCTTTACGCATCCGGCAGCACATAGGCCGCCACTGCCGAGGCCAGGAGATTGGCTGCCAGCGGGATTACGACTTCGTCGTCGACATCAAACCGCGGGTGATGGTGTGGATAGTCCAGCCCGCGTTGCGGGTTTGCCGAACCGACGAAGAAAAACGTCCCCGGCACGTCATTCAGAAAGTACGACATATCCTCTGCCGCCATGGTGCGATAGTCGCTGATGATCGTCAGGTCGGGTGCCACGCGCTCGAACACGCGGCGCAGGTTGGCGTTGACTTCCGGCGTGTTGACTACCGGCAGAGTCAATTGCTCGACTTCAATCGCGGCTTTGCATCCCAGGGCCTCCGCAATCCCGGTTGCGATTTCGCGGATACGCTCGGCCAACAAGTCAATCACTGTGCTGTCAAAGGCGCGGATCGTGCCGCGCAAACGTGCTTTACCGGGGATGACGTTGAACGAGTCACCGGCTTTGAATTCCGTGACGGAGACGACGGCCACGTCTACCGGTCTGATGTTGCGGCTGACGATGGTTTGCAGCGCGGTGACAATCTGGCTGCCGGCGATGACCGGGTCGTTTGTCTCGTGCGGCAGCCCTCCGTGCCCGCCGCGCCCGGTCACGGTGATCGTGAAGTCGCCTGCTGCTGCCATAAACGGCCCGTCGACCAGCGCCAGCGCGCCGACCGGGACTTCGTTCCAGACGTGCAGCCCCAGCGCGATATCCGGCTTGGGGTTGGTCAGCACGCCATCCTGGATCATGGCGTCCGCGCCACGCCCGATCTCCTCGGCAGGCTGAAACACGAATTTCACCCGGCCCGCGATCCGGTCAGTGTGCTCACTGAGCAGTTCGGCAACCGCCAGTGCAATTGCCGTGTGCGCATCATGTCCGCAGGCGTGCATCACGTTAGGGGTCTGCGAGCGGTAGTCGATATCGTTTTCCTCCTGGAGCGGTAGCGCGTCCATGTCGGCGCGCACCAGGACTGTGGGTCCGTCGCGACGGCCCTCCAGCAGTCCGACGACGCCAGTCTTGCCGACTCCGGTCTGCACCTCAAGGCCTAGCTGTGCCAGTTGCTCGGCGACGAGCGCCGCGGTACGAACTTCCTGAAACCCCAGTTCAGGATGCCGATGCAGGTCCCGGCGGCGTGCGATCCAGGCATCCTGGCGGGTGGCGATTTGTGGTCTGAAATCAATCAAAGTGTGTTACTCCATACGCGTTAACGCGCGGTCTGTATTATGGTTTCACTGCAAGTGGAACATGCGAAATGATTCGGTGAAACGCGGCGTTTCGCCTACCAGTTCGGGATCGACTGCTTCGCGCAGGCGTTGGGCCATCGCGTCCATGTCCTTGATCTGGCTTTTGTGCTCGCGCAACGCCGCGATTTTGGTTTCGAGATAGTCCGTAACATCGATCTTGACGTTTGGGTCGTGCGTGCCGCACAGGTAAACATAAGGCACTTTGTGCGGTTCCAGCTCTTCCTGCCGGTAGAGTTCAGGGAAGGACAGGTGATCTCGGGCAGCAGGGAACACCGCATCCAGGGCTGCGTCGCCAATTGCGCGGTGGTCGGGATGGTTGATGTAATTCACGCCGTACCAGCGCGCCGTCGGATCGTTGGTCACGACCACGTCGGGCCGTTTGAGCCGGATCAGGCGTGTGAGTTGGCGTCGCAGATCAAGTGTCGCTTGGAGTTCACCATCCGGGTAGCGCAGGAAGATCACCTCTTTCACTCCCAGGCGTGCGGCTGCGGCGCGTTCTTCAACTTCACGGATGGCGATCAGTTCCTCGGATGTAAGGCTGCGATCGTCAGACCCTTTGTCACCGCTGGTTGCGATCACAAACGTGATGTGGCGACCTTCGGCGGCCCACTTGGCGAAGGTCCCGCCGCAGAAAAACTCCGGATCGTCAGGATGGGCAAAGATGCCCATCACACGCTGGGGGGTGTCACTCATTGTCGGTGGACTGGTCCTTTTTGTTGCGTCGCTTCCCGCGTGAGCGTCGCTGCTTGCTGTTGCGCGATGATTTTTTGCGGCTGCGGCGGCTCTTGCCGCGTTTGCGCCTGCTTTGTGATGTTGATTCTTCCTGGTCGTCGTCTCGCGGCTGGTCGTGCTGTTGCTCTGCGGCGTCGCTGCGCGGCTCGCTTTGCCGCCGGCTGGACTGGCGTTGTGCCCCACAATCGCAGCCGCCATTCTCGTGCTTGGAGCACCCTGCCGCCGCTTTGGCCTTCAATGCTTCCCATTCTTCCAGAGGGATGATATCGTCCCGCGCGACAGTATACCGCGTATCGTCGACCAGCACCGTGACCGAATCGCTTAGCGGGTGAATGTCGATCACCTTGCCTTCGCCGTGAGGCGTGCCGATCCGTTTGTTACGTTTGGGAAGTTGCTTGCGTGCTTCGACATACTGCTCGTATTCGTAGATCAGGCAACAGCGCAACCTGCCGCACATGCCCGTGATCTCTGACGGGTTTAGCGAGATGCCCTGTGCTTTTGCCATCTTGATCGAGATGGGGCTGAAATCGGTCAGGAACGTGCTGCAGCAGCGCGGTATCCCGCATGCGCCCATGCCGCCGATCAGCTTGGCGACGTCGCGCGGGCCGACCTGTCGCAGTTCGATGCGCGCCTTGAAGCTCCGCTGTAGCATGCTTCGCAGCCGGGACGTGTTCAACCGTTCTTCGGCGCTGAACAAGAACGTGAGCAGTGACCCATCGTAATTGTACTGGGCGGCGACGAACTTCGCATTGTCATAATCACCGATTTCCGCCGCTTTCTCGCGGCAGGTGATCAACGCCTCGATCTCGCGTGCCTTCCACAGTTTTTGGCTCATCAGGTCGATGGGGGTCGCTTTGCGCAGGATTGGTTTGTAATCGCGCTCGGCATCGGCTTCTTCTGGCGTGAGCAGGTTCATCACCTGTCCAAGCTGGCGTCCGCGTGTGGTTTCCACGATGACCTGGTCACCGACCATCAGGTCCGGCAGGTGATCGCAGCTAAAGTGATACAGCTTGCCCACCTCGAAGAAGCGCACGCCGGCGATGCGCCTGGCGGTTGCCTGGGCGTCGTCTTCAGTGTGCGTAATCATGATCGCCTCTCTGTAGTGTTATCGCCGGTCCGGCGCTGCGCACCAATTGCAGCCGCGCGCGGACCAGCGGTTTTTTCATTGTCCCACGCATTCACCTGCCGCTGTCTCTAGTTGTGGCGGGCATGCGTGTGTTTAAAGTATGTTCAACTATAAAAGATGTACTACCTGTTTGCAACAGGCGGCTGAATCGGTGCGTAGCTGTATGGCGCGAGGTCTCGAAAATTGTACAAACCGGGTGTTCGGTGTATGCTGGTGGCGATGATGCGGAGCGTTTTGGGGATTGGACGCGAAGGAGCAGGTTGTATGCAGCGAGATACGATCATAAGATGGCTGAGCCTTGCGTTGGTGTTGGTGGGTGTCAGCCTCATCATTTCGGCGTGTTATAAGGATGCGGGCGAGGACTTGCAGCCCACGTCCCGCCAGGTCAACCTGACGGACATCGCACCGACGGCTAC
Source organism: uncultured Anaerolineaceae bacterium (assembly GCA_964425755.1). GTDB lineage: Bacteria > Chloroflexota > Anaerolineae > Aggregatilineales > Aggregatilineaceae > CAYRNY01. Next base: position 285,249 of record CAYRNY010000003.1, read on the forward strand.
GCCTGCACCGCCGACTGCCACTGCGTCGAATACCCAGCCACCGACAGAGGAGCCTGAAGCGACCGCAACGCGCACATTGGTGCCAACCACGACTCCGGCGGGGTTTGTCGCCGAGTCCACTACGGCTGCCCCGGACGCGACGAATACCGCTGCGCCCACCGGTGACGTCGCGCCGCAAAGCGCAGGGGCGGAGGCAACGCCGACGCAACTCTCGCTGGATGCAGCGGCACGTGCCGGATCGCCCACGGCGACCCGGGTCCTGATCACGACGCCGGGCATGAGTGATATTCTGCCATCAGACACGCCCGTGCCAACGATCGACCCTTCCTTCCAGCCCACGCCAACGGCGATCCCGGTCGAGGAAAATCCATGTATCCACGTGGTGAAGTCCAATGACACGCTGTACTCGATCGCGCAGGACAACGGCGTGCTGCTTTCTGACTTGGTCGCGGCGAATGCGGAATATCTCGGCGGAAATGAGTTGACGCCGCTTCAAATTGGCTGGCAACTGAACATACCAGGTTGCGAAACGGAACAGGGCGATGCTGCGCTTGCGGCTGATGGCGCTGAGGGCGAGATTACTGCTACGGCCCAGCCCCGGACTGAAGACGGACAGGTCATCCATACAGTGCAGTCCGGCGAGGGCATCTACGCGATCGCGCGCCGGTATGGAGTCGAGCCACAGGCGATCATCGACGCGAACAACCTCGTCAACCCGCACTTGATCTATCCGGGCGACCAGTTGGTGATTCCGGTCGGCCAGTGACGCACGATGACGGCGTCACCAAGACCGGCAGGGCCAGCGGCAGCATCCTGGCCCTGTTTACATTGGGCGCATGCTCTGCGCAAGGACGGGGGTGCTGAGGGACCACTGTGCCGGGTATTATGCCTTGCCGCCGTACTTGTTACGCAGCAGGTCGAGCACGCTACTGGCATCCACGGCATCCTTGCCACCCATCAGCGACAGGCCGCCCAGAAAGCCACTCTTGGACTGGCGTTTTTCCAGGTCCATTGACAGCTCTTCGAAAGCCTCGGCTGACAGGTTGCGGACCATCTTTTCCTCTTCTTCGTCAAGTTCGTAGTCCGCGAGTGCGGCGTCCGGATCGGACACCAGTTTAGCGCGGTACTCCTCGTCGGTGAGCGCGCGGTTGACGATGGCGGTCAAGTCTTCTCGTGACATCGGGCGTTCTCCTTTGGGGACGGCTCACTATAGCATCTTGTACATGTATCATACGCTCGTTTGTAAAATTGCGGCAACTCTATGGGGTTGATTATATTAGGAGTTATGCGGTCTTCAGCGTTCAGTTGACGCGCAGCGAAGCGTATTGCTGCCGGCAAGCGGCGAGTGATGGCTTGCTGTGTGCATAGCGCATATGTCGTTTGCCAGGTCATGCCCGTTTTGTGAGCGACGTAGCGCGTGTATCAGTTGTAGACTGTGTACAAGACTTGCATCAAGAAGTTGATCCCATCGGGGTTATATTCGCTGTTGCTGCAGGGGGCGCGTGGATTGATATGAGGGGCAAACGCTCACGACAGGCCAGCCTTCGAGTGGGGATAGTCGTCGTTGTCGTCGTCGGCACGTTGCTGGCTCCGTGCGTTGCCGGTGCGGGGCCAACCGTACGCGCGCTGCAGCCGTTCGGCTGTGAAGCGCTGGACGCTGCGGAACGGCTGGCATGGTGTGTGCCAGAAGACGATGATGCTCCGTTGCGGCCTCCCACCGGACAATCACCGCGCGGTTTCACCGATTTGGCGAATCCGGCGGTCGGGCGCACGCTGCAAGGTACCGAATCTGATCCGTTAGCCGCTTTCTCGCAGCGCCCGTTTGTCCCGTTTATTATTCCTGAAGGCGGGCTGTTCCTTGACCCCCTGCACGGCAGCCCGCATTATGGAATCGATTATGCCAATCCAGGCGATTATCTCAACGGCGATATCACATATTTTCGCCCGATCGGGCCGGGATATGTCACGGCACGCTCCACCTGTGTGCCGTGCTATGTGGACGGCGACTCGGCAGGGCGCGTACTGGTGACATGGCCGCGCTATAACTTCGGATGGGGGAATCTGGTGCTGGTCGAAACGCCGTTTACCTCGGACGTGTCGATCTACGTGTTATACGCGCACCTCGCGCGCGATTTCGTCTCCCTGGGGGATTACGTCACGCCGGATGACGTGATCGGCGTGGTGGGGACGACAGGCTATTCCCAGACGTTCCACCTGCACGTGGAGATTCGCTTTGGCCCGCCAGGGCGTTTTTGGAACGCGGATTTCAGCCAGTGGGCGACGCTGGATCGGTGGATGGCGACGATGTTCATCAACCCGGCCTATTTGATCCTGCCGGAAAGCCATCCTGCATTTCTGACAGCGCTCAACGAATGGCTAGCGTTGCAGCCGCCTTCGAGCGCGATCCCTTAACCCGGCTGGATAGCCGGAGCGGGCGCGGTGCTCAGCGTGTTCGCGGAGTGTCACCCTCTGTCACCTGGTTTCGCGCGCCGTTGGACGAACGAGTAAAAGGGATATGCCAGCTCCGCTGGATCGGCGGAGCCGGCCTCTAGCGCCGCGCGGTTGGCGCTTTCGAAGTCTTGATGCATGCGTTCGACCATTTCGAGCTGGTTGTCGGAAGGCTCCAGCGAGAACAGGGCGATCAGGGTTGTGTAGCTACCCGGCACAAAGCACAGCCATTGGCCGTTTTCCATCTCTGTGCTGCGCATCCCGGCGCGGAAAATCTCCGCGGCTGCCGACCGGTAGCTGCTTAACATCGGCACGATTAAATCCGGCTCGATCGCGAATTCCCCTAGCGTCTCGATTGGCATCCCGCTCTTGTTGTCATAGACGCTCATACCGACCGCTTTTGCAGTCAAACGTTTCTTGATCAGGAACGTGTCTTCGGACTCCTGCGCCTGTAGCGCGTTCTGCCAGTTGTCGGGATCGGACTCCGTGAGGTGTTGCGTGACGGTCATAATCTGGCGCTGATAGCGATCGTAAAGATGGTGGAACTGGGTACGGTTGATCTCGCCATTAGCGAACTCTTGCACCAGCTTGCTCATTTTCTGGTGCACTTGCTCGATAAACTGCCGTCCCTGGCGCACTTCACGCGGGACGTTGATATTGCCATTGCCTGGCATTGTATTGGGATCGTCACCCATAGCCTACGTGCTCCTGATTGATCGTCACCCATGCTCATTTACGCTGTCTCTATTATAACGGAGGCGCTGCCGGGTGGAAACATGGATCGACAACGCGGGCAGGGATCGTCGCCCGGCATTAGGTCGGATCGTCTGCGAAATGTATGTAAATGACTGAAGTTATGCAGTTTTGAATGAAAGACGCTCTAGGGCTACGATAG